>JAHDIH010000010.1 GCA_020630875.1 Deltaproteobacteria bacterium | reverse complement strand
AAGAAGGACTGCGTTTCGCGATTCGCGAAGGTGGCCGGACCGTTGGCGCTGGTGTTGTAACGAAAGTGACTGAATAGTATGCCTGCAGCAAGAATAAGAATTCGTCTTAAGGCCTATGATCATAAATTGCTTGATCAATCGGCAGCTGAGATTGTTGATACAGCTCGAAGGACCGATGCAAAAGTAGCTGGTCCGATACCGCTGCCAACAAAAATCAATAAGTACTGTGTGCTTCGCGGACCTCACGTTGACAAGAAGTCGCGAGAGCAGTTCGAGATCCGAACTCACAAACGACTAATTGACATCCTAGAACCTACCCAACAGACGCTTGACGCTTTGACCAAAATTGAGTTGTCAGCGGGTGTTGATGTTGAGATTGGAACCTGAGGGACATCATGGGAAACTTTGAAGTAAAAAATACTGCAGGAAAAGCAGTAGGCTCTGTGGAGCTTAACGATTCTGTGTTTGGTGCCGATGTGCACGAGCACCTTCTTTGGGAAGTTGTTAAGTGGCAGCGTGCAAACAAGCGGCAAGGAACGCACAGCGTCAAACGTCGTGGTGAAGTACGTGGCACAAACAAAAAACCGTGGAAGCAAAAGGGCACCGGTCGTGCGCGTGCCGGCTCCTACCAATCACCAGTGTGGGTTGGTGGTGGATCGTCGTTTGGTCCTAAACCAAGGGATTACAGCTACACCATGCCTACAAAAGCCAAGAAGAAAGCATTGCGTTCCGCACTTTCTTTGCGAGCCAAAGAGTCTAAGCTTGTGATCATCGACAACTTCGATGTCGACGGAAAAACCAAAAGCGTCACGGCGGCACTCGCAGCCCTTGGCGCCGAACAACCGGCCAACAAAGTACTCATTGTAGATGCAAAAACTAACGATAAGTTAGTTCGTGGTACGAAGAATCTTGCAAGGTCTAAGTGGCTGGCTCCGGAAGGGCTGAATGTTTACGACATTCTCAATCACGGAACTTTGGTGATCACCCAAGAAGTGGCAAAACAACTAGAGGAGCGGCTTCTGCCGTAGAGGACTATGCTTTCACCTACAGAAATCATTTATAAACCTGTGTTTTCAGAAAAAGCTTCTAAGCTTCAAGAAAGCGGAGGAAACTTCATCGTTCCTGAGGATGATGACTACGCGCACAAGTATGTGTTCGAAGTAGCGATCGGTGCCAACAAGGTTCAGATTCGTCAGGCCGTTGAGAAGCTTTTTGACGTTAAAGTACGCGACGTGCGAACCCTGGTTCAACGAGGTAAGCGGCGTACAATTCGTACTCGCGTTGGAATTTTGTCCGGCGCAAAGAAAACTAAGAAGAAGGCGATTGTGACACTCGTTGCGGGTGACACGATTGAACTGTTTGAAGGAGTCTAGAGATGGCGATACAAAGATATAAACCTACCTCTCCTGGTAGAAGAGGAATGTCCAGCCAGGACTTTTCGACGATTACTCGTGGCAAGCCTGAGAAAAGCTTGCTTGAGACGAAGAAGCGAACTGGCGGCCGTAATAATCGAGGTCGTACGACTTCTCGGTTCCGCGGTGGTGGTCACAAAAAGCGATACCGAAAGATAGATTTCAAGCGTAACAAGCTTGGGGTTCCAGCGAAGGTCTTTAGCATCGAGTACGATCCGAACCGTACGGCACGGATTGCGTTGCTTCATTATCTCGACGGTGAAAAGCGTTACATCATTGCACCGCAAGGATTGAACGTCGGCGATCAAATCATTGCTGCAAACTCCGCTGACATTAAGCCGGGCAATTCGTTGCCACTGCAATACATTCCGACTGGTACCGAGATACATAACGTTGAGATGAAAATCGGTGGTGGCGGCCAATTAGGTCGTTCTGCTGGTAGCAAAGTTGTTCTCATGGCTAAAGAAGGTAAGTGGGCCAACATCCGATTGCCTTCCGGTGAAACTCGTCTTGTGCACGTCGATTGTCGTGCGACAATCGGTTCCATTTCGAACTCCGAGCACGGTAACGTGAAGTGGGGGAAAGCAGGCCGTAGTCGATGGAAGGGGCGAAGACCTCATAACCGAGGTGTTTCAATGAACCCTGTCGATCACCCAATGGGTGGTGGTGAGGGACGGTCTTCTGGTGGACGTCACCCATGTACTCCATGGGGTAAGCCAACCAAAGGTTACCGTACACGTCACAACAAACGTACTGATCGATTTATCGTTAAAGACAGAAGGCGGAAATAGGAGATAACTCATGCCTAGAAGTATTAAAAAAGGTCCTTTCATTGACGACCATCTATTAAAGAAGGTCATTGTCGCAAAAGACAGTGGTGATAAGAAAGTCATTAAGACTTGGTCACGACGCTCAACAATTATTCCTGAGATGGTGGGAATGACGATTGCTGTTTATAACGGTCGCAAGTTCATTCCGGTTTTCATCTCTGAGAACCTGGTAGGTCACAAGCTCGGTGAATTCAGCCCCACGAGAACGTTCAGTGGCCATGGTGGAAAGAAATAGTCATGGAAGCTAAAGCACATTTTAAAGCTGTTCGTATGGGACCACGCAAGATGCGCGTGGTGGCTAACCAAGTTCGTGGTCAAAAAGCGACCGCTGCTCTTACTCAACTCCAGTTTATGCCCAAAAAAGCGGCAAGAATCATCGAGAAGTGCTTGAGCGCTGCGGTGGCTAACGCGGTTGATAAAGAAGACAGTGTCGACGTCGACAGCTTGGTTATCGATACCATTTTTGTTGATGCCGGGCCGGTGTACAAATCATTCATGCCTCGTGCACAAGGTCGAGCTGACAGGATTCGTCATCGGACGAGCCACTTAACCATTAGAGTGAGTGACGGAGAGTAATTATGGGACAAAAAACACATCCAATCGGGTTTCGCCTCGGTGTCATTAAGACATGGTCATCGAAGTGGTACGGCGACAAGAATTATCGCAAGTGGCTTCATCAAGACCTTAAATTGCGTAACTACATCAAGACTCGTCTTTCGCACGCGGGCGTTTCGTACGTCGACATTGAGCGCATGGCCAATAAGTGCAAGATCAACATCCATACCGCCAGGCCCGGCATTGTGATCGGTAAGCGTGGGGCTGATGTTGAGAAGCTTAAAAAAGACGTTCAAAAACTAACCAAGAACGAAGTATTTCTTAATATCGTCGAAGTTCGAAAAGCTGAGACCAATGCGCAGTTGGTGTCAGAAAATATCGCCACTCAACTTGAGCGACGTATCGCTTTCCGTCGAGCGATGAAAAAAGCCGTTCAGACAGCGATGAAGTTCGGAAGCAAAGGTATTCGTGTCCAATCTTCTGGACGTTTGGGCGGAGCGGAGATGTCCCGTCGAGAATGGTACCGCGAAGGCCGAGTACCGTTGCACACGTTGCGTGCCGATATCGACTATGGTTTTGCAGAAGCAAAAACCACGTATGGTCGTATCGGGATTAAGACATGGATCTTTCACGGCGAAGTATTGCCTGAAGCTCCAAAGGCTAGGAGATAATTAATCATGCTATCACCAAAACGATTTAAGCATCGCAAGCAGATGAAAGGGCGCATGAAAGGCGCCGCTAAAGGAGGCAACAAAGTGTCCTTTGGTGACTTTGGTTTGCAAGCACTGGAACCTGGGTTTATTACTGCTCGACAAATCGAAGCAGCTCGTATCTCCATTACCAGGACGGTTAAAAAACAAGGGAAGCTTTTTATTCGAATTTTCCCAGACAAACCCATTACTAAAAAGCCTGCGGAAACGCGTATGGGTAAGGGTAAAGGTGGAAACGAAGGTTATGTCGCTGTCGTAAAGCCTGGGCGCGTAATTTTTGAACTGCAAGGGGTGAGCGAAGCAGACGCACGCGCTGCCTTTAAAAAAGCTCATCACAAGTTTCCGATTAATACACAAATTATCTCAAGGGACCCGCTGCTATGAAACGCACTGAAGAATTAGAAAAGATCCGGGATTTGTCCGACTCTGAGTTGCAAGATGCATTGCTCCGCGCAAGAGAAGAATTGTTTCGACACAAAATCGGTCTGATGACTGAGCAAGTGGAAAACATTTCTGGCATCAAGCTTCACAGACGTAAGGTTGCCCAAATTTTAACTGTTATTAGTCAACGACAAAAAGGTCTTGAGGTTCAAGCTCAAGGCACTTCGGCGGCAGGATAAGAGGAAGCTATGCAAGAGAAAAAAAGAGGAACTAAGAGGACCATCGCTGGAACTGTGACATCCAATAAAATGGACAAAACAGTTGTAGTTACAGTGATTCGTCGTTTTAAGGATCGCAAGTTTCGCAAGTTCGTTACAAAGCGTGTGAAGTACAAGGCGCACGATGAGCGTAACGAGTGTAACGTTGGCGACATCATTGAACTTATCGAATCTCGTCCTTACTCCAAGAGTAAGCGTTGGAGATATGCACGTAAGATCAAAGAAGCAATAGGAGTGACAGCATGATTCAGATGTCTTCAGTTCTTGACGTTGCGGACAACTCCGGCGCCAAGAGAGTATATTGCATCAAGGTGATTGGTGGATCCAAGAGGCGTTACGCGTCCGTTGGTGACATTATTATCGTCTCGATTCGTGAAGCTGCCCCGGGCTCAAAAGTGAAGAAAGGTGACGTCGCTCGCGCTGTCATCGTTCGTACTGCTAAAGAGTTAGCGCGCCCTGACGGAACTTATATTAAGTTCGATGGCAACTCCGCTGTTTTAATCAATAAAGAAAAAGAGCCTGTTGGTACTCGTATCTTTGGCCCTGTGGCCAGGGAACTCAGAGCCAAGGGGTTCATGCGCATCGTATCGCTTGCGCCGGAGGTATTGTAATGTCTACCCCAAGACTTAAAGAAGTATATAATTCCGAAGTCAAAATGAAGCTGCATGAGCAGTTTGGCTTCAAGAGCACGATGCAGGTTCCGCAAATCACCAAAGTGACGATTAATATGGGACTTGGACGCGCAAATCAAAATCCTAAAATGATCCAAAGTGCCGTTGAGGAGCTTCGTGCCATTGCTGGGCAAGCCCCTGTTGTGTGTCTGGCGACGAAAGACATTGCTGGCTTCAAGCTTCGGAAGGGGCAAAAGATTGGAGTCATGGTTACGCTCAGACGCGACCGCATGTGGGAGTTTCTTGATCGACTAATCAATATCGCTCTGCCACGAGTACGTGACTTTCGTGGCGTGTCAGACAAAGCGTTTGACGGCCGTGGTAACTACACCCTTGGTGTGAAAGAACAAATCATGTTCCCGGAGATTGAGTACGACAAAATCGACTCGGTAAAAGGGATGAACATCTCAATCGTAACGACAGCGAAAAACGACGCAGAAGCGAAGGCGCTGTTAGATCTTTTGGGTATGCCTTTCCGAAAACACTCAACCCCCAAGGCTGCAGCCTAAAAAGGAGAATAATTATGTCTATGACTGATCCTATAGCCGATTTCCTGACAAGGATTCGAAACGGCGTTCGGGCAAACAAAACTGAAGTAATTTGTCCAAAATCAAAAATTAAAATGAGAATCGCACAGATTCTTAAACAAGAAGGTTACCTCGATTCCGTCAGCGACCGCGCGAATGCTCACCAGGGTGAGATTTCTGTCACGCTTCGTTACAACAAGCGTAACGAAAGTGCGATTCGCGGAATCAAAAGGGTGTCGACACCAGGTCAACGTACGTACGTCAATGCAAAAGCATTGCCAACCGTACGCAATGGACTAGGGGTAGCTATTCTTTCCACATCTAATGGTCTGATGACGGACCGGGAAGCACGTAAGCAAGGCGTCGGCGGCGAAGTGCTTTGTGAGGTCTGGTAATGTCTCGTATTGGTGGAAAAGTAATTGCACTTCCTAAGGGAGTAACGTTGACCCTGACAGCTGACGCGATCAGCGCAAAAGGCCCAAAAGGTGATTTGTCGATCAAGACTCACAAGTTGATTGACGTAACCCAAGAAGATGGGACGGTTACCTTTAAGCGTAAGAACGACTCGAAAGAGGCTCGTTCCGCTCATGGGTTGATGCGTGCGTTGACCGCAAATTTGGTAACTGGAGTTAGCACTGGTTTCGAGCGCAAGCTGGAAATTAATGGAGTCGGTTATCGGGCTGAAGTTAAAGGCAAAGAGATTGTCTTGAACCTTGGCTTCTCTCATCCCGTTAACTACACGCTCCCCGAAGGTGTAACTGCTAAGGTTGAGAAAAATATCATTGTCTTAACTGGAGCTGATAAGCAAAAGCTCGGCGCGGCAGCTTCCAAGATTAGAAGTTTTAGACCACCAGAGCCTTACAAAGGCAAAGGGGTCAAGTACCTAGAAGAACATATTCAACGTAAAGTTGGAAAGGCAGCAGGATAATGGCTGGAGAAAAGAAAATATCTAATCTGCGCGCGCGCAGACGGTTGCGACGAAAACGCAACATTCGTAAAAATATTCGGGGCAGCGCTGCTCGTCCGCGTCTCAGCGTGTTCCGAAGTGCTAAGCACATTTACGTTCAAGCGATCGACGATGACAATAATAAGGTGCTTGCTTCTGCGTCTGATAAATCAGCCGCTCTTAAGGGAGCGCTAGATGGAAAAGATAAGTCGGAAAAGGCGAAGATCGTTGGTGAAGCACTGGCGAAATCTCTTCTCGAAAAGAACGTGAACGCAGCGGTATTCGATCGCAACGGTTTCGTATATCACGGACGAGTTAAAGCACTGGCTGACGGTGCACGCTCAGCAGGACTTAAGTTTTAGGAGTACATGATGGCGATTGAAATGGATAAAGTTGGCGAACTCGTTGAAAGAGTTATCTACATTAACCGTGTTGCAAAAGTGGTAAAGGGTGGACGTCGGTTCTCCTTCTCTGCACTGGTTGTAGTCGGAGATCAGAATGGTTACGTTGGGGCAGGGCTTGGTAAAGCTAACGAAGTGCCTGAAGCTATTCGCAAAGGGAACGAGCGAGCAAAACGCAACCTCTTCCAAATTCCTTTGGTCAACGGCACGCTTCCTCACGAGATTCTTGGTGAATTTGGAGCTGCTAGCGTACTACTGAAGCCTGCTTCTGCAGGTACCGGCGTTATCGCAGGTGGTGCGGTTCGACCTATTTTGGAGGTCGCTGGTATTACCGACGTTCTCACCAAATCTCTTGGTAGCGCGAACAAACACAACGTGATCCACGCGACCGTCCAAGGGTTGAAAAGCCTGCGGTCAATTGAACAAGTAGCGAACCTTCGGGATCGCACCTTAGATCAGATGAGGAGCTAGAAAATGGCATTGCAACTAAAAGTAACGTTAGTCAGAAGCGGCATTGGCCGCCCAGAAAGACAAAAGCGCACATTAAAAGGACTTGGCCTCACAAAGATGAACAAGTCAGTGATTGTGGCTGACAACCTACCCACGAGAGGGATGATCCGTAAGGTATCTCATCTTGTCACGGTAGAGCCGCACGCATAGGAGAGAACAATGGGAACTACATTATCAACATTATCACCGAACAAAGGTTCGAATCGTCGCAGAAAACGCGTTGGTCGTGGCCCTGGATCTGGTAACGGTAAGACTTCTGGTCGCGGCCAAAAAGGGCAAAAAGCGCGTAGTGGTCACCACGGTACACCCGCCCGTTTTGAAGGTGGGCAAATGCCTATGCATATGCGTATTCCGAAGCGTGGGTTCAAAAATCCATTTCGCGTGGAAGCGTATCCAATCAACGTGGGCGCGCTGCAGTCGTTTGATGGCGAAGTATCTGTTGACGGTTTACGAGCTGCAGGGCTTGTGCCTAAGAAGGCAAAAGTTGTGAAGATCTTGGGAACAGGCGATTTATCAAAGAAACTGACGGTGAAAGCTCATCGTTTCTCGAAAACAGCACGTGAGAAAATTGAATCAGCTGGTGGTGTGTGTGAAGTTATCGTTCTGCACAAACCAAAAGCGGAGTAGGTGTTAAAATGGCCGGATCGGTTGTCGACATAGGAAAAGTCCCGGAGCTGCGTAAGCGACTCCTTTTTATGCTTGGAATGCTAGCGGTATACCGTCTAGGTATTTTCATCACGATTCCATTTGTGGATCGCAACAACATGGGACAGCTTGTGAACGATGGCGGGCTCCTTGGCATGTTCAACATGTTTACTGGGGGGGCGCTTGAAAGAGCATCAATCTTCGCACTGGGCATCATGCCGTACATCAGCGCGTCGATTATTATATCACTTTTGACGGTAGTGATTCCCACGCTAGCGCAGCTGAAAAAAGAAGGGGAGTCTGGTCGTAAAAAGATTGACCAGTACACTCGATACGGAACAGTGCTTCTTTGTTCTGTTCAGGCGTTGTTCATGGCGCAACAGCTTCAGCAATACGGGCAAGCCGGATCGGGTACTGCTGAAATCGTAACCCATCCTGGGCTTGGTTTTACGCTGATGACCGTATTGACGCTGACTGCTGGCTCAGTACTGCTCATGTGGATTGGTGAACAAATCACAGAGCGCGGGATCGGTAACGGAATTTCGCTAATCATCTTCGCCGGAATCGTGGCGGAAATGCCTACGGGAATTGGTCAGTTATTCGCAAGTAGTCCGACCAGCCTAAGCCTGATTCTGATGCTGATTCTTTGCATTGGTACGGTCGCAGCGGTCTGCTATTTTGAGACGGCGCATCGCAAGATTCCGATTCAATACACTAAGCGGACTCAAGGGCGTCAAGAATACAAACGTCCTGCTAGCTTTCTGCCACTGAAGATTAACATCTCTGGTGTTATTCCTCCTATTTTCGCATCTGCGCTTCTTATGTTGCCACAGCAGCTCGCTAGCTGGATCCAAACGGATTGGATGGCTGGGTTCGCTGCCGCACTTCAGTATAACGATTGGCGATACAACGTGGTTTATGTCGCGCTGATTGTTTTCTTCACATTCTTCTACACCGCGGTGCAGTTTGACCCTGTGGAAGTATCCGATAACTTGAAGAAGCAGGGTGGGTTCATTCCTGGAATTCGGCCGGGCAAGAAAACAGCGGAGTACATTGATTATGTGGTCACAAGAATTACTTGTGCAGGCGCTGTGTACCTGTCTGCTGTCTGCGTCACGCCAGTGCTCATGCAGAGTTATTTGAATATTCCGTTCGCATTGACCAATATTTTCGCGGGAACAGGTCTATTGATTGTTGTCGGGGTTGCTCTCGACACCGTGCAACAAATACAAGCTCACTTGGTTTCAAGAAACTACCAAGGGCTCACCGGGCCTACCGGACCTCGCGTTAAAGGCCGCACCAGCGGTCGCCGCAAGTAAATGAAAGTTCGCTACAAGTCTCCAAAAGAGATCGGCATCATGCGTAAGGCATGCATGCTTTGTAGCGAGGTTCTCGACGAGTTACTTGACAGTGTGAAGCCGGGGATTTCTACGGCAGATATTGATGTCCTTGCCCGAGAAGCCATAGCGGAACGTGGCTTGAAAAGCGCTTTTCTAGGATATTACGACTACCCTGCAGTGACGTGCACGTCTCTCAACCAAGTCGTGGTTCACGGGATACCGAGCCGGAGCGACATTCTTGAAGCTGGCGATGTGTTGTCAGTCGACTTTGGCGCCTTTTGGGAAGGGTACTGTGGTGATGTAGCGCGTACGATGATCGTACCCGGTAGTGAACCTCTGGCTTCCTCAAAAAAGCTAGTGCAGACGACCTATGAGTCCTTGCAGCACGGACTCGCACAAACATTGGTCGGGCAAAGATTAGGAGACGTCGGGTATGCCATACAATCTCTTTCAGAGTCTGAAGGGTGTTCGGTCGTGAGGCAGTTTACGGGGCATGGCATCGGGCGGAGAATGCACGAAGAGCCCGCGGTCCGTAACTATGGTGATCAAAACTCTGGAAAGAAGATAAAACCAGGACTTGTGGTCGCAATAGAACCTATGTTAACAGCGGGCTTCTATGATGTTGAAATATTGGAGGATGACTGGACAGCAGTGACCAAGGATGGCTCACTAGCCGCTCATTTTGAGGACACCGTGGCCGTTACGACAGACGGTCCGTGGGTGCTTACCAGGGCAAATTCCAAACCAGGCGACATAGGATCGATCGAGTTAAGAGTATAGATATGAAAGTTAGAGCATCAGTTAAACCTATTTGCCCAAAGTGCAAAGTGATTAAACGACGAGGAGTTATCCGAGTCATTTGCGTTAATGGCAGACATAAACAGAGGCAAGGATAATGGCACGAATCGCTGGAGTTGATCTTCCTCGCAATAAGCGAGTTGATATTGCTTTGACATACATTTACGGGATTGGTCGTAAGACCGCGAGTGACATACTCGAAGCTTCGTCGATTCCTGGCTCGAAAAGAACCCACGAGTTAGACGAAAATGACGTGCGGAAAATACGTGACGTGATTGAAGCGACTCATAAAGTCGAAGGTGACTTGCGCCGTGAAGTTCAGATGAACATCAAGCGTCTGATGGATTTGGGTTGCTACCGTGGTCTTCGACATCGTCGTAGTCTTCCTGTTCGCGGTCAGCGAACCAGCACCAACGCAAGAACTCGAAAAGGCAAGAAGCGCGCTGCAGTGAAGCGTCAAGGCGCAGCAAAGAAATAGGTGACTCATGGCCCAGCCAAAAAAGAAAAAAGTAAAAAAGAATATTCCGTCTGGCGTTGCTCATATTTTGGCAACGTTCAACAACACGATTGTTACGATTACAGACGTGTCCGGAAATGTGATTTCTTGGTCTTCCGCAGGAGCCTGCGGTTTTAAAGGCTCTAGGAAGTCTACTCCTTTCGCCGCACAGCTTGCTGCAGAAGGAGCCGGCAGAAAAGCACAAGAGCACGGCGTGAAAACCGTGTCCGTGCTTGTGAACGGTCCAGGTGCAGGACGTGAGTCAGCGCTTAGGGCATTGAATTCGGTAGGTTTTAAAATCACAAAAATACGTGATGTAACGCCAGTGCCACACAATGGGTGTCGTCCCCGTAAGAGACGTCGCGTTTAAGCAGCTCATTTTTTAAACTCTAAGGAGGCCCCATGGAACCAATTGAACCAACAATGACACCGTCAACCACAGAAACTGCTATTACGCCGCCAACTCCGGAGGTCGGCGAAAATCAGCCGCCGTTGATGGTGAAGAACTGGCGTGATCTTATTCGACCACGTGCTCTTGAGACTGAAGTAAAGACCGACACCTACGGTAAGTTCAGCTGCGAGCCCTTAGAAAGAGGGTTCGGGATTACCATCGGTAACTCTCTGCGAAGAATTCTACTTTCTTCTCTTCAAGGTGCAGCGATCACTCATGTTCGAATCGACGGAGCGTTGCACGAATTCACTAACCTTCCCGGTGTAGTGGAAGACGTGACAGATATCATTCTCAACTTGAAAGAAGTACTCTTGCGCGTTGACGAAGATAACACTTTCAACGTTCGATTAGAGAAAACTGGAGCGGGACCAGTGCTGGCTGGAGACATTCAGACCCCACCTGGAGTGACCGTTTTAAACACCGACAAGAAGATTGCGACAATCTCCGGTGACGGAAGATTGGCTCTTGACTTAACGGTGAAAACAGGCCGCGCTTATCACCCGGCCGAGCGACATGCAGCAGAGGTGGAAACCATGCCAGTTGGAACAATCCCAATTGATGCGTTGTTCTCACCGATTCGCAAGGTGAACTTTCAAGTCAACAACGCTCGTGTAGGTCAGCAGACAGATTAC
The DNA here is from genome assembly GCA_020630875.1 of Deltaproteobacteria bacterium. GTDB lineage: Bacteria > Myxococcota_A > Polyangia > Haliangiales > Haliangiaceae > JAHDIH01. The sequence goes on along the minus strand of JAHDIH010000010.1, from coordinate 62,844 downwards.
GATAAGTTGACTTTGGAAGTGTGGACCGATGGTTCTGTGACACCAGATAACAGTGTTGCGTTCGCAGCAAAGATTCTTAAAGAGCAGCTGAACATCTTCATCAACTTCCAAGAAGTTGCTGAGCCAGAAGCTTCTGCGGTTGACGAAGAGCAAGAAAAACTCAACGAAAATCTTTGGAGGATGGTAGAAGAGCTAGAACTTTCAGTTCGGTCCGCAAACTGCCTTCAAAATGCAAACATCAAATACATTGGTGAGTTGGTGCAACGTACAGAAGTTGAAATGCTCAAAACAAAGAACTTCGGGCGTAAGTCACTCAAAGAAATTAAAGAGATTTTAACAGCGATGGGACTATCCCTCGGAATGAAAGTGGACAATTGGCCTGGGCCTACGCCACTGCCTAAGTAAGGAAATAAGAAAATGCGACATCAAAAAAGTGGAAGAAAGCTTGGACGTAACTCCTCGCATCGAAAAGCAATGTTCTCAAACATGGTTGCTTCGCTCATCGAGCATGGCCGTATTGAGACCACAGAGGCAAAAGCGAAGGAGCTGCGTGGGATTGCTGAAAAGACAATTACTTGGGCTGTGAACGTGGCGGAAATCGCTCAGAAGAAACCTGACAGCAGGACCGCAGAAGAACGAGTAAAGCTTGTGCATGCCAAACGCATGGCACAGCGGGTTTGCAAGCAACAACGGGTTCTAGACATGCTGTTCAGTGACGTAGGTCCTACTTTTAAAGGAAGGCCCGGAGGCTACACTCGCGTACTCAAAACTCGATTTCGAAAAGGCGACGCCGCAAAGATGGCGTACATCGAGCTTGTAACTAACAGCTAGCACCTAACGACGGTGATTCAGACCCTCGCTTCGGCGAGGGTTTTTTGTTTTTGTAAAAACTGATTTGCATGTGGGCAGGTCACTGGGTATGAACCTTCATGCGTTTTTTATTGTTGTCTCTGGTCTTGTTTCTTGGTTGCCGTAGTAGCTCCAATACTCCTTCAGGCGATGTTGATGCTGGCGGCGGGAACGTCAGTGACGACTTAACCATCCAAGAGATCCAAAGTGATTCTATGCCACCGAATACTGCTGTGACGGTACGTGGTGTTGTGGTAGTTGCAATCGACACGTATGGCGACCGTACTGGTGGAATTTACGTGATGGAGCCGGAAGGTGGCGCCAACTCTGGAGTGTTTGTGTTTCTTCGAGGCACCGAAGCTGCATCGATCTCCGTTGGAGATTTGGTAGACCTAGAAGGGGGCGAGAAAATAGAGTTCGCACTCACTGCAGATACCAGCGGTCGAACCCTCACGGAAATTAGTCCTCCTCAAAATGGTGCGATCACCGTGACTAAGGTTGGCGACGGTACCGTTCCTGCCCCGCATATTCTGACTCTCGAAGAGATTGCGGACGAAGCAATGCTGGAAACGTGGGAAGGTGTGTTGGTGACCGTAAACGACGTCCGGTTGTTCGGGACGCCAACTGGAGATGTCGAAGATCAAAAACGTGCGTTTATCACAGGGCCATTGGAGCTGCAGTCGTCGCTTACATCGGTGGACAGCCTTGCACAAGATGATTGCGTAGCTTCGATTACGGGTATCATCGACTACTTCTTCTCCTACAAGATTATTCCGCGAACCGCGGCTGATATCGGAGCAGCTTCGACAAACTGCCTCGCCAATGAAGCGATTGGGGACTGCATGGATATGGAAGACAACGACAAGGATGGTTTCTCGGATTGCGCTGACTTCTCATGTCAAGAGACCGTTCAGGCTTGTTTCACTAATGAAACGGTGTCGGGAGTTCAAAGTGATGCGGTTCCAGAGGATACCTTGGTCGCCATTGATGGTGTTGTTACTGCGGTGAAAGGCAGCAGCTTCTACGTTCAAAATTATCCGATTGTAGACACTCCCCACAACGGCCTGTTCATTTATCAAAACAGCAGTAAAACGCTTCCGCCAGAGATTGAGATAGGACGTCGAGTGTCGGTAAACGGAAAATTCATCAAGTTCAAAGGTCTTTCTGAAATTACGAACCCACCAACCATTGTACCCAGTACAGACACGCTTTCGAATCCCGCGATTATTTCTGGGGCTACAATCCCCGTGGTTCGTGACGTTACGATGGGAGCTGCTTTTGAAAGTGCATTGGTAGAGTTAGAAGGACCGATTGTGAATGCGGCAGCTGGTAGCGGTTTCACTATCGGTGTGGCTGGCACGGAGCTGTTTGTCGACGATGACATCTACGATTGGACCACCGGCGCCACGCCGTTCACGCCTGTTCAAGGAGCTTGCGTTTCCGTACGAGGTATCGTGACGCTAAACAACTTTGATGCGGATCCCGCAAACTGGAATCACGAACTGTCCCCACGACTAGCTGCTGATATACAGCCATGCACTCAATGAAAGTCCGCACGGCGGTAATCCCCGCAGCTGGATTGGGCACACGTTTTCTGCCAGTCACGAAAAGCATTCCCAAGGAAATGCTACCCATCGTTGACCGTCCTACCGTTGAACTCAATATCGAAGAGTGCGTGAAGGCTGGCATAAAACGAGTGGTAATAGTAAACGGTCGCAACAAACCATCGATAGAAAACCATTTCGATCATAACGTCGAGCTAGAGGCGGCACTTACTGCCAAAGGTAAAAGCGAAGAGCTTGAGAAACTGCGCTGGTTGACAGAGGACGTTGAGATTGTTTCTGTTCGGCAAAAACGTCCGCTTGGGTTGGGGCACGCGGTCGCTTGCGCTGCACCAGTGGCTGCGGGCGAACCCGTGGCAGTTCTTCTCGGAGACGATCTTGTTTGTTCTGAATCGCCCGCGATCGGGGATATGATGGAACACTTCGAAACTAGCGGTCGCGGTTGCATCGGTGTGGTGAGAATCGACAAGAAGGACTCGAGCAAATACGGGATGGTTGCTCCCAAAGAGTTGGCGCCAGATGGCCCTTGGCAAGTCAGTTCTCTTGTCGAAAAGCCCGCACCACAAGACGCTCCTAGCGACTTAGCAATAATTGGCCGCTACGTACTCCCCGCCGAAATTTGGCCGCTCCTTGCAGAGCTTACCCCCGGAGTCGGTGGTGAGTTGCAACTAACAGATGCGCTTGACGTTCTTGCACGTTCTAGGGGACTAGATGCTGTGGAGATGGTTGGCGAGAGGCTTGACGCCGGAGATGTGGCTGGGTTTATTCTGGCTAACGTGAGATATGCGCTCCTCAGACCTGAATTAAAAAGTCGGCTGGTTCCCGCACTTCGAAAACTGATTGATGGGTGAACCTTGGGTTTGGGAAGTAGCTGTTCTAGGGCCGCTCCCCACGCTTTTAAGTTATCTGCCAGACAAAGAAGGGCGGGCTAAGGTCGGTGATAGGGTAGTAGTGCCGCTCGGGGGGAGGTTTGCTACAGGGGTCGTCGTTCGCGCTAGCGCCGAAGCTAGCGAGTCCAAATTTAAGCTGCGTAGAATCAGCAGCGTTAAGGACTCAGCGATGAGCTCGGAAGTACTAGGTCTTTGCCTGTGGGTCGCTAAGTATTACGAGGCACCTCCAGGGGAAAGTATTCGGTTGGGCCTTCCGCCAGCGTCTAATGACAAGTACGAGGTCTATGTGCAAATAGGTGCTACGGAAGGCACCGGCGACGTTGCTTTGCGGGTCTTGTCTGAATTGCAGCAAGGAGCAATCCGAAAGAAGGATTTGCTAAGGCTTGCAAAAGTTAGTGCTTCGGAACTGGGGGCGCTGCAGACCGCGGGGGTTGTTACCTTCAATCGTGTGGTTGCGCAAAGAGGAGTTAAGGTTAAAACTCGCGAGTTTCTTGAGATTGCAGTGTCCGCTAAGGCACTTCCTCCTCCTCCAGAATTCGCCCGCAAGCCGGCAAAACTAAAGCTTTTTGAAAGACTAAAATCTGAAAGGGTTGAGTTCAAAGGAACAAACCGTAGTCACGGAAGACTGCTGTTGGATTTAGGGCTGGCCACTCTGGTAACTGAAGCCATGACTGGTGAAGGCGAACGTGTCGGGGAGCCACTTTCTGTGCCGCCCAAGCTCACGAGTGAGCAGCAGTTCGCAGCAGACTCCATCGCTTCGTCTTTCGGCGGGTTTGCTTCATTTTTGCTGCATGGGATCACTGGGTCTGGGAAAACCGAGGTGTACTTGGCTGCCATTGCAGTGGCGCTGTCCAAAGAACAAGGTGCTATTGTCTTGGTTCCGGAAATATCTCTGACTCCACAGCTAGCTTCTCGATTTCGAGAGCGATTTGGCCCGCAAGTTGCGGTGCTCCACAGTGGGTTGACTCCAAGGCAACGTTTCGATGAGTGGCGGAGACTGCAGCAAGGGAAAGCGCGCATTGCGGTAGGAGCGCGGTCAGCAATATTCGCACCAGTGTCAAATCTGGGGATTATTGTGGTAGACGAAGAGCATGACGGCTCGTTTAAGCAAGATGATGGCGTACACTACCACGCGCGTTCCGTAGCGTTAGTTCGAGCGAAAAGGGAGGGGGCCGCTTGCGTCCTGGGGTCGGCTTCCCCTAGCGTGGAAACCTATTTCGCCGCAGAGCGCGGCAAACACCAACTGCTAAAGCTTACCGAACGACCGACTGGGAACGTACTTCCTAGCGTGGAAGTAGTGGATTTGAAGACGTACCAACCTGATAAGTCGTCGTTTCTTTCGTCGCCCCTTTCTGTCGCTATCAAAGACACCTTAGAGCGCGGGGAACAAGTGGTGTTGTTTCTCAACCGCAGGGGGTACTCTACATTTCTCTTCTGTAAGTCTTGCGGAAGCCATGTGGAGTGCGAAAATTGCGCGGTTTCGCTAACCAAGCATAAGCGTCAAGATTTGTTCTCTTGTCACTACTGTGGCTTCCATGAGAAGGCGCGGCAATCATGCAAAAGTTGTGGCGATAGTGAAGGCGTAATTGAAAGGGGCGTGGGCACGGAAAAACTAGAAATAGAAATTGAGTCTCTTTTTCCGGAAGCAAAGGTAGCAAGACTTGATCGCGACACTTCTTCACTGAAGCGTATCGAAAGTATTGTGTCGCGCATGAGAAATCGCGAAATCGATATTCTTATCGGTACTCAAATGATTGCGAAAGGCCACGACTTCCCCGCGGTTACTTTGGTGGGAGTTTTGTGTGCGGATATGGGGCTTTCACTTCCCGACTTTCGAGCAACTGAGAAAACGTTCCAATTGCTTCTTCAGGTTTCTGGACGAGCAGGACGAGGAGATAGGCCAGGCAAGGTTGTGGTACAAGCGTATCGTTCTTCCTCTCCCGCGGTCGCAATGGCGAGCCATCATGATTACGAAGGCTTTTACGAGAAAGAGCTCCAGCGACGTGAAGCGTTGGGGTACCCGCCTTATGGCCATACTGCTGCCATTCGATTTGACGGAGTGAGTGAACATGCGGTTCAGCAAGCCGCCCGTGGCGTTGCGGCTCGCTTAGCTTCTAGCGAGTTACGTTTGCTTGGCCCTGCGCCCGCGCCACTGTCTCGTTTGCGAGGGAAATACCGCTGGCACTTGTGGCTTGTGAGTGCCGACCGTGGCTCGCTGCGTCGTGTACTTGTGGCGGTGCGAGGTGCAGAATTTCCAGGCGTACGGGTTACCGTAGATGTAGATCCGCTTTCGGCGCTGTAAGTTAGCGAAGACCTTCTGAGTCGGGCATACTACAGGCGTGCCGCCACACTTTTTAATAGTAGCCGATGCCAAAGATGCAGAAATGCTGACTGACGTAGTTCGGTCCCGCGGTGCCAGTTGTGAGACAAAGCTAGTGAACGAATGGGGGACGGACTGCGAAAAAAGTCCGGATGGGGTAGTGGTGGCGGAGTGCGAGAACTTAGAGCCGCTCGTTTCCGATCTAAGGCAACGTTTTGGTCAAGTGCCAGTAGTATACATCGCCGATACGGAAGGGGTGTTCAGAACGCCACTCGATGTTTCTTCCAAGGGGGTAGACGCTTTCATTAATCGCCCCGTGAGCGCCAACGCGTTATTTTTTGCATTAGGACAAAGTGGCGTCGCAAAGCTAGATGGGTTAGTGGAAAGCGCCATCGATGAGTTTGTTACTGATGCCATCGCGTCGCTGGGGGAGCAAGGCATGGAGGCTGCAATCCAGGAACCGGTTGAAGCTCCGGCACCGGAGCCCCGCGAAAGTACCTTCGTTTTAAAAGCGAAGAATAGCGTTATGTCAGAAGCTGTTTCACCTCAATCCTTGGAGATCGACCTGACTGGTGAGGAGTCGGTAGGTCAACGTGTGAGAGACCAGATGAAGCGGGTCTCGCAAAACCTGTTTCCCAACCGTCCGCCAACGATAGATACCGGCGTTAGTTACAGCGCCGACATTGATTTGGGGTTAACGCTGCCAAGCGAAGAGCCCGAGATAGAAGAGCGCCTGGGGGGAGTCGCAATGAGTGGGACCATCGTGCGAGGAAAAAGCGATGCCGCTGCGATTCTTGCGCAGGTGGCTTTGGCTAATTTGACGTGCAAAGTTCGCTTCATAAGGGACGACGTTCGGAAGGTCGTCACCTGCGTCAACGGCGTTCCCACTTTTGCTATGTCAACACTTCCTCATGATAGGCTAGGAGATTTGCTTTACCGTGAAGGAAAGATTAACCAAGAACAAAACGATGTTTGTCGTTCAAAGTCTGTAGAGCAGGGGATGCGCTTTGGCGAAGTGATGGTCTCTCGAAATCTGATTACGCAGGCTGAGCTGCTGCCAGCGATTCGTCGCCATGTGGAAGAGATTATTTATTCAGTGTTCAGTTGGGGACGAGGCAAATATGAGATCGAGGACAGTCCAGGTAGCGAGGAGTCGGTAGTCATAGAGAAGCACCCACTAGCGCTAATTATCGAGGGGGTAAATCGTAAGCTTAACACTGAAGAGGCGTCCAATTTTGTTGGGGAAGAAGACCTCTTTATTGCCATTCGTACCCCTGACAGGTACGAAGAACTCATTCGCGTAGCGAGTCTAAATTCACAACAGAGAGAAGCACTAGGGCTGATTCGAGCCGGAAAACCAAGAAGTGTAATCCTCGAGGAAACCGGAATAGCGAAAGGCTCTTTTGATCGTTTGGTCTACGGAATTTGCGTGCTTGGCATTGGGGCGATTCAAGATGCACATTCTTTCGACTCGACAAGGCTCGCTGAAATCGAAGAGCAGCAAATTAAGGAGAAGCTACTCCATATCTACGATGGAGATTACTTCGCTGTGTTAGGGGTGGAAGCTGGCGCAAGTACTGCTGACATTGACTTGGCCTTGCAGCGTTCCCTTCGCAGGTTTTCTCCCGCGCAGTTTGAGTCGAGTGTTAGGGAAACGTTTAAAGACGAACTACAAGAGATTCAAGAAGTTACTGTTGAGGCTCACTCGGTACTCACCGACGTTGAATTGGCCAAAAAGTACCGAGAGAATCTTGATTGACGTTTGTTATTGCGTCGTCCTTTGATCTTTGCGAGCTTTGGATAAATGCGCATAGTATTCATGGGTTCGCCCGAATTCGCGGCTAAATCGTTAGTCGAAGTTCAGAAGCATCACGAGGTGGCGTTGGTGGTGTCTCAGCCATCGAGGCCTAAAGGCCGCGGAAAGAAATTACAAATGCCCGCAGTGGCGATCGCTGCAACTGAGTTAGGTCTCCCGTTGGTGCAACCGAAGAAAGTTCGTGACGGAAGCTTTGCTAAGCTTTGTGTGGAGCAAAACGCTGATGTTGGGGTTGTGGTGGCGTACGGACGGATTCTCCCTCTTGGCGTGCTGGAAGCGTTTCCTCACGGGTGCCTGAACGTGCACGCCTCTTTACTTCCAAAGTATCGAGGAGCCGCTCCCATACAACGTGCTGTGATGAATGGTGACGATGTGACAGGTGTTTCGATTATGCGACTGGAAGAAGGACTAGATACTGGGCCCGTAATGCTCCAAAAAACGTGCGGCATTTCTCCGATCGATACAAGCTCCACCATGTTCAACAAATTGGCAGAGATTGGCGCCGATGCCTTGGTGGAATCGCTTCGAAAACTTGAAGAAGGGACCGCTGAGTTTATCGCTCAAGATCATGACCAAGCTACACTTGCGTCGATGCTTGAAAAGTCCGAAGGGCAAGTGGACTGGAATTTGCCAGCTACAGAGGTTTCGGCTCGCATGAGAGGGGTTGATCCTTGGCCCGGAGCGCAAGCAAACTTGGCTGGCAGCGCGCACAAACTATTTGCTCCCTTAGTTGTTGAATCAAGCGGTAGTCCAGGGACCATAATGCAAGCAGATGAGCGTCTAATCGTTGCATGCGGCAGCGACGCTATAGAGATTCGAGAGATTCAAGCGCCCGGGCGAAAACGCGTAGCTGCTAGTGACTACTTGAGGGGGGCAAAAATCTCGGTCGGAGATCGTTTTGGCGATTGACTCCGCGCGGACTGACAGCCTGAAAATACTCAATGAATGGACCAGCTCTCCGCAGAGACTGAAGCCGTTAATTGATAAACATCTAAAAGTGGTAGAGTTAGACCGGAGAGCAAAGGTCACCGATCTTTGCTACGGCACCATCAGAAATAAGCTTTGTCTCGAAAAAATACTTAATAGCGTGACAGCAGGGAAGTTTAAGAAAAACAGTCAGATGATTCGCAACCTTTTGTTGGTGGCGGGCTACGAGACACGTTTCACGAGGACCCCTCTTCATGCCGTAACCAATGAGTATGTGGAAATTGCTAAAGTGCGATTTGGTAAACAAGTTGCGGGTTTCGTTAATGCGGTAATTCGATCGTGTTCTCAATTTGATGTGACGCAACTGACTCTGGCCCAACAGAATTCTCTGCCATCATGGATTTTTCGAGAGATAAAGCAATATTTCGATGGCGATGCTTTGGAAAAAGCCGCTGCTGGCTTTGCCGCGAGGCCTGGCATTTGGTTGCGCGTTAACTCCCAAAAGACCACTGCGCCTGAGGTCGTCCAGGGGCTCGAAGCGCTCGGTGCGTCGGTGGAAGAGGTAAGGGGGAATGCGCTACTTGTCAAAAACGTTGGGGCGGTCCACAGGCACAAAGCTTTTCAGGAAGGACACTGGTCCGTACAAGACTTTGGGTCTCAGACCGTGGGAAACTTTGCATTGAAGTTTGGGAAAGACAGCCACGTTCTAGACGCGTGTGCTGGGAACGGAGGGAAGACCTTTCAGCTGCTCGAGGCCGGGGTTGATGCCGTGACCGCATTGGACAACTCTGAAACGCAATTGAAACTGCTGAGTGAAACCGCATTGAGACTTGGCACACGTCCAAGCGAAATGGTGTGTTCAGATTTGCAAAATTATGAGACTGCGGTGCCATACGATGTGGTGTTAATTGACGCACCTTGTAGTGGGTTAGGCGTTATTCGGCGGCAACCTGAGAAAAAGTGGAATGAGGGATCAGAACTAATAGAAAGTATGGCGTCCTTACAGAAGTCGCTTCTTGCCGCTGCGGCTCAGCTCTCCCCACCGCATATTGTTTACTCGGTCTGCTCTTTCACTGGGCGCGAGACAGGTGAGGTGGTCGATTGGTTCCTTGAAGGTTATCCTCGTTACAGCCTAGTGGAGACGTCCCGCACATGGCCGCACGTAGACAATGCGGATGCGTTTTTTGTAGCTAGGTTCACAGCTGACAATTCGTGATTGTTGAAGTAGTGTTCGTGCATGGCTATCAAGATTGCTCCATCGATCCTTAGTGCTGACTTTATGCGGCTTGGCGAAGAGGTTACAGCCATCGACCAGGGCGGTGCAGATTACATCCATGTCGATGTGATGGATGGGCACTTTGTGCCAAACCTTACCATCGGTCTTCCGATTGTCGCGGCATTGAGAAAGACCACCACTAAACCACTAGACGTTCACTTGATGATTGAACGACCTGGAGAGTACGTGGAACGCTACGCCAAAGCGGGAGCAGATATTATTTCGGTTCACGTGGAAGCGTGTGTGCACTTGCATCGGGTATTGAACAAAATCAGACAACTTGGCAAAAAAGCATGTGCAGCCTTGAATCCTGCAACTCCTTTGAGCTCGATCGAAAACGTACTCGATCACTTGGACATGGTTCTCGTGATGTCGGTCAACCCAGGCTTTGGTGGACAGTCCTACATTCCTCAAACGAAGGCTAAGCTTGAAAAGCTAAGAACCATGATTGGAACTCGCTCTATCGACGTTCAAGTCGATGGTGGGGTAAAGGTTGAAAATATCGGGGAGATAGCCGCCGCGGGAGCTAACGTGTTTGTTTCCGGTAGTGGCGTATTTGGGGGAAACGACTATGCTGCGCAGATTAAAGCTTTACGTACAAACGCGAGCCAAGCCCTGTAATTTTCCGCGAGGGTAGCGCAAATCCCTGATTTCTCATGCTATGGTGGTCGTAATGGGGGATGGGCAATTGGGGGTGTCAAGTGATCGCGACTGCATGATGCATGCTAGTGGTTTCTCTCTTTTTCAAGGTATTCCGTCTGAGATAACCTCAAGGGCTGCAGAGAAGGGCGAACTGAAATACATCACTTTGGATCGCGATGGCATTGTCGAACTAGATAGGCAGATGGTGTTTGTGGCGGCGGGGCAACTTTCTCTTGGTGTTTTTGACGAAGAAGATTTTCGTGCTCGAATTGCGAAGCAGAATGCACCAACCGGAGGTAAGGGGAACGAAGCATCGTTAATCAAACCCGAACCTCTGGCACGTATCTCATTTAAGAACCTTGCGATATTCATGGCTGGAGATGTAATTAACAGTCGGGCTCTTCTGCCGGCAGCGAGTACATCCCGCAAAGAACAGTGCGTAGGTTTGTTCGCAAGTGCCCCCACTACGGCATTCTTGATGTCAGAACGTTTGGTCACGGAACTCGCCGGGAGAAGCCAAGACTTCTCTGGTAGGTTGCAAAAAGCCGCACTGGCTGGATTAGAGCGTCTAGAGCGCTTAGTAGACGTAAAACAAGAAGTCCTAGATTTCTACGTTCGTCACGGAATTTCAGTATCCGGACCGATGGTTCGCGTTCGGCAACTCGACCTTTGCATCGACTGCAAACTTTGTGAAAAAGCATGCACCGATCGCTACGGGGCGCAGCGACTTACGCTTGGTGGCTACCAACTGGGAATGCTCGACTTTGTATTTACTTGCCGGACGTGTACGGACCAACGTTGCATCGATCCGTGCGAGTACGACTCTATTTCCTACGATACCACCAAAAAGGAAGTCGTTATCAACGAAGCCTCTTGTACGGGATGCAGCGCTTGCGCGCAGTCTTGTCCCTACGAGGCAATTACGATGGTGGACGTTGTAAACCCCGCAAGCCCTGGATTTGAGCCCGGGTTTTTCTCCAGGCTCGAGCAGGACGGCAGTCTCAAGTTTGGTTCTGGGACTCCTCGGGTGGCTCGTGCCAGACGTATTGCAAACAAGTGCGACCACTGCGGCAGCTATCGAGACCAGGCTTGCGTTTCAGCTTGTCCGACCGGTGCGTTGGTGGAGCTGAATGCCTACGAACTTTTTAACGAACGATCGAAAGAAGTTAAAAAGATTGCGGCAGCCGGCTATAACGAACCGCTACCGAAGCTTAAAAACGAAATTTTGCCTACCGCGCCGTTCACCGAGGGGATCGGTCTTAGGAACGCAGGGATCGCTCGTGTACGTCGATTTCGTTTTGCGGGGATTCTGTTTTGGGCGCTGGGACTTGGGGCGTTTCTACTGGCATTAGTAGAAGTTGCGCTACGAACGTGGTGGCCCGAATATTCTTGGGCATACGCTCAGATCACCGCGGATCCTGAAAAAGCCGGGCTAGCGTTGGAGTTTCTCAAAGAAGAGGTTCGGTACAAGGACGGTACCAAGTTGTCGATGTGGACGGGCTACATCGGTACCGTATTAATGGCAGTTGCTGCGATCTATCCCATGTTTCGGCGGTTTTCAGCGTTTCGCTTTCTCGCGAGTAACACCATGTGGTTTGACTTTCACATGATGTCGGGAACTGTAGGTCCCATGTTCATTGTCATTCACTGTGCCTTAGCATTTGAAATCTGGTGGGCGATGCTCGCGTTTTGGTGCATGGTCATCGTGGTGGTCTCTGGGGTACTTGGTCGATACATCTATACGCAGGTACCAGACTTATTGAACGGCCGGGAGCTTGAAGAGTTAGATCACAAACGCGCAATTAGCGCTTTGGCGTCAAGTCACCCAGGACTGTACAAAATGATCCACGAAGAGAGTGAGTCGCATTCTCGCCGTGCAGACGCTGTAGCGGTCAAACCAGGGTTCTTTCACGCCTTTGCGTGGCTAATCTTAGAAGATCTGAAACGCCCGTACCGCTGGCTTAGTCGAAAGAAAAAATTTAAGAAAGCCGGCGTAGCCAAAGCGCTGAACAAAGAGTTTACCCATCGGACGGGGCGGGTATTACTTGCAAACCGTCGCAAGGTCCTGGCTTCACGAGCGCAACAACTACTGCACTCGTGGAAACAGGTCCACGTTCCTTTTACAATCCTGCTCGTGATTTTTTCTGCATATCACATTTATCGAGATTGGCGTTGGGTCGCGGATTCCTCCTACTAGCCGTTGATTTGTGCCCATCTTCTCGTGTTAAGCTTTCAGAGGGTTGGGGCATTTTCCTAATATACTAATTCTCGTAATACTTAGCATCGCAAACATTGCGAATGGTTCGGACTTTGCGAGTACGTCACCTGGAAAGTTGGCAACCAGTCATGCCTCTTTGGAAGGTGCTGCGCATTGCAACGATTGTCATGACGGTACTCCTGCGACGAGCAATGCAAAGTGTTTGGGATGCCACGATCATCGAGACCTAAAGAAACGCATTGACCAAGGGAAAGGTTATCACGCAACTTCGAAAGTTCGCGGAAGGTCCTGCGAGTCGTGCCACAAAGATCATCGCGGTCGAAGTTTCGATCTTATGGGTTGGCGGGCCGTAGGCGGCATGCGGAACTTTGACCATGATAAGGCCGGTTGGTCGCTAAAGGGGCGGCATGCCACGGTGCCATGCGAAAACTGCCACAAAAAGAAAAACCGTCAGGGCCTACGAGTATTTTTAGGCGAGGACCAGTTGTGCGGCAGTTGCCACAAGAAAGACCAGCCTCACAACTTTGACCGCCGCGCCATGATGCATTGCGAACGCTGTCATACGCAAGGCGTTTGGAAGCCGCCAAAACGCAAGCTGGACTTTAACCACAATAGCAAAAAAGATGCTGCCGTCGGGCTGGTTGGCAATCATGCTGACGTCGCCTGCGCTAAGTGCCATCCTCGAGCTAAATTTAATCTAGGACGCAAGAACGCCGATCTGTGCGGTCACTGTCACAAGAGTCCTCACAAAAGGCATCTGTTCGACAAAAACTGCGAGCGCTGTCATTCTCCAAAAAATAAGTCGCTAGAAAAATTTTCATTCAACCACGATCGAACGCGCTTTAAGCTCAGTAGCGCCCATCGTGACGTGGCTTGCTATACGTGCCACACTAAATCCCGAGGGACGCGTAAGCCGTCCAAGCGTTGTAAAGATTGTCACAAGTCAGACAGCCCTCACGGCAACCGTTTCAAGCAGTTCGGCAATCCACCCGCGTGCGAAATATGCCACAAAGCGACGAGTTGGAAGGCCGAGTCCATATTCAATCACAACCGGCGCACCAAGTTTAAGCTGGTGGCCAAGCATGCGGTGGCAGAGTGTAAGGATTGTCATAGAGGGAAGACGCCAGATAAGTTTGAGAAGTTTTCTCGTCGCATCAAGTGCATGGATTGCCATGCGCACAAAAATGTCCATGATCGAGAGTACAAAAACTCGCAGTGCACCAAGTGTCACAAAACACCAGGGAATCCGAATCTCAAGCGTCCTGACAAACTTCCTGCCTTCCAAGAAGCGCACGGTAAAAATGGAAGCTTCAAACTTGTAAAAAAACATTCTGGGGTGACTTGTCGAAAATGCCACAAGAACCCAAAGACTGGAAAAACGACTTACAAAAACACGCCGACAGAGTGCGGGCCGCAATGTCATAAAGACTTCCACCAAGGACGTCTGGGAAAAACGTGCTCTAAATGCCATACGCCAGGAAGTTGGTGGCCGTACAAGTTCGATCACGACCGAGACACTCAGTACCCGCTGATAGGCCTGCACAAGACGGTTCCTAAATGTCAGGACTGCCATCAGAAAAAACGTTTTGCCAACACGCCTACCAATTGTTCCGCATCAGGCTGCCACAAGAGCGATGACGCCCACAATGGTGCGTTAGGGGACCGTTGCGAGAAGTGTCATGTGGAAACTGGCGAGATTACGTTCAATCACAACACCATGAGTCGTTATCCTTTGGAAGGGCAGCATCTCAAAGTGGCTTGTTCGTCTTGTCACAAAACCGTAGACTTTAAACCTTTGGCAACCAATTGTTTCTCCTGCCATGAAGAGCCAAAGGTCCACAAAGGCAAGTTTGGCACGGTTTGCGAAACCTGCCACAACACCAGTAGCTTTAAGAATATCAAACCATTGCATGACGTCGGCTCGTTCTCGCTGAACGGCCAACACGATCAGGTAGATTGCGAACGGTGTCATAAAAACAATCGGGCCCTCGCTGGAACCGGCGACATGTGCATCACCTGCCATCGCCAGGACGACATTCACAATAACTCGCTGTCGCCTCGTTGCGGCGAGTGCCATAGTCAATTTTCTTTCGCCCCTGCGCAATTTGATCACACCGGCGTTGGTTGCAACCTCTCAGGACTGCATCGCACGCTGCCATGCTTTGACTGTCACCGGTCTGGTAACTTCATCGGGCTCTCGCCGCAGTGCGTAAGCTGTCATGCTAATGATACGCAAAGAGCTAATCACGGGCTTCGCTCGACTTGTACTGGCAGTGGGTGTCACAATACTACGACGTGGGCGCCAGGAAACGGAACGGGGAGGGACTCGATATGCCGTTAGCCCGCTTTCTGTTGATGCTCCTCATTTCAGTCCAACTGGCTTGGGCTCAGGATGGTGTTGACGATGACTTTGACGACGATGAAGAAGTATTAGACGACGAAGAATTTGATGACGGCGTCGGGGATGATGACGAAGAAGAGCCGGCCCCCAAAAAACGTCGCAAAAAGAAGAAAGAAAAAAAGGCCGCACAAATCGCTGCAGAGCAAGACGACCAAGACGAAGAGCTTGATGGGGTAGAAGATGAACGTGTCCCTGACAAAAATGATAAGCGCGTCGATCGCTTCTTTCGTGCTCGCGAAGGCTGGCATGGCTCGTTTACGTTGACGAGCTTTTACTATGGTGAGTCAGCAGCTACAGGTCCAGCCTTTGCCAACGCTGATGTTCCTGTCGAACCGGCAAGTCCTAACGCGCGCTTTTTTGGAGATGCGCGCAATCGACTCTCCTATGGGAGTGAAAAGCTAGACTTTACCTCAGATATTCGACTGCGGTATTCTAACGGTCAACAGTCTGGTACCTACGGCACTAACGAATACGACATTCGCGAATTCCAAGGAACCTATACCGGCAGTAAATTTTCTGCAGTTTTGGGTCGGCAGTTTGTAGAGGAAGCGGCGAGCTCGAAACTTGATGGGATCAAGCTTCAATATAAAATGTCACCAAAGGTCTCTCTTGTTGGCTTTGGTGGCCTTTACCCTCGCCGCAGTTCCCGCTCCATTGATAGCGATTACTCCGCTGCAAAGCCAATAGCCTTTGGTGCAGCAACGCGATTTGAAG
Organism: Deltaproteobacteria bacterium; assembly: GCA_020630875.1. Taxonomy (GTDB): domain Bacteria; phylum Myxococcota_A; class Polyangia; order Haliangiales; family Haliangiaceae; genus JAHDIH01. The sequence continues at coordinate 47,229 of JAHDIH010000010.1, read as the reverse complement.
GTCGCGGACTGTGGGGGGCGCTAGGCGCCTTTGGGGTGCTGCCGATGGGCGACGTGCTGCCTCCTCGTCAACTTGGTGGTATGGGCGAGCCGGAGGTTATGCGAATCGCTATTACAAGCCAGCTTTATTGGCGCCCCAACGGTCTTTTTGACTTATATCACTATGGCGTTACCGATGTGTTTGGTTTTGCGGGTACTCAGTTTACCAACTTTAGTCTTGGCGCCAACGTTAAGCCGCACCCTCAAGTTATTCTGACCGCGGCATACAACCATGTAGATGTGGAAACACTTCAGGTTAACGCTCAGCAGACTTTTGATCTTGCTTACAATGATCCTAATGACCCTAATGCCCCCGTTTCTACAGTGATTCAAAACAACCTTGAACTGCTTCGAATTTCGCGGCAGTCGGCGCGACTTGCTGGCTCTCTCGCGCTTTTCGATAGGCGTCTTGAAATTTCTACCTGGGGACAATACAGACATCGTCAGTCGCCAGTTCTGTTTTTCATTGACGGAGCTAAGCAGACCGATCCAAGCGCCATTATTCCGGCTGCCAAAAGTGCCGAAGTAGGGGCTAAGATCGTGGACAGAAAGTTTTGGGGCGGGCTTCGCGCGACTGCTAGCTATGCCAGAATCCAAGGCCTTGGAAAGAAGATTGGAACGCCAAATGTGGGACGATTCGATGTTGCGTTTGAACGATGGTTTCTCGAGGAGCGTCTCAACGCTGCGCTGAGGTTCTGGTATCAGTCGTCCGTGGATCAAAATAGGTCTCCTTGTACCACAGTTGCAACTTGCTTTGGTCGTTCGCAGTACGATGGCCTAGGCATCACCGCGCAGGCCAGCGCAAGACTTTCTAAGAAAATGTATCTGACCGGTTTCGGAACCTATGGATTTCAAAAGGTAAAGATCATCGACGCTGCTAGAGCGCCACTTTTGGACGTGCCTAGGATTTCACAGTTCACCTTATTTGCACGACTTGGCTTCCGCTACTAAAAACGCTGCAAGTGACGGTAGCTGTTGCTTGGTTGCGTTGTGCTGCTAAAGTTTTCAGGTGAGACAAGCAATATTCTCATTAATGCTGCTAATTTATTCCAGTGCGTGCAGCAGCAAGCCGCTGAATGATGCCGCGGCCACCAAGCTGACTGCTAAAGCAGCTAGGTTACCTACTCCTTCTTCTGTGGCTTGCCAGTCCGCACTGGCTTCCCGAGATGGGGGGACCCTTAAGCCCGTTGCTTTTGAAGGTGGCACGATTTGCGAAGCATGGGGCGCGGACAGCAAGGGAATTGGCGACCATCCCTCCGCAAAGGGGCGTCAGGGTATTTTTGTTATTTTGGATGAACAAAAGAGTGTCGTTGTGGAACTTGAGCTGGAAGACTGGCAAGTCGAAGATGATGACATCTCTGGAGCGCAGAGCGTTGACTACAAATTCATTTCACTTGGTGACCGACGCGCGATGCAGATCAAGCACACTACTTCTCTGCAGGGGGAGGGGGATACTTCCTCGCAAATTAGCAAGCTCTAGCTGATTTGGGCTGATGATCCAAGTGCTCCCGCTATATTGAGTTGCGATACGACGTCGTCTGGGGGCGAGGGGGATACCATCGAGACGTGCCAAGTTAAGATTGCTTCTCAAAGAAATGAAGGACTGTTTGACCTAGTAGTTATCAAAGAGAGAGTCGAGCATCAGTATCATGATCCTTCTCTTCCTGAGACGAAACATAGCTCGGAAGAAAAACGCTACCGGTTTAGTGGAAAAGACTATTTAGAATTAGCGCGCGACTAAGAAATTTTGCTCATGTTTGACCTGTGCTTACGTTCAGAGCACGGGAGGCATTTTCTACTTAGAGTGACCGTTGATGAATACAGGAGTGTCGCAGTCAAACGCATTGCCTGTCGCTACGCAGAAGTTGTCATGCTCTTCGTCCCAGACCAGTTGTTGACGGCCTTGGTTCGTAGTCACGATAACCTTCGCGCCAACGACGTCTACTGTGCCGTTACGTACTTCTAAACTTGGCCTGCTGGAGCTTTCTGGGCGAAGAAGCGTCCATTCTGTGCTGTGGGAGTCCGAACTATGCGTAGAAAGCACAAAGAATTTGCGTTTTTCAAAAGTGATGACTTTGGTTGCGAATGACTTGCCGTAGTACGTATCTCTGCCTTCGTGTAGCTTTTCTCCAGCTTTTGTCCAAACGCCATACGAAAATTCAGCGCATTCATAAGCTTGCCAGGACAAACAGCCATTTTCATCCGGTTCTTCGTTGTGGTTCTGCGGCGTTACATCGTTTTGCTCGCAATGGCATTCTTTGCTTACCACTGATGAGTCTGTAGCGCATACTATCAAATCATGCTCTAGCTCGGACGTTACTTCATCCTCGTCTACCACACCCAAGAAGTCTCTGCACTGTGAGTCGTAGTCCTCGACTGTGGTGGTTTGGGCAACTTGCGTGGTGGCCTCCGGAAGCGACTTAGTTTGAGAGCAGCTGCATAGGAGTAGGATGATGACTACCTTTGTCATCTTAGGAATATACCGTTATCGCCGACTCTATGCCATTCACGTCCGTATCTTCTAAGTTGATTTCGATATTGTCGATTGTCTGTCGACGGTGGCTTTGTTAACTTATGCTATGACCGCGAGAAGTTGTTTGGCTATAGTCCTGGTTTTTGGGTGCGCACAGGAGAGAAAGACGGATTATCCAGTTAAGAGCGAAACGTCTGCGCGCGCGTATTCGTGAAAGAAGTTTCACATAAAGTGGAAAAAGATAAACGGTCTCAACTCGAGACTAGGGTGTCTCACTTAAGAAATGCAAACGCTCACCGTTTCCAGCCTCTGTACGATATTATTTATCCACTAATGGAGCGAATTGATAAACTTGGAAAAAGTTCGCGAACGAACGAGTTAATGAGTGTTGTCGCTGAGCAGAAGGGGATGGTCGCACAGAGATAGGCTATGCTTCAAATCCTCGGTTTGCATAAAGGGGAATTGGAGGTTGTGGAGTTCGAGAAGTTAATAGAAGATACCGAATCTAGCTGTCGGCAGGAAGTTTTCGATACAATTGAAGGAACGCTTAGGTCCGTAGAGAAAGAGGTTTCATTTTTAGAGCGCACAAAGAAGCCTTAATACGACTACGAAAACTTGATAGCTCTGTATCCGAACAATCTGACGCGTTTAGAGTACAGATCAAGTATTAGCAAGAGTCCCGCAAATAGCAGAACCCACGGCCACAGTTCGGCGGTGTAGATAATGGGCTCGGCAGCTTCAATCTTGGCTGCCACTTCCGGTTTGGCGGCGCTTATGCCACCCGTAGCTTCAGCGAGGTAGTCGAGGGTGCTGATATTGCTCTCGGTAGTCGAAAACTCGGAAGGGTAAGGAATCGAAAGGGCCGTTACCGACTCTGCGACTTTACGACCATCGCGCTTGTGAATCGCCTTGGCTATCAGGTTGGCTTGGCCATTCATTGATATTGCCGCCTGGTACATCCCCGCGGCCACTTGCGGCATGGCGAGACTTTTGACGACTTTGTCGGATTTGGGATCTACTAATAGTAGCTCTGTCGATAACTTGTTGACGAACTTCTCATTGTTATCTAACGCATTGACGGTCACGATTGCTTGGTCGCCGTCAATGGTAGAAGTGATGTCGTAGGAATCAAAAGCTTTCTTCCTCATGCTGGAGCGAACCAGCTGCGCCCAAAAACGACTGTACCCCGGCCAACGCAGCCAATTTACCGACCATCTGTTTTTTACGTCACTGGTCCAGGCGATGGCTGTTCCTGCGCCAACGCGCCAGGATGCGAGCAGTGGCTCTCCGGTGTTTACTGCGAGTACCAGGTCAGCTGTAGGTTTAGCTTTTACCGATACGTAACCTTTTAGTGGCGGAGCTTTATCTACGCCAGTACCTTCAATCAGGGCTGTACGTTTGACGACTCGGACAGCGACTGGCTCTTCCACCAATGCATTTCGTTGCGCTTCGCTGGTTTCTTGCGCGAAAATTCGTGGAAGTCGCGATAAGTCTTGGGTTAGGTACAAACGACCTTCGCCATGGTCGGTGATCAGGGTAAGTAAGTCTTTGTCAGCGTCACCGATACCAACTGCTGAAATGGTAATGCCGCTGCTTCGCATGTCATCGCACAAATCGGCGATTCCTTGGTAAGGGGCTTGTCCGTCACTCAGAACAATTACATGTTTTACTTTTGCACTGGCATTCTGCAAGATGTTGTGCGCTTCTCGCAGAGCTGGCGCGATATGAGTTCCCCCTCCCGGGCGGATACGGCCAATGTCGTTTGAGATCTTGGTTCTGTTAGCGGCGCGCTGCAGTCTCACAATTACTTCGGGTCGGCTGTCATGAGCTACCACAGCAATCAGGTCTCGAGAGGATAAAACTTCAGAAGTTGCTCTTGCAGAAGTCTTGGCGGCTTCAATTTTAGCGCCAGACATAGAGCCCGACCTGTCAATTACCAAGACTATTGCTACGTTGGGCTGTTCACGGATGGTTTCTGAATCAAAGCGAACCGGCAGCAGTTTTTCGATCTTCGTGCCTTGGTATCCGCCTGAGCCGAATGAGTCTTCCCCGCCCGCCATGACTAAACCGCCACCTTCGCTACGAACAAAGCGATCAAGGGTATTCATTTGCGAAAGACTCATTAGTTTGGCCGCAACGTCTGAGACGATGACCATGTCGAACTTTTTAAGCGAGGCAACGGTGGTTGGTAAGCTCCTGGGACCACGGACTTCCACATCGATGTGCTGTGCTTCAAGCGCGCGACGAAGGTAGCTGGCGGTGTTTCTGTCCCTCAGCAATCCTCCTTCTACGTATAGAACGTTGGGTTTGCCAATCACCGGAACAATGAAAGTCGCCGTATTGTTGCTAGCTTGAGTATCGTGGGTTGGTTTCTGGATCGTCGCAGTATAGCGGGTGACCCCAGCGCGAGGAGACTTACTCTTAAATTTAAGGGTAGAGCGACCCGCCGGTATGGATTCGGTAATTTTGGGAGCGAGTGGGTTGGCGAAGTCATCTTGCTTTAGAAAGACGGTGACTTCTTGCTCACGACTGCTCCAAAGCTCTACAGTGACATTGAATGGCTCGCCCGCTCTCACGTCGGTAGGGGCGCTGATGCTTTGCACCCGAACTTCTACCGCGTCACTCTCTGGAAGCTCTCCCCATGATATGGGAATGCCAAAGGATTGAGCTCGGCCGGCAGAAGTAACAAGGCTGCCTTCGGTATGGTTTCCATCCGACAGCAGGATTACCTGGGGAACGTATCCGGCAGGCAGTACGCCATAAGCCAGATGAAGGGCAGACTCGATGTCCGTCTTCGCTTCTGTAGAATGTCTGGATAGTTGCCAAGTTCCCTCATTTTTTGTTTCTTTTCGCGCCTGCCCGGCAAACGTAATTACTTCAATGGCGGTGCCTTCTGCTTTCGATTTTTCCACCGCGGCGATGTACTGTTTGGCACTGTCTATTTGTTCGTCCGTAACAGATGCCGATACGTCTACAAGGATCGCAATAGCCACCCTCGACGAACGCGAAGTGGTCTGAGGCCTTGCCAATGCGAGGATCGCTGCGGTGACTACCAGTGTTCTGAGGGTGGCTTGAAGGATATGTTGCGCCAGGCTCAGATCGGTAAGAGAGAATGTCGTGAACGCGTAGAAGAATGGAACGACGGCCAATCCGTATAGCCAAATAGGTGCAGCTAGGTCGATAGACTTGTCGCCCCAGGGGAGCGTGGGAATGCCGTGAGCCAAAAGCCAATAGACGCCTCCAACGATTGCGACAGACGCGATGACAGCGATGAGAAGAGCGGCAGTCCTTTTCATAGGGTGATCCTCCGATGGTAGGTGCCCCATTCTACAAACAACAGTAGAATCGCAGCAAGCACTAGATAACGCCAGATTACAAAGTTGGTCCTGCGCTTCTTTGCGATGCTTGGTTCACTTATCGACGTATTACCCATCATCACTTTAGCGGTGGGGGCGATGGTTGACTCTCTTCGGTCGGCAATGTTGGCCGCGACGGTGGCAATGGTAGTCTCGTTTTCATCAACGATGTCGTAGAACCCCGGAGCAGATATGTTTACTTCTGCAATGCCTCGCGTGACCGGCACCACAAACTGCTCGTTCTCGCCGATAAGAGTCACCGTCGAATGCTCGTTTTCTGATGTGTTTTCTACCGCAATTCTTCTGCTTTGCCCTGTTGGAATGCTTGCGAGGTAGGTGGTCGTTGAATTGGAAAACCAATCCAGCACGTTGATCAAAAGCAGTGGGAACCCGACCCTCAGCACCAGGTCGGTTTTGCCGAGCGAGAATCCTGCCACAACGATTTGCCGGTGGCCCTCATTTCTAGCAGCAATTATTGGCGATCGAATGGAAAGAGCGACTGCTTTATCTCGTTTGCTTCTGTCTAGTGAGAACACTTTAGACTCCACAAAGTTAACATCGCTTAGTACCAGCCAGCGAGCTACGGGGTGATTGGTTAGTTTGGTGATTCTCGGGGAATTCAGTTTGGACTTAGTAGGGATCGGAGAGGATGCCGCGTCAGGATTGAACATCAGGATGTTGGCGTTCTCTGGCAGCGTTTTTGGGGTGTAGTCATCAAAGACAATGGCCTCATAGCTTTTGAGTTTGCTTGCTGGCATTCTTTCGAAGTCAGCTGGCGACACCGTCTTTGCTTCGACTATGTCGCTGTACGCCTCAAGTCCTTTGCTGAGAAACTTGTTGTTGCTGGTGACCACCAGTAGTTTTTGAAGCTTGCTGTCTGGAACAATGGCATATGCCGTATCGTCGGCAGTAAATAGGTCTGCCGTATTTAGTAGTTTGGCAGTCAGACGATTTCCATCCGAGCCGCCAAGATCCGGAAGCAGCACGACTTTGGATTCGCCAGGATCCAATTCAATCGTTTTTTCTTCAATCACGGATTCGTCGATTGAAACTTGAAGCGTAGATTTACGCGATTTTTCGCCGGTGTTGCTAACTTCTAGCATTCCTTCAAAAGAGAGCCGGTTGGTAGGGTAACGCCGTACGCTAAAACCTGTGAGTGCGATATTCTCGGTGGCGGACCCGAAGGTTTTGTGAAAAATCTTAACCCCCGATGTCTTGCTTTGGTAGTTCATTAAAGTTTCTGCATACTGCCCATCGCCTAGTATGACGATTTCAGGTCTTTGTCGGCCATCAAGCAAGTTTTCTGCGACATGGAGGGCTTTTTTAATATCCGCGCGAGACCCCTCGAGAGATAAAGAGTCGGATTGCCTGAGCAACTCTCCGAGATCGGAGGTGAATCGGGAAACAGGCGCTCCGAGATGGTCAAGTCCGACGATAATGGCCGCGTCGTTTTCGTCTTTGCTTTTGAGCATGCGGCGAAGCTCAGCTTTGGCCGCACGTAATCTAGGGAGGGCGTTGACATCGGTGGTTCCCATCGAGGCCGAAGTGTCCACTAGGTATACGGTGTTCCGTGGATTTGCTTCTTTTTGGCCACACGTCGTAAGGAAGGCCGTACCAGCTAACATCGCAAAAATAGCAAGCTGAAGCAGTAAGGACAGCAGTTTGCGAAGACGATGGAATAAGCTCTTAGATTCCACATCTTTGAGTACTCGCTGCCAAAGGTGCGCAAACGGTACTTCAAAACGCCTTCTTTTCATTTTCAGAAAATAGGCAGCCACAATAAGTATCGCCCCCACTGCGAGAGCAATGAGAAGAAGTGTGGAGGGTAAGGTGGACAGTCCCGTCACTTAAGAAAACCTCCAACTCGGAATATTTTTAAGACGAGTTCGTCAAATGGCAGGGCCGTGGTAGTTCGAAAGTAGGGGACCGCTACCGAGGTGCAGTAGTCCGCAATTTCTTTGCAGTAGTCTGCGTGGGCTTTTTTGTAGGCCTTGAGTAACTCGCGTGACACGGTAATGTTCTTCGCCGCGCCACCTTCACAGTCCACGATGGCAAGGTCGCCATACAGATCCGGTTCCGCTTCTTTGGGATCGGTGACCTGGACGACAAAAGGGTCGAACTTATGATAGCGAAGGGTATCAATAGCGCTCTGGTAGCCTTCTGCGTCGTAGAAATCTGAAATTAGGACGACTAACCCTTTACGTTTTTGCTTCAACACGAAGGATTTGGTGATGTCGTTCAAACTTGTGGTCCCTTCGCACCGGCTTGCGGAGAGGAAGTCAAGTATGTTGAAGATTCGTGCCTTGCCGCGTGCGGGGGGCATGTTGTCCTTGATTTTGTCACCAAAGAGTACATAACTCGCCCGGTCTAGGTTGGCCAACGCCACGTAACCTAGTGCCGCGGCCACCTTAAGTGCGTAGTGATGCTTCGAAGGTTTGCCGATTGCCATCGAAGATGAACAGTCCACCAGAAAGTATACGAATAGGTCTTCCTCTTCTTCGAAGAGACGAAGCATCAACTTGTCGATGCGACCGTAGAGGTTCCAGTCGATGTAACGAAAGTCGTCTCCTGGAGAGTAGTTGCGGTGATCGGCAAACTCGATTCCAGAGCCAACAAGTTTGGTTTTCCTATCCGCTCTATTCGCACCGCTGAACAGTTTTTTCGCTACGATGTGCAAGTATTCGAGCTTCTTTTGGAACTCATCGTCAAAAACGACTGGCTGTTTCTCTTTTGCCATTAGACCGCTTCAGGTGTTTTGTCCAGAATTTGCTCGATTACTTGGTCCGCGGTGATGCCCTCTGCTTGACCTTCAAAGTTGAGTCCCAGCCGATGCCTAAGCGCTGGTTTGGCTGCCGTTCTTATGTCATCTGTGGCGACTGCAAATCGTCCTTCCAAAAGCGCGTTGATCTTACCGGCGAGAATCAACGTCTGGGCCCCCCGTGGAGAACCACCGAAGCGTACGTACTTTTTGGTGGCCTCGGTCGCTCCTGGTCCATCTGGGTGCGTCGCAAGCAGCACTCGGATCGCGAAGTCTTGTACGGACTTGGCAATTGGCACCTGTCGAACAAAGTCGCTCATTTCTGTGAGACGCTGTCTCGAAATCACTTTGTTGATAGTAGGTTTCTCTGCACTGGTGGTGCGCTCTAGGATTTGGTGCAGCGCCTCGCGATTCGGGAAGGGGACGGTAAGCTTGTAGAAAAATCTGTCAAGTTGCGCCTCGGGCAGAGGGTAGGTGCCTTCCATTTCTAATGGGTTTTGGGTAGCAAGAACAAAGAAAGGCGGCTTGAGCGGGTAGGTGGTATTTCCCACCGTCACCGACGCCTCACTCATTGCTTCAAGTAAGGCACTCTGCGTTTTGGGAGTGGCGCGGTTGATCTCGTCAGCAAGTACAATGTTCGCGAAGACTGGACCGCGCTGGAACTCGTAACGTTTCCCCTTTTCATCTTCTACGATCATGTTGGTACCGACGATGTCTGCCGGCATTAGATCGGGAGTGAACTGCACGCGGGAGAAATCGGCGTCAACGGCGCTGGCTATCGTTTTTACAAGAACGGTTTTTCCCAGCCCTGGAACTCCCTCAAGCAAGGCATGGCCGCGTCCGAGAATGCAGATCAGTACGTCCCTGATTAGATCGTCTTGCCCCACAATGTAACGTCCTATTTCTTGACGCAATGCCGCGAGGTCACTTTGAAATGCTTCTACTTTTTGCTTGCTTTCACTCATGGCGCTTCTCCTTGATGCCGTATCCTACTGTAATATTTCCGAATGTAGTGCCTGTAGCCCGTCGGAATTTTCTCTTTTTGCATGACTTCTTCTGCGTGATGTTTGTAGTTTTTGTAGACGCGTTTGTAACCAGTCCCAGAAAACCCTTTCTGTGCAGCAGAAGTAATGGTTTCTTTCACTGAGACCCCATCTCCGGTAACTTCTCCGGTGACGCCATCGTCAGTGACGCCGTCACGTTTCTTTGTCAGATCTCCAGTGAAGTTGCCATCGGTTCCATCTCCTTGGCCGTTGCCACCCTGACCAGGCCCTTGGCCACCTTGACCTTGGCCTTGCCCTTGGCCTTGGCCGTTGCCACCCTGACCAGGCCCTTGGCCACCTTGACCTTGGCCTTGCCCTTGGCCTTGGCCCTTTCCTTTGCCCTTTTTGCTTTTGTTCTTTCCGAATTTGCTGCGCTGTTTGTTGCGTGCCTTTTTTCTCATTCTTCTTGCCGCTTCCTTCATGTCTTTCATTCGCGACTGCGACTTTTGCTTGTTGCGGAGTTTGCGCTGGTCTCGGTCTATCGCTCCCGAATTTTTCTTAGCCCCTCTCATTAGTTTTGCAGCTTGTTTGCGGCTTGCTTGCTTCTGCGCAGGAGGGACGTTTTTCTGTTTCTTTATGGTTTGAGCAGCTTCACGTAAATTTCGTTGCAACTTTTTGAGTTGTCTGCGCGACTCTGACTTTTGTTTCTTTTCCTCGTCGCGCTTGAGCTGTTTGAGCTCGCGCTTTTTCTTTTCGGCTTTATCCGACATCTCCTTCTTTTTGTCTTTGTCGGTTTCGTTGTTTGCTTTTTTGTTGAGCTCATCAATTTCGTTCTGCAGACGTTGCTGCTTCTTTGTTTGCTGCTCTTGCTCATTGTCTTGGCTTTTCTTGATGGCGTCAGACGCTTTTTCTAACGCTTTCGCGAGTTCCTGCTCCTCTTTTTCGCTCATTGTCCCAGACTCAAGTTTCTTAGCTAGCTTTTCGAATTCTTCCTGCGCTTTCTTTTGATCGCCGTTTTGCAAAGCTTTGCCCAAGGACTTGGTAGCTTTGTTCTTAGCCAGCGACTGAGCGAGAGACTTCATGGTCTTTTTGACGTCATTGTGCTTGTCGGTCGAACGTTGCATGTAGTCGTTTTGAAGTTTGGCTAAGGCTTGTTGAAATTCGCGTTTGGTCACCAGTCCTTGCTTTGCCTTTTCAATCAGTTCTTGTGTCTTTTGAACCAGCTGCTTCAAGTCTTCGTCATCAGGGTCAATGCTTTGCAGGAGATCGCGGTTCTGGTTCTCGATATCTTCCAGATCCCGCAAGTCGAGGCGGTCTGGGTTTTCGATGAACTTTTTCGCTTTTGAGGTCCAAACTTCAAATGTGAATGGTTCACTTTTTCTGGCTCCCCTTATCACCACTAACTCAAACTTAGCCGGACTTGCCACCGAAGGTGCCATCGCGCTGAGGGAGCGCATCGCTGGGGTTGATACCTGAGACGATGTCGTGGTTCCGCTCGTCTTCTCCCATGCGATCATCGGTTCGCCATCTTCATCTCGACCGGTGCGGCCAACTGCTACCTGGGTCAGCGACAGTTTGGTGGTTTCGCCAGAACGACGGAACTTCTCCCCATTCAAGACGAACGTCTTTGACGAAAGTATTTTGCCATCTTTGTGGAAGACTGCATTAACTTCAGGTGGCACCACGACCCCGAGGTAGCCGACGCCGACGGAAATAGCGGTAATCACTAGCGCCGGTACCAACAACTTGGGAAATGGTATCGGGGTTGCTGCAGCGACGTCGGCTTTCTCCGCATGGCGATGCGCATCGGTGATGGCCTCCTGAATAAGAAATCCTTGCCGTTTGTCGCGCGTAAATTCGTACGCCGAGGAGATTCGACTTGAAAGGCCAGACGCTTTGTCGATTGCGGCGGCAAGCACGTGCTTGGGTGGTTTTTGCGACCAAAAGAAGAGGGCGGTAGCAACCACCACCGCGCCACATGCCAACCACGAAATGGCAGCAGCTTTAACGGATATTCCGCACTGGTAGAGTAGGAGACCTACCACCGTAGCGATGACGGCTGCTACCAAAAGAGCAATCGAGCTACCTTGTAAGGCTCGATGAGTTCGATAGCGACGGCTCGCTCGGTTGAGGAGACTATCGATTCTGGTAGTTGGCTGCTTTGCTGGTTCCATAGGCAATGCACTAGTGTAGCACTTTGGATGAAACGCGCACTGCTGTTTGACGATCCAAAATACTTACTTTTGATAAACAAAAGACATTAAAGAGAACTTATTGCTCTCGGTATTTTCCTCTTTGATGGATTCTTTCATCTTCGGCCCCAAGGTTGAGGCTAGTGCGGAAGAATGACCGGTTTCGGTGATAATCCAGTATTTTCGACCCGAAACGCCAAAGTCGGCCAAGTATTTGACTAAGGTCTTCTTTCGTTTTGTATAAGATTCAACAACTGTTTTTTGGGCGTCTGTGGGGCCCCAGACCTCATCGGCAGTCCAGAAGTTCTCTCCCCGCCAATACAGCCGCCACGGAAGTAGCACGTCCGCATCGAGATCGACTTTGGGCGAACCGCCCGCCGCTTGAGGCTTGTAATTTGCCAAGTCGACACGGAATGGCTCACATCGACTGGTAATTTTTATCTCGGTAGATTGGCCGTTGGTTGCCTTGGTGCTGATCGTCGCAGGGTGGGACGTAATCCGTTGGTTTTTGATCCATAACGTCGCTGTTGGCGTGTCGGACACGCTCGCCCCAGTCAGGTAGCGAAGGCTGTGGGTCGCGCACCAGTCGTTTTCCTTCGCGTAGGCGGCGGCTGCTTCGCCTGACTCAAATCTGATGTTGATCCCATGAACCTGTCGTTTTTGATAGTAGTGAGCAATCGCATCTCGCTGGCCCCAATGCTTCCCCGCCGCCGGCATGTACACCACCCCCATCCACGCGCAGAATGCCACCGCAAATGCACCACCAAGACCAAAAGTAGGTAATGGCACTAAACTGAAGAGGATTGCGGCGGCCACGGTAGTAAAAATCACTCTCAGCATGGGGCTGCTTGCAAACTGGGCCCATCCCCCATGGTTCGGCAGTAACATCGAAACCGCAGCGATACCGAGCAAACTCGCGATCCATACGACTTTTTGCTTTTGTGGAATTTGTCGTAAGGCCCATGTTGAAAACAACAGTGCAAAAAGGCAACTAATGATAAGAAAGCTTTGCGTGAGGTCAACCGAGTCAGGCCAAGGTCGATCGTAGCGGAAAACGAACATTTCTATGAATAACGCAGGCTCATTGAATAAATCGTAACCAACTACGCAAGCAACGAGTGCGCCAACAATGAGTAAGGGGAGGAAGTCGATGGTTCTATTTTTGATATCTGCGACAAACAATCCACAAAGAAGGGCGAGCGCTGGCACCGCCGGAAGAATGTAGTGATGGAATTTCGTTTGGACCAAGCAGAAGAATGAAATCGATACGATGGTCCAACAAACCGCAACGAATGTGAGTACCGACTTAGGATCTTGCAGTCGATGTTTGCTTGTTAGTGCGTGGGTGAGCGCAGCGGGAACCAGGGCTACCCAAGGCCAAAAACCGTAGCCAAGCTGTTGAAAATAATAACGAAATACATCGTGGTCGCCATTAACCGCGCTTTTCCCGAAGGCCCTGCCGAACAGATGACGTCCGACGTACTCCATGTAGAAGGCCAGCCCGTCGGCCATCGTCATAGCCCAATGCCAAGGAAACAGAATGGAAAACCCTACGATGAAGCCTATGGGTAATCTGAGCTCCTTTAGTAGTTTCCAGCGATTGGTGAGTATGATGTAGCTCGCGGATACCAAACCCGCCACAGCCACCCCCGGTAGCCCTTTGGCCAAAACACTTACGCCCAAGAAGGCGAAGTACATTTCCATTGCAAGTTGACGGCTGTTTTTTATTGGGAAGAAATAGTGAAGTAGAAGCACGACAGCGGCTGCAACCGCGGTCGAAATCGGGACAAGGAACGCAAGGGACGAAGCCGCGCCCAGGCGTTCAAATCTCAGCGTGAAGGCAATGGTTTGCCATAAAAGAAACGTCACCACGACGATCACGAAAACGTGACCGAGTGTGAATCGACGGAAAAGGGGGGGCAGCGGTCGCGGATCCTCGGCAACGGCAGTGACAAAGCACATCATTGCGCCGCATAAGCATGCCACCATTGGCATGTCGGTAATCGCTTGCCTGCCTACGAAAAAGTAGAATGGGGAAGCGAGAAGGATGACTCCGGTAGCCCACGCTGCGGCGATTCCAGCGAACCTTCTGACGGTATGGAACATTACTCCAAGTCCCATTACCGCAAAAAGAATGAAGGGCAGACGGATGGCGGTCATTACTGCGCCGCTGGAAACCATCTCACCGCTGTATCCTTGGTCAAGGCCGAAGGTTTGGAGTCCCGCAGCGATTAGCCAAAACGTCAGAATCGGTTTGGAGCGAAATCCTTCGTCTTGCCACTGGGTACGTACCCAATCGCCTTGCGCGAGCATCCGTCGGCCAACTTCACCGTAATGAGTTTCCCAGGGGTCTACCAAGCTGTACTGCCAGGTTGCCCAAGTGAGCAGCATCGTGGCTAAGGCGGAGAAGAGGGCTAAATGTTTGAGCCCGATGGCGGTATCTCGCGTCACCATCGGATACTAGCCGCCAGTGGCTCCAATGGGAATAAGCCCGTGGTAAGCTTTCTTTGTGGGGAAAGTGCCGAAGCTGTCCAAGGCTAGCCAAAAGCTGCCATTATCGATATTTACCAGGCTCTACGACCGGTTGGAGAACTTCTCAGGAGAAGTGATCCCACTGCAAATTGGCGATACCTCGGTGCTTCCTCCTGAAGCCGCGAGACTCCAAAGTATCGCTTTTGAAGAGATCGAAGCCAAGAAGCTCTACGCATATTCTCCACCCAAAGGCATTGAACAACTTCGCGAGATGATTGTGGCCAAGCTTCGTACCGAGAATAATATGTCTATGGCCAGTGCGGCCAACGTTCAGATTACCTCAGGCGCAACCCACGCATTGTCGTGTGCGATTCGCGCCGTACTTGATCCCGGTGATGAACTTTTGGTGTTGTCTCCACATTGGCCTTTGATCAATGGCATTGCAGCATCTTGCTCTGTGAAACCTGTGGAAGTTCCATTCTGCGCGAAAGTTAGAAACGGTTGCCCCACTCAGAAGGATCTGGAGCAGGCCCTAGAACAATACATCACTCCGGCAACAGCCGCGCTCTACATGTCCACTCCCAACAATCCCGATGGGTTTGTCTATGGCGAAAAAGAGATAAGCGCCGTCGCCGCGGTAGCTAACCGGCACAACCTTTGGGTGGTTTCCGACGAAGTGTACGAGTCGTACATCTACTCCGGTGACAAGCATTTGAGTATCGCGACCTGGCCAGGAATGTGGGAAAAGACCATTTCCGCATTTTCGTTTTCTAAGACTTTTGGTCTCGCCGGACTTAGGCTCGGGTACGCTGTCGCGCCACGTGATGTTGCGGTTTCGATCCAGAAAATGGCAAACACGACAATCTACTCCGTTCCGTTTGTCACCCAACATTGTGCGACACGAGCTTTGGCAGACGATGAGTTTGTGGCTGCAACCAGGGCGGACTACCAAAGTCGCCGGGACCTTGCCATTCAATCCATTTCCGCTGACGTCGAGGTTCCGATGGGAAGTACCTATCTATTTGTCGACTTTAGTAAGTGGTGCGAAGCCAGCGACTGCGTGCCTTTACTTGAACGATTCGCCGACCGCGGGGTTTTATTGGCGCCTGGCGCTGCTTTTGGCAGGGAATACGCCCAGTACGCGCGGCTTTGCTTCACCTCTGTGCCAAATGAAAAGTTAGTAGAAGGAATTCAACGAATTAACGAAGAGCTTTTGTCAATCTAAACAAAAAAAAAGAGGGTGGGCGTTGAAAGTAGTGTAATATTCGCTATGACTCAACTAGACCTACGCAAAGGAACTTGTCCTTTATGCAGCGGCAATGAGGTAGTTTCGGAACGACACAGTGTGGTGGACAAGAGAGAAGGCCCGGATATACATGCCCCTGATGGAGAATTGATCCAGCGGGACCTGTGCATTACCTATACATCCAAACCACCGACGATTCTCATGATGGAGGGAATAGAAAAATTACATGGTGTCTTGCAAAGTTACATTTGCTGCAATTGCGGATACACTCAAATGTTTACCGAAGGAATTCACGCAATCAAAGACAAGCTGCATAAAGTGAGCACCAGACGCGACAAAGAAGGACCGTACCGCTGATTGAGCTGCGCTCACTCAGGTAACTGTGGTAGCAAGTCACGGTGAAGTGGACCACGCTTGAAGTTCTTAATTGGACGACCAAAAAGTTCGAAGACGAGGGGATAGATTCTGCTCGGTTGGACGCCCAGTTGATGTTGGCGAAAGCGATGGGATGCACTCGCATTCACTTATATACGCAGTTTGATAAGCCGCTCGGTGAGGAAGAGCGTGCAACCTACCGGCAGATGATCAAACGACGATTAGACGGCGAGCCCGTAGCCTACATCTTGGGACGCAAGGAATTTTGGTCCTTGAACCTCCATATTACTCCTGACGTACTAGTTCCGCGTGGCGACTCGGAGATTCTGGTTCGGGTTGCGATGGAGCGAGCCGATAACCCGACGTCAGTCGTTGACGTTTGTACCGGGAGTGGCGCTATTGCGCTAGCAATCAAATCCGAGCTTCCTGATGCGTCTGTGTCGGCAAGCGAGCTTTCTCCGGCGGCGGCCACGGTGGCGCGAAAGAACTCGGAGGCGCTAAACTTAGCGGTTACAATCGCAGAGGGAGACTTGTTGGCTCCATTTAAGGACCAAACCTTTGATGTTGTAGTTTCCAACCCTCCCTACATTGCAAGCGCGGAAATGGTGCAGCTGCCGAAGGATGTGAAACGTGAGCCTGCGCTTGCGTTAGATGGTGGAGCGTCGGGCCTTGAGGTCATCGAGAGGTTAGTGGGGGACGCAAAGTCGTGCCTTGCACCTGGTGGTCTGTTGGCTATTGAACATGGATGGGAACAAGGGGAGCAAGTGTCAGCGCTGCTGAAGTCCCATGGCTATCGGGAGGTGGTGGTGACGAAAGACTTGGCGGGCAGGGACCGCGTGACTTCTGGGCTTGCCTAAAGCGGCTGAGCCCAAAACAGTCTGATGTCATCGATGGAAACGTCATCACGCTCGAGGCCTACCTCGATGGTTTCAATGTCGGCTGCAGCGCTTTCCCATTTGTCGTTGATTTCCGTGATGTCGTTTTGAAGCTCGATTTCCAGCTCGTCAATTTGCGTTGCCTTGATCGCCAACTTTTCTTTTGCCGATTCAACTCGCTGGTTTGCTTTGGCGGTTCTTGTGCGCCGAGAAGCCGCACTGCTCGCACTGCGCGCTGCGCGTCGTGCCATAGAGCGAGAGTTCATTCTTCCTCCTAAAAGAACCCCTAGAACAGAGCCTGCCCCAGAGATCATCTCGGAGCTTTTAATGCTACTAGCCGCTTGCTGTGCATCGGCAACCCGCTGCTCGGCGGTGGCAAGCTGTCGGTCGATTCTTGCGAGTTTCTTTTCCGCTTTTTCTCGTACTTTTAGGACTTCTGCGTCACCGCGGGACTGTGCTTCCGCGTCGCACCGGATCTGAAAGTTGTCTTCTGACTCTCCGACGCGAGAGTACATTTTTAGACTGGGGTTAAAAAATATTTCTTTGGATAGGTCCGACAGCAAGCTGGCCTTCAACTGCTTTTGCAGGGCGGTAAAGTACGTTTTGGATCCAAGCTCAACCTCTGGCGTTTGGTAAGTCGCATCGGATTTTACGTCTTCAAAGTCGCGATCGTCAAAGTCGACGATAACCCCAGAGTCCGCATCTGCGTGCGGAATCAAAGGAAATAGTACCCATTCGTACTCTTCTTTATGATTTATCTTGGCTTTTTTCTCATCGAATCGAAGCGAGACTCTGATGGCAGCACCCGCTTGTAAATCATGGTTACCCGACTGCCCACCAACCTCCGCAAGCCAGGGGGTACTAGCTGAAACGAAGGATTGTTTGATGCTTTGGTGGACGTCAGGACGAACTGGTGAGCCAGCTCCTGCGCCTGTATGTGCCTCCTTGTCTTTCGTCTCGGCACTACTATCAAAAGTAGGTTGGTACACGTTGGGAAGACTGGCGAGCTGGCCTTTGGCAACAGGTCCAGCCAGGTAGGACATCGCGTATCGGGTGTTAAACGTTACCGGTGCATCTCTCTTTACCGAGTGGTGGATAAATTGCCGTTTCTCGAGTTCTGATACTAGCGTGGCGAGCTTGCCCGTATCTGCGCCTTGCGTGCTGAGTCCCTCGATGATTCTTGCTTTGTCGCGTTCGGTTTGCAGCCTGCCAATAAACCAAGTGCCCGCATTGGACATGGCTTTGTAGTCAAGATCTACGGGGTTTTGAGTCGAAAGCACTAAGCCCACCCCGAAAGCGCGAGCTTGCTTTAACATGGTTAGAATAGGGGCTTTGGACGGAGGATTGGCGGTGGGGGGGACGTAACCAAAAACTTCGTCCATGTAGACGCATGCGCGCAACTCTTCTGAACCGGCTTGCCCGCGCATCCATGTATTTACTTTTCCCATTAACGTCGAGACAACCAGCTGGCGTTCTTCCTCGGAGAGGTGGGCCATGTACACAATTGATACTTTTGCAGATCCATCGGTGTCGTACAGGAGCGACTGGATATCTAGTGGCGGCCCTTCCAGCCAGCTCGAAAACCCTGGGCTGGCAAGGAGTCCATTCAACTTAAGGGATAACTTTTCTCGTTCTTTCTTGGGGAAGAACGATTCAAGCGGCAGCACGCCAAGCTTTCGAATCGGGGGATTCATGGTCTGTCCCACAAGGGTCGGCAAGTCGATAGCCGCTCCATTTTGCCATGCATGCTCCACCAAGTTGGCAAGAAGTATGTGTTCTTTGCTTGATAAAGGGTCACTTTGGATTCCGGCCAAGCCCAGCAATCCTGAGATGAGTGCGTTGATTTCTTGTCTGGCGTCCTCTTCGGCATCTTCCCAGTTCTTGGGAGCGTCCATTTTGCCAAGAAGGTTGATCGGGGTGGCGGCACTTGAACCAGGGGAATAAATCGACAGTTTTGACTTTTGCAGTTCTGCGTATGCCGCGGCATCAATTCCGCTATTGGCGGTGCCAGACTTCCACCGGTTAGCGACTTCTTCCGGGGCTTGCTTACCGCACCAAGGAGCGAAACTTTCAGCCGCAAAGTCAGGGAACGTTAGTGCCAGGTTTGTCATGTCACCTTTCGGGTCGATGATGATAAGCGGCACTCCTTTTCTTCGCAGTTCTTCGAGTAGGACCACGCCAAGTCCTGTTTTTCCGGAACCTGTCATCCCTACGATTACAGCGTGGGTTTTGAGGTCTGTTGCATCAGCTAAGTGAGGTTGGGAGTCGCTCGATTTTCCTAGATGAAGATCCATGCGCAGATAGTAGAGCAACACCAATCCTTTGTCCCGATTAGGCTACGTTTTTACTAGAAAGCGAAGCCTACGCCCGTGCGCAATTCTCGGTTTAGTCTTGGGCCGCGAATATGACGAGCGATCGCCAGCCCCAACGTGAACGTTACGCGGGCGGCTGTAACGGAAAGACCGCCTTCTGCGTGCAAGGACCAGTCACTGCCTTTTGTAACAGCGAGTAGCTGTGGCCCTGCGCGAACGTAAAGATCGCGTAGTACTACTACGTTGGTGATTGCTAAGGGCTTGGTGTTGATGGCGAACCTGAGCTCTGGCACAACTTCAGGGAACGCGACAATGGCGACGCCGGCCTCTAGTTTGAGCATTGGCTTAAACTGATAGCCGTAACGCAGTTCCACTGATGGCGGCGCAAAGTTTGACGCGTTGGTGTCGAGAGACTGACTTTGCCCTAGTGATACTAGAGCTGAAAGCTCATGGAACTGGTGAACTTCTGCTTCCGCGGACATCGCCATGACGAGGATGGACAGTGCGATCTTCATTGGCTTTTCTCGTATTCTATTATGGTGATTCCGTCGTCCCCCGCGATGTAAAAATGCCGACCATCCCTGGCGTCTCGTACGAGTCGTGATACGTCAGAAGTTGAGACTTCTTGTACGTACAGAAGGGAAGCATGGTTCGCTGCGTCTACGAGCTGAAAGTTACCATTGGCGAGCCCGAGCAGTTCGTCTCCCTCGCTTGTGACGGCGACGTCTACGTCAAGTAGCTCCGGTATTGGGAGCTCTGCAAGTAAGCCAAATGTTCCAGAGTCTTGGTCAAAGGAGAGGCTACGTAGCGTTTGTTCTCCAGAGAGGTAAATACGGTCGAGATTCGCTAAGCTTGCGAACTGGAGATCGCTATTAGAAGAGCGCTCGTACGTGCTTCTGTTTTTTGCGTGTGTGTCAAAAAAGAATATGTCGGTGGACTCAAGGGTGGGGCAGTCATTCGTTGTCGTTAACCGATAAGCGACCATTCCGTAGCTTCCATTTCCATCTAACCCATCGCCAGCATAGTCGTCGAAGTGGACTGAGGCGAATCCCCAGTGAGGCGTTAGCCAGACGTCCATCACACCGCGCTCTTTGTCCGGTGCATTGCATGACGTTAAAGGAGCTTGCCGTTGGTATACCTGGGAAGGTGGATTAGATCCTACCGCACGCCAAAGAAGGTCATCGTTTAGCGCCAGTCCTCCAAAAGTGAGTGTGGTGGCGTCGTCGGATGCGATCAACTCGGGAGTTGTAGGTGCGGATACGTCGATGGTGCTCAGTGCATTCGTGCCACTGATGTCGATTGCGTAGAGTGTTTGACCGTCTGTAGCAATAGAATCGGCGCGGTGCAGTGACAGCTCGGATAGAAGAAGCGGGTTGGCAGGGGAGGCAATGTCAAACAGAGCGAGTCCGAGGTCATGGCCCACGTACAGGGTGGTGCCCACCACCTCCAATTCTCGAACGTTACGTCCGGCGAAAAACGTAAGCACGCTTTGAGCTTGGTAATCATTGCTTTGCACTGGGGGAAGTTGCACGTCTGGTTTGCCGGGAGTTGGAGTGCAACCGATTACAAGCATGGTGACCAGTGCAATTGTCAGTTCCACGAATATCCTAGCCCCGCTTGCATACGCACTCCCGTACCTCCAAAGTCATTTCTCAAAGCAGCGGCTACCGCTAGTTCAAGTCGTAACGACCAGTGAGACGAAAACTCAATGAATGGAACTACGCCGGTTGTCAATATTCCGCCGGGGCCAGAAGCTTCTCCGACAGAGATTCCAGAGCCCAGGAAAACGCTTAAAAAAGGAAGCACTTGCTGTTCCGCAAGTAGGACCAGGTTCATATTGATGCCATCGATTCTGTAAAAGTCACTTCGAAACTTTACCGTTGAACGGCTCGTAAGGCTCAGTCCCCATTCGGCGGAAGTATGCGGGGACACTTTTGAGACTCTGGTCGGTGTTTGCTTGGCTACATAAAAGCCTCCGCCATACATCGTGGCATGCATTTGTTCGGCTTTAGCTGGAGCTGGCGTGAGGAACGTGACAACGCCAACGAGGAAAAGTAATCGTAGCACCAATCTGTTTTACCATTGAAGAGCGTAGTGAAGACAAGTCCTTCTGCCTGGAAGTCGACTGGCAGGAAGAACGTGGGCAAAGGAACCAAAAAAAGGGACGCTACGTAGCGTCCCTTCAGTTTGATTCAATGGCAGTTACTTTAGAACGGAGCTAAGGATGTTACCGAGGGCACCAGACTCTGCAACGCTACCCAGAAGGTTGCCTATTTGGGAACCAAAGTCTTGGCTTTGAGGCTGCGCTTGATTTTGAGCTTGGGCTTTCGATAGTCCGCCCATGGCAAGACTTGCGACAAGGGGAAGAGCCTTTTTTAGAGCATCAAATGGTAGACCAGTTTCGTCAGCTACTTCTTGCGCTTTGGCACGGCTTGTATGCTTACTTCCAAAGATGTGTCCTAAGATTCCGTTGCCGTCAGCGATGGTGTCGTCAGACGCCAACGTTTCTGGGTTTTCAACGTATTGTTGATGGTTTCCTTGAGTGAGAGCCCCTAGAAGAGAGCTAAGTCCGTTTGGTGAGACAGAGTTTCCGGCAATAGCTTTGCTTACTACTGGCATCAAAAACTGAACCGCGGTGCTTGCTTGCGATTGCGACAAGCCGACCTTGCTACCAAGTTGTTGCATGATAGACGGGCCAGCGGTTTGTAGTACGAGATTGAGTAGATTTGAGTCCATAATCAGATCCTTATCATCAGAGGCGCCCGGCGCCAACTAGCGTTGTCGGTAAACTATAAATCCTCGGCTTGGGTCGTACGGAGATACCGCAACAGTAACTTTGTCGCCTAAAACGACTCGAATTCGATTACGACGTACGCGACCCGCAAGTTTTGCGAGAACTTCGTGGTTGTTTTCACAACGAACACGGAAGTTTCCGCCCTTGGCGATGAGGATGACCTCACCTTCTAATTGAACTAGTTCTTCTTTACTCACGGCTTCTTCTACCATCTGCTGGACGAAACTGCTAGTAGGATTCAGCTAAGCGCACGAAATTATTGAAAGTGGGGGTGCCGAAACGTTGTCTGCTGTCTCAGTGTACTCTATAGTTGCGTATGCGATTTCAGCCCATTGAGGTGCCCCCATACATCTTAAACCTCGTAAATTCGTCGAGAATACCGATAAGGAAAGTTCATGTGGTTGCGTTCAACCATCCGTGCGTGAGGAAAGTCACGTTGATGCGTGGCGAATTAGTGGAGAAACGTAATGGATAGACGCCCCCCAAAGACAACCAGTGATGAGATTGATCTCTACATCAGAACTTATTACTCGCTATTGAGAACGAGCGGAGATGTCCGGGTTCGTTCTTTCGAAGAGACGCACTTGTACAGCAACAGTAGTTTGCATGTGGACGCGCGTTCTCAGAAGGTTGATCTTGGTGCTTTTGCTTATGCGGCAGCGCGGCTGCCCGCTTGTATGATTTCGGTCACGCGAGTGGTGTTAGGCCAAAGCACCGACCAATTCGAACGGGCAGGGTTTCCTGTTACTACTTATCAGCGCGTTCGTGCTCGTGGACGGCGTCGCTTAATGAAATGGGATGGGGGAGAGACACTGGCGGTCTACATTACAAGCGCGAGCGACATCGACGATATCATTCCGATTCTCACGGCCTACCAAATCGAATGGAACAAAATGAACTTGCTGCTTTCTCATGGCAGTGGAGGAAAAACACCAGGCAAAGCGCTATCAATAGGTGACGACGGCGTTGAAAAGCTGACTCGTGCGTTTGATGGAGGAATCGACGCGGGACTGGCAGCGATCACCGAGCGCCGAAGCAACAGGGTCGTTCGATTGTTGGACGGCTCTCACCGTGAGTACAGACGAACCGCACGCCATTGGTGGAACGCAATTGAGGCGGAGCTGCCAGATGACGCTCAAGTCTATTTTGTTTCCTCTAACTCTCACTCTCTTCCTAACTTGTTGGGAGGCTACGTTAGAGAAAATAGAAAGACGCTTGATGATTTTGTACTCGAAAAAGATCCGGAGGGGCTGGCAGAGGAGTTGAAGTTAGCAAAGTCCAGAGGCGATCAGGCGATGGAAAGCAGCATCTATTACTATGCGCTGCGATCTTTCTTGGCGCAGTCATCAGAGCTGGCAGATCAAGTAAAAGCGCACGATAAAAAAGTTGGCATCATTTCCGTGCAAAGCGTCGGAGGTGTCGATGTCGACGCTCAAGTGATTGCACTCTCTTCGCTAGATCCGGATCTTTTTGACCCTAGATTGCTTGGGATTACGAAAGAGGAACTCAAAAACAGTAAGTCCGTCATCGTCAATATCGACTATCCCTTGGGAATGGGAGCGTATCATCATCTTGCAGAGATGTCTCTTGGAGCCGATTTGCGAGGCATCTACATCATGGGGAAAGCAGCGACCCTCAACGGAAGGGTTGGGGACGTCATGGTCTCTGAGGTGGTGTACGACGAGCACTCTAAGAATACCTACGTTTTCGAGAATCAGTTCAAGGCGCACGATCTCAGTTTGATTTTACGTGAGGGCAGCGTTCTCGACCACCAGAAAGCCGTTACCGTTCGAAGTGCCTTTCTGCAAAATCACGAATACATGAGTGTGTTTTACCAAGAGGGGTATACGGTGCTCGAAATGGAAGCCGGGCCGTATTTGTCTGCTTTGTACGAGATGGTAAGCCCCAAACGCCATCCGACGAATGAAATCGTAAGACTGAATTCGCTGCTCGATTTGGAAGTTGGAGTGATCCACTATGCGTCCGACACACCTTATTCACGTAGGCAGGAATTGCTTTCAAAAAGTATGTCGTTTTTCGGGGTCGATGCGACCTACGCTTCTGCAATCGCAATCATTAACAGAATTTTCGAACGCGAAAAACAAGGGTAATCGTGGACCACTACGACTACATCGTGATTGGGGGAGGAGTGACGGGGCTCTCTTTTGCCAACTGGATCGAAGAACTTGGCGATGCTTCAGTGCTTTTGCTTGAAAAGGAAGCCAGTCTTGGCGGGTACTGTCGCACCGTTAAGCAAGATGGTTTCGTTTGGGACTATTCGGGGCACTTTTTCCACTTTCGCCACCAAGACATAGAGCGTTGGCTGTTAGCAAAAATGCCAGAGGAAGTTATCCATCGAGTTAATAAAAGAGCGCTGATCCGCGTAGAGGGGGTGGATGTCGATTTTCCGTTCCAGAAAAACGTTCATCAGTTGAGCAAGGAAAGTTGCCTGCGCTGTTTGCACGATCTTTACCACGCCGACCCAAAGCGAGAGTACCGCACCTTCAAGGAGATGGTTCGAGGCAAACTAGGAGATTCGATCAGCGACTTGTTTCTGATTCCGTACAACGAAAAACTTTATGCGTGCGACTTAGATTTGCTCGATGCCGAAGCTATGGGGCGGTTCTTTCCTTCTACCAATTTTGCGGAGACTTTGGCCAACTCCCAGCGGCCCGATAACCGAAGCTACAACAGCCAGTTTATCTATCCTGAAGGCGGCGCGGTTGCATTCGTAAACGGTCTTGCTTCTGGTCTTAAGAATACAGAAGTAGCGCTGGATGAGGCTGCCATTGCAATCGATGAATCTTCCAAGTCGGTTCGCACCGAAAAAAGACAAATTTCTTACGGTCAGCTGGTGAGTACGATGCCTCTGCCAAGCCTTTTGCAGCAGTGCGGCCGAAACGTTGGCAGTTATAGTTGGAATCGAGTTTTAGTTTTTAACCTTGGGTTTGATAGCAAGGGGTTGGAAGACGTTCACTGGATGTACTTCCCAGATAAGTCGCTGCCATTTTACAGAGTTGGGTTTTACGATAATATTCTCGGCGGCGATCGGATGAGTCTTTACGTCGAGATCGGTTTGCCAAGCGGTGTCGGGGCTTTGGACGTTCCGTCGCATCTCGATTCCGTCATGGTTGGTTTGAAACGGGAGGGGATTGTTACGTCCCAAAGCCTCATTTCGCAGCATTCGGTGGTTCTTGATCCCGCCTACGTTCACATGACTATGGAGAGCGAAAGGACTAGTGCAACCGTACGCGACGAGCTTTCATGCCAGGGGATTCATTCCGTTGGTCGCTATGGTCGTTGGACTTACTGTTCGATTGAGGACAATATCGTCGAGTCTAAGCAACTTGCAAACCTGCTCGAAGCCGCTCGAGAAGGATAGCTATTTCCAGAGAACAAACGGGTAGGTGAATGAGCGCCCGGTTTGAGTAGACCTAAAAACAGCGGATGTCGTGATCACTTTTTTCACGCAAGCCGTCGCCGCAGAGGCTGGTACTCTTTCTTTGGCGCTCAGCACGCGACCATGTGAAGCTACTTTGATAGAAATTTTTATCTTCTCTTTTGGTTTGGCTAGGTCGCCACAGGCCAATTTCGCTCGTCTGGCAACTGGTTGCATTACCGATTTGATGTCTTCTTTGGACAGTTGATTGGGTAACTCATCGCTGTTTTTCGCTTCTTCTGTGTAGGGAACGTAGGCAGAACTCGCTGGCGGCGTGTAAGAATCACGAGCGTGCACTGAAGCGGCGTTGACCTTTGATGGCACGGGAACCGACATCAGCGCCTGGGCAGTGAACATGGTCAACATCATTCCTAGTGAGCAGGTAAGGCTCAGACTCCATAAAGAGCCTGTGGATGACTTTGGCAGATCGACTTCCCGGTTTAACTTGTTTCCCATCCGACTAGTGTAGCAACCGACGTCAGGCGGCGCTATGTAGACATTTGGTGCTAGGCTCCTACCAAGGTCAAAGTCGCTTATCTGTTGAATATCACGTTTTGCCACCAGCGAGATTTCTGATATTATTTATGCGGTGACAGGCAACGAACACGGCGTAGAGGGCGGCGATCCGCTCCTCGGAACCACTTTGATGGAACGCTACCACGTCAAGCAAAAGCTTGGGGAAGGCGGAATGGGAAGTGTCTACCTGGCAACTCACACCACGCTTCAAAAAGATGTCGCTCTCAAGGTGCTTCATGGCGAGTACTCTCGTAAACCTGAACTGGTAGGACGTTTTCTGCAAGAAGCGAGAGCCGCCTCTCGCATTCGTCATCAAAACGTTATCGACATCACGGATTTCGGAACGACCCCGCAAGGATGGGCCTTTTTCACGATGGAGCGATTAGAAGGCAAAGACCTTCATGAGCTTCTTGAGGAAGAGCGATTAGCAGGTCGACGGCTAAGTTGGCAGCGCACCAAAGCAATTTTCTTGCAAGTTTGTTCTGCGTTGCAAGCTGCGCACGACATGGGGATTATTCATCGCGATCTCAAGCCCGAGAATATCTACCTCATCGAGCGGGGCGGTAGTGCCGACTTCGTGAAGCTACTAGATTTTGGCATTGCAAAAGTTACCGACGAGGCTGACTCCCCGCCTGGTACTCCCAAACTAACAAAAACGGGAATGCTTTTTGGTACGCCCGAGTACATGTCGCCGGAACAAGCCAAAGGGCTAAAACCAGATCACCGAGTCGACATCTACGCGATGGGCTGCATTCTTTATCAAATGATTGCTGGGAAAACACCATTTTCAGCTGACAATTTTATGAGCGTGTTAACCAAGCACCTCACTGAAGTTCCAGAACCCATTGCGGCGGAAACGATGGCTGACATTGGAGCGCCAATGGAAATAGGAAGGGTACTTTCGTTGTCTCTTGCTAAAGAGCGCAACGATCGCTACGGCAGTATCCAAGAAATGGCCGAGGTGATACGTGAAGTGGAACAGGGCTTGTCGCTCACCAGCGCGCGGGCGGCGGTTCAGGCGAAAAGTCGCAAGTGGCTCTACCTCGCGATGGGCGGGCTGGTTTGCGCGGCAGCAGTAGGCGGCTACTTTGCTGTCAATGGAAAGGCCGAGGCGAAGCAAGAAGCCTCGGCCACCAAGCAGCCTGCAATTGTCGTGGAAAAGGTTAAGATTACGATCAACTCAACACCGGTTGGTGCTTCGGTGACAGATGACAAGGGAGAGCTGTTGGGCGTAACTCCGTGGTCTGGAGAATTGGCAAAGTCGTCTGAACGGAGAAACTACACACTGGCGCTGGCTGGGCACTCGGATAAGTCAGTGACGTTTGCGCCAGAAGAAAAGACTACATTTAACGAGGTACTGTCTAAGGTTCCTCAAGTAAATATTGCTTCGTCTTCCTCCTCGGCGGCAAGTAAACGAGTTACGTCGAGTTCGTCTACTGCCAAGCAAACCGTGAAAAATTCAAAGAAAAAGGGTAGTAAAGTCAAAACAGCGAAGTCGAAGTCTGCCAAGTCCAAGGTTGCCAAACCTAAGTCGAGTAAGGCGCCGGAGTGGGATCCAGGCACCGTGGGCCTGCCAGAGCTGAAGAATCCTGCGACTCAGCGGTAGATCGCCCCCAGTCAGCGCTTTGCTACTTCTACTTTAATCTGCGTCTCACCAATGCTGATATCTTCTCGTTTAAGCAGAGCTGATGCGGCGGCTGCGGAGACCCTGACGTAGCTGTGAGTTTTTCTTAGCAATACTCGCGGTTCAGGGTCAGGAACGTTTTCTCCAAACAATGCCGCTAAAATTTCTTTCGGGTCTGAAACGGTACTGCTACCGATATTGATGAATAGCCGGGTTGGGCCGTTCGGTGCTGGAGCAGAATGCTTTTTGGACTTTCCGCTGCGCTCCTTGCTTTTCGGTTTCGGCTTACGTCTGCTCTCTGACGATTCTTGCGCGGTGGTTACGCCGGTAGCTTCAGCTTGGGCAAGTAGTGCAGCTGTTGTCGTTTGTGCATTGGAACTGTCAGCCATTAGTTGAGCCGCTACATCTCTAAAAGAAGGTTTGGCTACGATACTACCTGACCACTTTATGACCGTCTCGACGATAGCCGAAGGTTCAAGTGTCTCGCTTTTGGTCTCGCTGGTTGTCGAATGGTTCTTTCCGACGTTAGTTTTGGCAAGCAAGGCAGTGAGCGCAGAAAGTGCACGTTTGTGTTGAAGCAGTTCCGTTGCTGCAGCTTGATGATTTTGCGAGGGGGTGCATGCCTTGGCCCATGCAACTACTTTAGTCAGTGTCTCCGTGGCGATGGTTTTTTCGAGTTTGTCGGTGTCCGGAAGTTCGTGTTCTGTTGGAATGATATCGTAGATTTTTTTTAGTTTGTAAAACGAACCGATTTCTCGTGGCCCGATAAAGGATATGGATATTCCCTTTTTTCCTGCTCTCCCCGTTCGCCCCGAACGGTGGACGTAACTCTCAGGAGAGTCCGGGAATTCGTAGTTGATGACGTGAGAAAGGTCGTTGATGTCAATGCCTCGCGCTGCAACGTCAGTGGCTACCAGGTATTGCAGCTCTCTGTTGCGCATTCGGCTCATGGACTTTTCTCTGTCTTTCTGACTCATTTCCCCGGAAAGAGCGGCAGCGTCGAATCCTTGCCGCCGCAGGTATTTGGAGACGGTGTTGACCGAATCTCGTGTATTGCAAAATATGATGGTGTGCTCTGGTTTTTCTTGGAGCAGCACGGCCCAAAGCTGTTTGAGCTTTTGTACGCCGTTGGTAATGTAGTAGCGGTGCTCGATCTCGGCTACGTCGACGGAACCTTCGCCCATTGAAATTTGCGTTGGGTCTTGCATCTCGGTGGTCGCGATTCGCCGGATGGCAGCAGGGACCGTTGCAGAAAAAAGCAACGTTTGACGTTGGCCGGCTTTAGGGAGCTTTGCGAATATCTCATCTAGCTCATCCTGAAAACCCATGGACAACATTTCATCGCATTCGTCGAGGATGAGAACTTTAAGTTCAGATACCTTCAATGTTTTCCGTCGTATGTGATCAAGCACCCGGCCGGGAGTTCCGGAAATAATGTTGACCCCTTCTTCCAGAGCTTTGATTTGCGGTCCGATGGCCGCGCCGCCGTAGACGGCGTGAGTCGTAAGATCGGTGTTTGCGACGATTCGCTCAAGTTCCACGTTGACTTGCTTAGCCAATTCACGAGTGGGAGCGAGGATTAGTACGGTAGTGCCAGTCTGATCGGTGTCTAACAAACGTTGTATTGTAGGGACCCCAAAAGCCGCGGTCTTGCCCGAACCAGTATGAGATTGTACAATAAGATCCTTGCCCTCCCTTGCGATGGCGTAGGTCTCACTTTGAACGTCTGTTGGCGCGGTAAATCCCATGGCGGTGAGCGCCGAGTGGATGCGAGGATCTAGTTTAAAGCTGTCGAATGAATTTTCGTGTTCGGACAAGGTTATTCCTTTGGTATTTGCGAAGTTGCTAGCTCTAATTCGCTCTGAATACGCAGGATTTCAGACTGATGCCTGTCTGCAAAACGCAAGACGATGTCTTGGTATCTGAGTTTGATTTGAGGTAACTGATCGTATGCTTCCGAGAGCCTAGCATGAGCTTTGGACTTTTCGGTGACTAGTCCGGTTGAGAAGTGACATCGACTGCCGATCTGCGTCCAGCGGTCCATCCAACCGCTATTGAAACTCTTCCATTCGGTGACTCCATTTGGGCTCTGGATTGCCTTCATGGCAGTACGCTCGATGTCAGAGGACAACAGTTCAAGGTCTGTCGCGCATTCACGAAGTTGTTTGAGGTTTGGTGGGGGAGTGTTGCTTTCCCCACTAGTCGAACGGAATAGTGAGCTGACCACCGAGGAAACAATTAGTAGTCCTCCGGCACAGCAAAAGCCCACCAGTAATATTTTTAGGCGTCGGTGGTACTGATAGAATTCTGGTGGTTCACTGGTGGACAATACGCTGAAACATAGCCGTTAGTTGGGACTAGCGCAATTGCTGGACAGGTACACGCACCTCGCCCGCGTCATTGCGTTGTATGTCAACCAGAGTTGCAGGGATCGCGCAGTCAACTCGTCCCTCACAGTAGTTTTGCGAAGCGATTTGGTACAGAGAGATGGTTCCGGCAGGAAGTTCTTTGGTAGGAAGGGGGATCCAATAGTGGGTTGGCAAAATCACTTCTGTTAGTTCTAAGAGCCCATCGCTTCCTTGCGTCGTTTCAAAACTAGTTAGGAACGTTCCGATGGAAGTACTTGGACTTGCAAAGAGCTCAAACCGTGGAGCGAAGTCTGCGTAGGATGGATCCACAAAGAAAGAAAATTGACCGCCTTCGTCCGTGGTTGTCTGTGGCAAAAGGATTTGATCGTGCCTGGCGCGAATGTCACTTGGCAACGAATCGAGGTACTCTTGTGAAAACCGGAGGTACAAGTCTGTGCCAATCGAGGGGGTGCCAATGGTGTCTAGCAACGTACCTGTAACGACTAGTCTTGTTCCTAGCAATAGCTCCGGTAGTTCGTCGTTGTTTTGCAGGGACGTCACTTCTATTTGATGGGTAAGTGACGTTGCAGAGCGTTCTGTACGAGCGGGCAAAACCACGGCGTCGTATTGAAGCGGGACTGTAGGTGTTCCCTGCATCAGTTGCATGCTTGCTGTTCCTTCGGTGTCGGTAATGGATCTCACGACTAGTTGGTAGGGTTCTTCTCCCGGAGACCCAGAAACCTGCGTTTGCAGTCGAACGCTAGCACCAACGGTGGGGAGTCTGCTGCCATCAGGTGAGAAACCCGACACCGAAAGTGCGACTGGTTTGGTCTCCCTTATCGGGGACAGACTGATCGTCCCTAAATTCAAGTCGCCGGCAACAAGATCGATAGGAATGGTGTAGTAGGCTGTTTGCGACTGTTGTGGGGAGTCTCCCACCGCGACCTCAATTTTAAGCAGGTGGGGGCCCACGTCGCCAGGGCGTTTATACAGCGCCACGTTGGTGACCCCACTGGTGGATGCTTTTCCTGAGACACGCTGTCCCGTTAACGTTTCGATCCATGCCTTCGCGTTGAGTTGCAAAAATGCAGTCGGTAGCGTTAATGAGACTTGTGGAAAGTTGGGGCCCAGCACAATTGGGTTGGTGACGGGATGGGCCGGGACCGCCGCTGGCGGGATTTGTTCGTCGGTAGGTGTGATGCTGAGCGTTGAGTTCTGCTCTGCGGTCAAATAGCGAAACGAAGTGTCGTACGCTACGGTTTGAGTAATGTCTCGCCCGCCAACGTATGGCGAAGGGGTGGTTAGGGTCAGGACAGCTGGAAGTGGGACTCCTTGCATGCAAGGAAAAGGAGACTGACAATCGAGCTCAATTCTTCCCACGTTTTCTAAGTTGTTGATGCTGAGCGTTTCGAGACTGTTGGAGAAAAATGAGGGGTGTGTGCTTGGATCATCGGGACGGTAAACGTAAAACAGCTCGCCATTGCTGGGGGCCGCATCGCCACGGCAGAAGCCATCGCTTTCACAGAAAGAGTCGGTCGGACATTGGCCGCAGATAAACTCAGTCCCAAAATCTGCAGCACCTCCGCAGGAGGCTGCAGTGTACAGCAGGAATATAGTCCTAATCAGATGCATTGCATTTGCCAACTTCTAAATGAAATTTGAGCGTCAGACGGCACGGCGCGAAATACAGGCTCTCCTGAAAACAGCAGAGGGCGGTCCGAAGCCATCAGTTCGACGGTATGAAAATTGTTGTCCGAAATCTGCAGGCACAACAGACCAAGGCTACTGCAGTCAACCAGTCGCTCTATCGCACCAGGCGCTCCGGCGCAGGTGATGATGCTGGGGGTCGGACTGGGAGCGCCATAGTCGACGTAAAAATTCAGATAGACGGTGTCTTGGAAGTCGTTGTCACTTACTCGTAGGGTTATCGGTGTTTCGATTGTGGAATCGATAATAATCGGCCCAGGGAATCCCAAGGTGATGTCGTCGGTGGTCCCCAGAATCACAGGCGGACTGTTGGGCGGAGCGTCGGCTTGCTCTAACTCTAGCGGCGGCGGTACTACGCAACCGATCTGGGAAACGATCATAAGATAAAGACAAAGCAACATTAGTGCCAAACTTTGTAAGCCACTGAATTCCCTGGAGTGGGTGCGGGAAAAGGCGACAGCATTGTCACGCATGAGCACTCCCTTTCTTCTTTAGGTAGCGAAAGATAGTACGTGGGTCTACCCCTAAAAGTTCCGCGGCTTTGGTTCTGTTGCCATCAACGATGGCAAGCACTTCTTCAATGTATTGCAATTGAAATTTTTCTTTGGCGTGGTTGAGTGGAAGAATGGCGGGCAGGGTACTTTCATCCAGCCCCAAGTCGGTTGCGTCAATCGTCGGCCCGTCAGAAAGTATGCAAGCCTTGTGTATTCTGTTTTCAAGTTCCCGAACGTTCCCTGGCCATTCGTGCCTTCGCAGTGCTCTTGTAGCTTGCGGGGTGAAGTTGTGAGAGTGGTGCGATGAGATGTTTTTCTGCAGAAAGTATTTGGCTAGCAGTACGACATCGCTCCCTCTGTCGCGTAGCGCAGGAACGTCCAATTTGATTACGTTGAGTCGATAAAACAGGTCTTCTCTGAACCTGCCAGTTTCGACGTCTTTCGCCAAGTCTCTGTGGGTTGCTGCGATGACTCGAATGTCTACCTTGACATCTTTTTCTGAGCCAAGGGGGCGGATGGTTTGCTCTTGCAGTGCTCTAAGCATTTTGACTTGAAGACTTGCTGGCATCTCACCAATTTCATCAAGGAAGAGCGTGCCAAGGTGCGCTTCGGCGAACTTGCCGTTTCGGCTGGCGGAGGCTCCAGTGAACGCTCCTTTTACGTGACCAAAAAGTTCGGCTTCCATGAGTGTCTCGGGGATGGCGCCGCAGTTGACAGAAACGAATGGTTTCGCTGCGCGTGGGGACAGCCTATGGAGTTCCTTGGCAATTAACTCTTTGCCGGTGCCCGTTTCTCCAGTGACCAGAACAGAGACCTGCGCTTTGGCGACTTTTTTTACTTGAGTGTAAAGAGATTGCATCGCCGGGCAGGCGCCGATAATTTGGCCCATACGGCTTTGGTCCAGCTGGCTCTCCAGCGACTCTGAGTGAGATTTGAGTTCGTTATACGCCATGGCGCTGGCCAGAATAAGTGACGCCTGCGCGGAGAATATCGTAAGCACGTCGAGGGTTCCGCTGTCGAAGAGCGCTAGTGGTCGCTTGCTTCCGACGTAAATGGCACCTAGTAGTTTGCCTTGGTGAAGCAATGGGGCGCACATAGCCGAAGTGAGTTGCAGCCGCATCACGCTGACCGCGTTGGCGTAGTCTGACTCTTCCTGTGCGTCGGAGACCAAGACGGGGACCTTCTCGTTGACAACCCGCCTGACGATAGAGTCGGACAGTTCTTCTATCGCCTGATCGATGTTGTGGCCTTTGAAGTTTCTTGCTACGGCCACCGTGTAACCGTCGTCTTTCGTGATTAGTAGGAACCCCATGTCGGCTGCGGTCAGCGAAATTACTTCATCGATTACAGACTCAAATAGTGTGGGGACGTCTCGTGTCGCCATCAGTTCTACTGAGAATCGATGGAGCGACGTGTAGGCGTCCATTACCGCAGTGGGAGAGGTGGTGGTCGTTCGCCGATTGGGAGGGTCTCCATCGTGATATATGAATAGCGCTTCTCCGATTTTAATGGAGTCTCCCGGTTTTAGTGTGTGTTTCTTTCTTTTGCGTCCGTTGGCGCTTATGGGAGTCTTTCGATCTACCGTTGAAATGACGTAGTTGCCATCGGTCGCAAGTATTTGTGCCGCGAACTCTGGGACGTCTTGATGCGGAAGAATCACATCGCAATCTGCCCCTGATCCCACGGTGGTCACCGGTTGACTCAACTTTTTTTGCCAGGTCTCTCCCGCAGCGTCCATGACGAGAAGGTAGGCCACTAAAAAGACCCTCCGATGCCGAAAGTGACACCGTCGCTTCCGACTGGTGTGACGTAAGGTATGACGTTGGCCGTCTTCTTACTTCCCGACTCCAGCACTACTTCGCTTTCGTGGTGGATTAACGCGTGGACAATTCCAGCCGCCATCGACACCAAACAGGCTGCTCCCGTGACGACTTGCGTTTTTCTGATATTGTTGACCCGCTTGAGTTCGTCTGGTGGCACGCTTCCGCCGATTCCGTACTTCACCACTTGATAAGAGAAGAGGGTGGCGCTGGTCCCCCCTAAAGCGAGCTGGCTGGTGAAGAATATTAGTCCTGTGCGCCTATGCCCATTTTGAAACTGTCCGGCGCCGAATGGCACGAAGTTGATGTAGTACGGACGCTTTTCAACGATGACCGTGTTGGCAAGTCGCTCCCTGAGGGCATCCCGCTCGTCCGCTAGGGCTTTAATTTCTCGGTTTTCCTTGTCGCTCTTTTCTACTTGCGCTTTTAGTTCGGCCAGAAACTTCCGCGCACGCGGTGAAAAAATGGCGGGGCTTAGTTCTAGGGTTGGGTTCAAAAAAAGCGCGGTTTCGAGTTCTCTTCTCGCATCATCATCGTTGCCTGTTTCGTAGTGGCAAATGCCGAGAAGAACATGGGCTTCTTCCAAGTCAGAAGCGGAGGAAAGTTTAGGCTGCGGGTAAAGGAGGAAGGTCAGCAGCGGTAAGGCTTTTTCGAAGTCGCCTGAGGCAAAGGCGCTCCTGGAGTCTTCGAACACCTCACGAGGAAGCTTTTTTTCTTCAGCTGTTGCAGAAAAACAACACGTCAAAAGTATTGCTATGGTGATGAAGTGGGGCATTGAATGGTTTTTGATTCGGCGGGCCTGACAATAACGTCTTGCTTTGAGTTCCCAACCGCTGCGTTCGCAAACGACACTACCACTTTTTCTTGCCCAAGTGCGCTTGTAATTGGAATGGGGATCCTGCGCCCCGCCTTCATATTTCGCCCGCGAACAAAGATTTTGGTTGCGGGATCTTCGCACTGTACTATCAATGAAGCAGGTTTGAAGTTGAGGCGAACGGTGATTCGCTCACTCTTTGCGATGTTGATGTTTGAAGAATAGCGCATACAGCATGGATGCTTGACCTGAAGCCGGTGACTCCCCGCGGGGACGTCTCGGACTAGATTATTTCCCGAAAGTTTTATCCACGGTTCCCTGTCCAGCCTCATTTCAGCATCTCGAGCATTAACCGCAAAGCGAACGGAGTACGTCGCAAGTTCTGCGGAGGACGAGGAACTTGTGCTAGACCTCACAGAAGACGCTCGAGACGACGCCATTTTCGAGGAAACGGAAGAGGCGGCATTGGCATCAGCAGGGGCTGCGTCCACTGGCGGTGCGTCAAAGAAGGCGGCGTTGGCGGCATCAGCAACGAACGCGTCTGCCATTGCGGCGTCGCTAGTGGCAGCGACAGCGTCGCCGGCTGTTGGCGCATCTCTAAATCCCCACAGACCAATTCCTACGATACCTGCGATGGC
Organism: Deltaproteobacteria bacterium; assembly: GCA_020630875.1. Classification (GTDB taxonomy): domain Bacteria; phylum Myxococcota_A; class Polyangia; order Haliangiales; family Haliangiaceae; genus JAHDIH01. The sequence goes on along the minus strand of JAHDIH010000010.1, from coordinate 11,955 downwards.
TCCTGCGACTACTAAAGCCGTCTTGCCGCTTCGATTTGAGTTTCCAATTTCGTTAATCAGACGAAGTGATTCTTCGTGATCGGGTTTTATAGTTAATACTCTAGATAAAGCGTCTACTGCTTTTTGAGGAGATTTTTCTTCTTTGGCGTACGTGGTGAGTGAACTTGTCAATCGGGAAGAAAGCGCCATCTCGTAGGGGGCTGGCGTTGCAAAGAATCTCGGCAGTTCACTTTCGAGGTCATTTAGTTCGCAAATGGCAAGTACCTCTCGTAAGGCTTGCGCAAGCTCTGAAACCGTCGCGTAGCGTTGTTCTCGGTCACGCGCGAGCGCCTTTTTCACCACGTGAGATAGGGCACGCTGGATCGACGGGTTGCAGCTAATAGGGTCGGGGTAGGTACCTTCCGCAATTTTCTTAATGGTTTGGTGAGGGTTTTTCCCAGAGAACGGAAGTCGCCCGACCATCAGTTCGTACAGCACGACCCCCAGGGCGAACACATCGCTTCGTTCGTCCAATCGTTTCCCTTCTAGGTTTTCAGGGGACATGTAGGCTGGGGAACCTAGAAGTTGTCCGGTCGCAGTAACTCGTTCGTGGTCTAGCATTTGCGCGATGCCAAAATCTGTGATTTTTAAGACTCCATCGTCTCGAATCATGATGTTTTCTGGCTTGATATCGCGATGAAGAATTCCGCCAGCATGGGCGCTAGCGAGGCCGTCGCAAAGTATGGCGCAAATCATAGCGCCGACTTCCGGATGTTTCAGCGTGTAGCCTTCGGAGAATGAAGCGAGCGTGGGACCGTGAATGAACTCCGTGACAATGTAGCTGGTATCTTCGTCGATCGCGGAGAAGGCGTAGATCTCAAGAATGTTGGGGTGACGCAGTTTGGCGACGGCTTGCGCTTCTCGTGCAAACCGTTCGCGCGCTTCTTGCTTACTGGCAAGGTGAGGGTGCAACACCTTTATGGCGACCTCACGCTTCAATGAGGTGTCGTAGCCACGATAAACGACCGCCATGCCGCCTTGGCCAACTCGCTGCAGGACATCGTAGGTCCCGAGAGTTTGCCCAACCGCTACGTTCATCGCGCTTAGGGTAGCCCGCACCGCTCTATATTGGAAGGGAAGAGAGTCTGTGACATCCGGTTCTTGACGGGATCCCGCGGTTTCGGTAAAGAGTAGTCGTACAGGCGTATAGCTCAGTGGTAGAGCGCTACCTTGACATGGTAGAAGTCGGCAGTTCAATCCTGCCTACGCCTACAACGGGGAGCAGTCGCTTTGGAAGCTTTCGTCGGTGATAACGTAGTCGTACATTGCGAGCCCGTTAACCTTCCAATAACTGATTTCGCACTCAGGGGCCGGGCAAAGCTTAGTCTCAGCGGAATTCTCGGGCTTAAGCTTAATTCCTTCCATTTCATGGCAGGCCTTGTAGTTTAGAAACATATGGCCAGGTCCAAAGTTCGACCCGCCAGCTATCGTCTCGTCCCCATCATTCCAAACCAGAGTTCGCTCACTGAAGCTCATTGTTGAGTGATTGAAAATAGCGACGCCAGTCTCGATGTCGTCACCGCAGCTAACCAACAAGAGTGCTCCAAACAACACGAATTTCATTCCGATACACTAAACCAGTACATCCTCTGTTGCAACGCATCAATCTACAAGCAATGATGCCGCCATGTCCGCCGCAACAGAAAATGTAGACGAGTTAGTTGATGAAGTGATCGGGAGCGCACCGACGCTTTCTGCGCTTCAAACCATGCGTCACTCCACCGCTCATGTCATGGCTAAGGCGGTCCAGCGACTGTTTCCCGGGACCAAAGTGACTATCGGTCCAGACATCGACACGGGGTTCTACTACGATTTTGATACCAAAAAACCATTTGCTGAAGAGGACCTCAAGGCCATTGAAGAAGAAATGGCGAAAATAATTAAGGCCGATGAACCGTTCGTTCGCAAAGAACTTAGCCGTGCGGATGCCATCGAGCGTTTTGAAAAAATGGGAGAAACCTACAAAGTCGAAATCATCAAAGCATTGCCCGAAGACGCTGTGATTTCATGTTACGAAACTGGCGACTGGGTCGATCTCTGTCGTGGGCCACACATCGAGTCCACCGGAAAAATCAAGGCATTCAAACTTCTCTCCGTCGCTGGTGCGTATTGGCGTGGTGACGAGCGTAATGCGATGTTGCAACGCATTTACGGAACCGCGTTTGGCGATAGAAAAGCGCTGCGTATGTATTTGACGCAGCTGGAAGAGGCCAAAAAGCGAGATCATCGAAAACTTGGCAAAGAGCTCGATCTTTTCTCCATCGATGAAGCTATCGGCGGTGGACTCGTTTTGTGGCACCCCAAAGGTGGCGCAATTCGTTATCAATTAGAGGAGTTTTGGCGGCAAGAACATCAAAAGAACGACTATGGGCTGGTTTACTCTCCGCACATTGCCCGGGAGCAGCTTTGGCACACTTCTGGCCATCTGTCGTTTTACAAAGAGAGCATGTACTCCGGCATGGACGTGGAAGGGCAGAATTACCTGGCAAAGCCGATGAACTGCCCGTTTCATGTGACCATCTTCAAGAAGGGGCAACGCTCTTATCGCGAGCTGCCGCTGCGCTGGGCGGAGCTTGGTACGGTGTATCGATACGAACGGTCCGGTACGCTGCATGGGCTTCTTAGAGTACGAGGGTTCACGCAAGATGATGCGCATCTGTTCTGCACCAGAGATCAAATGGCGGAAGAGCTCGATCGCACCGTAAAGTTTTGCTTGAACATGCTCAAGGCATTTGGTTTTGAGAAATTTAAACTTTTCTTTTCCACTCGCCCCAAGAAGTTTGTTGGCGATGAGACGCTTTGGAACGAAGCCGAGGCAGCACTGTTGAAAGTACTGCAAAACTCTGGGCTGGAATACGAAACAGATGAAGGTGGCGGGGCGTTTTACGGACCCAAAATTGACATCAAGTTGGTAGATGCCATTGGCCGAAGTTGGCAGTGCTCCACCGTACAACTCGATTTCAACCTCCCGGAGCGATTCGAACTAGACTACATTGCACCAAGTGGATCCAAGGAAAGGGTCGTAATGATTCATCGCGCGCTGCTTGGCTCCATTGAGCGTTTCTTTGCGATTCTCACCGAACATTACGCCGGCGCGTTCCCCACTTGGCTTTCGCCAGTACAGGCGCGAGTGGTCACGGTATCGGAGAGTCAAAACGAATGGGCCCAAGAGGTGGTAGCTACCTTGAAAGCCGCGGGACTTCGGGTAGAAGCCGATCTGCAAGCCGCCAAGCTTGGCGCCAAGATCCGCAAAGGACAACTGGACAAGATTCCTTACGTGCTCGTAATCGGCGAAAAAGAAGTAGAAAACAAAGCCGTGGCACCACGCAAGCATGGTGGCAAACAGCTTGGCAGCATGCCGCTAGTAGACTTTGTGTCAGTTCTCAAAGAAGAAAGTGCGTATCCGAAATTGTAGCTAATCAGGCAATCGCGATCCCGAAAGAAAATGCAGTAACGCTACATTGTAGAACAAACCAACCAAGTTATGGTTCCTGCGAAACTGGCTGCGGCAAATCCAGATACCACGGTGAGCCAGGTCCTCGGGCGTAAGTCGATGTCTATGGTGGAGGTAGGGAAGGTCGCTCTGTAGGCGTCGATGGCTGCATCCAAGAGTCTTTTCGCCCGTTCTCGGTTATCTCTCTTAGACCCATCCTCGCTCGCCAAACATTGCGTTACCGCTTTGGCACATTCCATGGCCGAACGCATCGCCGCGAAAAGACTTTCGAGTGGTTCGGTTACTTGACTCATTTGTGCAGCAAGTGACTGTGCAGTCTGGTATTCGCGCGGGCCGGAGTGACTCGTTGAAGTGGTTCGATAGTAGTAGTTTGCATCGGCCCCATGGATGCTTTCGAAACTGTCTGTGAATCCTCTGCGTAGCGCCGCGTAGGCAGAGCGAGCTTGTGGGATCGAATGTTCACCATGGGCGGTTAGAAGCCATTGATTGAGGGTGTGCACCAATTGCGCTTCTACAATTTCCTCGCTTTCGTCACGAATCACGGTTTTCTTGTAAAGGTCGCGCTCTCGATTTACTTCCGCACTGTTGTCCTTGCCTTCGCGGTAAGGACTTGCGCCATGTCCTCGAAGTGGTACGGCAGGTAACACTCGATAGCTTTCAAGCTTAGGATCGAAAAGCGATGAGTCGTGAATCATGGTAGCTTCGGTGAGCAGTCTCTCCGAGGCAATAGCAGCATTCTGATCAAAGTCGAACCAATGTTCTGAGTCGTCGTATACCTGCCGTGAGACGGTTCGTGTTTGGGTATTGCCCTGACTGTCGGTGTACGTTTCCGTGTCCCACTCTGTGCGATAGTGATCTTGACTACGATAACTCCATGCTTTGCCTAGGGCTTGGTTGCTTTGACGTGTTCCTTCCAAAATTTCACCGTAACTTCTGAGTATTTCTCGGTAGCGAGTGTCGTGGTCAATGCTTTCGCTTGAAAAGAATGCCCCACGATTTTTTTTCAGTTCGTCATCGAATTGTTGGAAAGCACGTTTTTTTGCGACGCTATTCCAACTTTCCGCGACGGACATCACCATGTCGTTGACAGCGGCGTAGTAGGAAACGGTAGGAGTTGCGTCCTGTAGACGTGCCACGGCAGAGTAGACAACGGGTAAAACCTCCAGCTCTTTTGCCTGCATGCGATGCACGAGCCATCCGCCTGTCAAACCGAAGAGCAGGGCCACGGCTACAGTGACAAGTATTAACTCTTCTGGACTAAATCTGAGAATCACTACGCTCCTTCCTTTTCATATTGATTCGGATACTAGCATCACGTCCTCGCGCCCCAAGCCGTTCCACCTGGTTCTAATATTGTTGTTGTTGTTGTTGTTGCGCACTTTGGGCTTGTTTCTTTGCTTGAAGAATCGGTACGTAGCCCGCGACCGCCGCGCTGCAAGCCACCGATGCGGTACTCTTGTAAGGGACGCAAGCGCAACCTACGTGGCTGTCCATGACCATCACGGCTCCCACTTCCATTTGCATTTCACTGCAAATGGCTTCGCATTGATTCCTGGTGTCCGGCGCGACAGGAGCCTGGGTAGGAGCGGCGGCGAAACAAGCCGTCATGAACAATGAAACTGACAAAATGAGTAAGTTTTTCATCCTCTGTCCATACCACAGATCGAATAGCGCCCTAATTTGACGTGGGTGAGCTTAGTTCAACTGCAATTTGAGTTGTGGCTATCGACCTTTCGGGCAAAATCGGATAGATAATCGGTAACCTATGAAACAAACCAGCCGGAGCCAATACCATTCGTAATCGTAACGACCGTCGTCGTCCTAGAGAGTTAATGCGCGTGAATCATCGAATTCGCGTACCAGAGATACGGGTTATCGGGAGTGGTGGTGAGCAGATGGGAATCATGCAGACCCATGTGGCTTTGGCCCAGGCGAAAGAAAATGGGCTTGACCTTGTAGAGATTGCCCCCAGAGAGCGTCCGCCTGTATGCAAGATCATGGACTACGGTAAATTCAAGTACGAGCAGTCCAAGAAAAAGAAACAAGCACGCAAGAGTTCCTCCACTATTGAACTAAAGGAACTCAAATTCAGGCCTAAAACCGAAGGCCACGACATGGATTTCAAAATCCGCCATGCAAGACGTTTCTTAGAAGACGGCAACAAGTGCCGTCTCGTGATTATCTTTCGTGGACGTGAAATCACTCATCCTGAGACCGGCGTCAACGTCCTCAATAAAGTAGTGGAAGCGACCAAAGACATTGGGGTGGTGGAGCTAAAGCCGAATATGGAAGGGCGTCGTATGGTGATGATCATCGCCCCAAATAGCGAAACCCTAAGAAAAGCCAAGCAGCGCAAGCAAGAAGAAGCCAAGAAGGCTGCCGCGCTACCTCCCGCAAAGGTGCGAAAAGAGGCGGAAAGAGCTGCTCAGGCGGCTGCTGAACTAGAAGCGGCGAACAAGAAAGCGGAGAGTGAGGCAGAGGAAGCAAAGTCTGAGTGAGGTTTCCGTGCTTCACTCTTGCAATTTACATCTACCCATGCCAAAAACCCGCTTCTAAGGATTTATTATGCCTAAAATGAAATCACATTCAGGTGCCAAAAAACGGTTCAAACGAACTGCTAGTGGCAAATTCAAATATCAAAAGTCCAATAAGCGACACATGTTGACCAACCGCTCCCAAAAGCGGAAAAGGCAATTACGTAACGCTGGATACGTTGACGAAAGTAAGCAAGCAGTTCTTGAAAAGCTGCTTCCGTACGGAGGATAAGATCAGATGCCACGCGCCAAAAGAGGATATAAAGCACGTCGACGACGTAATCGAGTTCTAAAAGAAGCAAAAGGCTTTCGCGGTAAGCGGAACAGTTGCTTCCGAATCGCGAACGAGAGTGTGCAGCACGCTCGGCAACACGCTTACCGTGGACGTAAGCAAAAGAAACGCGACTATCGCAAACTTTGGATTGTACGTATTAACGCAGCTGCCCGAATCAACGGTACGACGTACTCTCGTTTGATCAACGGACTGGGTAAGCAAAACATCGAACTCAACAGAAAAATGTTGGCAGAGATAGCTATCAACGATCCACAAGGTTTTTCAAACCTCGTAAAATCAGCCGCGTAGTTGCGGAGGTAACATCATGACCCAAGGCCACCGAGACAAGCTCGAGGCCGTATGTGCGGAGTTTTCCGAACTGCTTTCTGAGGCGGTTACGGAGGAATCCGTTCGTGCGCTTGCAGCGAAATATTTGAGTAAGAAGGGGCCTCTTTCTGAAGTGATGAAGTCCATGAAGGATTTGTCCGGCGACGAACGAAAGTCGGTAGGGCAGGCCTTCAACAAAGCTAAGGGGCAAATTGATACCGAAGTTGCTGCGAAGCTGCAGAGCTTTGCGGAGGAAAAGAGGAAGGCTTACCTCAATCGTTGGATCGATGTAACGGTTCCCGGGCGACAACAAGCAACGGGGGCGTTGCACCTTCTAACGCAGGTCCAAAAAGAGTGCGTTGACATTTTTCGTGGGCTTGGATTTGGCATGGCCACGGGGCCGCAAATCGAAACGGATTTTCACAGTTTCGAAGCGCTAGCCATTCCCAAGAACCATCCTGCACGTGACATGCAAGATACGTTTTACTTAGGAGACGAGATGGTACTCCGGCCGCACACGTCACCGGTGCAGATTCGGACGATGCAAAGCCAAGAGCCTCCAATAGCGATTATTGCTCCTGGGGTGGTGTACCGGCGGGATGACGATCCCACGCATTCTCCAATGTTTATGCAGATCGAAGGACTTTGGGTCGACAAGGTCGTACGCTTTTCTGATTTAAAAGGAGTGCTTTGGCACTTTGTAAATACGTTTTTTGGTAAGTCGCTGGAAATTCGCTTTCGGCCGAGCTACTTCCCTTTTGTCGAACCAGGAGCAGAAGTGGACATGCAGTGTTCTTTTTGCGACGGCGCAGGTTGTGGGGTCTGCAAAGGAACCGGATGGGTTGAAATTGGTGGGGCAGGCATGGTCGACCCTGCTGTTTTTGCCAACGTGAATGTCGACAGTGAAGCGTGGACTGGCTTTGCCTTCGGAATGGGGATCGAACGAATGGCCATGCTCAAATACGGCGTAAACGATATCAAATACTACTACGAAGGCGACTTGCGTTTCTTGAGGCAGTTCTCATGAGAGTTTCTTGGAAATGGTTAAACGATGTAGCGGATCTTCCAAGTAGCCTCACCTGGGAGAAGGCAGCCGAAGTCCTAACCCAGCTTGGCCTTGAAGTAGAAGCCGTTGAAAAGGCAGGAGATGGGTTTTCCGGAGTGGTCGTTGCGGAAGTCTTAGGAAAAAAGAAACATCCTAATGCCGACAAACTTAACTTGGTAGATGTCAGCATTGGTTCCGAAACCGCTACTGTCGTTTGCGGAGCGCCCAATGTCCCAGAGCCAGGTCACCAGGTGCTGTGGGCAAGGCCTGGCGCGGTGCTTCCCGGTGGATTCACGATAGCTCCGAAGAAGATTAAAGGCGTGGAGTCGCCTGGCATGCTTTGCGCACAGACGGAGCTTGGAATCGGTAGCGATGGCGATGGAATTGTAGTTTTGTCTGGAGCTACGCCTGGCGTTTCAGCTCAAGAGGCTCTGCATCTAGACGATGTGGTATTTGAACTCTCCATCCCCGCGAATCGAGGCGATTGCCTAGGCCACGTCGGCGTCGCCCGTGAATTAATAGCCAAAACCGGTGGGGCCTTACGTGGCAGCGATGAGCCGCCTGCGGCCGACTCCGGCGATCTTAAGATCGCTACGGACAACGGCCTGCGGTACATGTGTTGCAGTATTTCGGGACTCAAAGTCGGGCCATCACCCAGTTGGTTGCAAGCGAGACTTACGGCGGTCGGCGTGAGACCAATCTCCAATATCGTAGATGTCACCAATTACGTGATGTTTGAACTTGGCCAACCGATGCACGCTTTCGACAAGGCAAAACTTTCCGGTGCTATTTCTGTACGGCAAGTTAGAGATGGAGAGTCCCTGATCACGCTGGATGAACAGACGCGCGAGCTTTCTTCTAGCGACTTAGTGATCGACAGTGGCGGAAAAGCCGTGGCCCTTGCTGGTGTAATGGGCGGACTTTCTACGCAAGTCGACGAGCAGACAACCGAAATACTCCTTGAGTCTGCAACGTTCGATGCTGCCACCGTACGGCAAACAGCGCGAAGGCTAGGACTCCACTCAGAGTCTTCTGCACGCTTTTCGCGTGGCGTAGATCCGTCGGTTGCACCACATGCTTTGGAGCGAGCATGCGCACTCCTCACGGAGCTTTGTCCTGACGCCATAGTTTCAGACGTTAAAGATATTTTTCAGCATCCCGTCAAGTCCATCACCGTTCCATTGCGGATGGCTCGTCTGGCCGCGCTTTCCGGAATTGAGTTTAAAAAATCTGAGGCTGCTAGCTGCCTTACCGCGCTTGGGATCGCAGTAGATGACGCCGGCGACGATCTTGTGTGCACGCCACCAACGTTTAGGGAAGACCTCGTGCGCGAGGTAGACTTTATTGAAGAGGTGGTTCGAATGCACGGCTTTCATAAAGTTCCTGCAACACTTCCCGCTCCAATCTTGCAAAAGAAATCAGAAGACTCAAGTAGCCTGGACCGATTGAGAGAAGGAATGGTGGCTCAAGGCTTCTTCGAAGCAATTACTTATGGGTTTGTGTCGGAAGAAAAAGCCGCACCATTTTGTGAGCCGAGCGAATGCGTCAAAGTTCAGAATCCGATGAGTTCTTCGCAAGCGCTAATGCGGCCGTCACTGTTGCCTAACTTACTTTCTGCGGTATCTCACAACCAACGGCATGGGGCATCGGAGATAGCATTGTTCGAGCTCGGCACAGTATTTCACCCGGCGGCCGATGATAACCCTGCCTCATTAACCAAGTTAGCTTCTGAAACCGTAAGGCTCTGCGCTGTTTTGTGCGGTGCGAAGTCGGAGTGGCTTTCGCCGCCGCGATCGTTTGATTTCTTTGATCTAAAAGGCGCCGTTTCTCATGCCATGTCGCAAGCTGGAGCATGCCTAGAATACGATAACGGCTCAGACAACTCCGGCATTTTTCACCCAGGGGTATGTGCCGTGGTGAGCCTTGGCGGCAGAGCCACTGGCGTCATTGGCGAACTTCATCCGGCGCTTGTTGAAAAGTTTGATATTGAAGGACCCGTATTTGCGGTAGACGTACTTGCGCCAACCCATTCCACCGCGATTACACAGATGGGAACCATCGCGAAGTTTCCAGGGAGTGCAAGAGACCTTTCAATCCTAGTTGACGCCAAGGTGTCGGCGAGTCGGGTCTTGAAAGTGGTAGCAGCCAACCGGCCAGAAATCCTCAAGAGTTTCGAGTTGCGGGAGGTGTACGACGATCCCGCACATATACCCGACGGCAAAAAAGCCTTGTTGTGGGAAGCGAAGTACCAACACCCAGATAAGACCCTCAAGGATAAAGAAGTCGATAAAGCCCATGAAGGACTAGTAGAAGCAATTCTAGCGGAATGTGGCGCGACGCGGCGCTAAGAATCGTTTCGTTTGATTTGACAATTTGCAGTACTATCTAGTTATAATTACTAAGTAATCTTCTGGAGGGGACCTCATGGGCAGAATGACAAAAGCAGATATAGTTGAAACCGTTTACGAAAAGGTCGGTGGTTTCTCAAAAAAAGAAGCAGCAGAGGTCGTGGAATCAGTATTTTCCATGATTAAAAACACTTTGGAACGCGGTGAAAAAATTAAGATCTCTGGGTTCGGCAATTTTCAGGTTCGCGATAAAAACGAAAGGGTCGGTAGGAACCCTCAAACTGGTGAGGAAATCACCATTTCGGCGCGACGTGTTCTTACGTTCAAACCTTCACAGGTTTTAAAGGTAATTTTAAATGGCGAAGCAGATGAAAGCACACTCGAACTACTCCGATCCAAGGATTCCGACTAAGCAGTTTTTTCGAATTGGTGAAGTCGCCAAGATCGCGGAAGTAAAAACTAGCGTACTGCGATTTTGGGAAAAGAATTTCGAAAAGCTTTCGCCGGAAAAGTCCAAGAATAACCAAAGGGTCTACAGTCGCGCGGACGTTCAATTGGTTTTGCAAATTAAGGACCTACTTCATAACAGCCGGTACACCATAGAGGGGGCTAATAGACTCCTGAAAGATGGTGGCCATCAGGCAAAGTTAGACCTCGCGGCAGTACAACGAAGCGCACTTATCCGCTCGATTCGTACGGAAGTACAAAAAATACGTAGCATTTGCAGCGCGTTTTCCCCTTGACCAACATTCGTTGGAGAAAGTTTGCCTGCGCTTGCAGTGTCGAGTTCTAACTTGCGTCTTTGATTAAAACCCTAAGTTTCAATTAGACCAAAATGCAAAGTAACGTTCACTCCACGAAGCAAGCATTCTCAGGGCGCAACAGTTGACAGTTCCCATCGCTGGGGCATAGATTGGCTGTAGGCTTCGGGGCGTAGCGCAGCTTGGTAGCGCACTTCACTGGGGGTGAAGGGGTCGCAGGTTCAAATCCTGTCGCCCCGACAAGCCGGCGTTTTAAGGGGGGGTTCGCGATTTTAAATGTTGCAGCGTGCAATCACCTCTTTGGGTGACAGATTGAAGGCGAATCATGCCCCTCCGCGTCATTCCTTTGCTGAATCATCATCTCCTGGGAGTTCAGCGACGACGTTTACTCCGGCAGTTGATTGATGCAGGGCCTTTCGCCAAGAAAAAATCGGCAATGCAGCAGGGGGAGAGTTCAGCGACATCCTCGTGATTGCAACAACCACTGATGACTGCGTCGAGGTAGAGCAGGTGCTGTTGGAGGCCAAGCTGCGGAGCCTCAAGTTCAACAAGGTGGCATGTGGAGCAGACTCTATTGTCTATTCCCATGCCATCGTGAGGGAGAACAGCGCTGATAGGGTAAAAGCTTGGGCGCATTGGGGAGCGAAAACCATCGACTGCTACAACAAAAACCGCAAGAGAAAGTCTTGGGCGCTCTCTTCGGTCTTCGCTAAGAGAATCAAGGCAACTGTTAACCGTCATGTTCGACAGAGTCGCTTATGCCTGTGGCAGAAAAGTTCTCACTAATTCTGGTGGCTCTGATTTCATGCTGTCACGGGCCGCTTAGCGGTCACTCGATTGTGATACCACCGCTGCTGTGGACTGGGCTTATAACGCTTCCTTCGTTAATGTAGACACCATCCTCGTTGTTGATAACGATTCTCCCCACGGCGCCACCGCCAGCCCCTTCTAGAGATCCGTCACCGCCTGTTTTTGCAGTTCCGGCGCCACCGTCACCACCTTCATTGTTCCCGCCACAGTTTGCTCCAGGCACCGTTTGATCTCCGAAGATTCCATCGATTCCACTTTTAGTCGCGCACGCGCCACTTCCGCCATTTGCTGCAATGCCTCCGTTCCCGGATATCTCGACCTCGGGTGCTTCGATAAGGACTGAGCCGCCAGCGCCACCGCCCG
>JAHDIH010000006.1:296907-298042 GCA_020630875.1 Deltaproteobacteria bacterium | reverse complement strand
AAGTGATAGACGAAGATTTGGATTTAGGCGCTGATGGCGTGCACCTCATGCATGTCGGTGATGGTGACGACTTGGACACCATTAAAGCCTGGAACGTCTTGGATGCAGAAAATGACATTGCCAAACCAGCCACCTTCGTGACTTCTGATGGAAAAATCGTGTGGTCCAAGATTGGCTCCAATCCTGCTGACAGACCAACCTTCGAGCAAATACTCGCAGCCATTCCATAATCTCTGGGGCCGCCAGCCATCAGTTGGAGAGTTATCCCCCACCCGCCTACACTGTAACCTGTTGTATTCTGTTGCCGCAGGTTGCGGCACGGCGTTTGCATTTATTTTGGGCATGCTCAAACTGATCACTACCATCGCAATTGCTCTTTCTCTCACCACCGGTTGCTACGTAGAACAATCTACCGTTGTAGAAGTAAGTGAAACCAGCAGCTGCGAATCGATAGAAGACGATGTCTTGTACGAACAATGCCTAGAGCATCAAATCGCTGAAATCATGGAAGAGCAAGAAGCTCCCGAAGAACCCAGCGAAAATTCTCTTTAGATACAACCGAACTCTGTAGAACCGAGTCAGACCATGCATGAAATCTTTGTTCGCCGTCATTTTGATCGGTTGCTACTTACCAGCAGAAAAAACCGAGAGTAATTATTTTGGTTACAAAAATGTATCCTGGGAACAAAAGACCAATGAAAGTCACATCTGCGTAGTGCGATCGCCCAAGCTGTTAGGAAGCCAAGCTCATTACAAAATTAAGGATAATGGCCATTTGACCGCTGTCAGTCAAAATAGCCGTCAGAAAGTATGTTGGAAAGCTGCTCCAGGAAATCACACGATTACAGCGACTCGACCTGATGATGGAGGCAGCCCCTACTACCCCGGCCCTGCACCTATTGAAGTTGCAGTGATGAAAAACAACACTACTTACATTTTCCTCGAAGGAAACCTCAATCGCGATACCATGACCGTCTCAAACTCCAGTAAGTGGCAAGCAAAAACAAGTCTACGTACTATTCGCATTGGCATGCGAGAAGCAGCTATCTCTCCACAACAAACTCCAGCGTCCCAATAACGCTTGGGTGGAAACCAAGCCAACCCGCCAAAGCGAAGTCAGAATTTTGTATAGCAA
>JAHDIH010000006.1:202501-296807 GCA_020630875.1 Deltaproteobacteria bacterium | reverse complement strand
GGCTTGCGAGCTTGGTGAAACCAAGGCAACCGACGTGACCTAGCGGTCACGAGGTGCAAACCGAAGGCTTGGTGAAACCAAGCCAACCCGCCAAAGCGAAGTCAGAATTTTGTATAGCAAGGCTTGCGAGCTTGGTGAAACCAAGGCAACCGACGTGACCTAGCGGTCACGAGGTCTCGCATAACGTAGCTATGCGATATTCTGGCGAGCGTCTAGTACTTGCGGTACACGCCGACCACAATCCCAATCAAATCCACCGACTTAAACTCGCTTTGATGAACCATTATTGGCTGCATATTCGCATTGGCCGGTTGAAAACGTATTTGAGCACCCTCTGGATAGTAACGCTTTACCGTAGCTTCCTCTTCAATCATGGCAACCACAATATCTCCAGCGTTGGCTGTCGGTGTCTTCTTGACGAACACGTAATCGCCATCGAAAATCCCATCTTCGATCATAGACTCTCCGACAATTCGCAGCCCAAAAACTTCTTTGTGGTTACCCACAAAAAATTTGTCAACCTTGAGCGTGTCTTCCACATTCTCTACTGCCAAAATGGGTTGCCCTGCAGCAACTCGTCCCAGAATAGGAATCTCGCATACGTCGCTATTCGCCCCCGAACCTGATGAAAGACTTCCGTCAGGATTAATCGGACGCATTGCCCTGGATTTGAGGTCTTCGCGGCGTAAGTAGCCCTTTTTCTCTAGCGCTTTTAGATGGTCGTTCACCCCGTTGGTGGACCGAATACCGAAATGCTCACCAATCTCCCGCAGGGTTGGGGGGTATCCTCGATCATCAATAGATGTAGAGATAAAGTCGAGAATTGATTGTTGTCTTTTTGTAAGTAACTCAGGCATTTGGGCTCCCCTATCTGAACACCTACACCGTACTGAACATTTACCTCAAATGTCAAATTTTTGGTCGTTAGATGTTTCCTTGCCCTCGTGGTGATGGTCTCCTGAGCTGGTGAAAGTCTTACTCATTTGGCTGTTTGCAATGCCGGCGACTCCAATTCAGGACCAAGAAGAACCTCTTTTGGCAGTCCTGCACCAAAGTAGCTCCGTCAACCGAGAGGATGCGTTGCGCCTTCTTGAGCACGCACATACCCTGGCGCTTGAGGTTCACTCCTCACGTGAAGCTGAAGGATGGAAATGGAAAGCCGCAGCTGTCAAAGCTGCCGCGTTGGTCGATCACAAACGAGACTATCTAGAACTGCGCATCGCCGCGATGGAAGTCTTTGCCATCGTTGCTCCCTACGCGATAGACGAGACGCCCTATTTCAAGCGCTGGCGACAAGACGCCGAGCCAGAAGTCCGCCGCGCCGCGGTAGCCTTATCACCTGAAGGCTCTATCACTCAGTCTTTCTGGAGCGCAGAAACGGACCCTGTTGTTTTAGCAGAAGCTGCTAAGAACAACTATTGCCCAGAAACCAAGAGCTACTTCAAGAAGTGGTTGACCAATGAACGCATTCATCACTCCTACAGAGCCTCCATGGCCAATTGCGCGAAGCCAAATTTCAGCAATGACAAAGATGGAATAGAGCGACGCCTTTCCGCGTTAGCAAAAAGATTGTGAGCAAATCCGCGAAAAGCATAGGCGGCTCCGCGGCCATTGTGGGCGCGGCAACCATGCTCTCCAGGCTTCTCGGTCTTGCCCGAGAACAACTATTCGCCGCATTGTTTGGGACAACCGCCCTTGCCGAGGCGTTTCTGGTAGCTTTTCGCATACCAAACATGCTTCGCGACCTGTTTGCGGAGGGAGTGTTTGCCCAGGCGTTTGTACCAAGCTACAAGAAGACCATTGCAAAACACGGTCAAGCCAGGGGATTCGAATTCGCGAATCGGATTGTCGGAACGCTACTGGTTGTCATTGGAATCTTGCTGGTCTTCGGTTTCGTTTTTGCCCCAACCTTAGTCGATGCTATGGCGCCAGAATTCAGCGCCATTGAGGGCAAGCGAGAGTTAACCGTACTTCTGACACGAATTATGCTGCCGTTTCTTCTTATCGTTTCCATGGCTGCGATTGCTATGGGGATTCTTAACTCCCATGAGAAGTACACCACGCCGGCCCTGGCTCCTGCCATGTTTAATGTAGCAAGCATCTCCGGCGCCCTACTACTCTTAGGGTTGGAGTTGGGGCTGCGCCAATCGATTATTGGCTGGGCGATTGCCGCCCTTTGCGGAGGCTTTCTTCAACTGTGCATTCAAATTCCCGGACTTTGGAAACTAGGTTTCCGGTTACGCCCAAAGCCTGACCCGCTATTTAGAAACAACGATACTCGGACGGTCGCGAAGTTAATGGGGCCTGCAGCCGTGGGACTTGCCGCAATGCAGGTCAACGTCTTCGTCAACACCGTATTTGCAAGCCAAGAAGAAGGAGCCGTTGCCTGGCTCAATTACGCGTTTCGCTTCTTGCAACTGCCAATCGGCATCTTTGGGGTTGCTATTGCGACAGTGGCGACCACCAAACTAGCGCAAGCCGCTGCAGAAGGTAACAAACAGCAAGCGCGTGATGATCTGCAAACCAGTTTAGGTTTGGTTTTCTTTCTTACCATTCCAGCGACCGTCGGCCTTTTTGTCCTTGCAGAACCAATTATTCAGCTCATCTACCAAAGACGAAGTTTCGTTTTTAGCGACACGCTGCAAACAGCGGCAGCGCTCAGATACTACATGCTCGGCCTTATTACCTATGCAGGTATCAAAGTCATGGCTCCACTATTCTATGCCAACGACAAAGTTCGGATTCCCATGTTTGCGTCCATTCTGTCGGTGGTCATCAATATCATTATTAATGTGACTCTGTTTCCCGTCTACGGATTTAAGATGCTGGCTCTTGGTACTGCGGTAGCCTCCATCGTTAACTTTGCGACGCTCTACTTTTTCGCTAACAATAAAATAGTGAAGATGCCTTCGCTGGAATTATCAAAGTCTTTTGCTAAAGCGGGCGTGGCAGCCGCAGCTATGGGAGTTGCCGCCCACTTCCTGCATCAAGAGCTATCCTATGCCATCCCCGGGAGAGGAATTCTTCGGCAAGTCGTAAGAGTGCTTGCAACAATCGGAGCCTCCATCATCATCTACGGCATCTGCGCAAAAGTGTTGCGAATGCAGGAAATGACGCAACTAACATCGGCAGTCGACAAGCGCTTTCGGAAGAACTAACATTTCCCCTGTGAAATTTCCTCTTGAAATATCTGTAAGTCCTGCTATCGCTGCGAGATGTTGTCTTATAAAGAATTTCACGATGCTATTATCTATGGTGACTTCGAAGAAGATGCAGAGACTTTCATCAAAACCTATTCGCACTTCATAAATCACGCAGAAGATGGTTATACAGTTCTTCACAACATGATGTCAGAAGAACAATGGGAGCTCATACCACTTTTGGAAAAATATGGAGCCGATGTCAATGCAGAAGCGTTGGAAGGGATAGCCCCGTTGCATCTGGCTTGTTACCGAGAAAATGCTGAGGCTTTGATTGAAGCGGGAGCTGATATAAATCTGGGAGCTCCAGGCAGTACACCACTTCAAGTTCATGCTGCGGAGGGGGCAGAATCCCATGAAGTAATAAAATACCTACTTTGGAAAGGCGCGGACGTAACCTTCAAAGACTCGCAAGGACAAACAGCTCTCGACATCGCGAAAAGACGCGAGGACTGGAACAACGTACGAATTCTCAAACGAGCTATGACGCTGCAGCTCGGGCGTGCAAAGTCAAATGAAATTTGACTAGTGGATAGGCGAGTGGCCACTAGCATTGGCGCTCCCACACCCGTATATAAAATCAAACACTTCTTCGCGTAACAGATTGAAAAACAAGGCTCTCTGCGCCTTTTTTCAACTATATGAATCGAATCCGAAACCAATTGTGAGAAGTGGTGTCAATCCTACTGACACGACGAAATGATTCGTCACCTGTGAGAGCCCAGTTTTTTGAGCGCCCTTGCTTTCTGTCCTCACAGGAAAACTGCGTCTGGCCCATGCCAGCGAAAGGACCAAGCTATGCCTTCTCTCAGCCCCAAACCTAAAACCATCTCTGTGACAACCCTTTGGGACGACGCCATCGTTTCCATTAAGGAATTTAGCCCCTCGCCGACCAAGGCAACCAAGAGAAACATCGCTCTACTATTTGTAGTCGGTGGTCTTCTTCTTGCGTGCTCTACAGTGATGTTTATTGCTTCCGTTCACGCGTCTAAAGTCGACAACCAAGCAAAAGCAGCATGGATGGCCGCAGACCCAAATGCGGCGATTCAACGAAGCAAACATCGGTTCCGTCCACAGCGAGTGACAGCAGTAACTCCGTACGAAGCAGCCAGCCCTTGGCCGTCAGATATTATTTTTCTACTGTCCGGATTGTTCGGGCTTGGTCTCATCGGAACGGGATTAATTAAACGAACCAGCCGTGAAAACCAATGCTCGGTAGAAAATCATACGTTAGTTGATATGGACTCAGGCAGTATCAACCTTTCTCCGCAAATGCACGGAGTAGTAGGAGCGACATCACTTACTGGCGGTCAATCTATACAACTTACTTCTAGTCCCGTATCCATTTTCTCTGGCGCTACCACATATCAAATCGCTGACGTCGGGCAACAACAAACGATGGCAGCTAAACTATTCTCTTTTTCCGACTCGCAGTTTAACCTTTGTCTGTCAGGGGTGGTCACGGTAGTAGCCCTACTATTCGGACTCAACGCATTCGGTAGTGAAGCGGACGCCACAGCGCTAAGTGCCAGCGACAAAGAAGCGTACGCGATGCTTCATCAAAACGACAACAAAGACAGTAGCGATCCACTGTCTGAGCCGGATGAGTCAATAGAAGATGGTCCCGACTCCGCAGCAGACGCCGCCAATAACGGCGCGGCAGCGGCCCTCGACCCTGGTGCTATGGGAACCACAAAGTCTACAAGTACCACAGGGACTTTCACTATGAAGAAACGCTCTGACATGCCAAGCCTCGCCAAATCTGAATTGATGGACATGGTTCGTGCGGAAAGCGCACTTGGAGCACTAAGCCAACAGCAAGATATGTTTGCATCACTTACCGGACTTAGCGACGTATCAAGTGGGTTTCAAGACGAAGACATCATGGGAGCATTTGACGGCCCCCATGGCGAACGAGCAGGAATCTTCGGAATGGCCAAATCAGGATTCGACAAAGGAGGCGGCGGAGTTGACTTTGGCACTGTTGGGGTATCAGACCGAGGCCTAAACGGACCTGGAACTACGTGCCCGCCAAATCAAATCTGCAGCGGAAGCGACCCCTACGGTATTCACGGGGCAAACGGACCACGCACAAGACGCCCAAGACCTGACAGAGTACCTGCCCCTCGAATGGGATCGCCTGTAACTGATGGCAGCCTCGACAAGTCCGTAATCCGACGATACGTTCGAAGGAAGCTTCCGCAAGTTAAACACTGTTACGAAAAACAAGTATTGGTAAACAGTCAACTGGAAGGCACCGTCGCAACCAATTTCTTAATTGGACCTGATGGAAGTGTTAAATCCTCCTCTGCATCTGGGGTGTCGCCTAAAGTATCAACCTGCGTTGCTTCTGTGATGAAAAGCATCAAGTTTCCGAAACCAAAAGGTGGAGGATTAGTAAACGTAAGATACCCATTCCGCTTCAACGCGCCTCGCTAAAACTCCGAATCAGACACCTCCCGTGCCGCATCCCCCAAGATGCGGCATTGGCGTTTTTTCGGTTAAATGCAACTCAAATGTTATTTTCTGTGCTGAGTTCAGAGTATGGAAGATGAGGCGAAAAGTTCTCAGCGAACTTTTTACAACTTTCCACCAGAGGTTTAGAAGATGAGTACACATGCTTTCCGTCTTTATCTATCAACGTCACATCGCCGGCGTCACTTTTTACAAGCATTCCCAGGGGAGAATAATTGGTTTCTCCAGAAGTACTGAAGAGGCACTTGCCAGTATTTCCATCCAACCATGCAGAGCTGCTTCGGCTAATTTCAATCAAGGAGTGAAATTGGCGACTTAGTCCGTATTTCCGATCTGAAGTACCACTCCATACTGTTTTACCTTCAACAGCATCTACGATCTCAAGTTGTTTCGGTTTGGAAAAAGGCACAAACTTGCTATTGATCAGCGGCGGATACGAAAACTCGTAGTTTGCTGGTTGCTCCGCGATCAGTTTCATAAGTTTAGGGTGTAGTTTTTGCTCAATAAACGACCGACTTTCCTTTCTTGACACGATCTCGCAATCCTCGCCAAGAGAAAATCTCTGTATCCCAGTTATCCTTGTGTATACTAGAGAATCCGAAGTGAGCTGGAAACGTCCACTTCCAACCAAAGTCTCAATTGGCCACATCTGCTCCGAACAAATCGCCCCCGAAGACGCTGCAAGTACAACTTGTCTTTCGGATATATCATCGTGACGGTCTCCAAGAACGGTATGAAATGCCACTTTGTCTCCCTTGACTAATGGCGCATGGGTAGGGAACGTTTCTCCTTCGAAAATCTTTTCCCACTTTCTCTTACCATCCACCAGAGACAGACCAACCACGTGCACATCATTAACTTTTCCATCTCCCAGATATGGAGCAGGATCTACCTTTCGTCCTTCTCGTCTGTTACCAATGACAACAACGTCGTTTCCAGCAGTGACTACTTGAGCATCTGCCGTAAACAAAGAAGAATTAGTCCACGCCACTTTGTCTTTCGAAGGGTCGTACAGTTCTACCCTACCCAGGGTCGGTGCGAAGTCGTTATGCCCCCACACTCTAACAAGCATCGGCGCATCTCTCGGTCCATGGGCAGATACGGCAATGAGCGTTTCCTCCTCCTTTGGCTGCACGTTTGGCAACTTTTCTTCTTTACTGCAAGTTTCTTCATCGCAGTCTGCTAATGCAGGACTAAGCCAGCGGGGCGACTTGGTAAAGTATGCATTGATTCGCCTTCTATGCTTTTGCGTAAAGACGTTGGAGCGACGACCAGCAACAAAATCTCCAGTATTGTCGTACAACACACCATTGGAAAAATATCCAGTTCCTCCTTGAACAATAGACTCAGCAGACGCCAACACAAATTTCCCGGCCTTTAAGTCGACCAAAAGCCAAGTCCCTAAATCGTGCAAACCAAGAGTGTCAAAAGCCACCGCCCCTCCTACGGGAAAACTGCGACTATTTTTCACATAACTAAATGACTCCCAAACATCTTCTCCATCCTTTTTTATTAACCAAGTATTCTGAGGGACCTGCCGTATTTCGCCTACTATATGTTCATCAACTGCGCCGAAGAAACTCACCGTTAAGTCATGTGAAGTATTCTTTTTCTTCAGCTCGCAATTCTCAATCGTAAATGGCTTAGCCATAGCAAATCCTTTCCGTTCGTCGAAAACGTCGTCTATTTTGCCCTTGCTACAAACTTCTCCAGTAGCCCCATCAACTACAAAGATATGCCCCAACTCCTCTGCTTTCTGAACGATTGCTAAATGAGAGTCCGTTACCACGGTGGTAGGTTCGTGTTCATACAAACTAGTCGAACGTTCCCAAGCCACTTTTCCTTCCATGGTGTAGGCAACAAGCTTGATGGCAGCTCCAAAGTGGTTTGTAAAAATTATGCGATTACCGGAAAGAGAGATACGACAATCTGTAATATCGGTTTGATGTTTCCAAATCGTTTTTCCCGTAGCCGGATCAATGTAGTCAATGAATCCGCCCATCAAATGAGAGTCCGACTCCGACAAAGACCAGCATCGGACAATGCCTCCATTTTCCATGAGAGCAGCATGTACCAGATGATGTTTCTTAGAATTATATTTCTCATCTTCGGGGGAACGTCCAAGTATTAGAAATAGAACAGCGGTCGCACAGACCATCAATAGCAAAGCAACAAAGTAGGACTTTTTCATCAGACACTTGTAGCACACAAGAAAGAGAAACCTTCAGGCTTTGAATATCTTGCAATATTTGGTGTGAGGTAATTTCACAGCAGTAGTGGGGGCATTGTCCCACTTTGGGATTTTTGTCTCCATCTTTAGGGGCCCCAGACTGGCCAACTGCGCGGAATGCCGAGCGTGCAGCGTGGCACGCTCGTTGCAATACTCTTAGACATCATACATAGGCCAATGGCCACTCCAAAATCAGACACCACCTCTTGCACCGCCGCTTCTTTCCCAGACGCGGCGTTTGCATTTTGGGACGTTCCAAACCAAGACTTTTGTCCCACCTTGGGACTCTCGCTCCCATCTACCTAAGTTCAATTATGCTGTAACTGGCGGAAATTTAATCACTGCAGTCATGGCACGCTCGTTGCAATACTCTTAGACATCATACATAGGCCAATGGCCACTCCAAAATCAGACACCACCTCTTGCACCGCCGCTTCTTTCCCAGACGCGGCGTTTGCATTTTGGGACGTTCCAAACCAAGACTTTTGTCCCACCTTGGGACTCTCGCTCCCATCCACCTAAGTTCAATTATGCTGTAACTGGCGGAAACTTCATCACCACGATAGTGGCACGCTCGTTGCAAGACTCTTAGATATCATACATAGGCCAATGGCCACTCCAAAATCACAGACACCACCTCTTGCACCCGCCGCTTCTTTCCCAGACGCGGCGGTGCATTTTGGGGCGCTACATCGCCGGTGTCATTGCGCCAGTCTCGACCAACCAAGCCTTCACATCGTTTTTCAGCTTTTCACCAGACCACGAGGCGACGTCGTGGCCGGCTTCGAGATAGTCAACGACTATCACCTGTGCCACACCACATGTATCTTGGCCCCCACTGTACTGACTCACCGGTTGCAAAGTGATAGTATCATCAAGACCCGCGTTTGTAAGAAAATGATAACTTCCGGGAGTCAGCGAAGGGACGTAATTTTCGAAGTCATTATTACCGCCAGCAGATAAAGCCCCTGAAATATAATTGCCCAACTCATCTGGTGGAGTTACACCAGTAAACAATTCAAAGTTTTCTTGCAACAAAATGTAAGCTCCTCTTGCCGAAGTATTGGACTCACCATCAACAACAAATTCCTCGTTCCATCCCCCCTGAATATGTACGCTGTGGCGCAGTCTTTTTGCCAGCCAATCAGAGTAAGTGTCCGTTGATGTGCCCTTTTCATTCCACAGGCTCACCATCGCAGCAGACGGCGACTCAAAAAAGTCAGCAATCCTAAGATTTCTTTGTCCACCGTAGCTTTCGCCGGCAAGAACGACCTTTACGTTTCTAAGACTCTCGTGGACCAATAGAAATCTCACAATATTCGTGGCGAAAAAGTCTGCATCCTCATCTAGCGACAAAGGAGCACCGTCATCAGAGTAGCCGGTTCTAAGCGCATCCAAGTACAACAAATTTCCAAAGTCTTGCCAGGTGTTTGGATTCGCTTCTGGGGGCCGCGCTACTCCACCATCGATCATCCGCGACTTTCCAGTCCCCCCCGCCAACAAAATGGCAGTCGGCACGAATGGACCACCATTGTAGAACACTATTAGCGGTTTGGTCTCAGGTGATTCCAGGGCTGGCTGAAAATAGTAGAACTGCCTGTCGGAACCAGTTCCAAGCCAACCCACTTCGTAGTTCAGATCCCAGGTGGTTCCACCTTCTGTAATACAAATCGAACCAAAAGGTTTCCAGTCGGATGGTATTGTGGAGTTGTTGCACGCCCCCACCGAAAGCGGCGGGAAATCATCTGGGTTGTAATCTCTTTCACATAAGTCTTGTGAATTTGGGTTGCTGCAACAAACAAACAGAAGGGACAGAACCAAAAGTCTCATCATCTTTACTCTAATGGTGAGCACAAATACGGTCAACAAATAGGCTGGCGCAACGTTGTAGGTATTATAGAGAAAGCCAATCTCAACATGTTTAAAGTCGGTCTCTTTCTCTTTTTACATCTTGTAACGTTAATCGGCCTTTATACTTTTGGAGAAGGGCAAACGCCTTGGCAACAAGGCCTATAGATTTACTACCCTAAAGCCCCGCCCAAGTGAAAATTATAAAATTATTAGTTAGAAGGAACGTAGTTAGTTGTTACCAAAACACTTCATAGAACGACTCGTACACTTATACCAATGACGCAACCTGGTAATCCCAATGTTATTTTGTTACTTAGTAACCATGTCTTTTCACCAAACCCTTAGCAAAACGGTAGTGGCATCTCTGGGATCCATTGAAACCATTCTAAACAAGACCCACGCATTTACTATCGACATCGGATGCGAAGAGTCGGCGGTTTTAAATGCGAGGCTTTACCCCAACATGTTTTCATTCTGCAGGCAAATTCAAGTATCATGCGACCTCGCCCGACGAGGTATGGAGCGCCTTGCGGGACTTGAACCTTCTAGCGTAGAAGATAAGGAAACCTCGACGGAAGAACTTCTGGCCAGGGTGGCGACAACCCAAAAGTTAATTGCCGGTCTTAAAGAGAACCAGTTCGATCCCAACCGTCCCATTGAGCTAACCCTTCGCGGAAACAAGATGAATTTCACCTCCGAGAGCTACATGCTAAGTTTCCTCTTTCCTAACCTGTATTTTCACGTCACTGCAGCGTATGCCATCGCTAGGCACAACGGTGTGCCATTAGGCAAAGCAGACTATCTGTCCTCTTACATGCAGGCGTTCGGTTAACGCCGATCCATCGCGAGCAATGCGTTGTACCAGCCTTCTGGGGCTGGTTGCTCCACTTCTATTGCGAAACCGCCGCGCTGCAGGCGTTGCAGGCGATTGGCAACTCGAGTACCTCGGACAACTTTGCCACGCAACGACAACTGTTCTCCATCGCTAATCTGTATCTCGACCTCGACTATTTCACTGTCAGGAATGGTTCGGGAAGAAATGAACATCCCGCCAACAGAGATGTCGGTGGTGAAAGCCGTACGCCATTGTTCTCTGCCCAGCTCTCGGAACTTGACGTTGATACGACGCACGTGGCGCTCATATCGCCGGTTTTCCCGTCTCCCCACGCCTAATTTTACACCAAATCGACCACCATCCAACGTAAATCTTAAGATTCTTAGCTCGCTTAGTTGATAGGTTGCCGTGGGGGGCATAACCTCGCCGAGCAATGAAAGATCCAGTAAAAGTAGCCATTACCGGTGCTGCTGGCCAAATCGGCTACAGCCTCCTTTTTAGAATCGCCAACGGCGACATGCTCGGCCCTGATCAGCCAGTTATCTTGCAACTTGTTGACATACCACCAGCGATGAAAGCTGTGGATGGCGTCGCTATGGAACTTCGCGACTGCGCATTTCCGCTACTTGCAGGAATCGAAGCAGCTGACAATCCGATGAAAGGCTTTCGCGACACTCAAGTAGCGGTTTTGGTTGGTGCCATGCCTCGTGGTCCTGGAATGCTTAGAAAAGATCTACTACGTGCAAACGGTCCTATCTTTACCGGACAAGGAAAAGCTTTGGGGGAAGTAGCCAAACGTGACGTAAAAGTATTGGTTGTTGGAAACCCGGCAAACACCAACTGCTACATCCTTAAAAATAACGCTAAAGGTCTCGATGCTTCGTGCTTCTCTGCAATGGTTCGTCTGGACCAAAACAGAGCTAAATCACAAGTAGCAGAAAAATTAGGTTGCGCCGTTTCAGATGTTAAGAAACTCGCTATTTGGGGTAACCACTCCGCGACTCAATACCCAGACCTCTTCGGCGCCAACGTCGGCGGCAAGAGCGTTGCTTCCATTGTTAACGACCAAAAGTGGCTCGAGGAAACGTTCATTCCAACGGTTCAAAGTCGGGGTAAGGCGATCATTGGCGCTCGTGGTAAATCTTCTGCTGCAAGTGCGGCAAGCGCCGCAGTTGACCACATTCACGACTGGTGGCTAGGAACTCCAGAGGGTGATTACTCTGCAATGGCAGTTCCATCTGACGGAAGCTACGGCGTACCCGAAGGACTACTATTCGGATTCCCCACCGTTTGCAAAGACGGCAAATGGAGCATCGTACAAGGGCTCGACATCAACGAGTTTAGTCGAGGCAAAATCGACGCGACGGCCAAGGAGCTTCAAGAAGAAGCAGAGGCGGTTTCCGACTTAATCTAATTTTTCTACAAGTTAGGCAAGGCGCCCTCAGGGGCGCCTTTTTTATGTTTTCCAGCAACTAGCTAGCTTGCCTCTCAGTCAATCGTCGGTCGAATCACTCCCCCCCTGTAGGACAGGAGACGCGACCGATTCTTACGCCGTCACGTGGTGCCGGCCCTAAGAAGGCCAGATGCGGCCGGAGCAAATCCTCCGTCCCACTACTCCTAAATCTAGCGGCGCTGCAGGCATGTCATGCAAGAGGTTTTAACCGAGGCTCCTATTAGGTAAACGCCCGTTGCGCCTAGTGTAGGTAACTCAGCATTGTTTAAACTAGAGCTAGCGTGCGTATCCTTTTTCTCTCGTTTCTGCTTCTTGGCTGCGCGAAAAGTCACCAAGTTACCGGCTCTTTCAAAGTCACCGGAACTCCCGACAGTTACGGAGTAGATTTAGAAAAAGAAACTCAATCGGATGCAAACAAGCTAAAAACGGGAGACATGCTCGTAGTCTACTCAGCGTCCGATGATCAAGTCATAGGCTATCTCAAAGTTGAAAATCCCAAAATGGGGTACGCCAGACTTGTGTTACACGAAAATGCAGGACAAGTGATTGTAGGTGATAAAGCAGAACCGTTTGACTCATCCACCAAAAACGACAACGTTCCTGGTCGAGCTGAGCTACTCTTTCACCATCGAAAAGATGTTTCGATGCGTTACAAGCCAATCCCTTTTCAGACGATTTCTAGTTCTCCCACCGCAACAATGCTTATCAAGGGCCAACACTTTTTGGGAATCTTCGGCTCTTACGGGTACGGCATCACCAACTGGTTCTCTGTCACAACCCATGGTCCGCTCACTTTTAGTAAGTATCCGAATGTCAGATCAAAACTAAGAATGCTCCACTCAGATAACTTTACGTTAAGCGGAACCCTTTGGACAATGTACAGTAGACAGCCGTGGACTAGGTTCTCTGATCTCGCATACTACTATCAGGTACCTTCCAGGTAAGACGCTAGAATTCACCACTCCGCTAGACTCGAAAGGAACAATTGATACTGAGTTTTCCACTGGCTACGAATGGATTGCCCCTAACTGGGACCGAGTGATTCTTGGTCCGATCTATAACTTCAACACTCGCTCTATAGGCGGGTACCTGAGCTATGCGATGGTGTTTGACAAATTTGTGGTGCAAGCATCGCTAGAAACCAAAAACTTGTCTGAGTTTAAGTTTAGCGCGAGTGAAGGATATTTCAGCAGCATCCACGCCTATTGGAGGTTTTGAGTTACTCCATCAGGCTGATTTCATCATCTGCCCAGGTTAACTCTAGATGGTTCGCTATGACGTGTCTTCGGCCTAACAACAGATTGGCCAAAAACAGTGTGTCTTGCAGCGTTAAATGTGCGTTTTTAAACATAATATAAGTCTAACCACGACAACGCACCGCGTCAAGGCGCTTTTTCGAGCTTTACGACTTTTTCCAAACCGCGAACTCGTTGCCGGTAGGATCTTTAAAGTGGAAACGACTTCCGCCTGGAAATGAAAAG
The DNA here is from genome assembly GCA_020630875.1 of Deltaproteobacteria bacterium. Taxonomy (GTDB): domain Bacteria; phylum Myxococcota_A; class Polyangia; order Haliangiales; family Haliangiaceae; genus JAHDIH01. Next base: position 283,282 of record JAHDIH010000006.1, on the reverse strand, counting down.
ACGGGAGTACTGATAGTCCCTCCGTGGTCTCTTATATTCTTCTCCGTCGCCGCCAAATCATCACTAAGAAAGACCACCAACGCTCCCCCCTCGGCTGTCATCTTACTTTCGCTTAAGGCAAAGCCCCCATCAATACCGGCGCCATGGAACGCCAGGTAATTTTCCCCGTAGCTGGTGAACGTCCAATTAAAGACATTGCCAAAAAATGCCTTGCTCGCTTCAAAGTCTGAAGACAAAAATTCTAGGTAGTCTATGGAAACATTTCCACTCATAGCTGACCCGAGCGAACCAAACGCCCTGGCCTTTTCCCCGTCAACTTACCATTCTCTTGAATAACTTCTCCGCTCACTAGCGTTGCCAAGTATCCGTCGGCGTGCTGCATGAGACGCTTTCCACCAGCGGGCAAGTCGGCAACCACATTGGGGGGATGCAGTTTGAGATTGTCAAAGTCGATAATATTGATATCCGCCTTTTTTCCTACCTTGAGTTCTCCTCGATCCGAAAAACCAAGGTACTTGGCGGTTCGCTGCGTCATTGACTGAATAATCGTTTCAATTTTTATCTTTCCTTTTTCACGGTCGCGTCCCCAATGCTGCATGTAGTAGGTCGGGAACGATGCATCGCAAATGGTTCCAACGTGAGCTCCACCATCGGAAAGTCCAGGGATACTCAGTGGATGAGTTAGCATCTTGTGTACGTTGTCGAGAGAAAAGTTGGTGTAGTTATAAATCGGGAAGTAGATAAATGCTTTACCATCATCTTCAAGTAAAATGTCGTACATCAAATCTAGAACCGACACGCCCTTGGTGATGGCTTCTTTGTAAAGGCAGGTGTCCATTTTAGGTTCGTAGTCAGGAGTTTCTCCTAATCGGTACATTCGCATGGAAACTTTGTCGATATTTCGAAGAAGCAAGTCAGCGAGCGGTGGGATACTACTCCCCTCTCCTGCGAGGTTAACAATGTCTTCAGAGAGCATCTGCTTCTTGAACGCGGGATCCTTCATTGCTTTGACCCGCTCTTCTACAGAGAGACCTGCAATTTTTTGATACGAAGGATGCGCGACAAACGGGTTGAATGTCGCCTGAAGACCGAGAATCACTCCAATGGGACGAGGGGCGACTTGCATGTGCATCTTCACGCCTTTTTTGCTCGCGGCTTCACACCGTTCCATAATCCACTTCCACTGATTGGGAGATTGGTCACGTTGCATCACGGACATGGAAAACGGATGGTCTCCAGCTGCTGCAGCGAGGCTCTCTAAGATATCGAACTCTTCATGAAAACGCTCATCACCATCTAAGATATCAAAGTCAGATACGGCTTGAACTACGCCGTGGGTCTTACCTTCGAAGGCTTTTACGATGCCTATAAGTTCCTTAGTCAAAGACTCCGATGCAGGCGTCGGGTCGCCATCAGCGGTTCGATGGTTGTCCGATCGCCCTGTTGTAAAGCCCACCGCCCCGGCATCTAGCGCATCGGACACAATGGTTCGCATCAATTCGATGTCTTCATCAGTAGCTGGTTCGTTATGAAGCGCACGGTCTCCCATTGCGAAAACGCGAACTACGTCATGCGGAACTTGCGCTGCAAAGTCGATGGTGTGGGGGAACGAATCGATTTTGTCCATGTACTCCGGAAAAGACTCCCATCCCCATGTAATTCCCTCCGAGAGTGCTGAGCCAGGAATATCTTCTACCCCCTCCATTAATTTGATAATTCGCTCTTGGTCGTGCTCCTTTACCGGAGCGAACCCCACACCGCAGCTTCCCATGACCGCGGTGGTCACGCCGTGCAGACTAGAAGGAGCAAAGTCTGCATCCCACGATACTTGTCCGTCGTAGTGCGTATGAACGTCCACAAAGCCCGGGGTGACAATGGCACCGTCAGCTTTAATTTCTTTTTTTGCTGGAGCATCTGCGAGCTTGCCAATCTCAACAATTTTTCCATCTTTGATGCCGATATCAGCCACGTAGGAATCAAGTCCTGTGCCATCTACAATACGTCCACCAGTAATCTTTACGTCGTAAGTCACGGCGAGATGGTAGCCCGCAGATTGGCGAGCGGGAAGCGAAAATTCCAAATACGCACCGGCAAATTTGATACGACAGTCCATTATTTCAACAAAAGCGGACTTTCGCGAATGGCGGGCAAGCGTCAAAGGGGCTACAAGGGCGTATGGAGTTTGTTCCAGCGCATGAATCCCATGCGAGACTTTGGCATTCTTGGCGCCAAGACCGATCTGCAATAGAATTTAACCCATTTGAAGTCCAAGACCACGTTCAGCTTGCGAGTAGACTTCGAAGCTGTTCGTCGGACTTATCGAATCGAGCGTACAAAGAATACCGATGGTTTGTGGTTGTGAAAGAGAAAACCGTTGGCACCATCGCATTATCAAGAGTCGATTGGTTGAAGAGTGAAGCGTATCTGTCCTATCACATCGCCGCCGCTGCCAGCGGGCAAGGTCTGGCAACGGAAGCAGCCGCTGCCATTTGTGAGCGCGGGTTCGCGTCTGACCTCCAGCGTATTCGGGCCACGGTAGCTTGCGGTCACTTAGCCTCGATTCGCGTCATTGAAAAGCTGAACTTCTCTTATGCGGAAACTCTCACACGCCACTTTGAGCTACCACAAGGAAAGGTTGATGTACTTGTTTACGAAAGAATGCGTTGAACCATTAAGAAGCTAATGTTTCGAAAACATTCCTTTAGCAAGTACAGCCCACGAAGCAACCAACATCATTCCGCCAACGGGAGCCACTCGTCCAAACCAAGTCATCTCAGCCAGCGCGACAAGGTACATACTTCCGCTAAATATTAGGATACCGCCGACCATCAGCCATCCTGCAAAGGCTGAATGCCGAGCATTTTTTTCTACTAAAAGTCCTATGAGTACAAGGGCTACTGCATGAATTAGTTGATAACGTACGCCAATTTCAAAGACCTCGAGTCCTCTGACACTTAAAACACCGCGAAGTTTGTGAGCTCCAAAAGCTCCAAGAATGACCGAAGTCATTGCCAAAAGTGCGCCAACTCCTGCAATCTTGTTCATAGGGCTTTTGTATCATCAATGGAAATGCTCTCGCAATGTGATAGCGTTCCCTGATGTTTGATAGCCACTGCCACCTGCAAGATTTAGAAGGTTTTGAGCGAGACGATCTCGAATCGATGCTCGAGGAGTCTAGCGTCTCTGGAGTATTAATCGCGTCCAGTCATTCGTCGAAGTGGAAGGAGCAATTGGATTTTTCCATTGCAACACCAGCACTCTTCAAAAACGCAGTGGGAATTCATCCTTGGGATCAGGATGCGACCTTTGAGGACCTAGTCTCATTTGTACAACAGAACACGTCGCACATCAGTGCTATTGGAGAAGTGGGAGTAGACAGCATCAAGACCCCCGAATCAGTAGATGCGCAGCTTGCCTTGTGCGAGAAACAGGTAGGACTCGCCAACGACTTGAACCTTCCTATCGTAGTGCACGCAGTAAAAGCACACGATTCGCTAATCGCTACCCTTAAGTCGACCACTCCGAAGTCAGGTGGCGTCGTCCATGCGTTCAGCGGATCGCATGAGCAAGCGAAAGAATACCTAAAGCTGGGGCTGCATATCTCTTTTTGTGCCACGATCCTCGATGACTCAAGAAAGAAAATTCAAAATTGTGCTACCGCAATCCCTGCTGAGCGTCTCCTGGTAGAGACCGACGCCCCGCACCAGGCCCCGCAGGGATACAGCGAGTGGCTACCGTCTCACGTTTCGATAGTCATCGAAAAGCTCGCAAGTTTACGCGACACCTCGTTTAAAGAAATCTCTGACGTAACTGCTAACAATGCCAGCGCGTTGTTTGGCTAGAAACCAATACCAACCTGCAGAGACAACGATGGTTGGACTTTGTTCATAGGAGTTGCGAGCAAGCGACTGTGCTCAAAGTAACCGACGACCAGCGAGCCATTGGCTATAAACTCCAGCCCCGCTCCTAAAGGACGGTGCCAGGAAGCAGAAAGCGATCCAGAGCCACTAGCAATAGAACGTGCTCCCATTTTGGGCTTTCTAAACTGCAATCCGGCCTCATCGTTACCTTGTTCGATTTCCGTAAAACCAACTCCTGCAGCCATTCGAAAGACACTTCCGCCAATAAGTCGCCGGTTGACCATGAACCACTTCAGCTGGACATGAAACATATCCGCGATGGGATCATGATGAAACCATCCACCACCTGCTCCACAGGCCTCAATGGACCATTTTGCTACGGGTTCGACTTCCCCACAAATAGTGGTCCTGTTGCTGCTCGCGTCAGAAACTTGTGCGCCCACGCGTAGATTGGCGTAATTGCGGCTGCCCTCGGAAGGCTCGCCGACAGCTACGTTAGGTAGCAACAGCACCGACACCAAAAACGACCTCATGGTTCTCGAACCTCATGGCTGGTGCGGACTGCAGGCCCGAACCAACGCGTCACCAACATCCCTTTGTCAAGTAGCTGCTTCTGTTGAGAATCAAATACTTTCCGATAACGATAAAACGGCACCCCGGGGTACAAGTGATGAATAAGATGATAGTTCTGATACAAAAACAGCAGCGTGAGTCCCGGCCCTTCTATGACTCGCGTGGCCTTAAAACGATTTTCTTTGCTGGTAGTCGCATGAGGCCTGTGGGGCAAGTAATCAAAACTGAAAGATAAGAGTCCAATGGCCAGCCGCACGGGAAGAATCCATGCAAGCAACAACGTCAGCCCTTTCCCTTCAGCTAGAAAGCATGAGAACACGCCCAAAAGCAGCAACAGGTTCAGCGTCACTTCGACCTTCACGGATCGACTAAGTTTTTTCCACGCTCCAGCGATGATCACATAATAGTGCAAGTCTTGAGTGAGCCAGCGTAGAGGTAAGAGTACACGTGGTCCCTTGCCTGAGTAGTAGTCGGGATCTAAGTGATGGTGGTTCGTGTGCTTATGATGCTCAAGATGGGCATAGCGAAACGCCAAAAAAGGCGATGCAAGAACGGTCGCGCAAATTCGTCCTACAAGTTCATTAACAAACCTGGCTTTACTAACCGATCGATGACTCGCGTCGTGCATCGGTGTGAACGCAACTACGGCAGCCACAACACTCATAGCGAACGATACTTCCAAAGCAATTGAGCCTCCTAACGCCCCTCCAATGGAAAAAATCAGAAGTGCCGAAGCCAATGCCGCAAGTAATTGTGTGGGCCACGCATTCGCAGGCGTGCGTAAAAGTGACACTAGCGAAACGCCTCCCAAAGTATGGGCATAGTCCATGAGATTTGCTCTGCGTTCACGCGTCCACCATAGCAAAAACTCCCCTTGTTTTCACCTCAATGGTTGTGTAGCGTTGGGCCAGGATGACCACTGAGACACGATACCGCTTGCACCGACGATTTGACCGAATGGGGCGACTTGTTGGCGACCAAGCTATGACGCAACTTTTCGGGAGTCACGTGATGGTGATAGGACTCGGTGGTGTTGGCTCGTTTGTGGTAGAAGCACTTGCGCGGTCTGGCGTTGGTAAACTAACAATTGTCGATTTTGACAGGGTGTGCGTCACTAACACCAACAGGCAACTGCAAGCGTTGTCGACCGTGGTGGGTAAACGTAAAGCAGATTTGCTCGCTGAGCGAGTCAAACAAATTAACCCACAAGTTAACGTGACTTGCGAACCAATATTCTATTCCCATAAAACGGCAGAGCATCTACTTGCCCACGCCCCTGACATCGTTGTTGACGCCATTGACAACGTCACCGCAAAGTGTCATTTGCTTGCAACCTGCGTAGCAAGAGGCATCCCTGTGGTTTGCTCTACCGGTGCATCGGGGAGAATGGATCCAACTAAAATTGAAGTCGCTGACTTAGCACGTACGACGGTGGATCCACTGGCCAACGCCGTGCGAAAAATACTGCGCCAAGAATACAATTTTCCACGCAAAGCACTGTTTGGGATTCAAGCCGTATTTTCCACAGAAAAGCCCATCGTTCCCGTAGAGCTGACCTACGACAAAGGCGAAGGTTTTAGGTGCGTTTGTCCAGGAGGAAAAAACGAACATCACTCGTGCGAGGAGCGAAGCGTGATCTATGGCACCGCCAGTTTTGTCACCGGCGCGTTTGGTTTAGCTGCGGCAAGTATTGTTACAAAAATGATCGTTGCCGAGCACATCGGCAACGCATAGCTGTTAAAGTTTTACAATGTACAAGCTAACATTGTGTATTACACTATTCGCGGCATGTGGAGGTGACTCTGGTGGCGCTGATTTTACGGGGGTCTATCCTATTGAAACCGAAAAGTTTGCGAATGGCGGCTCATTTGACTGCAGCGATGCGTTAACTGAAGATATGGACCCAGACGCCTTTCTACACATTTTCGACGATGACTTTGGCATGAATCTCGAAACGTGCAGCGATGCCGCGGGAACTCAAGATTGCTTCCCTGTTTTCGGTGCAAGCAGCCTTTCCGCCAGAGGTGACGGTTACCGAGGTACATTTGCGACAGCAAGTAGTTCCGGTGGCTTGTGTTCCCTAAACCATACGACCGTCACGCTTGAACCGACAGACTCCGGTGGAGTTCGCTTTTATAGAGTCGAACGCTACCAAAGTGGAGACGAAAACAATTGCGACTTGGCAGCGGCTGAAGCCATATCTAACGTAACGACTTGTTCTTACATCGAAGAAATTGTTACCTCTGCAGCACAGTAGCTAAGCCCTGTTTGCAGACGGTAGCTGTGGGCAATTGAATGCATTGAGTGCTGGATTGGAATACTATTACTTCCAGCATTGGTCGCTTAACCTTCGCTAATCTCGACTCTTCCGCATAGATCTAGAAGCGAACGATAGAGATAGTCGATGAGCTGCCAAGACTCTTTGTCCCGACCAGAAAGGGTCACCCACAGGTATTCGTCTTCCACATGAACCGTGTTAGGCCATTCGGGATGTCCACTGTCGTAGACGTATTGTTTGTCGTCGTAGCTGATCAATTTAGGAGCGGCACTAAGGATTCCTACCACCGTTTTTATTCGCGGACTAAGTCGCAATTGAGCAAGATCACGTTCAACAATGGTAAACCGATATTCGTACCCCATTTTTGCGGCTGCTAGTCACATGTAACTTCGGCAGTGCGAGGATAGAGAAATAGTCCGCCAACGCACATTTCACTCAACGAACTGTCACCGAAGGACACCGGTAATCCCGTTGTATTTTCGTAAGTGCACGTGATGGAGAATGTTTCGTTCGCAGCAAGAGTGATGTTGTTCACTGAAAATATCTCTTGCTCATAAAAGTCGAAATCTTCATCGAGCAGCACCGCCCCACTCGTTCGCTCGATTTTCATATGAGTGCCAAGCTGATGCATATGAGGTAATATCGCGACGACTGTGGCGGGGTCACTCACTTCACAGGTAGTTGTGACGGTTTGTGGTGCGGCCATGTCATTCAAAGTAAAATCAAAGTTTCCAGCAAACGCAAACGCCGCTTCGTGCTCTACCGCTGCTGGCTCAACTTCCTTAAACGAAACACCAGATCGTCCTTGTAATGCTTCGTCAGAAGCGTTGAATAGATGGGCGTTGAGTTGCAACTGAGATCCCGCGGCAACTTTAATCGCCACCCCGTCAGGCAGTGTCAGGTCGGAAGACTTGACCCCAGCGCCATAAATCATTTGGTGACCTATATCAGCGGAAGTGCAATCGCCCTCTCCGTCCGCCCCCATTGGCGTGTCGGTAATGGAAACCACCGAGTGATGAGCGCCTTCGGGTGAAATTGCCCGTAGCGATGAAATATAGGTATCTTTGGTAATCGTCTTCGATGCGCATCGGTACGGCTCACCGCCCGGCTCGACCGTAAAACCAACAGAAATTAACTCATTGTAACCGTCTTGTGGCGGCTCTTGTCCTTCGCCAGAATCCGTTCCACAAGCTACCATTACACCAAGCCCCATTACTCCCAAAAATCGCATACCAGATCTTATTCTTTAGAACCAACTACGTAAATCAACGAGGGATAAATTCCCCGCATTAGTCCTAAACTGTGCCCACTCGCACGCCGTCGCACCTACATGAGTAACAAAGTCAAACCACGCGGGCTTGCGCCATCACTGCGGGAGGAGCTGCTTGGTTAAACTTGTATTGTAAGTAAAGCATTCCGACAAATCCGGCGAACAAAAAGATTAGAAATGATGCCATAGCCTCTATGCCGCACCGAATTTCGGCTGCTTTACAGTATTTCCAATACCAATAGAGGTTGGCGAAAGGAACAATCACCAGCCAAGCTGTTGGTACCTTATGTTCCGACTGAATCCCCAGATTGAGTTCGTTTTTAGTCACGACCAACCAGTAGATCGAATAAAAGCCAAAAGTGACAATGGTTAATCCTAAAACTGCCCAAACCGATCGATGAGTCATACTTGAAATCATAGCACGATCCTCCGCAAATCGTTGACGCACCAACAGCGCTGACTATCCAGTAGAAATACCGTCTATCCTACTTAGCTTTGCCCCCAGGTACTCATTGCTTTCTCATCTGTAGATACCAGCCGGATTACCGGCATCTCTGTGGGCAAGCATGGCATTCGCTAATTCGCCAACCAGCTCGTACATGCGGTGAATTTCTGATGCTTGCAAAAGAAAGTCGGGATAGACAACAAAAATTCCTTCGTCGACAATTTCAACTTCGTAGTTTTTCGCTATGGCCAAAACTTGCTTGCACGTATCGCTCGAAAATATTTCTTTTAGACGCCGTTCGTCTTTCCCTTTTACGACAAAGTTTTCGTCAAACTCGTCATGCCCTACTTCAACATCTTGGCGGCCTAATGCCTTGCCAAGTTGCGTAAAAAATTCACTTTCCGACCGCAACTTCAACGTAACCGTAAGAGGCTGCTCGAACCAAAGCCTCAGTTCAGTGTGCCAAGTATCGTGGAGAGTGTCGTAGACGGGTCGTGCTTGAAAGCGATAGCGTTCCGTCACAATTTGCAAGATTCGCTGACGGCTATCGTAGAGACCATGGTGTTTCTCGGCAAACCTACTCCACGCAAACTCTTCGATTCTGTCAGTTACGTCCCTATTGATGTAGCTTGAACCAGCCCGATTATGAAATTCAAAAATCTTGTGGCCATTGACAGTCTTGGTTTGCGCCACTTCCGTAACCCCATCGACCGTTGTCTCCGTTACTACAACGGTAGTCGTAGTAACTACCTCATCGTTAGATTCCCCCACAGACGAAGTCTACCAAGAAAGTCGAAACGCGACCAACCGAACCAGAACCTAGACCTGCAGCCACGCAACCAACCCGCCAATCCCTAGCGAAGGTAGGCTATTTCTATCGCAAGGCTTGCGAGCTTGGGTGAAATCCGAGGAAGCCGACATGTACGACCGTACACGAGGCCTCGCGTAACGCCGCGAGAGGAAAGCCTAACGAGCGACTACTCGTCTTTCCAGGAAGGACCCGAACCACCTTGCACCGCGGTAGACGGCGCTCCAAGCTCCAACATCTTTTCCTTGGTCATGATGCCACCAGCCCTCGTTTCTGAAGGAAGGGCGTGCATTCCTGTATCCATACGAATGGCATCGCAAGGACAGGCTTCCACGCAAAGTCCGCAAACGACGCAACGAAGTTCGTCAATCTCGAACCGAGCAGGATACTTTTCAATCCCAGCATCATCAGTTTCTGCCGGAATAATCGTTATGCAATCGGCGGGACAAACCGTCGGGCAACACATGCAAGCCACGCAGCGAACGTTGCCGTCATCCCGTTGCATCAAACGGTGCAGTCCTCGATTCCGTTTTGGATAAGGAATGGTTTCCTCGGGATAGTTTATGGTCTCTACCATGCTACTAGAGCGTCTGCCGGTCGCCACTTTCGCAAGATTCTTTGCAAAGTGACTTACGGTAATACCAAGCCCTTTGATTGTGGCAGTGATGTAACTGGCATCCTCTTCTTCAGGACGAACCACTTGTACCGTTCGTACGCCGGGGTTCTCTTTTGACTCACGAAGGACTACTGGTCCATCGTTATTTGCTGTTGGTGCTGGTGCGTGTGCCATGGTGGTCTCCTAGTGCATGTACTTGTAAACGAGCAACATAAGCCCGGCTGTTATCATAATATTCAGTAGTGCTAGAGGGAGCAAACGCTTCCATCCCAGCTCCATCAGTTGATCGCCGCGGAACCTTGGAAGCGTCCATCTAATGGCCAACTGCAGCCAACAGAAAAAGACAAGTTTTATTCCAAAGGTTGCAAACTGAATCAAGAAGACCAACCAATGTGGCATCGCCAAGAATTGACCGCCCTCCATTAATCCTGTCTGAATATTCATTATTCCCCCCCAACGGAACCCATCAGGATCCAAGAATGGGAATTGCCAACCACCAAAGAAGACGGTAGCGAGAATCGCACTGATAAACACAATTTCAATAAACTCTGCAAGGAAGAACATTCCCCAACGCATTCCAGAATATTCGACAAAATAGCCGATAATTTCGGGTTCGCCTTCAGGAATATCAAACGGAGCACGTTTGGTTTCCGCAAGAGCCGCAATAAAGAACAATAGTAGTGCAAGGGGTTGCCATGCCCAGCCCCAGTTGATCGGGTTGGACGCTTTCCATCCTTGATGGAAGCCGGTGGCAGCATCAACGGTATGATACGCACCGTAGTCCACCATTGCTCCAGGCTCCAAAGTACCAAAGACCAAAAACACACCTACAAGGGATAGTCCCATAGACACTTCGTACGACATCATTTGCGAGGAAGCACGAAGTCCACCAAGGAGCGCCCACTTATTATAACTCGCCCAGCCAGCGATGGTGGCACCGTAGTTAGCAATGGTGAGAATTGCGAAATAGAAAATCAGACCAAACTCGACCTGAAACATTTGCATTCGAATACCTTCGCCATTCTGTTTCAGCTCGTACATTTGCTCAGACCCCAAAACGGTTCCCAAGTCATCTGGGAAGAGAGTTGGGCCGAATGGGATGATAGAAAAGGCAATCATGACCGGCGCTAGCGAAAGAATCGGTGCAAGTCCAAAAAGAATTTTGTGCGCATTCTCCGGCACAAAATCTTCTTTCTTGATCATCTTCAAAGCATCCGCGATGAAGTGCGGAATCCCCAGCAACCTGAACGGACCAATGTTGGCGCGATTAGGTCCCAACCTATCTTGCATCATCGCGCTTTGGCGACGTTCGGCCCAAGTCAAAAGCGAAGCCATCGGCATCACAAGTCCCAAAATGACTATTAGCCATTTGGTTCCAGGCCAGTTGAGAATTCTGTAGGTCCATTCTGCGTCGGCTGTTTCAGGTACATGCCCGCAGCCTGCTGCCATGAAAACAACTACGGACAGCAGAAGCCATTGAATATTACGTGATTTCATCGCTATCCCCTCGAGCCTGAGAATCTGAGTTGTACCGTCTTGGTAATTCCGCCCCATGCCGCACCGTTGGCTAAGTCTACCGAGGCACTGAGCTCTTTAAAGACTTCTTCCGCCGTAGTTGCTTTAGAGTCCTTCCCCAGCTCTTTGGCTAGGTCGCCAATAATTCGCCACCCCGCGCGAGACCCAGCTGGTCCTGAAACGGCACTACGAAGTCGCTGCACCATATTTTTTCGATTGACGATAGTGCCATCAACTTCTGCCCAATCAAGAGACGGAAGAGAAACTTCGGCGCGCTTCACTGAAGCACCATCGTGAGATGCAATAGCAATCGCTTTGATTTCCGGCGGAAGGTTGACCAGGTCAATTCCTAACCCGATCACATGAGTAATTCCACCTGCTGTTAACTGCTCTGGCAAATCACTGGCAGAAACAAAGTTCGCACCCGAGATTGCAACGGCTCCAGCACGATTCGCGTTGGTGTCTTTGTCTCTTAGGATGTCATCGGCTCGATGAGGCCTATCATCGGTACCGACCACCCATTTTTTGGCACCAACAAGAGTTTCCGCCATGGACGCCAAAGCGAAGTTGTCTTCGTTGGTACTCTTCGCCGAGAACAATACTGCGGTAGTTTCCGCGTCCCAACTCTTAACGAGAGATGCAGCGTGGGCAATAGCCTTATCCCACTTTGCAGGAAGACCATCTACGGTTGGTGTTGCAAGACGTCCCTCTTTGAGAGACTTGTAAGTCGTTCGACCTTCGTCGCACATCCAGTAATCGTTTACTTCTGCATTGTGGCGAGGAATGATACGCCAAACTCGGTTGTCTTTGTGGTGTACTTCCACGTTACAACCAGTAGAACAACCAGTGCATACCGAGTCGGTTGTCATAAGTTCCCATGCGCGCATGGTGAATCGGAAGTCTTTAGACGTTAGTGCGCCTACCGGACAAACATCCACCGTATTGAGAGAATACGGGTTGTCTAACACAGCACCAGGGGCCGTTCCCAATTCTTCATGATCTCCTCGATTACTCATCTCGAGCTGATGCTCTCCAGCAACTTCGTCGCACACGCGAATGCAGCGCGTGCAAAGAATGCAACGTTCTGCATCCAAGACAATGGTAGGTCCAAGGTCGACCACTTTTGGTTTTCTTACTTTCACGACGTCAACGCGTGAAGCCTCGTTGTTGTTTTCAAAATAGTTCTTTTGAAGGGTGCACTCCCCAGCTTTGTCACAAATGGGACAATCGATCGGATGGTTGAGAAGCGTAAACTCAAGCATCTGCTTTCTAGCTACTGTAGAACGTTCGTCCTTAGTGTGGACAACCATGCCCTCGCGAACGGTGTTTTGGCAAGAGGGTTGAAGTTTGCCAACGCCATCGATGCTAACAAGGCACTGCCGACAACATGCTGCAATGGAAAGTCCTGGGTGGTAGCAAAACGCGCTAATGTCCACACCAACTTCTTTGGCCGCTTCCAGAACGTTAGTCCCTTCAGGTACGACAACATCTGCGCCATCAACTGTGATGGCAACCATGCCCTCAGGAGTCTTAGGTTTTTCTATTTCTGTTTCGTTTTCGGTGGTCATAACGTTCCTACTTGTCGCACTCCCCACCGATCATGTTGATCATCCCAAAAATGGGAACCACGTCGGAGATTAGCGCGCCGTCAATTAGTCTGTGAACGGAGTTGAGATTTACAAAAGAAGGAGCTCTGCAGTAACACTTGTAAGGTCTGCCAGTGCCATCGGCTACGATGAAGAACCCGAGTTCGCCGTTGCCTCCCTCAATGAAGGTGTACGCTTCACCAGGAGGAACACGAATTCCGTCGACGATGTGTTTGAAATGTCGAATCATACCTTCGATGGTGTTGTAAGCCTCTCCCTTATCAGGAAGGGCAACCCGAGGATCTTCTGCCATGATCAAGCCGTTGGGAATTTTTGCCAGACACTGACGAATGATGGAGATGGACTGATCAAGTTCTGCGAATCGAACTAGGTACCTATCAAAACAATCGCCGGTAGTACCAACGGGAACATCGAAATCCACTTCGTTGTAAATCGAATACGGAAAGTCTTTTCGAACGTCGTAGTCAACCCCCGCCGCGCGAAGGCATGGTCCTGTGACGCCAAGGGCTATCGATTCCTCCGCACTAAGCGCGCCTACGCCGTCCATTCTACCACGGAAGATTTTATTGTTCGTGAGCATCCTGACGCTCTCGTCTTTAACCTCTTCGATTTTGGTCAGGATTTCATCTAGTTTGTTTCCCCAACCTTCCGGAAGGTCTTTGGACACGCCACCAATTCGAACGTAGGAATGAGTCAGACGGGCGCCGCTAAGCTCTTCCAGGAGCATGTAGAGCCACTCTCGAGTTTTTATCAAGTAGAGAAACGGAGTAAAAGCTCCAAGCTCCATCGCAGACGCTCCGACGCACGTGAGATGATCGGTAATTCGAGAAACCTCGCTTACTATCGTCCTGATGTACTCCGCCCTTTTCGGAATTGCATCAGTAAGCCCCATGATTTTTTCAACTGCCATTGCGTAGCCGCAGTTGTTAATCATCGGTGACACGTAGTTAAGCCGATCGGTGTACGGAAATACTTGCGTGTAAGTGGCGTACTCTGATTCTTTTTCGAAGGCACGATGCAAGTAACCAGGTTGAATGTCTGCTCCAACGATGGTTTCCCCATCGACGGTAAGAACGATTCTTACGGTTCCATGCATCGCGGGATGGGAAGGCCCCATGTTGATGGTCATCAGCTCATTGGGTAGCACCTGCTCAATATCGAGGTCTTCCACGTTTTTTTGTCCGAGGACAATAGTCTTGGTCGTATCCGTCATTAGTTCACCAAGTCATCCCGCCGAACAAGCGGTTGCCTTTTGTCTTTTGGGTAATCTTTTCGAAGCGGGTAGCCTACAAATTCTTCGTACATGTAGATCCTTCGTAAATCGGGGTGGCCTTCAAAGTTGATACCGTACATGTCGTAGGTTTCACGCTCTTGCCAGTTGAACGAAGGCCAAAGTCCCATCAGCGATGGTACCGTGGGATTTTCGCCCTCGACCAATACTTTGAGACGAATCCGATGACGCTTTTGTAAAGACCGCAACTGAAAAAGAACTTCGAAGCGTGGGACGCTTTGATCTTGATAGGCCCTGTCTGTTGCCGTCACAAACATTCCTGAATCGAATGCCATGGCTGCGTCTTCTTTAAGAAAGGTTGCCACTTCCACAAGTTTGGCGGCATCGACAATTGCGACTTCATCACCAAGTGCGGAACCGTCTTTCACAGCATCTCCGAACTTTTTGATAAGCGTATCTATTACAATTTTTGCCATGGGTTTATCCTTCCGCCCGAAGATCAACTTGGTTGTGAGTGCGACCTTCTTGGATTCTGTTTTGGAGCATGATTAATCCATCTAGCACTTGCTCGGGCCGCGGAGGACAACCGGGGATGTAAACGTCGACTGGGATGACTTGATCGGCTCCAGGCATTGCGGTGTAGTTTTGATAGAAACCACCTGTGGACGCACAGACGCCAAACGCAATTACGAACTTCGGTTCTGCCATTTGATCGTAGACTCTCTTGAGTACGGGCGCTTGCCTCTCGGTAATCGTTCCTACAATCATCAGTAAGTCAGACTGCCGCGGAGAAAACCGAGGAAACTCAGCACCGAATCGAGCAATGTCGTACTTGGGAGCTGCAGTGGACATAAACTCCATCCCACAACAGGCCGTAACAAATGGGTAGGTGAATAGTGAAAACTTTCGGCCCCAGTTGGCTGCGTCTTCTACTTTAGTGGTTACAAGTTCTAGTCCCATCCGATTGCCTTCTTTCTCCAGACGTACGTCAGCGCAACACCGAGCACCGCAACAAACATCAGCATTTCACCAAAGCCAAAAAGAATGATCTGACCGTCCGCCAATACCGACAACTCTTTGTATTTGATGGCCCATGGGTACATGAACGCTGCCTCAATATCGAACACCAGAAACAAGATCGCTATCTGGTAAAATTTTACAGAGTAGCGTCCCCGTGGTGAGCCAATGGGATCCATCCCGCATTCAAACGGGGATGCCTTTATTGGGTTAGTACGTTTCGGACCGATCAGCATTCCGAGTGCGGTGAAGAGTAAAGTAAACCCGACCGCGAACACGAAAGCCAACCCTGCTGGGATGTAAGTTGAGAGTTCCAATTCGCCGCATTATAGAGCAGATAAAGCAAATACCGGTCAATCCCAGAAGGCAACGTAACCTAATTCATTTGCGAATTCGGAAAGGAGGATTCAAAAAATCAGCCCCAACTGCGGGAGAGCAATTGGGGCCAGAATCGGATTTATGTTTGAGCTAAGCTGCGAAAGCTTTCTCCAGTTGTTCTTCAACCTGCGTTTCTGACCAGTTCTGAGCTACGCAGAGCTCTTTGACGATCAAGTTTTTGGCGTCTTCCAGCATGCGACGTTCCCCGAAAGATAACGTTTTAGTGCTTTTGAGTCGGTAGAGATCCCGGAACACCTCAGCGACCTCGAAAAGAGAACCGGTCTTGATTTTTTCCATGAATCCCCTATAGCGACGATTCCATGTCTGTTTATCGATATGTACGTCTTGCTCGCGAAGAATCTCAAACACTTCCTCGACTTCTTCACCGTTTGCGATGGGTCGCAAACCTACCTGATCTGCACGGTCCTTGGGGACTAAAATTTGGCGGTCGCTGTCCATGAGCTTCAGCACGTAGAAAGAGCAGACTGTCGAGCTGATCTCTTTATTTTCGATTCCGATTACCTCAGCAACGCCGAGTACCGGATAAACTGTCATTTCGCCAATTGTAAATTCCATATACGAACACCTCTTTCGTTCAGCCGAAGAACGCCATTCATGCATTGTACGACTTTTAGTTACCGTACATTCCCACGTATGTAAAACGCTTACCTTCGACTAAGTTTCCGTATACTGCCATATTCCGGCGCCAACTTAAACCCTTAACTGTGAACCGGAATCCAAAAACAATAAATTTCAGCAGGTTACGAGACCAATTCTTTCATTCGAACACTGACTCACGCTCGTTTAGTCGCTGAATGTGCAGATCGTTTAAGCGCCACTGACCGTCCTCAAGCAAGAAATCGAGCTTAAAATGAATATTGTTTTCGGTCCATCGCAAGGAAGCTCGGGTTCCATCGTTGCTGAGAAAGGCATTTTCAGAGTATTTTCCTATACTTCCGAGTAAAGTCAGCATGGCATCGCCTAGTTGCTCTTGTCGTTCTCTAGTCAATAACCCAACGATTGCCCCCCAATCCGACCTAGCCAGAGCGTTCGCCAGCTGCCTCATCGAAGCTCGTGGACTAGAAGTTCCGGTAGGTTGCCAGAAAGGGGCCTGCAATCGCCACCCCGAGGCCTCACGTAGCAGGACCACCGCCCCTTTGTCTCCGGTAGCTTTGGCCAGGGCCTGCCCCTTCCCTTCTTTCAGCTTAGCGACTTGAGCCATGCGTTCACTTTTTCGCTCTTGCCATAAACGACTGTACCCCTTGCGATCCGCTACCGTCTGTTGCTGGCTAGACAGGAGTTTCTTGATTTTCGTTGGTTTGTCTGCCGCCAAATACTTTGTGACGTCTTCAACCGGTGGAGGTCCACCTTTGACGGCGCAACCAAGCAACAAAGATATAGCGAATAGTCGAGTCACCGTTGGAACATAGCCGTTTTTCAGTGTTTTCTCCAATGTCTGTATTTTGAAACGTAGGAACAACAGGATGAACCGAAAGTGAGAACAGCTGCCAAAAGGCAGCTGGACAAGGTGGGGGTGACATGGTGTATAGCCAAGTTGTCGATTTTTGTTTTTAGAGAGAGTTACCTTGCTCCCTTACCTAGTGCATTTGCCATGCCAAGAGGTACGCGACGAGACTACCTGTACTTACAGCATTTAGAGTAACCATCTGTTCACATCCCCCCAACAAACGTTCGCGGCAACTGCAGTAGCCACCTAGTCAGCGGGGGCTTGGACCATCGCTTTTATGAAGCACTGTATTCTCTACCGTGTCCGATTTCTCAGGAAAGTCTAACGTGTAATGCAGCCCCCGAGACTCTCTCCGGCGAGAGGCACTCTCGATAATCAGATGGGCCACCAATGCTAGGTTCCTGAGCTCGATCATATCTGCAGATACCTTGAAGTCCCAATAGTATTCCCGAATCTCATTGCGAAGCAGCTCGATCCTTCTTCTCGCTCGTTCGAGTCTCTTGTTGCTGCGAACAATTCCAACGTAGCTCCACATCAAACGCCTGATTTCATCCCAGTTGAGAGACACTACAATGGCATCGTCGGAATCGGTGGCATCCCCTGAGAGCCATTGCGCCTCGCCTTGTGGCAAAGGATCGTTGATGTCCTTCACAACGTCAGCCGCCCGTGATGCAAACACAAGCCCTTCCAAAAGTGAATTGGACGCCAAACGACACGCGCCATGAAGTCCTGTCCACGCGACTTCACCAATTGCGAATAAATGCGGAACTGATGTTTGCCCATTGTGATCAACCTCGATACCACCGCATTGATAGTGAGCGGCGGGGACCACCGGGATAGGTGTTTTCGTAATATCGATTCCGAGTTCAGCACAGCGTCTTGCGATATTGGGGAAGCGTTCGCGAACGAAGTCATCGTCAAGGTGGGTCATGTCTAAGTGAACGCTAGGTTCTCCCGACTTCTTCAGTTCATTATCGATGGCCCTCGCTACAACGTCCCGCGGCCCCAACGATTTAAGAGGATGATAATTTTCCATGAACGTCGACCCGTCACGAAGCTTCAGTATTCCCCCCTCTCCTCGCAAGGCTTCAGAAATCAGAAAAGATTTGGCGTGGGGGTGGAATAGTACGGTGGGATGGAATTGGACGAATTCCATATTGGAAACGTTGGCACCGATGCGATAGGCCATTGCAATTCCATCGCCAGTTGCCACATCAGGATTGGAGGTATACACGTAGACCTTCCCCGCTCCTCCCGTGGCTAGAATCGTTGCTTTTGCGTAGATTGCTTTGACGTTTCCCGACTTGTTATCCAGCACGAAAGCACCAAAGCATCCCGTCTCGCTGCCGAACTTTGCGCGAGACAAAAGATCGATAGCAATGTGCTCCTCCAAAATTGAAATATTGGGATGTTTTTCAACCGCTTCGTGTAGCGCCCTCTGAATCTCAGCTCCAGTGATGTCCTGGTAATGGGCCACCCGTCTTTTGTTATGGCCGCCTTCTCTTGTAAGTTCAAAACTACCATCGTCTTCTCTGGCAAAACGAGTACCAAGCTCTACCAAGCGATGAACGTGCCCGATTCCTTCAGCAATCGTAATTCTTACCACTTCCTCATCGCAAAGCCCGTCCCCTACAACCAGAGTATCCGCGACATGATCGTCAACCGAGTCGTCCTCGCCAAGAACCGCTGCTATTCCTCCTTGCGCCCAATTGGTATTACTGTCGCGAACCTTTCTTTTGGTGACAATGGTCACCTTGCCGTGCTCAGCAGCGTTAAGAGCGAAATAGAGGCCGGATATTCCGGATCCAAGAACGAGGTAGTCTGTAGCAATGGTCTCAGTCACGCCTAAGTCTATCAAGAATCGAAAAAATAGCGCTGGTTTTTGCGAAAACGTTGCACTCGCGGTAAAATTTAATGATGCGCGGGCTAAGCATATTACTACTTACTCTATCAATATCAGCCCACGGAGATATTTTTTCCTACATTGACAGCGCAGGCGTTACCCACTTCACGAACATCAAACCCAAAGGTAAGACTAGAAAAAAGTGGAAGCGAATACTCAAAGAAAAGCCATCAGCAACCTCTAAACCTGCGGCGAAACGTGGCGCTTGTGAACGTTGTGACGCGGTTCCAGCCAAAGACCGTTCACCGGCAAGGTATTCTCGATACGACGCCTACATTAAAAACGCGTCGCAGCTTTACCAAATTCCTGAAACATTAATTCGTGCGGTGATCAAAGTAGAATCGGATTACGACCCGCGAGTCGTTTCTTCGGTAGGGGCTCGTGGACTCATGCAACTAATGCCCGCAGCAGCAAAGGAAATGGGAGTTAACGACCCGCACGATCCTGAGCAATGCATTTTGGGGGGCACACGCTACTTAAGGATTCTCGCCAATCGTTACAAAGGCGACACCTTAAAAACGATCGCGGCGTACCACGCTGGCCCGGGTTCGCTAAAAAAATATGGGAATCAAATACCACCTTACAAAAATACTCAAAAGTACCTTCGCATGGTGCTTAAGCAGTACGACAGGTTTCGCAAAAAAGAACTAGTTGCGCCGAAGCACTAGTTGCGCCGAAGCACTAGACCACAAACCACAAGCCACACGAGCACCGCACCGCTAAGCCCAGCCAGCGGCATGACGCAAGCTTTGAAGCTTGCAAGGTAGTCGCCACCTAGTCCTACAACGGACACCTTACCTAGCGAGTAAAAACAAAAGCAGATCACGAAAAAGGTCCAGACCGTTCCCAAGATGAGAGAGAGGGGTCTTCGTGCAATAGAAAATCCAAACAAGATAATGCAAATAAGCGCTCCCCCCATGCACCAAAGAGGTCCACCTATTACCACTAAATCGTTGGACTTACGGAACAGCTCAAAGTAAGGAGCGCCAAGCAATTCGCTGATAGCACCGTTGGACCACGCCGCTCCAATTAGCAGAATTGCCCCACACACGAGTAAGTACGACCTGAGAACCCACCATTGCGAACTATGTAACTTGGCTGCTTGGATTATTGTGGGTACCACAGGGCCCAGCGCCTCGGCAACAGCACTTATCCCGCATTAATGCGCTCTAACAACAGCCGCGCTTGTTGATAATTGGGAGCGATTTTCAGTGCAAGTTGTGCATACCACTGGGAAAGTCCTGGCTTTCCGTCAGCTAAGCAAAGTAGAGCCGTTGGCATAAGAGCTTGAGGGAATGGTCGACGCCCTAAAAGAGACTGTTCTGCCAACTCACGCTCTTTGGTGACCACCCCTGGCTCACTAGCCCTGCTCCGATACCGAGCCCAGCATAGCGTTGTTTCGTAAATAGGATGAGTAGGATGACAGCGGGCCGCCTTTGCCAAAAGAGAAACAGCCCTGTGAACATCCCCTGACATAAGTGCCGACTGCCCTTCCGAATACGCTCTTTTTGCGATCTCAGGATTTTCCCCCTCGGCCAACCAAGGCGTGTCAAGTTCAGCCAAGTGTTGCTGAAGCCAGTCGTTGTATTTTCGCCTTTCCACCATGTCGAGCAAAGTTTTGCGGGCCTTCAACACCTGAGTCCAAATTGGTTCGACTACCGGCGCGAGATCGGCAATGTCGATACTCTTGAACTGATCCGGATGAAACAGAAACGCCAATTGCCTGGCTGCTACTTCGATTTCTTGGTCCTCTGCAGAAGGTAATACCTCCAGCACATCGTAGTAAGTGGCGCGAGCGAGTCTGTCGCGTCTCGTTCTCAGACTTCTTCTTAGCTGCGCTGTGTTCACCGATAGTGGAGTAAGCGCGATTGGATCTTCAGACAGCGCCACAGCACCAACGCTAACCAATCCCCATAAAAGACGCGCGGACCTCCAGACGTCGATGGGCCCAAGACTGAGTAAAGACTTGAGGCTGAGATGTCCCTCGGCATGATTAAGAAACTCAAGATCTCCTACGGTCAGCACTCGATGATGACGCAAAAACTGCAAATGCTGGGTAGTGGAGGGATATTTATTCGCTTCTCGTTGCAGGGCTGCTCTGACTACTTGCAAATCCGAGGACGGTAGTTGCGCAACAATCCTCAGCGCGTTGTCTCCAAAGGTAGCTGCCGGTTTCAATTCTAGATGAGCCAATGCCATTGCGACGCTCATCTCGCTACTGCAGCGGAATTTGTAGGCTCGAGCGATGATGTTTACAAGCACGTCACCAGACATCGATGAGTTGATCACCGAAACCCCCAAGCTGTGACAGCGCTGGGCTACGACTTGATTTTCGGTACAAGCCACAATCGCCGGCATTGGCAATCTATTTCGCCATTGCTGAACGATTTGAGGCAATACTTTTAGGTGACTATCGGCTTCGATGACTACGCATTGCCACGCATGCGTCGTGTTGCCAGGTAATGCACCACGCTCCCAATGAGATGCGTGTCCCGCGGCATCTAGCTTCTCTTGATATTGCATGCCCAAAGCAACATCCTCAAATGTGATTAGCGTCTGAGCCACCCCACATTATTGTAGCCTATTCGTCGGGATCTTTGGGCGGATTTGCCCGTTTCCTGATGGAAACGAGCCTACTTGTAGCAGTTTTCGCGACCTCGGTGATTTCTTGCTCGCAAAAGTAACAGACCCCGTTCAGAATCACGTCGTGATCGCAAGTTTCGGAACCTTTCATGAAAGAAGACTGCCCAAACCGGTTTCTCGCGTCAAGGAAGACTTCACTCCCATGGCCCAAACTTTCTGATTCCCCATCACCACTGCTCTTTTTTTACTGCGGGTCAATGCCGTGTATATCAACGAACGGTCCAGTACCCGACTTTTTCTTTCTGGTAACAGTAGTGCGGAAAAGTCATACTCCGAGCCTTGAGATTTGTGTACCGTGAGCGCGTAAGCAGGTTCCACGCGCAGTTGCGATAGGGGCAAAAGCCGGACCCCACCGTTCCCCTGCAGCGCCAACCTAAGCGCACCATTGTCATCGCAAACGACTCCTACATCACCGTTGGCAACGCCGAGCCTGCGATCGTTCCGGCAAATTAGCATAGGTACTCCAGGTTTGACCCTTCCAGCGAAACTGGTTAGCAAATGCTTGTTGACTTCCTGACTACCTCTGATGCCTTGTCTTGTTGCGGTAAGTAATTGATTATTTCCAAGTGCAGATAAGACTGACAACAAACGTTCGTCTTCAGCTGTTACTGAATTTTCGAGTGCACGAATCCAAGAGGAATAGTCACAATAGTTCCACCAATCGAAAAGCATTCGATTCACGGAGGCCTCGCCATCTAACTCAACAAATCCTACCCCCCTCACGTCTGCAATCTTTTCAAACGTAGCAAGCCGAGGGTTTTGTCCGTCCCTTATTGAGGTTCCAATGGAAATTATCTGGTCGGCTTCTTCAGAAGCGCCCACTCGAAAGTTCTTAGTTAAGCAAACTTTAGGAACGATACTCTGGTTTACTAAGTCCGCAAATGGCGCTCCAGCATCCACTGGAGGTAATTGCTCGGCGTCGCCCACCAGAAGTACAAAGCAATCCGACCGAAGTGCCGCCACGAGGCCTTCCATCAGAGTCAGATCGACCATGGAGGACTCGTCAACAATCATCCGTTTTGCCCCTAAGGGAAAGCGACTGTTGCGACCAAACCCTCGAGTGGGGGAATACTCAAGGCAGGAGTGTAGTGTCGTAGGAATTATCGATTCATTTATCTGCTGTCGTCTCAACGACTCAGCGAGTCTGTTTGCGGCCTTTCCCGTTGGCGCCGCGACCAAGATGTCACTAGGAGAAACGCCATCAGAAATCCACCCCTTCACAACCTCGGCGATAACCGTAGTCTTTCCAGTTCCTGGACCTCCCGTAATGATACCAAGACGCGTGGTCCTTGCCATGGAAACCGCTTGCGCCTGCTCCTCACTAATGCTGCCATTCACAAAGTCAGCAAGAGCGAGTTGAGGTTGAGCAATTTGAGTGCGAACCCAATCAGCAATTCGTCTCTCTCTCAGCCACAGTCTTTGGACGTGCAATCTCGAACCAACTCTGACAAGAGGACGACTGTCGCCATCATCACCAAACAAAGTAGAAAAAGAAGGGTCAGAAATGAGGTTTGAAATTTTCTCTTTCAGTTTTCTCCTAGTCGTCTTTACGTTGGCTTCTTTGTAGATAAGCACCAATTTGTCCGTAACTCCTGGTCCTAACGGATCGAAGCATGTCGAACCTTCATGTGCTGTGGCCAACGCATGAGAAAATATGGTCCGAGCCACGGCTTTCTGCTCATCCCCCAAAGTCCATTGCATAGAAAGAAGCTGTTCTACAATGGCCAACCCGCCAGCGCTGCCTTCTAAAACCACGCGACAAGCTCTATCAAACTCACTCACGAAGCATCCTTTCCACGCCGGCTTGTTGCGCCATGATTCTGGCTTGGTCAACAGAGACTACTGAAACGCCTTGTCCTGGAATCTGACGGTCCATCCCTCGACAATAGAGATAGATTGCTCCCCCCAATTGAGCCTTCGAATACATTCGCCCAACGGCTTCGCCGTATAGAGCAGCCTGAACGCCATAGTGCATCTCCGTATGGACTCGTACCCTTTCATCGGTATAGTCAATGAGTCTGTCGGTTTTGTAGTCTACAACGAAGATCTTATCGTCGCATTCTACGAGCATATCGATAATCCCTCTGATGGTTTCTTCTCCCGCGGTATAAAAAAACTCACTCTCTCTAGCTAAGATCTTCATCTCCGACAGGGAACCAACAAGTTTGTCGCCGATCAGTAATGGCACCGTCCAGGTAGCATTTACCAGCTCTAGCGCTCGCTCCACTTCACGAGGCGAAAGTCCCAACCTCGCAACCGATCGCTTTAAAAAGTCAGAAGATGCAACCTGAGAAAGCCACGCGACGTCATCGGTGGCGCCTCCCTGCGTAAGACGCTCCAAAACTTCATGAACGAAAACCCCGAGTTTTGCGCCCCCCACATCATCTAAAGCAACCACATCATCAGACAACTTGATGCTCTCTGAGCCTTTTAAACTCGAGTACGAGTGAACTCGCGCGGCGTTATGCCTCATTAAAATACTATCGACCTGCGACTGCTCAAGGGGGCTCAAATCGCATGGGTTGCGAGCGGATTGAGCAGACACCATCCTCAAGTTGCTACGTTTTGCGTCTAACTTTCTTAATGAAAAATACTTCTTCGCAAGCGCATCGTTTCGCTGCAATCCGGAAACGATACCGTTCAACCGATCGTTCACCGGAGTGTAGGCTCCACCGCGTGAACGGGCAAATGCAGGATCAACAAACGGAAGGTACAACCTACCAATTGCTCGTGTCATCGCTACGTAAAGAAGACGTTGATCTTCCTGAACCGCTTCCGCTTCTACTTGCGCCTTAGTGGAGGCGCGGGGGGGACCAACCTCCAAACAACGAACGTTCCCTTCATGATACGTCCTCTGCGAAAAACGCATTCCTCCACCAAGTCCTCCACACAAAAAGACAACGGCAGCCTCTAGTCCTTTAGCGGCATGCATTGTCATAATTGAAATGGACTCTCGGTCGACATCCAGTCGCTTGATGTTTTGCGACCTCATTTTATGGGGATCTCGAATCATCTTTCTCAAAAAAGACACCACGCCAGAAAGTCCATACCCTTCGCGGTCGGCTTCTGAAAGAAGAACCTCGAAAACATGCTGGTAGTTGGTTAGCAGTCTTTCGCCGCCTGCTATTGAGGCCAACCTCACGGTAAGGTTGGTGTCGGTGAGTATCCTTGCAAACAGCCCTGGAAGCTCCGCAGAGGCCAAGCACCAATCATCAATGATGATATCGGAGTGACCTTTGTAGTTTTTTAGCTCTGCCAGGCTCACTCCCAAAAATCTAGTTCGCATCGCCCTTGCGCGACGTCCTACGTCTTCCGGCGATCTAATGGCCTCTAGTACGTCGAGTATCTCACGTGCTTCTATTGTTTGAAAAAGTCCTTCTTGTTTATAAACACTGTGAGGAATTCCATTTTGTGCCAAAACTTCAGCAATTTGATTACTCTCCAACGTCGTTCGCGTGAGAATGAAAATATCCGAAGCGGTAAGTGCCCGCTGATGATTTCCATCCTTAAAATCCCAATCATTTGTATCAAGTAGTTTTTTACATTCTTCGGCAATAGAATGATGCAATTGCTTGGAAATATCAGAAGCATAAAGTTTTGTCCCTGCAGCGGGCGTAGGCGCTAACACCACAATGGGTACGCAAGGCTGGCCGCGTAACAGTAATTGCCTGTCAGAGCAACTAACCGTGGGTTTATCGTATCGGACTTTCCCGGTAAAAAATGAGCCAAAGACTTCACTTAGAAGTAAGTTTATTCCGTCGACAACCCCTGGTGTACTTCGATAGTTACCTGTCAAGCTGGCGAGATTTCCACCATTGCTAACGATCGATTTTTTCGCAGAAAAGTAGGTTTGTAAATCCGCACCGCGGAACCCATAAATCGCTTGCTTAGGATCTCCTACAAGAATCAACTTATTTTTCTCAGTAGCAAAAAGATTCTGAAAAATAGACCACTGAAGCTCATCGGTATCCTGAAACTCATCGACAAAGACAAATTGGTAACGACCACCGACTTCATCTTTTAGCTGCTTGCCATTCTCGCCGTCGATCGCCTCAGCGAGAAGCTCTAACATATCCTGAAAGTCAAGAACTCCTTGCTCCCGCTTGTAGTCTTTCATTTCTTGCTCGAGTATCGGAACGAAAAAAGACAGGCATGCTGCTGTGAGTGGCACGACAAGAGACTTAACTTCTCTGACAATTTCAGTTACGCCCTGCAGCTGTTCTCCTAACCCCGTAGCTGCCCCCAACTTTTCATCTAAATAGTCAAGCATTCCCTTGTACTCACTCTCAAGTGATCCAAAAAACGCGGGAACATCCGCACTTTCTCGCAACTCTCTCATTAAACTCAAAAATTGCTCTGTAAGCCGCTTTACCTTTGCGCGACTGCTGCCATGAACGCTTGAACTCGCTATCGCTTGCTTCAAAAATGGCATTTGTACTTTTAAAGTTGCAGAGTCTGCTAGTAAAAGCAGGCGCCGATCATTTTCCGGCCGGTACGCTGGCCGAATCTCCCCTTTGGTGCGAATGGCGGAAAACATCTGGTCGCGCAACATAGAAGTCGATCGATGGGCTCTCCATGCGCGCAAAAAAGGTACGTACTTAGGATCGACGGCCAAATGCTCTCGCACTACTTTGCTAAATACTACATCGAAGACTGTGGCTCTTTCCGCTTGCTCTTCCTCAAACTCTCTTCCGCTAACGAATGCAAAGTCTCGCAATATCCGTAAACAAAAACCATGTATCGTATAAATTGGTGCTTGCAAGACGCGAGCACTAGAGTCTCGCAATCTCGAGAGACTTGCCGCATCGCCTCCCCAAGCAATCACAGTCTCTTTATCCTCGCAAAGGCGCGCTAGGATGTTACGTATTCGATCCCGAAGTTCTGCAGCCGCCTTTTCAGTAAAGGTCACCAAGAGAATATCATCAATCGTCAACTCTTTGGTTATGATCAGCTCGGCAACGGCATGCTCAATGAGATAGGTTTTCCCTGTGCCAGCAGAGGCCTCCACCACGTTATGCTTTTCATAGTCGAGAATATTGAGCACTTCTGGTTTCACAACGCCTCCGTAAACTTCAATACATCCCCGAATCGCTTTTCCGCAATCAAAGTATCGACTGCTACCGGGAAGTTGCGCCATTGATGAACCGGGCCATACTGACTTCCGACCCCTTTTCCGCCAGACACCGCGGACTCAAGCGCACCTCTGAGTGATTGCTTTCCTGGCTTCTCCAAAAAACGCATGGTTTCATCAGCTGGCATCAAATACTCATGAGCGTCCTCTACTAACGCAAATGCGATATGGTTCAGGTATTCCAAGGCCTGCTCACGACTGACTGCATCCACTCGGTACTTGCGGAGTCCCCCGGGTGAAACTACTGAGAAAAGTTCCACTTTTTCAGTGCTGGTGACCGTTCGAATCATGGCATCAAGAAACCCTCGCACTCTTGCTACGTTCATTCTTCGCTCAATAGAAAGTGGCGACAAAATAATCGCCCCGGTTTTCTCAGTAAATGGATACAAGCTGCCAGAAATGGAGGCTTGCCGCGATTCTTTTGTTAGTAGCAGTGGCTTTAATGTATTTCCTTGAACCGATAGAGACGGACGACCAAGATGGGTGATGGACGCTTGACCAATCTCCCCCAAAGCCGACATCCACGCGTTCATCACTCTTCTATGTTTCTTGCGTTCCATCTCTAGCAGCACCCCATTAGGAGCTTTGCCGGCTCTTGCCAAAGCTAACAAAGCATCATCATGTAAGGCCTCAAGGGAAAGCTCTGGAGAACACAGATGAGTCGTCACTACATTCCGCGTCAATAAATAGCTACCTGAAAGCTCAAACTCCTCATCCCTTAATTCCAAATAACTCTGAAGCTCGGCTTCGGGCAACCCCAAAGAAAAGCTGGCCCATCCTTGCAACGGACTTTCCAAAAATCGCCGTAGGGCGTAAATGGGAATATCCGTTTGAGATTCTCTTCTAACTTTCTCGCTCGGTGTAATTTTCCGCACTACCGGAACGGACTCTCCCCTCCATGCAAGGTGAGCATCCAAAGTTTGTCTGCTAGAGCACAAAAACGGATAGTTTTCTTCTTGATACCCTCGAAGGGAAAATTTCCGCTTAATTACTCCGGGGCGTTTCTCCAACTCAACTAAAATAGACGCCGGATAAATCTCATCACCGGTTTCCGGATGCCTACTGACGTGCGAAAGCACCAGCTGCGTTTCCGTTTGGCAAATGATAGAAAGTAAACCTGCGTTGTCGATATCTTGAGGCGAAATATCGTTGGGTTCGGGAGAGGTACCTCTTGCATCAAGTGCTGACAGCTCGCTCTTACTAGGAAAATTAGTTTGGCTTAGACCGAGTACAAAGTGAACTTTCGTTTGTCCAATTTGCGTAGGATGAATGGCTCCCACG
The DNA here is from genome assembly GCA_020630875.1 of Deltaproteobacteria bacterium. Classification (GTDB taxonomy): domain Bacteria; phylum Myxococcota_A; class Polyangia; order Haliangiales; family Haliangiaceae; genus JAHDIH01. The sequence goes on along the minus strand of JAHDIH010000006.1, from coordinate 255,258 downwards.
GTGACCCGGTTTCCGCCACCACCAAAGTTCATGCGCAGACCAGCCAAAGATCGAGTAATGAGTTCTGCAACAACGGCATAAGGAACAGGCACCTGAGAATCGGACTGAAGTATCTGCAGTGCTTCCCGAAGTTGCTCAACGCCCTGGTCGTCTTGCTCACTCCTTGGGTGAATGTAGGTACTAATCCATCGACCGAAAAAGTCGTGCCACTGCCCCCTTGTTCTCTTTTGCTCTTTGAGGTTTCGACACTCCGCCAAAAACGGCGCTACCAACTCTACAAAAGCACCAGCAGCAGCTAAGTCAGAAGTCGGAACCTCTTTGGGAGCGTAACGATGATTGCCAATTGCGACTTCTCCATTGGCGTGAGTGGGGGTTGCCATAAAGGCTCCCAACGCTAATCGGCGTAGTCCTTGTTGCCAATTGTAATTGTCGCCATCAATATAGGTACCTTTGTGATCACGGTAATCAACTCCATGAAATATTCCCAAGTCGTTGGTCCACTGAGCCCAAAGCGCAGGATCTGCATCATCGAGCGCCGCTGTAACTAATCTATGCGTAACAATCGCGAGGACATCAGGCCGCTCGAATCTTCCGAGCGGAAGTTTGACCATTTTAAAAAATAATGCCGGCACTTCATCAGGACCAAAATCATTACTCAGCGATTGTAACGCAATAGGAATGTGATGCCTTGCCGCAAACACTTCCCGAATTAAACTGGAGTACCCACTGTGACGCGGATAACTAATTGCAAAGTCAGAGAATGAAAGCGTGGCGTCCGTCGTAAGTTTCGTCCAGATAGCATCCGCTACCACCTCAAGTTCTCGACGGACACTCGGTACGCTCCACGTCTGAAGCGAGTCATCTTCTTTTCCTACAGCCTCAGGCTTTAACGCCATCGTTACTTCATTTTGCAACGCGCCTAGGACTGAGGCTCGTGCCTTCGCGAAGTCAGACGCAAACGAATAACTCGCAGAGGTGCTTAACATTCGCACCGACACTGCAACTCGTTTTCCAAGCTTCTCAAGGACTCCTTCTACCGAGCCATCTTCCCAATACTCCTGACACGGGTTGAACTGATAAACATGAACGTCTACAGACTTTGCTAAGTTCGAAATTAAAACGACGTCATGAAGAGGCCAGAACGGTCGGTTAAAAATATGCAAAGGTTCGTTGTTTACACGTGGCGTGATTTTAGAGCCAACCGCTTTCCATGCCTCAGATTGCCAAGCAACCCCACCTAAAAATTTTTCATCAAGCACTCCCCGCTTAAACCAGTGAGGTCTGAACCGAGTGTAGCCATCAAACACCATGGAAAGCTGAGAGGACAACTTGACCATTTTCCTTTGAGAAATAATTCCGTCGCGGTCACCGAGGTAATTCATCACCTCCGGGACCGGCAACGTCCCTTGCAACATTCCATCAAGAAGCCGCTCACTTACATCTTGGCTACGAGGCCATGGGGTAGTTTCTTCAAGCCACTGCATAAATGGCATAAATGCAATCCCCATGCAGATCCCTTTCTCCTTGGCCCACAATCGCTGCAGTTGTCCCTTCTCACGCCGGTCGTTCACCAAAACATTCAAAGGACGTTCTACATCAGCAACGCCATGCGCATTGTTGATGAGCAACTTGGCCAAGTTCTGCCATCGGTTGCTATAGTTAATGTAGAGCACAAGTGTTCAGATACCGCATCCCCATGACATTTACTGCCTCTTCGGCCAAGCTATGTCACCGGAACAACTAAGAACTTCCCCGATCGCCATCGACCGAAACCAGTGAATGGCAATACTTGTCACAAAGCGTAAACATGCGTCGGGGGTTTGACGACGTTTGAGCATGGGTTTAGGTTCGGCCCGTCGTGAAGTACCACCTTATCGGAATATGCGGAACAGGCATGGGTGCCCTAGCGGGTATGCTCAAGCGCAAAGGACACGATGTGCGTGGATCAGATTCAGGGGTTTATCCCCCCATGTCTGAGCAACTATTTGCACTCGAGATAGAAGTTTTCGACGGCTACCATCCGGCCAACCTTAATTGGGGGCCCGACGTGGTGATTGTTGGAAATACATGCAGCAAAAATCATATTGAAGTCGTAGCAGCGCAAGAGAAAAACATTGAGTTACACTCTTTGCCAGATACATTGGGCAAACAGTTTCTTGCTGGTTCTCACTCTATTGTGGTTACTGGCACCCATGGAAAAACCACCACCACGTCCATGATTACTCATATTCTGCGACACGCTGAAACCGATCCGGGATGGTTTATCGGTGGGATTCCGCTTGGAATGAGTCATGGCTTTGGTTTAGGGAATGGCGAAACCTTCGTTGTTGAGGGGGACGAGTACGACAGTGCCTTTTTTGATAAGGGCTCCAAGTTTCTTCACTACAGCCCCAACACCGCGGTCATGACCTCTTTAGAGTTCGACCACGCTGACATCTTTGATTCTTTCGAAGACATCCAAGCTACCTTTAGAAAGTTCATTGAACTAATACCGCAAACAGGCCTGTTAGTCGTATCTCACGCTGCATCGGCAGCCATGGAACTGGCAGGCTCTCATGCGGGATGCACAGTTGAGTCTTACGCAATTGTAGAAGACGACGAAACAAGCGACGCCACCTGGGTCGCCAAAGAAATCACCCAGCTAAAAAATGGTCGATGCTCTTTTAGCGCGCACAGAAACGGTCAATTTTTCGAACAATTCGAAACCTTGATGGTTGGGAATCATAACATTCAAAACATGCTTGCGGCCATTGCAGTTTGCGCGTCACGCGGGCTAACGCCAAAGCAAATAAAAACTGGCGTCTCTACTTTCGCCGGCATCCGCCGGCGACAAGAAATTAGGGGAATCGCTCAAGGTGTTTACGTTCTTGACGATTACGCACATCATCCCACGGCGATCAGAGAAACGATTGGAGCCCTACGCAATCGTTTCTCGAGGCGCCGGATTGTCGTAGCGTTTGAACCCAGATCCGCGACCTCACGACGTAACGTCTTTCAAGATGCATTTGGAGAAGCCCTAGCACACGCCGACGTGGCAATCGTAGGTAAGCTTCACGCTCCGGATAAAATTCCGGAAGAAGAACGATTGGATCCCAACAAACTTGCGACGGACATCCATCAGCGCGGTACGAAAGCTCAACACTTCACGGAGACTGAAGACATAGTAGAGTACTTGGTAGACCAAGTGGTTCCTGGCGACGTAGTCGCAATCATGAGCTCTGGGGCCTTCGATGGTTTGCACGAAAAACTCCTCTACGCTTTGGGCGATGCCGTGATGCCGGCAAGGATTCGCGACATTCCCCCCATTAAAAAAATCCTATCGGATTTGGATCTTCTCACTATTGGCGTATCTACTGAGTCAGCAGATCGTTTTTTAGTACTAAGAAACGAAACAGGGTTTGTCGGGTGCGTAGGTCTTGAAGTATTTGGCGAAGACGCGATTCTAAGATCGCTTGCGGTAAAGAAGTCTGCTAGGGGGGTTGGCTACGGATGGTTACTCGCAGATACCATTATTGCAGAAGCCAAGCACCGCGGAGTTAAACAACTCTATCTGGTAACGCAAACAGCTAAAGATTACTTCGCAGAGAAACACGGCTTTAGAATAATAGAAGCAGCCACCGCAAGCCCCGCGGTTCGAGAGTCGGATATCTTTCAAGCCGAGATGTGCGCCGACGCGACCGCAATGCGACTGGATCTGTGACATGTTGTCGCCAGCTTCTTTAAAGAAGCTGCAAGTGGTCGCGGCCAAAGCTTGCAATGCAGCTGCCAGTACGCTGGGAGACAACTGGGAAGTCGGTCTCATCTCTCAAAAACGAAGTTCCAGAGACCTGGTCACCTACTGGGATAAAAAATTAGAAGAGAAAATAATAAACGTTCTAACGGAAGAAACTCCTGAAATTCCCATTCTCGCGGAGGAGTCCTCCAAAGGTGACAGCAGACTAAATACCTGTTGGATGGTCGATCCGATAGACGGCACTCTCAATTTTTCTCATGGCCTACCGATATGGGCTATTTCCATTGCCTTGTATTACGAAGGAACGGTGGTTGTTGGTTCGGTGTTTGCGCCAGAGTTGAACTGGCACTACGAAGCCACCCTCGGTGGTGGCGCCACTCTCAATGGTAAGCGTATTTCTGTTTCAAAAGTAGACTCGCTTCAGTCAGCGCTACTGGCCACCGGATTTCCGCACCATAGAGAAAAAGACGACAACCTAAAACAATGGACCTACTTTCAAAAAAATGCGCAAGCTTGCAGAAGGCTAGGTGCCGCATCGTTAGATTTGTGTTTAATTGCCAGTGGAAAATTTGATGGTTATTGGGAGAGGCAACTATCTCCTTGGGACCTCGCGGCTGGTGCACTCTTAATCAACGAAGCAGGTGGAACCGTTACAGCTACCGACGGCTCTCGTTTTGATCCCTATCGCGGGGAAGCAGTTGCTACTAACGGTATTCTGCACCAACAGCTGATTGACGCGCTCGACAATGCAGACCGAAGCTAACATTCCATTACTTATTCTGGTAGGCGGCCTAGCAACAAGAATGGGCGGCATCAACAAACACCAATTGCCAATCAATGGAATGACGCTACTAGACAATCAACTGCGAATTTTGGCTCCCCTCTTTTCAAAAATTTACATTTGCGGTCGACGAGAGCAATATAAAGAAAGACCTGCTGTTCAATGGATTTTCGACAAAGAAATCGGTAGAGGACCGGCGCAAGCCCTTAAGCGGGCGTTCGATATTACTGATGCTGATGCACTCTTTGTGTTGGGGGGAGATATGCCCTTTCCATCAAAAGAACTAGCCACTTACATCCTCAGCCAATCCCAAGAAAACTCCATCGTCCCCATGGCTCATGGACACCCTCAAGTACTCTTTGCGACGTACCAACGGCGAGATATTAGTAATGTAAAATCCCTCAAACAGGTAGCAAACAGCGGCATTGCAGCCATCATCTCCGAAGAAAAATGTAAAGAATTCGACCCATTACTGCAATTTTCGAAAAACTGGAACGAGCCGAAAGATGCAGGTGAACTTTTCCCCAAAACAATGTAGTTTACGTCTATGGAAATCGGGCCAATCAAAGTGGATACGCCTGTGCTGCTAGCACCTATGGCGGCGGTGACGGACCTTCCCTTTAGAACCATATGCGAAGAATTTGGCGTAGGAATTACGGTAACCGAGTTTCTTTCCGCTCATGCGCTGCATGCCGGAGCCAAGAAAACAGTAGACAAGCTAACGCCCAGCCTTAATGGTCGCCAGTTCGGTGTACAGATCTTTGGTCGCGAAGATGATGCCATGACCCATGCTGCCAAAATGGCGGTTGATATCGGTGCGTGCTTAGTAGACATTAATATGGGGTGCCCCGCCAAACGTGTCACGGCAGGTGCATGCGGAAGCGCTCTCATGAGAGAGCCGGAGTTGGCTGCGCATCTTGTAAAAGTTGTGATCAATGCAGTGCCAAGTCACATACCGGTAACAGTGAAGCACCGTGCAGGCTGGGATATGCAATCCATAAACTCACCTGAATTTGCATGCGCCATGGTTGAAGCAGGAGCCAAAATGATCACGGTGCATGGGCGGACCCGCTCGCAAGGCTACAGTGGTGTTGCCGATCTAGAAATCATTCGCAAAACCCGTGAAGCGGTACCAAAGCATATTCCCGTCGTGGGGAACGGTGACGTGGTCGACGTAGATGGCTACTTCAGAATGATGGAACACACTGGCGCTGATGCCGTGATGATTGGTAGAGGCGCGCGCGGGAACCCATGGTTGTTTCATCGCCTAAAACAAATTATCGACGGTAACGACGATCCTGGTGAGCCAACCCTTGAAGAACGCATCAACGTGTTTAAACGTCACATTGACCTGATGGCAGAGCATAAAGCGGGCCCTCGCTTGATTCATGAAATAAGAAAAGCGTGTGCGTGGTACGCTCGCGGACTGCACGGCTGCAACACCTTCAGGCAAAAAGTATGGCAGCTTGAAACGGCGGAAGAGGTCGTCGAATGCGCTAAAGAATACTTTGATTGGCTTTTAAAAAAGGGAAGTCGAGGGATTCCTAATATCCCCACGGCAGCATAAACGGTATGGGACTTAAGCCTAGAGCAGCTAAACCTCCGGTGGTCGCACCTCCGATTTCGGTTTCTGAAGAGCTGGAAATCGCAGCTGACCTTGCTGCCCTCTTTGGCGAGTTGCCGCCACTTGAATTAGTGGCAGAGGATGAGCCGGTAGAAGTTGAAACAGTCGCGAATGCAGACGGTCTTGGACCAACTCCTCTAAGCGGACTATCCACTGAAGACAATAATTTTTTACTCGACGTCAGAAATCTAATGTCTTCCCGATTCCCCAAAGCAAAAGTTACTTTACTTCATGGAATGATTCACTACAACCTTGGCGGGCATGCAGCACTGCTCGCTGCAAAAAACGGAAAGCTTGTCGCTCTACTTTTTAGAGCCGAAGCAATCGCGGATAAACTGTCGGTTGATGACATGGGTATTGGAACCCTACCGCTTGTGGACGAAAGTTCTCTTTCTCAACTGAAAGAATGTTTGGACGCTAAGTTTTCCTAAGTGCTGCCCCCGCTGCTAGGAAAATCAGAAAAGCGCCTCCACCGCCAAACAAAATTAATCCATTTCGTTTATCAGATTGGTCCTCTTTTGCGTATCGAATTCCTTCGGTAGCTCTTTGCAACCGACGAGGCTCTTCTTTAGCGCTTGCAACCTCTGCGTCTTTAATCATTCTCTCTAATCTATCGGTAGCGTCGTTGTAGCCTGGAAGCGATGTCGCAAGTGCCAATACCAGAGCAGCCGCGCCAAACGCACCTAAAACTATAGCTACTTTCTTTCTACGACTCATGCCGGAAGTTCTAGCAGCACCAACTGTTTTGGCAAGTCACATTCCAGTTTTTGCGGCTCGATAGTTAATCGTCGTTTTTCCGCAACTTTGACTCGCCATCCCATCAACTTTAAGTGGTCTGTATTTCCAACGGCTGATCGCTTGAGACAATTTTCTGTCGTAGGATGGATAGCCTGTGGAAATCAGTTTTTTGAAGGAAGCGACGGTACCGTTTGCTTTTACGCAAATTTTCCACGAGCTACTTAGATTTACCTTTCCGCTTCGTCGCATCGCTAATTGATCTTCATGATCAGGCGATGGCTTATCACCTGCAAGCCAAGCTTTTCTCAAAACAGAAGCGGAAACGTAGCTTGTTAGCGTCGGCTTTCTACGCGTTGCCGCAGTGCCATCTATTTCGCCATCAAGGTCACCCAACAGACTACCTTCAAGTTTGCCTCCAAGTTTGCCTCCCAAAATTCCACCATCTTGCCCTCCTTCAACGCCAACCACTTCAGTCTCAAGTAAGGTCGTAGTATCCTCAACAGGATCGCTTGAGCTTGACGGTTGTGCAAAATCGACAACAACCTTGACAGGGGTATTCTTCGCTACAGCTGCGGGTGGTGGTGCTGCAATAGCGGCTAATGCTACTTGATACGACTTTCCTTCTACGGCAGGCAGGCTCAAATAAGATGTTTCCCACATAGAGGAAATCGTGATTCCAGCTATTCCTGAGAACGTTAACGTTGCAGCAACTACTAAGCACCTAGAAAAAAGACGGTTCGGTTTACTTTTATCCATGTCACAGTATGGCAAAGCTCCGAGCACGCGACCACTGCTTGTTAGAAACTGTGAGGCGACCACTTGTTAACTCAAAGCAACAGTTAGAGCTTCGCTTAGCAAAGAGAAACCCCATACTTCGACTATTAGACCTAAAAAGCCAATTCAGAGCCTGGATATTTCTCCGAAATGTTTGATAGTGGGTCAATGATTCGATTCGTAATTGGCATCGCATTTTTGCTAGCTTGTGGCTCGGTGGAGGCGCCTACGTCAAACATCACCATTAGCAGTACTGCCGTTGAGTTTGGTCCACGCAACATTCATGATGCGGATCAAATGGAAACCATAGTGATCCGAAACGATGGAAACGCCGATCACGCCCTGCCCTCCATTACACTTAGCGGAGACAGTCAATTTTCAATAGAGGCGAACACTTGTGGCAGCTCGATTGACGTGGCTCAGTCGTGTGACCTTACCGTGAAGTTCGCGCCAGAGATGATCGGGAGCGTTTCTGCGACGATACAGGTGGGTGACGATACAGTGATAGTTTCTGGGGCTGGTGGTGCTCTAATAGTATCAAGCATTAACGACCCGGGAGAACTAACGCAAGATATTGAATGCAACCAACCTGACAGTGGCCGCATTAACTGCCCTCCTCTTCTTGCCACCAGAAATAGCTTCTCCGTAGTGGCCGTTGGTAACTTCGAGGACTGGGGAGCAAGCAGTCAGAACCAAGGTAGTCCTCTTTGCACTACCAGTACCACCTGTTCATTCGAACTTAACTCTCTACAAGACTTACTAGACGGCACCTTAGAAAAAATTACGTTAACCGCATATTTTCGCGAGGTACAGTAACTTCCAATTTAGCGAAAGGCAGGGATTGGGGTTCTTGTAATGGGCTCATAGCGAGCGCCGACTCGTAGGGTGGTGACGTGAGGAAGTGCCCTAATGGGAGTGGTGCGTTCACTCGCGATTAAGTTCATATTGTCTGGCCCCACTTTCGGAACTACTTCTACATAGTAGATATGTCCCTCTGCGACGTCTAACGCCATGTGAGAAGCGTTGTCGCTATACGATACCAGGTGATGCTCGCCAGCACCTGCGTGATAGCAAATTACGGTACCGTTTCTTTGACTCACTCCTACCAGCTGTTCATTATCGTAATGTTTAAACCTGGCGTACTTACCAACTAACTTGTCATGACGCACTAAACAGATCACGCCATTGCCGGCCGTCGGTTGCAGCTGAGATGCAGAAACGTTGGTGTAGCCGGGATAACACCCAGCCAAAAATACGAAAAGGGAAATACTTTTTTTCACAAAATGCTAGACCGCACCCAAGGCATAAGCGTTGCCCCAAGTGTTCAAAAACTGGCTACGTAAACTTGGCAAAAAGCAGCAAGGCAAACGCAGCCAAAGCGGCGACGGTTCGAACTTTGTTAAGTCGGTTCCATCGCTTTTCGTAGGTCTGTCTTGTCTGGTCCAATTCGTCTTGAGCCAATATCGTAATCTCCACTTTATCCAACGCTTCGTTCAGTGGCACGTTGCCAAACATGGTCACTCCAAGCATTCCCACAAGGTAGATCGACGTAGCCGCCGTGATAAGCCAAAACCTGCCATCAACTGCGACGGTGTATTGCAAATAGGAGAGCGCCGGTAAAGATAGGACCGATCCTAAGAACATAACAAAGAACCACGGATTAAGTATGGCGCGGTTGATTGACTGCATGGCTTCCACGTAAGACCGGTCTGAGATCTTCTTGGTTCCAGGAATCACCGAGACTTCCCACGCGTAAAACAGCCCCGCGGTAAGGGCAACGGAAAATAACGCGAACAACCCGACGGCAGTATGTAAGTTAACCGACATTATTAGCTGAGCGCCAGGACTAGCGCTAGAGCGCCCATAACCAGAGCAAGCGGTGCGAAGAAGTAACGTTCTAATTTACTCTTTGACGAGATATTGCCAAGACCATTAAGCAGGTACAAAACGGCCATAAACCAAAAGACACCGGGAAATACTTCTGGCGGCACCGGAAGCTCTACCCAACCGGCCTTGAAAAGTACCAACAGCATAAATGCTGTGGTGGCGATGATTGCGAACCCCTGATGCTTTCGCATTTCTTGGTCATTTTTTAGCCGGCCTCCCCACACTGAGTCATAGGGTATTACCTTAACTAGTATGGCTACGTGATAGACCAAAAGAAGTACATGGATTGCGGCGAGAGCCGTGATGGTTAACTGAAACATTCGTATTTCCTGAAGAGATTCAAAAGACTTGTAGCCATACATCAACCTGTAATTCAACTACAAATTTTCTTCCCTAACGGTACCTCTTCAAATGTCCAATAACTAAGAGGAATACGTTTCGGCAGAATGTATGCGACAAATATTTTCGTTGGGTGTGAATTGCTTAGCAGGTATCATAAAGAGATGAAGTTAGCTTTGGGGGCAATCACTTTTTTCGCTGCAGCTTGCGGCTCGGTAGCGGGCGATCAGGAAGGCAATCCTGATTCCAATCTGCAACTATCCGTGTCGTCGGTACAGTTTGATCCACAAGATATTCACGCTGCTGATGCCACAAGAACTTTGACCGTCACTAATGCCGGAGATGAGGTGTTGGATGCGTCGGTATCCATCTCTGGCGACTCGCAGTTCACAATCGCAACTACGGATTGTGGGGCAGAGCTAGCGGTGGAGGCTTCTTGCAGTGTAGAGGTACTCTTTGCTCCCGCGCTTGTAGGAGAGGTTTCAGCCACACTGACCATTGGAGATAACTCCGCCAATGTCCTAGGTACTGGCGGCGTTAACGTGGTCGGTCAAATCTGGGGTTCAGGAGAAATCGTAGAGTTGAGCTGCAACCATTCCGGTGTAGATCTGAATACCTGCGCTCCCGTACTCGTGACGACAAACACTTTTGAGTTCTCTACCACCACTCCAACTTCATCTCTTACTTTCACCGGTTGGGGAAATGCCACCACCTCTATTGGATCAAACGCAGTTTGCAGCGATTCTTCTGGAGTTTGTACCTTGGTCTTCAACGACATGGCTGAGTTGTTAGACGGAAGCCTTACAGAGATCACCCTGCAAGCGCTTTTCTCCAATAGAGACGCAACGTCAACAGGGACGACCACGTCCGGAATGGGCGCTGGTCAACAAAGCTGACCTCATAGAATCTATACTTTACATTCGGCTAATAATGCTCGCAACGCAACCGGTGATCCGTTTGGCGCAGTCGATGTCTAAGAACTCATTGGGGCCATGGGCGTTTGAACCTGGTCCGAGTACCCCAGTGATCAAGAACTGCGCCTCCGGGAACTTTTCTCCAAGCATTCCCATAAACGGAATGGTACCGCCCTCACCCATAAAGACCGCAGGTTTGCCAAAAAACTCCTGTGATGCAGCATTCATGGAACTCTCTAGCCAATCTGCAACTGGTGGAGCATTCCACCCCGTAGCACCTTCTAAGTGTTCTAGCGAGATCTTGGCGCCGTAGGGAGGATCTTTCAAAAGTACCTCTCGTAAAATGTCACAGGCGACGCTGGCTTCCACCGTTGGCGGCAGTCTCAAACTTAGCTTGATGGCACTTTCTGGACGTAAAACGTTTCCGGCATTTTCGATCGCGGGCAGCCCTTCGGCACCGGTAATCGTTAGTTGTGGACGCCAGGTACGATTAAGAATGAGGTCCGCGTTGCTGCCAGTGACGCTCTGCGCTCCGGGATGAAACGGAAATTGCCCTTTGACCATGTCTCCTAAAACCTCTGAGGAAGTACTCGCTTGCTCTATTCGGTCGCGAGGTATCTGACAAGAAAGCCCCTCGGGAAGTACTAGCCCTGTGGCAGCTTCTTCCAAACGATTCAGTAGTATGCGAAGCACGCGAAACGAATCAGGCACAATGCCACTGGCGTCTCCCGAATGAACGCCTTCTGAAATAGTTTCTGCCCGCAATGTCGCCGTCACCACTCCACGAAGTGACGTCGTACACCAAAGCTGTTCGTAATTGCCGCATCCAGAGTCCAAGCAAACAACAAGCTTTGGATTGCCAATCCGATGCGCTATATGATCAATGTAGTGTGGTAAATCGTAACTTCCGCTTTCTTCGCACGCTTCGATGATCATGACGCATCGGGGAATGGCGACTCCCTGTTTTTGCAGTGCCAAAAGTGACGTCAGTGACGCAAACAAAGAGTAGCCATCGTCGGCTCCTCCGCGGCCGTAAAGGCGATTGCCATTGAGCACCGGGGTCCATGGACCGTAACCATCACGCCAACCCGTCATTTCTGGTTGTTTGTCGAGATGGCCATAAAGCAACACGTCGCCCTTGGTGGTATCACCGGCGATTTCCGCGAAAATCAATGGCGTTCGCCCAGGCAATCGAATGATTTCCATCTCCATGCCGCTTGGAGCGTGTTTTTCAGCCCATCCCGCGAGCAATCGTACTGCGTCTTCCATATGACCGTTGGCCTCCCAATTTTCGTCAAAAGCTGGAGATTTGTTTGGAATTCGTATGTATTCCGTCAACGTGGGCACAATGGAATCGGACCATATCTCGTCGATAAACTGATTTGCTGCTTCTGGGTTAAAGTCGCTCATGCGACGACATTACCCACTTTATCGAGCTTGCGCTCTGACTAGATGCATCGAAATTTCGTTCATGCCTTGCCAACCTGCAAATCGTGTCCACCTTGGAAGGCAGACAACTGGGGATTTGCCCCCGACTGCACTACAATACCAGCGATGTCCGAGAATGAACCCAAAAAGCCAAGCCGCGACAATGAGCGTGGACTTGCGTTAAAAGAACGCACGAAAACGAAGAAACCGCCGATGTACAAAGTTCTATTGCACAACGACGACTACACCACTCGTGATTTTGTAGTTATGATTCTGCGGACGGTTTTTCTAAAGAGTGACAGCGATGCCGTCGCGATAATGATGCACGTCCACAACGGCGGTGTTGGTGTAGCCGGAATCTACACCCGAGAAATTGCTGAGACAAAAGCAGAAAAAACCGTCTCGCTCGCGCAAGCTAACGAATTTCCATTGCAGTGCTCAGTAGAGCCAGCGGAGTAACCTTATGTTAAGTCCAGAATTACAAGATACTTTAAAACGAGCCGTTGACGACGTTCGTGAGCGACGTCACGAGTACCTCACGCTTGAGCACTTACTGCTGTCAATGCTCAAAGACGAGTCCGCGTTGGAAGTAATTAGACATTGCGGCGGCGATCCTGCGGCAATCGAGCTAGAGATCGAAGAATTTTTAGACGACAACATGGAAATTGTTCCAGATGACGTGGAAGTGGGACCAGAACAGACCCTTAGTTTTCAACGGGTACTTCAGCGAGCTGCGATGCACGTGCAAGGGTCGGGTCGCTCAGTACTTACTTCTGGGAACATGATTGCGTCCATGTACCGAGAAGCTGAGTCTCATGCGGTATACATTCTGGAAAAACAAGGTATCACTCGATTTGACGTAATTAACTTTATCAGTCACGGCATCTCAAAAATAGAACAAGCTGGTCCCATTCGCAGAGTTGGTGGAGTAGAAGAAGAAGCAGAGCATAGCTCGAACCCTCTTGCAGACTACTGCATTGACCTTTCAGAAAAAGCTGCCGCTGGAAAAATCGACCCGCTAATTGGGCGCGATAAAGAGATCGAACGAACCGTACAGATTTTGTGCAGGAGGAGAAAAAACAATCCTCTGTATGTTGGGGAGCCTGGCGTAGGTAAAACAGCCTTAGCCGAAGGCCTGGCTCTACGAGTTCATAATGGAGAAGTCCCCAAGCCTCTTTTAGGAACCAAAGTGTTGTCCCTGGACATGACGGCGGTACTTGCTGGAACGCGCTATCGCGGAGATTTTGAGGAACGCCTCAAAGCCGTACTCAAAGAAATCGAGAAAGCGGACAATTGCGTGCTCTTTATCGATGAGATTCACAATATCGTTGGCGCCGGCGCCACCTCTGGCGGCACAATGGATGCCGCGAACATTTTGAAGCCGCCGCTGGCTTCAGGTGCACTTCGATGCATTGGCAGCACCACGTTTAAAGAATATAGGCAAGCCTTTCAGAAAGATCGCGCGCTCGACAGAAGGTTTCAACGAATCGATGTAGTGGAGCCTACGGTTTCTGAAGCGATAGAAATCCTCAAAGGACTTAAGTCCAAGTACGAAGATCATCATGACGTCGTTTACACAGACGCAGCACTAGAAGCCGCGGTGGAACTTTCCGCTCGGCATATTAACGATCTGCACCTTCCGGACAAAGCCATTGATGTCATTGACGAAGCAGGCGCACTTGTGAAACTGATGGAAGATGAGGAAAAACCTGATGCGATCAGGCCAGAGCTCATTGAACAAGTCGTAAGTCGCATGGCACGAATTCCTCCGAGGACGGTCAGCACCGATGACCGTGACCGTCTGGAGAACATGGAAGACGAACTTAAACGTTTGGTATACGGCCAAGACGAAGCAATCGAAAAAGTTGTCACCGCTATCAAACTTTCACGCTCAGGACTTGGTCATCCGGATAAGCCCACAGGCAATTTCCTCTTTGCCGGGCCTACTGGTGTTGGAAAAACGGAATTAGCAAAACAACTAGCCGCCTCGTTGGGCATCGAATTTCTTCGATACGACATGTCTGAATACATGGAAAAGCACACGGTGTCTCGCCTCATAGGAGCTCCTCCGGGCTACGTGGGCTACGACCAAGGTGGCCAACTGACGGATGCAGTAAACAAGCACCCCTATTCTGTAGTGCTTCTAGATGAAATCGAAAAAGCTCACCCTGACATCTTCAATATTCTCTTGCAGGTGATGGACCATGCAACGCTTACCGATAACAACGGACGTAAAGCAGACTTCCGCAACGTCATTCTTATTATGACGAGTAACGCCGGAAGTAGGGAAATGGCAGCAAGCTCAATTGGATTTGGCGACACAAGAGGCGACGCATCTGATGGAAAACGGGCCTTAGACAGATTGTTTACGCCTGAGTTTAGAAACAGGCTTGATGCCATGATTCTGTTTGGTGCGCTGCAGCCAGAAGTTATTCAACGTGTTGTTACAAAGTTTGTGGATGAAGTGGATGGTCAGTTGCAAGAAAAACACGTAGAGCTAAATGTCACCCAAGAGGCCCGTGAATGGCTTGGGGAGCACGGCTACGACGTCGCCATGGGGGCTCGGCCGATGCAACGACTCATTCAGCAAAAAGTTAAGGCGCCAATTGCCAACGAGCTTCTTTTTGGCTCGCTTGTCAACGGTGGCGTTGTGACCGTCACCGTTAAAGATGATGAACTGTTCTGTGAGTACGAACCACGCGATGCTCAAAAGGAAGAATAATCAAGCAAAGTAAAGTGAGTCCCCTGTAAAACGTTCCGAAGTACTTTGCGACTTTGCTGCGTCGCTAATTCACGGGGCGCACAAATCTCCAAACGAGACGCACTTGCCAGAAGAAAAACTTTTGCACTTGCGATGTCTTGTTCTAGTGAAATCGAACAAGCACTGGTTCTTGGGCTTGCAGGTTTGTCCCCAAGTGCAACGACCATCTTGCGCACGTTGGCATTCCTTATAACTCGAAGTACCGTTATCGTACAGGCACCTCTCTTGGGGTAAACAAGAAGCGCCATAGTGGAAGCATTGCCCTTCCATAGATTCCAAGCAAAGAGAATATTGTCCAGCGGGATCGAGCTCACAGCTGTTTTGTTCGCACTGTTTCTCAGGAGTCGCGTCGACTGGAGAAACGACCTCCTCTGTCTTAGGAGTTTCTGGAGCCGTGACGTTTTTAGTATTGGTATTTGAGCAAGCTGCAACTGCGAAAAAAATTAGTATTAATCTCATAATTTCCCTTTCAAGAACGACACAACATGCTTTAAAGACTCCTCAGGCTTATCGGTTGTAAAGTTATGTCCAGCACCAGAAACTACCACAAGTTTGGCGTTTGGTATTTTTCTGGCCAACCGAAAAGAGGATCGACTGTCGATCACTCGATCTACATCCCCTGTAATTACCAAAGTAGGTGCAGTGATAGCGGCTACCTTACGAGCAACATTGTGACGCACGCCAGCCACCACTTGCCCCAGCTTTGCGACAGTAGGATTACGTTCCTCTTCTTCTATTTCAACCCAACGCTGGACAATCTCAGGTTGTTCTTTCACAGTCTTGGGATCAAGTAAACGGGTTGCGATTAATGGCATTCCACGCCTTGGCCCCAGCAAGCCAGCAACGATCATTTTTCCAAATGAGCCAGGCTTGATCACACCAGACGAAAAGACTTTATCGGTCGTACAACCAAGTACCAATCGCTCCAAACGCATGGAATGATGCAGCGCAAATTGTTGAGCGATCATCCCCCAAGACTGATCCCAAATAGACTCGCCTTGGAAATTCCCGAGTGATCGAGTACGCTCAAAAGATCCATAGCCATCAATTTGGTAGAGTACCCTCGCTTTGGCTTATCAGATAACCCCGTTCCACGATTGTCGACGATCAAAGTCCGAAAGTGTTCGTTAAGTCCACTTTCGATATCATCCCAATACCTACCAGAGCGAGTTAACCCTCTAACCAACAGCAACGGGGGCAAGTCGCCACCAGAATCTTTGTAGTGTATTCGGCAACCATTGCTCCGTGCGAAAACCATGGGTGAATATGACCAAATTCTTCACAAAAATCACTTCTTTTTGCACTCCTCAAATGATTTCGGGCCAAGTTTCTTACATACTCACGCTGTGTTGAAGTTAGTTCCATTTGCTGTATTGCTTCTTGGCTGCGAAGATTTTCAGAACCCATCCAATCTCCCCAAGCATCAGGTGATTGCGATGCAGGCCAACCCTGCATCGATAGCTCCAGGCGACATGACAAACGTCAACGTCGTTGTCGCTGGGCCCACCGGAATAGAGCAACCGACTTCGATTTCTTGGGAGCTTGTCCCCGTTGTGCAAGGTACCCCCACTATTGGCTCTATTATCGAACGACCAGATGGCACGGTGGATTATCAAGCTCCCGCAACAATCGACGAAGAACCAACGGTTGCTGCTGTGGAAGCAACCGTCACTACCGCAACAGGAACACTTAATGCAGTCAAGTTCGTAGGAATCTCATCGCTAGGACAGATTAGCAACCCTACGATTACGTCAGTGTTAGCAGATGGAGTTGACGTGACCGCAGGCTGGTCCTATACGCCGGGCAAAACTTCCGAGTTGGAAATTACCACCGCAAATCCTCTGACAGATGATGCCGCATTTGCATGGTACACATCTGCTGGTGAGATTTCACTTTATCAGTCAAACCCCACAGAAATTCTGCTTCCAGAACAAAGCGTACAAGGTCGACTAATCATAGTTCTCCGTGACGGTCAGGGTGGAATCACTTGGGATGAAATAGAGATGACGCCCAACTAATGTTTCAAGCGCAAGACGCCGCGCCTTTTACGATAGAAGGCGCATCGCTTGGGGGAATTTATACGTCACTGCACATCCCTGAACTAAAAGTTCTTTTGGATGTGGGCTACTCACTGCGTAGTTCTGTGGGTGCGAAACACTTGTTTTTGAGCCACGGCCACACCGACCACTCTGGCGCCTTACCCGCCCTACTAGGCATGCGCGCACTTCATGGACAAGCGAAACTAAACATCTACCTCCCGGAAGAGATCGCCGATACGGTTAAAGAAGTTTTGTTGGTATGGGAAAAAATGCAGCGCTACCCGATGGATTGTAACTTGATACCAGTGGGACCTGGTGCCGAGATCTCACTCGGAGGGAATCGCTACGTAAAATGCTTCAGGACCTTTCATCCTGTACCATCGCTTGGGTATTTGTTCTTCTCTAGGGTGCAAAAGCTAAAGCCAAATTTTCATGGGCTCCCAGGGCGAGAGATCAAAGCGTTGAAGGATGCTGGCAAAGATCTATTCGAAACAAAAGAACGGCATGAGCTGGCTTACGCGACTGATACCCTTATTTCGGTGTTAGAAAAGAATCCCGAGCTCGCAACGGTCCAAAATTTGATTTTGGAATGTACGTTCCTTGATGAAAAAAAGAGTTTAGAAGACTCAAGAAGAGGTTGTCACATTCATCTCGACGAGCTCATCCAACATCAAGACTACTTTAAGAACGAAAAGTTGCATCTTATGCACTTTAGTCAGCTCTACAGTCCCAACAACGTGAGAGATATTCTTCAGAAAAAGCTACCCGACAGTCTCAAAGCGATCGTCACCCCATTCTTGCCAAGTAAGAACTACTGGCCTTGACGTTCGTACACTAAAGATAAATTGTTTGCAGGCATCGCTACTCGCTTAATACGAGTTAAGCCATTTTGAAGACCGAGTCGATCCAGATCGTTTAGATGCCTTAGCCCATAGCTTGGATCTCTGTCTTTGAGCCATCTATCAAAGGTCAGATTGCTCTCGGCGGTTGTGACGTCATCCTCTATAAAGGGACCGTACAAAAACAGCTTCCCATTTAACTGGAGTCGGCTTGCGACATTTTTGAAAAGTGACTGAGTAGAATGCCAAGGCGAGATATGAAGCATGTTGATGCAGACAATCAAATCCCAACGTTCACTAGGCCAATCACCGTTCACATCGAGCTCAATGACTGGCAAAAGATTGCTCAAAAAAACTTTTTGTTGAGACAATACTTTGTCACTTGGCTGCCAAGTGACGTTGCCAAAACGCTCACTCAGTCGTTTTGCATGATAGAGACTCCCCGATGCGATCTCTAGCACACTAATTCCATCGACCAAGAACGGTTTGAGCTGCTCTGCGATTGGCTCTAGATTTCTTTCGGCGGCCGATGACATGTACGAGAGCATGACACATGTGGTTACTTTCTTGTTGGTTTGAAAACGGAATACTTACCAATAACGACTTGTTTTCGTTTACAATAGTAGGTGCAGGATGGTCGTAAATTCGCTTCTAGGCACCGTATTGGACGGTCGTTATTCGCTTGAGTCTTTAGTATTCGAAAATGAATATTACCAGCAGTTTAAGGCACTTCAAGTCGAACTAAATCGTTACGTTTCGGTAAAGGTGATAAGTCAGACTACCCCAGCTAGACTGAACGCTTATCGAGCTAGAGTACTGCAAGTCTCTTCGTTGAATCACCCCAATATCGCTAGTACCCTAGAGTTTGGATTCGACGAACCCAACGGGGTCTATTTCCTAGTTTGTGAACACCCCATTGGAACTTTGGGTTTGCCCAAGGAACCGAAAATTGCGCTTAGCATCGCTGTTGGCGTTCTTTCTGCGTTGGGAGAAGCCCATGCGAAAGGGATTGTTCATGGAGGAGTTAGTGAGGCAGTCATCTACTCAACGCAAACTCCAGAAGGAGAAGCGACGTTTGTCAAACTCGCCAACTTTGACGACATGCAATCTCAAGCGGACAGCAAGTCCCATGCCGATGACGTCGCGGCGGTCGCCAACCTATTGGCGTCGCTTCAGGGGCTGGACCAAGAACTGACCGAAGCTATCGAGACGATCCAACGAGCATCAACGCGAGACCAAATCGGCGCTGAGCAATTCAAACGCATCATTCTAGCGGCAACCGATGGTGGGCAAATATGTCCCGCTTGTTCTGCTACCGCCACCTCGACACAAAAATTCTGTTCCTCATGCGGAGTCAGAATGCTCAGCGAACGACCTGCAATGCGAGCGGCACGTGGTACCGCGGCGCCACCAAGAGTCGGCAGAGTCACCACAAGAATTGCTATCGAAGCGACCGAGAAGAACTTTGTGGGCAGGGAAAAGGAACTGGCGACACTTTTAGAGTTTGTTAACTCAAACCAAACAGGAACGCTATTGATCAGCGGTCAAGCCGGTGCAGGCAAGTCACGACTAGTGCGGCAATGCCAATCCCAAGCCACGGGAAAAGTTGCGGTATTTTCCGCGGGACCAGATGCCACCGGGGCTAAGAGACCTTGGCTTCCTATCGCTGGGCTTTGTAAACAACTCTTGGGGATTAGCAATACAAGCTCACTCGAGTCCTTGCGACAAGCGCTTACGCAGCTTGGTCTCCCCGTTCGAGATGCCCTTCCACTATCCGACATTCTTGAACTCGAAACGCCACATACAGAGTTGGAGCTTGCTGTTCGCAAGCGAGAGTGCAGCTCTGCGGTTGTTCGTTTGTTAAGATCGATAAAAAGACGTTTTGACAACTCAGCGCTTGTCTTTGTGGACCTCGACCTTTTCGACGAACCCAGCAGGCTGATAGTAGAGGAACTTGCAGCATTCAATGCTGAAGAAAAACTTAAACTTATCGTGACCGCTGAGCGCAGAAACGCAATACCTACAACAAAGTCGATCGAGTTGCGTGGACTCGACGACGCAGCGGCAACAGAGCTATTAACGAAGTTGTGTGGAGTAACGTTACCAACACAAGAACTAATGAATCTCACCAAGGGACACCCCCAGAAGATAGAACAAATAGCGGGTTGGCTTTCCATGGGCAATCATCTGATGACCGCCCCTGACTCTCTTGTAGGAATCTTGTCTGCGCGAATTGAGCAACTTCCGGTAGTTCCGCGTAGAATTCTACAAGCTGCGTCCATTCATGGTTGCTATGCAAGCAACAATCTAATTAGTAAGACACTCAACATCGAATCCGTTCCACTGGTAGACGATGCAATCTGGGAAGGCCTCATTGAACAACAAATCGATGGAGTACTAATTCTCTCGCCTCTGATTGCTAAAGTTGCGGCAGATACGATACCTAAACGATTGCGAGCCAACTTCCATAGACGGGCTTGGGCTGCGCTATCGGGGCATGCAAGTAGTTCCGTGCTTGCGATGCATTCCGAAGGTGCCGGTCAACTACAAGATGCATTTAGTTTATATCTGGAAGCCGGTGAAGAAGCAGCCAATCGCTTTGATGACCCGGGAGCCGCGATTCTTCTCAGCAATGCCATGCGCGTCGCGAGACGACTGGTGGCGCAGGGGGACAATGACGCCCCTAGTTTATTTATTCGCGCCGCAATTAAACTTGCATTCGTATTTAGATTCTCGGGGCATCCATCACTGGCCCATGGTGTAATTGACGAAGCAAATTTCTTTGTCGAAACCAAGCAACAACGCGGAGAAGTTGCAAGAGCCAAAAGTGGAATCTACTTAGCTCGAGGACACAGCTCTTTGGCAGCAAAGGAAGCAAGAGAAGCAATAGAAATAGCCCGAGAGTTAAACGACAATGAGCTACTCTGTGCAGCAACGATAGATCTGGCATCCGCATTAGACCGAGATGGAGACGCCACCGCGGCGACCGCAGAACTGGAGTTGGCCGTTACCGGAATTGCTGCTGCGGGTGAACCGGCCAGTATGTTGTGGCTATTGGCGCTAAGACTGTCAGACAGATACTACAGACGCATGGAAACGCAACGCGCCATAGAGCTGGCACAGATAGCGCTCGCTCATGCAGAGAAAATTGAGTCGAGACGCGGCGTTGCTCGTTCGTGCGAACTTCTCGCTAGCATCTTTTCTACCAATGACGTGGAGGACAGAGCCAAAGTGTACCGTGATCGAGCCTACCGAGTATTCTCAGAGCTTGGCGACCGAAGGACCATGGCCAAACTGATGCTCGGAGAGGCCGAAAACGTAGGTAGGCAAGGCACTCTCGAAATAGCCCGCCAACTCGCGAAAGAAATTGGCTGGCAGCGCGGCATTAAAGCCCGCTAGTCAAAAAATCATAGAGCGCGTCGGCTCGTTGTTTTAGTGTTTTGATCTCTACCGTTTCTTTGATGGTGTGAAACCCTTTGCCTCTTGGACCAAGGCCGTCAATGCAAGGGATTCCAAGCCTCGCGATGAGATTGGCATCCGACCCCCCACCGACCAATGGGTGAAGCTCTGATGACAGACCATGCTTCGCAGCATACCGTCCATACGATTTCGCCAGTTCGATATTTTCTGGGCTGCTTTTCCACGACGGCCGGCTCACGCCTCCTTTGACTTCTACGACAATTCCATCCGTAGCAAAGTTATTCGCGACATCACGAATTCGTTGAGCTAACCCATCGCCAATCGAGTTCTCCGTAAATCGTATATCAAGATTGACTTCGCATCTATCGGCTACCGTATTGACAGCTGTCCCCCCTTCTATCAAGCCTACATTTACCGTGGTTCCTTCCGCATAGTCCGTAAGATTGGATACTTCGATACAAAACTTACTTGCAGCAACAATAGCGTTTCGTCCTTTGGCGTGGTGATTGCCTGCGTGAGCTGCAAGCCCACCAAAAGTAACTTTCATTTTGCCAGTTCCTTTTCGGCAAACCACAATCTTGTCGTTGCCTCTACCAGCTTCGAAAACAAGGCCGAATTTAGCACCTCGTACGGATTCAGCGACCCACTCCGCAGAACGAGGGGAACCAACCTCTTCATCCCCCACGCAAACTAGTGCCAAGCCCAAGCTTTCAAGCTCTCCGTTTTCGCTTAACCGCGACAAAGCGGCATCGACAACCAGCAAGCCACCTTTCATATCAATTACTGCAGGCCCTCGAATAGAATCTGCATCTGGCTCCCAAACATCAAACTCACCAGAAGGAAACACCGTATCGTGATGCCCCACCAGTACTACATCCTTGCGCTGGTGCCAGGACTTGGTAGCCCAAAGGTAATGACGAACTCCTTGTTCATCTTCGAATACAGATTCATCCAACCCAAGTTGTAAAAAGTTATCACTTAGGATCTTCCCCATCGAGTTCACGGCAGCGACATCGGAAGAATAGGAGTTACATTCAACCCACGACCTAAATTTTTCTATACTCGCCACCGCCCCATTTTGGTTTATGTCCTGTCGAATCGCAAGCGGTGTGCTAACTTCTCCCGGTGATTCACCGCGAGCAGCAGCCAAGCAACATCTGCGCAGAAGTTTCTTGTGACGAGTTCTCGTCCAATCCATGCTTGCGCTGCGCACTGCCACTTTGCGACAAGCACGCTTTCGCCGAAGACAGAAGGTGCGATGACTGCGAAACGGACTACGAGCTTCTACTTGGGCCGCTGCCGAGTCTTCAGACAAACGAATATGGAACCTTCTGGTTTTGGGGATGCATGGGTCCGCTCGTTTTCCTTTTTCTCCGCACCAGATTCTTCCTCTTTGGAATATTGGTTCTGCTAATGCCCCTTATCGCTAATTTAGTCGGACGTAAGCGGGTCAAGAGCATTCACCAAGCACGTCGTGATAAAATCAAACATGTTCGCGGGAAATTCCTATTAGAACGTCATACACGTAAACAACTCCCTTCCTAATGCCATCGATAAAAACGATGATACGCCATGAGCTGGATCGACATTGACCAAAAACACATATGGCATCCGTACACCCAGGAGCATACTGCCGGACCAAATATTCCGATCGAGCGAGCAAAGGGATCGTGGCTGTACGCGAGCGATGGTAAAAAATATCTCGACGCAGTCTCATCGTGGTGGGTGACCGCTCACGGACACTGCCATCCGCATATCACCAAGCGCGTCAGTAACCAACTCGCAGAGCTTGAACACTGTATTTTCGCCGGATTCACTCACCCAAGAGCTGCCGAAGTAACCGAAAGGGTTCTGTCTCGGCTGCCAAAGCATCAGCACGCATTTTTCTCAGATAACGGTTCTACGTCCGTAGAGGTTGCTTTGAAAATGGCGTTTCAATATTGGCATAACAAAGGCCAGGAAAAAACTAAGATAATTGCCATCGACGGCGCGTACCATGGCGACACCTTCGGCGCGATGTCTGTAAGTGGTCGCTCGTCTTTCACGGAACCGTTTAAGTCGATGCTTTTTGACGTGGAGTTTATTCCTTTCCCTGGTGATGGAACCGAAAAAGAAGCCATTGCGGCCTATCATGCCATTGCATCAACGGGGGACGTTGCGGGGATAATTTACGAACCCATGGTGCAAGGGGCATCCGGCATGCGAGTCATGTCGCAAGAGTGCCTAACCGAGATAATCACGGATGCCCAATCCAAAGGAATTATTACGATTGCAGATGAAGTTTTTACTGGCTTTGGGAGGACTGGAAAGTTTTTTGCCTCTGACCATCTCGTGCATCCTGATATTGCGTGCCTTTCCAAAGCGCTCACCGGCGGCACAATGGCTTTGGGGCTAACGACTTGCATGCCTTACATCTATGAATCGTTTCTTTCCAAAGATCCTCTTAAAGCCTTCTTTCATGGTCATTCGTATACTGGCAACCCTATTGCGTGCGCAGCCGCTTGTGCGAGCCTTGATCTCTTTGACAAAAAAGAAACATGGGACGCCATCAGCGCGATAGAATACAAACACAGCGAATTCATCGCTTCCATCAGCAGCCACAGACAAGTTAGAAAAGCTCGCTGTCTTGGTACGATCGCGGCATTGGACATTCAATCGGGTGACACGGGATATTTCAACCCAGTGCGAGAACGACTGTACCCGTGGTTTTTGCAAAGAGGAGTTCTTTTGCGTCCACTCGGAAATACAATCTACATCGTTCCCCCCTACTGCATCACCGAGGAAGAGTTGCATATGGTTTACGCACTAATCAATGAGTTTTTAGAAACGCTATAGTCGAGTGTTGTGATTGCGAACTCCTCGGTCAGAAACTGCAAAGGAAAGCAACATAAGAACTCCAACAGCAGTGGGAATTATGGCGAACCTGCGTGGGTGTTTGAAAGTAACCACATGCTTTTGCTTTCCTATGGTAGGCCCTGCAAAGAACAATTGGTCGGCACGAATCACTTCACCAAACCCTTCGTGCAGCGCCTCAGTTACCACCCAATACCCCGGTTTCTTACCAAAACATTCGATCTGGAATGTATCCGCCGCACGCTTGTACAAACAGTGGCCTTTTCCTTCTTCGGAGTTGGTAGCGACATCCAGATACGCCAAGTCGTGAAGATGACGCGTCTCTGCCATTAGTCGGTATTCTAAGTCGCGACCGCCACCTCGCCAAGCATTGGCCCTAAAGACACGCTTTCGTGCTGACGCCCTTTTTGCAAGCACCCAGTCATTGACTGGCGCGACCTCTACTAATCCGGAAGGAATCACCACCGAACGCGGAACCACAGTCGCACTACCAGCAAGTAAGTCTAGCGCTACTTTCCCACTATCAAAGAACACATTCGCGACCGTGGGCCATTGATTGAGATCGATCTGTGAAGCTCCTCTGAATCTAATAGAGCCCGGAAATATGGTGTCCGTATGAGGTGCTCTTGATGGCCAGAAAACTCGTCCGTCGCAAACTGCAGATTGGCATTCCATTAGGGGAGCATTCACAAGACTCCGAGCTGTTACGGAAGAGGTGGTGGCCAACACCACAACTAGCGCCGGCCAGCAAAACCAAACCTTCGAAAGCCAATTTAAATGGATGGTCGCAATCACAATACAGGTCGCGGCAGCCACACACACTGTGTACGTTGTTGGCAATGGACTTTGGGTAAGTAACGAAACGCTCGCGACAATCATTGCCGCGGTAGAATACTTCCAAGAAACAATTCTAAGAGCGGTCAATGCGACCACCACGGTTACTCCAACAAATGTAGGACATGAAGCAAGTAGCAAGACCAGTGCTAGGCAAGACCATGGTGGCCTGTTTCGCAATCCAATCACGATCCCACTCAGTGCCAGCGGAAAGTATACTATAGGAAAGCAAAGACTAACTAAAAGCAGCAGCCCCCATAGTGCGAACGCATGTCCGCGACGCTTCGGGGAAGAACGTGACACCAAAGAAGAAGACACCAGAGCGTACAGGATAATTTCAATATCGAGCGCCGCGATTCCCCACTTGACAGATGCCATTGAAAAAATCCAGTGCACGGGAGAGAACGTAAGACGGCTCCCTCCTTCAGCCATCGGTTGCCCAAAGCCCACAGAAGAAAACCATTCGGGAAAATCCCATTGCAAAAGTCCGTCACCTAGTACCAAAGATGAAGTCGCATAGTCTCCGAGGTACCACGGCTCAGCGAGGGTCAGCCCGACAAGACTGACAGCGACAATTGAAATGGCCCCTACAAGCCAGTAGATCTTGTGTTCCACGTCCCTAGGTAATCCTAATTATTCATGAAATCAAGACTTTATCCGATGCTGACTTGGCATCGAGACGACCAATGGTTACTCTGAAAGCATGAATATTACGCACACGCATACGCTGACCACTGAAGATGCGAAAGCACGTATGTTGGCACTAAGTGAATACATCGCCAGTAAACATGGAATCATGTCGGACTGGAATGAAGACCAAACCAAAGGCAGCATCAAGGGTAGCTACCTGGTGGTTACCATCGATGCCGCATTTGAGATACTCGAAGGAAAAGTAGTTTGCAACGGCAAAGATCCTGGAATGCTCTGGCGAAAAAAAGCCAATGCCTACATCAAAAACAAACTAGAGACCTACCTCAATCCTGATACACCATTGGAAGATTTACCTCGCAGTTAGGAAAGAATCGCTACCACAGCAGCTACGATCGCTTCGTCTAGTTCCGAATCCGGTAGCGATGCGTCTGAAAGAATGTCTTGAAGGGTGCCAATGAGTTCGAAAATTGTCATGGTATTAAAGACGATCGCTACCTAACAATGGTCTAACTGAATCACATCCACCTTAAACGGGAAATAATTACAGCTAGTTAGCTAAAAATATATTTTCCCTTTTGGGGGAAGGTTTCGGTATACCGCGGAGGTGAAACAATTAACATTGCGCCTCACCTTAATCTTTTTAGCCCTTGGTTGCGGAAGGTCTTCGACCCCAGAGGAAACCATAGAACCGGATGCCGGTGTTGGCCCAACAGGGAAAGAAATCGTCTGCGAAAATGTAGTCAAAGCTGACGACGAATGTTCGGTGACCAAAGGAACCGGTACGGCAGTCGCTTTGATGGGTGACGTAGTAGGCGAGACAGATGTCTTCATCGATGGCATCGTCCTGATTGAGAACAATGAAATTGTTTGCAGTGGTTGCGATTGTCAAACCGAGCCAGCCTATCAAAATGCAACCCTTGTGGAGTGCGGTGGTAAAACAATTTCACCAGCTCTCATCAATCCTCACGATCACATCCGATTCTCAGAGGGTGCCCCACTCAATTTAGACAAAGGTACTCGCTACAACCACCGTCACGATTGGCGCGGCTCAGTTTCAACGCCAGGTAATCCTCACGGTACGGGTACCACTTCTGCGGGAATGCGGTGGGGAGAACTTAGAATGCTGTTTGGTGGAGCCACTTCGATGGTTGGCTCCGGCGGAGCCACTGGGATGGTTCGAAACCTTGACCGTCTGTCTTCTGAAGAAGAGGCTATGGGACTCAAAGAAGTTCGCTTTGAAACATTCTCTTTGGGAGATGCAGGAGAGGACTACAAAGAAAACTGCGGATGGAACTACAAAATCGACGAGCGTCAGGCTTCAGAAGAGTCGAGTT
Organism: Deltaproteobacteria bacterium; assembly: GCA_020630875.1. Taxonomy (GTDB): domain Bacteria; phylum Myxococcota_A; class Polyangia; order Haliangiales; family Haliangiaceae; genus JAHDIH01. The sequence continues at coordinate 228,309 of JAHDIH010000006.1, read as the reverse complement.
TTCTTCCTCACGTAGCAGAAGGTATCGATGCTCTGGCGCTCGAGGAGTTCAAATGCCAAAGCTCGTCATTCGATGGCGCACAAGACTTCACAGAAAAGAATGCGGCCCACATTCACTCAATCGGACTTGGAGCAGACGACTACTACAACATGGCGCGTGACAACACAAAGCTCATCTGGTCGGCGCGTACCAACATTGCTTTGTACGGAATCACAGCTAACGCATCACTTTTTGACCGACTCGGCGGAACGCTCGCGCTAGGAACGGACTGGTCTTACACCGGGTCTGCCAACATGTTGCGAGAGCTTGCCTGCGTTGACGGCTACAATTCAAACTACCTTGACGGATATTTCGACGACCGACAGTTGGTTGACATGGCTACAATAAATGCTGCCATCGCAACATCTACCCAAGACAAGCTGGGAAGCCTCAGCCCTGGAAAGCTAGCTGACATCACAATCTTTAGTGGAAATGGTTCGGCCTTACGACGAATCATTGAAGGAAACAATGAAGACGTCCAGCTTGTTTTAAAAGACGGACGCCCACTACTCGGAGCTCCTGTACTTATCTCAGCATTCGGCGAAGCTTGTGAAGACCTTGACGTTTGTGGCGCACCAAGACAAATTTGTGCAGAGCAAGAATGGGGAACTACCTACGCGGCTATCGCTGCAGAAACTTCTGAAGGCTCTCAAGCCTACCCAGCTTTCTTCTGTGGTACTCCAGCGGGAGAGCCAACATGCATTCCTTCTCGCCCGGGCGAGTTCGATGGCATCACAGCAGACGACCAAGATGGCGATGGAATCTCGGACAGCCAAGACAACTGTCCTACAGTATTTAATCCGATTCGCCCCATCGACAATGGGGAACAACCAGATAACGACAACGACGGGGAAGGTGACCCTTGCGACGAGTCACCACTTGCCGTCGACTTAGATAATGATGGCACCAACAACGAAGAAGACAACTGCCCATTTGTTGCAAACTCAGACCAAGTCGACTTAGACGGCGATCAAAAAGGAGATACCTGTGATGCTTGTCCAGAAGCGGCCAACCCTGATGCGGTTTGCCCCGTAGTCGTCTCTGCTGCCACTGTCGGTCAACTGCGCGCCGGTGCCTTCAACATTGGAGACCAAGTAACAATCAATGGACTCGTAGTCACAAGCGTCTTTGCACGCGGCGCGACGGCTCAAGACCCAAGCATCACCAACGGGCAGAACGCGGGTATCTACTTGTTCAACGGAGCAACAATGCCGTCGGTGGCAGAAGGCGACGTAATCAATGTCACTGGAGAAGTTGATATCTTCTTCGATCTACTGGAGCTCAAAAACCTAACCATCACAATCACGGCCAGCGGTATGCCCATTGCGCCTGTTGAATTGACCGTGGCGCAAGCACAAACAGAAGCGTACGAAAGCGTGCTAGTAAAGCTAACGGACGGAACCGTTAATAATCTCAACTACGACTGCAGTATCGACCACTCCAGCTGCGCAGACACTGGCCTTTGGGAAATAGACAGTTCCATTCTCGTATACGACAACCTCTACAACGAAGCGGATTGGGATGCGAGAAAAGGTACGCTCCCTGTTGCCGGAGTAATGCACTACCGATTTGACCGACGAAGAATTATGCCTCGGTCGTCTACGGACTTCTTGCCTTAGAAGGCCCCCTAACGAAAGAAATCCTTTGGAATGCCCTAAGCGTCAAACTCAATGACGACTGGGGCATGATCCGAAGGTTTCTTTTTCTTTCGCTCTTCGATATCGACGAAGCAGTTGGTAATGGAGTCTTTTAGTGAAGCAGAGAGGTAGTGATGATCAATGCGAACGCCCTGCCCTTTGGAAAGTCCCAAGGTTCTGTAGTCCCACCAGCTAAAGATTCCCGACTCTTGGTTCACTTCTCTAAACGCATCTATGAAACCAAGCTTTCGAATCGACTCTAAAGACTCACGTACTGCGTTACTTGTAAGAACGTCATCCTTAAATCGAGAAGGATCCCACACATCAATATCGAGTGGCGCAACGTTAAAGTCTCCGCAAAGTAGAACCGGTTCATCCATTAACGGTTTCAGATAACCTTCTAAGCGCTGCATCCACTTTAGCTTGTATTGGTACTTATCACTCCCTACTTGAAAGCCGTTGGGGAAGTACGCAGATATAATGCGAATGCCGCCGATGGTAGCCGCAATCAGCCGCCTTGAGGGATCTTCTTCTTCTCCGTCAGAAAACCCCGTAACCACATCACGAGCTTCCTCGAGACAGGCGATTGCCACCCCGTTGTAAGACTTTTGACCGTAGTGATGAACTTCGTATCCAAGCTCCTCGAAAATACCCACGGGGAACTCCCCGTCCGTGACTTTTGTCTCTTGCAAGCAAAGAACGTCTGGCTCGTTCTCGTCCAACCATGTCAAAACGTGGTCAAGACGTACGCGCAATGAATTGACGTTCCAGGTAGCAACTTTCATGCAAGAAACGCTACCAAAAGTAACTAGGGAAACCAAGATCGCTAGCAGCTTTGCTAAACTTTCTCTACACTCGAGGTGTGCTGCGACTACTACTAGTTCTCTGTTTCACCGGATGCGCGAGCGAGGTCTGTGAAGAAGTTCCCGTAAATCAAAATGGTAGGTTCCCGCAAACGCGCTCGGTCACCGTTCAAGGAGATACGATTTGGCTTGGGGTGACGTTTGGAGCACTCGTATCAAAAGCAGGCAGCCCATTTCGCTGGGTGTGTGAAACAGCCATTGGGTACGGCGGTACATTTGATCCCCAATATGCATTTACGCAAGACGGTGCACTTTTAGCGACAACCTTTAACGGATTACAGATTAGTAGGGATGGCGGTTGCGTCTTTGATCCTGCTCCAGCTCCGCTAAGTGACCACTGGACGGAAGCCATGGCAGTTGACACGACGGGTAGAATTATAGTTGGAACGGCTTCTAGTAACTTACCGAACGATGTCTTTCGCTCGAGCGACAATGCCTTAACGTTTGTTTCACTTGGATTGAGCGATCCGCAAATGTGGTACAAATCTCTTGTCGCGGCCGAGTCTAATCCGCAAACCATTTACGTTTCTGGTTACACCGTTTCTGCCACACTTCCAGACGGCGGGTTCGCACCGCCAACCGTTGCACTATTTCGAACGCTTGACGACGGACAAACCTGGGACTCGTTAGATTTATCGACTATCGAACAAGCCGCAGATCCAGGACTGCAAATCATGGGGATTTCTAAGACCGATGATTCAGTCGTCTACTTGCGAAGTATCAACGCCAACCCGCCATTAGGCGATGTTTTGTACCGTTCTGCTGACGCGGGCGTAACGTGGAGCGAAGTCTTAAGAACCGACACTTCAATTACTGCAATGACCATCGATGAAAACGGTACGTTCTTTTTGGGCGTTACTGAGGAAGGCATCTACGCAAGTTCAGAGGGACAAACGTTCTCACTGATTCCCGAAAGTCCAAGAGGAACCTGCCTGCAATCTACCCCCGGCAAGTTGTACGCTTGCGGTAGCAACTGGGACCCAGACTTTGCAGCGCTAGCCTCTAGTACCAATGGAGGAGTAAGTTTTGACTCCGAGTTTCGTTTTATCGACATGCAGGGCCCAAAACTCTGCCCTAGTGACTCACCGCAGTTTACTTGTGCGGTGGAAGATTGGCCTGATCTGGCCATGCAATTCGGTATTGGCGCCGTAGATCAAGAAATTTCGGTGATTTGCTCCAAAGACCCGGGATGCCGCGCTCAAAATTCTAGTAGCGTAATCCTCATGTTTATGGTTACTTTCCTCATGATGAGGAGGCAAAGATGATCCGTTTCTTGTTACTAGCAACTCTTGCCTCTTGCAGCGTCAACTTCGAAACAACCTCGCAGCAATCCAACATTCAACCGTTCGATATGCTTCAAGTTGCGACGCACCCAACCAATAGCGATGTCTTACTGGCGACCAGTACTTTTGGCGTTCTCTATAGCAAAGATGGAGGAGTTACGGTCGATTGGATTTGTCGCAGTACCCTTGGCTACGAAGGAACCTTCGAACCAAACACTGCCATTTCTGACAGCGGCAACCTCTACGTTACGTCGTTTGAAGGGTTAAAAGTAAGTACCGATGATGGTTGCAGTTGGCAAGCCGCAACGGGCGACATCGCCGGCTTATGGGTAGAAGATGTAACTGTCGACACTAACGGTGCCGTGTTAGCGGTAACCGCAGCCAACGGCTCGCCAAATATCGTTGCCAAAAGTACCGATGGCCTGTCCTTTACAACCGTGTCGGTGCCAGACCCGGATGCTTTTTGGCGTAGCATTCGCGTAGCGAAGTCTGACCCGCAAGTGATCTACATCGGCGGGTACAAACTCATTGATAATCCTCCACCTGACCAACCCGCAGTATCCCCTCTTATTTACAGAAGTGGCGACGGAGGGCTAACTTGGACCGCAATCGATACGAGCCCTTTTGCCTTCGGGCAATTCCCCGAGACCTCAATTGCGATGATTTCTCCTACAGATCCAAACCTGGTATACGTTCATTCTCCGCGTGAGAATGGCGAATCCGGCAGCTCATTGTACCGAGCTACCGATGGCGTCACATTCGAATTAGTCTTGACCTCCCTAGACTTCTTTAGTGCTTTGCACTTTGGCTCCAACGGCACCATTCTTGCTGGCACCAGGACTGATGGTGTCAAGTTATCATCAGATAATGGCGTCACCTGGACTAACGCGAGCCAACAACCTCAAATGGGTTGCGTTAGTGAGACCGCAGATGGCACCTGGATTGGATGTGGTTCGAATTTTGAACCAGACAATTTCGCCATCGCCACCTCTACTGATGGAAATACTTGGACAAATGGTTGGGACTTCACTCGTATCCAGGGCCCCCTACCTTGCCTTACTCAAGGGCAAGGTTGCGATGGAGAATGGATGACACTCGATGTGACGTTCAATGGCGGCGGTGAAGTAGACGTACCACCACCTGGCAAAAAAGGATGTTGCGACAGCGGAGAACCTACTACAATACTCTACTGTTTGGCCGTTGGATTAATTCTTCTAAGGCGTCCTCGTAACTTGGATATCGCGGAGAAAAACCTAACTCTTTCTTGATTAGCTTATTGCTAACGCGACGGTTGGACGTAAGCATCCTCGCGATTCGTGGTGTGACTTCTTCTGCTTTGAACACCGGTGGCATCGGAAGCGAGAGTTGCCTTGATACTGCCTTAGCGAACTCAATGCTTGGAGAAGGGTTATCGTCTGCAACGTTGTACACTCGACTTGGCAACTGGGGAGCGTCTGCAACCAACCTAATGGCTGATACAATATCAGCGACATGGATTCTATTAACATAGTTTGTGCCGTCACCGACAAGCCGGTATTTACCAGCCTTCATTCGGGCGACCACACCACGACCTGGACCATAGATTCCAACAAGACGTAAACTGCAAGCTTCTGTAGCAAACTCCTCGGCGGCATTCAGAAAAGCCTGTTCTGCATCAAATCGCTTTCTTCCTCTTTCATGGTCTAACCGAGGCGGCGTCGTTTCATCAACCCAGCCACCGTTAGCGGGAGGATACATCGTCGATGACGACAAATAGATTAATCGCCGCGCCCCATAAGATGCCGCCGCTTTCACAAACTCTCTTTCCCATGCGGGAGAATGCTCGGTCGCAGGAATGCTAAATACTACCGTAGAATCTGCTACCCACGCTGTTGGAAGGCTGGGCGCGCAAAAGTTGATTGCTTTATTCACTGAAGTTTTGAACGAGGATGCATCTCTCTTAGTTACCGTGACCACATGATGATGACCCAAGCTTTCAACAAGTTCCGTCCCCACGTAACCGCAGCCAACAATGGACCACTTCAACGAATTCCTCCTTGGCCACTCCAGGCTTCATAAGCGTCAAGCTTTTCACGCAGAGCCGTAACATCCTCTCCACTCTCCTCGCGACGCCATTCGGCAACGATGAGAAGCGCTAACGCCGCTTGAAAACGAGAACCATCAATGAGTTCAAGGTTACCGCCACGCTTGGCTAAATCTTCTACACTTTTCAGCGAAAAAAACTCTTTTCCAATTCTCAGTCTTCCGTCATCTACTCGAATGATCGAGTCGCCTACCGTCACGGCTTCCGCAACACTTTGGATCTTTGCCCCCGAAGCCGCAGCTTGTAACCTGCGCTTCACGTCGTGATAGGACTCGAGTGTCGCGATAGGTTGATCCCGAGTGTAGGGCGTCAGGGCATTCGCAATTTTTTCAGAAACTTCAGGTCCATCGCCAATAGTTAACGCAACCTCAAGCGAGGCAATTCGAAGTACCAACTCCGCGGTTTTCTGACGTCGTCGTGTTTCTAAGAATCTCTCATGAGCAAGTAGCGACAGTCCCACGGCCGCTAAGATACCTCCGGGGATCACAGACGCGATGGCCAGTCCTGCCGTACCAACCGACGCAGCTGAGAGTGCGGCTGGGAGCTTAGCCGAAAGTTTGGCGTCGTAGATGGTATCGAGCAGTCGCGCATCTAACACAATGGGTGGAAAGCGTGGCCTTGCCACCACTAAATATGGCCCCCAGTAACCAACGTGGCTAATGGGGTACGTTTTCGCTTCTTCAAGCGCTCTTTGTCTCGTTAATTCCATATCGATTTCCTAAACAAGCTCTACCATACCATCATCGTACATTTCCCTGAGGAGTAACGTCGTGTCTACTGCCGACATACCCGACTGCCTTACAATGGTCAATGTATCCCTAAATCCATCCAGCATAGGCACCAGTACTTGCTTCCTTGCGCTGAATTCTGAAACGCTCTTGCATGCGCGCAGCCGCTTCCCATCTTTTAGCAGCAACACCAAACTTTCTCTGAATAGTTTTCTTTTCAGTTGGAGGAGTAGAGCCCTGGCATCAGTACTATCCGGTGCCTGACTCACTGCTTTTTGTGCTAATTCATGTGCGCCAACATAGTCTCCGCCGGAGTGCAATGAATCTGCCTGTTTTAGTAGCAAGCCGGTTTCAAGGCCTACGGTACCTTCACCAGTAAGCCGCAGAAGTTCACGTTCCTTTGCGTCTAGCAGCCGGCGCATTACTTCGTAGCGAAACATAGGAATCTCCTCATAAAGCTTTTTAATCTCTAACGGAGAAGATAGTTTCCGCAACAATTTCTTGGTCCACAAATCTTCAATGGTTTCACTTTCAATATCTTCTACTGAAGTGGCAATCATTCCCGGAGAAAAGTTTTTTCGTATCTGTCCCCAAACACGCCTTCGATTTGAGGCCTTTTCAAGGCACGCGAGAAGCGATACAGAGGTATCGTATTCGGATACGGGGCGCCTATCGTAGGACTGTACAAACACGAACGTTCCCCGTTCCCAAAATAAAGTATCGAGCAAACTCTCTGTAATTTTTTCCTGCAGCGTTTGTCCCAGTTCATCCTCAGTTACGGCGTTGATCATTAGTAGGATTTTTCCAAGAGAGACCCCAGTTTCACTCTGAACTTCGAATGCTTCCCCTAGCGTTTTGGGCAACACAATCCCTTTGTACGTGAGTAAGGCGCCCAAGCGCTCGCCTTTCACCACAGAACTGACCGCGATACAGTATCCAGAGTCGAAAATAAAGGATCTCTCAATCTCTTCGTTTCTAACCACCCAATTTCCGCTTAAATGGCGTCTGCTAATCCATTCAACGAGATCCTGAGCGGACATCGTCAAAAAATCTCCCCGTAGCGCCATGTTGGCAGGATAGCCGAATTCAGTTAACCTAGACCAGGTGGATCAGGAAAAAGGCACAGCAAATTGGACAAGCCGCTCAACTATAGTGAGATTGCTGGTCATTTCGGTTCTCGCGCTGGGTCTGGCTGGCGGCTACTTTCTTAGCGCGAGTCACGCCGCGCAGGTAATGAAAGACCAAGACTACTATTACGAGAAACAACGAAAAGTTCAGGCCTGCGAAGTGGTAACCCGCTTAAAAAACCCTACTCCGGAAATAGGAAGCCTTCCTATGGCACCCCCGCCAATCCGAGCTCAGTCAATGACTGGTAAGGCTGTGGATCTTTCAAAGTATAAGGGGAAGTGGGTTCTCATTAACTTCTGGGCGACATGGTGTAAAACGTGCAAGCAAGAAAAACCATTTCTTATTGATTACACCAATCGTGGCGATGATGTGGCAGTAATTAGTGTCGTGACAGGATCTGAATGGGAAAAGTCAAAGAACATGAAACTGGACCAACTCCCCTTTCAGGTAATTGCCGACGCTCCGGAAGGAGAGGACCAATACGGCCCGATTGCTTCTGCTTACAAAATTACCGGAGTTCCTGAAACTTTTGTGATCGACCCAACCGGTCAAATCCGGTATCACTTCGTAGGTAGTAAATTCTGGGACTGGCTTGGACAAAGCATTATTCGTTGCGGCCTAGAAGCTTCGTAGCATTTGAGACGAGCTTTTTCGATTTACAACGATTGAGCCAAGCGGTATGATGTCGGCTAGGCGCCTCGCGCAACCAGGTTTGATCAATGTAATCCTTTAAGAAAATACAACTTTTTTTCGAAAACACTACCGCCAGCACTTTTGTTGGCAGGAGAATTACATTGGAACCGAGAGTAAAATATCCTCGGACCCCGCATCTGCCGTGGTCTGAAGGAACATCAAGTGATGATATTGTCGCAAATCTATTGCGCGCAGAGAATGTCGTTGTCACCGAGAAAATGGATGGAGAAAATACCACCATGTACGCTGACGGCCTTCATGCCCGTTCTGTCGATGGCAGACATCATCCTTCGAGAGATTGGGTAAAAAGATTGCATGCCGCTATCGCGTACAAAATCCCAAAAGGCTACCGCATTTGTGGTGAAAATCTGTTTGCCGAACACTCCATTCGTTACGAAGCGTTACCGAGTTACTTTTTGGTATTTTCAGTTTGGGCAGGAGACACTTGTCTATCGTGGAACGATACGATTTCACTAATCAGCGAGATTGGCTTGCTTCATGTTCCTGTACTCTACCAAGGACCATATACGGAAGAGCCGCTGCGCAATCTGTCGATAGATGAGGCCACATGCGAAGGGTATGTCGTGCGTAACAGCCAAGCCTTTTGTAAAGATGCTTTTTCCGAAAACATTGCAAAGTGGGTTCGTCCCCACCACGTACAAACTGATGAACATTGGATGACTAAACAGGTGGTTCCCAATGGCCTTAAGGAGGAGTCATGAAGACTTTTATCCAGTCCATTAGAAACGGTGCTCGTCCCAATCTGGAGGAGTGCATTGAGGCTCTGGGAGAAAGATTCGGTCTACTAAATGACTTTGCAAACACTCGACAAGATCCTCAATGGCACGCAGAGGGTGACGTACACATCCACACGAACATGGTCCTTGATGAAGCGAGAAAGTTGCTAGCTGGACCTGCTTGCTACCTAAGCGATTCGAAAAAGCTATTGGTATATCTAGGCGCACTTTTTCACGACATTGCCAAACCATTATCTACAAGAGAACAAGAAATAAAGGGGGTGATGCGTATCGCAGCTCGCGGTCATGAAGCCGCCGGTAGGAGTTACCTCGCTCCTAAGCTTTTTGGGCTAGGCTTAACTAATTATGAAATAGAGACGCTTTTGGGACTGGTTGGCTATCATCATGAACCAAAATTCACGGTCATTCGTGAGATGGCGGCTGGAAAATACAAACGACTCGCACGTTTGGCCGATCCTGAACTGTTGTATTGGGTTGAAGTCGCAGACATGAGCGGACGAGAATGTGATGACAAACAAAAGCAGCTTGAAGTAATGGAATACTACAAGATGTTCAGTCAAGAGTACGGTGCTTTTGTTAGAGGAGGAGCACATACCTCCCTTTGGAAACAAACCCTTTCCGATGCTATCAGTGCTAGCTCGCCAGATACCCTGGACTTTGTACTGGCAAAATCTCAATTAGATTTAGAGTCTGGTGCCATCCAAAGTGTAGAAGAGGCAGTTGCACGAAGTTACAAGCTTACGAGTGCGCCCTACCCTGAGCTAATTGTATTGGTCGGCCCCAGTGGTTCTGGGAAGTCGACGTTCGCAAACAAACATCTAAAAAACGACTACATTATTTCTCTGGACGAACTAAGAGAAGAATTGGGCGGGGGCCGAGCGAAACAAGATATGAATCGTAAGGTGTTGCAAGAAGCTCGCGAGAGACTTAAAGACGTGATGCGAAAGAAACGCCGGGCGGTTTGGGACGCGACAAGCCTTCGAAAGGACTTCCGAGGCAAAATCGCTAATATCGTCAATGACTACGGTGGGATGGTCACCTTTATTGTGTTTCACAGCGACTTGGAGAGTTATCACAAACGTAACCGATCTCGTGAATATGCCATTCCCACTGCAGCACTAAGTAGTCAGATAGAGCGAATGCAGTGGCCAGATTTAGATGAAGCACACCGTGTTCTTTACTTAAACGAGGCCTCCGAAGTTCGAGCAAGCTTTGGTTTTTCAAAGCTGCCGTTTGGTCTAAAGCACGCTGGGACTGGAGATGCTTGACCTTCCCCAATACCCGCGAACGCTGCACATAGGAACGTCGGGGGGAAGACAAAGTCGTCATAGCGCCTCTTGGGGCGCTATTTCCCAATCCCATGTGGTCGTAGAAGAAAAACTTGATGGGTCTCACTGTGGTCTTTACTTCGACAGTGACGTAAACCTGCACATTTTTTCCCGCAACTCGCGGGTAAAAGGGAATCCGCATTTCTCACAGATTTCCATAAATTGCATGAATTACATGGATGAACTTTGGGACGTGTTGGGTACTCGCTTTGTGCTGTACGGAAAATGGTTGGCTTTGCGCCATACTATACACTACGACGCACTTCCTTCATTTTTCATTGAAGATGATATTTTTGACAAAGAGGATATTCGTTTTCTCGACACGCCAAGTCGACAGTCGTTCGTTGAAAATCTCCCTGTCCCTTTTTCCCATTCTGCACCGGTACTTTTTGAAGGGGTGCTTGAATCGGAAGAGCATCTCGTTTCTATGCTCGGCAAAAGTGCCTTCTGCAATCAATCTACTGCTATTAACAGCGAAGGTTTCTACATCAAGAAAGAAGCAAGCGGTTCGGTAACCGGCCGTTACAAATGGATTAGACCTCAATTCTAGGAAGCGGTTTTATCTTCAGAGAAACATTGGTCCAACAAGCCCTCGGTGGCAAACGAGTTAGTCCTTACGCAACTCTCCACCTAAGCGAGCGGCCCACAACATCGGATGAATTTCGCTTGATTCGATACCTTCTCCAATCAAAACGAGTTCGCTAACATCTGGAGGATTCTGGCTCGCTACAGTTAGCGTATCCCCCGCATAGTCTATTCGAACGCCACCACGTTCCACTCTAACGTCTCCTTTAACCCTTACCAACTTCGGACGGAGCGACTCGAGAACATCAACCACCCCCTGTTGGGAAAATGTACCTTCCGCTGAAAATGAAACTGCGGTAAGTTGACTATGCGAATGCCTTGGTTTTCTCGTTCGCTTTCTCCGAACCCGAGAGCATATCCACTCCGTTAAGAGAGCGTCTCCATCTTGTCCTACAGGGAATGCCGCCTGAATTGCAGATGGGTTTAATTCGGCCAACTTGCGACGAGTATCGCTATGCTGCTCCGCCGTGCAAATATCTGTCTTACTTATGACAAAAGAGTCTGCCTCTTCAGCTTGCAGTGCGACTTCATCCCATCGCGTCAAATGATTAGAAAAGGCGGTGGAGTCAACAACGCAGACAACTCCCGCAAGTTCAATTGGTAGTTCACCACTCTCCCCGAGCTTGCTAACCAATATCTGCGGATTCGCAATTCCGGTAGTTTCTAGTACTACGTGGTCCGGCTTAGATCTTTCAATGATATCTCCAATCCCCCCGACTAAATCGCTGCGGACGTCAATTTTGCAACAGACGCATCCTCCGGAAAGCTCGATAACGTCTCCACCATCATGAACAATGCGTTTGGTATCAATGCTGATTTTTCCAAGTTCGTTTACTAAAACTGCGATTCTTTTTCCCGCAGGTTCGGCCAACATGCGGTTCAATATCGATGTTTTTCCAGCTCCAAGATAGCCAGTTAAAATGGTAAACGGTGTTTTCACAGGTCGAGTTCCAATCGTATCACTGACAAATCACCATCTCGCTGGATGTTGCACTGAATATTTAACCACTGTCTAATCTGCACATCTCCAATATCTTCTGGAAGTGAAAGTCGGCGGATGGTTATTACCACTCGCTCTTCCTTCCGCGTGGTAATGGTTGGTGAAAAACCTGGTGCAGCATCAGCATGTAACTCTAAAAGGTACGCTACAAAAAGTGCTAAATTGGCGGGTCCGATAGTGGCGTCAGAGATTTTTCCGAAATCTAGTGTCACAGGTTCTGCTCGGTATCGGTGCGACAGTAAATGCACTGCGCGATCAATCTGTTCGTTAAGCGAGGGTTGCTCCTTCGACGTAACCAAAAGTGAAAGATCACCAAGTAAGTGAAGCAAACGTCTGTGCTCTATGTAGGCCGCAGCTACGTCTTGTCTCATTGCCAAAAGAGACGTCCAAGGATATCCACTTGGGCCGCCTGCCTCGGAAATGTATGTGTCTATCGTCTCTAATATTGTAGACACGGACTCATGCACCGCTTCTGCGGGGACCAAGCAATGACGAATGATACCGCCAATTAACTTGGGAATAGCTACTTGTGCAAGTTCCACGCGTCATTCTCCGTTATATGCCACTGGTTATCAACAGCCACCACTCGTGTTGTGCATCGACGCCTTGCAAACCACGCGAATAGCCTACATCGATGGTTCCCTGTCTAAAATACCCAAGTTGATAGTCCATCCTCAATGAGGCTCCCAACGATACCCCGAAGGCTTTAGTGCGTTCAGAAGAAGCCATCGCACTATCAATCAAAAGCGCCGCATGAACTCTGCGAAGGTAGGCTGGAGTTGTAGAAAGACCACGCTCCACATCAAACAAGGAAAAACGAAACTCACCGTTGATTAGTTGAAACAGGTCTCCCCTCACAGCTCCTCTAGCGTAGCCCCGAAGGTATCCTGTAGTAGAAACCAAAAGCGAGTCCGTGAGCGCAGTGACAAGATCTTGCTGAGGGACGCCACCAAACACCGACTCTCTAGGGCTTCCGAGATTGGAAAAGTGACGGCCTCCTCTGGCTCTTACGTATAACGTCGACCTTCCCCAGTTTTTTCCATGAAACGATTGAGTTAGTTGATAGCTCACTGTGGCATCGATATCTCGAGCCCTTGCTCCGGACTTTGACACGGTAAAGCCTAAGCTAGCGGTTGTTTGATTAAGACGACCAATAATATCGGGGGCTCCCTCAGATTGACTGTAGTTGAGTGTAACTCCCGAGCGGAGCCGACCGTAATTGGTATCCGGATATCGAGGAGATGGTTTGGTGGGATCGCCAGGTTGCGGGAGACCGCTCTGCAGCTGAATTCTGTCGGCTCCCAAAGAAGCACTGATATTTAGGTTGTGCCAAGGACTAACGTACAAACGAAAGGTACTTGAAAAATCTGCCCCGAAATGAGTTTCAGGAATCGACAAAAAGTCGTCACCAACTCTAAATCCTCCTCGCTCGCTTTCCCTACGAAACCCAGAGAGCCGCAGAGGAAAAGAAAGGCGGTTGTACGAATAACTTCCCACTAAATTTAGTATCTCCGTATCAAAGTAGTAACTACCGCCCAATGTCAGTTGATGGCGACCGATTACATCGCTAGCAGACGTAACTATTTCTATCCACGGCGATGCTCCCACCCCACCTTGCAGTTGATAATTTTGCGGAGCCAAAGTCTTTATTGGTCGATATTTCTCCGACTCTCTCCGCTCTATCAAAGTCACTCTCTTTGCAAGTGGTTTATCGTCCACGTAAGGAGCAGCAATAGTGAAACGCTCTGAATCTAGCGGAAGCTCGAAAATATCGCTGCCATCAGCTACCACTCCCGCGTAAACGAGATGCTTACCGCTGGGAGATACGTCCATTTTAATCACGTGGCCCATCACATTGGTTACTTGATGCAATATTCGACTGGTTAAAGACAAAGCGTAGACGTTAGCAATTCCAGAGCGATCGCTAATAAAATAGAGGGTCTTCCCATCCGGAGAATACCTGGGGTTCCAATCATGCGCTCGATCTTCGGAAAGCCTTTCAACGTGACCAGAGCGCACTTTCACCGCAAAAATGTCGCGTTGACCACCAACCATTCCAGAAAACACCACGGTAGAACCATCAAAGGACCAACTGGGATGAAAAGCATTGTCTCCCAGCTTTCCTTTCCACAGCACATTCTTTTTCTTTGATGGCAGATGCATTACCACCAACTCATTGCTAGGTCCCAAGTTTCTGACGTACGCCACAAATTGTTCGTCTGGTGAAATGACCGGATCCAACGCTCTCTCGCCGAAGGTCAATCTCTTGCCATTGCTACTTCCCGCTTTGAAAACAACCAGTTCCTGAAAGTTATAAATGGGTCGAGTAAAATGAGTCTGCTCCGCCAGAATGGTGCCATCTCGAAAAATATCAAATGCGCCAACCCGTCTGGCACTCGGTCCTTCTTGATGGACCGTCGTCATTGGATGTTTACGAATGGCCCAATGTCGCTTCGATCTTCTCGTTTTGTTGATCCAGTACAATGTACCATCTTTTCGATAACGCGGATCAGAAGCCCCAAAACCACCAAATGTAAGCTGCAGCTCCGCTCTTTTTCCATCTCTTGCGACTCGTCCTGCAGCTAAGGAATATCTCGATTTTTCATAGTCAATCCATTCTCTGTGCATCTCCGGCAGCGCTCGCCCAAAAGATTTTATCGCGACGGCGTTGATTCCATAAGGAATCATCTTGCCACCGTAGAGCTTGATTAATTTTTTTGCTGCGGCTTTGCCCCGCTTGTTGAGCCAATAGTCGAGTAGTTTCGATCCGTAAAGATACGAGGCATTACCTCCTGGCCAGGCTATGGGCGAGTTGGACACTCGGTCTACGGAATGTTCGCTTCCATCCTGAATCTGCGTGCGCAAATAGGCATCGAACAACGCTCCCTTGGCGCGTCCCCCGGTGGTCTGTTTGCTTTCTTCGTAAGTCGCCAGTCCCTCAAGTAACCAGTTCGACTGCGCCTGATTGGGCGACCACGTCTTTCCGAAGATTTTGTTGTAGATGAGAGCAACACCATCGATTGTATCAAGTTGCACAATGTGCAAGTACTCATGGATGACCAATGCCCTCAACCAGTCATCGTAATCTCCAAGTGTTGATTGAGGGCGCGGAGCGGACAACCACAACGTGATTGCGTTCCGAGGAATGGCAGATGCAAACCCATTGGAAGCATCGCTTTCATCTCGAAGCACAATGTGCGTCTTCTCAGATGCGACGAAACCGTACTTCTTACGGAATATCGAATAGGCGTCTTCCGCATGCGTCACGACTTTTTCAGCGGTACGATGATGCGAAATATCAAAGTGAACTGCAAAGTGAGTGGAACTAATCGTTCTCCAATTTCTATCAAGGTCTCCCGCCCAAGCGAAAATAGGACAAACTAAAAGCCAAAAAAGCAGTCGCACGGTCTGACCGCTATGGAACGGCAGTCGCAGTCAACACTTCCACTGCAAAGCATGTCATCGTATCAAAATTCGCTTCTGCTTGCGCCACGCCATTATCAAGACAATCATCCTGGTTGGCGGCATTGTACATTCCCGACCTCGACTCCCACTTGATTTCAATACCAGAAGGGGTTTCGTTGATGACCCCAATTTTCGCGGTCAACACGCAGCCATTTTCATCACCGCTCGAAGCGAACGTATTCTCCTTCCATTGCCCCTCTTCTCGTTCAAACACTGAAAATAGATTCACGGTATCGAAGTCGCATTCCGTCGAAGAAGTGCATTCGTTGAGACTCATCAACTTGCTGCCAAGGAGGTCATGACCGACCAAAGCGAAGTACAAATCGGACGAAACTTCGGTAGTCGCCGTAGGACAGTCCCCTTCTAGGTGGCTCTGGCGCTGGTAGACCCCCTCGAACTCGAACCCTGCATCACTGCCGCCACATGCGCAGACGACCAAAAAGACCAATCCGAAAACCCTATTCATACCCTAGGTGTGCCACGATCGCGACTTCTTAGCCATTGGTTTGCAAGACAAAATATCGGCAGCCCGAGAGATAACTTCCAAACGACACAGCGCGGTGCTAGGGTCATGAGGTGCGTTTATTGGCAATATTTTGGGTCGTAATAGTCGGCTGTGCAGAAATCAAGGTTGACCCCAACGTTAACAGTGACGGTGGTGGAAAAACGGTTGACGCAGCATCTACTCTTGATGGTTCTCCTGACGCCCCGATTTCTCCAATCGATGCGCCAGTCGTCGTCGATTCACCGCCAGTCGATGCCCCGATTCCTGTGGACGCGGCCGTAGTGTGCAACGACGTCAATTTACTCAACAACTCAGACTTCGATTTAGGAGCAAGTCCAGATTGGATTCAGAGCTCCAACATCATCACTGATGTAAGTAACGTACCGATAGCTCCACAAACAGGAAATTATCTGGCATGGCTTGGTGGTTGGTTGTCGAGTACCGACTCTATCTATCAACAAATTATCGTTCCCGCCAACACAACGAATCTTCAACTCACCGGAGTTTCTTGGATTGCTAGTGAGGAACTCGATCTCGTCGCGTTTGACAACTCAGTGATTCAATTAGAGAGTTCTACTGGCGCGTCGATTCTCGAACAAATTGTCGGCTACGATAACACCCATCAAGGGACTTCTTGGGTTCCTTTCAGTGAGACCATTGTTGGAAATTATGCTGGTCAAACCATCCGTTTCACGATTGGTTCAAACACCGACAGTACGAACAACACCAACTTCTGGTACGATTCGCTTGCGCTTACCGCCACCGTTTGTCAGTAGCGCGCAAAAATGGCCCCTGTAACAAAGCATTAGATACTAACGTCTAACTGGCATGAATCAATTCTACCCACAGGACCACTCCGACGAGTTTCTCATTTCCAACGTGAGACCCACGGATTGGGTCAATCCCGTCCCAAAGCCCCAATACGACCTAGTAGTCATCGGTGCAGGTGCTGGGGGCCTTGTTTCGTCTGTAGGAGCTGCGGGCTTGGGTGCAAGTGTTGCAATAATTGAAGCAGGCCTTCTTGGCGGTGATTGCTTGAACTTTGGCTGCGTCCCCTCAAAGGCGCTACTCAAATCAGCCAAAGTCGCTAATCTAATTTCCAATGCTGAGCAATATGGGATTAGCAACGCCAAAGGCGAAGTTAACTTTGGCGAGGTGATGAAACGAATGCGTGCTCTGCGAGCAAAGATTTCACCGCATGACGCCGCACAGCGATTCAAAGATCTAGGAATTGACGTCTTTCTTGGAAAAGGTGTTTTCACTGGAAAAAAGACCATACAAGTCAAAGATGCAGAACTGAAATTCGCGCGCGCGATCATCGCTACCGGTGGTAAAGCATTCGTTCCTCCCATTCCCGGCTTAAAAGAAGCAGGCTACTTAACCAATGAATCCCTCTTCGGACTAAACCAACTACCGGAAAAGTTGACCATTGTTGGCGGTGGCCCGATTGGCTGCGAAATGGCTTTGGCCCTGAGCGCTTTTGGCAGTGATGTCACGCTCATTGAAGGAGGGCCGAAGCTGCTAGGCCCCGAGCCCGATGATGCAAGCGCAATAGCATTAAGTTCGCTGAAAAAGGCAGGTGTACGAGTCTTAGTAAACTCGATGGTCAAGTCAGTTAACCAAGAACGAGTCGTCTCCTACGAACAAAATGGCATGGTGAAAGAAATTGCATCTACCCACATCCTGGTTGCTACAGGCAGAAGGGCTAGCACCTCCGACATGGGTCTCGAAGAGGCTGGCGTCACTGTAGGAAAGCGGGGAATTGTAGTCGACGATAGACTACGAACTTCCAACAAAAGGATTTTCGCGGTAGGTGACGTTGCATCGAAGTGGCAATTCACTCATGCAGCGGATGAAATGGCCCGAATGGTGATACGGAATGCTTGGTTCTTCGGTAGGGCCAAACATAGCAAGATGATAGTCCCTCGAGTCACTTATCTAAATCCCGAAATTGCTTCCGTTGGTGATACTTCCGGAGAAAAAGCCGACATCTATGAAGTGAAACTATCCGGAGTGGATCGAAGTATTCTTGAAGAGCAAACCGAAGGCTTCGTAAAAGTATTTACAAAGGAAGGTTCCGACAAGATTGTGGGGGCTAGTGTTGTCGCCCCTGCCGCAGGCGAAATGCTGGGGGAAGTGACGCTCGCTATGCAGGCTGGCGTCGGACTAGCAACCTTCTCTGCGACGATGCATGCCTACCCTACTGTCGCAGCGGCATTTCGCAGTGTTGGTGATGCTTACTCCAAAACCAGACTTACGCCATTCGTCGCAAAACTACTGCGATGGGTGATAAAAAGACGGTCATGAGCTTTCATATTTCGATGATGGCAAAAGTCCCAGAAGTCGGCCGCGTAAAAACTAGGATGTCACCCCCTTTAACAGCTCCGCAATGCGTGCAAGTTGCAGAAGCCCTGTTGCAGGACACCTGGAACAGCGTAGCTCGGTCGGATGGTGATGCGTCCATCGCTCAAGCTGGCGAAGGTGATTTTGGCCTGCCCAACATTACAGCGTTCATGCAAGTCGGAAATAATTTGGGCGAAAGGATACAGCACGCGTTATCTTACGGACTGAATCGACACGCAAAGAGCATCGTCGTTGGAAGCGATCTATCTGGGCTGCCAACACAATATATTAACGATGCTGCGAAGCTACTTGATAAAAACGATGTTGTCGTTGGTCCTTCGGCTGATGGAGGCTTTTACCTTTTGGGAGTTAAACGAATATTCTCTCTCCAAGACATTCCTTGGAGTAGCTCAGAAACCCTTAGCGCGGTTGTTGATAGAGTTGAACGCTTGGGCCTTTCCATCTCAATAGCGCAGCAATTCGATGACATAGACCATTTCGTAGACTTGCAACAAATCCATTCGGGGGCGCGCAAGGGCGGGCCCATCGTTACAGAACTGCTACAGCGAGAAAAACTATGGCAGTTGGAGTAGTAGTTCCGGTCTTAAATGAAGAGAAAGTGATCGCAGCGTCACTCCAAGCACTACAGCAACACAACTTTGATGAGGTGGTGGTGGTAGACGGGGGCAGTACCGACAATACCATTCCCATTGCCAAGACGTTCAACGTAAAAATAGTTAGCTCTGCCCGTGGGAGAGGACAGCAGATTAATGCTGGCTTACAAAGCCTAAGTGCTCCAAACATGCTCGTTTTGCACTGCGACACACTATTGCCTCTCTATGCCAAAAAACTGATTCTGGTCACACTTTCGAAGCATCATGCGGGTGCATTTAGGACGAGTCATAGAGCGGTTAAGTGGAAAGGCAAACCACTTGCTCTGGTTTTAAAAATCGCCGACGTACGCTCTCGTTTCGCATCATTACCATACGGAGACCAAGCCGTTTTTTTTACAAGATCGACACTAGAGTCAGTCGGTGGCTATCCTACCCAACCGCTGATGGAAGACCTTGAATTTTCCAAGAGTCTGGCAAAAATAGCGCCACTAAAAATCTTGACCGAAACCGTATCGGTTTCCGGTCGTAGATTTGAATCTGCCTTGCTCAAGCAATGCCTGATGGTGAACACCTTCCCTACTCTGTACAAGCTTGGGGTGAGCCCTGAAACATTAGCGACCTGGTATGGCAAGCCAAGGTAGCGAAACTACATAGTTGTCAAACAATGTTATCAACCAGTCGTTGATCTTAGTGCCCACATCACGATAAACGAAGCAATGCTAAGAATACTTTCGACTTTGGGACTTGCACTCTTTCTTTGCGGCTGTGCTGTTGGCAAGCCGTTAGGTTTCGGCGAAGGAGACACGTGGACCATTCCTCTGGTCGCGCCGCTAGAAAATGGAGATCTTCTTGCGCCAGTGATGATCAACGATAAAGGGCCTTACCTTTTCATCATCGATGCGGACGCTAGATACTCTGCGGTTGATGCGCGTATCGTTAACGCCCTGCAACTAATCGGCAGAACGGGAGTAGAGTTGCCCGACGAACGCGACAGACTGGTCAGGCGGGCGCAGGTCGAAATCATGAAACTGCAAATCGGTAATCTTACGGTCTCCAACACCAAGTTCAACTCTTATCCCTCAGGAAGTCGAGCGCTTGGCCGTCCGGTATACGGCGTAATCGGTTCGGATATCATCGCAGAATCTCTAGTATTTGAAGTCAACAGGGATGAAGGCGTAACTCGCCTCTATACCAACGATGCGTGGAAACGAAACGAGCCAAACTGGAGCGACGCAAAGAAAGTCAGCTACAGAGACTGGAGCGACCAGTACTACGGTCGCGTGGTACCTCGTCGAATCGTAAAAGCTAACGTGGGAGGAAAGTCTCGAGAACTTCACCTAGATTTTGGGGGAATGAAATCTTCGATCCACCCATCACACGCAAAAGGTTGGAAGTCTTTACCAATAACCGGAAGAGGACAATGGGTTGACGAACACGGTTCCAGGCAAGACATTACCAAAGCTTTCATCGCACCTGAGTTGACCGTCGCAGGAATGACCTCAAGTGAGGTGCTTATGGTGCCATATCTAGACAAGCGCTGGAGAAATATAGATGTGCAAGGAACCATTGGAAGCGACTTTCTTTCTAGGTACATTGTCGCTGGTTACTGGCATAAAGACGTCGTCTACTTCAGACCGCGCATTGCTGACCTTTCGCAAAATGCAACCGCAAGAATGAAACGATGGAAAACCAGTGCGTTTCAAAACTGCACCTCTCCTGGCTGCGCGTCCGTGGAACTAGAAGATGTAAAATCAGAAGACAACCAAGTAGTGGGGGCTATGCTAAAAATCACTCCTGAGGCTGCAGCGCCAAAAATAGACTACGAAATTACCATTCAAGTGGGAGACAAATTTTTTGGAGCGACCATCCCTTCTCAAGGTAGAGGAGAAACAATGTTGCAAAGCATTTCTTCGGCGACTGATGGAGAAGTGGCCCGCATCGTTGATGTCAGTCCCTTCGCCCCCCCATGCAATCAAGTGCAGGGACAATCGGTTTGCGTTCGTCTGATTCGTTAACTGCGGCTTCTATGCTGACTTGTAAGGTAGTCGCCGCGGAGGCAACCATAGACCTGCGCCATCGAGTGCTTAGACCCCATCAAGAGAGAGATGACTGTTACTACCCAGGTGATAGTGATCCTCAGGCTATTCATCTTGCGGCTTTCGCAAATACTTCTATTGTTGCCGTCTGCACAGCCTATCCAGAAATACTTGCCGACCAAGACTTCCTCGCGCCATTCCGTCTTCGTGGAATGGCAGTCGCACCTACCCATCAGAAAAATGGTGTTGGCCGACTGATTCTCAATGATTTAGAAGCCCGCATTTGGTCCTCAGGCGGTGATTTCCTTTGGTTCAATGCCAGAACCTCGGCGCATGGATTCTACCAAAAGTTAGGATACGAAGTTACGGGTGATGCTTTCGAAATTGAGCCTATAGGAATGCACTATGTAATGTTCAAGAGATTAGTTCTATCAGCGGGGGACCAGATCCAACCGTCTTTGCTCGCGTAAGCGCCATATCGAGAGGGGATCTTCCAATCTTCTTTTGCTCTCAGACAAGCGGTATAAGCCGATAAGAGGGCGTCAAAACAGTCATCATTTTGTAACACACGCTCCTTAGACATTCCGCTAGACAACGAGAACTTGATATCCAATGACTCGAGAACCGCTTGCCGGGTAGACCAAGGATTGGCATCTCTACGGTACCGTTGGGCATAACTAGCATCCAGCAACAGAGAGACGGTGGCTCTGGGCGATACCTCAATGACATTTTCGTTGAAAACGTAGCCTTGCGCGCAAAGCTGCTTTAACAAGTGGCGAGCTCTGGCCCCAATACGTCCGACTGAGCCCCCTAGTAAGCCGTGCGGAATGGCAGCGTGCTGAAAATGCAAAATCACTTCGGTGACCCGATGGTAGTAAGGTTCAAGAGAATCCCGCTTACTCTTACTACCAGTCCAAACAGAATCTGGTCCCTGTTTGGCGGTAGTCGCCAAGTCTTCCCCACTCCTCACCAACCACTTTACAGTGTCAGTGGGACACTGAGACTTACTAGGACAAGACGGAAGTTCGCACCGGCCGCAAGCGGGGACGGTCAATGGCGCATTCATCGCGATTACAGTGTCGGATACCGAAAACTCCGAAAGTTTTCGCAGTACCTCCCCGTCATCAAGCGGTCGATTGTTATAGCGAGAAAAAAGCGAGACTACCGTAGCTCCTTCAGGGCTATCAACGAGTACCGCAAGAGCCGTTGTCTTTCCACGAGCGCCCCCTACGTCTACTCCCACAAATGTTTGCAGCGGGGCCATCTAATGCCAATGTAAGCCTGACGATAGTCTATTGGCAAGACAGCAAACCTGCGTTCCGGTTTGACTTCGCTTAAGAATGGCTGTATCAAAACGGTGCCTTGCCGGGGTGGAGAAATTGGTAGACTCGGGGGTCTCAAAAGCCCTTTCTTTCGGGAGTGTCGGTTCGAGTCCGACCCCCGGCACTAACGGCCACTCAATTGAGTGGCACTTACAAAATTACTTGGCGTAGCAAGCAGCGATTCCAACTCCAAAATTACCGCTGCTACCGCAGTCTTGGACACTTCTTCTTTTTGAGCGCGGATTGCCAGCTCTAATGACGACGCCAAATGAGGTAACGCTATTCCTGGGTCTGAAAACCCCTGGGCCGTCGCATGGGCTACGCGAGCAATCGTAGTAATGAGTTTGTCATCATTGCCAACGAGAGCGCTAGAAACAGCCGCTACGTCGCTTATTGGTGGAGCCTCAGAACGAATAACTTTGAGCAATAGTTCATAGGCCTTCTGAAGTTGCTGCGCTTGCACCACTGTTTTGTAACTACAAAATTAGAGATACGCAACATCTGCCTTGGTGGCAGATGCCAACTGGCACATTTGCAAAGCAGCTTCTTCTCTGAGCCTTTTGGCGTCTGGATGAGCGATTGAGATTACCTCACGGTATCTTGCCTTGCGAGACAGCTCATCGGCGTTAGAACTAAGGCCAAGCACATCAACTCTATCTTCGCAGGGTTCCCAAAGCGAAAGTTTTCTCAAACAATGGGCTACTCTTTTCTCTCGAGTGGAAATCATGGGGGCATTCCAATTAATTTGGCGAGCAGCCAATGCGAGACGCCCTTCGAAATCCGCAACTTCTGGCGATGGTTGCCCATCGCAATGAGAGGTAGCTCGACTT
This sequence comes from Deltaproteobacteria bacterium, assembly GCA_020630875.1. GTDB lineage: Bacteria > Myxococcota_A > Polyangia > Haliangiales > Haliangiaceae > JAHDIH01. Next base: position 205,069 of record JAHDIH010000006.1, on the reverse strand, counting down.
AGGTGCCACAAGCTCTCTTCAATCCCAGCAACCAGGTCCAAGCCGGGTTTATGAATTCCAGAAAGCCGATACCCATTATCTTTCTCCAAAATGTAGAATCCAGAGGAATGAATAGCTGAGAGGTTTCCCGCCAACCATTTTCCGTTTCGAACGCATAAAGCCTGGGTCGAATGCTTGCTGTGCAGGAAGAGCCCTCCTGTAAATCGCTCCTGCCCGATTCTATAGAGTACACCGAGAAGTTTGTCTCGGTTGACGACCCTCGCAAGCATGCATCAAAGAGACAACGTATTTATGTTTTGGGCAAATTTTTTGCTTACAGCAAGCCAGCTTCACGCTGCACGTCCACAAAGTCTTCCACGGCTTCGTTAACATCTTCGTGGAATTGAACTTTACCTCCGGCTATTTCGCGCAATGCGGTCACAGCTTCCTTGTTGTTACACTCTACTAAGGTCTCGCTTCCGCGCGTGATTTGCCGTGCACGAGCAGAGGCAAGTACCACCAGCGCGAACCGGTTTGGTAGGTTATCTAAACAATCTTCAACTGTAACGCGAGCCATTGGCGGATTTTTCATTAATTCTAGGAAGCAGTCAATGCTTTCCTTGAAAACCTACATAAATCCAAACTATTCTCTGAAGCTAGAATGAGTTCCACCAGTAGGAAAGTCCCGTTGGGATGGGAAGAGTTAGAACTCGCAGTTGAGCGAAACTCACCAGGTATCGACAGTTATCTGCATCTTCCTACTGGCGCGGTGCTCACAATATCGTCTGAGGATCCTGACATCGTGGTGAAGAAACGACAGATTTCTGATGCGGTGAACGACTACTTGAAAATCGAACCGGCATCCTCCCGTGAACAGTACCGCTGGATGGAAACCTTCGTCGGTTCCGTTGGCTCGCCAGATGATGACACACTAAGAAAACGTCTGAGAATGGCAATTGATGGAAAGGGGGCTTTTCGTCGATTCAAAGACGTGCTTCTCGGTTATCCGTCCCAACGCGAACACTGGTTTGAGTATCGTTCGACTCATCTTCGATGGCATATCAAGAACTGGCTAAAAACCGTCGATATAGAACCAACAATTCCTGCTCCTTGGGGAGACCCCTCGGAGCCAGAAGAGCTTCCGCAAGTCAGCTTGGAGTCGAGCGTGGAGCAAACTTCTCCGGGAGACCCACTAAGGCGAGAAGCAACTCAGCTGATTGAGTCTTTGGCTGTTTTAGATCTGCCCACCGCAATCGCATTTCTCGAATTTTTAAAGTCGAGAAGTAATACTCAAGACTAACAGTCTTCTACCCAAGTGACCTTAGAAAGGGCTGCCAAGGCGTTGGCATATTGTCGTTAAAACTTAGCAAGTATTGCGCAGAGGGTCTCGGTTCTATCGGCTTGGCAAGCAACCGCATGCGCGCTTCTTTAAGAGACTTCGATCCCTTTTTACGATTGCATGCTCCGCAAGCCGCAACAATGTTGGTCCAAGAAGTCTGTCCTCCTCTAGACTTTGGCGTCACGTGGTCCAAAGTGAAGTCCTTAAGATCTAGTTGCTTTTGACAATATTGACACTTGCCCTTGTCACGAATGTGAATGTTTCTACGAGAGAGCGAAACCTTCATTTTATGACGTCTTACGTACCGACAAAGTCGAACCACTGAGGGCTTTTGCAACGAAAGTGACATGGATCGGAGCATTGATTCATACGAAACAATGACGTCCACTTTCTCTAAACACATCATGGTTACAGCACGTTGCCAGCCGATGATTCGGAGAGGTTCGTAAGTAGAGTTGAGAAGTAATGTATCAGAAGTCATTCGACCACCTTTGTTTACTGATCGTAGCGCGGGGAGCGTCGGTCCGCAAAACATACATTAGTCTACATGTCGTAATGTGACTATTGACACCCTCCATTGGCTGCATTCGGCGTCGGTGTCGAGTCGGCCACGAATGATTGAGGATTCGTTGGATCACCACCCGTATAGCAAATTGAGGAGCCAACGGGAGTTGCTGCTACAAAATCTGACAACGCCCAAATCCCTGCAGAAGATGCCACATCAGCTCTCGCTTGACTCCCTTGCATCCACTGCAAAAATGAAACGATGTTGTTAGAATCAGTAAACGGAGTCATTTTATAAACTGCCATACTTTTGTCATTGGTTACAGTTGTTGATCCGTCTCCGAGTGGCGCGAGATTCACGGTCCCCGTGTAGTAGATTTTCTGTCCGAGGTTGTTGTTTCCGTTTTTGTTCCAACGGACCAACATCGTTTCGCCAGCGTTTAAAACGATCGCTGGCAGAGGCCAGTATTTAAAACTCGCACCGCATAGTTGCCATCCGCCTAACGGTATCGGTGCCTGAGTCGTATTGGTGAGCTCAATCCATTGATCGGTTAAGTCCGTGTACGAAACTTCGGTGATCATCACCATGGGTACGGTCGGAGGGGATGCGTCTGCCATTGGTGGCGCGTCCACCATCGCATCTACCATTAGCGGTGCGTCTGCCATTGGTGGTGCGTCTGACATCGCATCGACCATTAGCGGTGCGTCTGCCATTGGTGGTGCGTCTGACATCGCATCTACCATTA
>JAHDIH010000006.1:0-202401 GCA_020630875.1 Deltaproteobacteria bacterium | reverse complement strand
GTCTGCCATTGGTGGCGCGTCTAACATCGCGTCTGCCATTAGCGGTGCGTCTGACGTTGGTGGCGCGTCTGACATCGCATCTACCATTAGCGGTGCGTCTGCCATTGGTGGCGCGTCTGACATCGCATCTACCATCAGCGGTGCGTCTAACGTCGCATCTACCATCGTGGGCGCATCTGCAGCTGGCCCGTCCACCACAACGTTTCCATCGATAGGCTGTTGGCTGCGATTGCTAGTGTCGAATTTGCAACCAACCACCACCAAAAGAAAGGGGATTATAAACCTCACCCTATCACTCTATACTCAAGTCCTTGCTGGTGACAGTTTTTGAAGGCTGATTTCTCACTTCCGCCAGGCACGAAGGGGACGCTACCGCATTTAGACTGGAATCTAATCTAGCAACAACAAGGCAGCTTTAAGGTATTCTCCTTCATGGAAGCCTGGCTTCGTAGGAAAGTCCCACGGAAGTGAAATGCGTTCCAATACCGAGAAACTCCGCCTGCTTTTCATGCTTGCAAAAGCCAACGCCGCATCAAACTCAGATGGCCTAAGATTGTGCATTGAGGAAACCGCAATGATCATCCCACCTGGCGAAGTAACCTTGGCCACACCAGTCAACAGTTCTGCGTAATCATTCTTTGCTACCCAAGGTTTGGCTCCTCGCGACGCAGGAGAGCCGAAGGATGGCGGATCGACAATAGTCAGATCGAAGTGCCGACTTCGATCCGCAAACTTTGCTAACACTGCCCGAGCGTCTCCCGTGATGTGCTCTACTGTTTCTTCATCGAGCTCGTTAAGACGCAAGTTTTTACGGGATCGAGCGTGGGCTTTGGGAGCTGTGTCGACGGCAGTGACGCTTTTGGCGCCACCGTGTCTTGCGTAGACGGAAAAGGCACCAGTGTAACTAAACAAATTCAGCACATCTGCACCTGCGCAATGCTTAAGCATTTTTTCACGCCCCAACCTCAAGTCGCAAAAGAGTCCTGTTGATAATGGAGAAGTGACATCGACTGAAAACTTTAATCCGTTTTCTTCGACTTCCAGTTCGATAGGAGCGGCCTGCCCTCTCACTAGCTTTGCTCCTGTTTGTTCCGGCTTCTTCCCACCAACAGATCTAAATCGATTTTGTACGTACACTCCGATCGGGGCCATGCTTTCAACCAGCCCATCGAAGATTCCGTCAACGTAACTTTCCATGGACTCAGCAAAAACATGAACCACCGCAAAGCCACCATAATAGTCCACGGTAATTCCTGGAGCTCCTTCGTTGTCGCCGTTGAGTACTCGAAACGCCAGAGCCTCGTACTCCGGTGGCAATAAGGACTTGCGACGACGCCATGCCGCTATGGTCTTTTTCTTCAGCAGTCCTTGCAGGTCCGGCGCCGTCTTGCTGGACCAATCGACAAGACGAGCACAGACGTTGCCATCTTGATCGGCCACGGCATAAGCGATGTGTTTACGATTTCGATCCGTGAGCTGGACTAACTTTCCATGATAACGATCAATCGCCCGAGTTCCCATTTCTCGACGGTAGAGCCAAGGATGACCGGACCTCAAACGCTCAGCGATGTCGTCGTCGACAGTGAACGATCCTTTTCTCACTTGGGGACGACTGGAATGGCTCCTTCTTGGTTTGCCGTGCATTGCGACACCTATAGCAGTAATGGCATATCAATAGAAATCCTAAACTTACAATGCGACCGCCGATTGACTAAAGTGGTCGTTCCAATTCTTTAAGTTACTGTAAATAATAACAAAAAAAATAGAAATTTTCTTCACCAATCGTAATTCAAGCCTGCTATGCTACAGCGCCATACACCCCGAGGAGGAAATGTTTCAATGCCTATAAAATCACAACATTCGCCGCGAAAACGTCGCGCTTCAGCACTTATGCAAGTAGCGGGTCAACTGCCAGAAACGTCGGTTGAAAAGTCCCTCGAAGAATTTATTTCCAAAGCCAACGAAACAATCGTCGCTGTAGACGACTGGGGACTGAGCAACGGCACGGGTATCGACCACGCTGCCGAACTATCTGCCGCCAAAGACAGAGCCGCAGACCTGCAAAGACAGCTGCAAGATGCAGCGGTTGCAAGGGACGAAGCATTACAACGTGCGTCGACTGCTGAGACGAATCTGTCACTATACCAAAAGCAAAAAGGTGACGGCGACAAAGCGATAAAAAAGGCAATCGAACAAGAACTCGAGACGCTACGGCAAAAACTTGCCACTGCGGAAGCAGAAGTGGCTCGCGCGAAAATGACTAACCCGACAGGGAAAACCGAAGTGGTTGACCACAGCGCCAATAAAGCGCTGGAAGCGCAAGTTGCCACGCTCAATCAAGAAATCGCAACGCTTCGAAAAAACAAAGCAGGCGACAGTGACCGACTGGTGCGTCAGTTGAAGAACCAAATCGCGAGTCTGGAAAAAGAAAACCAAAACAAGACTGTGATAACCACAGCTGCTGCCGCAGGCACACCATGGCCGAAAATACTGCTGGGAGCGGTTGCAGGTCTGGCAATCGGTTTGGCAGCAGGTTACGCTTTCAGTGGTGGAAGTTCGAACGACACAGCCGAAACAGATACTCCAGGTATCGCGCCGATCGAAGACCTTGACGACTCGGAAATCGACATCGAAATCGAGCCGATAAAAACCATCAAAGCTGAACCAGTCAAGACCTTGCCAACTCCTGAGCCAGAGCCAGCCAAAGTAGAGCCGAAGACTGAGCCAGTTCCTGAGCCGAAGCCAGTGACAACAGTATCTACGCCCGCGCCAGAGCCAGTGAAAGCTGTCCCCCAGAAAGCGAAAACGACTCCGGTCAAAACCAAGACCACCAAAGTTAAAGCAAAAAAAGTAAAAGCAAAATCCAAGGCGAAAGCTAAGCGAATCTCCAAGCCGGCAACAAAAAAGCCAGCACCGAGCAAAAAACGTAAACCTAAACTAATCCAGGCATTCTAATGAAATCCTTCCTTACTATTGTAACTCTGTTTGCAACGCAAACCTCACTTGCCCAAGAGCAAACCGAAGGCGCTGCTGCTGTCGACGCTGCGAAAGAAGCCACAACGGACGTCACCGACGAAATCAGCGCAGATGGTGGAGCTACCGTAGGGGATGTTGCCAAAGAAGAAGTACAGGAGGCTCCTCCGCCGACTCCAGCCGAGCTCAAAAAAGCGAAGTCGCTCTATCAGGAAGGCCTGGCTTTGTACAACAGCGAGGACTACGTTCAAGCGGTCAGCAAATTTAAGGAGTCGTTTGCCTTATCTCGAAACGACTTGCTACTCTACAATATCGCACTAACTTTCGACGAACTGGACGACCTGTCAGAAAGCACGGAATCGAAGACTACCGAGTCAACGGAACCAACCGAACCAACTGGCGAGCCTGCTAAAACGGACGGAGAACCAAAAGCGGCTGTGGCCCCAACAGAAACAACCAAAGCGGAAAATAGCGATGCTGCTCGAAACCGTTTAGAAAACAAGCAAAAGGCACTCTTCTATTTTAAGCGTTACTTGGCAGCTGCAGATCAGGACGCAGAATATCGTCCGGAAGCGACGCGACGAACACGGTTGTTAGAGCGAGAGCTAAGAGCTGTTTCACTTGAAGCAAACGACTTCAACAAGGTCGTTAGCAAGTTTGTGCATAACCCGATAGAAGTAGCGCCGCCCAAACAACCTGTTGATGTGGCGGTAATGGTTCCTCCTCAATCCGAATGGGTTGTTACACTATTCTTTCGCTCTGGTGGAGACCCCAATTATACCGCGGTCGCAATGAAAAAACGAGCTGGAGAACTTGTTGGAAGAATTCCCGCCGAAAAAGTGCATGGTTCTGCGCTACAGTATTACGTTGAGGTAAACACCAACAAAGGTGTGAGAATCAACGGTTCTGGAAAAAGCGCCAGTCCTAATGTTGTATTTGTCGAGAAAGACGCCCAGTCGGTATTTTACCCCGACTTCCAACAAGAAAAAGAGCCAGAAAAAAATCTAGTGGCCAAAAAGTCGGTGTATCCCTTACTCGATGCAGAATCAACAACTTTCGAGACGGTCAAATGGACCACCACCGGCCTGGCGGTTGCTTCTCTAGGATTGAGTGCAACCTCTTTCATTCTCTCTAAAGACGCTCATTCGAAGCTGCAAGAACAAGCCAGTGCATCAGGTACTGGCTGTGCTTCTCCACCTTGTCGGGCTTTCTCGCCGGAACAACGGTCTTTGGAACAGAAGGGCAAGCGGTTTCAAACCATCTACAGAGTCAGTCTTGGAGTGGGTGCAGGAACCGCGGTTCTAGCGGGCTATCTTTGGTACAGAGACTCAAAGAGTTACAAAAAAACAAAAAAGAAAGTGGTGGTCGCCCCAACTTTTGGCAACGAATTTTTCGGTGCTGCGGCCCTGATGGAATTCTAAGATGAAAATAATACTATCGTTTCTCTCTTTATCGCTAATCCTCGGGTGTTCGCCCTACTCACCAGAACTCGGAGATATTCCTTTCAGGTGTGGCCAAGAAGAAGGTGCTGAGGACACCTGCCCCACGGGATATACCTGTCAAGACCAAGGCCCTGGTGACAAGTTTTGCATTCGCGACGGCTACGAAGAGCCCAGCGACCTAACGCCAGGGTTCCAGTGCAATAAAGATGGCCAAATTGAGCCAAACGAAACTCCGGAGACGGCATTCGTAACTGGAGTTGGTGATGGTGAGCAATCCTTGAATTATCCAAATATGGCAATTTGCCCAGGCCAAGACCTCGACTACTACACTCTGAAGGTAAATGAAGGTGAAAGCCGTATTTACGCCGAGATTCGATTCAACTCAGCAAATGGACCACTTGTACTTCAAGTCTTTGACGCAGAGGGAGAATTTTTGCGGGAAGGAACGCAGCCACCACAAGAAGTAGATTTCCGTCAAGCGCAAGTTGGTAACCTCGATCCTGGAACCTACAGCATCGTGGTGTTCTCCAAAGACGGAGACAGGAACAACTACTCAATCAACTTTGAAGTTAATTAGTCAATCGCTAAACACGGTTGGTTCGCCAAACGCCTGCGCCCCTCGTACTTTAAAGATACGAAGGGCGTTTGTTTTTCCCTTTACAGTCACTGGCTCAAGTTCTTCGGCGTCAATGTCACTATTGACATGACTCATCGTACTTTCTGAAATAATGATTTCGCCGGGTTTTGCGACACTAACGAGACGCGAAGCAACGTTCATGGCATCTCCAATTGCTGTGTATTGCAGTGCTCGGGTAGAGCCAATGGCCCCAGTAATTACCGTCCCCGTATTTACCCCTATGCCAATAGTCAAAGGCTCCAGCCCTACCGTGGCCCGACTCGCGTTAAACTTTTCTAGTTCCCGCATCATCGCAAGTGCGCAAGAGACCGCTCTCAGTGGCGCATTTTCAATTTCAATTGGAGCACCAAAAAGACCAATAATTTCATCGCCAACAAACTTGTCTAACGTACCGCCAAACTGAAAAAGTACCTCGACCATTATTTCAAAATAAGCGTTCAGTGTAGCAACGACATCTTCCGCTGTTTTTCTTTCACTCATTGCAGTGAAGCCACGAATGTCAGAATAAAGCATCGTAATCTCACTAGACCTTCCACCTTTTTCGATAGTCAATTGTCCAGCCATCACCTGGTCAACGACCGACGGTGGTATCAAGCGCGAGATCTGCGCACGCATTGCAGCCTCACTTTCGATTCTCTTAGCGAGTCTTGCGTTCTGAATAGCGACCGCAGCTTGCGCCGCCATCGAAGAACAAATCTGCAGATCTTTTGTAGTGAAGGTGGTTGTGGCAACTAAAGAATCTAGATGCATGATTCCCACAAGCTCTTCCCTGATGAGTAGCGGCACCGTCATCGTTGATCGAATCCCTTGCATTATAATCGACTGCGCCCCGGCAAAACGGTCGTCCACAGAGGCATCGGATGAAAGTACGGCGGCTTTATTTGACATCACTTCGCTAAGGACCGTCTTCGACAGGGAAATATTCTTCTCTTGGCCTGCTTTCTTTGTTTTTACGAAGTGAGGAACCAAACTCCCTGTCTCATCTACTAGTAAGATGGCACCTCGATCGGCACTAATAATCGAAAATGCAGCCTCGAGTATTTTGGGCAGTAGTTGTTCTAAATCTAGTTGCCCGGCGATAGATGCAGCGAAAGCGTTGCTTACTCTCAAACGTTCGTAGTCGCGACGCAAAGCCTCCTCGTCAGTGACGTTTTCAACGGGGAGAAACTCCCCTGGCCCCATCGTGATTTTTCCGCGGATTAATGAATCGACGTTTCCCTCGGCGACGCTGAAGTTACCGGTTTTGGTCTTTTCCTTCTTGAATCGGAGAGTGGTGGTTCCCATCGTAATTTCATCACCATCCGCAAGGATTAGTTCGTCAACTCTGTGTCCTTCTTTAAATGTACCGTTGAGCGACTGGAGATCGATAAACTTATATTCTCCATTCCGTTGCTTTATTATCTTGGCGTGATTCTTAGAAACGATTCTATCTAGTATCTGAATGCTGTTGTCAGGGTGTCGACCCAGAGTATTTCTAGAAGCAAGAGTGACCTCTTGAGTACCTCCATCACTCTGAATCAACAACTTAGCCATCCCTAAGCGATCGTAGACGTGCTCGGGTAAAATGTAAAGCCGGCGGGCAACGTCGGGAAACCTATGGCAAGGTTAGGTAGCAGAAGGCCCCCAGGACAATTCCTGAGATAGATTCTGAAGATGCCCCGTCTTGTCTCGACAATGGTGCTCTTACTTGCAGCAACTAACGCTCATGGTGACTCAGGCTTAGATGCGACTAAGGAGTCACGTTCGCCGTCCGATTCGTGGTCTGAAGTCTTCACTCAGAGATACATCAGCACGCATCTTTTTTCAATGCCTACCGCTTCGGTGGTGGGTGCATACAAAGGATCGTTTCGTACCGATGGAAGTCTATTGTCACGACCGTCTGCACTATCTCTTTTTGGTGTTGTTGCAGTTGGCGTTGGTGAAATCGCCCAGGTTGAATATAGAAAAACAGAGGGTGTAGTTAGTGGCCAACAGACGAGTGTCGACTTGCCCTCCGCCGGCCTGCAACTACGCTTGCCATACCGCCACCGATACGTGCCTGATACTGCGTTGGCAATTCGCGTGGGAATTCCTATAGAAATATCGTCGACGCAAAAAACACGGTCAATAGACTTATACTTCGTTGCCTCTCAAGCTGTTGGTCCATTTCGGCTGCATGGAGGACTGAAAACTTCTTTTGCAGCTATTGAAACCGGGACAAAAACTACGAAAGAAACCTTACTACTACCCACCGCCGGAATAGAATGGGACTCTTCTTCGCAGGCGACTTTGGTTGCAGAAATAGGGGCCATCCCTAAGTTCTTTCCACAGTCGGATACGTTAGAGGCTCGAATAGACAAAGCAATGCTCTTGAGAGCTGGAGCCCGTTGGAGAATAGCAGACTGGCTCTCCATCGATGGCAGCTTTGGCTATCACGTCCAAGAAGGAGATAGCAGGCAAAGCTCACCATCCAAACTTACCGACTGGGACATTCGCATGGGCGCAGAACTGCACGTTCCGTGGGGTGGCGTTATGTGCAAGACGTTTCACTTATTTTGCAATCAATAGAAAAGGAACTAAGAAATCATGAAATACAACTACCTACCAATAATTGCAGCAACACTATCTATTTGCGGGTCTGCGATGGCTCAACCCGACGAAGAAAAACGAGAGCCAACGAATAGTGAGGATGGGCAAACAACACTACGAGAGAGTACTGACGCCGACATTTCACAGGCGGGTGAATCCATCGACAAAGACGCTGTGGAAGAGGAACGTACTAAAGAAGACAATATTCCTAGTGTAAAGGAAGGCATTTCCTTTTCGATCGGCCTTGATGATACAAAGGCAGAAGATAAATCCGCCAAGCCTGTTAGCGTACCTCGCGTCACCCACGAATATACGTACGTAAGAACTCCCACCAGAGTCATTGCCGCTGCGACCGGTTCCATGTTGCGGGGAGGAGAAATGAGCTTTGCTGCCAACATTGATACGGCAGGAGGGATTAGCGGGGACCTAAGATTAGGTCTGGGGGATGTCGCGGAGTTCGGAGCAGACATAGACTCATTTGCACTTTACCGAAGATGCGGCAGCTGTGAATCAGAACTTCTTCAGCAGCCTACAGCTTATTTCAAAATGGGAGTTCACGAAGACCGCTTTTTTAACGGGATGCCCGCGGCATCGATAATTTACAGAAAGTCATTTGAGCGTAACCCTGACTCTAACAAAATGAGATATGCAGAGTTAAGTGTCGCTCTATCAAAACACTATGGTGTCGCTGGCATCCACCTCAGCGCTTCGATGTTCGACGGCCGAATAGAAGGCGAAGGAGAACTATTCGAACTCAATCAACAAAAGCTAAGTTCGCGAATTAAACCGGCGTTGGGAATTACCATTCGCCCGTACGATGACACGTACTTGATGTTCGACCTATCTTGGCAACCTGACTATATTGGCATCATCGGTGGAAAAAATATAGAACTGCGCCCTATGGTTGCCTGGGGAGTTCGATATTTGGCAAGTGATTGGTTCCAAATAGAGTCGGGAGTTCGCTTACCCAATGCATCTAATGTGAACCTTCTTGACGCGCAAATATTTGGTGGCATACGAGTAATCACCGGAAGGTTTAGCAAGTGGGAAAAAAGACGACACTAATCTTTCTGTTGTTGATACATCAACCTTCGTACGGTTCCCCGGATCTTGATATTGGTCCACTGACAAAGAAAAAACGACGGTTGGTGCTATCAGCGGACGCGCTCCATAACTTAGGGTACTCATTTGATGGGATACTGGGACTGGGTGCTCTGGCTGAAGTTGGCCTTCATACAGGACATCGACATCTTGCTTTGTTCGATGGTATCGAGAGAGAAAGCCGAACTAGTACGTTCGCTTCGCTAAAGACTGGACTGCGTCAAGGACTATTTTCTAAGAATCAACCAGGAATTACCCTATCGATTCTAAGGCAAGTGAAAGACGCGACGTTCATATCACCAGAGATGGATGCGGCGGCTTTAGGCGCATTTACAAGCTGGGAATTCGCAAATCTATCTGTCTACTTTGGTATGATGACCTGGCATACAGACTTGCTAAATGAGCGTGGGAAAAATCTTCACCCTTTTAAACCAAGTGCGGGCTTATCATTTGTGACTAAAGCCTTTCCTAACACTCGTACTGTGGGGAGACTTTCATGGTCGCCTAGCATAGATCTTCGAACGAACACGAGCACTTTGGATTGGGACTTCACCTGGGGAGTTACCTACAATACAGAAACCTGGCGATTTCTTGATATCGATCTATTTGTGCAACATCGCGGTACAATAGATAACGCAGTTGTTTCACTCGGAGGAAAAATTAGACTCTAAGGTTCATGGGGCATCTTGTTTCTCGCTGCTCGGAAGTAACGCAAGGGAGAATACCAAACGAAATTCGAGCAACTAGAAGTATACAAGTCTGCATAGTCTCGAACCTGCTCCCCAAAGCGGCTAGTCGTTCGGCCCTCAAAGATCATAGAACCCCAATCTCGATTGTAGGACCGGTCAACCTTTTGCTCAAGCTGGGCGACTTCTTCCTGCATTAGGGCAACTCGGCTGCGGATTTGTTCTATCGACTTTTCACACTCCTCCGCTACGTCGTTCAACTGCGCCAAATACTCAACGTTCTGGCTATTTTCTTCCATTACTTTACGAACACGCAACAGTGTCATTTCTTGATAACCGAGCTCTGACTCTAGATTGCGTCTGCGTCTGTCAAGTATCTCTAAATCGTGATGGTCTCCCTGCACTTTCCGACCGGTTTCGTATTCCTCTTCAAGTTCTTGAATCACCATTGCGGTACGCCAAACATGAGATCGTTTGAGCTTGAGAATGTCCCCGTAGATATGATCGCCGATATAAAGTACTCGCTCCCCTACCGCTCCGGTCATACGCTCAAAGTCTCGGATATTACCTCCTTGGTAGACAACCCCTTGCTTCAATTCCGTCGTCTCCGGCTCTTTGCCTTCTCCACTTTCCTCATCAACGACAAGAAAGGGGCTTTCGCCGGTAAAGAACCCCGGTTTCTTTCCACCAACAATGATCCAATCAAAGTAGTCTCGCCAACACTTATAGTTTTTCTTTTGCCCTTCAAGGAGGTAGGACATCACGGCATCGGTATACAGAAAGTATGAATTGGTTAAAACAAAGGTTTTCTTTCCCGTGCTACGAAACTTATGGAGCATTTCAGCAAGTTCGCCATCAGCTTGAATAAACTTTCCCAGATTAGCTTTTATTACCGACTTTAAACTTTGGTCGGCATGAGCTTGGTCAATGGAGAAACGTATATCATCGTACAGTTTCGCAAAATCTACATGCTTATTTTTTCGTTCAAAGAAATCAATAATTGACCTGTACATTACCGCTTCGGGTAGACCAAAAAGGGTGTCTATCCACGCGTACCGTTCGTGAGAAAGATTAATCTTAGCTTTTCGATATTGCGCGTGACGCTCGGACTTAGTAAGTCGACGAAAGCCGTGAAAAACCCTTCCGACATGACCATGGCGGTCCATCTTGCAAACGTTTCCGAGCTTCTTATCAATCACAACCCCCCGAATCGCACGTTGCGGTTCGTACTCAAGCTCTAAAATATCTTTAGGATAACCCAAATTTGAAACCAGCTTTTCTAAGGTAAGCTTGATCGATAAGTTCTCCAGGCTCGTTTGGTGATATTGAGCCAACGTGTAATCCATATCAAAACCAACGTACTCAATGTCCGCCATTTTCAAATTGCGGTTACAGTAAATCTGTTTGGGTTGAGGGACTTCTGCGTCACTCCTAACTTCACCAACAATGTTTGCAATACGGTCATCAAGCTCTGCAGCAACGAGAGTAGACCGCCGTTTTCTATTCGACATATTTTATATAGCGCCTTTCCAAGCGTGTACGATAGCCAATTGCCGAGACAATTCACAGTTTTTGCTAGCCAATAATTTTGCTGTCAGTAGCGATACCCAATAGAAACTCCACCGAATATGGTCAAGTCTCGTGCTCCGCCCACGTCAACCGTTCCATCACCGTTTCTATTTTTCGTTTTATCCCCGGTTCCGTCGAATGTGTAACCTATCATTGAGGCTCCCCCACCGAATCGCAATGGGATTTTTTGAGATATACGATACTCAAAGAACGCACCACCTTCTACACCGAACACACTGGAAGCTCCTCCGAACTCCGTTGTTAACTGGTAGTCTCCTGCAGACAACGGCAAGAACGCGCTAACTTCGGCAGCTAACGTGAAATCTGGTGTGATGTTCGTTCCAAAGCGAACGCCAGGTAAAATCGCTGAATATGCTATCGACGGAAGATCGACGCTTACCCCTGCGGGAAGCGAGGCTAAATCAAACGCCAAATCGTCTTTTCTGTATTGAGCCGAAAGTCTAACGAAAATCTTCTCGTTGATCCTAATCCGATAGAGAAGCCCCAGCGTTAGCGATTGATAGCTTGTGCCGACGTTAGCCACGGCCTGCGTGCCGTTGTCATTGTAGCCAATCGATGTTCCAATCCCCAGTGCCTTGTCAAAACCTACGCTAATGCCGATGCCAGATGCGGGAGAGTGACGGTCAGCGAAAGCTAAGGGATAGAGATCCAGTTCAAGTGCGAGCGAAGAAATCAATCCGCTAGGATAATCAGCTACAGGATTGGCGGTACCTACTCTTTGATTGTAGTTAACACTTCGTGTGCCAAACTTTCCTCCCAAGAGAGCTATGGCCGCAAATTGACCTTCGTCGTCAAGAAGTCTCTTTTTCTTACGTCGTTTTTTCTTTCGCTTTTTGCGCCGAGGCTCTTCTTCAGCATCGGGGTCGTCGTCATCGGTAGCTTGCTCTACTTCTTCTGGCTCCTCTTCTTCTGGCTCCTCTTCCTCAGGCTCCTCTTCTGGTACTTCGGCTTTCTCTAACTTTCGAGCCGCGGAGAAAAGTCGTCCATCGATGGTTCTGAGCGTCTTGTCTTTCAGAATCAACGATCGCGATCTCACCGAAACCTTTTTTACAATCTCACCTGTTGTTCCAGAACGCAGGACAATAGTAATGCTGTATTGTCCGTCTTTGCGTCGGACTCTTCCGACAATTATGCCATCGGCACCGACCTCAGGTGCCACTTTGGCAATGTTGTCTTTGGTAAGCCTGGACGCGTCCATTTGTTTGGCTTTTTTGAAGTACGAGCCACGTGACACCATTTTGTATCGGCGCTTCACCTTTTTGTACACCTGCTTTCGGAACGACGCTCCCTTGTCGCCACTAAAGCTTAAAAACGCTATCCGTTTCTTTTCTGCAGAAGCGGAAAACGATACAAGAAATATGATTAATACCGATAAACTTCGCACTATTCTAACTCCAGAATCTGTCCACCAGCCGCAGCTGCATTCTTATCTTTACCAGAACCACCACCGGACACACCTCGGAACATCAACGCGAAGTCCGAGGGGCTAGTCGAATGTTTGATGGCTTCCTCGTAGGTAACAAGTCTCTGGCGTACAAGACCAGCTAGAGACTGATCAAACGTAATCATCCCGTACGGATGTTCGCCTTCGGCGATTGCGTCACGAATCGCCTTAGTCCTGTTTGGATCTTCTATCATCTCTTTCACCCGTTCGGTGTTGACGAGAATTTCCAGAGCAGGAACCATTCCTTTGCCATCGGCACGAGGGAGTAAGCGTTGAGAAATTACCCCTCTTAGAACAGCGGCTAGTGACCTTCGAATATGAGGCTGTTCGTGAGGAGGAAACATGGAGATAATACGTGTGATCGTCTCTGCCGCGTCAGTGGTGTGCAGAGTAGAAAACAGTAAGTGACCAGTTTCAGCCGCTGTCATTGCCGTAGAAATCGTTTCCATATCACGCATCTCACCAACAAGAATCACATCCGGATCTTGCCGAAGGCCCGCCCGTAACGCTCTAGAAAACGACTTGGTATCGAATCCTACTTCTCGCTGATTGATCACCGAGCGTTTGTCTCTGAAAGTATATTCCACAGGATCTTCGATCGTAACGATATGATAAGCTTTTCTCTGATTGATATAGTCAATCATTGCCGCAATGGTCGTGGATTTTCCCGAGCCGGTGATTCCAGTGACCAAGACCATTCCACGTTTGCTTTCAGCCAACTGAAGAATCGTGTCGTGCAAATTTAGGGTTTTAAAGTCTGGAACTTCGGGGGGAATAAGTCGCATCACCATTCCCACAGCGCCGCGCTGTTGAAAAAGGTTAACACGGTAACGCACCCCATCGGGAGTTCCGTAAGCAAGGTCAACATCGAAAGAACTTTCGAATTCTTTCTTCTGCCGCTCGTTCATCATAGATACCGCAAATGTCGCGATTGCTTCCCTGGTCAACGGCGGTACATCTCGCACCGTTCTCAACTCACCTTTAATCCGAAAGATGGGCGGAAGCCCCGCTTTCATATGAACGTCTGAAGCGCCCAATTGCCTGGCCACTGCCAAAACTCGATCTAGAACATCTGACATTTCTACCCCCAGGATAAGTCTAACACGGCCAATTGCTCTTTTCACTCGTACATGTGGGGGGGGCTGCTACAAAATTCTTGAATTACCCGCCACCGGGACTCCAGAGCCGCGGCAAGGCAGGGTAGACTATTATCGTGTCGTTCTCAGAGAACTCTTTCATTAAGCCTCTACTAGGATCGGAAATCCTAGTGGTAGACGGCGATGAGTTGGTACATCAAGGCATCAAGTCCTTGGTAGAACGAGATGGGCTTCATGTAGTCTGTACCAAAGATCCCAAAGAGGCAGTCGCAATGGTCAAGGACAAATACTTTACTGCCTGCCTTATCGATCTCGACACACCGGAGCTCAATCACGGCATTCAAACCATTGAAGCCATAAGAAAATTGTCACCACTGACATCTATCGTGGCACTGTCTAGCCGTAAGTCATTTGGAGATTCTCTAGAAGCCATTCGCCATGGAGCCATCGACGTCGTCGTCAAGGTACCTGACTCGGTTCAGTACCTTAGAGAAATTCTTTTGCAAGGCGCAAATCAATCGGTACACAAGCGAGAAATCGATGGTCTTTGGAACGAAGTCGATGGCCTGATGGACCAATTTTTAAAGCTTCTTCTTGCGGCAGAAAAAGAAGCCTTGCGCGTAAACCGTAATAGTGGAGCGAACTCCATATCAGAAGTTTACAGCATGTTGTTCGCCAGTCCAGAACCTGATTTTTCAGCCGCTGTAGTAGCAAACGCACCGAAGGAGCTGGACATCACCGTCGTAAGTTCAGGAGGGGAAGTACTGGATAAAGGCTCCAGTGGGAGCTTCGATTTAATTCTTCTCGCGGACCACCTTTTCGACCTTCCTACGAACATGCTTATCGAAACAATTCAAAAGCAAGCCACGGATGCCGTGATCGTCACTTTTTCCAGACCCGGTCATGGAGATGTATGCCTCATAGACAAAAGAGGAAGCACTCCTGTGATCAGTCCCTTTAGCCAAGGGAAACAGTTGGTAGATAAATTACCAGAGCTTGCTGCGGCTTTAGCTGCTAAACATGCCGAACGAAGAACCTACGAAGAGTTCAGACAAAAACATTACGACTTCCTGCGACGCTATGCTCAAACTCATCGAAAAGTAAAAATAGCATCTAAGTCAGTCTAAACAGCAGACGCTACTTCTACTCTATTGCGACCGCGGCTTTTGGCTTTATAAAGCGCCTCGTCAGCTCTTTTAATGGTCTGTTCCATGGTTTCCCCCTCCACATATTGAGCCACGCCAATAGAAACTCTTACTTCTTTGGCCCCATCGGCTTCCACGCTACGAGCTTGCAGACTACCGCGGATTCGTTCTCCTACTTCCCAACCTCGTCCAGCGTCCGCACGGGGCAGCACCACTAAAAACTCTTCTCCACCGTATCGAATTACCCAATCGTTGTTTCGGGTGACTTCTTTCAGGCGATCGGCAACTTCTTTCAAAACAATATCTCCCACGGGATGACCGAACTCATCGTTGATGGCTTTGAAATGATCTACATCTACCAGCGCAAGTGCGATGGGACTCTGTTGCGCAGCTGCTCGTTCAAGAGCTTGCGGAAGTCGCTTTTGCATGAATTCACGATTATAAACGCCGGTTAGTGAATCGGTGACTGCCAGTCGATGCAATCGGACGTTTTGTACGTCTAAGGCAATTGTCATGGCGATAAAGTTGAGAATATCAACTTCGCTGGGATCAAACGCTGCTGTTTTCGTACTTGTCGCTGTCAGCGTACCAATTACCTCGGTTCGAGTTGCAAGTGGAACGCAAAGCATCGAGCTCACCGCGGGACAGCCGCTTCGAACGACAAAGCGTTCGTCCAAAGTTACGTCGGCAATGTGCGCCGCAGTACCGTTCTTCACAACCCAGCCTGCGACCCCTTCGCCAATGTCAAACTCCTGCATGAAAGAAGCGCGGCCCAAACCAAAACCAGCGTTGGCTGAAAGTCTTGTTCCCTCTGTATTTAGAAGCATGATTGAGCACGTTTCCGCGCCTGTTAATTCACATACAAGCTGCGAGATTCGGGTGAACGTATTTTGTGGATCACCACCAGATCCCATAGCCTTCCCAATTTCAAAAAGAGCTTCCGGAAGCCGATTTAGCTGCTTGGGAGTAATACTCATTTTTTCCACCCGATGTAATCGAGATTTCGATACCGCTGAGAAATATCAAGCCCGTAACCAACCACAAACTTGTCGGGAATCGTAAATCCCAAGTAATCAATATCGACGGCTTTCTTACTACCATCAGGCTTATGGAGAAGAGAGCATAGCTTCAATGACGCGGGACTTCGCGTTTGTAGGTTTTCTAGCAGGTAGTGCGCGGTAAGCCCTGTATCGATAATGTCTTCCACGACGATTACATGCTTATCTTTGATCGGAGTGGAAAGATCTTGGGTCAACCTCACCACGCCGGAACTCTCCTGCTTGTCGCCGTAACTAGAAATGCCGATGAAGTCCATTGTTATCGGTAATTGTACTTGCCTGACCAGGTCCGCGTAAAAAAGGATGGAACCTTTGAGGACGGCGATCATCACTGTGTCTTCTCCTACCGAGTCGTAGTCCTTGGTTATTTGTTCTCCTAAAATACCAATTCTGCTCCTAATTTCATCAGCACTAAAGAGAACTTCAAATGAGCTATCGTCCAACATTTAGGCGGACTGTATCAGGTGTTCAGTTGATTCCTAGTACTAAATGGGCCAGGCGCATGTTTTGACCAACACACAACGCGTCGCGTCAGATGTTCTTCACGTTTCGTGTCGCAGCAACCACCGCCATGTGTTTCCTTTTACACACCTTCGCCTGATTACAACGAGTTAGCAGTGGATCTGAACTTGCAAAATTACCGTACATGCTACCTGTCATCCCACTTGTTTTGATGTTCTCCCCTACCCCTGCCAATTTTGACGCTTCTTACGCCGCCAAGCTACTGCTGGAGCAGGATGCGATTTACGCGGTCCACCAGGACGTGGATGCCGACGACCTGTTCTCTTTCTCCGTGTCTTCAGCCCCAAACGATGCCCCATCCTGGGAATATCACTTCAAACTGCAAGGCAATAAGTTTGTTGTCGCGCGTACCATCCCATCTGCTCCAAAAACTGACGAAGCAAAAGAGTTTCCGAAGATCGGTGCGATGTTACGATTGATTGCTTCCAATGAAGAGGCAGAGATAGAGCATCAATGCGGAACCGTAGAACTCGTAACCGATGAACATGCCGTTTCCGATGACTTCTACCAGTCCGAAACCGAGGTACATTCGTTCTCTGGCCCCGATGCGGGACGAGCAATGCTGCAAAGCATTCGCAACAGACTGCGATTCGAGCAACAACTACTCGGAATCGAGTTCTCCGGTGAAGATTTGATTGTTCAACTAGATGACGGCCAATGGAAGGCCACGACATCAAAAGAAGGAAATATTCTAACAGCCAAGTTTGTGGAAGGCGGCTCCCCTTTAGAAACCACCGGATACAATCAAACGGCGTTGCTATCGAGTCAGCTAACCAAAGGGGTAAACTTCCGCGTTACTTCTGTCGCTGATGGAACGGTAATATTTGATTTAACCAACGGACAGACCCATGAGTTTGAAAGCAGTAACTTCTCTTGGAATGAGTACGAAGGATGCGGATGCTAGTTACTCGTCTTGAGCTTGCAGTTCATCCACAAACTCAAGCACTTTGGCCGCATGCCCTTTCGCTCTCACGCGCTTCCAATGATTTTTGACCTTCCCGTCTGTGCCGATAACCACAGTACTGCGAATAATCCCCATCGACTTCCGCCCGTACATGTTCTTTTCTCCCCACGCCTCGTACTTAACCATCATTTTGGTGGACTCATCCGAGAGCAAGGCGAACTTCAGTCCATGTTTCTCAGAAAAGCCACAATGACTTTCAATGGTGTCTTTGCTGACGCCAAGTATCACCACATCGCGATTCTTAAACTTCCTGAGTAGCGACTGAAACTCAATGGCTTGGGTGGTGCATCCGGGGGTGTTGTTTTTGGGATAAAAATATACAACAACGATTTGGCCTAGCAAACTACTCAGACGAACCTTGTCTCCAAGAGAAGAAGGGAGATTGAATGCAGGAGCTTTCTTACCAACAGTGATTGCCATGAACGCTGGTACCAAAAGACAGCACCCCAGGCAACCTAGAATGAAACTCACAACAACGACTATTGCCCGGCGACGACCATTGGACTAATGTCTGGCCACCATGAAGGCAAGTGAAATCCGCGCCAAATTTATCAACTTTTTTGAAGGCAAGGGACATACCCGCGTGAGTTCCTCGTCTTTGGTTCCATCGGGTGATGCAACGTTGCTGTTTTCCAATGCCGGCATGGTGCAATTCAAAGACGTATTTACCGGTACGGAATCTCGGAGCTACAGCCGTGCCACCTCTTCTCAAAAGTGCGTTCGTGCCGGAGGAAAACATAACGACCTTGATGAGGTCGGACGAACACCACGGCATCACACCTTCTTTGAGATGCTGGGAAATTTTTCATTCGGAGACTACTTCAAGGAAGACGCGATAACATGGGCGTGGGAGCTTTTGACCGAAGAGTACGGCATTGATCCTAGCACGCTAATCATTACCTACTTTAAGGGCGACGAGTCGATGGGCATAGGTCCAGACACCGAAGCTCGCGACATTTGGAAACGAGTGACCGGTTTTGGCGATGACAGAATTATTGGCCTAGGAACCAAAGAAAACTTTTGGATGATGGGGGACGTGGGTCCAATGGGTCCCTGCTCAGAGATACACTACAACGCACAAGGAGCGTCCATTCCTACTACCGACTCTCCTGACAATGAGTGGGAGCCATGGCTTGAGATCTGGAACCTGGTATTCATGCAATATCAACGTAACGAGAAAAACGGTCCATTGAGCAAGCTTCCAGCTCCTTCCATTGATACCGGAGCAGGACTGGAACGTCTTGCCTCTGTACTTCAAAACAAAACCAACAACTACGACACCGACGTTTTCACACCGATTATTGCGATGGCTTCTGAAATTTCTGGAGTCAGCGTAGGAGACGCACAAAAGACAGATACGTCTCTTCGGGTGATCGCCGACCATGCAAGAACCGCGACGTTTCTTATCTGTGATGGTGTATTCCCTGACAAAACTGGACGAGAATATGTGCTACGACGAATTTTTCGGAGAGCTGTGCGTCATGGCAAGCTGCTAGGGATCGAAGAACCGTTCATGCACAAAGTGTGTGCCACGGTGATCGAACACATGAAAGATGCTTATCCAGAGCTCGTGACAAGAAAAGCCGTCGTTAATGAAGTAGCCTTAGAAGAAGAGAAACGATTTAGAAGTACGCTGGATCGCGGCCTGAATCTGTTAGACGAAACCTTCGTCGAAATGAAGAAGAAAAACGACAAAACGATTTCCGGAGACCGAGTGTTTCAACTCTACGACACTTACGGATTCCCGCAGGACCTGACTGAGATCATTGCAAACGAAAACGGATACGCGATAGACCATAAAGGTTTTGAAGACGCGCTCGCTGAAGCACGAGCTCGCTCTAAGTTTTCAGGACAATCCGGAGATGTGGTTGACGATGTGTACAAAAATATCGGCAGCACCATGCAAGCGACGACTTTCTTAAGAGACAGCCTTACAAGTGAAAGTGAAATTCTTGCAATTCTCCTCCAAGGAAAACAAGTAGAGTCAGCGTCTACGGGTGACAAAGTCGCGTTTGTCACGGACTCGACCCCATTCTACGCTGAATCTGGCGGTCAAGTAGGAGACTCAGGGATCGCTAAAGGCGCAGCCTCACTAACCGTCACCGATACCAAAAAGTTTGGAACCAACGTTCACTTTCATTTTGCTACCATCGCCGAAGGCACTTTGTCTGTCGGGCAAAACTACTCGCTGCAAGTTGACGGCGCTCGGCGAAACGCCATCAGAGCGAATCACTCGGCGACTCACCTCCTTCATCTCGCCCTAAAGAACGTATTGGGAGACCACGTGACGCAAAAAGGTTCGCTGGTCAACGAGGAGAAGCTCCGTTTTGATTTCTCTCACTTTCATCCCATCAGCTCAGAGGAAAAAGAAGCCATCGAGACTTGGGTCAATCAGCAAGTAATCAATAACGCCGCCTCAAGTACGGAGGTATTGCCAATAGAAGAAGCGCAAAAACGTGGAGCCGTCGCAATGTTCGGAGAAAAATACGGAGAGACGGTCCGAGTCGTACGTGTCGGCGATGAGTCTCTAGAGTTTTGTGGAGGAACTCATGTTAATCGAACCGGAGACATCGGGCTGTTTAAGCTGGTGGGGGAACAAGGTATCGCTCAGGGCGTCCGAAGAATTGAAGCAGTGACGGCAATGAAGGCGATCAATGAAACACGCAAACTAGAGAGAGCCCTTGCCGAATGCGCCAGCCACCTGAAGGTTACGCCTGCCGAAGTACCAAATCGTATTGCAAAAATGAGAACGGAACTTAAGTCTCTGGAAAAACAAGTAACCACTCTTGGAGCAAAATTGGCCGCAGGAGGTCAAGCATCAGACAGTATCGAAACCACTGCAGGCGTCCGTTGGGTAGCGACCAAAAGTAATATCGTAGACTCTGCGGTACTTAGAAAGACCGGCGATGCACTGCGTGACAAAATTGCTTCTGGTGTCGTCATTGTGATCGGCTCCGATGACAGTTCCGTTCGGGTACTAACGATGGTTACAAAAGACTTACACGGGAAGTTGCACGCGGGAGAGCTTTTAAAAGCAATGGCTCCTCACATCGATGGCCGAGGTGGTGGAAAGCCCGACATGGCGCAAGGGGGCGGAAAGAACGTTTCTGGCATCCCTCAAGCCCTCGACGCCGCCAGAAACTATATCGCGACAGCTGCCAACTAATTGCGCTGCTTCCTTTGACTACAGACGCCAAGCCATCCATAATTTGCTAGGGGGATTGGGTGAGGCGTTTAAAAATACGAACAAAGTGCGGAAGCAAACAAGAGTTTCTTTTGCGCTACGAGTCTAGGCTTTCGAAATCGTCGATAATGCTCCCGAGTAAAAATCCTCCTGGGGTGGGAATGACCATTGGGTTTAGACTCGTACTTGACGATGCGTCTACCATCTTCGAAGGAACTGGGATTGTCGCCCAAACGTCGGAACTCCCTGCTGGAGTTGGTATGAAGGTGACATTTTCTAACTTGCCGCAGTCAAGTCGTGACCTCATCAATGAACTTTTCGGTAACTCTACCAATTCCGAAGTCAAGTCGGCCGTTCGGCGTGCTCGGCAAATTACGCTTGGAGAAGGGTCCGATCAGGCGCTCGCGGATCTGATAGCAAGTGACCCCGACTTAGCCCAATTCGCAGCAGAAGAAGATGGGGTCCCGCCCAGAATTTCTAGAACCGAGTCGGTGATGTGGGAGGAAGCTTCGTCCCCTCATCAGGTATTTGATGTTGACGACAACGTTGACGTGGCATCTGCCCAAAGTCCTGGGGCAAAACGCGCTATTTCCGTTCCCACGGAACCAAACCAGCACGAACGCATTACCGTAGAAGCACCTGTTGTCGACGTTCCTGAGGCACTGGAAGCGCCAGTGGTAAGTATTCCAGATGCACTAGATGGCGATGACGCTTTTGCGCTTTCGAACGAACTAACAAAGCCCGAGTCTCTCGAAATGCATGCATCGATTGATGAGTCATTGGGAATAATGAACCAAATGAGTCCTCCTCCTGCGGTAGATCAGCCGGCAGAAGAATCAGGGGAAGATTTTGATTTCTCAGCAATTGCTGAATCTCCGCTGCAGGGGCGACTTCCGACTCTGGAAGAACTTGAAACGGCGTCTGACAGTGAATTAGTCGATAGTGGTTTTTCGAACCTAGTAAGAGGTACCACTGAAGACGAAATCGAATCGGCAGTTTCCGAGAGTTTTGAGGGGATTGTAGACACTGTCGCCGACCCACTCTCGCAAGGCGAGGCTCTCGCCAATGCAATGGCAGAAGGAGCAGAAGCAGCCATAGTCGTAGATATAGGTCGGCAAGAGCACTCGGTGAACTCGGTACCGCTGCAAACAGATTTTTCGCCAGAGGTTCAACGACAGCCTGCGTTCGAGCAGGAGTCCGCGTTCGCTCCCGACATTGCCGTGACGAGTACTGAAGCGTTTCCGGCACCACAAGAAGAACGTCAGATGATTGCCGAGGAAGATGCGGCTGCGTTTTCAGCACAAACAGGTCACTGGAAACAAGATGCGCAACCGCCACACAGCGATGCCTTCATTGAACAAGACGAAGCCCTAGCCGCGCAAACAGGTCACTGGACAGCAGAGGAAGTTCCGGCCACTTCTGATATTCCAGCGACAATCACCGATTACGATGACGACCTAGAGGAGATTGCTGCCGAAGAGATCGAACTGTCTGCGTCTTCCTCTAGCATTCAAATCCTGGATCCGTCTGCGTCGTCCTCTGACATTCAAATTGTCGAGTCTTCTGCTTCTTCTTCTGAGATTCAAATCAACTTAGACGACTTCTCCGGAGACCACTTTGAAAGTGCAGAAGAGTCTATGGACGCAATAATTCTCGACGAAAGTGACATAGAAATCGAACCAGGTTAGGCGACGATTAAGTTCAGATCGGCCAACTTGTTTTTTCTAACTTCGTTACTGGAACTGTGCTTCCAGACGTCCACGATTCTATCTGCGTAAGATCGCTTGGACTCCACAACCTCCCTTGCGACGTTCAACATTCTCTTGCCGTCATTGTCTAGTGCTGCTCCCGCAAAACCTAACAGTTTTTTAGCAATGTCCCACAGTGTGGCTCCATCGGAGGTCGCAACGTTAAGGCCGAGAGTCGGCACCTGGTTGCGCCACCTGGCAACTTCTTCGAAGGAATACCTCTTCAACAAGTCAAGCGAAGCAGTCAGCGCATCATCAGAATAAAACAAACCGGATGTTAATGCCGCAAATGCTAGGTTCATCTGCTTGCTGCCGGCATCACAGCTCCTAATCTCTATGAAGCGTTTTAATCTTGCTTCTGGAAACAGTGTTGCCAAATGCGTCTCCCAATCTTCTTCTGACGCAACATACCCTTTAAATCCATCTTTCCAAAACTTTCGAAATGTGGTCTCTGTAGCATCCACGTATCCGTCCCTGTAGATAAAGTACATAGGAACGTCCAAGGCCCACTGCGTATAGTTTTTAAAGAGCGCCCCGTCTGCTACGACATGGGGTATGAGTCCACATCTCTGGTTATCGGTATCGAGCCAAATGTGAGCCCGGTAAGATTGGTAACTGGTGACCTCTCCGTCCACAATTGGCGAACTAGCAAAAATACCGGTAAGCGTAGATCCCATGCGAAGGCCTAGCTCCATCTTTCTGCTAGCATCGAATTCAGAACCGTAGTCCAAGTTCACCTGAACCGTGCCGGTTCTTTGCATCATTTCTAACCCACGTGTCCCAACCTTGGGCATGTAGTTACGCATTATTTTATAGCGTCCTTTGGGCATCCACGGAATGTCGCTGCGCATTCCGAACGGTCGCATCCCTGCAGACAGCCATGCGGTATCTCCCTTGGAGAGGTTTTGAAGAAACTCGGTATACGCGGTCTCGACCTCAGAAAGTAATGTTAGTGGTGCAGACGCGAATTCGAACTGACCTCCAGGCTCAAGTGCAATGCTTTCGCCAGCACGCTTTGCGCCAATGATATTGTCTTTTTCGTAGACAGGCGCCCAACCAAGCTCGGTAAAAATACCGATAGACTCTGCAATGGATTCGTAGTCGGGAGCAGCAAGCTTATCGAGGCCATGAAGCTCGCTTTCTAGCCCTATCGCAAATTCGGCCTCAGGCCGGGCGCCGTCGGCGAAATAGCGATGCATGGTATCTAGCGTTAGTGCTGTCACGACGCAATCCTAGCCATTAGTGGCGAAGAGTCAAACCGTCTTGTCACTGATGCGAACAAAGAGTAGTCTCAGACGTGACCTTATTAGGCCCAGCAAGCGACTTTTTACCATCCAATATGCTCGACAGTCTCGAGCAACTTAGGCTCCTAGTGAACCACCATGCGTTCGAGAAAAGAAGCGTGACTCTTGCGAGTGGCAAGCAGTCCGACTTCTACATTGACTGTAGAAAAGTGAGTCTATCCCCCAAAGGGGGCTTCCTCATTGGACAGCTATTTTTTAGCGCGATTCAAAGTGTAGCATCCAAAGCCACTGCGGTAGGTGGAATGACCATGGGAGCCGATCCCATTGTCACCGCAACTACCGTCGCAAGCTACATTGGAGGTAACCCGCTTCAGTCTTTTTACGTAAGAAAAGAAGCCAAGCAGCATGGTACAGGCCGTCAGCTGGAATGTTCGTATGGAATGACGAAAAGTAACTCGGTGGTGTTGGTTGAAGATGTTGTGACCACCGGGGGCTCGACTAAGAAAGCATACGATGCGGTTACGAAGGCGGGCCATTCCGTCGTCGCGATCGTCTCATTGTTTGACCGCCAGGAAGGAGGAGCGACTCTGGTCAAGAGCCTCGCTCCATATTATGCTCTGCTCCGCAGAGAGGATCTATCATGAAAGCTTTACTCATAGTTGCGCTCGTTTTTGGATGTGCAGGTACAGACAACACGGTCCAATTTTCTGAAAAATGGAACACCACACGCACCTTCTCGTCTGTACATGAGTCATGGCAACGAAGTGACACGCTAACGGGATACCCTGAAACAGTAGCAGATGCGGTGGCAGTTCTAAAAACACCGGAGTGGTGGGCGGCCTACACCAATCGTCTGACCAAAGTCCAACTGTATAGCGACGTCAGGGCCAAAGCATTTCTTTCTGAAGTTCAAAAGAACTCAAAAGAGTACGTTGAAGTTCACCTTTACTTTACTACCTACCACCGTCGCGAAAACAAACTGCAAAGTGGAGACAGAGCTCCTTGGAAAATGCTTCTGTCGACGGCGGATGGCATCGAACATGAACCAATATCTGTCACACTCGACAGACGTCCACGCAGCGTAATACGTTCCGACATACCAGGACTCAAAGCATTTTCACGCCCCTACATTGTTAGGTTTCCAGCGATACCTCAACTAATGAGCAAAGATAACATTGCGCTTACCATCCACAGTCCCCGTGGTGCGATCCAATTGAAATGGGTTAACAAAAACTAAGCTGCAGAAAGACGTCCGAGACTGACGAGCCGCCCTATCCTCTGCATTGTGATCATAGCTTGGTGATCAGGAACTTCATCCAATACATCGAGGACTGATGTGGCGCGTTCAAACCTTGCCAGCACGTCTTTCAAGTCAGCAGAAACCCCTTCGGAACTAGCTGCTACCATCTTTTTGGAAGTGTCTATCTGCTGGGCAATTTGATCGAAATGACGGCTTCGTTCCAACGCCGTATCGAGAATACGTGTCGCATCAAAAACTTTCATGCCCACAGGAGTATCTCCCACAGACGGCACCAACTCAAAGTTCGCGTTGGTCCATAGGCTGCTGCGTGAAATGGAAGAAACGACCGATTGCCACCTAGAAGGCAGACAAACAACCTGTCCTTCCGAAAGACGCATCGACACACGTTTGCCGTTGCGGGTAATCGTCAAGATCCCACTAAACTTCGCTTGTAAGAAAGCTGGCAGTAATCTTACAGTCGTTCCACCACACGCTTGTCCTCTTATCACGCCAGGAGATACCCTGGACATCACGATGACTCGCCGCAATGCCGTAGCGATTGATTGCGGCCGCCAAACATCAGACCAGATCCAGCCGTCGACGCTACCTGTTTGCAATGCAGCATAGAGAGGCGCAGGATCTCCTACCAAAACGATAAAACGTTTTCCATCCAACGGCTCTAACTCTTGCAGCAGATAGTCTTGTTGCTTCTCTGTGCAGCCGAAGAATTGTATGTCTTTTGTCACGCGCATATCTCCCACAAAGGTTGATGGATTGAACTGAATACGCCTATATCGTACAGTCAGTGTCAAAGCCAGGTAATTTGTGATTGAGATATGCATATGGAAAGAAGACGGGACACGAGATGAACGTCATTTCAACTTAGCCAGCGTAGTGATAGGCAGAGGACCCAATTGCGATTTAAAATTTGATAACCAACACCTTTCCACTGAGCACGCCAAAATATTTATCGAAAACAATACTGTTGTGTTCAAGGATCTTAATTCTACCAACGGTACGCAGTTACTAAGAAATGACGTTCGAAGTCCTATCGACGAAACACGAAACTGGGAAGTTCCACTAGAGCTAGGAGACCGTCTTTTATTGGGGCCACAAGAGACACCAGTGGTAATCGAGGTACTTATTCCTCCACCTACAAACATAGAAGAAATAGCTACGGTGGCAGTCGCCGAGCTGGTAACGCCGCCGCTAGATCAAAAGCAAGCAGATTCGCTTTTGGCTTCTCTACGCGCCCTGTCTAAAACAAGTGAGGTTGATGAAGCTCTTTCTTGTCTATCAAAAGCATGCCTCGATTTATTTCCGCTTTCCAACAACGTCGCAATATTTCTGAGAAAGGAGCGCGACGAAGACAGGTTCGTGGTGGTCGATGCAATCAGCCGTAACACGAATGGTGCTGAAGCAATGCTTCCTTCTAAGACAGTGCTTAAAAGGGTGCTCAAAGATCGGGTCGCACTACTGTTCGCTAACGCTCTTGAGGACTTCAACGCCTCTGCGAGTGTTGTTGCAAGCAATATCACATCAATAATCGCGACGCCGCTTTGGGATGATGATGAAATTCTAGGAATTGTTCAAATCGACAACAGAGGTGGAAGTGGAATGTTCTCAGAAAGAGACCTACGCCTTGCGACGTTGGTTGCATCTCATGCCAGCCTGGTGGTCGAAAAAGTAATTTTGTTGCAGCGTCTGAAAATAGCGGAAGCCAGCCTGCAAGAAGAAAATCTTTATCTCAAGAGTAAAGATTCTTCTCTTGGGTTCAATGACATAATCGCGGATTCGCCGCCAATGAAAGCTGTCATTTCACAGCTCGAAAAAGTTGTGAATACCCGAGCAACAGTTTGCATTCAAGGAGAAACTGGCACAGGCAAAGAGTTGGTCGCGCGGGCAATTCACAATGAGTCAAAGCGCTCGCAAAAAATGTTTGTCGCGCAAAATTGTGCGGCCCTCCCTGAGCCGTTGCTTGAGTCAGAACTTTTTGGGCATGTCAAAGGTGCATTTACGGGAGCCGCCACTGCCAAAAAAGGACTTTTTGACTTAGCCGATGGTGGAACACTCTTCCTCGATGAAATAGGAGAAATGCCGCCGTCACTTCAAGCTAAAGTATTGCGAGTTCTGCAAGAAGGCCAACTCCGTCCTGTTGGTGCCATGAACGAGCACCAAGTTGACGTTCGTATTGTCTGTGCTACCCACCGGGATCTAACCAAAGAAGTCGAAGCAGGAAACTTTCGCCAAGACCTATTCTACCGCTTGATGGTCTTCCCCATCGAACTCCCAGCGTTGCGTCAACGAGGCGATGATATAGTCGCACTAGCAAATTTTTTCTTGCAGAAATACAGTCGTGAATATCATCGTACCTTGCAAGGAATCACGATGGAGGCCATGGCAGCTTTGAAAGCCTATACTTGGCCAGGAAACGTCCGTGAACTTGAGAATGAAGTGCAACGACTTATCATTCAAGCGGTGGAGTCTTGGGTCGATGTCGCGGATTTGTCACCCAAAATCCTGTCCGTAAAACCCCGAGTGTCACGGGACGGGCGCACACTCAAGGAAACGATGGTGGAGTTCGAAAAAGAACTTCTTCGCGAGGCACTCGTCCAGAGCAACGGAAACAAAACAAAAGCCGCGCAATCGCTCGGAATTACAAGAGAAGGGTTCCACAAAAAGCTCTCCAAGTATGGAATCAAATGACATGTAGGTAAACCGCAGACAATTCCCGCCTAGCGGCAGGTGACGATACGTCATAAAATAAAAGCTCATGAGGGGGGAACTCATATTCGCATGTGCCTTGCTGTTCGCTGCGAACCTTAGCTCTGCAGATGAAAGCATCTCAGCGCAGGCCGAGGCTGCTGCGCAACAAGGAGACTTCGAAGAAGCGTTGCAATTATTTCGGCAAGCTTCGCTTCGTGATGACTCTCCAATTCTCCAGTGCAAGATTGGATGGATTTACTCCTCTCTCAAAAATCTTCCTTTGTCCCACTACTATTTCGAACTATGCGCTAGCGACGATAAGCTTCCTAACTGGGCCAAAAAAGAAGCACAAAAAGTAACCAAGCAGCTAACGGATGCTGGATTTTCCGAAATAAGTTTATCGAGTACCATCTCAGGTTCCGTGTCACCCTCCTGGTTCACCGAACATGAGATTGTGGTATTGCCCGCGACCCTATGGGGACCTTTGGGAACCCACACCGTTAAAGACCAATACGGCGTACGACACGAACTAAAAGTATCGACAGCGAAGACAAGCGCAACTATCAACATTCAACGACCGCAAAAAGTAGTCGCACCAACGGTCGCGATACCAATAAGGGAAGCACCAGCCACGTTGGAAAAACCGAAAGGTCCGAACAAGGGTAATAAGCTTCCTATCGCACTCATTGCTGGCGGCGGCTCTGCCTTGATTGCCGGAGCCGTTTTCCATAGACTCGCCGGCAAGACCAGATCCCAGATGCAAAATGGTACTGCCGCAAACTACGACCGGCTCGCGTCAACATTCAAGCGACGACGGGCGGTTGCGCTATCCTTGTACGGGGTTGGCGCCGCGACGGCATCCATTGGCACCTATTTGCTCTTTAAGAACAAAAATCAAGGAGAGGGGCTTTCCATAGCGCCTACTTCAGGTGGCGTGGTCGCATTGGTGGGGTGGCGTCAATGACCAACTCTGCTGTCAGTTCCTCCTTCTTAGAGGGAAAGAAAGTAGAGTACTACTGCGTACTTTGCGACGAGTCGCATAGCGAAGAACAAGAACTCTGTCCCAGTTGCAGCCAACCTCTGATGCGACTCGAGCAAGAGAACAAAGACTACAGCGGGCAAATATTGGCCGACGTCTACCAACTGCAAGAAAAGATTGGTAACGGTGGAATGGGAACGGTCTATCGGGCGGTAGACACCCGAAGCAACTCGATACTCGCAATAAAAGTCATTGAGCCTCATCTCGCGAAGAACATGACCAACGCGAAAAGATTTCTCCGAGAAGCAAAGCTTACAAGTCGCCTGCAAAACCCCAACATTGTCTCCATATACAACTTCGGCCAGTCTGGCGATGGAATGCTTTTCATTGCCATGGAACTGTTGAATGGAAGTACGTTAAGGGATATTCCTCGTTTCGCTTTAGGGCAAGCGTTGGCGGTTGCGAGAAATATTGCAGAGGCACTTAAGGTTGCTCATGAGGCGGGAATCGTTCACCGAGACCTAAAGCCAGACAATGTCATTGTAAACAAAGAGCAGATGACGGGCGAGCTTACCGTCAAAGTCCTCGACTTCGGCCTGGCAAAGTCTTTGGAAGAAGACGAAAATGGAACGATTACCCGCAGCGGCATCGTACTTGGTACTCCAAACTACATTTCTCCAGAACTTGCAAAAGGGGAGCAAGCGGACGGGCGAGCAGATCTATACTCGTTGGGTATCATGCTATACGAGATGGTAACGGGGCACCTTCCATTCACCGCGGATGCCCCACCACAAGTACTCGCGCTGCAAGCCTTTGCGCAACCAGCGCCTCTTCCCGCTGATACTCCAGAGCACGTCAAAAAACTAATTCTTTCGCTTTTGGAGAAAAGTCCCGAGGACAGACCACAGTCGGCGGACGTACTAATTGATCAGATCGACGATTTGTTAGACGAGCTTTCCGTAAGAGAAAGTGCAAGTATTTACGTGGGCGAAATATCGACAGCTTACCAACGAGCCGAGTCAACGACAGTCCCCCCCGATCTCGCGCCAACCAGACGGCGCTCGCTGGGAATAGCTGTCGCTCTAGTCGTAGCACTTGCCTGCGTCGGACTCCTCGCGCTAGGCGGGACCAAGAGCAAAAAGAAAAACGTGCAAAGTCCAACGTCCGAAGCTGCCGCAGCGGCAAGTGACGTCGAGGTACTCACTCAGTCGCTTTTTACAATCGAAACCAATATCCCAGCAGAAGTAACAGTAGATGGAAAAAAACTGGGCAAGACCCCGGTAGAAGTTGTTTCAAAGCCACAAACGATCCACTCGGTTTCAATTGAAGCCAAAGGATACAAACTGCTTGAAGAATCTGTGACTACCGGCCAAGGGAAAGAGCAAACGTTCTCTTTTGTTCTAGAGAAGAATGCACCAGCTAAGGCAATCAAAAAGAGCTCTAAGAAAAAGCGCAGCAAAAGAAAGAAGCGCAAAGCTCCAAAGACAAAAGCGGTTCCTTGGGGAGCTTAGTTCGTCGCAATTACTATCTGTGTTAGATTTTCTTGGTGCGCCATATCCAAAATCGTCACCACTGAGCCATGGGCCACGCCCTTATCTGCTTGGATTGAAATTTGAGTTTTGGGATTGGCGATATACGTCTTCTGAAGCTTTACTCGTAGTTGCTCAGGAGTGACAGGTTGACCGGCAGCGAACAACGCACCTTTGTTATCCATCGAAATAATTAGCTTGTCTTGCGGAGAACTCGTTCCGGCAACTCCCCCTGCGGGCAAGTTGATATTTAGTTCTTTCGATTTGGCAAGTGCTTCGCTCACTTCATCTTTTTCTTGTTTTAGTCTGTCGCTTCGCTTTTTTTCGTCTTTGATAGAAATCACCGCAGCCAAAAAGAAAATGATCAGCATCACCAAGAAAACATCAGTCAGCGGGGTGATATTAATTTCAGAGAAGCCATCATCTCCAAATTCATCGTCATCCAGGCCGTCGCTTAGTCCACCCATTCCCATGACTATTGGCCCTCAGCCTCAACGAGGTGTTCCGCTACTTCCTGACAAAGCAGCCGGATCTCGGTAGCAGTGTGCTTTAGCCACTGATTAAAATAGTTGTAGAGCACCACTGCCACCAAAGCAACAACGATTCCCGCAGCAGTAACGATCAGCGCCTCGCCAATATCACCAGAAACAACTTCAATACCGCCTTCGCCTCCCGCGTTCCTAAATTCAATAAACGCGTTACGAATTCCCAACACAGTTCCATAAAGTCCGACAAAAGGCGCCAGCGCACCAACTGTACCGAGACACCAAACTCTTCGTCTCAATGCGGAAACAACGCGAATGCGTTCTCTATCGATAGCGGTGATGATGTGTTTATTGTCGGATGACGATTTCTTACGAGCGAACCCTGCAAGGAAAATATCGCCCGTGGCATTGTCACTTCTTTCGCATGAAGCTCTTGCTTCCTCGTAGGCGCCATCACTAAGTTGTTTCGTCACTTTTTGGGAAAGTTCACGAGCAGCGGGAAGAAAACCGCGAACCGCAAGCATTCGCTCGATCACTACGGTAGTGATGACGATAGAACAAAGTACCAGGCCCCACATGGCAAAGCCGGCACCGTTTAAAATATCCCAAAATGTTAGCTCACCGCCCATTGTCCCTCACTTTACTGGCCATCCGACTCTTTCTCCATATCCTCTGCTAAGTTAGTCGCGAAAGACCGAAAAATAGTTGTATGTGAAGCAGTATCATTCTTAAACAAGTCCCCTTTACCTAACTCCAGGGGGTTCTTGCACTCTCTCTCAATGAGGCAATTTTTTCACCGCCAGCCGTTACTTGGACTCAATTCGAGGTTTGCGTTGCAAGGATCTTGTTATGAACATGCAGAGGGACCGGCTCATCGAAGCTAAAACGAAACATTAGAAAAATATCCCTGCGGCTTCTTAGCATCGCCTCGTAGTCAAACAGCCAAACCACTTTGGGACCCAAGCTAACCATGACTTTTGCCTCCTGCATTGGTTAGCACACGTATCAAACAAGCTTAAGATCTAATTATTTCCCGCGCAGCCATGACCAAAATTCTGCCAGAGTTGCACGCTTGCCATAACGCATGATCCCCGCGTGGTAAATCTTTGATGCCGCTGCCATTGCCAAAACTAATGCCAAAACCAAGCAACATAAAGAAATCACAACTTGTCCGGTGGTAGCCCCATCAAAAATGACACGCATCGGCATCAATGTCGGAGACGAGATAGGAATCATGGTAAGTATTTCAGCCCAAGTGCCACGTGGGTCATCTGCAACAAGTTGCGCACAAAGAATCGGCAGCACCGACAGCATCATTACTGGCATTTGTACTTGTTGGGCTTCCTGCTCGGTAGTGACGGCAGCCCCAACCATCGCGAAGAGCGCCGAAAAGAAGAAGTACCCAAGGGTAAAGTAAATCACGACTACCAACACGTCGGCCAGCGACATCGATGGGAGCTCCAACGCACCACTGCTCAATCCGAAAAGTGAAAGAATTTCCTCGTGAAAAGTTAGCAGCACTCCAGCAAACAACAACCAAATGAGCAGTTGTGTAAGCCCCGCAAGCCCCACGCCCAACACTTTTCCAAAAAGAATATCACGAGGACGTACACTGCTCACCAGCATTTCTATCACTCGCGTGGTTTTCTCCTCGATTACACTTCGCATTACGTTAACGCCGTAAGTGATAATTGCCATGTACATAATGAACATCCAGATGTACCCGAGAAAGAACACTGCCGGACCCGATCGGCCAGCCTCGACATTGCCTTCCGAGTCCAGTTGTTTTGTCTGCACTGCAATTGTCGGCTGCATCACTTTGGTCAAAAACGTAAGGGGCTCCATCCCTTGTTCTGTCGCACGAACTTGCATGGCTTGCGCATTTACGACGGCAGAGAGTATTTGTCCGAGCTTAACATCGCTAGTGTTGCCACCAATGTAAGTCACGTCACCGCCAGTCAAAACGTTTTTCTCGAGGGTTAAATAACCGTCGTATTTTTTATCAACGAAAAGCTTCTTTCTTTGGTCTTGGCCAAGCTTTGACACGTCGGTCAATTGCAGATTCATCATTTGCGGTATTGGTAGTTTTACCCCTGACGTCAGTCCTGAAAACTGCCCCGATTTATCATCCACACCAATCTTCACGGTCCGCTTGCTACTTTCAACCTGAAGAAAAATAGGAATCGTAAACAGTGCAATCATTCCCACTGGACCAAGCAGTGTAATAATTACGAACCATTTGTTTTGAACCCGCTCTAAATATTCGCGCTTAGCGATATGAAACCAATCACCCATTATCGCTCTCCACGGAAGCCACAAAAGCATCCTCTAAACTTGGCTCTTCCAAAGTCAAACGACGAATATCAAGACCAAGCGACGCTACTGTCGCAAGGACTTCTCCTACTCCGGTTTGTGGTTTGAGAGCCGCGGATGTCACATCGTCATCTCTTGTAATGTCCTGCAGTAGCCCTGTAGCTCGAAGCTTGTCGTGGAACGTCTCAACGTCTCCCGCCGCGTCAATCTTAATGCGCGCTGGAATACCAGAACCTGACTTAACCTCTGCAGGCGTCCCGTTCGCAATGCACTTACCATTGGCTAGAATTACAACTCGGTCGCACATGCTTTCGGCTGATGAAAGTTGATGAGTAGAGAACAGTATTCCTTTTCCTTTGTCTTTAAGCTCCATCACAAACTCTTTGATAACCGAAGCATTAATCGGATCCAAGCCGCTCCATGGCTCGTCCAATATCACTAACTGCGGGTCGTGCACCACTGTGGCGCAAAACTGAACTTTTTGCTGCATCCCTTTGCTAAGCTCGGAAACGCGATGCTGCAACCAATCCCCGAGTTCTAAGCGATCAAGCAGCGTTTCCGCCGCGCCTTTAGCATCAGACTTGGAGAGTCCACGTAAGCGCCCAAAATATACGACGGTATCCAGAACCTTCATTCGCGGATAAAGCCCGCGCTCCTCCGGAAGATAACCAATGACTTCTCGTCTTGGCAGACTCTCGTCTCCAACTCGTACTAAGCCTTCATCCGCCGGAATGATGTTATTGATAATCCTTAAGGTGGTCGTTTTTCCAGCCCCGTTGGCGCCTAAAAGGCCGACTATAGTTCCTGCATTTACCTCAAACGAAATGCCACGAACCGCATAATGTGTAGCGTAGCGTTTGTGAAGCCCATCTACGACTAAAATAGGATCATTCTGAAGCATTTCCGCCACCAAGTAAGTAGAGCACCGCCATTCTCACAGCAACTCCCAATTTAACTTGCTCAAGAATCACACTGCGCCCGCTGTCGGCGATGTCGGGCATTATTTCGACGCCACGATTGAGTGGCCCAGGATGCATCACGATCGCATCGGATTTAGCTGCGGACACGGTCCGATTGGAAAGTCCAAAGTAACGCGAATATTCTCGAGTGTTAGCGAATCGCGGGCTTTCTGCCCCCATTCGTTCATTCTGGATTCGAAGCATCATCACCACGTCGACTCCATCAATCGCAGATGCAAGCTCATGATGAATGGAAACGCTAGACTCGGTCAGATCGCCACCGATGCGTTTTAGACTTTCTGGAACCAGTCCTACCGGACCACAAAGCCGGACTTTGGCTCCGAGTTTCGAAAGAGCTAGTATGTTCGAACGCGCCACGCGCGAGTGATCAATATCCCCGACAATCGCAACTTGCAGTCCCTGCAACTTCTTTTTGTGACGGAGAATGGTAGCGCAATCAAGCAGGGCTTGCGTGGGGTGTTCATGAGTTCCATCTCCAGCGTTAACGATGGATGCCGTGACGGCTTTAGCCATCAAAGCAGGGGCGCCAGACTTATTATGCCTCACGACAATTACATCTGGATTCATCGCCATCAGATTTTTGGCAGTATCAACAATGGTCTCCCCCTTAGAGGTCGATGAGGCAGAACCACTGATGTTGATGGTATCTGCCGACAGGCGCTTACCAGCGATTTCGAAAGAGACACGAGTCCGTGTCGAGTTTTCAAAAAAGAGATTAACAATGGTCCGTCCTTTCAGAATGGGGACCTTCTTTACGTGCTGCTCATTGATGTTTTCGAACGTTTTAGCGAGATTAATGATTCCCATCAGATCTGCTTCAGACAAGTCTTGAATCGAAAGCAAGTGTTTTATGTTAAGCTGATGCACTTTGGCTCCTCTTTACAATTCTCATATCTTCTTTCGCTTGACCTAATACCCGTACCGACTCCGCAGGCCCTGCTTCGACTTTCATTCCGCAGTAGTTAGGTTGGATGGGAAGTTCTCGCCCTCCCCGATCTACCAGTACTGCGAGTTCAACAATCTTTGCTCTACCAAAATCGTTTAATGCATCGAGAGCTGCTCTGACCGTACGTCCGGTAAACAGTACGTCATCCACCAAAACCACACGATACTTATCCAGCACAAAAGGAAGTTCCGTGGCACCTATCTGGGGTTTGGGAAGTCCTCTAAATCCGTCGTCTCGATAGAGGGTGATATCCACCGACCCGAGCAAGGGTTCGCCTTCAAGTTCTCTCATCTGGGCGACCAACTGTTTCGCCACTTCATAGCCGCCTCGTCGAATCCCAACCAAGGCTAAGGATTCCGTACCATCGAATTTGACGAGGATGTCGCTTGCAAGACTTCTAACCAAACGCGCGACAGACGCTGAGTCTGCAATTTGCGTTTCGCTTGCTGGCGTATCCACCTTCCGAATGTCGCCTGCGGAAGCCGTCCCGTCAAGTGTCTTTAACGGTCCGTCCCATGATGTGGTAGCCATTGTCGACGTAGGTGACCGTACCGGTGATCCCTGAAGCCAGATTGGAGCACAAAAATGCCGCGGTATTTCCGACGTCTCTAGCCTGGATTGGCTCGGGAATTGGAGATGTTGCGGCCGATGCCTCTACCATCTCAGAGATAAAGCCAATGGCGCTTGCGGCTCTTGAGGCGTAGGCGCCAGCGGAGATTGCATTGACGCGCAAGCCGTGTTTGCGGCCGAGTTCAAATGCTAGCGTTCTTGTGTCGGACTCTAGCGCAGCTTTTGCTGAAGACATGCCGCCGCCGTATCCGGGAACCGCCCGTTGGCTGGCTAGGTAACTGAGGCACAAAAACGCGCCTCCTTTGGGCATCAGTGGTGCAAAGTTTTTGGCCATGGACACAAAGGAATAGCTGCTAGCACTAATCGCCTCCAGGTAACCGTTTCTAGAAGTCTCAAGCAGGGGCTTCTTTACCTCAGGGCCGTTAGCCAAGCTATGAACTACGATATCGATTCCCGTGGGAACGTCCTGGGCAACTTGTTTAGCGACACCGCTAATAGAAACATCCCCCGCATCACGGTATCGCTTTGACGTGGCAAGCGTTTCAGGAATATCTTCGTAAGTATCAAACACCGCATCAAAGGGATAGATTTTCTCGAACCCAAAGGACTCTCCATTCGAGAGCTTCATTGAGGCATCCATTTTTCCTCGTGCCAGCATGGTGGTAAGAATTTTATACGCCGGCGGCCACGTGCCGATACTGACCTTCGCCCCTGCCTCAGCAAACGCTTTGCAAATAGAAAAACCGAAGCCAACATCATCGCCGACGCCAGCTACGAAAACGTGTTTCCCTGTCAGATCGATTCCAAGCATGCTGGCAGTCTGTCAATAACTTTCCAAGTCGTCTAGTTCATCAGTCGAGGTTTTTCAAAAGACAACGATGCAAGTGACAATTTGACGGCGCCAAGCAACTCAGGTAAGTACAAACATGCAGGCAGGACGACGGTACTCATTTATTCTTACGTTAAAGTGGCAAGCATGGCCTTTAATACTATTTGCCGTTTGGGCCGCTGTCCCCGTCGTCCTTTACACTTCCCTCGACATAAGATGGGCGCATCTGCCATGGCAACCCCTCTCACTAATCGGGATTGCAGTAGCATTCTATTTGGGATTCAAAAACAACTCATCGTACGACCGCTTATGGGAAGCCCGAAAAATTTGGGGAGGGATTGTGAATGCCTCCCGAGCATTTACGGTAATGACCAGGAGCTACATCAGAGACGATCAAGGAAAGGACTGCAGTGAAATTCAGCAAAGAGTTGTTCACCGTCATGTGGCATGGCTTCACGCATTGACCTACCAGCTACGAATGACCAAACCGTGGGAACATAATGACAAGCGCGCACTAACCTCTCGTGCATTTTTAGAAACGCAATACAACGAACAGAAATTCGATAACCTTAGGCCTTACCTTGACGAGGCTGAGTTTGAATATATTCTGAGCAAAGGCAATCGTGCTTCGCACCTACTAAATCAACAAACGAAAGAGCTAATGGGTTTACGCACCAGTGGTGAAATTGAACATTTCCGCCACTTGCAAATGCAAGAAATGATTACCGAGTTCTTTACCCTGCAGGGAAAAGCTGAACGTATTAAGAACTTTCCCTTTCCTCGGCAATACGCCAGTGTAAATTACTTCTTCGTAGTTATATTCGTAGCCTTACTACCTTTTGGAATGCTCAGTATCTTTGGCGCAAGCCAAGTCTCTGTTTGGCTAACGGTTCCATTTTCGGCGCTATGTTCTTGGGTGTTTTGGATGATGGAACAATCGGAGACTACAGCGAGAACCCGTTTGAAGGTCTCTATAACGACGTTCCCATTACAACAATGGCCAGAGGCATAGAAATCGACATAAGACAAATGCTCGATGAAGAAGACATTCCCCAGCCTGTTGCGCCAAGGGGGCCTCTCAAAAACATTGTAATGTAAAAGGCCTCGCGTAACGCCGCGATCGAAAATTCTACCGAGCGACCTAGGAGTGGTCGCGGCGGATGCCGACCGCAGGATGAAGTGCTGCCGCCCGTAAACTTGGCAAAATCGTTGCTACGCCACAAACTAGCATAGCGCCTACGATGACCAACGCAATCTCCTGCCATTGAATCACCACTGGCAGCCGATCAATCAAGTAGACCTCGGGATCGAGATCGTAACCATGGTGGCTCAAGACGTAAGCGTTAAAAACGCCAAGCCCTACCCCAAAGAAGGTGCCGATACAGCCAATGCAGAAACCTAAGAATGAAAATATTACAGCAACGCTTTTCGATTCTGCGCCCATAGCTTTCAAAATGGACACTTCTGGAGTTTTCTCTACCACCATCATTAGAAGTGACGAAGCTAGGTTGAACATCGCGACGAAGATGATCAGCATTAGCAGCACGAGCATTATGATTTTTTGAAATGTCAGCGCGGAGAATAACGTATGATTCAGCTCATGCCAGTCTTGGATCTTGAAACCAAAGCGATCCGGCGTATCGTCATCAACTAGTGGCAATTGGTTTTCAATAACCCGCGCCACCTTCGAGGCTTCTGCGACATTTCGAACTTTAAGCTCCACCCCTAACACTTGGTCAGGTTGTCCCCACAACAGCTTGGCTTCATCCAAGTGGACGTAAACAAGCCGAGCGTCGTACTCTTCAAAGCCAGAGTAAAACAGTCCGGTAACGATAAATTTCTTAGTTGTAGGACGTGGTGGACCAGAGCTCATGTTGCCAACCTCTTGGGACAGCTGGGCCACCAAACTAATTTCGTCTCCGACTTTTGCATCTAGTTTTTGCGCAAGACCACGACCTACAATCATAGAGGGGTGCTTGCGCGTCGGATTTGCTGCTAGAGAAGCAACCTCTCCTGCAATCATATGTTTGCCAAGATCTAAAACCTTTTCTACTTTTTCAGGGATTACGCCTTTGATGGCTACACCAGAAATTTTTCCTTTGCCTCGGGTCGCAAGCATTTCTACGTAAATGAAAGGCTGAGATGCAACAATATCTGGGTGCATTTCGACAATACGCCGTTCTTCTTCTTCGTAATCGACGAATCCTTGATGAGTCACAATGACGTGGGCGTTCACTCCTAACACTTTATCTCGGAACACTTCTTGAAAACCGGTCGCCACGGCAAGTACTACGGTGAGCGTTCCAACGCTAAGAATAACCCCGAGCACGGCAACGGTTGAAAATACGCTCAGTACGCACAAGCACGCCGCCACCGCAGCAGCAAGTGAGCTGATGCATGTCAGCGCAACGACCCAACCGCTATCTACGTTCAACTTGTACAAGCAAAAAAGCCCGACTCCACAAACGAGCAGACTGACGACCAGCGTCAACTTGGCAATGGGGGAACGTCCGGCCATGTAAATGTAACGCCAACCGATCATCCGTTCGTACCGAAGCCAGATACTACAAGCAATAGCGCAACAGGCTACCGCAACTGACGCAACCAAGGGAGCAAACTGCGAACCATTCACTAACCACACTGCGGCGAAAACAACGGCAACAACTCCAAAGAACATAGCCGAGTGAAAGGCTCTTTTACTTTGTGGGCTCATCCGAATCTATTCTGACGCAGTACCGTCATCATCGCTACCTTTATTTCGTCGTAGCATTTCCCATAGAACCAAGAATACGATGATAAAAGCTAAGCAAATCAACGTGACGAGTTCCGGCTGCACTTGCGCGCGGACCGCATCCGACGGCAGGGATTGACCGGTCAGGTCTTTAACTCGACCAAACGCAAGTGCCACTCGACCTTGCACCGTGAAGCCAAAGGCTGCACCAAAGGCGATCATCAAAAAGATCACTCCCACGCGGGACAAACCACCGATGACTCCTTTGTGAGGAACCGAGAAGAAAAAATAGAGAAGCGCGCACAGTGTTCCAAGAATCAAAAGGAGCTGGGAAACGAATCCAAACCAATAGACTTCCCCCTTGGTAGAGCCCACTCTCCTGTCAAGGCCATCCATTCCGAACAACACGGAGCGTTGCCCCTCCACGAGTATCTTTTCTTGCCTGGTCAGTCCAGGGAGCGCAAGTACGTCTTCTACAGAGTTGAATCTCTTACCCTGTTTTCGCCCTTGCATCACCTGGCGAATTACAGAGGGTGGAAATCCTGCTTTGCCCAAATTCTTGGCAGGATCTTCATTGAGGTCTGCTTTGTGCCACGCTTCGTAACTCATCGCGTTGGCGGTCTCCTTCATTTGAACCCCAAGATCAGAGTCTGCGAGTGCCCCAACTTCCAAGCCTGCGTACACCGCAATCAAAAATGCGAGTGGGTAACGCCCGAGCCACGCGATACGCGGTGACGCCAACTTGGCAAACAACAGCACCGCAAGCAGCAATGCCGGTAGCGCTACCAGCAAGTCACCACCGGACAATTGATTAATCAAAAGTGGCCGCAACGTATCGAAGTATTGCTGAACAATGACCACTCCAATGGAAACCCCGATAAACAAATGCTCGGCGATTTTGTAGATGGGATTGTCTTTGTAGAGAAATGAAAAAATAGCAAGGGTCAAAAAGATGGCGACCCACCAACCCAGGATGTCTGTAAAATCATACATCGGTTTGCCCCTTGGTAGCGAAATAGATGATGTTACCAAAAACAATAGCGAATATTACAAACAAGTGAGAAGCGTTGAGCGCTCCACTAAATGCTTTTGTCGTTGGCGCTTGCCTTCCCACCATCACTTCATATTCCGCAACTGCAGATAGTCCGCCAACAAGTCCTGAGAGCTGTCCCGTCTGATAGTAAGGAGTGTAAATGCTTGTAGAAACCGCGGTGCAGGCACCAATCATATCAATATCGTACTTTCCAGAAAGTTGCTGCACGTACTCTTTAATTCCAGGACTACCGGCAGAAACGAGTATCACCATTTTGAAGTCCTCGATAGAGTTGATGCCGTCCAGCATCGGGATGTCTGACAAAGACTTTCCTGCGGCATCTTGATGTCCCAAGGCCGCGCGAAAGTCATCCGCCATCTGCGTAATAAACGCTTGTTTCCCTTCCCGAAAACCGAGCCATGCAAAGTCGACGTTGCGCTTGTAAGCCACGTCTTCCGCCGCACCGTGAGCATTCATTGGCGTTTCCAGCTTGTGCCTAAGCCAACTGGTGATGAGTGGTGGCGCATGAGCCCAAGTGGAAACGAAAACTATTTTCGCTTTCTTTTGCTTTAACTGGTAGATGACGGCGTCGAAAAATGGCTCGAGTTCCGGAGTCGATGCGGGGTCTATGTCTGCCGACACAAGCACGACATCCCCTTCTTTTACTTCGTCGACCGCAAAGTAGGTTGCAGAGACCATTGGTGAAACGGTGGGTTCGACGTTGCAGTCCACGT
Organism: Deltaproteobacteria bacterium; assembly: GCA_020630875.1. Classification (GTDB taxonomy): domain Bacteria; phylum Myxococcota_A; class Polyangia; order Haliangiales; family Haliangiaceae; genus JAHDIH01. Next base: position 161,923 of record JAHDIH010000006.1, on the reverse strand, counting down.
AAAAAGGAATGACGATCGTCAGTCCCATCGCGAGGAAAATCCATCGACGGTCAAAAGTACGTAGTTTGTGAAACACGTTACTCATGCGTCACCTCCAAGGTGAGACCGTTCCAGGCCAAGAATAATTCGCAGCCCTGTGGCAATGCCTCCGAGCGCCGCTCCCATCATAATGGCGCGATACCCGGCGTTGTTGGGGATGTTCATTATCCAATCGGATATCTCTGGAAAGAATGGCGAGATGGCAGCGCCAATGGTAGCGCGACCAAGTAGCAGCAAAATGGCGGTGCAAAGCAAGATCCCTGCCTCGAGATTGTGGGCCCGGAACGCGCGGAATGCGGCAGAGGCAATAAAGAACGCGAGAAGCGAAAACATCGTCGCGTTGGCTGGTGCAAACACATAGTCATAGAGCCACTGGTACATGCGACCATGATTTCCCCAGAGCATACGCGGTGATGCTTTGATATCTAAAACGGAACCAGGCTTCGCAGAAATCGTAAAAACGCCTAGTTTGTCATCAGGTTTGTCCAACCATTTCACTTTGCCGTCACCGAGAGAATCCACAATCAGCGTTCCCGCGATTTTTTCGAAACCCTTTTGCTGATGTTGAAGAATTATCCCGTGATGTTTTTTAGTTTGGAACAACACACTACCTGTGAAGGTACACCAAGGAACATGCCGACTGGAATTGCCACAATTGCTTTGAGCTGGAATGTCGACACCAGCAACATTGACCACGAATGTCTTTTCAGATGGAACACGCATTTCGTACCTGCCAGGAGCGGCGACAATAATCTTGCCTCCTCCCGGTACGACTTGTGCAGAGACTGCCCTTTTCAACCATTCAGTTTTGCCACTTGGTACTAAAAAGCGAGTATCTACTGAAAGTTCAATACTGTCGCCAGGATGAGCATGTATCAAAAAGAGATTCTTCTCAGAGATCTTTTTCGGTCTTAAAAAGCTACGCTCTAAACTAGTATCGTAAATGATCTTACCTTGAAAACTATCGTCAGCCGCTTTGAAACGTTTGATAAACACATCAACGCTTTTGGCAGCGACAAGTTCCGCGCTTCCATTATACCCGTTGCTTTTATCCAGATCGATTTGCGCAGCGCCAATGGCGAGACTAATGGGATCATTAGAAATAGCATTAACCTTAATGTTTTGTCCCGGTCCGTCTTTGGCAACCACGGAAATTGCGTCTTGTTTCTCTCCCATGGTTGGCCAGCTGATTCCAGCAATCAGCATGATGCCGGCACCGGCAAGTAGGATTACCTTGTACTGCCAGTCCTCCTCTTTACGACGAATTTTTGGCCAATTGACCTGCATGATACTAATGCCACCAAGAATGTAGGCCGCGGCGGCTAGGACCTGCCCCCACTGTAGAAAATACTTCTTCGACGTCTGCAGGGCACCAACATCTACAAAGTATGAAATCAGCACAATGCTGCCGACAATAAAACCGATAAGTAATGGAATGGTGCGTTTCATAGTAGGTTCACCGGATTAATTGCTTCTGCCCATTCGTAGCCACTTGCTGACAGTCCGGTGAGCGTTGCGGCAAGTATCATAAAGACCACCACTCCTGCTTTTACAAAGTCAGTAGCTTTGAGCATGCCTAGCAGTCCAGGTTCGCGTGCCATGTATGCGGACACCGCGTAGAGTTCTTCACCAATGAGCGTGTAGTCGCAAGCGGCGATGAAAAATGGCAACTGGGCTTTCTCTGCGGTGCCAGCGATTTGAATCGCTCCCGTGAGGTAGCCGGTCTCTGCCAAAATAAGTGATTCGGCGAAAAATCCACCCAGGTAGATATTACAAGCGGGTTTGTCGCGCAGAATAATTCCATTAATTCCGGCGGCGCATGCGAATTGCTCCGAAGAAATGAACATGACGTTTTCTGGTTTATGCGCATCCATGCGGCCGGCCTTAGCAAAGCCTTCTCGTACCATTTCTTCTGCAGCTACCATGGTGATCGGTTGGTAGTTCACGGTTTTCATTTCCGTGTCGTAGTCCGCGACCATTTCTGAAACCTTGCCAAGAATGAGTAGTGAAGCAATGGTTTGAATATTTTGAAACTCTTGCGTTCCCGTATAATAGAGGACGGGGCGTCCCATTTCAGTGGATCGGCCCACGGCCTCCTCGATCGCGTCGATTCCAGGAATGCGACGAATAAACACACTGTCAGGATCTTTCCTCGCCTGCTTTAGAAAAACCATAAACGCGAAACCAAACGCGGCAATGATGAACGCTTTAAACAGCAAATCGATTCGCAACCACGGATAGGCCGTATCTTTGAAACTTGAAAGCAACGCACCAGCACCGGGAAGCTCCATCGCGAGTTGATTATAGTCCGCGACGTTTTGCCAGGATGGTTCGTAATGCCGAGCTCCCGCAGACCAACTTGCGACGATCATCAAAAGCGCAGCGAACACCACAACCATTATGAGGCCTTTGCTTTTCATTTCTCTATGACCTCCACGTTGGCTCTCGGCACCGTCACCTCTTGCCCACCGTCAATGGTGACGGTGACTACGCGTACTTTTGTTTCTGATGGCATGGTGGCAAGCTCCACAGGTAATGCACTGACGGCCCCGACCTTACCAAAGTGCGGCGCACGAATGCAGCGAACGCGAGCTCCCACCGCAAACCCCGAAGCGCCAACTTCATCTTCGTCTGGGGCTACCGGTTCTTTTAGTGGCACGACAACCTCCGGGCGTATTACCCCAGCACGAATTTGCGTGGCCCCGTTAATCGAAGCTTTCTTGCCGTCCAGCTTTTTCATTAGCGTAAATGTCGAAGACGCCATGGGAATGTCTCCAAAGCCTTCGGTTAACACTAAAGTTGTGGGAATTTTCTCCGTGCCTGTAACGGCAACGCCCACGTCGTAGCCTAGTAATTCACGAACGTCTTGATAAGCAAATCCGCCGCACACCACGCCTGCAACTTCAAGCTCCATTGCCCTGCGAGCACCGGCCAGAGTAAGTAAACCACTGCCAACCACAATCTTTCCTTTGTGCTCGCTTTTGAAATCCTGATCGGTCAGAGTGTCTCCCAGATTTTTAGAGACCACCTGCATTGTTGCCACGCGCTCTGGGCCCAGGCCAAAAATCCCTTGAATCAAGGCCCCCTGCGCTTCTACCACCACCCCCTCGTTTTCTATCACCGAACTGATGGTGCCATCGATGTAAGCGTCAATTTGCACCGGCCTTGGCGCTTCGCGAAACACCGCTTGCCCTGTCACGTTGGAAACGGACTCCAACGTCCCATCAATCGGAGAATCTACCGTGGACGTAAACAGACCAAAGAAGCTTTTGCGCTTTGCGACGACTTCCCCCTTGTTTACCGTTGCGCCAATTTCAACGGTAAGGGCGGCTGCTAACTCTTGAGGAATGACTCCCAGCCGATTGGCTAAGTTTGATAAATGAACGCGGCCTGGCAAATCAGTCTTAGCCACCAAATCACCTGAGGCGACTTGCATGCCAACCTCGACTAACACGTTTCCAGAAAGAGGCAAGCGCCGTGTTTTCACGATCTTGGTATCGCCGGCAACGAATAATCCTGGTGTATATGCATCGCCCATAGGCGGCTGGAGCATACACAAAAACCGCCCAAAGATAAGAAAACTCGCCCCAAAACGCTCTTCTCAGGTGATCTGGTAATTTACCATTGCCAAAACCAAAGCACCTTGGTACAGCGCGTCATGAATTACACTCAACTCCCCTTACTATTGTTACTTGCAGGTGCGTGCGATTTATCTGACACCCCTAGTACCCCGCCGGCGAGCGAATGCGTCGCCGACTCAGATTGCAGCAACGCATTTTGCGGTTGGGCCGCAGACAACTCACGAATCTGCAAGCCTTGGGCCGACCTAGGCGACAGTTGCGGTGGAAATCCGGCCCCAGAAAATCGCGCGTTCTGTGCGTCAGACTTGGATTGCGTAGATGGTGGGGGCGCCACTCAAGGACTGTGCGCCGAACCTTCGTTGTTCTTGGCGGAGCGAATGGCGCAAGGTCTGTGCGATGAGCGTAAGTTTGCCGACGAACAATGCATGCATCCTTCTATTGATACCTGCCCTTCGACTTTCAACTACAATCAATGCTTCCTTGACGAGGTAAACCGTTACGAAGCTGCAATCGATACAACTTCCGCGGCGGAACGCGTAGCCCTTTCTACCACCATCGGCGACTGCACCCGTGCTCTGCACACGTTAGATTGTGATGACATGGCAATTCCTCTTACCGATGGAAGTCCTGCCAATATTATCATTTGCGTTTATTACGACCCACAAGCAACAGAGTGCGACGCTATCGATCAAGTCATCGGACTTTAAGTCCAAGAATATAAGTTATTGTTGGAGGCTGCCTTCCTGGGCAGCCTCTTGTCGTTTGTCTGCTATCGAAGCGACTCTGCAACATGTTTCCATACGGTAGGATTAAAACCCATGCCCAAATGAGAAGCTGATATTTCTATCACTTCTATTTGAGGCGAGCGACTCTCGACTGAAGCGGAGTAGTCAACGATGCCATCGTTCTTGGAAACAATAGCGGTTACCGGCACGACAATAGGCTTCTTGTAGCGCTCCAGCACCGACTGCTCTATCCAATCTAAGTCCATGCCCCGAGCTGAAAACTTAGATGCCGCCGCAGTATATTTCGGTCCCCCCAACACTGGCGTACCGAATGTGATTACCCTATCGACGCACTCTGGTAAATCTCGAGCTACTTCTCGCGCCACGTAACCGCCGAGACTCCACCCGACAAGTGCGACCTTTTTATTTAACCTTTCAGACTCGTTTCTGACATGAACTGCGAGCTTGTCGCATAGCGCCGCCACTCCCCCTTCTCCATTGTAAGGACGCTCTAAATCAATGTTCCACCCCTTGCTGATAGCTTCCGGACCAACTTTAATATCAAGCCCTGCAAGATTTTTCCCTTGCTTCCATCCTTGAACGTTTGGTGCCCCGCATCGCTGGAGGTACGTTCTGAGCTTATGGGTTGAATCGTCCCCAAAACCAAATCCCGGAAACACAATGATTGGTGGAGCTGCAACCAAACTCTTTTTGGGCTTACGCAACGCATGAATCATACCGCAAGAAAATTCCAGCGGTGCTCGTAACTCTCCAAGCAGGGCCAAACGAGATGGTGACTTCGGCATAGGTCGGTCAAACTACCACGCCACCCATCCCCCCCAAAAGCAAAAAGCTTGGTGGCCGAAGCCACCAAGCAATCACGCAAACACAAGCGAAGTCAGTCTGGTTGTGGGCGAGGCTTGTGAAGTTGGCCAGTCGGCCAACGCAGCTGACGCGACCGGGTGGTCACGAGATACACTTCGGATAGGCCAAACTGCCACGCCACCCCCAACAGCAAAATGCAAAAAGCTTGGTGGCCGAAGCCACCAAGCAATCACGCAAACATAAGCGAAGTCAGTTTGGTCGTGGGCGAGGCTTGTGAGGTTGGCCAGTCGGCCAACGCAGCCGACGTGACCTGGTGGTCACGAGGCCGAGCATAACGACGCCCACGGGCAAACTGTCGAGCTTAAAGCATTGGGGCGATAACGAGGGCTACAACACTAATAAGTTTCACCAAGATATTAAGCGATGGTCCCGAGGTATCTTTCAGAGGATCCCCAACGGTGTCACCTTGAATCGCTGCGTGATGAGCTTCTGAACCTTTGCCGCCATGGACGCCGGTTTCAATGAATTTCTTAGCATTATCCCAAGCGCCACCTGCGTTAGATTGGAAAAGAGCCAACGTCACACCGGAAACGGTAACACCAGCAATCAGTCCAGCAAGAGCTAGCTTTGACCAAAGGAAACCAACCGCTACTGGTACTACAATCGCTAAGGTTCCCGGAAGTACCATTTTCTTAAGCGATGCTTCAGTAGAAATGTCTACGCATTTGGCGTAGTCCGCTTTACCCGTACCTTCAAGAAGTCCTGGAATCTCACGGAACTGACGACGAACTTCGTCGATCATGGCATCTGCTGCCGAGGATACTGCATTGATGGCCAACGCAGAGAACAAGTACGGAAGCATGGCCCCTATGAACAGTCCAGACATCACTGCGGGCTCTGAAATATCAATCGTTGTGATTCCTGCCAATATCCTGAAGGATGCGAAGAGCGCTAGTGCCGTTAGAGCAGCAGACCCGATTGCGAATCCTTTGCCGATGGCAGCAGTAGTGTTTCCTACCGCATCAAGTTTATCAGTCCGCTCTCTAACTTCTGGAGGTAGTTCGCACATCTCAGCCATTCCGCCAGCGTTATCTGCAACAGGACCGTAGGCATCAACCGCAAGTTGGATGCCAGTAGTAGAAAGCATTCCCAGAGCCGCGATGGCAATACCGTAGAGACCTGCTAGTTCGTAGGAAGCCATGATGGCAACCACAATAAGTACGATAGGAATTAGTGTCGATTCCATTCCTACAGCGATTCCGCTGATGATATTTGGCGCTGCGCCACGTTCTGATGACTTAGCGATACCAGCTACCGGGCCTTTGCCGAGAGCAGTGTAGTGCTCAGTAATCAGTCCAATGCCGATACCTGATGCAAGTCCTACTACCGCAGATAAGCCAGTTTTCCACCATGCGCCATGACCCGCTGTTTCAAGTAGCCAATAGCAAAGTCCAAAAATTACGGGAACCATGATTGCTGCCGCTGAGAATGTACCTCGATCCAGTGCGTGTTGCGGGTTTCCACCTTCTTTTACTCGTACCAGACCAATGCAGGCTACAGAGACGATTATCCCTGCGGAAGCGATCAGAAGAGGAAGAACAGCGGCGTTGAAATAGCCGTTCGCTAAAACCATGGCTCCGATGATCGAACCAACGTAGGACTCGAATAGGTCGGCACCCATTCCAGCTACGTCACCAACGTTGTCACCAACATTGTCAGCGATGGTAGCAGGGTTGCGAGGGTCGTCTTCTGGAATGCCAGCTTCCACCTTACCCACAAGGTCTGCGCCAACATCAGCGGCCTTCGTAAAAATACCACCGCCAACGCGAGCAAAAAGAGCAATACTCGAAGCACCAAGGGAGAAACCCGTTGCTGCGACGATAATGTGGTCCAGTCCGTTTACGCTGTCGAATGAATCAACTAGTCCAAAGTTGCCGTATACAACAAAGAGAGAACCAAGTCCTAGAAGCGCAAGTCCCACCACGCTGAGTCCCATGACGGCTCCGCCAGAAAAAGCTACCTTCAACGCGCCATTAAGTCCTTCACGAGCTGCGTTAGTCGTACGGATGTTCGCTTTTGTAGCGACTTTCATTCCCGCCCAGCCCGCGAGTGCTGAACATAACGCTCCTACTATGAAGGAGACTGCTACAAGTGGCGTTTTAAACTGGGTGTCACTTGATTCCCCAAGATTAGCTACGAGAAGCAGCGCCGCTACCACAACGACAAAGATTCCGAGAAGTTTGTATTCGCGCTTGAGGAACGCCATGGCACCTTCAGCAACGTATCCGGAAATTTCCACCATACGCTCATTGCCTGGATCTTGTTTCGAAATCCAAGATGCTTTGAGGTAAGCAACCAATAATCCAACAGCTCCCGCTGCAGGCACTAAGTAAAACAACCAATCTTTCACTTCATCATTCCTTTGTTAAGCGCAGCCGAGCTGCCGCCCGCGTTTATCGCAATAGTATGACAACGGCAAGCGAAATTGCCGATTAGAAATGAGCAGCGGTCAGCAACGATAGGGTGACCGGACCTCAACCACCTTCCTGGATGCGGGCTCGCTGTTCTCAAAAGTGACGACGAAAACCAAAAGTGCCAACAGTCCAAGGACGGTCAGCACTTTTTTGGCTCCGGCGGCAAGACTCGAACTTGCGACCAGGCGGTTAACAGCCGCCTGCTCTACCACTGAGCTACACCGGATTGAGGCTTAAAATAGTGCCCATCTACAACCTATTTGTCAATTGGAGGTGGCCCCATTTTTATTTGGCGGCGAAAACCCAGCCCGTTCTTGTGCTAAACACTCAACGTGGCGCCCCAATCGACTGCTGACGGCAAAGTAGCCGTTTTTCCAAAGTGGGCATCGATTGTCTTATTCATCACGACCGTTGCCTACGGCATCGTTCTCATTGGTTGCACGTGGTTTCCAGAGATTTGGGGCTTTTCGATTCTTGCTAACTTTCGCGTACATGGATTTACAGTTGGCATCTTTCTATTTGTCGCCTGCGGCATCCGCAGCAACGTAAAGACCATGATTGCGGTGGTGCTTTGCCAGTGGTGCTACTTGATTCCTCTTCTTCCTTACCCCACGAGTGGTGATGCTCCTAACGGCCAATCGGCAATCTCCGTATTCGCTCACAACATACAAAAGCATCCCTCGCTAACTCCTCCCCAGCTATCTGCAGCACGCGCCGCAGACGTATCTTTATTCTTTGAGGTCACTCCCACCTTCGCGACGTGGCTCGAAAGCAGCTTTCCAGCGCCGTGCTTTCACCGCGCACGAGCCGATGGGTTTGGTGTTGCTCTTTGCAGCGACCATTCCATCGCCCCCACTTTTCCACTGCTTGAAGACTATCCGGCAATCAACGTGACATTGCGCGGTTTGGAAATCATTGGTGTTCATTTAATGCCGCCAGTCTCCCCAGACCGAGCACGCCTGCAACAAGCTCAAATCCGTACGTTGGCGACCAACGCCAAACCACACCAAATCATCATTGGCGACTTTAATGCCACTCCTTGGGCCGCTCTACTTCGTCCCATGTTGGATGCGGGACTTCAAACCGACAACTACCGAAGCGGTATACTCAATACATGGGGGGACTTTCCCGTACGATTGCCAATTGATCTCTGCTTTTTTGGGGACAGGCTCACACTCGAATCACGACGAATATTGCAAAAGTTTGGCTCAGACCATCACGCCCAACGTGTGGACTTTTCAATCGCAGACTAAATTTTCAGTCGCGACGCAATGCTACCAATCCTAAGATTGGTCCTAGAGCCAGAACTGAGTATATCGCTGTAGAATCAAACTTTTGGCTTGCTGCGTTTAACAATTGGATACTCACTATCGTCACCGAGAAACCGATAGAGTTAACGATGGTAAGCGCAGTACCTCTAATTTCAGCCTTTGCATTTTGGGCTACCAACGTAGAGAAAAGAGGAGAATCCGCCACCACCACGGCTCCCCAGAAACAAAGAAACACGACAAACAGGATGGGACTGGCAACGAAAAACATCAGTGGTGATGCAAGACAACAACCTGCAGACAAAAAAAGCGCCGACATGGCGACCTTCTTGGGATCACTCTTATTCGCCAAGTAGCCACCAACCACACAGGCCAAACCACCACCCGCAATCACCAGGAAAGACACTATCGGAACGTTGAAAGCGACACCGGCATGCCGGCTACTAAAAGCCACAAGCATGAGGGGCACAAAAGCCCAAAATGCATAAAGTTCCCACATATGTCCGAAGTAGCCAAAAGCTGCAGTGCGAAACTTCTTAATTTTAAATATCGTCCAAAAAGCTGAAAAATCAAATCCCTCGCCTTGCTTGCGATAAGGTCCATTTGGCACCAATAGAATCATCAACACACCGCCGACTAGAGCCAAACAAGAAGTCGCATACAAAACCACTTTCCATGGCAAGTTGCCGCTTATCCCTTTTAATAAGTGTGGGAATGCCGTCCCAAGAACCAAGGCACCGACCAGATACCCGAGTGACTTGCCAAGACTTTTGTCGAAGTAGTCGGCTGCTATCTTCATCCCCACAGGATAAATTCCAGCGAGACAAAAGCCAGTAACAAATCGAAGTACCAACAAGCTTGTTTGGGTGTTTCCTTGCCAGACAACTGCCAAATTAAAAAGACCTCCAATCAAAGCACTGCAGAAAAACACCTTAGACGGAGAAAAGCGGTCTGAGATGGTAAGCACCGCAAAAACCAACGTTCCAAGAATAAAGCCGAGTTGAACCGCGGCGGTCAGGTGTCCAAGACTATTACCCGCGAGCCCAAAGCTTTCAATCAGATCTAGGATCACCCCGTTGCCGGCAAACCACAATGAAGTGCAACAGAATTGAGCGAAGACGATTACTGGAAGAATATGCTTTGAAGGAGGCATTAAAAACTACGACGAACTCACTGTATCAGTGTTTGTAGAGCAGTTGACAAAAGAAAAACAATTGGAACATATAGATTGCATTCACCTGCTTTTCCAAACAAAGTCGCACGGTGAGCAATGAAATATTAGACTTTTGGTTCGGTCAACTAAGCGACAGTGGACTTGCAGAGGAACTACTTCAAAAGCGTTGGTTTACTAAGGATCCGCACTTCGACGCTCTTATTCGGGAACGTTTTTTACAAACCTATATGCAACGACGAGCGGCGCCACCAAAAGAGAGCGTCCTAGAGATTGTCTCGTCCATCGTGCTTTTCGACCAGTTTCCCAGAAATATGTTTCGCGGCACCGCAGATATGTTTGCTACGGATGATCTTGCTATGTCGCTAAGTCTTGAAGCTCTTAAACATCCCGAAGAGCAAGACCTGCCATTCTCTTACAGAGCGTTTGTTCTGATGCCGCTGATGCATAGTGAAAACATTTTGTATCAAGAAATGTGCGTTCAAGGATTTACGTCTCTGCACGACCAATACAAAGGGAAAACGAGACAAGCCGCAGCGAAAAATCTAAACTTTGCAGTTGCCCATCAAAACATCATTGAGCGCTTCGGAAGATTCCCTCATCGCAACGAACTGCTAGAACGCCAGTCAACTCAAGAAGAACTAGATTTCTTGAAAACAAAAGGAAGTAGCTTCTAATGTCACGTAAAATAATAGAAGAAAAATTCAAAGCATCTGTTGCGAATAACAGTCCTACCGACTGGTTTCATGAAGTCTACCGTCTGGCCGCTGAAGGCACTATGGAAGTACCGTGGGATGATAAATCAGCTAATCCGTGGCTCGTCTCATGGTTAAAACGTAATCCGTTAAAACCAAAAACTAAAACGTTAGATGTTGCATGTGGTCTGGGCGACAACGCGGAGTTTCTCGCATCACTTGGACTCGACGTGTCTGCTGCAGACCTATCGCCGCAAGCGATAACTATGGCAAAAGAGAGATTTCCAGAATCATCTATCGAATACGAAGTCGCAGATTTTTTCACCCCCCCTTCTCACTTCTTAGGAGCTTTCGATTTCGTCTCCGAAGTCTACACCCTGCAAGCCGTTCCGGACTCTCACCGCTTGCAACTGCTCCAAGGCATTGCCAGCTGCGTCGCTCCCAACGGTCTACTGCTTATCGTTGCCCGTCACCGTCCTTGTGGATCGCCTAAGAAAACAACGCCTCCTTTCGCATTGGAAAAGGAATTTATAGACGAAGTACTTAAGCTCGGCTTTAAGCGTGAAAGCTGGGAAGAAGTCGTAGACGCTTATGAAGATACCCCTATCTATCGATTGATAGCCTCTTATCGCAGGAACTAACTTAAATCTCCGTCGGTCGCCACCACGGGAGTAGACTCTATCGTACCGATCGTCCGTTCGACGGAAACTTCAGCTTCCTCTGCAACACCGGTAGTCGCAATGTCAACTTTGTCTAACTTATCCCCAGCTACAAATTCTCGCAGCAGTTGATCCGTTGGCAGTTGCGCCTTCGCTCGCTCTATCGCTTCTTTCTTCTTCTTGTATCGCTCCAGCGCACCGTCTAGAATCTCTTTTAAGGTTTGCGTGTAAGTACGTCCACTCGCAGTAGCGCACATCATAAATGCGGCACCATCCACGAGGTCGGGGTTGGGATTCACTTCCAAGATGTAAACTTCATCTTCTTCTTCGTCGATTCGCATGTCGATGCGCGCGTAATCTGTACATCCCATCGCTTTGTAAGCTCCAAGCGCTACTTCGCGAATGTACGTTTCCATTTCTGGTTCAAGATCTTGAGCCGGACAGACCGCTTCCATGGTGTAAAACTCTTTACTATGTGGGTCCCATTTGGCCCTAAACGAAATGATTTGTGGACGCCACTCCTCCTCAGGATTAAACTCTGAGTCATCAAACTCCATCTCAAAAAGTGGTAGCACCGTTCCAGGATTACCAATGACCGCCGCATGGATTTCTCGTCCGTCAATGTATTCTTCCACAAGCGCTGGCATTTCAAATTCTTTCCAGATGTGGCGAATCCGCTTTTCTAAAGATTCTTGATCGTGAACGACTGAATTGTGAGAAATACCACCCGAGGCGTCTTCCATACCAGGCTTAACGATGAGCGGAAAGTCCAGCTCATGGTCGATAGCCTCTGGATCCATGGGAATGTTGTCAACGTCTTTGGTAGAGTAGCTAGCCGTAGGCTTGCCCTCTTGTTGCGGTACAGCCGTTTCGCTTGCGAGGGCAACCGGTGCAACAGACGCCGGTGATTCTACGACAGCTTGGATTGATTGCTCTGGTGGCGGCGCAAGGCCAATGACTGCGGACTCCGTGGTCGCGGTCCTCTCGGGGCCCACGTCGCCAACGTCGTTTCTTTCCTGACTAGCGGCGTGACTTCGTACCTTGTTAGGTCTTGCGATAAAATAAGGTGACGTCGGAAGCCCTGCCGCTTCCAGTATTAACTTGGTTCGGTACTTGTTTTGGCAGGTCGCCAAGGTCAAGGGAGGATTCCCAGTAAACGCCTGTCCAAGCATTTCCAGTAGTCCTGCAACCCAGGCTTCTTGAGCGGACTCATCGTTGAAGTATTCGCACAGGTTGAACACTACATCTGGTCGAAAGAGTCTGACCGCACTGATAATCCGATCCACATCGTCCAAGATATTGACTACTTGCAACTCATAGCCCGCACGCCTGATGGCTCTGAACATTACGTCCATCTCCTCCGCTATTGTACCAACGTCTGGTACCTCCCTGTCTGGACTCCAATCCAGCTTTTGAGGGCCAGCGTCGCGCCACTTCTCATAAATGTCATCTTCAACTTGATTCCAGAGAAGCAATACTTTTTTAGGAGGTTGCACATCCCATCATCTTGAAAATTTTTTTCTTGCGCAAGTAGAGAAAACAGGAACAATGACAAGGTGGGTCGGCTAATACGAATTCTGGGGCGATTTGGGGATCTATAAGCAACCAAACGATTGGAGCTGCGGCCCTTTTGCACTAAAACACGCTCTGGTAGCATTGGGTGAATTAGCGGATGAAAAGGCTATTAGCCAAATTGCAACTCCTCATTGGTGGAGCGGAACCAGTGAAGTCCGGCTTGCCAAAGCCGCCAATCACTTCGGATGTGAATTGCCTCGAATTAGGCGCCGAGACTCAAAGTACGCACGGAAGAGCCTGGACAACTACCTAAGGCAACATATCCCTGTGATTCTCTGCGTAGACAATTGGCAGCATTGGATTACTGTAGTCGCGAATTCTCGATCCAGGTACGTTGTTTTAGATTCCAATGACAATGCTGTATTAGCGGTCACCGATTGGACCAAACTGCAAAAACGCTGGCGTTACAGCGAAGCGAGTGGTGACTTCTTCGACCTGCTTCCGGTAAGACCTCAGTTCACCACTTTCACTCGAGCAAACTTCTCCATCGAGCGCGCACTATTCCTGCGAAGACCCGAGAATCGCCTTTTGGCGTTACATTGGGACCAGTATTTGGAAGACCTTCTCGAGATCTGCGACAAACCCACCAGCAGGAAGCCAGCGCTAACCTTTAATCGCTTCATTCGTCGGCATGGTGAGACGATCGTCGAACGCCTCGCCTATTGGCACGGCGACGTCACCAAACACCAGGTACGTAAAATCATCAAGAACTTCTCGTTTGTCGCCAATACCTACGGATTGCTAGTTACGGATGAGAATCAAGCACTCGTCGATATCAACATTCTCATTGCTTTTTGGGCTGCTTCAAGTAGAGGCATTGAGTCGCTGTACGGCTCTAAATAGAAAAAACGCTGCAAGCCCAGGGCCAGCAGCGCTAATTCATGACTTGTAAGGTACTACTCTGCGAAACCCATGAAGTCGTGTTGTTTAACTGTCTTGCGCTTGTTGTTTACTGTTCTATGAGCAGCTTGCTCAATTAGAAAGTGAACCCAGTGGTTCAAACCTTCAAGTGCGTCTGACGAGAAGTTGAGTCCGTACTCTTTAACTTCTGCGCGAACTTTGGATCCAACTAAAAGCATTTCTTCTGATTTTTTTTTCTTTGCCACGATATTATTCTCCGTTGTGAGTTTGTTTAACCTATGTAGTTTTTACTGTGCAGCCTTCACAGCCAAGGGCTAAAAGCCCGAAATTTGCTACTTAGGGGCATTTTTTTGCGAATTTTCCCGAAAAATGGCGATCACTTGGCTTCTGAGTCACTTTTTGGAGGGGCCAACCGCACCACAAAGCCATCCGCGACCGGAAGTGGGGATTCACTTTTCGTGGCCTCTACGGGGCCCTTTCCAAAGTCAATCGCCTCCCGCCAAAGGCCTGAAAGTACCAAATTGTCTCCGCTCCAGGCGGCACTTCGCCCTTGATCGAAGTCTCCGGCACCAGCTGAAAATTGCCATTTGCTGGTTCCATCTTTATCCCAAACAAGCGCAACAACATCAGAGTGTCCTTTGTTGCTAATCTTTTTACCTTCAAAGACGACCAGGCCATCAATCCAACCGGTAGCCGCGACATGGCCTACTGAGTTCACGGCAACGGCCCAAGCGTAGTCTTTCTCAGTAGAACCAAAACTCCGACTCCAGATAAACTTGCCCTGCGGGTCGAGTTTGGTAACAAGGCCGTCGCTGTTTCCCGTTGCCACCAGTGTTGTAGCGGCCAGCGTAGCCCTATCTTCGAAGGCTCCGCTAGCGATGATTCCGCCTTCTGGATCCACCGCAACACCGCCAGCAAAGTCATCGAATGCGCCTCCGATAACCCTCGACCACATTGCATTCCCAGCGGCATCCAGTTTGGTTATTAAAATGTCGGCATTTCCATGGCTCTTCAAACTGCCACCAAATCCTTCAAGGGCGAACACGAAATTTCCGATTACTACGGTATGACCTTTGCCATCGACTGCCACCCCGTGCATTCGGTCGTCCATTTGCCCTCCTAATGCATGATGCCACCGTAGCTCTCCCTTTGAGGAGAAATTCGAAACGAACATATCGCTCATGCCTTTGCTATCCGCAGTTCTGCGGAGGATTTCAAGTCCTTGCTCGAAGCTTCCAACCACACTGATATTACCAGCTTGAGAAATACCAACATCGTCGACAGACTCTACCCCGGTACCGGAATAGTGATGGAACCAACGGATTGTTCCGTTATTTTGATCCAGAGAGGCAACAAACGCATCTCGATCATTGGCAGCGAATTCTTTGGCTCCCTCTGGCAATTGCAGCTTCATCTTGCCACCGAAGACGCCAGCGACAATTACGTCCGCGCCTACAGAATCAATTGTCGTTAGCCAGCTGCCATGACTAGCCGAGAAGGTCTGTATCCATTCGGATTGCCCACTCGCTTTATCAAGCTTAGTGGCATACCCCGCTTGTTTCTCGGAAGCCAACTCGATTTTTCCCAGACGAGCCGTTCCTTGAAAGTAACCTGCAGAATAAATACTGGCTCCGTTTGCAGCTATATCGTTGACGGTGTTTGTCTTATCAGACCCCACCGTCCACATCCACTGCGCCTCAAAGCCGGTCACAGGCTTTGCAGTTTCCATCTGGGTTAACTCACCAGTAACCTCTGGGACCGGTGGCAATGGCTTGGGTGCCGGGTCTTCTTTATGACTCTTACAACCTACTAACAGCGCCAACACAATCCCGATACTTCTTTGCATAACGCAAAATTGCCATATCCTAACGGATACGGCAATTTTAGTTACGCATTCGCTCTTACAAGCGACTGTACATTCAAATAATCACTTTGAAGAAATCTTCAAACGACTTTGCGCGGTCTCAACGGCATCAATGAAGGCCTTAAAAGTACGATCGATGTCTTTAACTTTTTCTTTGTCACGATTGATACGTTCTGCTTCGATTTTGATTTTGAATACTACGTTCCCCTTATCTATCGATTCGGCAGAGACAACAATTCTCGAACGAGTACGTAGCGAATCTCTTCGTTTACCCGCAATCTTCCAAGCTGTTTTAAGATAGAACGACTTTTGATCCATTACTTCAAAATCAGCAATACCAGTGCTGATGGACGCCACGAGCTTTTGCCATGCCTCTGCTGCACTGTAGTTATCGGAAACTTGTACTTGTAACCAGCGGTTCACAATGTCATTGGCGGACACGGTATCGTAGTACGAGTGATCCTTAGGAACTGAAACCTCAATGCTGCGTGGTGTCGTCGCCCCAATAGTCATACTGTTACAGAAATAGCCTGGAGGACCACAAACCTTCAGTTGATACGCCCGAGTCTCATCTTCAATGGGAACTACGGTTACCCCGTTTCCTAACTGGGTGCCATCTACGTAAACATCACAGTTATCCGGCATGGTCATAACTTTTACCTCATGATAACGCTTCCCACCTCCACCGAATCCGAAACATCCTGCAAGTGGAAGGGCCAATGTCCTACTAGTAATTTCATATCGATAACCTAACACGACCATGACGTTCTGCAAAAAGGCTATCAGACTAATTTGTCGGAACACATTTCCCGACCTTGGAAACAAAGTTACAACTGAAACCTTCTGGACAACCATAGGGATGTTGAGAATCCTTGGTGCCGCAGGTTTCTAAATCTTTGCGAGATTGCAGTGACGAGTTCTTAGGTTTATCCGACGACGTCTTCGTCTTCTTTTTGAATGGGCTAAAAAGCAACAGCCCACAACCAGAAAGAGGAACGAGTAGAACTAATACCAGCAAACGTCTCATAACGTAATTTATCACGTGATCGCAGGTTTTATGCGCCCGGAGTGTTGATTCCAATCATTCCAAGAGCAAATGACAATCGCGCGGCATCATCGATGAAAAATAGAAATACTATTGTACTCGACGACGTTCAATGATGTCGCCAATTTGTTCTCTCGAAAGGCCACCAAAAGGTTGCACTCGAACCGTCGCCTTCTTGCCGGTACTCAATTCTTTCGCTGTCACGCGCATGATACTTTCCACGTCGATGGTCATCACGAGCTCGACTTTAACCGCTCCTGCCGGTTTTGCTGGTAAATCGTCAAGGGTGATAACACCAAGGCGCTTTTTCTTGGCCATTTTGTCACCAGTCCCCTGGTAAAGTTCCACTCGCACGAACTGCTGATTATCGTGGGCCGTCACAAACAGCTTTCTGACTCGCGTTGGCAGCATACTGTTCCTAGGCACCACCACGGAAAACTTAGAGTCTCCGACTCTAATTCCGATATCGTAGGGCGTTACATCCAAAAGCGTTGCCGTTTCGAGTTTTCCGGCTAATATGCCAGCGTAGGTTGCGGACCCCAGCGCTACTACTTCATCAGGGTTGGCCCCTTTAGAAGGCTCCCTTCCGAAAACTTCTTTCACCATCCGCTGCACCGCAGCAGACCTGGTCATTCCACCAACAAGTAAAACCTCGGTTAGGTCTTCCTTGCGTATCCCAGCCTCTGCAATCGCTTCTCTACATGGCCGTGCAAGCCTTTCACAAAGAGGTTCTGTGATGGTCTCTAACTCTTTGGCGGTAAGCGTGTATTCAAAGTCTATAGGGTTTCCATCGGCACCTTGTCCGATGTACGGGAGGCGAATGTCATGCTTGTTCGTAGAAGAAAGTGCAATCTTTGCGTCTCTTACTGCCTCTTTAATGCGCCCCAGAGCAACAGTATTCGTCCCGAGATCGATGCGATGAACATCGAAAATATGCTCGAGCATATGCGAAACCAACAGCTGGTCCCAATCGTTACCGCCCAAGGCATCATCTCCCCCTGTGGCCAAAACTTCGAAAATACCGTTTTCAACCGACATAATGGAAATGTCAAAAGTACCGCCACCAAGGTCAAAAACCGCAACAATCTTTCTGTCTTCGCCACCGCGATGCAATCCGTAGGCAAGAGCGGCGGCCGTCGGTTCGTTAAGGATACGAACAATTTCTACACCAGCAATCAGACCAGCATCTTTGGTCGCTTGCCTTTGTCCATCATTAAAATATGCTGGAACCGTGACCACTGCTTGGGTAACCGGTTCTCCAAGAAAGTTCTCTGCTTGAATTTTGATGTAACGCAAAAGTTCTGCGGAAACTTCTTGAGGTGACGTCGGTAAATCATGAATTCGTATCCACGCGTCCCCGTTGGTAGCAGAAACAATCTTGTACGGTGCCACTTTAGCGAATGACTTAACTTCTGGAGCGGATACCTTGCGTCCAATAAGACGTTTTGCGGCGAAAATAGTACTCTCGGGGTTGGTCACGGCCTGCCTCATCGCCGCCTTACCAACAATGGGATCACCATCGAGTAAATACGAAACAAAAGAGGGAATGGTTCGACCTCCCTCGTCGGACTCGATCACTTTAGGTAAATTCTTGCTATCAAGCACCGCAATGCAACAATTCGTAGTTCCTAAGTCAATGCCGATAATTGCCATGACTACGATTCTCCTCCGAGTAACCTTTTCAGAAGCCCCTTCCGCTGATTGGAGGAAGCTCTTCGCATCTCTGCCAACTCTTTTGCGGCGCGCTCGTTGGTCGGATCAATATCCAACACTGCTTCGAATCGCTCCGCGGCTTCTAACCGGTCTCGCTGCCGAAGCGCGCGCAAGCCCTCAACCAACTCGACTCCAGCCAGGACGGATTTATCCTTAGGGCTCTTTTTCGCCATGATTGAAAACAAGGCTTGGGCTTCATCGAGCTTTCCTGCCTCCGCCATGGCCAACGCCCTTGCTACGTCAGCACTACTGTCTCGTTGTGGCCCGTCAGAAAGTTGCACCGGGGTGGCTACTTGCGACTGGTTCCCTCCGCCATTGTCTCCAAAAAGTAAGTCGGCGGTCAAAGGCCTTGAATCATCCGCAAGGTTGGCTGGTTTTGACAACCCACCGCTACTATTTTTAAGTAAGTTTGTATTCCGCTCTAAAGCTTTCACACTCGCATTGAGAGGAGAACGAGCGTTGGTGCTCCGATATTTTCTGCTAAGAGAAAGTTGTTCGTAAGCGTTACGCACCAAAATAAAAATATCAGCGGCTAATTCTCTTACTACGGCCGACTGCAGATGCGCATGCTGATCGGGATGGTAGCGTTTCGTCATTTCCGCAAATGCTTTTCGAACGACCTCTTGTGGATCAGCGGGCGATACTTGCAGCACTTGATGGGGCGTGCGGTCTTGCATGCCCTTAAGTTCTTCTCTTAGCGACTCTATGAGTTCTCGTTCCGCGGCAACAATGTCAGCGCCATCCTCGACACTACCGTCGGTTCCGCCATCAGAGGAAGCTCCGATACGCTCAGCGGACGCCAAAGCAGATTCAATAAGCCACATGGCATTCGAGTCAAGATTGTGAAGGACAATGTCGACTCCCGGGCCACGACCACCAAGCTCCCCATCTCCGATGTACCTTTCTATCGCTCCGTTTAACTCCACCACTGAACTACTCGGTAAAGTCAGCTTAATCTCTACAGGTGAGTTTAGCGGAGGCTTCTTCTTTGATTTCAAGAACAACGCGTTTCGAGAAAGATCCTTATCGTAAAGTCTTCGCAGATGCCCCCAGGAGTTGCATCGAAGTCTGATTACAATGGGAGGCATACCGACCGATTATAGGAATTCCATGCCACTGGTATCAAGTGCCTACCCACTTCTTTATGATAAGATACCCTATGCAAAAAAGTGACGGCATCAGCGATTCTCTCTTCATTCGAGCTTGTCGAGGACTTCCCACGGAGCGTCCGCCGATTTGGATGATGCGACAAGCTGGAAGGTATATGCCGGAGTACCGAAAGGTACGAGAGAAAGTTTCCTTTTTAGAACTTTGCAGAACCCCAGACTTGGCCTGTGAGGTCACTATGCAACCGATAAACGAGTTTGGCTTCGATGCTTCCATTCTCTTCTCGGACATCATGGTTCCCCTACCTCCGATGGGACTCGCAGTAGATTTCACTCCCGGCCCTGTCATCGCTCAGCCAATTCAAAACGAGTCGGACATCGCAAAGCTTAAAACTTTCGATCCTAACGAAGAACTCAGCTACGTCATGGACGCTGTTCGGGCGATTCGAAAGGCATTACCATCTGATACTCCGCTCATCGGTTTTGCTGGCTCACCATTCACGATGATGACGTATTGCGTTGAAGGTGGTGGTTCCAAAGCCTACCCAAAAACGAGAGCCATGATGTACGGCAATAAAAAGGCAACTCATGCACTTCTCAGCAAACTAGCGCAAGTAACCGCCGACTATCTGGTGGCACAAGCAAATGCTGGTGCCAATGCGCTGCAGCTTTTTGACAGCTGGGCAGGAATCTTGCCGCCTTCAGGGTTTGAAGAGTTTGCGTTAAAGTATGCCAAATTGGTAATCGACAACGTGCGAGAGAGGCTCGCCGACCAATGCGTTCCCATCATCTATTTTGCTAACGGTTGCGCCCCTTATCTAAACGTTTACGCTAATTGCGGTGCAGATGTGCTCGGTATCGACTGGCGTGTGGATCTGGCAGCCGCGAGAAAAGCTCTAGGCTCAGTACCGGTTCAAGGCAACATGGATCCAGGTTGCTTGTACCTTCCACCAGAAGAACTCAGAAAAGAAGTTATCTCCGTTATCGAGAAAGGGCGGTCAACTCCCGGACACATTTTCAACTTAGGTCATGGAGTCATGCCCACAGCCCCAATGGAAAATGTCCGTTTAATGGTTGATACGGTAAAATCCTGGAGTGCGTAAAAAGATTGCAATTGTTGGTGGCGGGTTATCAGGACTATCGGTCGGTCACTGCTTAAAGAACACCGACTTCGACTTCACTATATTCGAAAAAAGCGAAACGTGCGGTGGAGTCATTGAATCTCATCTTGTCGACGGATTCTTGGTAGAACAAGCAGCTCCTGCCTTCAGGGCTGGTCCCGAGGGACTATTCGATTTAGCTCAAGAACTTGGAATGGGGGTCATTAGTCCTGATGAAGACTTTCACGACCGATTGATATTGACCGACAAAGGCAAACTTCTTCCATTGCCAACCTCACCGAAAGCATTTCTGAAGTCAAAACTTTTAACCTTTCGAGAGAAATGGCGAGCATTGCGTGAATCAAAAGTTAGTTCCACCACTTCGCCACAGGAGTCTGTCTACGATTTTTTTGCGCGTCGTTTCGGGGAAGGAGTAGCCAAAAAGCTAACTACGCCTATGGTCGCTGGCATCTATGGTTGCCTGCCGCAAGAAGTAACTGCCGCTGCTGCTTTCCCATCGCTAATAGAACTAGAGCAAAAAGGTGGAATCATTTCCTCTATGAAGGCTGCACCAAAAACACCAGACAACAGAAAAGGACTTTGTTCTTTAGAAGGGGGACTGTCCTCATTGATAGAGAAACTAGAGAAAGAACTTGGTCCTCATATTCAAACCAATAGTGTTGTTGAGCAGGTCAAAGCGAACGGTAGCGTGGTAATTAACAACGAAACGCATGACTTTGATCACGTGATTGTGACTGCACCGCTTCATGCTTCCGCAGCGATTCTGCAAGACGTTAGTGCCTCACTTAAAGAACGATTGGTTTCCTCAGCATCCTCTCCCGTGTCAGTAGTCGCACTAGGAGTGAAATTATCGGAGCTAGTTTGTCCAAAGGCTTTTGGCTTTCTATGCCAATCAAGAAGAACAGACCACTTTTTGGGAGCTGTCTTCGAGCATGCCTGGGCTGGACGTTCGCCGACGGGGTATGGTCTTGTTCGATGCATGGTTGGCAGAGCTGATTTGAGCTATAACGACATCATCTTGCAATGTGAAGAAAACTTGAGAGCTCTTGGTATCGTCAAAAATGACGCGGAATTCGTCATGAAGAAGGCATTTATTTGGCCCAGAGCCATACCTAGAATGAACCACGAGCATTCTCAATTGTTAACAGATGCTCAGAGTGAGCTAGGTGATTCGGTGTTTCTTACCGGTGGTAACATCACTGGGGTCGGCGTTAATCATTGTTTCCAAAGTGCTAAAGCCACAGTGGCAAAGCTTATTGCGATCGCGAGCATCGTGTTTTGCTTTGCAGCATGCTCGAGCAACAAAAGCGAAGACGCGATGCCGCCGCAACTCCCCACCGAGCCGCTAGAGAGAGACGCCTCGCCACAAGAAGCCCCACCGCCACCTACGACCTCAACCGAAGTATCAGTCGTATGGACCACGCCTCCCGAAAGTCTTCTCAAGAGAGATGGCTATACGCCTTGTGGTTCACAGGCCCGGCCCTTGTTGATTCAGCATACCCTCGGTGGTATTTCCGAAGCAATAGTGGTTGCATCTCCTGGAGCCCCACTCTCAGATGGAGCGGACCAACTGGTTTACGGTAGTTGCGGGTTCTCCAGAAAAGCACTCGTAACCTCCCCCGCACCTACAAGTTTGGTGATAAGCAACGGTTCGAACCAACCCATTGCAGTTTCTCAAGGTGAGAGGAATTGGAAATTGCCGAGCTTTGGAAGCAATGCCAAAATGGAATTCGCATCCCCCGGCGCTTTCTCTGTTGAGGTCGGTGACGAAAAAGTCTTACTTTACGTACCATCGCTAAATCAGTCGGCTCAAGTTACGGGCCCAAAAGGTAACGTAACTCTCTCTGCTGCAGAATCGTCAACATTCTCGGTGTACCATCACGCCAAAACCGTACGTGGGGCGACTGAAAAAACGATTGACCTGAAAGACTAGTCTAGTTTTTTAGTATCCACGTCATCTGCGGGGCGGTTCGGAATAGCTTCCTCATCAGCCGAGGATTCAGTGGAAGGGGTTACCACTTGTTGGGACAGCAAAGTATCTTCCCTACCGAACTCTTTTGCATCTTGCGCCGGATTAGGAACGGCACCTCTCACGCGTACCGTAGCATCGTAGCCATCGTCTGCGAACTCAGGAACGTCATCTACTTGCAGCAAAATACCAGTGATGTTGTCATGTCCACCGCGCGCTTTTGCCATGTCTATCAGTTTGCTAATGCAATCTGATAGCTCACCGTCTGTGGCAACATCGTTTAGCTCTTGAGACTTCGGAAAGTAGTCATGAAGTCCGTCAGAGCACATCAACAACCGATCACCAGGCTCGATTCGAACATGAGCCCATTCCACACCGACATCCTGTTGCACGCCGATGGCGTTAACCAAAATAGTTCTCATAGGAGAAACTAGCGCTTCCTCTTCTGTGAGTTTCCCTTCGATCACCAAAACCTCAGCCATCGTATGATCGGTAGTTAGTTGTTGAGGTTGATTGTCTCGAAAAAGATAAGTTCGGCTGTCGCCCACATGACCGACAAAAGCGTCCGCGCCAAGGATGAGCAGCACATCTAGCGTGGTCCCCATTCCTTCTTTTTCCTTATCGCGTTTGCCAGTACTGAAAACCTCGTGATGAGCCTGCCTAACAGACTGCTCAAGCAGTTCGACGATTTTACGACGGGCGGTTTCCGTTGGGTTTGCGAGATACTTATCAAAAAGTTCTTGTGATGCCTCTAGTTCTTGCCTCACCGTCTCACACGCCATCGCGCTTGCCACTTCTCCAGCGGCATGTCCCCCCATGCCGTCAGCTACGACAAAAAATTGTTGGGACTCGGAAACTAAAAATGAGTCCTCGTTGTGCTCCCGCACTAAGCCAACGTCCGTCAGGCTGGCCACTTGCAAAGTGGCGCTTTGTGAATCCTCATTCATGTTCCTATGAATCTAATTAATTTTTGCCCAGACTGTCTACCTGATTGGCGTATTAGTTTGCGGAGAGGACGATTGGCGGCACGATTTCTTTGGATTCTTCCTTTTCTGCGGCCAATCTCGCCGTTGCGGTCGCAATTGCCGCATCACTTTTATCAACGGTGAGGAACTTTCTGCCGCACCGGCGAGCGACGTACGCCGTTGTTCCCGAACCACAAAACCAATCCACAACCACGTCTCCTTCATTGCTTGCTGCCTTGATAATCCTCTCCAAAAGAGCTTCGGGTTTTTGCGTGGGCCACCCGACTCGCTCTTTCGCAGACCTGTTCAATGTTGGAATATCACCCCACCAATCTTCGGGAACCTTACCGCTTGCCACTGGATATCGATAAACTTTTCCTGTTTTAGCATCCTTTTTCACCTGAACTAACTCGCCCTCGGCAGTTCGCTCTACTTTCATGTGGCTTCCTCCCTTACGCGGGATTCTTACCTCATCCCCATTGAAGACGTACCGAGATGATTTACCGTACCAAAGTAACGTGTCGTGTTTCCTTCCAAATCGTCGACTACTTTTGCCTCCCGTGCTGTAACACCAAACTATTTCGTTGATGAAATTTTCATAACCAAACACTTCGTCAAGCATCACTTTGACATAATGAATCGTCCGATAGTCTAAATGTACGATCAGAGAACCAGTATCTTTCAAAACACGATGGGTGCTTTCTACCAGCGGACGAAGCCAGCTGGTAAACGTCACGGGATCGTACCCTGGATCTTCAAAGGACATTCCTTGCTTTCCAACTCTTTTTCCCCCCGTAGCAAAAGGTGGATCGATATAGACTAGCTGAACAGCCTCAGCTGGCGCATTTTTCGCAACCTCCATGCTGTTACCTTGGATAACCAGGTCACGCTTTCCCAATGCTTCAAACATAGCTCCGTATCTTCTTCACCATCCTTCGTCATGATACCCTAGCTTATGCGTTTCACCCAGTGGCTCGAGCGAGCTGAATTTGAGGCCCAAACCCCCGACCAACCTGGTGTTTGGCAGCGTAAGACACTACTGCTGCTTCAATATCCAACAGGGCGCAGTGGAATGCTCGAGTACGGACACGGTAAGTCACTAAAATCCTGCACAGAGAACATCAAAGATGTACCTAACACTCTTTACCGATACGTGGTATGCGACTCTGAACAAGCCGCCCGGTGGCTTTGCGAAGAGCTTTCAGGGCACTTCAAAAAAAGATTTGGGGCGCTTCCTGGAGCACTTTGATGGAACTAGTTGAAACAGAAATAGAAGGACCGCAAATTGAGGAGCAGCCTACGTTACCTCCTCGCCCTGAACGTCGCAGAGTTTCAGTCTCGCTTGCGTTCACAATATTGGTACTCGTGACTACGGTTGTAGGCGTCTATAAGACGTATCCCGGTGTGGCCACCGAGTTGGTTGGACTAACAGCCAAGTATCATAGGAGTCCGACTCCGAGCTTAACGAAGGTATCCAAAACTCAGCTCACTAACTTTGCCGTGGTAGCAGCTCCTGAAAGCTCTATAAAGGTTGTCGATGATGCACAGATCGTGGGAGCTCAACTTTCAAACTTCGGAAGGCGTGTTGTGCTGAGGTTCCAACTTGCAAAAGCGAACTCCATGGCGACGATACTAATTACCTCTTCAGATAGCAGAAGCAGTTTCGCAAAAACGGCATGGAATAACTTTTTTGTGACTCATCAACACTCAGGCGGCACGCAGATTATCTTTTTGTCACAGTCCGAAAGTGACCAAATACAAGATTGGGTATTGATCTAGGACCAATCCCCATGGCTAAGAATTGTCACATTTATTATCACGCCCACTGTTTTGATGGCGTTTCATCTGCAGCTGTGATGGCCAACTTTCTTGCCAGCCGATTCGCCAACTCAGATTTTCAATTTACAGGGCTTGGATACTCGTTAGAACATCCTTACAAAAACCTTGTCTTAGATCCGGATTGCGTGAACGCTTGTGTGGACTTTAGGTTTTGTCCTGACAAGGACATGCATTGGTGGATAGACCATCATATTTCAGCGTTTTTCTCACCGGAAGACCAATCGCTATTCGAAGAGCGGAAAGACCCTCAACACATTTTTGATCCGACCATACGATCTTGTGTAGAACTTATATTGTCTCGGCTGGCTTCAGACTATCAGTATGAGCCTAACTTCAAATTTGCAGAGTTTATGCGCTGGGCCGCGAAAATCGATTCCGCTGACTTTTCGTCCCCCCACGAAGCAGTGGACTTGTCACCTCCAGCAATGAAGCTCGCTGCCTGGCTTAGAAGTAAGCCTTGCAATGAACATGTCGACAAAATTATTAGGCAATTGGGACACCAATCTCTGGAACACGTCTCGAGGCTGCTTCCAGGCATCAAAGAGATTTGCAAAAAGCAAACGACCATGGTTTCGGAAGTTAGGCAAAAAGCGGAGCTTCGTGGAAACGTGGTAGTCTACCATGATTCGTCTGAAAACGCAGACACCATCAATAAGCTGGCGCTTTATGTCCCCTTTCCTGAAGCTCCATTTTCTGTCGGGTCTTACGTCTCTGAGGGAGAAGTCAAAGTATCCGTTGGTTACAATCCTTGGAGTAAGGGCATCTGCGGTATCAACATCGGAACCATTTGCCAGAGTTATGGTGGTGGTGGTCATCCGTACGTCGGTGGTATATCTTTTGCGACTCCGGAATTGGCCTCTGTTGCCATCAATGAAATTGTAACCCTCTTGAACAACAGCTAGAGCGATAGCTCGCAGAAGAGACGTTCTTCAACTACTGCTGCATATTCACAAAAAACAAAAAAGGCGGCCTGAGCCGCCTTTTTCACTTCAGGTATAAACTGAATTACATGTTGTACTTAACCCAGAGGCTAAGTGAACGATTGTCGAATGCACCGTCGCCATCAGCAGCTGTAAGTGGAACGAACTGGAATCCACCGCCAAGACCAAGGTTTGCGTTCACGTGGTACATAGCACCAATTCCTAGAGGAATAATCCAGCTGTCGCCGAACTCTTCGAATGCACCGTAGAATCCGGTGTATAGGAACGGCATAAGTTGCTCAGAAGCCATGTAGCCAACCCCAACTGGGATTCCTAGACCTGCACGGTTGGATGCATCAGTTTCGGTGATTCCGAATGTTACGTAGGGATCGAACATTACGCCGATTTTGCCACTCGTCCAGTGTCCTTTTACCCCAGCACGTACGTCCAAGAATAGCGGGTCTAATGGCCCGAATCCGATTTGCAAGTGAGCACCAAGCTCCATGTCTCCGTTGTTCAGGAAACCGTACACTACGTCAAGAGCAAGACCGTTGTATGCGTCACCGCATGCATCGCCGATGCAAAGGCTGTTGCCTGGTTGTACGAATCCATTTCTGGCCCAGCTGCTGTGTACAAGACCAATTTGAAGCTCATCAGTTACGCCGTAGTAGATGTCCGGAGCAATTGTAAGTGGGTCAAAAACTGCGTTTTCGTTAAGGCTTGCTTCTACAGCTACACCAATGGAAAGGCGTCCTTTTCCGAGAGTGATCATGCTTGGAGCTGCGTTGCCATCGCTCCATTTTCCACCTGTTTCCATTGCTGGTGCAGTAGGAGCTTCTGGTGTTTCTACATCCGGTGTTGCGGTATCAACAGCGTCAGCAGCTGCGTCCCCCATGTCTCCTGCAGCGTCACCTACTGCATCTCCAGCACCTTGAGCAGCTTCTGCTGCTTCTGTTGCGGCTTCGTCAGCAGCGGCTGCTGCATCATCCATTTGCGCGTGCGCGGTTGTGCTAATGACAAGTGCAGAAACGCCTGCCAGAGCAAATTTTGTTATTCGAGAAATGTTCATATCTCTATCCTTCCTTTGCCCTGTCGGGCATTCGTTTGGGTGGCCATTAAATCTTCGAAGTTACGCCACACCTTAGTAACTCCTTTGCGGACGCTAGCACTTCGATACGACATCTCAAGCCAATCTGGACGGTTTTTGGTGACGAACTCCTCACTGAAGAGATCGGCGTGTAAAAAGTTCACAGTATGTGGCAAACGCTCTTCCTACTAGGTAATTCAGTACGCAGTACTTGATCAAGATTCAGCCTTTGCCAGCGGCACGTCTACAATGTAATACGTGCTGGTGAAGAAATTACTATTGCCACTCGTGCTATCGATTTTTGGAAGTTGCGCTTCCAACAAAATGGTGGGCAAGACCCAAACCACGCCGCGAGGACCTGACGCTACCGTGACTGTTGACGCACCGTCCCTAAAGCTTGAAGGTGGGACTATCCTTACCGCTGTGGCAAACGCCGCGCCGATACAAAACGGAAGTATCGCGCTAAGTGGTGGAGCTATCTTCTCCATAGGCGATACCAAAAACAACGAAACCTTTACCACCATCAACACCACAGGAAAATTTATTACTCCTGGCATAATCGACACTCACTCGCACATCGGCGTCTACCCCATCCCTCACGCCGATGCGCACAGTGACGGCAACGAAGTAACCAAGGCCGCAACACCTCATGCCAAAGCGGAGTACGGCTATTGGTCCAACGACCCAGCAATTCGATTCGCGTTAGCGGGTGGTGTGACTACCGCGCTGATACTTCCTGGTTCTGCCAATCTGATCGGAGGAGAAGGTTACACCGTACAAATGAAATTCGGTCGACATCCCCGAGAAGTTGCCTACCCCGGTGCTCCGCGTACGTTGAAAATGGCGTGTGGCGAGAACCCCAAGCGTGTATGGGGAGACAAGGGCGGCCCTCAAACACGCATGGCCGAATATGCAGCGTTCAGAAAACTATACAAAGACGCCAAAGGAAAGAAGGGAGACGCGACACTGAAGTCGGTGCTCGCCGGAGACGTTCTCGTTCAAATTCATTGCTACCGGTCAGACGACATCATGCAAATGGTTCATGTCGCGGAAGAAGCGGGCTTTAAGATTCGCTCCTTTCATCATGCTCTTGAAGCATACAAAGTACGAGACGCGCTAGTAAAAAAGGACATAGCAATTAATACTTGGGCCGATTGGTGGGGATTTAAGATGGAAGCTTTTGACGGAATTCCCCAAAATGCAGGTCTTTTCACCGAGTCGGGAGGGCGAACCGTAATTCATAGTGATTCCGCAGAAGGAATTCAGCGACTCAATCAAGAAGCAGCTAAAGCGATGTGGTGGGCTCGCCATTCCGGGATCAAAGTATCGGACAATCAGGCGCTTCGTTGGATCACCGCGAACGCAGCATGGGTACTTGGGATTGAATCAACCACCGGAACGTTAGAAACAGGCAAACGAGCCGACGTGGTGGTTTGGAGCGCCCACCCGTTGAGTGCGGAAGCGAAGGTCGAACTGGTAATTCAGGGGGGAAAAATTGTCTTTGACGCAAGCAAGCCACAGCCCAAAAGCGATTTCGAACTTGGACACGACTAAAGGAAAATCATGCGCAAACTAATTCTAATCACACTGCTTACTCTCTCGTTTCCTTTTCACGCGTCCTCAGAGGCCGTATCTGTCAAATGCGACAATATTATCTTAGTCCCAGGCCAGCCTGCACTGGCTGGATACCTCACCATTAAAGATGGCATTGCCGTGGAAGTCACCTCTGCTCCCGCCAATGACGCTAAGGTAGTAGATGCAACAAAAGGCTTCATCACCCCTGGACTGATCGACTCGGTAACGCGCTACGGTCTTTCAGAAGTCGGTGCCGAAGACTCTACAGTGGAAGGTTCCTTCAAAAAAGACACCATTGCCGCAGCATTCGATGTTTCACTTGGACTCTATCGAGATTCGGTCCGTTTTCCAATGCTTCGAAAACGAGGTGTTACAACCGTAATATCCCATCCAAGCGGTGGCCTAGTTGCAGGTCAAAGTGCCGCATACTTTACGTCAACACCGGCGATGCCAGTCAAAACTAAAATGGCAATGGTGGCAAGTATCAAAAAGTCCGCTGGCGCAGGCTCTACCGGCTGGGCCATGCACCGATTGACAGAACTGGTCAACGATTCTAAAATCTTATCCTCGCGAAAGTCTGCGTACGACAAAGGCGAAACCCGTCAACTTTCATCGAGTAAAAGTAATCTCGAAGCGATCAATACTTCCATCAGCAGCAGTCATCCTTGGTTTGTGAAAGTAGACAGCTACAGTTCAATTGTGGCATTGGTCGAACTTTCCAAAAAACTTGGTATCAAGCTTGTTGTGGTTGGTGGCAAAGAAGCATGGAAAGCAGCTGGACTTCTTGCGAAAGAGCAGATTCCTGTAGTTTTAAACCCTGCTGACAATTTACCCGACAGTTTTTCCGCAATAAGAATGAACCCCAACGCTGCAGGAGTTCTCCAGAAAGCTGGCGTGCCGCTAATCAT
Source organism: Deltaproteobacteria bacterium (assembly GCA_020630875.1). Lineage (GTDB taxonomy): Bacteria > Myxococcota_A > Polyangia > Haliangiales > Haliangiaceae > JAHDIH01. The sequence continues at coordinate 131,938 of JAHDIH010000006.1, read as the reverse complement.
ATCAACGACAGGTAACGAACCGTACTTAGGGCAACTCACTCAAGCCGTGGCGCTTGCAATACGATCTGGTCTGGAAAAAACTGCCGCCTTACAAGCCGTGACTACTACTCCCGCGAAAGTCTTCGGGCTACCTGGTGGAACCATAAAGCTCGGTAAACCAGCGACGTTGGTAGTCTGGTCAGCAGATCCATTCACGTTTGCAGCAGCGCCACTGGCTGTTTTCATTGACGGAAACAAGCAACCGCTCCAAACCCGGCACGATGCGTTAATGCAGCGATACCGCAATCTTTGACAGCTACTTTTGAGTGACATCGAGTCGATAGCTGTTGGCTCTGCATTCGCCATTGCAATCACCTGTTCCGCTAAGTCGGACTTTAAACAAAGCATCGCCCGTCACGGTAATAGTAGAGCACCGGTAAGCAAACCCATCGGTTGGAGCAATTTCACATGGCGATGATTGCAGAACTTCGCCATTAACAGATACTTCCACATCAGCGGCAGCTATCGCAGACGACGCTCGAATGTCTAAGTCTCGCGTCTCACACTGCGAGTCGGATAGTACGTTCATAAAATCTTGATCGTCATCGATCAAACAACCCAATATCGTATCGGCTTTTGCCGCTCCGCAAACAGCTGCCGTGATCACTTGGGCTTGAGCTTCGCTGTCATCCGGTTCGAAATCGTTGGCACCTCCGCGACAGGAGAAAGGGTCAGCCCCGTTTGGCGTCTCGCAAGTAAAAGTTACTCCATCGCAAACGAGGTCATCAGGACACAACCTTTCGGGACCGCAAAAAAACAACCCTGGCTCAGCCTCGGGGGCACATGCAACCAATACGACAAGTAGAACAATACGCAGCATTAGAAACTCCACCTCTTAGAAACAACAACCGACGTTTGCGACATATCAACTGCGACCGGAACCGTTTCCAGTTTCGCTTGTTTTCTTGTGGCAATCGCGTAAATTATTGCCCCAGCCGCCAATCCTCCACCAATACCGTAAGCGATAATTGAATTACGAGACTGGTCGATACTCTTCTGTCTCGTAGACTCCAGTTTTTCAGAATACACTCTCATGCTACCACCTTCGATAAGCGACGCGTTCTTGTTCGACTTGAAATGAAAAACACCTCCGACAGCCAGGAACAAAGCGCTACCACCGGCGAGCGACCAGATCACCGCTTTTTCCTTGTTGGGGCGTATTGCCTCTGTTTGAGTGGCAACCACGGCGTTTCTTGAAGTGGTGTCGAAATAATCGATTTCTTCACCGACGGCCATATTGGCCATAAGCAGCGTCATTAGGAAAGCTCGAACCATGACAAGATGTACCGAAATAGAACTTTCGAGTCAATTAGATAGTTCTGACAGTGCATTGCAAGTTTTGCTCATAGACAGCAAGACTCAACTTCGGTTACCAATCGTCTATGGGTGGAAAAGCCATTAAGTCACCGTTCGATGTAACCATCTACAAAGAGAGACGAGCCGCCATTCTCCAAGAAATGCCGAAGAACAGCGCCCTTTTGCTTTTTGCTGCAAGTGAAAAGACCAGAAACTCTCATACCCACTTCAGATACAGACAGACCTCCGACTTGCTGTACTTAACAGGATTACAAGAACCAGGCTCTGCGTTGCTCCTTTGCAAGCATGCAATCAAAAAGTCGTCGCATGTATTCGTGAGAGAAAAGAACCCAGCGATGGAACAATGGGACGGAAGACGACTTGGAGTTAAGTCCGCTGCGCGCTTCCTAGGGGTGACGGAATCAATACCAATTAAAGCGTTAGAAAAGTCCCTCCCTCAACTTCTTGATGGAACAGAGTTCTTGTACTTCGACTTTGGAAAAAATCATGGAAACGACAGGATCGTGAGCCGAGTGCTGAGTTCTATGAGAAGTCGAGAAAAAAGAGGTGTCGTCTCACCAACTCATATTGTCGACCCCCGCACCGTAATTCATGCGCAGAGGCAAATCAAAAGTTCCGCTGAGATCCGCAAAATGTCAGAGTCCGCCAAAGTTGCCGCGAAAGCCCATGCCATCGCAATGTCCATGGTCGAGCCAGGGATGTTTGAGTACGAACTTCAAGCGGGCATAGAATTCGTGTTTGCTCAAAGCGGTGCTGCCGCTCCGGCTTACACTTCCATCGTAGGTGGAGGAGCCAACGCTACAATTCTTCATTATATTGAAAACAATTGTAAATTGAAGAATGGTGAACTTGTACTCATCGATGCCGGTTGCGAGTTAGACGGTTATGCTTCAGATATCACCAGAACTTTTCCGGTAAACGGTAAGTTTACCCCTCCGCAAAAGGATATGTACCAAGCAGTGCTTGCCGCACAACAAGCCTCATTCAACCAAATCAAAGTAGGCGCTACCCTCGAAGATGTTCATCAGGCGGCGATTCGAAGTCTTTGCGAATCTCTGATCGAAATGGGTATTGTGAAGGGAAGTGTCGATGAAGCCATAGAAAAGAAGAAGTACTCTCCTTACTACATGCACGGAACCTCCCACTGGTTGGGAATGGACGTCCACGACGTAGGACCTTATCGGGTGAATAAAACGCCGACAAAACTCGAAGCAGGCATGGTCTTTACCGTAGAGCCTGGTCTCTATTTTCAGGCGTCACAAAAAGATGTTCCTAGGGAGCTCAGAGACCACGGGATTCGGATTGAGGACGATATTGTAGTGCAAAAAAGAGGGTACAAAATATTAACAGAAGACGCGCCAAAAACCGTAAAGGAAATTGAGGCACAGTGCAGGAAGAGACCAAAATGGAACTAACAGGAAAACAACGAAAGTATCTACGAGGCCTAGGGCATCACCTTCGCCCCATCGTTCAAATCGGACAAGACGGTGTCAGCGAGACGGTGGTGTCGGCGATTTCGAAAGCACTTGAGGATCACGAGCTCGTAAAAGTCAAAGTGGGACAAGGAGCTCCTTGCGATGCCAAGACTGCAGCAACTACTTGTGCTGAATTGACTGGCGCTGAAGTTTGTCAGGTCATCGGTGGGACCATTCTTCTTTACGTAGCCCATCCTAAAGAACCAACAATATCCTTACCCAAATAGTTTTGGCGACGGCTGGAGTACCGTGTTAGATTTCCCCATGCTGAGATTTCTTATTTGTTTCGCAATTCTTTTGGGATGTGATGACAAACCTCAAAGCCCGCCTGAAAACGAACTCGCTAAGCCGGTAGTAACTCAAAATCAGGATTGGAGTGAGCACCATCAGGACGTAGCCAACTCGCTCGCCGAATGCTTACCTTCGCTCTCAAAAGAATTCGCAGTTTTTTCCAAATTTCCGAAGCTTGATACAGAAACAATTGACGATACTCAGATGCGTGGTGCAGTTACCGATTACTTAGAAGCCATAGGGGAACAAGATCTTGCTCGCCTATTGAATGCCAAGGACAATATCAAGTTTGCTAAAAAGCTATTGTGTCCTAATCGCATTGAACAATAGATAAGGCCGCTAGCAACGCATCGCGAGCTCTTTCACTTTTTTTCGCTCGTTGCCTTAATGGAGACAGCCCCCACTGTTTCTGGAATGACCTTCTCATGGGCGAACACACATCTACCGCAAGTGCGAGCGTAGCCATGGCCACTTGTTCTCCGATAATGATGGCGAATTGTGGGGATGCAATCGTGGCTATCATCGCGAGGTCTTCCGTCGTTCGTCCGGCGAGCGTAGCTCCTCCAATAAGCCAGTTTGCTAAGCATTGCCAAGTATCAGACGCTAAGACAGAGCAAGACGGTAATTCTACTGCAGGCAGCCCTGATGCTCTGGGCGCAATCGCACCTTCTTCTGGAGGAGTGATAAAGCTCTCATTTACTTTCCCTCCGATCAAAAGCTGCTTTACGAAACGCCCACCACAAGAAGCATCTCTTGTCTCGCAGTGATACACGTCAAGACTCATCGATCGCCACTCTCCGTTAGCAGTAATAATGGAAACTCGCCCCTGTTCCACTTGAATGTCGAGTACTTTGCTGTTGCCTCTTTTTTCTCTGTAAAGCGCGTTTTGCTTGCCCACATCAAATTCTATCACGTGAGATGCTCACACTCGAAAAAAAAAGCGATGTAGGAAAATACCTACTCCTACTACTTCGTTGTTTTTCGTTTTCGTTTTGGTGGCGCGTTCTTTTCAGCGATGACTTCACGAATTTTGCGAAGTCTCATGGAGTGGTCAATTTTGGTAGTGCTTTTGAACTCTATGTTCATGTCTGAGGTGGCTAAAGCACTCGAATCTTCCTTGATGAGCAGGGCACGCATCTTCTCCGCATTGGGCAGAGACCTAGCTTTCGCGATGGTCGCTGGGTTGCGAAGCACCCGCGCCAAGCGGCCAAGAATGGGTAAATGAAGTCTGTCGTATTTTAAACCAAGCAGGAAAAACAAATAGGTCGGTTTTCCATCAGGCGCCCCAAAGTTGACCCCTTCATAGGACCGGCCGGCGATGATGAAGGGACGTCCTACCTTTTTTTCATGTCGCTGACGTGTATGCAAAAATGCTACTCCGCCTTCCATTGCGGTGGAAGCTAGCGACTCTCTCTCCACGACAGCGCCAACGAACCAGGGTTTATCGTTAAGCCATCCGTTGGCGTAAGCTTTACCAGCCAACTCTTCTATGATTCCAACCCCTGTAGTGGCGCGCAGATCAAGTGCCGCTCCTGCTGGCAACAGGTCGGTCAACGGAACATGAGCCCCAGCCTGAGCCGCTTCCACTAGCGTAAGTTCTTCTTCAGAAACTTGGCTCTTGAGCCACGCCTTTAAATCCTTCTTATCGAAACTCCACTTCCCTTCTTCGAGCTGCCCCGGCAGTTCGCTTTGGGAAGTCAGACGTAGGACAGTCTTTTCGCCCAGTTGGAGGAATTCAGCAGCTTCAGGAAGTGTGAGTTTCGGCATGCTGACGCACTCTACCTGTGAATGGTGTCGTAAATCCAATGTTTTCCATTCAGAACCTGCTTTCAGCTAGTTAGCGACACACATGTACGACAACGTGAGAAAACAACCTAGATGGTGTCACTTTTCCCTTGCCTTAGAGAACAGGGTGGCTATTATAAACCCAGTCGCATGCGAGAGTATGTCGACCAAAGCCGCAGCAGGCCTCCCCCCCCCCCCGACGGCCGCTGCGGTTTTTTTTATTGTTCTACCTGTTTTCAGCAGGTTACGTGCGTTATGGTGAAGTGGTATGTCAAACTCGAAAACTATCGATCCAGACGCCATTAAGGTCGTCAAAAGACTCCGAGACGCAGGGTTTGACGCCTACTTGGTCGGTGGTTGCGTCCGCGACTGGTTGCTCGATAGGCAGCCTAAAGATTACGACATAGCAACCAGCGCGACCCCTTCTCAAATAAAACGTGTTTTTCCATCGTGTAGGATTATCGGTCGAAGGTTTCGACTGGCCCACGTGCGAATTGGTGGAAAAATAATGGAAACCGCGACGTTCCGAGCCAATCCGCGCAAAGAAAACGTCGATACGAGCGAGCTGCTCATCAAGCACGATAATGTTTTCGGCACCGAACAAGAAGATGCAAAACGGAGAGACTTCACGATCAATGGACTTTTTTGGGACATCTCTTCAAAAACGGTCATAGATCACGTCGACGGAACTTCTGACATCGAAGCGAAACTAATACGCACCATCGGCGACCCTAGCGTTCGCTTCAAAGAGGACCCGGTTCGGATGTTACGTGCGATAAAATTCGCGGCCCGGCTGGACTTTTCTCTTGAAGCAGACACAGAAAGTGCATTGCGAGATAACCGAGCCGAGATACGAAAATCCTCTACTGCGAGAGTTCATGAGGAAGTAATGAGAATGCTACGAAGTGGCTTTGGAAAAAAATCCATAGAACTACTGCTTGAGTATCAATTACTATCTGCTATTTCTCCATCACTGGCCAGTATCATGAGGAAGTCGCCCGCAGAACAACAAGTGGTCGAAATACTCGATGATGAAGAAAAACTGTGGCACCAAACCTGGAACGACAGTCCTGTAGCAAGTGAACTTAATCTTTCATTTTTGACCGATGAAAAAATCGCCAGCAGAAAGTTACAACTTGATAAAGTTCTCAATGAAATGGATCTTGTTGCTGCTACTCATTCAGCGCTATTGACCAACTCGGCAATTCTATCTGCGTTGTTTTTACCATTCTTGACAGATGTTTTTAATCAACCCAACAGTCGCACCTCTGTTGTATCAGCAGCGATAAGTGAACTCGTTGCTCCGATAGCCAATGAGATGAAACTACCAAGACGAGAAGTGGAACGAACGAAGCAAATACTCTCTGTTCAAAAAAAGTTACAACGCGGCTCAGGGATTGCAGCTCTAGCTGGGAGAGACTACTACCAAGAAGCAGCGCTGGTACATCACATATTCGTGACAAGCACGGACGGCACGCCTCAGATTGACATTTCCTCTCTGGATAGCACTACGACAAATGAACAGAAACAACGTAAACGCAGACGCGGAGGAAGACGCCGTCGTAGGTCAGCAGTTTAAAATGAAAATACTAACTCGATACATTTTTATATTCATTGTTCTCGTTTCCTTACCAGTTTCCAGTTTCGCACAAGATGACTGGGACGATGAGGAAAGCGAAGAGGAAAGTGACGAAGAAGAAAGCAAAGAGGAGCAACCTCCCGTAACCGCGGGTGGGCTTTACCGTAAAGACAACTACCCCCTTGCTGCGCTAGACCGTCCCATGCTTATGGCACGAGGGTTAATGGAAGCAAGAATTGAGTTAGAAACGGACGTCTCAGAAAATGTAGCCCTTGAAAACTGGTTTAACAAAGTCGGTATGCGATATGGGGTTACCGATTCTTTGGAAGTATTCGGTAGCGTTTATTCGCTACTAGCGGGGGAAGCTCCAGTTGGGGGTATTGGTTCGGTAGGAGTCGAAACAGGCGTCTATCATGACATTGTGAACTTTCGAACATCACTAGACTTAACGTTTCGCAAATGCTGCGCCACACGTTGGGTGGTGGGACTTCCCATTCGGTATCGCCCCAAGAAAGAAGTGGCAATTATCGCTCTTGATAAGATTCTCACGATACATTTTGCAGACCAAAAACCAGATTTGACGGTAGGAGTCGGCGGTATTCTGCAACCCCATCCTTTCATCTCGGTATTGGTGCGAGGTGAACTAATTTTGCCTGCATTCGATGCCGATGCCATGACAATTCCCGTACAAGCTGCTGTGCAAGTTACACCTACACGCAACCTGGATCTGGGTTTGGCTGCTACACTATCCAACCTAAAAAATGAAAATGATCGGTTCGCGAACAGATCAGTGCTCCTCTTTAGCAACATAAGGTTGTAACATGTACCTATGAGGGTATGTATTAAGTGCAGTAAGACAGGTTCGTCCAGTGATAGATTTTGTCTGCAATGCGACGGATTAATGGCCGAAAAAACTGACCTTAGTCGAATCGATACAACTCTTGGAAACTACCACTTGCAATCCATCATTGGCAGAGGTGGGATGGGGACCGTCTACCGCGCAGAACACGTCTACATCAAAAAGACGTTCGCTGTAAAAGTACTTCATCAACGTTATGCAAAATATCAAGAAGCGATAACCCGATTTTTACGTGAAGCAAGAGCTGCATCCGCGATTAACCACCCAAACATTGTCGACGTCTCTGATTTTGGACCTGCAAACGATGGCGGCGTCTATTTCGTGATGGAGTTTATTGAAGGCGAAAGTCTGGAAGACATTATTGAGAAACAAAAGTTTGTCACCTTGCACCGAGCGTTAAATATTACGAATCAAATGGCACTTGCGCTGATCGCCGCCCATGATAAAGGCGTGATTCACCGCGACCTTAAGCCTGAAAATATCATGGTTAGTAAGCGTCCAGGACGACGGGACGTAATCCGAATAGAACCTCAAGCACCCGATGGCTATATTGTAGAAAAGGAAAAAGACTACGATTACATCAAGCTACTAGACTTCGGCATTGCAAAGATTCTTACACCTGATGAACTAGAGGGTGGCCATGCAGCTCCCGGGGCCGTATTTGGAACTCCCGAATACATGTCACCGGAAGCGGCCCAAGGTAAAGCGGTGGACTTTAGAACAGACATCTACTCACTAGGAGTGATTCTCTTTGATATGCTTTGCGGTCGTCCGCCGTTCGAAGCGGAGGATGCCGCAGACGTTTTAGAAATGCAGATCAATAAGAATGCTCCCATTCCAAGCGAGTACGCACCGGCGAGAGAAATTTCGACTGCTGCCGATCGGCTCATATTACGAGCTCTTTCGAAGAATCCCGATCGTCGCCAGCAATCTATGATTGAGTTCCGCAATGAACTGCAACATTGTTATGGGAGTATCGCGTACCGCCGCACCGGTCTTGAAACGCTCCCACCACTTGGGCCTGAAAACCGTACCAGGAGCTTAACTGAAGAGTTGGATGAGTGGCTTCACAACGGGCAACCAAGCCTTTCTCACGAAGATGCAGTTAAACTTGCAGAAGACAAGCAGGGCGACGATCTGGAGGCGGTTAGCTAGCCCTCATCCAGGCTGACATCATTTAGTGACAGACGTGTGGCCGTAGTGTCACACGTTTTCGTTTCAGCAGCTTTTACCGACTTGTGCTACATAGGATCACTGAAACAACAACCAGCATTGAACACAGTTCACTTCATGTTTAGACTGGTGGTCTATGATGATAAAAAAGTTTTTTATGGGGGTTACTTTCGCTGGTTTCATATTCAGCTCATCCGCTTGCGTTGACGAGTCGAGTGATCCGGACGTGGAAGTGGTAGAGGAAGAGGAAGAAGAAGAAGGACCAGGCGTGATCGTACCTGATCAGAATGACGAACAGGAAGGTCAACCGATTGTCCCCGTCGAACAGAGGGCTTATGTAGACTTGTACAAAAATGCTGATGAAGGCGACTACTACTTTAATGTGAAGTCTGCCAATCATCAAACCATTCTTAGCTCGGAGGGCTACAGTTCAAGGACTGCGGCACTCAATGGAATCCTCTCTGTGATGGAAAACGCTACCGATGCGGCTAACTTCGACGTACTAGAAGCAGCTGATGGTAAACATTACTTCAACTTAACTTCAGCAGGCAATGGCAGCATCATTGGAACAGGCCAACGCTACGCAACATTGCAAGGCGCCAATACTGGCGTTTCTGCAGTAACCAGTAACTGCGCAAACTGGGTAGAATTTCAAGCAACACGAAACGATGCCCATTTCAAAATCGTTGAGTCAGCACCAGGTGCTAACCACTTTGAACTTGTAGAGGCTGAAGTAACCGTAGGCGTAGCAGCGGTGGTATTAATGACTTCCAATTCTGTAGCAACCCCAGAATCAGCTTGGAACGGAGCATTTTCCGCTTTTGAAAACGCTGCTGACGCAAGCAGATTTGAAGTAGAGGAAATCACGGCGGGTACTGAGTACAAAGTAATCATGAAGAAAGGAAACGGGCAAGTTCTTGCAGAGAGCGAGATTCTCACATCGCAAGCCGCAGCCGATGCGCGCATGGCAGCGATCATGGATCTAATTCCAACCGTATCTTTACTCTAAAACAGTAGTTACTCTTCTTGAAAGCGTGCGGCATTGCCGTGCGCTTTTTTAGTTAGTTGACGGCGGTACCATGAACTAGGTTACGAGGTGTAATCCCAAGACTACTCATGATCGTCTTCCACAAGTCACGCGGTTCCGTTGACATCAATAACGAAACGTCAATCGCAGATGCGATCCAACATCCTTCGCAAATCTCATCCGCTAATTGGCCTGGTGACCAGCCCGCATGGCCCAACACAAACCGACATTCATCAGGCATATCTTCAGCAGCAGACTTTTGCGTTGTAAGCGCATGAACTCCTTCTGCGATTTGAATCCATCCTTCTCGGGGTGTTTTACTAAACCCAATAAATCTGCCTTCTGTTGGATTTACAGGGCCACCACGCCAAATCATTCCGCCAAGCTCACTTGCCCATTCGAGATTTAGGTCTTCCGCTACATCTGAAACGGGAGTATCGGTTCGCTGATTTACGATAATGCCAAATGTTCCCTCGTCGTCGTGTTCAAGAAGCAAGATTACCACTCGAGCAAACTCACTACCATCCAGCATGCGCGTAGCGATTAGCAAGCCGGGCGCTAGTGATTGGCCTTTCATTCGAGCACCGTACTTCTGACGCAAGACTTTGACCAGTGATCACGTAGGGCTTTTTGCCATCGCCAAGGAAATTGAAATGGGCAATACTTTGCTATCAAAGGTCTCTCCGTCGTCGATTGGCGTCCCCTCGATAGAAACCTCCAAATTGGCCTGCAGAAGCACCACGCTTCCGTTTGCAGCGATCTTGAGGTGTTTGACCTCCTCAGTGGTCAGTTCTTTCACCGTACCTTGAACTTCAACCTTTTCGACTTTCCCCGCCAAAGTTACCGCTGCGATAGCTCTGATCCCAATTTCTTTTTGTGAGATTTGCTTAGAAGTAGTGATCTCGTCGATACGGACTTCTACTAACGGAAATTCCGCGGATTTGAGATGGGTAGACGCATGTTTGTCTCTTAGCTCATTCCCGGTAACGACCACGTCAGTGGCGACAGAGAAATACGCGTCGATGGGAGCCTTCAGGTCCGCAAAGTCAGCTTGTACATAGCCATCAACCTTTGGGAATGCAGCTTTGAACTCGTCTCCTCCCGCTTTTACATTGGCAGAAACATCATTTGAGCTCGCCGTCACCAACGATAATTTACCTGCTCCTACTGATGGAAGGGTCGCAGCTTTCTCAAGCCCTGTATCGATCTGAATGACTGGTTTCATGACTGCCGCATTTTTGGGAGGAAGCGGCTGCACGAAAGCGTAGATTGGAAACGCCAGGCTAAGGATTGCGGCTGCCCAAACAGCTCTTTTTGCTACTCGGGCAGTCTTACGACGACCTTTATTTTCTAAGATCACTGCAATCCATGCAGCCGCAAGCAACGCCCCGCCGATAGCTGCCACACCTAAAAATCCCAAAGGGAACAGCAAAATGTTCCATCCACTAGGATCACCGTAAATCGTCCACCCTACTGAAAGAAACTTTTCAGTGGGGACCCAGCCCGCCACTGCGTCGGGAACGTAAAAAGAATCGTATGCGGTAAACACCCCCGTTTTTAGCTGCCTTGCGATTCGAGCAAGTAAAAGTCCTGCAGCGATTATTGGGATTAACGAAGCAGCAAACACTCCACGACTTTTGTTACGCATAGTCTTAAGACTTATCAAAGCCTGACTATGTTACGCAAACCCTACGCTTCGGTATCATCTGATTCGGAAGTCGTTGCCTTCTCGGCTTCTTTTGACGCCGCTTCTTTCTTTTTTTCATCGTCAAGCCCAAGTTTCTTGGATGCTTGTCTAAACAGGGCAGCACCAAGACTAAACCCGAAACCGGATACAACTGATTTTACTAATGCGTTCATTATTGTCTCCTTAGGTGGCAACACTTCATTGTAACCTCCCTAATGGTGCGCGGCAAGTGGCTGCGAGTAATGAGGTGTGTGATAGTCTTGTATTGCAGTGGCTTTACCGTCAAATAGCATTCTCTGCCAGCTAGGATGGTCTGGAAGCGAAGATACTGGTCTTGGCAGGGTCGTCTCTACCGAACGAGGGTGGGCTAACGTACTAGGTCTTGATGACGCTCGGGTCCCTCAGCTACTAAAGCTTAGTCAAGCCGTAGGACAACCGGTTGTGGGAGATTGGGTGTTATGCTCAAAGAAAAACCCGCAAGACAACCTTGAAGTAAACAAGATACTTAACAGAACGAGCCTATTGCAAAGAAGAGCGCCGGGCAAAGTACTAGCTAGTCAGCCGATCGCCGCAAATATAGATATTGTTGGAATTGTTACCAGCGTTGGCAAACGGTTTAATATCAACAAAATAGAACGCTATGTGATTTCAACCCTTGCCGCCGAAGTAACGCCAATTGTAATTGTCAACAAGATAGACAAAGAGGACCCGAAACCCTACTTACTAGAATTGAAAGAAGCGTTTCCAACCATTACTGCGATTGCGATATCTGCCAAGACTGGGGAGTATCTTCCCGACTTTATTTCGTTGTTAAAAACGAGAAGCACCGTCGTGTTTGTTGGAGATTCGGGGGTTGGCAAGTCAACTCTTACAAACGTGTTCGTCGGTTTAGAAATACAGCCTACAGGTCTAGTACGAGACGGAGATGCTAAGGGTCGTCACACCACGACCAGACGCGAACTTTTCATTACAAACTCAGAACATGTCATCGTGGATACCCCAGGAATGCGCGAGTTTGGACTCTGGAATGCCAGACATGGCCTGAATACGCTCTACCAAGATATGGTCGAGCTAGAAGCGCAATGCAAATTTTCAGACTGCAAGCATTTATCAGAACCTGGCTGTGCAGTGAAGGAAGCGATAAGTTCTGATTCCATTCCTGCCGTGCGACTGGAGAACTATCGTCGACTGTCAGAAGAAATCGAAGCGAGCCACACTACAGGAGTACGGGTTCCCAAAGATCTACTGCGCGGAGGGAGAAAATAGAAATTATCTTCCGTTAGAACGAATTCCAAATATAGACATTTTGCTCTTCCTCAACGGCCTTTTTCGCTAATTGGACAACCTTCTCTACTGAAGATTGTGGTAACCAAGACAATTCCGGAACCGCTTGTTTAGCGACCGTAAGCTCCGCGGCACTAGACTTGGCCAAGGCCATCGTCACTTCTTTGGGGAATTCCATTACCCAACTCTCGTCCCCGTCTCTTACGGTCTTGGTAGCTTCTTGAAGCGATGTTGCGCGCTCCACCAGCTCTTGTTCGTTTTCCACAAGGCAGGCCAAAATACAAATTTCAATCTCGGTGAGACGTTCTTGTAATAACTCATCGCTACCGCTACCTGGAGCATAGTCAGCAGCCTCATGAACCGGACAGGTAAACAGACAACCTTTCACAGCTTTACCCTGGCTTTTGTAGGTGCAGGACCAGAATAACGTCCGCGATCAAACAACGGAATATCTTTATTTTTGAACAAAGGTATCAGTAGAGCCCCTGCAGCGAATCCACCCAAGTGAGCCCACCACGCGACCCCTCCTCCCTCCGCGGAAGTAGAAAGTGCCCCCCAGACTTGCATCGCAAGCCATAGGCCCAAAACGAACATTGCCGGAATCTGAACAGTCTTGATAATTACGATCGACAATATTTTAACTTTAGGATGAAGTACCAAGTACGCCCCTAGTATTCCCGCAATAGCACCGGAAGCCCCCACTGTTGGTATGATACTGTCCGTATCTGCAATGCCATGGATAAAGGTCGCAATAAGACCACAGAGAATATAAAAGACAATAAACTTTCCATGGCCCATGCTGTCTTCAATATTGTCGCCGTAGATCCACAAAAACAACATGTTACCTCCAAGATGCATCCAGCTACCGTGCATAAACATGGAGGAGAAAGCTGACGCCGCCCAAGGCATGTCGCAGTTCGCACTGAACTCTTCTATCCCACAATACTCATCCGCTGAAAAAAATCGAGCAGGAACGAATCCCGCATCGAGTACAAATTCGTAACCTGCTACGTCCCCAAGGGTGACCTGATAGATAAAAACAGCGACGCAGGTAACGATAAAGGTGATCGTTACGTACTGGAATGGAATTATCTCTAAAGGGTTGTCGTCCTTAAGGGGCAGAAACATACGTCATTATGTAGTAACACTTATTGATTCTCCAAACCATGGTTGCCAAAAAGCACAACGCAGGAGAAAGTGAACCTATGGGAGTTGTTTCATCATGTTCTTATGAAGGTAACTTGCGTTGCACTTTGACTCATGGGCCATCAAACTCGTCGTTTGCTACCGACGCACCGACCGACAATGCTGGTCTTGGTGAGTCGTTTTCGCCAACGGACTTATTGGCGGCAGGACTTGTCTCTTGCGCCATAACGACTCTTGCAATCAAAGCTGCCAAAGAGAACCTCTCCGTCGGCACGTGCAGAGGACAGGCAGAAAAAATAATGACTACCCAGGGAATGCGTCAGATAAGCGAACTGCGCGTATCTCTGGAGTTCATGGAGGCTGTCAACCCCGTCACCCGTGCCAAGTTTGAAACGTGGGCCAAAGAATGTCCGGTCGCGTTGTCTCTTTCACCATCCATCAACATTTCTTTTTCATTTGAGTACCCACGATGATTGCAGCATTCTTTGACTTAGACAGAACGATCTTGTCTATCAATTCAGCCAATGCTTGGTTTCTTTCGGAGTGGAAACAGAAACGAATATCAAAGAGAGAGCTGTTGAAACTCACAATTTGGCTCGCGAGATACCACTTAGGTAGTGCTGGCTCCGACACTCGCGCGTTTGACAGAGCTGCAGCTTATTTGAAAAGCACACCAGAAGCAGAAATGAGAGAACGAGTTCATCGTTGGTTTCAGCAAGACATAGCTAAAAAGATTAGACCGAAGGCACAACTAGCGATAAACCAGCACAAAGAATTGGGTCATAAAGTTGTCATTGCAACCAGTGGTTCGATTTACTCTGCGGAGATCGCCAGCCAATGCGTAGGAATTCAAGACTACGTCGCGAGTAGTTTTGGCGTCGATGCGAACGGGCAATTTGATGGAACCGTCAATGAGATAGCTTATGGAAAGGCAAAAGCTACAGCGGTTCAAAAATGGTGTAATGAAAATGCTGTAGCAATCGAAAAGTCGTATTTCTATACCGATTCAATGACCGATGTAGACTTACTTCGGATTGTAGAACATCCGAATATCGTTTCGCCAGATCGCCGCCTTAAATTGGAAGCGAAGAATAACAATTGGCCAATTTTAGATTGGGATTGACTAGAACGCGTCGCAAGCTGGTTGGCTGTTGGCGTCCGGCAACCCAGTAACAAATGATACGCCTTCTTCACCGGAGGTTCCGATAAACTGCCATGAGATGTCGTTTGCGATCGTGCACATACCGTCGGCGTCCTTGTCAAGATACGCACTAATGGTCCAGGTCGTGCTGGCATCGGAATCAATAGTAACGGATGCTACGCCTTTGTTTGTCACCGTGGCGGTCTTTGGAATGTTCTCCCCAGTCGCTACAAATAACATTTGAACGTCTTGGCCTTCGTAACCAGTTAGTCCGCCTAAGGTCACGCTAACTTCTACTTCTGCGCAACCAGTCAATAACCCTATAAGCAATAAGAATCTCATCGCGTCAATTGTAGCCAAGAAGACGCTGCCGCCAAGAGTAGAAGTCACAATTGATACGTAGCTTTTACTCCTAAGTGATCTGAAGGGCGCATTTGTGGGGTTTCGGGCACAAAATAGTCCCCAATTGTCGAGAATTCGACCACTTGCATCGCTTTGGTGGACCAAATTCTGTCGAATCTAGCGCGCATTTCGTCACAAAACCATGTGTCTCTGGTGTCTGGGTCCTCGCCGCCGGCTTCCCACGCATCTGTCAATTCCGAATTATCCCTCCAAGATTCCCATTCGGATTTTCGAATGTTGGCGTCTCCAGCGAAAACTCCATATTGGTAGTCCTTAAGAGTTGAGGTAATTTCTTTTAGCGCGCTCTGACGAGACTTACCATTTCCTTTTCCGCTGTCTAAGTGGCCCGTGCTCACCCTAACCTCTTGCCCGTCACGGGTAATGTCTGCCCAATGCAACTCTCTACCGTACATGGACCGAGAAAAGAGCATCTTTTCAGAGTGCTGTACCTTCCATGATTCATGGACTGCAAGCACTTCAAAGTAACTTCGATTCTCATTTGGCTTACTAACGCAGGAGTATCCCGCTTTTTCCAAATGCACTGCTAAGTAGGCTGAGAATACTTTTGCCGTGACCTCTTGAAAGGCAATGACAGTGGGCGGAGTTGACATCTGTGCTTTGCCTGAAGCTAGAAGTTCAATGGGAGCACCAAGAATTGCCGTGATGCACGCCGACTCACATCTTCGATCAAGAAACGTTTCATCAAGTCCGCCGATGTTCCAGCTTAAGATGGAAAACTCCACCGCTTTGATCTATCAGAAACCCGGTCTCGTCGCTAGGCAGTTTTGGAGTTCGTCTGGCTTACCGCAGGACTTTTCCTATTGCCACTATCAAATTGCGGACCGATCGATGCGGCATGATTCTCAAGGACCGCACGCAATTGCTTAATGGGAGACATAAACTCCCTCGCACTCTGCGATCGAAGATTTGGATCTACCTGCAGATTTTTCATCACAATGTCTGCGATTGTAGTGGGTAACGCGGGAAGAAGTTCGTGCAGCGATACCGGTGGAGACGTTCTATCAAGATCAGCAAATGCCACTTGCCCCGTAAGCATTTCATAGAGCGTCGCTGCGACAGAGTACAGATCTGTTCGTTGATCGATGTGCTCGCCTTCGATTTGTTCCGGTGGCATGTAGGCTGGCGTACCTCCTGCGACGGCGTCTTCTCCTCCCAAGGAGGTTGCAAGACCAAAATCCATCACCTTTGCCCTGCCGTATTCATCAACCATAATATTTGCAGGTTTAATATCTCGATGAATAATATCTCGATCGTGGGCATAAGAAAGGGCATCTAAGGTTTGCTCCACGGCTTGCATCGCAGAAAGCATCGTAAGCGATCCTTCCCACATCATATGCTCCAGAGTCTTTCCCGCGATAAATTCCATACAAATGAACGCACGCCCATCTTTAAATCCATAGTCAAAGATCGTTACGATATTCGGATGATTGAGCCGAGCGACAGATTTTGCCTCACTCTCAAACAAATCCTTAACCATTTGGGTAGAACTATGCTCCTCAGAGATGAACTTTAACGCCACTTCGCGCCCCAGCACCGAGTCTTCTCCCCGGTACACTACCGCCATCCCGCCGCGACCCAACTCACCATTTAACGTGTATCGTTCTTCTCCATCACTGGTTTGCAGCTTCTTCGCTTGTTGCCCCATAGAACTTTTCCACTGTTCAATTTCCAGTAGTCGTTGCGCGGAGTCTCGATACCCAGGAGAGGTTTCTTCTACTTTTTGAAATGCTAGTTCTGCTTCATTCCAGTCGCCCATCGCCAAATGCTTAAGACCCAACCGATAATACACCTCGATGTTACCTAGATCGCAGGGCTTACCATTTAGAAAACTTGTCAGATGTTTTACAGAATGTCCTTGTCGAGCCTCTTGCACTTTCAAGTCGAACAACGTGCCCACGTTGACTGGGGCCGATTCGAGTCCCACCACTTGATTGCCGGAAAAGAGCTGCGGCATCAACGCCACCCCTGAGAGTTCTTCTCCGCGCGCAGCGGCTCCCATCTGCTGAGCTGTTGCGGTAGCGACCTGTTGCATCAAGGCGTTTAGTTGGTCCTGCGTGACAGAGATGCTCTCTTCATCTTCAATAGGGGCCAAGGAGTCTGCTTTTCCTGCTCGCAACGCTTCCGCCCAGCTCGCGACGTCTCGGTAATCTGGCATCTGTGCTTCAATCTTCTCAAAGACGTCCAACGCATCTTCTGGCCTCGATTGTTTCAAAAGATTGGCAGCGTACTGGTAGTAGAAACTAACCGAAGACTCCTCTAAAGGATAATGCTCAATGAGAGGCACAAGAAACTGTTCTGCAACAGCCGGCGAGTATGCGTTAACCCGGTCGTAGTAGGCACCAGGTTCGTCGCTTGCAAGCGCGTGGCGCACCAGTGCAGAAGCCGCCTGCTCATTACCGCCGCCTCGGTAATACATCGCAGAAGCTTGCTCAAACAATTGTTTCTTTTCCAACAAGGGAGCCACCACGAGCGGCTTGTTCCATTGGTCCGCAATGAGAGTAATCCCCTCTTCTTCTTTTCCGAGATCTTGAAACAGCTCCAAGATAAGTGCGTACTGCTCTTCTTTTTCAAGAACCTCCACAAGTGCCATTCCTTGGGCGATTGTCTCCTCTGAAATATTCTGACGTTTTCCGTATTTGATGTCGTCCTTTTCTGACTTCAGCAAAGTATCAAACTGCATCTTTTTGGCTTTGTATCCAAGATCGGCTTCCCAATCTTCTACTCCCAAGTCTAACAGCTTGCCGTCGGCCTCTTTCAACTCTCTCGCTTCTGCAGCTTGCTCTGAAAGTCCTAGTTCATCGTAAAGTGCGGCGGCTTGCTCAAAGCGCTTGCCCTTAAGATAGAGTTCCGCCGCTTCTTTTTTGTGCCCCAATTTTAAAGACATATCCGCGGCTGCCGGAATGTTTTTGGCCTTCAAGAACAGTTCCTGCGCTCTGGCAAAATCCTTTTTACCCTTGGCGGCAGCCGCTGCCTCTGCGTATTTTTTGTCAGCTACAAGAGCGTCCACATCGCCAACGTCGGCAGCTGAACTTTTCATCTTTAAAAAGAAAAACGCCCCAGCTCCCAGTGCGACAACAACTATCACTAATATAATTGGCAATGCAATATCCCCCACTCAATGATAACGCGAGCCTCACTTTCAGGAAACCGCTCTTAAGACATTTCCACTAGTGCGACAGCGTCCTACAAAAGCGACATTTCATTTCATCCGCGAGAGAAACGTTCAGAAAAATTTCTTCGGGTTCGCGACAGCCCGAAGAGAAACAGAACCATTGGAAGTACGGGCACTTTGGAATCGCTACCCGAGGAACATCCGCAACCGCCAGCTGGTGGGCTGGAGTCTTCATCGCATAGGTCGCCCAGAAGATCGCCATCTTCATTAGATTGGTCTGAGTTTTCCATAGTCCTGCAGTTATCTATCGCGTCGAGGACGTTGTCATCGTCGGCATCTGTGTCGCGGAAGTCCGCGACGCCATCACCATCGGAATCCGGTGGTGGACTTGAGACGTCAGAGTCGCCCGCTTCTACGCTGTCGGGGATGCCATCGTTGTCCGAATCTTCGTCTAAGTAATCTGGCACCCCGTCTTCGTCAGAATCAAGGGGCATCGCACCGCCCCCTTCCACCGCATCAGAGATACTGTCTTGGTCCGAATCGATATCAATATTATCTGGCGCGCCGTCTCCGTCCGTATCTACCTCTTGCCCCGGCGCTTCTACCCAATCCGGAATGCCATCATCATCGGAGTCCGTATCACGATAGTCTTCTCGGCCACTGCCATCCGTATCACGCGGCGTGGTCGACAGGTCGTCGTCTCCGGCTTCGATTCGGTCGCTCAGCCCATCGTCGTCGGCATCGCCATCCAAGTAGTCCGGAGACGGGCCGTTGTCGCTGTTGACTAGCTCTCCATTTGGCGCTTCGTCTTCGTCTAAGATGCTATCCCCATCCGAATCGATGTCCACGTAGTTTTCTTCCCCGTCGTTATCTCGGTCTCCGCGACCTTCCACATAGTTCGTTAGGCCGTCGCCGTCCGTATCTGCGGTCGTGGGATTGTCGTCCACGGGATCGTTGGGATCCCCTTCCCCATTATCAACCCGTCCGTTCAAATCAAGAGATGGAATGTTCGGATTGAAATCTTCGAATCCATCCGGCACCCCGCCCCCATCGGTATCTAATAGTTGTGGGTTTGTTTTGGTGGTAGGGTCCGCATCCGCTACAAAGTTACCCTCGGACACATTGGTATCGGCATGCGGAATCGTTATCCCCGCCTCGGTGCCATCCTTCAGTCCGTCATCATCGGAGTCAGCATCCAGTACGCTCGGCACACCATCTTCGTCTACGTCGTTATTGAAGTTTGGCTCATCGCCGTCCACCACTCCATCGTTATCGGAGTCCGCGTCGTTGGGATCTGAACCAATAAAGCCTTCTTGAGGGTCCGAAAGTCCGTCGCCATCGGTATCGACTTGCGGCGTATCGTCTTGACCATTTTGGTTCGACGTTTCTCCAGGATCCACCGCGCCGTTGCTGTTGAAGTCTTCCCAACCGTCTGGTGTTCCGCCACCGTCGCTATCGGCATTAATCATCGACGATACCGTCACCCCTCCGTCGGCATCCGGCCTGAAGATTCCACGAGCCGTATCCTCATGAATGTCTTCTTCGGTGTAGCCAAGCTCGGTGCCATCAAATATTCCGTCGCCATCAGAGTCAACGTCAAGTGCGTTAATTAACCCATCGTGGTCGTGATCCACTGCGTAGTTGATTTCAAGGCCGTCGATAATACCATCGTCGTCGGTGTCGGCATCGTTAGGATTAGTGTGAATCGCTATTTCTTGTGCGTCAGATAGTCCATCGCCATCGCTGTCTACTTCCACTACTTGTCCGTCGTCGGACAGCAGATTCGGATTGGTTTCTCCGGCATCGATTTTTCCATTGCCGTTTACATCTTCGGCACCATCGGATGCACCGCCGCCATCACTGTCCGCGAGCCACGGATTAGTCGTCGTCGCTCCCGCATCCGCATCCGCTTGGTAGTTGCCAGCAAAGCCATCAGTGTCGGCATGGGGAGTCCCAAACAACCCACGCTCCAAACCATCAAGCAAGCCATCGTCATCGGAGTCCGCATCCATTGCATTGATCAGTCCATCGCCATCAGGGTCGGCGGTCGTCGAACCTTCCGCGCCATCTAGAATACCATCGTCATCAGAATCAGCATCCGCCGGACTGGTGCCGATCGCAAGCTCCAGAGAATCCATCAAGCCATCGCCATCACTGTCGGCATTGGCATCGCAAATTCCATCGCCATCAAAGTCGGCCCCATCGTTACTTGGGTCGCTGGTTCCCGCCACCGCGCAATCGTTACAGCCATCGTTATCACTGTCGCCGCAACCAAACCGATTGCTTGGCGACGGGTCGATAGCATTGGGAACGCCATCGCCATCATCGTCGTTAAACGCATCGCAAATTCCGTTACCGTCGGCATCCGGACCATCGTTACCAGGCGCTGGCGGACCACCGGTCACCGCGCAATCGTCGCAATAATCGCCATCGCTGTCCCCGCACACGTTCGGGTTCGCCGGATCCGCATCCACCGCATCCGCCACCATGTCGCCATCGCTATCTATTAAAGAATCGCATGCGTCGCCCACATTGTCAGAATCTAGATCTTCTTGATTCGCGTTAGCAACAGTTGGGCAGTTGTCCGCATTGTTTGCGATACCATCAGAGTCGTCGTCGTCATTGTCAATGATGGTCACCGTGAAGACATTTGCTAGCGGATCGACAGAAATATTCTCATTGGGAATTACAGCTGTTATCGTGACCGATTCACTTTGCTCCGCGGCATCGTCATCTAAACCTTCAAATCGTATCGAAGATGATCCTGTCGTGCGTATATCAACAGCATTACGCAAACCGTAGTACCAGCCTTGCGATTGCCGTCGAGCGTCAATTGTATTCCCCAAAAAACTTATGTCAGCCCTGATTGCCGGACTATTCCCAGTCCCAGCGATTTCAAAATACATGTCGACATCACACACGTAACTTTGAGGGTTTAAGAGAGAATAGGAGATGTTACCAAAGTCTCCTTCCGTAACCGTCAATGAAGTATTCGTAAAGCTAAATTTCACGTCTGGACCACAAAGGCATTGTCCATTCCCATCGTAATCGACCCCGTCATTGTCTGGTGCGAATCCATTTCCTTTAGAGCAATCTTCACAACCATCCCTGTCCGAGTCCTGACAAACTAGCGGATCAAGCGGTGCGCTATCGGCAACATCGATTACCCCATCGTTGTCGTCATCGTCATCGCAGGCATCGGCCATGGCATCACCATCACTGTTTTCCTGCAATGGATTCGCATCAAGTGGACAGTTGTCGACCGCATTGGCAATCCCATCATTGTCGATATCCGGATCCCCTATATCGCAAAGTCCATCCCCATCGGTATCATTCCCATCGTTGGCCGGGTCACCACTGCTGCACTCATCACAAGTGTCGCCATCATTGTCAACGCACAGAAGTGGATTGTCTGGGGCCGTGTCCTCCCAGTCATCGACCCCGTCAGCATCGCTATCGAATACGGATACGTACCCAGGATTGGGATTAATTGGAGCTAAAGACTCCCCCCAACAAATCAAGCGATCATCATCCATCAGCGCACAAGTAGTTTGTCCTCCCGCAAATATAGCGACTGCAGTTCCGGGTAGTGGCAGGTCACCAACTGATGCAGGCGTTTCATCGTCACCAATCCTATTGTATACAGAGCTGTCATGACCTAGCTGGCCACTGAAGTTTGCCCCCCAACATCTGACTTTTCCGTTGGTCAACAATGCACACGTATGACCTGTGCCACTAGCCAGAGCTTGAACAGTCCCTCCGATTGGTACGTCACCAGCAGAATCAGGAGTCTCGTCATCTCCAATATTGTTAGTATTGCCATAGCCTAGCTCTCCTTGTTGTCCGCGGCCCCAACAACGTACGTTGCCGCCACTAAGTAACGCGCAGTTGTATTGCCAACCACTTACAATCTCCGTAGCAACTCCGCCAAGGGAAACCAAGCCAACAGAGTCTGGAGTCTCGTCGTTACCTATATTGTCGGTATGTCCATAGCCTAGTTGACCATTGTAGTTATCGCCCCAACATTTTACACTACCTGCTGATGAAAGTGCACAAGAGTGAAGATTGCCAACGCTCACGTCACTAGCGAGCATTCCCAAAGGTACAGCCCCTACGTCCGAGGGATGCTCGTCATCACCCACATCTTGCAAATTGCCGTATCCAAGTCCACCATTGCCAGCGCGCCCCCAACAAACCACTTCTCCGTTAGCAAGCACCGCGCAGGTATGATTTACCTCTGAGGAAATATCAATGACACTATCACCTAACGAAACCGGGCTTGTTGTCGAAGCTCGCTGGGAAGCTCCAATAGAAATTTGGTTGGCATAGCCTAACTTTCCTTGACTACCCTCTCCCCAGCAATGGGTATTTCCATTGGCAAGAATTGCGCAACTATGCTCTTGCCCCAAAGTTGCATCGACAACAGCTGTTGCGAACTCAAGAGTGCCTCCGGCAGCAATACTTTCATTGTCTCCGACATCGTTTACGTTTCCGTAACCTAGTTTGCCAAAGTCATTAGTTCCCCAACATCTAAGTGCGCCACTAGTAAGCGCTGCACACGCATGATTAGAACCGATATGAACACTTAGTACTTTGTCTGGAGAAGTCCCCAAAGGAACTATTGGAAGAACATTCGGTGGTTCATTGTCCCCCACGTCATAAGTAATCGAATGCCCCAGTTGACCAAAAGAACTTTCTCCCCAACAACGAACATCTGCTGTTGCAGTGACCACGCAAGTATTCTTATTGGAGGTAGAAACCTTAGCGACGCTATCTCCCACTAGCACTGCCCCCGCAGTAAATGGAAGTTCGTCATCACCAACCCAGTCGTTATTACCATACCCCAAAGCTCCAAAGTGACTGTATCCCCAGCATCGCAATGACGAATCATCAAGGACCGCACAAGTATGCCCTTCGCTCGTGGAGATATCTATGGCGTTTCCTCCGAGTGCTAAGAAACCTGCACTTTGTGGAGTTTCATCATCTCCAATCGGGTCTGTGTGCCCCAAACCTAACTGACCAGCTGAATTGTCTCCCCAACAACGTATCGCTTGGTTAGAAAGTAGGGCGCAACTCATACCGTTCCCGGCACTCAACTTAACTGCCGCACCTCCAACAGCGACGTCTCCAAAGCTTGCCGGAGCCTCTACCGCAGTAACCCCAACGTACCCAAGACCTCCACCAGTGCCCCAACAACGTACCGCTCCCGTATCCATGATTGCGCAAGCGTGAGTGCGTCCCGATGTAACGGCCACCGCAGCTCCGCCTAAATCTATTCTCCCTCCGAGTTGGGGCGTTTCATCATCTCCAACGACTAGGGTGGAAGGAAAACCAAGTACGATTCCTCGGGCCACCTGACTTGCGCCCCAACAATACACGTCACCGTCATCCCTTACTGCGCACGTATGATACGCGCCGGCGGATACATCAATAACCTTGCCACCGACAGGGACAGGCCCCGCGTCAGCTGGCGTTTCATTGTCTCCTATGATTTCTTCATTGCCGTACCCAAGCCGTCCTCCTTCTGCGGCGCCCCAACAACGAAGCGTGCCATTTTCTAACAGTGCGCAAACGTGCTCCGAGCCAGCAACAATCTTTTGAGCGGGACCACCTAAGACTGCGGTGCCGCTAGTTTTCGCTTCTTGCCCGAGCGTGGTAGAAGCTGTTCCTGTTCCCAACTCACCAAAACTCCCTGTTCCCCAACATTTTACAGCCCCGCCGCCAAACAGTGCGCACGTAAACGTTCCACCATTAGCCACTTGCACTACGTCGTCATCGCCGACGACTGCCGACGCCTCGGTGTGAAACGTTTCGCCCACCGGTGGCCCTTCCTTACTCAGGCTGCATCCGAAAGAAAGCGACAAGATTGCAACTATTAGAATTCTCACCACAGATAATTTGAACACAGTTCACTGTGAGTTCACAAGTACCTTTGTGGCAGATGCTAGTACATCTTGGTCTTAGCCAAGCAAAATCTTACGTATATAATGATGTGAAATTCCCGCGCCACTTGCGAGTGGCGCGGGATTGTAGGTTAACTTTCGAGGTAGAAATTAGCGGTCGATAGTATCTGAAGTTGCCGCATTGTCATTTTGCTGGATGCCAGCGGTTTTAGGAATCACAAACTCCACTCGACGATTTTGTGCGTGCTCAGAACGAGAGCGTGCATCTTCAAGCTTTGGTCTTTCTTCTCCCCAACCTTGAGCTTCTAGTCTTGCAGGGCTTACCCCCTCCGTAATAAGGAACATTACCACCGCGTCAGCGCGACGTTGCGACAGTCGCTTGTTCGAACGCGCACTCCCACGTGAATCAGTATGCCCTTCTACGATCACATGTATAATTTCCGGATGACTCAACAAAACTCTCGCTACATTTCTTAATATCCCAAATGAGCGTGAGCGAATTCTATCTTTACCAGTCCTAAAGTAGATTTTTTCCACGATTTGAATGCCACTTGAAGTAATCTTAACTTTCGGATCTTTAGGACATCCTTGCCATTCTGGCTTTCCAACTTTATCTGGACAAACGTCAAACTTATCAACCACGGTGTCGTTGTCTCTATCAGAATGCGGGCAACCAGAGTTATCCGCTGGACCAGATTTAAGTGGACACTTATCCACGGCATCAACTACGCCATCGCCGTCGTTGTCCGCTTCAGGACATCCATCTTCGTCTTGGAAGTTGTCTTTGTCTTCTGGCGTGTCCCTGCACTTGTCTTTGTCGTCTAAAATGCCGTCGCCATCGGTATCAGCGACCACCACTTCGTCAGGACAACCGTCTTCGTCTTCAAAGTCATTTTTAGTCTCTGGCTTTTCGGGACACTTGTCGGCGTGGTCGTAGATGCCATCACCATCAGTATCCACCGGTGCAGGTGGCGCAGGCTCTACAGCAGCCGGAGCAGGCTCGCTGTCTTTAGCGTTGGTGTACCTAAGGCCACCAAGTACCCGCCAATCCGGGGTTCCATAACCTTCGGATAGCCCCATCCCAGCAGCGGCAAATAGTGCCCACGATTGATTCGGCTCGTATACAATTCCAAGCTTTGGTTCGATATGGTTGGTGTTGAATTTGCCGAATGCGTCCTTTACCGCGGTTGCAGCGGAAACGCTAAGTTGCAGTTCCACTTGATCGCTCACGGCGGCGGCCAATCCTAAATGCCCGTAGAATTCGTCTTGCGCTAGTAGGTTGAGAACTTGATGATCTTCACGCAAGCGATACCCTAAGTCGAACGCTGCTCTGAACGTATCTGAAAATCGTTTAGAGAAGATGAGTTCCGCTTCTAACGCTCCTTTCGACTCGCCGCTGTAGTCGACTTCGGTGCTTGTGGGCAATCTTCCTGCTACCTGTAGCGCAATGTCCACACTGTCGTGATCCAACAATTGGAGTTTTAACGCGACTCGAATGTCGCCAAGTCCAAAGCTGTTGCCAGAAGAAGGGGCCGTCAGAATGTTACCCGTATCACTATCTTGTTGGTTTAGTACCAACGGCACATCCACAGCAATTTGCACTTTCTCCCAAAGCGAGACCGCTCCCATCAAGCTCAGCCCCACCCGGTCGGAGACCAAAGAACCTAGTCGCGTTCTATCACCACCTACCGTAGAATACGCTACAAACGGATCGTTTGCATAGCCAAGCCAACTCGACAGTTCAAAGGTACCGTGTCCGCTAACGTCCGCGGATTCAGTATCTAGGATACCAGTGCGATCGTTAGACAAACGGAATCTCTCCACAGAGAAGTCGGTTGGCGTTTGTGCCGATGCTTGCATTGCTGTGGCAAAGGCCAAGACGCCAACTACGGTTTTACGTCGTCGCATGAATCCCAGCAGAAGCAACATCGCAAGCCATCCAAAGTCATTGCCACTTGTGCAACCTCCACCTGAGAGTCCGGTTCCATCAAGGAAACCATCGTTGTCACTGTCTTCGTCTAGGTAATTAGGCACTCCATCTCCGTCTGGATCGTCAAGACCTTCATCGATATCAGGCACTCCATCACCATCGGCGTCTTCATCTTGGAAGTCAGGTGCGCCATCTCCGTCCGTATCTGGAGGATCGTTAACGTCGGTATCTCCGAATCCATTGGTTTGGTCCGCTGAGTCAGGGATTCCATCACCGTCCGTGTCCGCGCCATCGCATTGGTTGTCGCCGTCAGCATCGTCGCAGTCGACATCGCCTTCAATGATATCTGGGATGCCATCTCCGTCTGCATCCAAATCTTGGAAGTCCGGCATTCCGTCACCGTCTGTGTCCACGGGATCGTCCACTGCAGTATCAACTACACCGTCACTGTCGAATGGTCCATCGCATACGGAATCTTGAGGAGTCGTATCGACGCATGGATTGCCGCTTTCGTATGCATCTGGAATACCATCGTTGTCACTGTCTAAGTCGAGTGAGTCCGGCACTCCATCGCCATCGGTGTCTATCGTTTCATCACCTTCATCCACGTCTAGAATTCCATCATTGTCATCGTCAAGGTCATCTACATCTGGAACACCGTCACCGTCCGTGTCACTACCAAGTCCGAATCCAACATGGTCGTCGATGTCGTCTACACCGCCATCGCCATCCGAATCTGGGCCGTCGCACATATCGTCGGCTGGAGCTACGTCTTCACAATCTGGCGACAAATCAGGAGTTCCGTCGTTGTCGCTATCTAGATCGACGTAGTCAGGGTCGCCATCACCATCGGTGTCCGCTGGTATCGCTGGCATCGTGTCGCCATAGTTCGGGCTGTCATCAATGGAATCTGCAATTCCATCGCCATCAGCGTCAGGTCCATCGCAGACGCCATTTTTGTCGGCATCTTCGCAACCGCTGTCGCCTTCTTCGATATCCGGAATTCCGTCGTTGTCACTATCTAGGTCGATCATGTCAGGTACGCCATCACCGTCTGTGTCCGGGGTACCATCGACATCAGGATCTCCGTGTCCGACCAACTCGTCGATGTCATTGACAATCCCATCACCATCGGTATCGGGTCCGTCGCACATTCCATCAACTGGTGCTGCGTCCGTGCATCCGCTTTGCCCTTCTGCAATATCTGGAATGCCGTCGTTATCGCTATCCAAATCAATCACATCAGGTACGCCGTCGCCATCCGTATCGACTAACACGCCTGTCGTAGCATCCGTTGCCACACCATCTGCATCGATGGGTCCGTCGCAGACGTTGTCTTGCGGCGCTACGTCCGCGCAACCGGATTGGTTTTCGACTAGGTCGGAGATGCCGTCGTTGTCGCTGTCTAAGTCGAGGTAGTCAGGAATTCCATCACCATCAAGGTCTTCGGTTCCCTCATCCGAGTCTAGGATTCCATCGTTGTCAGAATCTAAGTCGAAGATGTCTGGGATCCCGTCTCCATCGGTGTCGACTGCCGGTGGTCCGCCACCAAAGGCGGGATTCGGATCGACAGTGTCTACAAGTCCATCTCCATCGGCATCAGGTCCATCGCATTCGCCGTCAGCTGGAGCCGTATCGGCGCAGTTTGTTCCGGCTTCGACGATATCGGGAATACCATCGCCGTCACTATCATCATCAAGGTAATTGGGTGCGGCATCCGTATCGTCGTTAGCTGGCGTTGCGCTGCCGTCATCGTCTCCAAATGAACTTCCCGGGTCGATACTGTCAACGATTCCATCACCGTCTGCATCAGGTCCATCGCACACACCATCAGTTGGTGTGGTATCCGTACAACCCGAGCCGACTTCTTCTAGGTCGGTAGCCCCATCGTTATCACTATCCAAGTCTTGGAAGTCTGGTACCCCGTCCATGTCACTATCGACAGGAACCGCGTTGGTTGCATCCGTTGCAAGTCCTGTGGGATCGAACGGACCATCACAGATGCCATCGGCGGCTGCGGCATCCACGCATCCAGATGCGCCCTCTACAGAGTCAGGCAATCCGTCGTTGTCGCTGTCTAGATCGTTGGCATCAGGGATTCCGTCACCGTCAGTGTCGAACTGAGGATCAATGGTATCGCAGGCGCCATCTGCAGGTGAAGTATCCGCGCAAGTTGGTGCGGTTCCCGTTCCGTCGTTGTCTGAGTCTGCCCAGTTTGGTACGCCGTCGCCATCCACATCAGCGGTAGGATCCACGCCTGCCGGTCCTTCCTCTGTATCAAGGATGCCATCATTGTCGTCGTCAACGTCAAGCAAGTCTGGAATCCCATCACCGTCCGTGTCATCTAGCACAGGACTTCCAAAGACAGTTGTGTCTTCGTCTACTTGGTCAATAATTCCATCGCCATCCACGTCCACACCATCGCATTGACCGTCCATGGCTACATCGATGCAGCCGTTAAGCACGTTATCGTTAACTCCATCGTTGTCGCTGTCGACTTCTTGGTTGTCCGGGACACCGTCCATATCCGCGTCGGGAAGAACCGGAGGTACGGGATCTCCAAAGCCAACGCCGTCGTCAACACTATCTGGAATTCCGTCACCGTCAGTATCAGGGCCGTCGCACACGCCGTCCGTAGGAGGTCCGTCCGTGCATCCGGAATTTCCTTCTGTGACGTCTAGGATTCCATCGTTGTCAGAGTCAAGATCTTGATAGTCATCTACGCCATCCATGTCCGTATCGGTTGGTGTCACCACTCCATCGTCGTCGCCAAAGGAATCGGCGGGGTCAATGCTATCAACGATTCCGTCTCCATCACCATCCGGACCATCGCAAACGCCGTCCACCGGCGCCGCGTCGGTGCAACCAGAGCCGCCTTCTACCAGGTCGCTGATTCCATCGTTGTCTGAATCTAGATCTTGAAAGTCTGGTACGCCATCGCCGTCGGTATCCGCAAGAGGTCCGGTAGCATCTGTAGCAACACCGTTACCACCAAATGGTCCATCGCAAATACCGTCACTATCGGCATCCGCGCAATCACTTCCGCCTTCGATTACATCTGGAATTCCATCGTTGTCGGCATCCAAGTCAATGTGATCCGGAACGCCATCTCCGTCCGTGTCCCAGATAGCATCCACCACGTCGCATACGCCGTCAGCTGGAGCGGCATCCGTACATGCTGGAGCGGTGCCACTGCCATTATCATCAGCATCCAAATAATCAGGAATGTTATCGCCGTCGGAGTCTAAGTTTGGATCCACCCCATTTGGTGTTTCGTCTACATCTAAGATGCCATCATTATCATCGTCTTCATCAAGAGCATCTGGAATTCCATCTCCATCGATATCAGACACTGCACCAAATCCAACCGTTGGATCATTTTGGTCTACGATTCCATCTCCGTCTGTATCTGGTCCGTCGCACTGTCCGTCTGCAGGAGCGCTGTCGTCGCAATTGGAATCATCCGTATCGTTGTTCCCATCGTTGTCCGAATCGATCTCGATGTAGTCTGGATTCATGTCGGAATCCGTATCCGTTGGAACTACCGGAGGGTCTCCAAATCCAACAACATCATCAATCGTATCCACCACGCCATCACCGTCGGTGTCAGGTCCATCGCAAACTTGATCTTCAGGAGCGACGTCAAAACAGCCCGACTCCCCTTCGACCACGTCAGAAAGTCCGTCGTTATCGCTGTCCAAATCTAAGTAGTTCGGAGTCGCGTCGCTGTCACTGTTAGGTGGAACGCCCGTTCCATCGCCATCGCCATAGCCAGCGGGTCCACCGTCGATAGAATCAACGATGCCATCGCCATCGGTATCTGGTCCGTCGCACACGGAGTCAGCAACAGTAGTATCCACGCAACCAGATCCTCCTTCGAGCACATCTGGGATTCCGTCGTTATCGCTGTCCAAGTCTTGGAAGTCTGGGATTCCGTCCCCATCAGTGTCCGGAGGGGTAGGATTCGTAGCATCAGTTGCAATGCCGTCTGAATTAAACGGTCCATCGCAAATGCCGTTTAAATCAAGATCCGCGCAACCGCTTTGTCCTTCCACAACATCTGGGATTCCATCGTTGTCAGAATCTAGGTCAAGATGATTCGGAACTCCGTCGCCATCGGTATCCCACTTAGGATCAATAACATCGCACTCGCCTACCGGCGCAGCCACATCCGTGCAGGTTGGGCCTCCAATGGTTCCGTCATCGTCTACGTCCAGATAGTTTGGTATTCCATCACCATCGGCATCAGCACTTGGGTCCACGCCATCGGGCCCTTCTTCGTTATCTGGTATGCCGTCGTTGTCGTCGTCGTCGTCGCCAAGGTCGCATTGTCCGTCGCCATCTAGATCGTCGCCATCGTTACCGACTTGCTGAAGATTCGCAATGGAACAATCGTCGCAACCGTCGCTATCGATATCACTACAAACGGACGGATCGTTAGGATCTGTGTCGCTTGCATTCGGAACGCCATCCCCATCCAGGTCGTTCGTAGACGCTGTGGCGATAACAGTCGGGTCGTCAGCGGCAGCAGTAGCCGGGTCGTCACTTAGTAGCGCGAAACCTTGTGGGTCCGTAGATCGTGCAGTTGCTTGGTTAGTAACTTGAGAACCAACCGCAAGAGGATCGTCAAGTTCCATCCTAAACGTTACGGTGATGCTCTCTCCTGCTGGCAAGCTACTTGGAGAAAGCGTAGCAACGACGGTGCCACCTGACTCTGCGATCGAAAGGTCGGAAGCGGTTACTCCGGCGGAACCAACTACCGTTTCACTTCCCGCAACGTAGGTCACGTTGGTTGTGGGAACAATGTCTTTGATCTCAATTCCCGCGGATGGTCCAGTACCGGTGTTTTCCAGCTTAATAGAATACGTCACAAAGTCACCTGGCTCTAGAAGCGGGCCGTTTTCATCAATCGCCGCCTTGGTAAAGGTGAAAGACGGAGCGCTTGGCGTAACAGGCAACGTAGTAGTCGCATCGGCAGCTTCGTCAACTCCCGCAACACCATTGTTGTCGTGCAAATCAGCGGTCGGCGCGATAGTTTCGCCCCCTGCAGCCAGCGTATCGTAGTTACCCAACGTTCCGGTAAAGTTCACGGTTGCCGGAGTAATGGTAGACGCCGCAGTGGCTTGGAACGGGAACATTAAGCTCGCGCCGCCGTTAATGCAGCCAACCACTGGGAATGTAATCGTGTTTCCAGAAACAAGTGACGCTTCATCGGCTTCATCTGTTGTCGCATCCAGGTCGTTGTCTAGTCCGTCCGCAGTAAAGCTTTCAATCGTGAACCCTGCTGGCACCGCAACAGTGAAAGTAGTGTTGCATATCGGGCCGGCTCCGGCGCCATTAGTGATTACAGCGTTGAGGTTCGCCGTTTGCGTCGCAGAAGGTGTGTTGTCATCGATTGTCAACCCGATTGATGGTTGTGGCAGTGCAAGAGTAACCGGCACTGTAGCGTTCCCTTCAGTCGTGCCATTCTCTGCCGTAGTTGCGACGTTGTTGGATCCCGCAGCGGTCATCGCTGGATCTAGAGTACCTTGAACGGTGACGTCGATCGTAAACGTATTGTCATCCTGGCCACCCGCCGAGCCTGTGGCTACCACGTTACCGAAAGCCCAGGTCAACGCTTGTCCCGTGGTACCGGAAGTCGGTCCTGCAGGAGGCGTAATTGCCCCCACAAAAGCGGAAGTATCAAAACTAACCCCGACTATCTTTAGCCCTGGCGGAGGATCGTCCGTGACCGTTAAGTTGTTGGTGGTCCCTTCTGGGACCGTAACAGTTAGTTGATAGACTGCCGTTTCGCCAATGGCAATTGCTGGGTCTGCAGTAGAAGCATCACTTGAGCTTACAAAAGCCTTGGCGACGCTCGTTGCACCGGTAGTGGTAAGATTGTTGCTGTTTGCTGTACGGCCATAGGCCCGTTGTTCTGCCGGCGAACCACTTTGAGAATCATAGGCGATGGAGTTTGCAACGTTGATGGTTTCAGGGTGAACGACAGAGTCTAGTACCGTGGTATCAAAGTCTACCTGACAATTTGTGCCTGTGGGGAATAACGCAAACGTCACCGTGACCAGCGTTGCCGTATCTGAGGTAACCACGCCTGCTGGACAACCAGCTCCGAGTGAAACCGTACCAGTTTGATTCGCAATTTTTTCTCCGGTCAAATCGATTGAGAACACTACATCATGCGCATCAAACGGTGAGCCAAAGGTGGCAAGCACACTAGAAACCGTCACGGTTTCGCCAGCATCAAGCGCGGCGGGCCCACTCAGCGTTGTGGAAGCAGTAAGCGTCGGATCACTGATATCCAGGGTCGAATCATCCCCCCGGTAGCGAAGGTTTACCCAAAAGAAGTTTCGGAAGTTAAGACCCGCGGCTGCAGTACTTGCGCCATCAGCGATAACTCTCACGTCCAAGCTTAGGGTTTCCACATCAGAATCTGCCGGATTTACAATATCTCCGAGTGCGACATCTATTGTAGTGAAACCATTGGTGGTTCCAGTCACTGTAGGTACCGCGCCTGCGAGAGCGGTTTCACAAAGAACGCCGCCACAAAGCAATCCATCGGGATTCTGAATGTTTTCGAATCCGACAAAGCCGAGACCGGCTGGAAGTCGATCCCGCAGGTTAAATGGAGAATGCGTTCCTTCCGGCACCGTAATATCGATGGTGTAAACGGCTTCTTGTCCCCAGGTGTACGCCTCCACTCCCAAGCGAGATTTATCCACCACAAAAGGTGAAATCGTCACCGTGTGACTCGTTTCGTTTGGAGAGGCATGATTTGGTCCACTTGGTGCAGATGCAAATTGCTCGATGACAAATTTGTTGATCAACTGGTCGCCTGAGTTCACGCTGTTATCCAAAACCACATCGTACTTGATAAGAATGATGTGATCGGTACCGCCGGTGTCTTTTGGTATTGCGTTGGTTAGGTCCAGGTTACTTGTAAACAAATCACCAGTGAAAGGAACGGCGGTAGTACCATCTCCTTCAGTTACCGCTAGCGTGCCACCAACAAACGAAACGTCTGCAGGTAAAATGTCACTGAGTTCCACATCGTGAGCACTGTCGCCCCCCGTGTTGGTTACGGTTACGGTGTAACTTATGGTGTCACCGGCGTCTCCAGTCGTAACGGTTGCTGTTTTTTCCGCTTCCAGCTCTGGCACACGGATAATCATGTCGAAAGACGTTAGGTCCGAATAACCCGTACTAGTTTCTACCGTGGACATAATATTGGAAAATCCGAATCCGTCTTCGAAAGGTCCTGTCCCGACGGTCATGTCAATGAGGACATGAAAAGTTTTGGAAACCACACCTACGCTAGAAACGTCAGGCATGTTGATGAAGAATGCGTTATTGGCGGCGTCAACATTCACGGCATGAGCTGTCTGCGGCAAGTTATGATCGGGACCATAGCGAACCTTTGTCGCTCCTCCCATCGGACCAATAGTTTCGCCCGAAACTTCCATCGCATCAAAAATCGGTTGCGGCAAATAGTCGGTTAAGACTGTGGCGCCTTCGTCACCGTTTAGGATTTCAAATTTCAAATCAAAGGTGACCACATCACCAGCTCTGACCTCTTGAATCAAAGGGGTAGTCACTTTTGTAAGTACAGGATCTGGAAGTTCCTCAAAGTCATCGTTACCTCCGCCAGAAGATTCGGTATCGGTACAAGTTAGAGGGGGGGCAGAGCCTGAAACGTCACCAGAAACGGTATGGCGAGTAGTAAATACGTCTCCTGCGCGAATGTCGATCCCTGTTTGATTGTAAGTCTCGTTAACCGTCATCTGATACTCCAGAAGAAAATCGGTACTAGGAGCAAGTGTGCCTAGATCATGATCGAGAAACTGTGGTCCGAGACCTGTAATGACTGGAGCAGTCGTTGCTCCACCATTCCATGTAGACGATCCTGCCACGTACGTCAGTCCGTCGTCGTGGTCGGACACCACATGAACCATGTCTTTGGT
Source organism: Deltaproteobacteria bacterium (assembly GCA_020630875.1). Taxonomy (GTDB): domain Bacteria; phylum Myxococcota_A; class Polyangia; order Haliangiales; family Haliangiaceae; genus JAHDIH01. Next base: position 97,809 of record JAHDIH010000006.1, on the reverse strand, counting down.
AAAGTCGTCGGCTACGCAAACTCTAACGTCAAAATCGAGTGTCGAACCTGAAGCTACGACGCCACCTCCTACCACTGTTATCGTTTCGAAAACAGCTAGCGCTAACACTCTGCCGGTAAGCGAACTGACCAAAGGATTGACGCTTTGAGTGCCGGCATTAGTGGTAATATCGTAGTTACTTCCCAACCCAGACTGTCCATGAAGTTCCACCGCGTGCACGTAAGCGTAGGGGGTCGGATTCGTCTGGGTAATCTTACCAACGGGAACGTACCCCTCCACTGAGATGGACATGTCCACTCCAAGCATTCCGGCGAGTGCTGGCAAATCGATGACCAACTGTCCGCCCAAACCAGCGGGGGCAGAAACCACCGTTCCTGGTCCGTTATAGCCGGTGTATTGAAAGTCAGAATCAAGACTAATCGTCATTGTTGTGGCACCAAGAGACGCACCAGCAGCCAGGTCAAAGGTGATGCGGCTCGCTGCCACGTGACTTGAGCCTTGACAGTGTTTAGGGCTGAACCTTCGAACGTCCATTAGTACCACGGTGAGGGTGGTGTCCGCGTTGGTATTGACTACAGGGTCGGTGGCCGAATTGTTGAGGGCGTCGGTTCCGTAGTAGTAACCGCAACGCGCTTTGATATCCATTAACGTTTCAAAGGTCGCGTCGTTGGTAGTCTGAACGTGTACGAACATTTCAAACTCAGGAGCACTTGGTGGTTGGGAGGAGATCGGATAGAGAACCCACCACAACGAGTTACCAGGCGTACCCGTGATGACTTCGTTCGTGTCGGGATGATTGAGTTGGCCTGAGGCCGGAAAAATTCCTACTTGGGAGTAGGTCGCCGACTGTCCAACGCCTTCGGCATCAATGATCGAATGCTCAGGCGGCAGTTCAATTTCAACTCCCGGCAAGAAACCAGTTTGCGTACCAGTATTATCCAATCGGTAGCGAAGGTAATACGTTTGACCTAGAAGTGGCGTATCGTCTTGCGTTGTCTCAGGACTGTTTTCCCACCTCACATCCACCGGACAAGTCGCCACAGGCTGTGCCATTGCCACCTTTGGCAACAACATCACACACAAGAAAAAAAATAGATTCTTTAAATCCCCCACGTGCGCATTTTAGTCATGTGAGAGCACACTTCGGCAAGTTATCCCCCCCCCTCCAAAAACACTTTGCTAAATGTACGACTGACTTATATAGGAGCGTTCAAACTAGCTAACTTTGCCGAATGCAGCGTCAGAAATCTCCAAACAGCTACGGTCCGCTTTACGTAAAATATCCGCGCTGTTGGCAACCGTTGGTAGGATATTGTGGGCAAAGAACCGTGCCGACGCGATGCGTCCTTCGTAGAAATCTTTGTCGCCGGTTCCGGCATCGATACCTTTTTGAGCAATGACCGCTCCCTCTAAGAGCAGCCAACCTACGGTTGTTTCAGCAAACATTTTTAGAAAACGGTTCGCGGATAGTGGCACAAGCGCCATCTCTCCACTTTGAAACCAACCCAAGAATTGCATTGCACATCCACCAACCGCTTGTTGTGCTTTTTGCAACTCCGCAAGTTCGGATGCGAAAGTTTCGTTGTCTTTATTGGCTGCGATGAAAGCACCAAAGTCTTTCATGTACGCTTGGAAGTTCGCTCCACCTTTTTGTCCAAGCTTACGTCCCACAAGGTCGAGGGCTTGGATGTGGTTGGTGCCCTCGTAGATCGCCATAATTTTGGCATCGCGACAGTACTGTTCGACTGGATAGTCTTGCGTGTACCCCGCGCCACCAAACACCTGAATTGCGGTTGAGCAAATATCAAACGCTTCATCTGACCCCCACGCCTTGACTAGTGGTACGAGTAAATCGACTTGACCTTTATGATACGCCTTTTGCGCATCATCCAACTGACCAAATTCGTAGTGATCCGTGTGAGTCGTCAGTTTAACCAGTAGCGAACGCAACCCGTCGACTCGAGACTTCATACTCAATAGCATTCGTCGTACATCGGGATGCTCAATAATCGGCACGCGAGGTGCTGCGGGATCTTTCCAGTTCTTAATGGAGGCACCCTGTTTACGCTCTTTGGCGTACTCCAATGCATTGAAGTAAGCGGAAGACGCAACGGAAAGGCTTTGCGTTCCCACACCGATTCTCGCGTGGTTCATCATCAAGAACATCTGACGAATCCCCTTTTCTTCTTCTGTTCCTACGAGTTCGCCAACGCAGTTTCCTCCCTCTCCGAAGTTCACTACGCAAGTTGCCGATGCGTTGATTCCCATCTTGTGCTCAATGGAACCTACCGCTACATCGTTGTCGGATCCGTCTTCGTTAAGACGCGGCACCATGAATAAGCTCAATCCTTTGGTACCTACGGGAGCTTCTGCGGTTCGAGCGAGAACAAGATGAAACACGTTATCCGTGAAGTCATTGTCGCCAGCAGAAATGAAAATTTTCGTACCCGTAATTTTGTACTTCGTACCCTCTATTTTTTCAGCTTTGGTCCGGTTACTTCCCACATCGGAACCTGCGTTGGGTTCTGTCAGACACATCGTCCCGCTAGCCTTGCCTGAAATGAGAGGTTTCGCGTACTTTTTGATTTGCTCTTCCGTTCCGAACTTCAGGACCACATTGAGCACTCCCTCAGAAAGCCCAGGATACATCGCGAAAGATGTATTCGCTCCTGATTGAATCTCGTCGGTGGCAACGTACAAACTGTACGGTCCCCCTTGCCCGCCATGCTCTGGTGGAACTCCTAGCTCACGCCAACCATTTTTGTAAACTTCCTTCCAGGCCTTTGCAAAACCGTCTGGGGTGATGACCCGGCCATTCTCGATTCTGCAACCTTGCCGGTCGCCACTACCATTTAGTGGGCCGAGCACATCGCAACTCCACTGGTAAAGACCGTCCAAGACCGTCTCGACCTCTTCTTTTCCCCAATCTTCTAGTTCACCCTGTCCAAGCAACGTATCTAGCTGAAATTGTTCGAAAAACAGGAATTTGTAGTCTCGAAGGTCTGCTTTATAATAATTGTTACCGGTGCCCATGATGATTTTCTCCTAAATGAATGAGTGTTCATTCAATCTTACGCACTCCGGGACACTGCGTCAAGCCATCCCCCGAAGACTTGATGAAGATTATCACCAGCGGTAGCGTCAATGCACGTGATGCGCCACATTCTTGTATTTTCCTGTGTTTTATTTCCATCTCTGGCGCTGGCTGGAGGGTTTGGGGTAGTTCACGGTTCAGTCAGTTTCGAGGGTAATGCGCCCAGAAAATGGCTTAACCGCAATTCCGACCCGGTATGCAGCAAGATCAAACGAAAAAGTGATTCGATTGTAGTGACGAAAGGAAAACTCAGAGACGTGCACGTTCGAATCGCAGGCTCAGGATTACCCCGCCCCACCTCAAAGCTTAAACGCAGGCCTGTTGTAGTCAAACAAAGCCAATGCATGTACGAACCTAAAGTCGTTTCATTGCTGCCAGGCCAACGACTCGTCGTTCAGAATGTCGATCCGACGTATCACAACGTCCATGCAAAACTCAAACGACGCACCAAGTGGAACATTGGCCAAGCCGCAGGAGCACCAGATCTGATAAAACAAAACATTTCGAAACCCGGACAAGCAATCACACTCGGCTGCGACGTCCACCCATGGATGTCCGCCTATGTAGTGACTTGGGCCAACGCATTCTCCAAAGTAACCTCGTCTGACGGAGCGTTCGCAATTCCGGACGTGCCCGTAGGTACGTACGATATCGAGGCCTGGCACCCCACTCTTGGCTTGCTGAAAAAACGTGTTACCGTCAAGCCCGGTTCCAATGAAATCAACTTTACATTCCGCAAGAAAAAAAATTAAAGCAGTTGCTCGTAGCGTCAAAGCAGGTGGCAGAGTCATCCAAACTAGTTGCGAGGTCCTACTGAATAAAAATAAATCTGACTTGGATGTTGGTTCGCAAGCTATGGCTCGTTTTGCACAGCGTACCGTCAAAGAGAATGACATCCGCATCTCGGCTTCCCATGAGGTCGAAATTGCCGGCACTTTAGCCGCCGTTTACATGTCGAACCACCAAAGCCATATGGACATCCCTGTCCTTTACGCCACGTGCCCTGCAAATCACTTGCGAATGGTCGGCAAAAAAGAGCTTTTTCGAATTCCTATCTGGGGTGAAGCAATGCGGGTAGGCGGAATGGTTTGCATCGACCGCTCTAATCAAGAAAGTGCTATCCAAAGCCTCAAAGAAGCTGAAAAACAGTTCGCGCGAGGCGTAAGTATTTGGATTGCACCAGAAGGTACGCGCTCAAAAGACGGTACTTTGAATCCACTGAAGAAAGGCGGATTCTATCTTGCCAAAAATAGCGGTGTGCCAATCGTTCCGATAGCAATTAACAACACGCATCAGGTGCTTAAGAAAGGTACGTTGATCATGAACAAAGGCTGCGAGGTATCCATTCATTACGGCGCACCAATCGACACCCAAAGCTCTACCATCGAAGAGCTGATAAGTGAGGTCGAAGACTTTATGACAGCGAATGTGAGACCGTAACATTCAATCCCTGATACAGGCCTACACAAAAGGTGAGACCGCCACGTTCACGAACTGATATTCGCCTACACAAAAATCGTGAAATAGGTTCATTCTTGTGGTTGGAACGGTAGAGCTAACCATTTTTTCCTCGTATGATCGTAGATGGTGGCGTTCATACTTCCGATAGCACTGTTAGCAATCATGGTCGTAGTGATGTTTGGAGTAGCATCCTTCAACGCGCGCAAGAGCAGCAAGCAAACAGTGAAAATGCCCGAGGCGCAAGCCGTCGGGATTTTGGTTCATTCGATCAACGACGACCGATGTACTGGGTGCGATGCTTGCGTTGCCGTTTGCCCCACAAACGTTCTCGACTTGGTGGAGAACAAAAGTAAAGTACTTCGTTTTGAAGATTGCATCCAATGCGAAGCGTGCATGTGGGCTTGCCCAACGACGGCACTAGTGATGCATAACGAAGGTACCGAACCTCCGCCACTTCAAGTTCCAGAGCTAGACAAAAACTTTCAAACTGCGGTCGAAGGACAATATCTCATTGGAGAAGTCTCTGGAAAACCTCTGGTAAAAAACGCAGCTAACCTTGGCCGAGCAGTCGTCGACCATATGATACAGGGCGGATTGACGCCACGACAGGATGCTGGCAACGGTTCCAATCTGGTTGATGTAGCCATCGTGGGTTCAGGTCCAGGGGGACTTTCCGCAGCTCTTACCTGCATCAAGCACGGGCTGTCCTACATCATTTTCGAGAAGGAACAACAAATCGCTTCTACTATTGCACGTTACCCTAAAGGTAAATTAGTGATGGCAGAACCGTACGACGTGCGAAACGTTTCTTACTTGCCTGTTTACGACTCGAGTAAAGAAGAGCTGATTCCAGTTTGGCAGGAAATGTTGAACAATCTCAACGTCCGAATTACTTTGGGAGAAACCGTAGAAAAGGTCGCCAAGCATTCATCAGGCCTGTTCAAAGTAAAAACCAACATGGGCAAATACGCGGCGCAGCGCGTAGTACTTGCGACAGGAACGCGCGGTAAGCCAAGAACTCTCGGAGTTCCTGGAGAAAACCTACCGAAGGTGCGCACGCTACTGGAGGATCCGGATGAGTTCAGAGGCATGCCAGTAATAGTGGTAGGTGGTGGCGACTCCGCGGTTGAAGCTGCAATGTCCCTGGCAGATGCCGGTGCTAGCGTTCTTGTCTCGTATCGGGGCAAAGGATTCACTAGAGCCCAAGCCAAAAACAAGAAAGCTATCGAAGGGTACGTCAACCAACGAAAAATTAAGGTCGTTTTCCAAAGTGAAGTTTCAGTATTCGAAGAGGAAACGGTAGGTTTGAGATCTTACGACGGCTCAACGAAAAGTTACCCGAACCAAGCTGCGTTCGTTCTAATCGGGTCCGAGCCGCCAATTAAGTGGCTTGCCAAAGTTGGCGTTCACTTTGTAGACAGACCACATCAATACCAATTAGGAAAAACAGACGCCGTCGCCGGCCGAAACGCAGTGGGAGAAATCGCAGAATGCCCTGAAACAGCTTCCGGCGCATTGGCTCTTCTGGGTTACGGCGCTGCTGCCGCTCAAGCGTCTGTAGTCGACAGATCCATATTGACAGAGATGCCAGAAGAGCCACAAGAAGTGTCGGTAGTGGCGAAGCTTGCGCATCTTGCCAGCAATGTAGTGAGAAGGAAAAAGCCGCCGCAACGTTTCGGGCATCGAAGCAGAACTCATGGCGCTTTGGTTCGTCGAAGAGATGCGATGGACTACCGCGAAAGAGCGCGTTATTTCCGTTCTCTTAGAGATGACGGTGCCGTTATTGCCGATAGAGAAGCAGCAGAAGAATTCAGAGAAGCTTCTCGAGTCTTCATATTGCCGACTGCGGACAACAGGAATATCGGAACGATGCAACCGCAATTGACTCGTCCAGTAACGCCAACGCGAGATCCAAGAATGCCTGGCGCACAAAGACTTCAAAGCAACGACTCTACCAAAGCTGTGGACCTCCAGGAGCTCGCACAAAACTACGGGCATACTTCGGCGCCTCAAAAGAGCGAAAGAGTCTACACATATTCGGAAGACAGTTACCAATACGGACAAGACAACTACCAAGCGACCAGCGGCGACTTTGATGATGAGATGACCCAGATGGTTTCAACTCATGCACCTACCGCAGCACCTCGAGTACCACCAGTGCCACCTCAAAGTTTAGCTTCTGACTTCGATGATGAAGCAACTCGGATGGCGGATGCGATTCGCCCTTCATCAAACTTTGATGACGAAGCGACTCGAATGGCGGATGCAATCCGTCCCTCATCAAACTTTGACGAGGAATCCACTCGCATGGCAGAAGCCGTCCGACCGTCATCAAACTTTGATGATGACGAGCCGACAATGATGGCGGATGATATTAGGGATCTGACAGTGACCCCAAGACTCGATGAAGGAGCTCCTTCAACCGATTTCGACGACGAATTTACCCGTTTGGCTGAACCATCCGGGAAAAAAGGAAGTTGACGTCAACTGCATTTGCTTCCGTCTAATGGCGGCACTATGCTGCCACTATGATGATTGGTCCACCAGGCAGTAAATCCGCATTTCGTGTACTATTACTGGGCTCCGGAGAGCTAGGCAAAGAAGTCTGCATAGAGCTTGCCAGACTAGGCGCCGAAGTCATCGCTTGCGACAGATACGCCAACGCTCCTGCCATGCAGGTAGCTTACCGAAGTCACGTATTCGACATGCTCGATGGACAAGAGTTGAGAAGTGTAGTGCAAAAAGAGAAGCCGCATCTCATCGTTCCAGAAGTAGAGGCAATTGCCACAGAGACGTTAGAGACACTTGAGACTGAAGGTTGGACGGTGATTCCAACCGCGAAAGCCACCAGACTGACGATGGACAGAGAAGGCATCAGAAGATTGGCAGCGGAAACACTGAAGTTACCAACCGCAAACTATAGGTTTGCAAACAGTCGAGAAGAGTTTGATGAAGCGCTGAACGAGCTAGGCTTGCCCGTTGTCGTCAAACCGATCATGAGTTCTAGCGGGAAAGGCCAATCTACGATTCGTAGTCAAAGCGATGTTGACGAAGCTTGGAGAATTTCTCAGGAGGGCGGTCGTGCAGGTGCCGGCCGGGTGATCGTAGAGCAATTCATTAATTTTCAGTCGGAAATTACGCTTCTCACAGTGCGAACAAAAAAAGAAACGCTATTTTGCGACCCCGTTGGTCACAAACAAGAAGGTGGGGATTACGTTCAATCTTGGCAGCCGCACCCCATGAGCGAAAAACAACTTAAGCTTGCCAAGAAGATAGCCAAAACCGTTACAGATTCGCTAGGAGGAGTCGGGCTGTTTGGCGTAGAACTTTTCTTAGGCGAAGACGATCAGGTATGGTTTAGCGAAGTCTCTCCTCGCCCTCATGACACCGGTATGGTGACCATGGTCACGCAACAATGGAGTGAGTTTGCCCTGCATGCGCGAGCTATTATGGGCTACCCCATCAAACAAATTATCCGCTACGCCGAAGGAGCTAGCGTTGCTGTCAGAGCGCAACAAGAAATGAATAACCCCGTGGCACTAGGACTCGAGCAGGCATTGTCGGTCGACAACGTAGACGTGAGGGTCTTCGGCAAGCCTGAAGCTTACCCTGGAAGAAGACTCGCGGTAACTCTGGCAAGTGGAACTTCTTACAAAGATGCTGTTCGAGCCGCAGACCGTGCAATGGCTGCGCTTACTTTCCGACCGGAAGACTAGCAATCATCTGATGTGCATTGCGAAACTACGGTGTGTATTGCGAAACTACGGTTTCGAATCGAGTTAGTATTTGCTGCCATTCTTCCAGCTGTTCTTCAGCCGGAATTTCCGTAGATTCTTCAAAACAAAGTGTCACTTCAATTTCATCTTCATCACTTTCGAAGAACGTAAGATAGAGAACTCTCGCGTCGTCAGTCTCCATCATAATTCTTTGGCGTTCTTCGATTTCGGTAAAGCGTCCACTGAAGTTACTCGCGCCGCTACCATCTTGAGTTTCCATTCTGTAGTCAAAGTTTCCCCCAACTCGAAAATCGTGGTTTGCAATCAAGCACCTTGCACAGCTGTTTGGAAAAAACCATTCTTGTAGCTTTTCAGAGTCGCTCCAACAATCCCATGCTAATTCAATGTTTGCCTTCAAGAGAATTGCTTCCACTGAGTTCATGCACCGGCGGTAACATGTAGAACACACTCGTGCAACGGCAGAATCATGATAGTACTTTTTGTAAGTAGGCCTGGTACTCCTGGACCTTGTTTTCAAAAAACTCTTTCTCACTGCAAACGTCAAACGCCTTATCTATGAACAACTCGCCCAACAAATGATCGATTTCGTGCTGAAACACTGCCGCGGCAATTCCTTGTGTTTCAAAGGAGTGACTTTTGCCATCAACGTCCCAGTAATTCACCACAATATCTGTATTTCGCATAACCTTGCCGCGCAACTGCGGAACGCTCAAACACCCTTCATAGTGTTCAAACCTACTGTCAGACGTGGCGCGCCAAGAAGGATTAACTAAAACGACTCTCGGAATCTCAGGGAAATACGGATAACGTGGATTTTTCCTGACCTCGACGATGCAAACTTGTTTACTTACTCCAATTTGAGGTGCTGCAATTCCAGCGCCTGAGGCATGAATCATGGTGTCTCGTAAGTCTTCCACCAGCTGAGCCAAAGTTGCATCGGGAAACTCTACTTTTGCCGCAAGCAAAGAAAGAACTTTGTTTCCCCGCTGAGCGATACTTCGAACCGTCATAGAATTACATCGACAGGTTTATCAAGCTTGAGCTCTTGAGGGGTAATAATACAGCCATACGCGAGAACTAAGACACCAGATTCTTTTGCCTGCGTCAACGTTTGCGAATAAAGAGGGTCAATATCTGTAGCTGGTCGCATGCTATGGGTCCCACTTCGACTACAGCAATAAAGCATCGCTGCTTTTCCGCCACCTTCAACAATCTTGATCAGTTCGTTTAGATGTTTGGTTCCCCGCTTGGTGACGGAGTCTGGAAAAAGCAACTCGCCATCACCTGTACCAGCCATGGTTACATTCTTCACTTCCACATAAAAATTTTGATCTTTTGACGCAAGCATGAAGTCCAAGCGTGAATCTCCAATTTTCACTTCGCTTTTCAACTCATAAGCAAAGTCAAATTCCTTAACTATGCCGGAAAGAAGGCCTTCTTTAACTACGGCGTTGGTTCTCGATGTATTGATGTTAATCAAACTCCCGGAAACCTCCGCTATTTCCCAGCTGTACTTCAGCTTACGCTTTGGATTGGAACTTTCGGATAGCCAAACACGCCCCTCTTCCTGCAAACAAGTCTTCATCGAACCGGGATTGGCGCAATGAGCTGTCACCACCTCTCCAGAAGGGAGCCGACAATCCGCCAGAAAACGTTTGTAGCGTTTAACAAGCAAGGCCTCAATTAAGGGAGAATCATACTCCACCGGAGATCCCCCGCGTAAGCATCTCAACCAACACTTTCGGTTGATCGGCATGAAGCCAATGCCCTGCATCATGAACCAAATGATTGTGCCAGCCTTTACCTTCTGCAAGACCGAGGTCTTCTTGCAGCACTACCGGCGAATTCTCCGCCCGCACCAAATGACAAGCAACGCCATCTAGTGGCAGTTGCCAACCGTCAAGTTGCAAGTAACTCAGCAACTGCTGTTCGGTCGCTTTAGGATCGATAGACAGTTCGAAAGCACTACCACTTTTGATAAGGTTCATCGCAAACCACATCGCCAGAGGACGGGTAAAACCGTCTGATACCATCAACGCTACACCGGCATTTCGAGACTCAAACTTTCGGCCCGCTAGAGATTGAGCGTAGCGAACGACTCGATAGACTTCTTCAGCGCTTTGGGAAGTCCGAAGAGATGGCGATGAATCTAGCATCCATAGCGATTCCACTTCCGTGGTTTGACTGGCTACTAACATGGCAACCTTACCACCAAAACTATGACCGACCACCGCTCTGCATTCGACCGACTCCGCGGCGAGCGTTTCGATCACATCTTTAGCGGTTGCCTGAATCGTAAGCGGGCGAACGCCTCCAAGGGAGCCGCCATGATTGGTCAGGTCTACGGTCATCGTTCCCACGCCACTGACCTGACCCACTTTGCGGGCTATCGTGCGCCAGTTACTTCCCCTGCCGAGAATACCGTGCAAAAAAACGACGTAGGTTCCCATAGACGAAGGACAAACCACATTAGTTACAAGTTTCATAAAAACACCCTAAGATAGCTCGAAACTGCTTCTTTTGACGGAATAGCCCTTGCCAACCTAGGTGCAAAGCTTACATTTGATACTGTGAACAACCAACTCAAAACAGTAGTGTTTTTGGGCGGTCTATCCGCTTTACTTGTTGTCTTTGGGCGCATGGTCGCTCCTGACCATTGGTGGCTCTTTGGAGTGGGCGCTGTAGCGATGAATATCTTCGGCTACTACTTTAGCGACAAAATGGTTCTAAAGATGAACCGAGCGAAACAAGTCACGCCTGAAGAAGCACCCGAGCTTCACAGAATGGTCGAAGAACTATCGGTAAAGGCCGAGATCCCAAAACCTAAAGTATTCGTAGTAAGCGATCCCGCCCCCAATGCGTTCGCAACAGGAAGGAACCCGTCCAAAGGTGTTGTCGCGGTGACCACTGGCATTCAGCAACTGTTGACGGAGCGCGAACTCCGCGGGGTGATCGCTCATGAACTCGCCCACATCAAGAACCGAGACATCCTCATTGCATCCATCGCAACTATGGCTGCCTCCGCTATTTCTCTGATAGCTCAAATGGGCTTTATGTTTGGTGGTAGAAGTTCCAGAAGACGAGGTGGTGGTCCAGGGCTTATGATCCTTGCGATGGTCGCTCCGATTGCAGGCTCTATCATTCAGTTCGCTATTTCGCGTTCCAGAGAATACATCGCCGACAAAACCGGCGCCGAGATCTGTGGAGACCCGGAAGCGCTAGCGTCAGCGCTTTCCAAGTTGAACGGCGGTAACCTTCAGCAGACCCTGGGTGCACTACAAACCAATCCGGCCAGTGCCAGTCTCTACATCTCCAATCCATTATCAGGAGCAGGAATGAGGAAGTTCTTCTCCACTCACCCGCCCATTCCAGAACGCGTTCGTCGGCTAATGGAAATGCAAGTTGGCTAACTAACCTTTGTAGCAATAATCAAGTTGGGGCATAGTCATTCAATGGTGAAAGTTTGTTTTGTTTGTCTGGGGAACATATGCCGCTCTCCCACGGCCGAGGCCATATTTCTAGACCTAGTGGAGAAAGCCAATCTTAGCGATAGCTTTCAAGTCGAGAGTGCTGGTACGGCCGGATACCACGTGGGGGAGAAAGCCGACAAACGCTCCCGAGAAACCGCAGCGTCGCATGGCATCACCATCCTCAGTAGGTCGAGAAAGTTTACCGCTGATGATGCAGACAACTTTGATTACATCATCGCTATGGACCTAAATAACAAGGACGACTTGTCACTCCTTGCCGGCGGCAAAACAATACACCTTCTTCGTGACTTTGATGACTCATCTCCCAAAAGTGCTGCCGTCCCCGATCCGTATTATGGTGGCGATGATGGGTTTCAGAAGGTATTTGAAATCTGCAGGCGAGGCTGTGAGGGACTTCTAGAGCACATAAAGTCCAAAGACCTAGTATAGGTCCAACCATCGTCAGACTCTTTCGCTAGATACCTAGAGTCTGCGATACATAATGTAGCACTAGAAAACTTTGGGTCCATCTCGCCGTACTCGTTTGTGGAGGAGGTGGCGCTGCGGAATTACCTCATCCATATTTTTCTGCCTCTACCGCGTGCCCCTCATATTTCCTTGGCAATCCCTACCCTCGTGATCAGTAGCTTTTCAGTAGGTCGATTGTCGCGCCCTTTGTCTACTCGTGCAATCGACTTCACCACCTCAGGATTCCCACACTTTCCAAAAATGGTGTGTCTTTTGTTCAACCACGTTGTTGGGTTTTCCGTAATAAAAAACTGACTGCCGTTAGTGTCCTTTCCCGCGTTGGCCATCGCAAGAAGACCACCTATGTCAAACTTGCCATCCAAGTTCTCGTTTTCGAATTTGTAGCCTGGTCCTCCCTGTCCCGTCCCTGAGGGGTCTCCGCCTTGAATCATAAATCCTTCGATAACCCGATGAAACTCCAGCCCGTCATAGAACCGTTGCCCAGATACTACTTTCTCGGTTTTGGGATGCCTCCATGCTTTTAAGCCTCGAGCCAATCCGACAAAGTTTGCTACGGCCAGTGGAGCCTTGTCTGGAAGCAATACGCAACGAATGGTTCCTTTGCTCGTATGAATCCTAGCCGTTAACTCACCACGAGTAGAGAGATCCTTAGTATATTCCTCAAGATCGCCGACTTTGGGTGGTCCGGCTACTGCTTCGGACTTTACGACTTCTTCCTTGGCAACCGGTACTGGTGACGGCCAGTGTTGGTGAGGAGTTTTCGTGCAGGCAAGCACGGCCACTCCTAGCAATATCAAATGAGGAGAATGTCTTCCACCGCGGTAACTCATACTAAGGCGCAGTTAGCTTTCTTCCTGTTAGTTTGTCAACAGGAACAACCGAGTCCGCTAGACGGTCCCACTTCTTGCACGTCACTTTCTCGTGCTTTTGGTCTAGTGCTTCACAGTAGTTGGTAAAGTCGCAGCGACGAATGGTATCTCCCAGCCCTCGCTTCATTTTTTGGAACCAATCAGGGTCCGCTAACGTTTGCCGTGCCGAAGCCACGAAGTCCGCATGACCTGCGGTAAGCAGTTGTTCCATTTGCTGAAAGTCGCATAGTCCCCCCGATGCGACAGTGGGAATGGATAAGCCTCGTGCTCTTAAGTGTTTTCGAATCTCCGCCATAGCTACCAGGTTGCGACCAAACGGCCCTTTCTCATCAGAAAAAACACTAGGCATGCACTCGTAGCCCGAGGGGCCGGTATAGGGATAAGCCGCTCTACCTACTTTGGGTTGTTTGGCATCTTCAAATTTCCCTCCTGTAGACAACGAAATGTAATCGGCACCAGCCTTAGCAAAGTGCTCCGCATAAAACTTCGCATCATCCAAGGCAATCCCATTTCTTATTTTTTCTTCCGCCAGCATTCGAATGCCAACAATTGCTTTGTCGCAAGCCTTTCGAACAGCTTCCAACACAGCAAGTGGCAACTTCAATCGTCCGTTGCGGTGGCTGCCATAACCATCGGTGCGAGAATTTTCTCCAGAAAGAAAGGAAGCCAACGTGTAAGCATGTGCCGCGTGTACTTCTACCCCATCAAACCCAGCAGCAACAGCACGCTTTGCTGCTTGCGCAAAAAGCTCAGGGAGACGTACCGGCAGCTCACGAACGTAAGAATCGTCAACATCAGTGACGCGTTGTCGATAGCCATACCTCATGTCCTCTAGTTCTCTTTTTGTTAGGACCACATCGCACAGTTCTGGCATTCGGAGGAGCAACTCTTTTGCGGTCTCACCTGACACTAAATACGGCTCGATTCGCTGTTGGTGCGAGTGGGTCCATTTCAGGTACCTAGTTAAAAATTTCTCTGCGGTCACCCTGCGCTTGATAGGCAAAAAGTCTATCAACTGGATCAGCAGCTTTGTCTCCCCGCCTGATGCTTCACGAACGACAGAGGCTATCTGGGAAAGACCTTCGATGCACTCATCGCGGTTAATTCGTAGCAGAGGCCCCGATGGAATGTCCCCTACCCCTGTAGCCTCCACCACCATTACCGCTGGCTTGCCCTTGGCAAACCTTTGATACCAATCCAAAACGTCTTGCGTAACTTCCCCAGAAGCAGTAGCTCGCCAAGGAACCATTGCCGGCACCCAACTTCTGCCGCTTGCAGAAGTCTTTCCCAATTTAATAGGGGAAAACAATGTAGAAACCTCCGCTTGCGATTTCGTGGGCCACGTCGGGCCAGGCAGGTTATGCCTAATTCGCTGCGGAGGTCGGTACATTCAATTAGCCGCGAAGAACGCCAACTATTTTTTCCATACTGTCTTTAGCATCACCAAATAGTAGGTCCGTATTGTCTTTGTAGAAAAGCGGATTATCGACGCCAGCATAGCCAGGCTTTCGCGAACGTTTCATCACCACCACAGCCTTTGATTTCCACACTTCCAATACTGGCATGCCATAGATCGGGCTGGACTCATCGGTTTGCGCGCCTGGATTCACAATATCGTTGGCACCAATCACTAAAACCACGTCGGTCTCGGGAAGGTCTTCGTTGATTTCTTCCATTTCCAAAACGATATCGTAAGGGATGTTGGCTTCTGCAAGCAGAACGTTCATATGCCCAGGAAGTCGTCCCGCAACAGGATGAATCGCAAATCTTGTCTTAATGTTTTGCTTGGCTAGAATTTCCACCATTTCCCTAACGGCATGCTGAGCTCTCGCCACCGCAAGTCCGTAACCAGGAACCACGACCACCTCTTTAGCGTCTTTTAGCAATTCCACCACGCCGTCGACGCTCGTTTCCGTTACTTCACCTTCGGGAGCATCTGCGGCGCCAGCTGAACTCTTTTTAGGCTTGGCACCAAAGCCGCCAAAGATCACGTTCCAGATCGAACGATTCATCGCACGACACATGATGTAACTGAGAATTGCGCCGGAACTTCCCACTAGTGCTCCGGTAATGATGAGAAGGTCGTTGTGCAACAAGAAACCTGCGGCTGCCGCAGTCCATCCGGAATAGCTGTTCAACATGGAAACAACTACCGGCATATCGGCTCCTCCGATTGCCGCTACCAAATGGTAGCCAAGCACACACGCGATGCCACTAGCAATCAAGAGATAGATGATTGCATCGTCAAAACTAGACCGCGCAAACATAATACCAAGGATGATAAGACCGACGAGCATAGCAAGATTTAAGATATGTCGACCAGGTAGTAGCAATGGGCTGCCTGACACAGACCCCTTCAGTTTCAAAAAGGCGAGCACCGACCCAGCGAATGTTATTGCTCCAATAACCACATCGATAAAAATCTCAACTTCGGTAACGGTGTCGACGGGATGATGACCTAGGAAGTGACCAATACCAACCATGGTCGCCGCAAGGCCCACAAAGCTATGGAGAAGTGCTACTAGCTGAGGCATTGCCGTCATTGCTACCCGCTTCGCCATAAAGAAACCGATTAGCGCACCACCGCCAATACCCGCAGCAATAAATCCATAGCCATCGATTTCGTTCAAGGAAATAGTCGCAACAATAGCGATAATCATCCCAAAGATTCCGAATAAGTTGCCTTGCCTGGATGTCTCTTGATCGGAGAGCCCTCTCAGAGAAAGAATAAAAAGTATCGCCGAAACAAGATAAGCCACGGTTGCGTGCGTCGGAAGTCCCAAAGAACTGAGTGCGAGTATCCCACTATCGTGCATAGGTGAAAGTGTTGCGAGAGTTGTTTCATAGTTCATCATGATTTCTCCTATTTCCTAAACATCTTCAGCATGCGGTGGGTCACGAAAAATCCGCCAGCAATATTAATGGTTGCGAAAAACACAGCGGCAGCACTCACGAGCACCGCAGCGGACATATCATGAGACGTTTGTCCAAGAAGGCCACCAACAACAATGATTCCACTAATGGCATTGGTTACCGCCATTAGGGGAGTATGCAAGGCTGCAGTAACGTTCCACACCACCTGCCAGCCAACAAAACACGCCAAAACGAAAACGGTGATTTGTTGAAGGAGCATAGCCGAACCAGCCGACACGGAGACATCACCAAACCGCAGGTAGCACCACAGTCCCACAAAACCTAAAGCAAAAATCGACAGCCACGGAAACTTTGCTTTCGGCTCTTCCTTCTTTGCCACAACTTCCGGCTCAGGTTCTTTTCGGACGACTGGCTTAGGGTGGTCCATCTCAGGAGGTGGCCATTTGATAGTCCCATCACGAGTCACCAGCGCCTGCCTCACCACATCGTTAGATTCGTCAATGGTGAATGCTTCGGCTCCCCCCATCTCCATGAGTAGGTGGTAGATGTTCGTTCCAAATAGCTCACTGGAAACGCGAGCCATACGACTTGGTAAGTCAGAAAAGCCGAGCACTTTGACGCCGTCGTGAATTACAACACGGCCGTTTTGGGTCACTTCACAGTTACCACCTTGCGTGGCCGCAAGATCTACCACTACCGAGCCAGGCTTCATTTTCTCAACCATGTCTTTGGTCCACAGAAGCGGTGCTTTCCGTCCAGGAATTAGTGCGGTGGTAATCACAATATCAACTTCAGGAGCTTGCTCGCGGAAAAGGGCCATTTCCGCATCGATAAACTCTTTACTCATTACTTTGGCGTAGCCGCCTTTCCCCTCTCCCGACTCTTCAAACTCAAGTCGTAAGAATTGCCCGCCGAGTGATTCTACTTGTTCGGCCGCGGCCTCGCGAGTATCAAATGCGCGAACAATAGCGCCAAGACTTTTTGCAGCACCAAGCGCCGCAAGTCCCGCCACTCCTGCACCAATAACTAACACTTTTGCCGGTGCTACTTTTCCGGCTGCTGTAATTTGCCCAGTAAAGAAGCTACCAAAATGATGGCTTGCTTCAATCACCGCCCGATAGCCAGCGATGTTGGCCATCGAGCTTAAGATATCCATTTTCTGTGCGCGGGTAATTCGAGGAATCGCATCGAGCGCGATGGTTGAAATGTTTTGCTTAGCGAGCTTTCCAGGAATCTCTTTGTCATGGCGTGGACCAAGAATAGAAATTAGGGTGGCACCATCCTTCATTCCAGCCATTTCGCCGTCTTGCGGAGGATTAATTTTGGCAACGACATCGGCAGTCGACCACACGTCGCCCTTTGAATGAATTGTCGCTCCTGCGGCTTTGTATTCATCATCCGTAAAGCCGGCATTGTTTCCCGCGCCTCGCTCTACGGCTATCTCAAAGCCCTTTTTTACTAACTTTGCTGAAACCGTTGGGGAAATCGCCACACGGTTTTCGCCCTCCATCAATTCTTTAACAACGCCTATTTTCACGTACTTGCCCTCCAATACCTTGTTTTTTCACGACGTCATGTAGGCACGCAAGTCGCAAAGCCGTCTAATACACTCCGATCGTTGTTCAAAGCCATTTAACCCCTTTTCGCAGATCGCAAAACGTGCGACATCGCCGTGTGCCCTTTCCCCTAAGATGTCCAGGTAATCGCTTTGTCACTCTGCAATCAGCAGAAGATCATCCCATCCTTGGCGCTGTCGAGCAAATACTCGTAGACGACAATCCTGTCGCTAAGATTTCCAAAGTCGATTGGTCAAATCCGCAGTCGATTCCTGCAATTGACCGTCCCGGCAGCTTACCACCAGGTATCGGGACATTTTTGCTCAACGAACTCGCCACTAACGCAACAACGCCGCTGAAGTACACCGGCCCATACCCAACGTTGGGATTGTTTCACTCTCTCACTACCTCGTTTACGCCATCGGTTTCCGGTGAGGAAGGAGGAAAACTGTTTAGCAAAGACTATTGGGAATGCGCGCCGCAAGGCGTTTCGGTAATACCCGACGTCGACTTTACCCCGCAACCATTTGAACCCGAGTGGTTTGACGGCGGATGCTTGCTCACCCGCGCGGGAAACACCATCAGAACCTACTTGGGCGACATCGCCTACGGTAGCAACCGTCAGCTTTTTTTAGCGCCCTGTTTTGAGAAAACGGAGCTTGGTATTAGGTTGGACATTTTTGCCAGCGGGAAGTTAGTGAAACACGTAGGAATAGTTCATGGGGCTCAACCTAAACTCGCCGCTTCAGTGCAAGCCTCCAAGCCGCGCACCAAAATCCCCGACGCACTAGCTAGCCGAGTAATTACCATCGCACTTGCGCAGTTTCCGGAAGAAGAGCGAAAGGACTTAGCCGACAATCTAGGGGAACTTTTCTGGGACGAACTTGGCGGAAAAGTTTTTGACGTTCATGACAAAGGAATTTCTCTCAATCGCCTACTTCTCTCAGCGTACAAAGAGACTCCCGCCAACCTACTGCAAGGACTCGTGCAAATTTTGGCTACTACGTCATCCACTTTTCTTGCAAATAAAATTAGTAACCAGCTAGAGCATAAGTCCTAAATAAACCCTAGCGGATTTTCTACTACGTCATCGTCAAATTGCCAAGGACCTTGTCGGGTCGTGTCATGCAAATTTTGTTGCAATCCTGCAAGGAAGTTCTCTCTGGAAACTTCAACACCACCGAACCGAGCAAGATGTTCGGTGTAAACTTGGCAGTCCACGAAAGAAAAGTTCCACTTGCGTAGCTGAGCCAAAAGGTAAGTAAAGGCGACCTTGGAGGAACCGCTTGCTTTCGAAAACATCGACTCGCCAAAGAAATAGCTACCGAGACTTACGCCATAAAGTCCGCCAACCAGCTTGTCGAGCTCCCAAACCTCGACCGAATGAGCAAAGCCTCTTTCGTGAAGGGCGCAATAGGCGTGATGCATGTCACCCGTAATCCATGTACCGTCTTGGTCATCACGTGGCACTTTGGAGCACGCGCCAATCACTTGTGAAAAACTTTGATCCATCGTGATTCGCCATTGATGGTTACGCACGAGTTGTCGGATCTTTTTGCCAACATGAGCTTCGGCGAGCGGTATGACCATGCGCTCTTCCGGACAGTGCCATATAATCGGCATTCCTTCTGAAAACCATGGGAAAATTCCCATCTGGTAGGCTAGTACCAATCGTTCTACAGACAGGTCTCCCCCCACCGCAATGACACCACTTTCGTTGGCTTCTCTTGGGTCGGGAAAGAGGACCCTTTCGTCAAGCTGGTAAACCGGCACTACAAAAGCGAGACTACTAGCTCTGACTCGGTTGCGCTATCGATAGACACTTTAGAAATTTGGTTTCGGACGACAGCGCCATCAATCGGCAGCCGTGCGCGGAAATAGTTATCTGTGTAACCAACCATGCCGCCTTTTTCGCTGGAAGCTTCCCATAAAACGTCGGTCGTTCGTCCCACTTGACGCTGCAGCCACTCCTTTTGCATATCGGCGGCTAGTTCGCGCATGATGCGGCTCCGCTCTTTCTTAACCTTTTTTTCAAGTGCTCCAGGAAGCTTGGCCGCCCGAGTACCTTCTCTTGCAGAATAAGGAAACGTGTGGACGTGACCAAAACCAATGGACTTTACGTAGTCATGAGAGTCTTTAAACTCTTGCTCTGTTTCTCCGGGAAAACCAACAATGAGATCGGTTGTGATGTTTAAGTTGGGTATGGCAGTGCGCGCGCCATCGACGAGCGCCCTAAAATCTTTGGTAAAGCAGCGTCGGGACATTCGGCGAAGTACGGTTTCGCTGCCGCTTTGCAAAGGAAGGTGCAAATGCGGTTGCAGTCTTGGATTGTCCCATAGTTGCCAGAACCCTTCAGGTAAGTCCCAAGGCTCCAGAGAAGAAAGGCGCACTCTGGCAACGGTGGTGTGAGCTAAAACTTTCTGGACCAACGTCCTCAAGTCCGTATCCAAGTCGTGACCATAGCCGCCAAGGTGGACGCCGGTGAGCACCACTTCTTTCACCCCTTCTGATTCAAGAAGTCGTACTTCTTCTACGATGTCTGCAAGGTGGCGGCTTTTTTCCTCGCCTCTGGCGACGGTGACAATGCAAAAGCTGCACTTGTTGCGACAGCCATCTTGCACCTTAATAAACGCACGGGTTCGATGCCCCAACTCGTCTCGAGATAGTACCGGCAGAGAAACCTGCGGAGCTTTCGCTGGAGTGGCGTCAAATGCTTCCATGGAAAGCTGCACCAACTTATCTTTGTCTCGGTTGGCCACAATCAACGCGGCACCAGTCATGGCTTTGGCTTTTTCAGGCTCAAGGGCCGCAAAGCAGCCAGTCAATACCAACTGCGAGGCGGGATTCTCTTTGGTAAGCTTGGCGGCAAGCTTACGGGATTTCTTGACCGCTTCGCTCGTCACCGCGCACGTGTTAACGACCACCACATCCGCGTCACTTGCGCTCGAGGCGACCTGGGCGCCGGATTGCAAAAACTCACGCTTCCACGTGGATAACTCCGACTCGTTGAGTCGGCATCCAAGAGCTGACAGGTACACTCGCACTCCCGAATACTACGGAAATGACGCGGCAAATCAAGGATTTAATGCGTGACGGGCTGCCACCAGTAAGCATTCCGCTGCTACCCTATCCAGGTGAGCGGTTACCGAAGCGAAGTGGACGCTGCTAGGGCCAGAGTTGCCGAGCTGGAAAAGAAAAATGCTGAGCTTAAAGAGGAAAACGAAAACCTTAAAAAAGATGATGCGCTCGCCAAAGTGGAAGAGGACGATGCATTACTCTCTACCGCAAAACCTCATGCTTTAGCCAAGAATAGCGACCGACTCACTTTCACAAAAACCATTATTGGAACTCTTGAGGTAGAGAAACACAACACCCTGTTAAAACTTCTAAAAATTGAGTTTGGTCAGGGCGATCTTGATAGCGCGCCTGGATTTTTCAGGTTTAGGACCAAAAATCCATACAAGTTTTTGGAAAAAGGTATTCAGGTTGAAATAATCCAGAATGACAAAGGGCAAAAGCTGACAATCAAAGAGACGCGCATTACAAAGAGCGCTTTTGTTGACGTTGGCCTCATGCTATCTACTATTTTTTACGGCATTTGCTCTCTAATGCTATTTCGTACCAGGCTTATCCCTGCAATGTTTGGCGCAACGGTATTGGCGACCTGCGGACTTTTCAATGCTCGTACCCTTCTGAAGAGTCGAAAACAACATAAGCGTTTTGTTACCAAAACTGAGCGCGTTCTTAATTTGCTCTCCACGACCATCAGTGTGGATGAGACCCAATGAGTTATCGGGACGAACTCCAAGCAGCGCGAGCAAAAATTGTCGCGCTTGAAGAGGAAAATTCCGACATAGCGCGTGAAAATGAGCACCTAAAAAATGACAGTGCCCTTGCAAAACTAGAACATCAGTATGCGTTAGCCCTTACGATCAAGCAGGAAACCATTACCACGACTGACAGCCAGCTGTTTTTCAAGGCAGAGTTGGAGGGCACGCTTTCTGAAGAGAGACACGGCACACTTTTCAAACTTCTAGAAAATGAGTTTGGCGAAGGAGAACTTGACAGCGCTTCTGGACTATTTCGGTTTAAGAAGGATGATTTCCAGATAGAACTGACTAATTATAAAGCGCTAGAAGAATTAACCATCACGGACAAACGTGTATCTGATAGTATTCGCGGCCTAGTGGCGACTATTCTAGCATTGGCATTGCCAGCACTGTTACTAATACTGACTGGAGTTCCCGAGAAAATCTTCTTCGGTATGGGACTGGTCGCTGCCGGATTGTGCGCAACGATCCCTGGCAAGCTAAGAGCCCACGATAAACGACCAAAGAGGTTCGAGAAACGAACCCAACGCGTTCTTGCTTTGGTCGCAGGTGAAATAGAAAGAGACAAAACCTAATGAGTTATCGGGACGAACTTAATGCGGCACGAGCCAACATCGCTGCGCTTGAGGCCGAGAACGCAAAACTAAAAGATAAGGCTCTGGCCGAGCGCAATGATGAATTTGGCAAGGCCCGCATTCTGACAAAGAAAGTAGAGGAACTTTTCTACGCTACTGACATCGAAGGATCGCTGTCTCTAGAAGCACACAGAAAGTTACTTGACCAAATAGAAATGGAGTTCGGCGAAGGCCAGAGAGAGTCTACCAATGGACTCTTTAGCTTCACGCGAGACGAATTCAAAATCGAGGTAAAATCTCAAAGTGACTCAGTGCAGCTCACCATCACCGAACGTTGTCATTACCAGCCCCTATTTCCTGAGCTGATCGGAGTGCTACTTTTTGGAGGCCTGTGCGTCAGTTTGATTTCTTCCCACCTAATCGTTAGCCTGCTAATCGTGCTCATTCCACTTGGTGCCATCCTGGAAGGAAGAGAAAAAATTTTAAAGCCTAAGCTGCAGAAGAAAAAATTCTCTTCAAAAACGCAACGAGTGGACGAGTTGGTTTCTGGCCTAGTAAAAACCGGCCTCTAAAGCCCTACAAAATTACTCGAAGAACTGAATCTCTTTAGCGCCGGTATTGCCGCCGGTGGTTTCAACCGCCTCAACCGTCACTTGCTGGGTAAATACCGCCGGCGAAATTTCAAATACGTAGCGCTGGCGATGGTCCGGCGTTTCGTAAACGCCGACCTCCTGACCATTGGCAATTACTTTCACTTTGGAAATAATGGACGTGCCGTCGGTCATCATTCGGCTCCTGTAGGCAAAGTAGGACAGCTCTCGAACGGCTCCAAAGTCAATGGTTACGGAGGCGGTGTCGCCATCACCATTACTGGACCACTCTGAGGTCATTTCTCCATCAAAAGCATTGTGAATGCCGAACGACGAGTCGTTGTCGCCGTTGGCCCAGTTACTACTGACTGACGATACAACCGTTCCTTGATCAAGTAGTGCCACGTTTGTCTTTCCATCAGTGGGGTCAATGTCGTCTACAGACAAGGTTCGAAAACTAATCGTTTCTGAATATTCGGTGTTTCCCTGTTGGTCTTTCGCACGAGCACGAAGGTAGTAAGTGGTGAGAGCAGACAAATCTTCTAGTGCAATGTCATGGTCGATTGCCGTTTCTCCTTCGGCCATGTCTGGATCGGTTGCTATTTGATCAAGAACATCTTCTGCAAGCCCCCATTCAAGGTCGCAGCTGGTCGGCACCGACGTATCAAATCGCACTACAGCGCGACGCCCTGCAATTTCTTCAACACGCAGGTCTTGGAACGTGAAAGCTGCCTCGTCACTAGCGTATTCTTCACTCGCGCAGCCCCAAAAAAAGCATATCAAAAGTAGATAGCGCACACCAAATAGTAACAAAGAAAACCCAAAGGCAACAGAGGCAGCCTGTCTGGTTACGCTTTTTGAAGGGCGACCCCTGCGCGGTTCTTAACGCATCATTTGTTGTCATTCTCGATTTTGACTGAATCTCTACTTTATTATTTCATGTTGATGCGTTTCTTTCTTTCTGAAGAGAATACTGATGTTTTTTGATATACTAGGTTCATCAACAGTCGATTTTGGAAAGATGGCCCGAAGTGAGCTATGACAACGAGCTGCAAGCGGCGCGAGCAAGTATTGCTGCACTTGAAGAAGCAAACGCCGAGCTTCGCAAAGAGAATGCCCTAGCGAAGAAAGAAGTATCAACTAAAGCTTTGTCCCTTTCGCCAACGACCACCACCAAACCACGTGCCTCGAGCGTTAGCAACGACTTGTTTTTTAAGCGCACAATAGTTGGGAATTTGCCTGAGGCCAAACACGAAGCATTACTTGAGCAGTTGTATTTGGAGGTAGGACCTGGAGATTCGAATAACTCGGAAGGGTACTTCCGCTTTACCACGAAGAATCTTGAAGTGACTATCGAGTCGCAAGAAGGCAATGAGAAACTAACAGTCGTAGAGAAACCAGTGTCAGGCCTTTCGTTTCTTTTAGTCTCAGCCATCGGGATGCTTTTTTCAGTAACCTATTTGATGGATGGCGGCTTAACTGGCTGGTTGGGAAGCTTAGGCTTTGGCCTGGGTTCCGTGGCGTGCTTTCTGGCAAGACCCACGCACAAAAAGCAGCTAAAGCGATTTCCAGAAAAGAGTAAGAGACTTCTTGCCGCCGCGACAGAGTTTATCGAGGAAGACAAGTCCTGATGGGGTATCGGGACGAGCTTAATGCGGCCAATGCTACTCTCGCCGCTTTGCAAAAAGAAAACGACGCCCTGCAACAAGAAAAGAAGGAACTTGCAACCCGTAAACGGTATGCTTTGGCGAAACTGTCTTCGCGAGGTGAACTTTCAACTGACGAGGATCGACTCTTTTTCGAACATTCGTTAAGCAGAACGCTGCCGAAAGCCAATCATGGCAAGCTCTTTAAATCGCTGCTTAGCCTTTTTGGCGATGGTGAACTCACAAGTAATGAGCATTCATTTGTATTCGAGGGCGAAACCACAAGCGTTTACGTAGAATCGACTCAAGGCGTAACCGCGTTGACTGTATCAGAAGCGTGTCTCCTTAATCGGAACATTGAGGATGCAGGGCAAGTACTTCTTAACAGTAGCGTAGCACTTTTTTGTTGGTTCGTTAGTTTCCTGAAGCCCATGGCCGTCCTTTTCGGCGGGCTTGCCGCTGTGAGTTTAGGACGGGCGGTAGCGACCAAAAGCGGTAAACAAAAACAACGTTTCCGCAATGATGGACATCAAATTCTAGGATTGTTGGAAGAGCACCTCGAGGAGCCTAAGCCCAAGGGGGGATAACTTACCAAAAATACTAGGCATTACTCGTTGTGAATTCTGTTTTACTTAGCAAGGGTTTGCGGTACCTTCCGGCGGTGAAAAGACTGGCAATTATTGCAACATTTTTGGGGTGCGCGGGCGGAGAAACCAGTACGGAAGAGAAGTCCGTTTGCGCAGATGGCGTTCTGCTAGGTCAACCCTTTGAAGCCATCATCAACCCTGCAGTAGAAGTTCAAATTGGCGTCACCACGTTTGATGGCCAAGTATGGGCTACTTACAACAGTCTCGAACAAGAAGGTGCGAGTTTTATCGATACGTTCATCGCACCGATTGGTTGCACTGGTGAGAAAAGCAACCCGCTTCGCGTAAACACCATCGGTGGAAACAATGATGCCGATGCGAGTCTTGCAGCGAACGGCGACCGACTGTTCATCACCTGGGGAATATCTGGAGGGCAAGGAAGCTACAATGCTGCCGGCTATCGCGTATACGACGCCTCGGCTGGGGACTTTGTTCAAGACAGCGAGCAAAACATCATCACCAAACAAGCAGATGGATCGGACGCTCTCGTCAACCATTGGCTTCCGCAAGCTACCAAACATAACGATGGTTTTGCTGCTACTGGCGTTCGAGCGGTGACAGAAGGGTTCACTGTATTTGTGCAAACCTTCGATAGCGATGGAGAGTTGGTCTCCACCTTGGCCCCTGCAGAGCAAGACACTCACAATGCCGTTTACCCTCAGATCACTTCCGATGACAATGATGACCTGTGGGTGACCTGGGAAAAGTCGGAAAAGGCACCGGACGCCCCTACCTCAATCGCGCTAGCTACAATCGCTTCGGAAGCGACCTCTTGGTCTGGTGTTGCCAAGAACCTTTCACCTGATGACAATGGCAGTCAACCGCGGCTTAGCCAGCGCGGCTGGGAATATGCGCCGTTAGCGATTCACAGAAATAGCCTTACCGAACAACTTACCCTTAACTACCAGCGCAGCGACGGGACCGACGGCACCCTCACTCTCGGTGCCGCAGGCAAGTCAAGTCAACTCGCTTCTATTGCAACGGCCCCTGGCGGGGAAGGCGTGGTTACCTGGCATGAAATTGTGGCAGGACAACAGAACAAAGTCATCTACGCACCACTAACCTTTGATGGAAAAGAGCTGCAAGTTGGAGCACCGGTCACTCTAGAGGAGAATGCGCTGCCTTACGGCCCCGCCATTACGCATGTAAGAGATAACATCTACTTTGTCGCATGGACCAAACGTCGCGCAGATGGCACAGAATGTACTGACGTTGGCCAATGTAAAATGTTCGGTCAGTACATCGAAATCTAGTTTTGTGACCACTTTTTTCGTTACGGGAATCGGGACTGAGGTTGGGAAGACGGTAGCGAGCGCTGTGGTGGTGGCTGCGCTTCAGGCTGACTATTGGAAGCCTGTGCAGTGTGGAGAACCAAGAGATACGGAGTTTGTTCGGAGTCTGACTGAGTGTCGCGTGCATCCGGAGCGGTACTTATTGCAAGCTCCCATGTCGCCGCATGCGGCTGCTGCCAAAGAAAATGTCACAATATCTCTGCGCGACTTTAAACTTCCAGAGGTTTCAAACCATTTGGTGGTCGAAGGTGCTGGAGGGTTACTTGTCCCGCTGAATGATAACCACACCATTGCGGACCTAATTTCTCATTTATCGATTCCCGCGCTGCTGGTATCTAGAAACTACCTGGGTTCGATCAATCACACACTGCTTTCGATTGCTGAGCTGAAACGAAGAAACGTACCGATATTGGGAGTGCTGTTCAATGGTCCTTCCACCCCCAGTACCGAGTCCATCATTGCGACGCAAGGACAACTACCCATTATTGGAAGAATTGATGACATGGCAAGCTTGGATCGTCCGGCAATAGAAATGCAGGCACGTGCGCTAGCTCCGCAGCTTATCGCTGCTTTGAAACGAAGTGCCTCATGAAATATAGTATTAAATGGGTAAAAGAGACGTTTAGGAAAGATGAAACGCTTGAATACCTTTTCTTTTGGGGACATAAGCCACGCAACGACGGAAAAGTAGGCCCCTCATGCTTAAGTCAGTGGTGGCCTTCCCCTTTTGAAGTTGATGCCATCAACTATCCGTCCGCAGAGCATTGGATGATGGCAGAAAAAGCCAGACTTTTTGATGACAATGAAGCTCTAGAGAAAATACTAGTTGCTAACTCCCCAGCAGCGGTAAAGAAACTAGGAAGACAGGTCCGGGATTTCGACCCTACCGTCTGGAACCGTCACAAGTACGCAATCGTAAAACAAGGAAGCATTCACAAGTTTTCAAACAATGAAAGCATCAAAGCATTTCTGGTAAGCACTGAGCGAAAAGTGTTGGTAGAAGCCAGCCCTTACGACAAAGTTTGGGGAATAGGATTGAGCAAAACGGCAGAACACATCGACGACCCAAATACTTGGCAAGGAGATAACTTGCTTGGTTTCGCTTTAATGGAAGCCCGCGATGAGTTTCTCGACTAAAAAACGCTTTGACGACACCTTCGTATTGGCTGCGCAAAAATTTGAAAGTAGGAAAATCTGCGAACCATTCCGCAGACATCGTTGAAGCGTCAGTAAGGAGCCCCACCCGGTTCCAACTCACTACCGTTTTACTCTTAACCACCTCGACTACAATTATTGTGCAGGAGAAGTCCGCATCGTCAGGGCACATCAATACTGGAACGACAGCCTGCTCCCGATGGGCTAAATTACGGGTAGTCATTTCATCAGATGAGTCGTCCATCTGCAGCCACGCGCAAATCAAATCTTGATAGTCGTTGCCCTTGTGAGAAGAAGCCGACTCCGCGTTGGTATGAGACCACACCAGATGCGCAAAGCGCTCATCATCCACCATGAGGCACTGATGTTTACCTCCGAGGCGGGTTTCTCCGTTTTGAATTGCGATTTGACTGTGCAACTAGATGAGTCCCAGATCTTTTCCTACTTCTGCAAAAGCGGCTACGGCGCGATCCACATCGGCTTCTTCATGACCGGCGGAAAGCTGCACCCTAATTCGAGCTTGTCCTTTGGGCACCACGGGATAGCTAAAACCAATGACGTAAATGCCTTTGGTAAGCAGGGCATCTGCAAAAGCCACCGCTAGTTTGGCTTCGCCCAGCATAATTGGAACGATGGGAGATTCCCCATCTTTTACGGTCAACCCTGTCGCGGTAATTCCTTTTCGAAATCTCGCAGTGTTGGATTCCAGTTTGTCACGAAGCACCGTTGAGGATGACAACAGTGAAATTGCTTTAATGCTTCCCGCAACAATAGGTGGCGCGAGAGTATTGCTAAACAAGTAAGGACGACTGCGATTTCTAAGTAGGTCTACAATCGATTGCCTCGCTGCAGTGAAACCGCCAGAAGCTCCGCCCAAGGCTTTGCCAAGGGTTGACGTAATGATATCTACCCTGCCCAAAACTTCGCAGTGTTCATGGGTGCCCCGTCCCGTCTTTCCAATAAATCCCGTAGCGTGACTGTCGTCAACCATCACCATAGCGTCGTATTTGTCTGCCAAATCGCAAATCGCTGAAAGCTTAGCGATATCACCATCCATACTAAAAACACCATCGGTAACGATCAAACGCATACGCTGCTGTTGCGATTCTTTGAGGTGATTTTCTAGCTCCGCCATGTCGCTGTGAGCGTAGCGGTAGCGCTTTGCTTTACATAACCGAATACCGTCGATAATTGACGCGTGGTTGAGCGCATCAGAAATTACCGCGTCTTCTTTTGTTAGTAGTGTCTCAAACAAACCACCATTGGCGTCGAAGCAAGAAGTATAAAGGATCGCGTCATCTGTGTGTAAAAATTTGGCGAGGTCGGACTCAAGGGTCTTATGTTGATCTTGAGTGCCGCAGATAAACCGTACGCTCGACATTCCGTAGCCGTACGTATCAAGCGACTTGCGGGCTGCATCGACCACTGACGGATCGCTAGAAAGTCCCAAGTAGTTATTGGCACAAAAATTTAAAACGTCGCTTTTACCTACAGCAATGGAGCGGGACTGAGACGAGGTGATAATGCGTTCACTTTTCCAAAGCCCCGCCTCACGAATCTCTGCCAGTTGTTTATCAACTATAATTTTTGCTTTATCAAACATGTCATTTCCTTTTAAGTAGTTTTACTAAGTCGCGTGTCATCGCATCTAAATCGTACTGAGGGTTCCATCCCCAATCGCTACGTGCGGCACTATCGTCCAAGGCATCTGGCCATGAATCAAGAATATCCTGCCGCGCCTGCACCGATTCGAATGTTAAATTCGCGGTTGGAATCTCTTTTAAAATGGAGTCGCGAAACTCTTGCGCCGTCGGACTAAATGCAGAGATATTGTACGCCGCTTTTGTAAGACTGCCTTTAGGTGCCATCATGAGTTCGGCAACAGCTCGTACCGCATCTGGCATGTACATAATAGGAATGCGCGTGTTGGCCCGGCAAAAGGCTTGATAAGCTCTGCCTGCTACCGACTCAATGTACATATGGTTGACGTAGTCGCTGGTACCGCCCCCAGGGGGGACATCACTTATGAGTCCTGGAAAACGAATGCAGCGGATATCTTGATCGAAACGACCGCGATAATATTGCGCTAAATTCTCACACGCTGCTTTTGTCACGCCATACATGGTAGTGGGCCAACGTGCATCTTCTTCAGAAACGACGGACTTATCACTTGGTCCGTACACTGCAATGGTACTAGCGAAACCAATGCGCTCTACACCATGCTCGCGGCACCTATCGAAAAGGTTTTTGGTAGCGGTTAGGTTAATCGCGTAAGTCACGTCAGGGCGTTTTTCTCCTTTGGCCGACAAAAGCGCAGCTAAATGGATGACCCAGTTTGGTTTTAGTTCTCTAAAGAGTGCTTCGCATGCATCAGCGTCCGTAATGTCGAGGCTTCGTCTTGCTTCTGTCTCTTCATCATAGGCAAGGTCCGTTTCGATCACCTCGTGGCCAAAATCACGAATAATAGGGACCAAATCAGAACCTATTTGTCCGGCAGCGCCAGTGATCAATACCTTCATATAGGCTAACTATCGTCTAGATTGCTTCGATTCGGCAAGCAGCGAACCTCAATAAAACTCCGACCAATTTTAGTAAAACGACCGGCTGGTACCGGTTTGATTGACAGATCGACCTAGAGTTTATTATCACGTGGAATGAGTCGGATATTACTGATAACCATCATGTTAGCGGGCTGTGCGAAGGTAGAAGACTCAAAGTCAGCTAGCGATGCCAAAGCAGGCTGCAATAGCGATGAGACCATGTGCGGTGGGCAGTGCGTCAACACGGCCAGTGATGTCAATCATTGCGGAGAATGCAACGTTAGTTGCGGAGAGTGCCTAAGCGGCATGTGCGTTAGCGAGTGCGATCCCGGGCTAAGTTCCTGTGAAGGGGCGTGCGTAGATCTGCAAACCGACACTAATAATTGTGGCGTGTGCGGCAATTCGTGCGGAGCTTGCGAAGCGGGAATGTGCTTGACCGGTTCAGTATGGGAAGAATCTTTTACGCAAGGAATGATTCCCTCGGCGCAGTGCAATTCTTATCAAAGTTTTCTCACGGCTCTCCCCGCGCCTCCCTACGCCGAAATTACACTATACGGCTCCAACGATCCTCAAGGAATTACCTGTAGTTTTCCTAAAGCCATCCGCCTGATCGTCGAAGGTCTGCAAGCGGACACCGAGTTTCATGTGACTTGCGATGGACACGTTTGGTCACATTGCAAGCGAAGTCATACTACAGGAAGTGAACTATGGATTGACGCTCCCGCAATGTGCGACAACAATAACTGTCCCGATCCTGGATACATTATTCGCCCGTGCACCACTTCTCAGTTTCTTTTTGGCGGAATCAACACGGGAACGTGTTCATCGTCGCCAGATCAGTCAATCGGGCTGCGGATTCTTTGAGGACAACACAATCTGGAAAAGCGCCAGGAACATTGCCGTCGCAAGAAACAAATGGAGTACTTGGGCTACGCGAGGTAGGCCTGCGTAGGCCATTGTCAGTCCTGTCGCTACTTGCCCAAAAAGAAGTAGCGCGAAAAAACTAGCCGGACGCCATACCTTCTTAAGCTCCACGCGGTAACGATACCCCATGCCGAAGGTCACAACTAACAGCGCGACCCCGAGTTGACGATGAAAAATGTCCGGGAAGTATCCCAAAGGCAGCCAGTCTTCTCGGGGCGTTAACGCCGCCCCCATTTCCAAATGTTCAATTTTCTCGCGGACCATAGTACCAATGACAACTTGCGCCAACGCCACAAGACCAACAAAGGCTGTAGGAAGCACCAGGGGACTCTTTCTCACCATCGGATTCGTGGACAGCCAATACGCAAACTGTAGTACCAAGACTATCAGAATTGCCAAAAACAAATGCGCCGTTACTAAAGCCGCGGTAAGTTCGTATTTTACGACTTGCCCACCGAGCCATCCTTGAAAGACGAAAAGGCCGGTCGCCAAAAGCAGGGTATTCCTTATTTTTCTGGACACTTTACTGGAGTAGAAAAGACAGATCAGTACAAAAATGCCGCCAAGTACACCTGCTGTTCTGTTGAGGTATTCAATCCATGTCTTAGTCAAATTAACGGTTCGCGGATCGATGTCAGAGGGAAGCCCGTCAAGTGACGTTGGCGGAACCCAATCGCCATAGCATTTAGGCCAGTCAGGACATCCGAGCCCTGAACCGGTAGCGCGAACAACTCCACCAAAAATGATAATGATGTAGATAACGGCGATGGTCGCGACCACCGCGTATTGAAATTTCTTAGTCATGTCCAGGTCGAGTAGTGATACAGCATGAAGTAGACCACCACGCCGGTAATGGAAACGTAGATCCAAATCGGCCACGCAACTTTAGCCACTTTCGCATGCTTGGTGTAGTTACCTTTGGATACCAACACAAACAACCAAATCACCAGAGGAACTACCGTCATTGCAAGGAATGTATGAGATGTTAGTATCGACAGGTACAAGGTTTTATCTAGACCTTCCCCGGGATACCGATGCACGCCACTGATGTAGTAACGAATCAGATAAGAACAGAGAAATACAGATGAAAACGTAAAAGCTGAAACCATGTATTGCGCGTGCTTTAGACGATTGCCTGACTTGATAGCTCTGTAGCCCAAAAACAAGAATAGTCCACTTGAGGCATTTAGCGTCGCGTTTAACGCAGGGTGGAGGGTTTCCCAATCAAAGATACCTTTGACAACAAAACCAATCAGGGGAATGGCAAAGATCGCGAGGGTAGCCAAGATCCACGATACAGGTTTCACGAGAATTTCTCGGCGAGTACCAATCGCTTCCAAAACTAAACTCCAGCGTTTGCTACAAGACCGATCATAACAACCGGTAAGTAGATAATCGACAGCAAAAATACTCGCTTGGCCCACGCGGGTCCTTGCTTGGTTAACGATCCATAGACCGAGTAGGCGAGATACGCAGACCCAAGTAGCAGCGCCACTACAAGGTAATAAATCCCGGCGGCTCCGCTCAGGTAAACCCACACACTACTGGCTAGTTGAACGCCCGCCCAAAATGTAATGCACCAGCGGAGCCATTTCGGTCCTACTACTTTTTGCAGCGTAATCATTCCAGCACGCGCGTATTCTTTGTGGCGGTACATGGCAATCGCGTAAAAGTGAGGCAATTGCCAAACCGCGAGTAGCGCAAAAACCGAGAAGACCGAGACAGAAATCGAGCCGTCCACCGCTCCGCCGATGAGCACAGGAATTGCTCCGGGGATTGCGCCAACCACCGTACTCCACGATGAGCTTCGTTTCATTGGCGTATAAACGTTGACGTAAAGGACAAAGGCTACAGCTCCGAGTAGCCCTGCTAGCGGTGAAACCGCAAATGTGAGAAGTGGTGTAGCAGCAAATGCCAAAAGGAACCCCCACACCAAAGCGCCGCCATCGGATACTCGTTTTTGTGGAAGAGGTCTTTGTGAAGTCCTTGGCATGAGTCCGTCGGTGTCACGCTCGAGGTACATGTTAAGCACACTGGCAGACGCCACAATAAGTGCCGTTCCCACGACCACGCCAATCCACGCAAGCAAGCCTACCTGTTGCCCACTAATCACCGTCCCCGCCACAGCAGTAAGCACGCTCATCAAAACGATGCGTGGTTTCGTCATGCTGTAGTAATCACGAGCTGCGGATGGAGTGGCGTCGCCCATACAATGATGCAGGTACCACAACATGCAGAGATCGGTAAAGCGCGGTCATGCATGTGCGACAAAACACCGCTTGAACGCGCGTCAAAGTGTCGCGAATGGCTATTTTGAAGCTACGGAATCAAGAATTGTCAGGGTTTTCGCTTCGTCAAGTTCTGACTTAGCTCCTTCAGCAAAAGAAACGCAAATTTTGCCTTCTAGCTCTTTGATTTTGGCGTAGCCGAACTTTTCGCCAACGCTAACGGTAAACGTCGCATCGTCGTCGCGAGATTGCCAACCATTAGAGGCCAATCCCTTCTGTAGTGTTTGTGCTGAAACTCCTACTCGACAAACTATGGAGTAATGGGTAGAGCCTAATTTATCCTCGACTAGGTACGCTTTAGAGCCATCGCTATTAATTATCGTCTTCGCCAGCCCGTTAGGAAGTG
Source organism: Deltaproteobacteria bacterium (assembly GCA_020630875.1). Lineage (GTDB taxonomy): Bacteria > Myxococcota_A > Polyangia > Haliangiales > Haliangiaceae > JAHDIH01. The sequence continues at coordinate 64,426 of JAHDIH010000006.1, read as the reverse complement.
CGACAGAAAAGTTGCCAGCATCGTGGGACGTTACCGACGACGAGCTAAGTCTTGCCCCTTGATAGATAATTTTACTAGCTTCATTTCGACTGTCGTGCTCTTTGCTAATAAAGTCTCGAAGAGTGTCGTAGCGCGCATCGTACACCACCAAGTCGGACGTCTTGATTTTGTCAATGGAGGCTAAAATAAATTGCAGATCGTCTTTAGAGTATTGCGGATAGTTTAGGAGCAACAATCTTTCAAGCACCTGCTGCCTTAGCGGGCCTGGCACTTGATGACTGGACTGCAAGACCCCAATCAAAGTAGCGATGTTACCGTACTTTGCTTCTTGAAGCCCATTAACGCGGGTTTCTTTCGTCTCATCCGTATCAGGAAACCCCTTTACGAATTGTTCTAACAAGGGAAAAAAACCGTCGCTAGTGGTAGCAACGAACAGCCCCCATTGCACTCGATGCGTTTGGTTGGAAATCGAAACGGTGAGTGGATAAACGGCTTCGGTAAACTTTACGAAGTCCTGAACCTCTTTATCTACCGCTCCCTTTGTCTCCCACACGGTGGAACCAATCAAGCTGTCGAACTTTTGTTGTGAAAAGTTGGTAGCGATCTCTTTTGCCACTATAACCCACTCATGCCGGTCGTATTGTTTCTCTACTTTAGGAGCCGCAACGGGTTGTGAGCTAGCCCGCTTGGCGCAAGCTACAATTGATAACAAAGCTACTACGATAAATCTGTGCATTTCGCGGGGGATATCATGCATTCAATCGCAAGGAAATCCTCTCTTCGTATAATGGGGCCAAATTAGAATGGGTTACTCCTACCCCGGGTTACTGCCCATCGTAGAAGAAGAGCTCAAATCCAAGGACGTGTTTCATAAACTGGGTGAGGCCAATGAGTAATATACTGGTAAGTCCCGAGGCCGCGAATATTGCAGAGCCGATGAGAAGCATGTCGCCTTGCAGGCGAGTGGTGATTCGCTCTCGAGCCGCAGAGATGGACTCTATGAGTCGACGTGACTCAGAAATAAGACCGTTTTCGCCACTAGCTTTTTCCGAGACCGATGTGAAGTCTTCTTCTTCTGGCAGTGCTACCGCGGCTTTGGCTTTAATGAAGGCCCAACGAATGACCGCGCCAACAAAGATAGTGTTGCAGACGATTGGCGCCAGAATAAGTCCAATGCCAATGCCGAAGAGCGATGGCAAATACTTGCTTGTTTTGGGGTGAACTGCAAAGTACGCATAGATGGAACCGGCAATAGAAATGCCGACGATCATGTACACCATTTCGCGAGTGAATGGAGCATCTCCACTCAGTCCTTGAGCGAAGCTTGCCCATACGCGAGCTCCCGGCATTTGTAATTTTGAGCCTTCCACAAACGCGGTGGCTGCACCTTCAGCTGCAAGAGCACCATCAAGAAAGAGAATGAAGGGAACGGCAGCAAGCGCACCAATCACAGCTCCTAGTAGTTGCACCGACGTTTGATGCGTTGGGTTGCCGTTGACAAGGTAGCCAGTCCGATAGTCCTGCATGATGTCTACCGCGATGGAAGCAAGCGTACCGCCAACAATAGCACATGCAATCAAGAACAAGGCAGCGTTACCGGAGGCCGACGACATGAAGATAACAAACAATGAAATCATCGCAATCGCCACAAGCCTTACAGGGTTGATATCAGTCTCTCCTGTAACCCGACCGTTAATGATGCAAAGCGGAATCGCAACCGCAGCTGCCAAAACGCCAACGTACCAAGGCATTGCAAATAGTTGATGTGCGGCAAAGAGAGCGATGGCGAGTCCTACGACTCCACTCACCATGTAGAGCGCTTTTGCAGCACCTGGTTGCGCGTATTCTTTATCTCCCAGAGGAAAACCATCTGGAATCGGCTGGGCTTTTTTCCATTTAAGCCCCAAACCGATAGCGACAAAGGTTGGTAGCGTAAGCATGGCAATACCAGCCCAGTTTTTCCAAAGATTAATGGTACTGGTATCGGTCATTCCCCACTGCTGAAGCTGTTCAGGAATGATGAAACCACCAACCAATCCTCCCAAAAGAATACCAATGCCAACCTTGGGACCAACGACCACACCAATGCCAACAAGTAGCGGGTCCAATAGAATCGCGAATCCTTTGCTTACCCCGAGAACGGAAACAAGAGGACTGGCTCCTTTGGTGAAGGTAATCTTGGTGGGAATGGTGGCAAGAGCACCGAAGGCCCCCCACACGGCAAGAAGTTTTGTTGGCCGTTTGTCCTCGATTCCGTCAGAGGCAACCGTCCTTTGAATGACCGCACACGCCGTGCCGCTTGGAAAGTAGTATTTTACCATCTGCTTTCGTACAAGCGAGCCGATTAGAGTCCCAAGCATTCCTAAGCCAACGAAGAGCAAGGTCAGCTCCATCGCACTTGGATTAAATTTAGGATCAATGAGCTTTATCGCAGCATAGTTCGCGACGGAGAAACCAATAGATCCTCCTGCACTCACAAGAGTTTGCCCAATATTGAGCCCTTGGATTCCTATTTTGCGCTTAAAGAGTCCGGAAACTACCATCACAGAAGCAATGACCGCGATGATGGAGCCACCGTCGCCCCAACCCACGACGATGGTCGTATACACGTTTACGATCGACAGAATTGCCGCTAATGCACAAAATGTTACCCACTCAACAATCGACAGGGATGGAAAGACTTTCGAGTCACTCATGCCGCGTACGTAACAAGGTTACGCGGCTGTGTCTATCGTCATACTCCGAAGTAAAATCGCAGATGAAACGACAAATCGACGAGCTCTAGCTCCACGTCAGGAGTCACCAGTAAACTAGGTCTGTACTCCACTACAAAATCGAATGGAAACTCTTGAATATTAAGCTCTAAGCCGACAACTCCAGCGCCGGCAAGTACCGATTGCGAGTCCGCTAACCCGATCCCGAGACCAAATCCGGCAGAGATATCTAGATGCAAAAAGCCACCATGGATTATATTCATAGTGTGAAATAGCAGATCGGTAGAGAAACCAACTCCGCTAAGACCAGTAAATTTTTCGGTCCCGGTCCCACCAATCGAACCAAGATTTGCTTGTACTGATACCCTCCTCGAGACAATGTATTTGGCTGAGAGTCCATTAGCCGAGGTACCTGTTCCCAGCCCAACGCCAAGAGAATTGTTAGACATCCAATCGGCTTCCGAATCAATTGGCAACGCCAAAGCGAGGAGTAGAACTAATCGAATCACGACGTAGGTTCTCACATTAGAAGCAACGCGCAAGAGGCATGGCCAAAAACGTACGGCGTGAAAGCTTGAACATTCATCAATTTCATTATTGGTATCTAATGAACGAACCATGCATTGAGCAAATCAAGACGGTGTGCGAGGTTGCCAACGTGATTCTTAGTGACAGAGATATTAGAGCCCGTTTGGCAAAGGGAGATTTGAAGATTGACACCCTTCTTGATCCAGAGCTTCAAATTCAACCGGCCAGCGTGGACCTTCGATTGTCTTCCAGTTTTGTGGTGTACCAATTACCTCATGTCCCTTGCATCGATGCCCGCCATCCTGAGACTGTTCAAAAGTTTACCGAGGCTATTGAAATTGCAGACGGTGAAGGTTTCATAATGCAACCGGGTGAATTCGCACTTGGTTCCACCATGGAGTCTGTGACAATTCCAGATGATATGGTGGCAAGAGTCGAAGGGCGCAGCAGCATCGGAAGACTTGCCATCGTTGTCCATGCTACGGCAGGGTTTATTGATCCAGGATTTCAGGGACAAATTACACTTGAACTTTCTAACCTAGGAAGAACCGCAGTAAAACTCTATCCAGGAATGAGAATAAGCCAAGTGGTGTTTCATGAGATGAAGTCTGCTGCTGAGCGTCCTTACGGCGCAGGTCGAGGCAGTAAGTATCAAGGTCAGCAAGGACCGGTCGTCAGTAGAATCAGTAAAGACAAGTTCTAGTCAGCAAGCCACTGGCCAAGACCGTCGACGTATTCCTCCGTAACTTCCATTCCTAGCGAATGCTTTCCGGCAGTGTCGTGAAGGTCCGATCCAGTAGTTGGAAATAGTCCATGTTCCACAGCAACCTTGAGCCAACGATCTTTTTCAGAACGAGAATATGGGCCATAGTTGACCTCAAGACCGTCCAACCCTTTATCGGCACACTCCTTAATAATCGGTCCCCCCAAATCTCGAAGTTGGTGAGGGTGAGCGATCGATGTCTTTCCGCCGCATGAATGTACGCAATCGATCGCATCAAAAACACTTAATCTTTCGATAGGGATGTCTGCCGGTTTGCCATCCCCTAGATACTTTTCGAAAACTTCTCGGCGAGTCCTGCAGTATCCGGCGTTCAGCATTGCCATGGCGATATCTGGACGGCCAATTACTTTCTGTTTTGACTTCTCACGAAGTGCCATTCGATCAACAGGCTTCCCCAACTCTTCAAGACGATCGCAGATAAGTTCTGCGCGCTTCGCTCTGAGTTGTCGTTGTCGGACTAGCATTTTTTCTACACGTCCCCAACTTCGTAGTAAGTTGGCATCGTAAGCAAGTAAATGGACGGTCTGCTTGCCGTAACTGCAGCTAATCTCAACCCCTCGTATCACCTGTGCCGCCCCACCAATCGCTTCGTAAAAGGGACTCGTTCCGTCGATCGTATCATGGTCGGTTAACGATACAATTTTGATATTGCCTTCCACACAGAGCTTCGCCAAGTCTTGAGGACTGCTACTTCCATCAGAAACGGTAGAGTGAAAATGAAGATCAATTTGCATAGTGCTCTCTTGATACAGATTGCAACGCTTGACTAATGCATGGTGGTACATCCTCACTCGAGTCGGGTTGATTATGAGAAAGCAATTGGGCAGCATAGGAAGGTACAAACGAATTTGCCCCCTCTCTTTCTGCTCTAGCGACTTCCGTTTCATTGGATACGTTTTGCTTCCTTAGAATCAATGCATGCCAGAAAGAAAGTAATGCGCGACTTACTGCTGGCCTTTGTAAGTCGAAAGACATGGACTGGATTTCCTTACAGTCTGAAGACTCGCCGACTGCCGCCTGACGAATCACCCGCAATGTGTTCCAGTCGGTAAGAACTTCTCGGTCACTAAGCACTCGCACTTCACGTTCGACACCTTCGCTGGTAAAAGATAAAGCTCGATCAACATCTTCTGTGTGCCACAGGGCCATAGCTATTACCCAATCACGTTTGAATTGAAGTCTGGTGTATTTCTTACCGGTGCGCTTGGTTAGATTAATCGTGTCCAGATGGACGATCGCATCTGAAAATCTACCTAACCAAAAAAGAGCTTCTCCCATGCGAACCGAAATCCATAGTTTGTGATACCCACCAAAGGCGACACTTAGCTTTTTGACCGTTAGCGTCAACGCCATAGATGGTTCGCCAAACGCCAAAAGTCGTGTGATGGACGCGCGTGTTTTGAGCCGCTGACTGTATTGCCAAAGGCACAGTGTTGCTAATAGTCCCACGAGTAGAACCGCTGCGATGACATGCCCAGGATAAAACCAGCCAACAAAAAACAAATATCCAAGGGACATCAAAAGCGGATGTACGATGGAAAGTAACTTATCCATTTGGCTCTCTTAGAATAGATGCGATTGACAGTGCCATTTCCAAGGCTTGGTCGCAATTTAGTCTAGGGTCTACTCGACTTTCGTAGGCCCTGCGCAAATCACTCTCCGTTAGTTTTCGGGCACCGCCAACGCACTCTGTTACGTCGTCTCCAGTTAGTTCAAAATGGACGCCGCCGAGGTAGGTTCCCACTTCTTTGTGAATCGCAAAAGAAGCTTCTAGTTCGGAAAGAATGTTGGTGAACCTTCTGGTCTTTAGTCCCGAGTCTGTCGTTTCTGTATTTCCGTGCATAGGATCGCAACACCACACGACGTTTAGCGACTCCTCGGCAATATGACTTAGTACGTCCCGGAGTTTCTCCCCGACCAACGTAGCCCCCATTCGGTGGATCAATACGATCTTGCCTTCTTGATTACTGGGGTTTAGTAAGCGAACGATTGAAGCTACATCTTTAGGGTCTGCCGTGGGTCCCACTTTGACCCCTACAGGATTTGCGATGCCTCTACAATATTCAACGTGTGCCCCTCCCCCTAAAGCCGTTCGCATTCCAATCCATGGCATGTGAGTTGACAGATTGTACCACCCCACCCGCCGTGGAACCTTTCGGGTTTGCGCAGCTTCGTAGTGCAGCAGCAGCGCTTCGTGGCTCGTAAAAAAATTGGCTCGACGCAGATCTTCTTCGCTCACTCCGCCGACCGCCTTCATGAACGAAATGGAATCTCGAATGGACGAAACGATTTGGTTGAATCTGGCCGCGTTGTTAGATTGCTTAACGAATTCTAACTGCCAGTTTTCAGGATGATGCAAATCACCGAAACCGCCGTCCGCAAGAGCACGAATAAAGTTTAAAGTTAACGCCGCGTAGTGATAGCCTTGAACCATTCGCATGGGGTCGGGCTCTCGCTGCTCCGCAGTGAAGGATAGACCGTTAATCAAATCACCGCGATAACTAGGAAGCGTTACTCCATCTATGGTTTCCTCATCCGAGGAACGTGGCTTTGCATATTGTCCCGCAATTCTCCCGACGCGAATCACAGGCTTTCTGGTCCCATGCACAAGTACCAGACTCATTTGCAACAGTATTTTCAATTTTGCGGCAATGGTTTCAGGGTTGCATTCATCAAATGACTCTGCACAGTCACCACCTTGAAGCAGAAACGCTTTTCCTCTGCCTACTTCCGCGAGAGACTCTCGCAATGCTTCCACCTCCCATGAAGAAACAAGAGGAGGCAAAGCAGATAGACGTTGGACAGCATCCTTGACCATCGATTGGTCTGCATAAGCTGGCTGTTGCATAGCTTTCATGCTTTGCCAGCCATCTGGATGCCATTGCTTACTCATAAGACATAATAATGATAGTAAAAGGGTTGATAGGCCAGTGCTCAGGCGATTTTTACAGTAATCTTCATAATTATCTCTGTGGACCGAATAGGAAAACGATCGCCGATTCATTGACGAGATGCCCGGGGCTTGATTTGATTTCACGGTGGAAGACGAAAGATCAAAGCTTAACGGCTATATAAAAGGCACAGCGAGAGATCGAAAAGTCCTACTATTCGTATTTCTATTTGGTGTTGTTGCTTCTTTGGGATGCTGGATCTTCTGGGTGCCCCAATATGGCAAAATAGCCTTAGCTTGTTTCATTGGTACGCAAGTTGTTGGTCATTACATTACCGGAATGCATCTGCGCGATTGGCATGCCCGTCTGAAAGAACTAGACAAAAGTTAAAAAGGCCGTCCCCAACGGGGACAGCCTTTTCTTCTTCACTAGGGCTCCCTATTTAGAGTCTTCTACGAGCAACTAAACCAAAGACTGCGAAAGCAAAACCGAATCCGAATGGCCCGCCGTTGCTACTGCAGCTAAGCCCTCCTCCGGCGACTCCGTAGTTGGTTGCCTCTTTGTACTCTGGTATTCCATTTCCGTTTTTGTCTACTGGCGGTGTATTTGGATCAATATCCCCCGCTTCTTCTTCATCGGTTTCGCCATCGTTGTCAGAGTCTAGATCGCGATAATCCGGTTCGCCATCTCCGTCGGTATCTAGTGGCGGTGTGTTGATATCGCCATCTCCCGCTTCGTCAGTGTCACCGATAGTATCTCCATCCGCATCCAGATCACGATAGTCGGGGAGAAGGTCGCCATCAGTATCTACTGGCTCTGATTGGTTCATTGCACCATGTCCATCAAGGTTATCGATATCATCTGCGATACCATCTCCATCTGCATCAGGACCATCGCACTGTTGATTTTGGTCTAAATCAGTACAACCAATAGCTCCTTCATGCCAGTCCGAAATCGAGTCGCCATCAGAATCCAGATCTCTCCAGTCTCCTGTGCCATCCCCATCGGTATCAACCACGTCATAGTTGGGCACGCCATTTCCTGAGGTTTCCAGTTCATCACACAATCCATTGGTGCCAAACGCTGAACAGCCGGTAACTGTAGCCCCATTGCCAGCATGGTCGTGTCCAGCTTCCACTACGTCGCTGATACCATCATTGTCACTGTCAAGATCCAAGGAGTCTGGTACGCCATCACCATCCGTGTCCACGGCACCATCGCCTTCAATCGTATCTAATATCCCGTCGTTGTCGTCATCAATATCCGACCAATCCGGAACACCGTCTCCGTCGGTGTCTTCTGGAACTGTCGTTCCAAATCCAAAAAATCCATCGACGACGTCTGGTGCGCCATCGCCATCAAGATCTGGCCCGGCGCATTCACCTTGCCCATTGTTCGTACAAACGACAACTCCATCCACATCATCTGCACCGTCGTTGTTACTGTCCAAATCGATATAGTCAGGCGTGTCGGTGCCATCGCTATTCGGCGGAATAGTTGGAGAAGGGTCGCCAAATGCAGTCACGTCGTCATCGATAGAATCCATTATTCCGTCATTGTCTAAGTCAGGGCCATCACAAACTTCATTGAGATTGAGGTCTGTGCAACCACTGTTGCCTTCGACGATGTCTAGAATCCCATCGTTGTCTGCATCAAGGTCCCTGAAGTCGGGTATGCCATCACTATCGGTAGAGGTAGCCGCATCAGGCGTGATACCTACCACAATTCCGTTTGCATCAGCCGGGCCATCGCAAACGCTGTCTTGAGGTGAAACGTCGGCGCAGTTAGAGCCCCCCTCTACAGCATCGCTGATCCCATCGTTGTCGGTGTCGAGATCTTGAAAATCCGCCACCCCATCCATGTCGGTGTTTACGGGAGCGTCAGGGCCTAGACCGTCCGAGTCATAATCTGCGGTGCCACTATCCACGCTAGTTTCTAGCGCATCACAAAATCCGTTAACTCCGAAGCTTGGGCAATCTACTCGACCGTCAAAGTCAGAGTCGGCTTGATCGTGCCCTGCTTCTAATGTGTCTAGGATTCCGTCGTTGTCAGCGTCTAAATCAAGCGAATCAGGTATTCCATCCCCATCCGTGTCGAGGGAGCCATCCCCTTCGACTACGTCCAAAATCCCGTCGTTGTCATCGTCGATGTCCAGATCGTCAATCACTCCATCGCCGTCACTGTCCATTTCGCCCGCATCGCAAATTCCGTCGCCATCTGTATCAACGCCATCGTTTGCTGGAAGAGAGTCGCTTTGCACTCCGAAGTCATCAGAACCTACGGAACAATCATCACAAGTGTCTCCGTCTCCATCTCCGCAAACATCTGGATTTGAATCGTTTGGATCTTGGGAGTCACTAACGCCATCGTTATCATCATCGACATCGCCAGCATCACATTGGCCATCGCCATCCAAGTCGGTCCCATCGTTAAATGGGAGGCTGTCGCTTAGCGTTCCAAAGTCGTCGGTACCAACGGCACAATCATCGCAGGTGTCCCCGTCACTGTCTCCGCAAACGTCTGGGTTGACGCGATCTGGGTCTGTTGCATCAGCAATACCATCATTGTCATCATCTGGATCTACATCATCGCAAAGTCCGTCACTGTCGGTGTCGCCACCAGCGTTAAAGCAAACGTCGCCAGCATCACAGAACCCATCACCATCGGTATCAACACCGTCATTGTTTGGCAAACTATCGCTCAAAGATCCAAAGTTGTCGGTTCCTACAGAACAATCATCGCAGGTGTCTCCATCGCTGTCTCCACAGATGTCCGGGTTGGTGTCATTGATGTCGAAAATGTCCGCAATACCATCGTTATCGTCATCACTGTCGCCTAAGTCGCAAGTGCCGTCGCCATCAGTATCAAGTCCATCATTTTGTGGAAAGCGGTCACTTAGCGGTCCGAAGTTATCAGAGCCTGCGGAACAGTCATCACAGGTATCGCCATCGCTGTCACCGCAAACATCTGGGTTTAAATCATTAGGATCCAGTGCATTAGATACCCCATCGTTGTCAGAGTCATTATCACCAACGTCGCAGAGTCCGTCCCCGTCCGTGTCCACTCCATCACTACCAGGGAGACGGTCACTAATAGCACCAAAGTTATCCGTACCGACGCTACAGTCATCGCAAGTATCTCCATCGCTGTCTCCGCAAACGTCTGGGTTGGTACTGTTGGGATCCAAGGCGTCGCTCACGCCGTCGTTGTCGTCATCGGTATCCCCGGCATCGCACTGACCATCTCCATCTCTGTCGATTCCGTCATCGGCAGGAAGACTGTCCGACATAGGACCAAAGTTGTCGGTACCGATGCTGCAGTCGTCGCAGGTGTCTCCATCACTGTCTCCGCAGACGTTTGGATTGGTACTCGCGGGGTCCGCGCCATCTGGAATTCCATCGTTGTCATCATCTGTATCACCAGCATTACACAGGCCATCGTTGTCGCTATCTAAACCATCGTTGGCGACTTGGTTATCAGCCAAGGGGCCAAAGTTGTCTGTCCCCACACTGCAATCATCGCAACTATCGCCATCAGCATCGCCACAGATGTTTGGGCTTAGGTCGTTAGGATCTAATGCATCAACCACCCCATCATTATCGTCGTCAGTATCCCCAGCATCGCAAAGGCCATCGTTGTCCGAATCCAGGCCATCGTTACCTGGCAGGCTATCTGAGAGTCCACCCAAGTTATCCGTACCGACGCTGCAGTCATCGCAGGTGTCTCCATCACTGTCTCCACAAACATCAGGGCTTTTTTCGTTAGGATCGTTTACATCTAGTACGCCGTCGTTGTCGTCATCTGAGTCTCCCGCATCGCACTGACCATCGTTATCCGTATCAAGGCCGTCGTTGCCTGGAAGTTGGTCACTCATTGAACCTTGGTTGTCCGTTCCCACAGTACAATCATCGCAAGTGTCGCCATCACTATCGCCACAGATATCGGCGTTGGTACTGTTGGGATCATTGATGTCTGATACGCCGTCGTTATCGTCATCACTGTCACCTAAGTCGCAAGTTCCGTCGCCATCCGTATCCAGCCCATCGTTTAAGATATCGCCACCGGAACCATCCGCTTGCGTGACGCTGCAGTCGTCGCAACCGTCAGCATCAGTGTCCCTACATCGACTGGGGTCCGAAGGATGTGAGTCTTGAGAGTTGATGACACCATCACCATCATCGTCGGCATACACTGAACAGCTCGTCGCATCGCAAACTAGCCCGGTCCGGAAAAAACCAAAGAGTTCGTCTTGGGCCGCCCAAATGTGAGTGCCACCTGTACCAGACATCATGAACCAAGGGCCGGCGTTCCCTTGGTCGGCGCCGGGTAGCCAGGTCGAATCATCGAATCCAGGAAGGTGCCAGCCGGCAGGTGGTGAATAAGTCGGCAGAGCTAGCGCCAAAAAGTCGCCAGGCTGCGATGCCCACTTCATGACCGTTTCCGAGTCGTTATAAATCCGGAACCCCATCATATGAGGTCGCCCGGTGTCTTCACATGCAGCAGCAATCCGCACGGGAGTGGTCGTGCTGCCAATGTTAATCTTACTCCACTCAGGCCATTCGCTGGAGCTACTATCTAAAGGTTGTGCTACGCCGTTGATGTACAAGTCACGAGTGATGTCGTCGCATGTGTACCAAAGCACATCGGCACTCGCGTTCTGGTTCGTCAATGCAATCGTTAACAGAGAGAGAAAAGCGATTGGCCCGAAGGCACCTAATTTTATTTTCATACAAAGTCCTTAAGAAAGTGAGTCGTCAAACAGACCCGATCAGTGTTGGTGTACACCTAGGAAATCTCATCTTCCAGTCGTAAAAAATATTTCTTTTTTTGTGACTATTTGGACAATGCGAAAAATGTTGCTCCTAAAAAATTCATGCGAGCAATGAATCAGAGAGCTCTGACCAATTCGTAATACTGCCTTTCTTACCGAGAAGAAATATTGAACATTTTAAGATTGCAATTAGGCCAAAAAACCAGCGTTGGCGGAGCTTATGTACGGCAAGGTGACACACCACGCCACACCACCCTGCATAGACTCTAATCGCAGTGTTTGCTGGCCCATTCGTAGGTTTGGCGATCTGCAAATTCGTGAGCTTCTCGTGACAAGAATCGGAAAACCATCTTGGCGAATGCTTCATCGAAATCGTTCCAAAGCCAAACTGCAAAATCTCCGACTTGGTCAAACATCATGTCGTAGGCATCACGGGAATCTCTTCGCTTCTCTTTTATGTACGCCGCCAAGCACAAAAGCCACTTGTCCATCAACGCTCTGCGATCTTTACTTGGAATGAGCAGTTCATTGGCAAGCAGTTCTAAACTTCCTTCGTCACTACCAACGGCATGAGCAAAGCCAACTGCAGGGGCCCCCATTTGCACAAGACAACCATCCACAATCGACTCGAGTGCAGTCATTACATCAAGATCAGCGTCTTTAGTCACCTCTTCCACTCGATCGCGCAGCGCACTACTCTCCAACTCAATCTTCCACAGCTGCGTCAGTTCATTGAGTTCGCTATCGGAGACAGCTCCGTTCATCGATGCAGTGTGAGCCAAAAGTTCAGACAACGTTTGGGGGGTTCCTCTCTGCTCAGCATAGCCAATCTCGCGAAGAAAATCTTCGTCTACCTGACCATCCGAGTGCAACCTACTTATCTGTTCGCGTATTTTTCTGGCAAGGGTTTTCTTTCCCGCAAAATGTTGAACCTTTTCGATTTCGCTGTACTCACCATTGACGCAGTACTCTGTCACTAACCAATCGACGGCAATATCTACACCAACCGGCGGAGTACTTTTAAAAAGAAGCGCCGTGTTCATGGCAGCTTCGGCTAAATCTCGCTTTTCTTCCGCTTCGAACAACAACCCGCGAGCGATGAGTCCCGCTCCCGCATTTCCTTGCTTTCGAACCTTACTAGCATAGCGCTTTGTGATGCCATGCTTGCTATTTTTGGAGGCAAGCACTCCAGCAACTAACGCGCCACCTTTAGTATCAGAACGCCAGGAAAGTCCCGCGAACAATGTCAGAGTCCTAGCCAACCTAGGCATTCCGAGTGGGATCGCATACCGTTTCGCGATTATCCAACCAAAAGGCGTGAAGAAAAAAAGCCACGGAAAAAGCAAACACAGAATTAACCATATTGCCAATCTGCCTCCCCCTGGTTTGCGAAGGATACGGATACCGTTTACAAGTAAGAAGCTTAAAATCAATACGACCATCACAGCCCCAAAAACTGCGGCCACAGTGTCGCCATACTTTTGCCGAGGAGTTCGTATTTCTCCAAGAGACTCTGTCATTTTATCTAAACGTGAGGCAAGCCGAGCCTCTAGCTCTGCTGAGCGTTCGCGCGTACTTTCTAACAACACCGACATATCAATGTTAATGTCCGGGGCACTATTCTCAGCAAATAACTCTTCCGCATCTCTCACTTTTCCCACCATCTTAGTTTACGAGGCTCTGCGCTTGAAGTGCCAAACCTGCGGGCTTCTACCGGTTCACTTAGAATCCCATAGGCAATCCTTTGTGCGTCATCTTCCAAAGCGGACTCGGACCAGCGAATAAGCTCTTCTGTGCGCGGATATTGACCACCGGGGGCGTCGTAATACTTTGCGCTCTCGGAGCCAGCTCGCAAAAGTTGCGCAAGTTTTCTAGCGGACCGTCGGATATCAACTAGCGAGGCATCGGCCTCCAGCTGCAGAACCCAAAACGGATTTTCATGAAACGCCCGCATCAATCAGCGAACTCCCGAGTTGAATGCCCTTGCGCGATCGCCACTATCTGGTGGAAGCAACCCCCACAGAGATTCTACGATAGGACGTAACCCTTTTTCATCTTTATTGGAAACAAGCAGTTTCCCTTTGTTCACCAACGTCGTTGCTTTCTTGGTGTCTTGCATCTCTGAGATTCTACTTGAAAGTTGTTCGAACTTGTTAAACCAATACTCTGGATCTCTCCTATAAGCCGCAATGCCTAGCCGAAATACTCGCTTGTTTAGTCTGCGAACCGGACCAATTTTCTTCGCGTCGATGGCGCGCCGAAGCGCCGCCGCATCGCGTTCGTAAACTTTTTTTTCTTCTTCAGAGCCAAACCGATGCAACTGCATCCCAGACCAATGAATCGTACTTTCAGCGTCTTCTAATAGCTCAACGTATTTGTGAGATAGTTCAAGCTCCACTAGCTCCGCATCGATCCTTGAAAGAGACTTTGCCGCCTTTAGGGAGCCGTCGTCGTCTTTTCGTCCCGCGGATTGCAGCAACAGATCCGCGCCAAATATTTCTTTGTCCAGCTCCTCGAGTCTAGACATCATAGACGTGTCTCCTTCCGTGAATGCGGACCTTCTGACGTTTCCTAATCGCCCTCGCAGCTTTTTGCTCGTTGCTCGTAAGGTCTCTAGATCCGCATCTGGTACAAGTAAGTGAGTTACGTGATCAAAGGTCTTTTTTACCGCCGGCAAATGAGCCGTGCCTGACAGCCGGCCACCACGGTCGATGGAGAGCGTCAACTCTATTTCGGCACCAACGGGTAAGGTTTCATTTAGCTCGCTGCCATTAATCACTAGCGTTCCAATACTTTGACACAAGTCAGCTTGTTCAAACTCTCCCTGAACAATGGGAATCCGCAGTTCTGCTGCGCCTTCGGGGCCAAGAGGATCCACGGCGGAATGCACGAAAGTTCGCTTCATTGGTAACGGTGTACCTCTCCCAAAATACTCCCGCACCCCGTTACTTGCTAACGCGACACCAATGGACTGAGAAAGAGGAGGAGAACTGATCGTAACGCCATGAACAATAGTGAACTCATTGGGCGACAGCATCTCAGTTTCCCCTTTTTCGTTTTTTCCTTTCACCGTAAATCGATTGGCCGCACGAGCCTTAAGAGTCAGGTCGAGTACAAAAATGCCTTCTTCACTTATATCGGCGGTGGCTACAAGACTCTCGCTGTCGTCAAAACACTCAACTTGCGTAACATCTACCGAACTATCGACTAGCTTTCCCACGGCGGAAGGATGAAGGTCTCCAGAAATGGTAGGATAATCGAGGGTAATCTTTTTGCCTGCAGCTTTGGTCATCGTGGCATTAGTGCGAGACACAACTCCCGAAGAGGCTGCAAACAACGCGGCTCCTTTAGCTACCAACGTCATTGGATCTAAGTCCGTGACAATCTCTCCCACATGTTCTTGAACCTTAGCTCTCACCATAGGCATTGCACTAGGACCGCCTACCATAACCACACGAGTTACTTTATCTCGTGAAATGTTATTTTCGTCCAGCAGTCGATGACAAACGGTGACGGTTTTATCGACAAGGCTACTACAAAGCTCGTCCAATGTAGGGCGATCTAGCTCGAGCTCCACGTCCCATTCTCGCCCGGCAAACTCTAAAGGCTCAAGCAACGCGATTTCAGCTACCCTTCCAGTGGAAAGTTCAATCTTGGCCTCTTCTGATACAGCAGAAAGTTTCGCAAGCGCTAGTGCGTATTCGTCAGAGCCGGCTGCTAGCTTCAATCCCTGCTCGCCGAGTTGATCCAAGCACCAATGGGCGATGCTTTTGTCGAAGTCTCGACCACCAAGAAAATTATCACCATCGTGAGCGACAATTCTAAGCACTCCAGAGGCGTCACTTTGGACAGCGGTCACATCAAAAGTTCCACCGCCAAGGTCAAAAACCAGCCACACCCCATCATGATCAGCATTCCAACCAGCAGCGATCGCGGAGGCTACAGGTTCCTGAATCAACTCGACTCGCTGCAGTCCTGCGAGTTTTGCTGCTTCCACCGTTGCGCTACTTTGGGGCACGTCGAACAAGGCCGGCGTAGCAATCACCGCCCCGTTTGGAGAGTAGCCAATCGTAGCTTCCACATCATCTAGTAATGACTTCAGAACCAAAGCACTCAATTCCACGGGTGACTTGCTTTGGCCACAAGCGGGAAAAACAAGTTGCCTGTCTGCTCCCATTAACCGTTTAAAACCGCTGTGCGTATTATCAGGATCTCGCGACAAATAGTTAAAGGCTCGTTGGCCTACAACCACTTTACCGTTTCTAGCGATTCGTACGCATGAGGGAGTCAAAAGGCCGCCGTGGCGTGGCCTTACAAGTTCCAAAGAGTCACCGGAAAAAACCGCGGCCGCAGAGTTTGTTGTCCCCAAGTCAAAACCAATAAAACTACTCACCTTGTGGTGGTAGCATGCTCCACAAAGTTGGCAAAGGGACAATGGGCGAACCTGTGGGTAAAGAAACACATCACAGCCCGACGTAGTACCCTAACGGGGCTAGGAAATCTCAATATAGTCAGAAGTCTAGTCTTTTTCTACTACCACCGCTCCAGGTATCTTGTAGAGCAGTCCGAGCAAATGTTTAGACAGCTCCGCCTCTACCAGCCATTCGTTGTCTTCAAAGTCTTCTTTTAGGATTACGCCGTAGGTCTTTACGAGTTGTAGCGCCTTACCGGCGTGCGCGGCAATTTTCAAAACAACCCTCATCCAAGCGTCTTTTCGCATTTCAGCTACTTTGTCGTGAAGTGCCTCAATGCCCTGCCCCGTTAGCGCGCTTATTTCGATAGCGTTTTTTAGACGAGCCCTCAATACAAGAAGCATATCAGGGTCGGTCACGCACTCTACTTTATTTAACACATGAATCGTAGGTTTGTTGGCCGCCTCTAACTGCTTAAGAACATCATCAACCGCATCAATTTGCGTCTCAACATGCGGGTGACTTACGTCGATGACGTGCATTAACAAATCTGCGTGCACCGCTTCCTCTAGGGTAGAACGGAAACTAGCCACCAGGTGGTGGGGAAGGTTTCGGACAAACCCCACGGTATCTGAAAGCATTACGTCCTGTCCTGGCGACAGTCGCCAACGCCTCGTCTTAGTATCCAGCGTCGCGAAAAGTTGGTCCGCAGAATAAGTATCGGCCTCGGTAAGTCTATTGAGCAGCGTACTTTTTCCTGCGTTAGTATAGCCAACCAAGCTCACGCAGAACCCTCTCCCTGCTCTGGCAGAAACCTCTCTTTGTTTGCGCTTGTGCAAGGTTGCAATCTCTCCACGCAATTTCGCGACACGAGAGTTAATGATACGCCGGTCAATCTCAATCTGTTTCTCACCGGGCCCCTTAAGTCCCATCGAACCACCAGAGCCTGCTTGCCTTTCGAGATGCGACCACATACCGCGCAATCTTGGGGCGGTGTATTGCAACTGCGCCAATTCAACTTGCAGCTTCGCTTCTTTGGTACGTGCTCTCGTCGCGAAGATATCAAGAATTAGCTCACTGCGGTCAATAACTCTTTTGCCAACCAGCTTTTCAAGTTCCCTGATCTGAGGCGGCGACAGTTCGTTGTCGAAGACCACCACTTCTGCTTCTTCCATCTCTACTATTTCGGCTATTTCTTGTGCTTTGCCTTTGCCCACTAAAGTGGCAGGAGATGGCCGACTACCCCGTCGTAACATCTGAAAGGTTTGCCCTACGGTTTGGCCACCTGCGGCAGAAACCAAACTAGCAAGCTCACCTAGCATTGTCTCAGGCGGCAAATCATCCTTTTCCTTAGAATAAAGAGCTGCCAATACGGCTCGCTCAGGAATATTCTCTTGCTTTTCGATCACGCGGAACGCTGTCGTAGCACGTTCTCTCGTTTTTTGGCGCAAATTATGACAACAATGACGGGATGGAAATTCAGTCGGTATTAGGAAATAGTCAAATGCTTGATGGAGGGGCAATGTTCGGAAACGTTCCCAAAGCACTTTGGCAGCGATGGATACAGCCGGATGTAAGTAACAGGATTCCTCTTGCTTGCCGATGTTTCCTAATCAAATCTCACGGAAAACTGATTCTACTCGAAACAGGTATTGGGGCTTTTTTCTCACCAAAATTGAAAGAACGCTTCGGGGTGGTCGAAAGCGAGCACGTCTTACTTGCCAACTTAAAAACGCTAGGTGTCCAGCCAGGAGACATCGACGCAATCATCTTATCTCATTTGCATTTTGATCATGCGGGTGGACTGCTAACTTCTTTTGATGATGGGGAGCTCGCACTAGCGTTCACGAACTCTCTTATTATCACCTCGGACAAGGCCTGGGAGCGAGCACAAAACCCTCATCCTAGAGACAGAGCTTCTTTCATCCCCGAGCTTACGACGCTATTGAAAAATTCTCCCCAGTTTAAAACCACAAGCGAACGGCGCATGGAAGAACTACCAGGGTTGCGTTTTCACTACAGTGACGGCCATACCCCTGGATTGATGCTAACCGAAATTGACGGGCCCGAGGGACCGTTGCTTTTTGCCGCCGACCTAATTCCCGGCACGCCCTGGGTCCACTTGCCGATCACCATGGGCTACGATCGGTATCCAGAGAGAATAATTGAAGAAAAGGAGTCTATTCTGAAAGACCTGCACGCTAGAAACGGAGGGCTGCTCTTCACTCACGATCATCAAACCGCCATGGCTCAGGTCGGGATCAACGAAAAAGGAAAATTCTTTGCTACAACACCACTCGTTGATGTGTCCGTAAAATATGGCTAGGCTTTTGTCCGTACTTTCTCTGTTGGTAGCGTTGTTCTTTCTACTCCAGTCATTTAAGACTCCTAGGAAAGGGGCACCTAAAAAGTTTACGTCAGCTCCGATAAATAGCACCCAACCAGCAAAAAGACGAGTGGCGCACCGACCTGGCGAACTCCAGCGAAGCGTCCCATCGCCTCAAACATTCGGAGAAAATGTTTCACGGAAGGTAAGCGACATCGATGATAGCGGCAGAATGGTGGATACCGGCTGGGCAAAAAGACAAATCGATCGCGATTTAGTAGTGGAGGCTTTTCAATCCGTTCGACCACTTTGGAAGGAATGTGGAAGCATTCACGTCGACGCAATGTCAACAGCAAAAGTAGTTTTAGACGTTACGATCGCAAGCGATGGACGAGGCGAAATTAACGTCGCAGTACACAGCTCGTCGGAAGAGGCACTAGATGAACAACTGGAAGAATGCCTGAGAGAATCTACACACGCGGTCTCATTCCCGCGGGTTAAACCGATGCAGAGGGTTAAGGTGACTTGGCCAATTTCTCTAAAAGTAGACTCGGAAATCCCGTAAATCACTAGAATCACGTCTGTTAAGAGTGAACGTTGCGGCACGTCTCACAATGCTGTAAAATGAAAATGAAAGTGAATATCAATTTCAGAGAACTTCAGATCAGTACGCCTCCTCCCGGGATAATGCTTCCCGTGTGGGCAGGTAAGAAGAAAAAGTGCTGCAAAAAATACAAAAAGAAAAAGGCATGTAAGAACTGCCCACGTAAAAAGTCGAATTAGACCAGAGCTAGCGGTGCCTCGACTCTCCACCAAAGAGACTCGCATTCGATGACAGGACTTTTCTAACGGAGGATTGCCATAGTTTGCCAACACTTTCTCTGGCTCCTACTCGTACGTTGCAAATACTTTCCGCGCGTGCTCCACAAAGTAACCTTACTGCTTTTAGTTCTACTCACCGGTTGTTCGTTTGCACTTAGTCGGCCGGCCGGACCAAACGATAAAGACTGTCCGTCACTACTCCCACCATTGACAGACACATACATCGGTGTAGTTTCCGCTGGACTTACAATTGCCACTGGAAACTCGCTAGAAGAACCCCCAAAAGATCGGCGTATCAGACAACTGCAGGCGGTGGCCGCGGCGTCTGTTTTTCTTGGCTCAGCGTTATTCGGACTCTCGCAGATCTCTGAATGCAAAGAATAGTCGAGTATTAGAAAGCTTGTAACGGGCGACTACCGTTCCAAGTCGACTAGCGCTTTTTGCCTTTTGTCGAGATACTCGGGTATGCCCAGCCGTACCAATGAGCTATTGAGTGAAATTCCTAAGTTTGGCTTAGGGAGCGACGAAGTCCTAGCGCAAATGGACGCCTTGTCAGAAGCGGATGCAGATTGGAGATCAGGGCGAACGTGGTGCTTGGTTTATCATGCAGGAGACGACCACAGCCATTTTCTAAAGCACGCACACAATAAGTTTTTCAGTGAAAATGCACTTAATCCGATTGCCTTCTCAAGTCTAAAAAAAATGGAAGCTTCCGCTGTTGCTATGACCGCTTCGATGATGAATGCAAACGACAAAGCAGTCGGTAGCTTAACCTCCGGAGGGACGGAGTCTTTACTTTTGGCTGTAAAAACCTACCGCGACCGGGCTCGAAGAAAGAAACCTTGGATTTTCAAACCCAATATGGTGGTGCCCCGTTCTATTCATGCCGCGTTTGAAAAGGCGAGTCATTACTTTGGCGTAAAAATGAAAATTGCCAAACTCAATGACGACTACAGAGTTTCTTTAAGAGACGTCACTAAGCAAATTGATAGAAATACAATAGCCATCGCTGGGTCAGCACCAAACTACCCACAAGGGGTAATCGATGACATCGCCGGTTTAGGAGAAATCGCAAACAAGCGAAGGTTACCGCTGCACGTCGATGCTTGCGTTGGCGGCTTCATTTTGCCCTGGCTAGAAAAAATTGGCGAACCGATTCCTCCATGGGACTTTCGAGTAGATGGGGTGACCTCCATTTCAGCAGATCTTCATAAGTACGGCTATACCGCCAAAGGAGCATCAGCTCTCATCTTCAAAGACATGAGTTACATGCGCCATCAATTTTTCGTGAGTACCGATTGGCCTGGTGGCGTTTACGCGTCCGCAAGCATTCCTGGTACCAAACCAGGCGGACCAATAGCGGCAGCCTGGGCAACACTTGCCGCAATAGGGGCAGACGGCTACGAGGGCTTGGCTCGAAGGGTTCTTGCTGTAAAAGCGGAATTAATAGCAAGACTGGATTCGCTTCCCGAGGTTGAACTGGTAGGAAAACCTGACGCCACCTTGGTTAGCTTTCGTTGCACCCCTGCCAGCGGTATCAATACTTTGGCGGTGGCCGACAGACTACAAGCAAGAAATTGGCACTTCGACCGACATCAATTTCCTAGCGCCATTCATTGTACTTGCGGCGTCGCCAACGAAGGTATGGTGGAAGAATTTGTTCGCGACATAGAAGCATCCATTGAAGAAGTACGGGCCAATCCTGAGGTCGCCCAACAAGGCGACGCCGCACTTTACGGCATGATGGCCAATATTCCTGCACGTGGCGTAGTGAAGTACTCCGTGCAAAAGATCATGGAAAAGATGTACAGCCCAGGCACGGGTGATGTTGATTTGTCAGAGCTTGGAAAGTCAGGAGACGACCCTATTCTGTTCCGAATGATAGAGAAGTATGGAGATGAGTTGATGCTTGTCACCGAGAAAGTGAACAAACTAACGCACAAGCTCTTCAAACGTTCATAACGAAAGTGGGCCGGCACCTGACACAACTACTTCTTGCTCGCTCACCTCAAACTGTAGATTTTCTGGTGTTTGGCCCATGCACGTTTTTGTCACGCCTACTGTGCCTCTTAGCTTCAAAGAGTAGTCCTCAGCTATTCCGTCCCTACAAAAGCCTGCAAATGTGGCAGTCAATCCAGAACTTCCTTCGCTACCATCCAAGTCATAGGTGCAATCGCTGTCGTCTTTCGCCAAAAAATTTATTAGCGTTAGAAGTTCTTTCCCTGGAGCATTGGCTGGGTCAGGTAACTTTACATCTACCTCTTGAGTACCAATTTCGTTTGGCCGCGCCAGACAAAGCGTGAAGAAAAAGCCCGTCTCTTTTTGTCTACCGTCAATGGTGATGCTCGTTGGAGCGCCAGCCGAAGGACAATCGTTATTGGCGGAGGAAACAAAATTTTCGTATTCGAAACTTGTGCCATTCGCCGCAACGCTCATAGAAGGCATCGCCCCCTCCGTTGGACCGCAGACCTCCGCAGGGTCTGAACAGCTGATGACCCACATTACTATGAAAATGACGTACGCCCGTGACACTCGATCAGTCTACAGCGTCATCACCAAACGGTAAAGTCAGTCCGACGCTAGCCGCAATGGCATCGCCAAAGCGATTGTTTTGCATCACGTAGTCTACGTTAACGATTCCGCTAGCGTGCCCTAACCTGCCTTTAAATCCGATATCACTCAACTGCAGCACTAATTTGGTTCCCAACGTGTATCCGTTAAACGAACTCAGCTTTTCATCATCTGTGAGAAATACCTCACTCGAAGAAACATAACGATCTTGGTGAAAATCGGCACGACGTTGTTGGTGATATCGAAATCGAAAATGGAGTAATGAATCTCCCAACTCTTGAATCCATCTGAAAGACGGAGTGTGCGCCTGCACGTTCCAACTATCAAAGTAAAAACGATAACCTGTAATCAGCGTTGCTTTTGCTGGGCGTACGTACAGCTTGTATTGTCCGAAAATCGCATGCCTGAACCTTTGGTCTGGGACTCGTTCCGGAACAAAAATACCTCCTGCAGGAACAACCCGATAAAGATTAGCCTGGTAACCGTTCACAGTAGTAAAGTCGTAAGTCAAACTGACAGCTGCAATTTTCGATACCAACTGTGTTACCGCCACCGAACCGAGGTAACTTTGAAGGCTCTCCTCTTGCACTTCAGCCATTGGATTGTTGATTCCACTATCATCAATCGAATCGAAAGATGCGCCCAACGAAAGATTCAATACAAAGTTGTCTTCGGCCAGTGAGAATGCGCCATTTATTCCTACAAACCACGATTGATAGTCAGGCTCTGTCGAGTACTTGCCACTTACCCCACCCGTAAAAACGTTGGTGAATTCGTTGCTTGCTCTTCCACCGGCTTCGTAGCGTTTTTCAGAAAATGGTGTTCCCGTGGAACCCGATGCCGCCGACGCGGAAGTGATTGCGTCGACAAGAAAATGCGCGTCGACTGTGGACGTATCGGTCGTTTCAAAGGAGGCGTCGATCATTGGTTGAACAACCCGAGTCGCACGCTCTTTGTAGTACGACGTTCTCGCGGTAATTTCACCGTCTCCAAACGCTGGCAAGCACGCCACGATGACAATCGCTAACAGGGTCAGTTGCATCCACAACCACCTGAAGGCTCTCCAGTACCACCGTCTGCACCTTCACGTGAGCCCGTTTGATGCTGCTCAAACCGACGTTCTCCACTGTCTTTAGCGCTAATCATGGCCTTCTTTGCGAAATAGCCCCTTTGGTAGGGTTTGACCACTACGCATCCTGATAGGCCTAAAAGCAGTAAAATCGCGGCTTTTGACATGGCGGCCACAGTATCTTGAAAACACTCACGGGGCAAACTACGGGCCTTCAATCCGTAGCTCAGTTATGCTATTTAGTCTCCAAAGGAAACCAATGCTGAAATTAAATACATTTGTACTGATATTGTCCCTCACGGCCTGCAGCGGGACTAAAACTCAAATTCTTACCGCGGAACAAGAAGACAAAAACCTGCAACTCGAAGGCTTCGACGCCCTGACTGTAGAAGGCCGATTCTACCAACCATCCGCGCTTGGCGCTCCGACTTTAGTGAAGAGAAAAATCACTAATGGCAAACGAACGACCGCTCAGCAAGAAAAGAAGTACAAAGGGGCTAAGGGCTCCAAGAAAGAGATCGAACTACAAGTTTTAGTGTCAATGATATGGCGTGATGGTCAAGCATCAAAACCGGAAGCTACAAACGCTCGAATCGATTCTCTTATTTCGGACTACTGGAAAAGTGTAGGAGACAACGGTATCGGAGCGATCACCCTTCGTCAGTTGGCGACCGTGCAGCTGCTGCAAGGAAAAGATCAAGAAGCCGTCAAGACTCTCGAACTGCTTCAAAAGCGAGACCCTAGCGAAAAATCTGCTGAAGTTGCTCGCGTTTGGCTCTCTTACTTAAGCCTTCGCGCGGGAGACGTCGCAAAAGCGAAAACGATTCTAGGAAGCTACTCAGAGAAAGCGCTCGATGCGTACGTTGCAGCATGGATTGCTCACCTGGAAGGAAGAAAGTCTGAGGTGGGACCGCTTATCACCAAAGCATTCAAAACATGGCCGATGAAACAAGATGTCATCATCAACGAAATGCACTACTTAACATCGCAAAACACTTCAGCCAAGGAAACCGTGGCGTTGTACAATAAAACCCTCGATGGGCTGGGTACCGAAGAGCAAGTCAAGCGCGCCCGTTTCGTTTGGCTTTTCAACTACAGCGCCAAAGCAGCCGCGGCCGGACATTTTGATAACGCCATCGAGTCACTAGACAGTGCAGTTGCGGACGGTACGGGGTCTCCAAACGAAATAGCGCGCGTACGCTTCGAGCAAGGACATTACGCTCTGAGCAACAATAACCCACGCCTAACTGCCACGAAGTACAACGAACTATTGGCGGCCCTCAATGACTGCGGTGAAGCATGCGAAGCTGAAAGAGCGCAATTCCAACCGCGCGTACTAAAAATCGGACACCATTTTCGTTCGATCTACGAAAGCACGTTTGATGAGGACTACTACGAACCAGCGCAAAAGCTGTACGCAGGATACGCGCAACTTCCTGTAGAAGATGCCAAAGTTGCTCAAGAGAATAGCAAAATCTTAACTCAAACAAGAGAGCAAGCTGACCCAGACGAAGGAACGCATAACAAGGAGCGAATCGCAGAACGTATCAAGTTGCGGAAGCCTGTGGTGCAAGGATGCTACGAACATGCGCTTCTTAAGTCCAAAGACCTTACCGGAGACTTTTCGCTGAAACTCGCAGTAGCAGCGGATGGTACAGTGACGGAAGCCAAAGTTGACGGCTTAAGTGATCAGAACTTTGTAGATTGTATGACGATGAAGGCAAAGACATGGACCTTCCCATCTCGAACCGTCCAAGGCGTAACTAATATCGACTACAAAATGTCGCTGACATTAGCCGAATAGTTCATTCCAATTTGGAGACCACGGAGGCGGCGCGTTTACATCGTGCCGCTTTTGTCGTTTCGGCTCTTCTTCTCCGACAAGTTCCAACTCATCAAGAAATGCCGTGGCGAAATCCATGTAGTGAGCTGGGCAGTCTTCTTGTCGCGTTAATGCAATAAACAGAGACCTTCCGCGCCTATGCTCCCCCATTCGAAGAGCTGCGTTGCCGGCATGCCATAAACAGCTAACTCGCAGGTCAGGATCTTTGCTTGCGATTAAGAGCGCGTCCAGACCTTCGCGGTAGCGATCGCAAGCGAGAAGCGCGTTGCCCAAAGAAAAAGAATGTTCCGGGTCGCCAGGTTCGAGCAGAGCTGCCACGCGAAGGTACGGAATCAAAAACTCGATACTATCTTCTCCGTTATCTGCGACAGAAGGCATTCGAGTGGGCTCAATTTGAGCAAACGCATAGCGAATCACATTCCATGCATCCGTTTTTTCTGACGTAATCTTCGCCGCCAAAACTTTGGAAACAAATGCGGAAGTTATGGCATCTGCGTTGCGGGTTCTCGCCCAAAATTGTGAGTACGAGGTAAATCGTTCCTTGTCCAGTTCAAGGATGTCGAGTCGCGACAACTCATCACCATCAAGCGCGCCTACGACCACGAGGTACGAATACTCATTGGGCCAATTTGCAAAAAGTAAGAAGTCTCCTTCTTCTGCAACGTACCCTTTTGGTTCTGCAGTACCAACCAGCCCAAGTCCCAATAGTGTATTGGCCCAGTCTCTAGTTACAGGGTCCACAAGTTTCTCGTGAATAATCCTATCGGCTACAGAACCGAGAGAGCGCGCAGCATCAATCACTTCCTGTGTTCGTTTGGATTTGTCTGCGAAACTATCGGCGATGAGCCGCAGTTTCATAAATGAATTTTCATTCCCCCCCATAGGGAAATCTTAACACGGGTTCACAAACGACCACGACAAAATTTCGATCTTTCTAACTGTGCGCAAATGCCGTTAAGCGAGTACAAACACGCATTAAACTAACGTTGGGTGATTGTCAGTTACCAACTTGATGAACTCCTGTCTTGTCGCCATGTTATCTAGAAAAATGCCAGTCACACAGTTAGTAACAAGACGTGCTTCGTGTGCGCCGATGCCCCTAGCTGCCATACACATATGCAATCCCTGAACGTACACAGCAGCACCTTCCGTACCTAAACGCTGGTGTAGGATATCGCAAAGATCGTGAGTTAAATCTTCCTGGAGCACAGGTCCGCGAGCAAGCAGTTTTGCTAGTCGCGACAACTTAGAAAGTCCTAGTACCTTATCTTTAGGAATGTAAGCCATAGAAATTCGGTAGACTACCGGTAGCAAGTGATGAGGGCAGACGCCAAACGCCACGTTATGCTTGGAAATCACCATTTCCTTATACTTCGCAGGGAACGTTTTTTTTAGCATGGCGTCGATGCCTGCTTCTACTTCCTTTTTGGGCAGCACCATTTGCAGAAATCCACGTGCCGCTCGCTCATCCGTTCCCTTAAAGTTGTCGTCGTTGATATCGTATCCCAATTCGCCAATGCCTTTAACGATGTTCTCGAATCCAACATTCATGTACTCGGTTGCTTTTTCTTTAGTCATTTTTTCTCCAAAAGTCGCAATATCGAAACGGTAGTAGACGATATGGCGAGCTCTTCAATCTTACGTTTGCTATACCACGCAAGCGCCTGATACCTAGTTCCATGGGGTGATTTTTTCCTCGCCTCGAGCGACGCTCGGACCAAAGTAATCTTCAGCACTCGATGACTTAGCTTCTTCTCGACGATACCCAAAGGCTTACTAACGTTACTAATTGGCACCAATAACTCTGACTCAAGTTCTTCTTGAGTGGAAGCCATCGGAAACTCCCAGAGTCCAGCGTATAATCCTTTTTCAAGTCGCTTAGCTAACAACACTTCATTTCTGGCGTTGGTAAAACAATACGCCGTCTCAACTATCATTTTTCGCTTTTGCTTTTTTCTAGAATTACGAATTGGCAAAGTAGCAACAAGCCCCTCAGAGTAAGCGACGCACTCATTTTTCAAGATGCAATCGGTGCAGTTAGGACTCTTAGGCACGCACTGCAGCGCCCCGAATTCCATCATTGCTTCATTGAAGTCCCCAGGGAAACTTCTCTCAGGTAGAAGTGAATCAGCCACTTGCCAAATTTCTTTCTGCCCACTCCCGGTAGTGACATCACAATACAAACCGAAAATGCGACTAATTATGCGTGACACATTGCCATCCACTACCGTCACGCGTTCCCCCGTTGTCATCGATGAGACAGCACTTGCCGTATAGCGTCCCACGCCGGGCATGGTCATCCACTCATCTCGCGACTGCGGCATTCCGGACTCTGCAATCTGCACAGCAGTTGCGTGAATGTTTCTAGCTCTTCTGTAGTACCCAAGTCCAGCCCATGCCTCCAAGACCTCCTCTACCGGAGCTTCTGCTAACCTTAATGCAGTCGGAAAGCGCAACATCCATCTGTTAAAATAATCTTTAACCGTTGCAACTTTAGTTTGCTGCAGCATTATTTCTGAAATCCACCGACGATAAGGAGTGCTATCTGTTCGCCAAGGAAGGTCCCGCTTACGTTCCTCGAAATGTCGTAAGAACCCCTGCGCGACTACCTTTTCTTTCAAGCCGCGGCCACAAGCGAAAGTTCTCGCTCCGTATAGGTTACCGCTGCGTCATAACACTCCCTACCTCGTTGCAAAGAAAAGGGTGTCACTCTTGGCAAATTGGGAACGGAGAAGGTGCGCATGTTTTCACGTATGGGAACTTCCATAGAAGACGGATGAAATCGTCTCCAGGGAGAGCGACTAGAAATATGATGAAAGAACGTCCGATCACCGTTGGCAACACCGGCAAGCCCAGGTCGATCGGCAATTCCTCCGTCACTCACCAATCTCCCATCAATGCGGACAGGTTGAAACAATCCAGGAAAAGCGCATGACGCTGAAACGACCGTGGCCAAATCACCGGAGGTGACAACCACCGTTTTTCGCGATGAAACATCGAAGGTAGAAATCGCTAACGGAATAGGACAAGATTCCAGCGTCTCACAGCTTGCCAGCTTGCGTAACTCGTTCCGAAAAAGATTTCCTTTAAGTAAGCCTAAACCAACAGCGGGATCCCAAAATTCAGTTCGTTTTAACCTGAGTAGCCTTTCGCTAATCTCAGATGCCGGTGTGCCGGAAGCGACTAACCCTCCAATCAAAGCACCAGCGCTAGAGCCTGTTATTCTGTGAGGCATCAGTCCCTCACGCTCCAATACAGAGATGACTCCGCAATGTGCGAAGAAGCTAAAGAATCCGGAAGACAGAGTGAGGGTAAATGGCTCGGCAGCAAGCCATGTTCTTGTGTTCATGCAGCGGACATTACTTCTTGTATGGCCATAAGAAAAGTACTGATTGATGGCTCTCCAGAAAAACCATGAGCCACGGTCTCTTTGTCTTTTTGATAAACTTTGAAGATTAGCGATGTTCCGCTTCCTTTGTCCAAGGCGAACGCCCAAAGCTTACTTTTGGATTGCTGAGCGATAGCGCAAAAATACGACTCATGCTCAGCTTGCGGTTTAGGCATCTCAACGACCCATACGTCAGGCCCGGTAATCAGCTTCCGTTTCGATACGGTAATACTATCTGTCAGACGTTGCATCTTGTTCTCTTCCAGCAATGTTCCGACGTAATTCCAAAGTCCGGTAAACACACCGTCAGCATCCAACCCTAGGTTGTCAGCGAGCATTTCCGGGTCATTGAAAGCCAATTGAGGAACAGCGTTATGAGAGAAATCGAAGTGATGCGGGTGAGTTTTGGCGCGCATAGTCCCAAATTGTACACTTGAACATTGGCGGACCGTAGAAATTCCCCCACTAATATTTTTACAAGTCGAAAGAACTGCTTCCGCATAAACCGCTAGCGTTGTTCAAGATTCACTTCGATCGAAGAAATTAAGACGACCGAAACATTCATCGCGTAAAATGTTTATTTAAGTCGGCAGCTTGTGATCCATTGTAGGGAAGTCGGAATCTTACAGCACGTACCTTGTGGGAATAGAAAGATATGAGTTACATTCTCATATATTCATCGATTTTTGGGGGAGACGAATGAAACATTATATAATGGCGCTAGCAGCGCTATCCTTGAGTAACACAGTAGCAGCACAGACTGATTTTCCGGTAGAACGATTTAGACTATCCAGTGATCGGGCGGGAATTCTAGACGTGGAATCTGCGGATGTGGCACCGCATAAATCCTACGACTTTGCTCTTTGGGGTGGATACGCGGATGACCCGCTGACGGTGTACCGAACGGTGAATGGAAACCGAGAACGGGTTGGTGATTTGGTGTCGCACCGAGTCGGGGCCGGCATCATGGGAGCTTTCTCATTGTGGGACCGTATCCAACTTGGAATTGAAATTCCTTTGATCTTGTCGCAAGGGCAAGACCTTGCCGCTGGAATCGGCGGAGGCGTTGACAAAATCGGTCTTGGAGATATCCGCCTTTATCCAAAGCTGCAATTATTACGTAGCGAAAAACACAAAGTTGACTTGAGTGTCATGGTGGGAATCACGCTTCCTACGGGAACGAGTTCTGATTTCTTTGGAGATAAAGGGCTAACCTTCATCCCCGAGCTCCTTATCTCAAAGCCTTTTGGAGACATGACGGAAACCGGTCTTCAGAAATACAGGATTGGCTTCAACGTAGGTTACCGAGCCAGAAAAAACAAGCAACTGGTCAACCTCAGCGTTCAAGACGAGCTGTACCTCAAGGCAGGAATTGGCGTTTTTGTAACGGACACGGTTGAGGTCGACGGTACCTTCACCTATGCGACCCACGCAGCCGCACCGTTCGGTGATTTTAACGGAAATCACGCGGAAGCGAAGCTTGGAGCTTCTTGGCACATCAACAAGTTCGTACTCTTTGCTGCCGGTGGTGTGGGACTGGCGCAAGGATTCGGTACTCCGGACTGGAGAGCACTAGTCGGCATTAGATTCGGAGATCGAAAAGCAAGTAACGATAGAGACCGTGACGGGATTATCGACTCAGAAGATCGCTGTCCCGACGTCAAAGGTCCAAGAAGCAACGAAGGTTGTCCTGCTGAGCCAGGCGACATTGACGGCGATGGCATCATGGATGCTGACGATAAATGTCCTAAGAAACCGGAAGACGTCGATACCTACGAAGACGACGATGGCTGTCCGGATCCTGACAATGACAAAGACACCGTATTGGACGTCGACGACAGCTGTCCTCTCGTACCTGGAAAGGTCTCTGCACAGGGTTGCCCTGACCGCGATGGAGACACCGTGGTGGATAACAAAGATAACTGTCCAGATGAGCCTGGAAAAGTTGAGTACATGGGTTGTAACGATGAGCAATTTGTCAGGATTACCGATGGTGGTCTCGAAATCATTGGCAAGGTTCACTTCAAAACCAACAAAGCCACGATTCGCAAAAAGTCCTACGCCCTACTAAACAACGTAGCTCGGGTCCTGCAAAATCACCCAGAAATTACAGGAGTAACCGTAGAAGGACACACCGACTCTCGTGGTTCCGAGGAATCGAACCTAAGCTTGTCGCAACGTCGAGCTGAGTCGGTTCGTAGATACCTGATTGGCAAAGGCGTGTCGGAAAGTCTACTAACCGCGAAAGGCTACGGAGAAACGAACCCAATCGAATCAAACGACACTAACGAAGGTCGGTCCGCGAATCGTCGGGTTGAATTTAGACTCGAAGGCGCAGAAATCCAAAGAAACAACAATGGTCCGTCGTCTGACACGTTTGATTAAGGAGAAACAGAATGTATAAAACAATAAAAACAGCACTACTTATCACAACCTGCTGGGCGGGGATTGCCAATGCGGAAGGTAGTCTCGAAGTCGGAGCCGATCAAAATATGCAACCCAATACCGTGATGGGAGTCGATATCTTAACGGCAGGTGAAACTATTACTTGGACGGGAACGGGGCAACTGCAAGTTACGGGACCTGGAAACAATGTGGTAGCCACGCTTAATTCAGGCCAAGCGTACACCACCACTCAAACCGGTGAACACGCATTGCAATCCAACGCGGTAGAAACGACTTGGGACGTTGTTGTTTCCGGTACGGCTACGGGAAAAGGACGTCTGTTCTCACAAGAATGGAGCTTTGCCACTGGAAGCTACGCAGAAACCGAATCCTTAAAGACAAGTGTCTACGCTTTGATGAGTGGCGGATCTGCCGCAGATTCTGTTGTGGTAGAAATGAAAACAGATGGACTTTCTGGAAACGTGTACACCATTAGTTCAAATACAATTGGACTTAATGCGCCCTTCTCTGGTCGCAGTGCGGCTCGCGGGGGACCTGCTACCTACACGCCTGAGCACAAAATTTACCTCAACCCACCGGAAGTTTCGAACTACACCTTTACGCCTCCTGTGGTGACAGGAGTTCGTTTCGATCCTACCGCGGGCGGCGGAGGCGGCGGTACTCCATTAGCTTCTTGTACTGCAGTTGGTGTGGGCGGCGGAGCGATTTTCGAATACCAGTCGAACGTGGACGGTGTAGGAACTCTCATTTGCGATCTAGATCAAGACGGTACCTACGATGCCACGGGCCAAGGAGACCGAGTAATATTGCTTCCTGCCGTCACCGGTACCAACACTATCACCTGGGATGGCGATGACAACGCCGGGAATCCGGTTGGCCCAGGTACGTATCAATGTATCGTCAGATTGTCCGTCGGCGAGTTTCATTACATCGCCCAAGACATTGAGACAAGCTACGAAGGCTTGCAACTCTACTCTCTGGATGCCTCGCTAAATAGAACTCCTCTACCAATATTCTTCTCCGACTACGAAGTTCAAGGAAATGTACAAAACATGCCAAACGGAGCGGATGGCTTAGTTTCTAGTGGTCCTTCAGGAATAACCTCTGGCCCCTATGCCGGAACCGCTATTCCCAATACGGACGCTCGAAGCTGGGGAGCATTTAACGCAAATGGAAAAGGGAATGAAGCATTCCTTGACTCTTACACCCATGTTGACGCAGTCGATAGTAGCCCGGTTTCAATTAACGTCGTAGCTGGAGATTCGGATGGAGATACGGTCCCCGACGTAGATGAAATTTGCATCTGGGGTTCTGATCCCAACGATCCAATGAAATGCGGAGACCGTGACAACGACTTATGCGACGACTGTTCGCAAAATGGTGGTCCGCCGGCACAAAACAACGATGGGCCTGATGCTGACAACGATGGCGTTTGCGACGCCGGCGAAGGTGATGCTGATGGCGACGGCATTCCTAACTACATCGATGTTGATGATGACAACGATGGCATTCCAGACAGCATTGAAGGACCATCGTCTGTAGATACGGATGGAGATGGAGTACCCGATCAAATCGACTTGGATTCCGACGATGATGGCATCCTTGACTCCAAAGAAGCTGGACACAACGAACCGGATGCCGACGCTGATGGAATGGTCGATTGTGCCGGAGGCTTCGGAGCGAATGGTTTCTGCGATAGCTTAGAAACGATCCCCGAATCAGATATTCCTGACTACAACGGCGACGGAATGGGACCAGACCAACCCGTAAATACGGATAACGATTACGTCGGTGATTGGCGAGACCTTGACTCAGATAACGACACCATTCCCGATACTATCGAAGGTGGTAGTGGTTGCGTTGATGCGGACTCCAATGCGGTTTGTGATGGTCCCGATGGCGATGGCGACGGCATTACCGATGGAATTGATACGGCCTCAGGATTTGGTGGCGATGGAATCGTTGGACCGGTAGATACCGACGGCGATGGCGATCCAGACTTCCGCGACTTAGATAGCGAAAACGATGGCATCGATGATATTGACGAAGGTCATTGGCCAGAACAAGATGCAGATAACGATGGAGTAATAGACAGCGGCAGCGACGCCGACCGAGACGGGATTATGGATCCTATTGATGATTCCGACAACGACGGAACGCCAGACAGTAGCGATCCAGATACGCCTATCTTCGGCTCAGGAGGATTGTTCCCAGAAGGAATGGACACTGATGGAGACGGCGACGATGACTTCAGAGATGAAGACAGCGACGGAGACGGACTGCCAGATGCAGACGAAGCGGGGCCAGGCCCTAATCCCGTCGATACCGATGGTGACGGCACTCCTGACTTCCAAGACCTGGACTCAGATGATGATGGATTCGGAGACGGATGGGGCATTGCAGGTGGCGGATGCGACGGTGCTGGGTCGCCGATGTATCTCTTGTTCCTAGGACTATTTGTTATCGGAATAAGAAGAAAACGTCACCTGATCTAAAAAATCGAAGTCTAGAAAATCGAAATCTAGAAAATGCCAGGTACGGAAATCCTCTGTACCTGGCGTTTCTTTATTACAAGCCCATCCCACAAAATCTTGTTAGCACTTGGAGCTGCGGCTATAGTCCCATCTGTGAATCACACAACCAGAGCGTTGGTACTGTTGACCGCCCTGACCTGTTGCAAAGGAGCAGACGGCCTCAAAAGACTTACAGGACCGAAGTACGAAGCCGAAACGCAGTCCTGGATAGACGGCATAAAACAATATGGAGGAAACGGTATGTGGATCATAAGTCGTGGATACCATCGGGGTGATGATTTCATCGCCGTGACGACCAATACCAAGTACTCTCACGCAGTGCTTCTGGACTACGACAAGATGACCGTACTTGAAGCAATTGCCAAAGGCGTTGTCGAAACCCCACTAGATAAATACCTTCGAGAAAGTCATCGCTTTCTCCTTGTGAAGCCAAAACACTGGACTCCGGAAAAAGGCGCGGCAGCAGTAGCGAAAGGTAGAACCGCAATAGGTGCTGGCTATGACATAGGCGGCATACTGGGCTTGCCCTCTAAAAAGAGATTTTACTGTTCGGAGTTTGTTGCGTGGTCCTGGGGAATGCCAATGGACAAAAAAGGTATCACTAAAATAATCCATCCGAAGCATCTGCGAGAACTCGGTTTAACAATGCTGAATTCCAAGAAGCGCGATAGCATTGCAGACTTCGAATAGTCTCGGATATTCTGTCGCCAAATAAGGCAAGTGCCTTACGGACTTGTTGCCTATCTGACCTCAAGCTATATTTGCAGTCAATGCGACGCCTAGTTCACGTTCTAGTTCTCTTTGTCACCTTAGCCTCTTGTAAAGGAGCTGATGGTTTAGAAAGACGAACTGGTCCGAAGTACGAAGCAGAAACTCAGTCTTGGATTGAAGCTGTCAAAAAAGAAGGAGGAAACGGCATGTGGATCATCAGCCGGGGATATAATCCTGGTGACGACTTCATTGCCGTAATCACCAATACCAAATATTCCCATGCGGTGCTTCTCGATCACGAAAAAATGACGGTACTTGAAGCAATCGCGGAAGGGGTTGTCGAAACGCCTCTTGATAAATACCTTAGGGAAAGCCATCGATTTCTTCTAGTCAACCTAATAACTGGACAGCAGAAAAAGGTGCAGCCGCAGTATCTAAAGGCAGAACCGTAATTGGGGCTGGCTATGACATAGGTGGCATACTTGGCTTGCCGTCAAAGAAGAGGTTCTACTGCTCGGAGTTTGTTGCCTGGTCTTGGGGAATGCCCATGGACAAACTCGGCATCACAAAAATCATTCAACCAAGACAAATGCCAGAACTCGGAACGATCATCTTAAACTCTAAGAAACGAGACGGCACCATAGACTTCAAGTAACGGTCAGAGGTCAATTTGACTTGATGATGACTGCGCCATTGATGGCATTCTGGAAATTTGATTACCGCCCTGGCGGCCA
This sequence comes from Deltaproteobacteria bacterium, assembly GCA_020630875.1. Classification (GTDB taxonomy): domain Bacteria; phylum Myxococcota_A; class Polyangia; order Haliangiales; family Haliangiaceae; genus JAHDIH01. Next base: position 29,922 of record JAHDIH010000006.1, on the reverse strand, counting down.
TAGTGTGATTAAGCTGCCATCCACCTTCAAGTGATAAACTCCCGACCAAGTGCTCTTCATCACCGCATGAAAGATTCAGCGTAGCATGCACAAACGTATCAGATACCTCACAAAAGCCGAGCCAAGCATACGGAGCTGAGTTTGGATTATTCTCCCACACACTCTCAGCCGGTGCTCAACCGGCAAAAAAAACAACTACGAGCGAACCTAGAATCTTCTAGCGCAAGGCTTTCGAGCTAGGCCGACAAAGTCGCCTAGGAAACCGATGTGACCTGGTGGTTACAAGGTCTCGCGTAACGCCGCGCTAGGGAAATTCTAGGGAGCGAAAAAGTAGACGAATTGTACGCGTCCCAACGCTGGCATCCTAGAGAAAGGTTCACTAGGCGCTGCTTCCGTGCCGCATTGATAGTGCTGAGTGCCTGTGAAAGTGACGCCAAGCGAGCCAATGCTGTCCCAATCAAAACCTGCAGGGAAAGTAAAAACAGCCGGTTGTACGCCATCGGGAGCCGTCGTGTTGGTTGGGTTTTCTGCATTAAAAGTCTGTGGAGCAATACCAGCAATAGGGGTGCCGTTGTTCGTGATGGTAACTGTCGCCCCGGAGAATTCACTCCAACCAAAACTGCCTGTAGATCGAGATCCAAAACTGTTATTTACATTCAAGAGTACAGCAACTACGGGAGAATTTTCAAGACGGCCTCTAGTGGTGGGATTGACCGGTCCAATGTCCAAACGCTGCCGAATGGTAAAATCTTCTTGGTCGAGAATCACATCGCGGCAATGACCAGCACTAGGAAAGTTTACAGAATTCGGATGGTCTTGCCGAAACCACATCGTACGTAATGTAAGAGGTGCAGCTGCGGGCGGAATTGGAATTTCATCCGATAGTCCAGGCTGAGTAGTAGTACTCGCGGGTGGTGCTTCGAAGCTCGCGAACTCGGGAAGGTTTGTGGGTCGCGTATTCAAAAGATGCAGAGCGTTGAAGGCCTTAATTTGTTCTCTCTTTAGGGTTGGCATACTCAGTGTGGATTCCTCAAAGAGCGAGGTAGGATCATCCGTGTTTTCAATAACAGCAAAGCCCAATCCGCGGTTACTACAATCCTCTAGATTCACCTCTTCAGCTAAAGCGCCAGAAACATCGTAGCAGTAGGCAACATTTACCAAAGATGCAACATGTTCAAACTCACCTTCTTCCCCAAATTCTTCTGCAGGAGAGATAGTCCCATCACCATCCACATCTTTCACATGGACAAGTCCAGTATTCTGAAAGTCGCTGTCGCTGCACCGACCGTAACGATTACGATTGGCCGTATAGAACAACAAGTCACCGTCGGTCTGCAGATGAAAGCCACACCCGTCTCCGAGACCTGTACCTGTTGCAGTAAGCTCTAGATGATCGGTAGTGCCGTCAGCTTTTGCATGAATAACGCCGGTGGTTCCTTCGTAGGTTAGATTTCCTGCAGCTGCTAAAGTCCCAGGACCGTGTCTTTCAGTTCCGGTAGCCGTATCAAATCCTGAGGCGACTCCACGATTGACGTACCAAAGATCGACCGTCCCATCTGGCGCTATCGCCGCGAACCTAGCCGGGCCGCCATCACTAGTTCCCCGTTGAATAAAGGTGGTGCCGTTATCCTGTCCAACCCCAACCCAGCCAGCGCCTTGATCAATGTCTTGGATGCAATTGAGTGAGTAGTCGACACCGGGATCAAAAGTGTCTCCGTTCGGAAACGTTTCCCCCAAAGTAAAGTCTTGGGAAGCATAGGCGGCAAAGGTATCGTCCCCAATTGCGCCGCCAGCAGTATTCGCTGGATCCAAGCAAGGCACGTACCGGGTTGGATCTTGAAAAAAGAACTCCAACCGACCGTCAATTGCACTGGTAATGCTGGAAAGCTCCGTAGGGCCTGGCGTGAAGAATCTACTTCGAACTTCTTAAAGCACCAAACAACGGGCTAACCCAGAATTGGGATCGTCAGGATCATCGCCTGGAAAGTTGTCCGGAGTGCATTCTCACGTCACCAAGTTTGGCTCGCTTAAAAATGCTTGCGGATACTTAGATTCGAAGTTGGGTGAAATTGGGAGCTACCCTAATCGATGTAAAGTTAATTGGCTCTTGCCCTTTATCGTTGTCTCCCGAACATCCGATGACCGCCCACGAAAGTCCTACCGCAATAAGACTACTTACTCTTCTAATTCCCCGTGTTGTTTGCATGAAAATTCCCCCGCAAAGATGTTGGCACATTTGAAAAAACAGATCGAAGAAAACGACCAAAAAACGACAACTGAGAAAACAGGGAGTGTAATCCAGTGTATCCAATCATGCTCTACGGATGCAAAAAAGTCTCCAAGCGTTCGCCAGGAGACTAGAGCAGCAACGATATAACGAGCGAAGCTAGAATATTTCTAGCGCAGGACGCGAGCTCGGGTGACGTTGCCACCCGAGGAAACCGGCGTGACCTGGTGGTCACGAGGGCTCGCGTAACGCCGCGCTAGGAAATCTAGCTAGCGAGTGAGAGTAGCAAGTTCTGCAGACGAGAAGAAAAATCCAATCTCAATCTTTGCATTCTCAGGACTATCAGAACCATGCACTGCGTTTCTTTCGATGCTTTCTGCAAACGCTTTTCGAATGGTGCCATCGGCTGCATCTGCTGGGTTCGTAGCTCCCATGATTTCTCGGTTTTTCTTCACTGCGTTTTCGCCTTCAAGCACTTGAACTACCACAGGTCCTTCGGTCATGAACTTGACTAGGTCATGGTAGAACGGACGCTCGCTGTGCACGGCGTAGAATTGCTGTGCTTCTACTTGCGTGAGCTTTGTCATCCGAGAAGCCACAACTCGGAGACCTGCTTCTTCTAGCTTAGTAGTCACTGGGCCAATTAGATTCTTGGCTACAGCGTCTGGTTTAATAATTGAGAATGTTCTTTCGATTGCCATTGTTTGTATTCCTTACTTTATAAGTTTCTGAAGGGTGGTTCCCATCTCTGCAGGGCTTGGTGCTACTACAATTCCAGCCGCTTTCAAAGCAGCTTCTTTTGCCGCGGCGGTGCCTTCGCCACCAGAAATAATCGCTCCGGCATGCCCCATCCGTTTTCCCGGAGGCGCTGTTTTACCAGCAATAAACGCTGCAACAGGCTTCTTCACGTGTTCTTTAATGTACGCCGCCGCTTGCTCCTCTGAAGTACCACCAATTTCACCAATCATGAAGATCGCTGAGGTATCGTCGTCTTCGTTAAAAAGTTTTAGGCAGTCAATAAAGTCTAGGCCTTTCACAGGATCTCCACCGATACCAATCGCTGTCGATTGGCCTAGCCCAAGTGCCGTCAATTGTCCGACGACCTCGTAAGTTAATGTACCGGAACGAGATACGACACCAATCGATCCAGGCTTGTGAATGTAACCCGGCATAATACCAATCTTACATTCGCCGGGAGTAATCACGCCCGGGCAATTCGGTCCCACCAGTACGGTGTTGGGATAGTCGAGCGCTAAAGTCGCCTTAACTTCAAGCATGTCATGCGCTGGTATTCCTTCCGTAATACAAATGATAAGTGGCAGTCCCGCCGCAGCAGCTTCCAAAATTGCATCTGCCGCAAATGGCGGTGGTACGTAAATCACAGTCGCGTTTGCACCTGTCTCACGAACTGCTTCTTGACAAGTGTTGAAAACCGGAACACCCGGTAGGCCGTCCACCGTTACACCTGCTTTGCCAGGAGTCACGCCACCAACCACTTTGGTTCCGTACTCTATTGCCTGTATGGTATGAAAGGCGCCCGTTTTACCGGTCATGCCTTGAACTAATAATCTTGTGTCTTTTCCTACGAGAACGCTCATTTCGACAACTCCACAATCTTTTTCGCGCCGTCAGCCATATCGCTCGCGCTTGTTACAGCTAATCCGCTTTCGTTTAGAATTTTTCGTCCTAGCTCAACATTGGTTCCTTCGAGTCTTACTACTAACGGCACTTTGAGTCCTACTTCTTTTACCGCCGTCACCACGCCTTCAGCGATCGTGTCGCATTTCATGATTCCACCAAAGATGTTCACGAAAATGCCTTTGACTCGCGAATCCGATGTAATAATTTTGAATGCCGCGGTTACTTTTTCTGCAGTAGCACCGCCACCAACATCTAGAAAGTTCGCGGGAGACGCACCGTAATGCTTAATGATGTCCATCGTCGACATCGCCAATCCCGCACCATTTACCATGCAGCCGATCGTTCCATCGAGGTTGATGTAAGAAAGGTTGTATTTTTGTGCTTCTACTTCTGCAGCATCTTCTTCTGCAAGGTCTCGCCATGCATCGAGTTCTTTGTGCCGATAAAGCGCGTTACTGTCGAAGTTAACTTTTGCGTCAAGTGCCATTACGCGACCGTCGTTGGTCGTAATTAGTGGATTGATCTCTAGTAGCGAGCAATCCATTTCCATGTACGCTTTGGTCAGTTGGTTGAGAAATTTTCCAAACGGCTTAGCTTCTTCTTTGGTCAGCCCTAAAACGGAAACGAGTTGTCGTGTTTGGTTGGGTTGCCACCCTGTGATCGGATTGACAGGGACCTTAACGATCTTTTCCGGTGTTTTGGCTGCGACTTCTTCAATGTCCATTCCACCTTCAGTGGAAACCATTACCGACACTCGTCCGAGAGAACGATCAAGTGTCATTCCCAGGTAGTATTCGTGCTTGATATCGAGGCCTTGCTCGATAAGCAATCGACTCACTTTTTGTCCCTCTGGACCAGTTTGGTGAGTCACCAATTGCATTCCGTAGATTTCTTTAATCGCAGCTTCAGCGTCGGCCTTGTTCATACAAACCTTGACTCCTCCACCTTTGCCGCGACCGCCCGCGTGAATCTGTGCTTTCACCACCACAACATCAGTGCCTGATTCTTTTTGCACCTTGTCGACGGCGGCGATTGCCTCGTCGACGTTCATTGCGGGGACTCCGATTGGTACTGGTATGCCATACCTTCGGAATAACTCTTTGCCTTGATACTCATGAATTTTCATCAGCGATTCCTTCCCTCAAATTGGATGTCCTCTGTACCGCTTTAGTGATGGCACGCGCAAGCTGCAGTGCCGGTTTCAATCAAAGGCGGAACGGAAAATCGAGAATAAGGATCTACTTTGCTGGAACGCGCGGTTGCTCGATTCGTATCGTCCCCAATCTTGAACTAAAGTACCTTACCTGTGGATTTAGCATCGTAATTTCAAGGCTTTATAGTATTGGATGGATTGGCAATCGTTTAAATTTCGGACGGTATCTACTGACAGTCACGTCTTGAGACAGGTAGTATGGAGGTGTTGGCTTCGCCAACATTGGGGGGTAGGGAAATGAAGTGGCTTACAGCCGTTGCAATATTAGTTTGCTTAGTCAAAAGCGGACATGCAGATAACGAAATTGGCGTGGCAGTTGAACTGGTAGCCGAGACATCGCAACTCAAAGGAAAACTACTGATCGGTGTCGCGGAATCGGACGAGTCGTTTAAATACGTTCCACGTCTACTTGCCTATCGCGCGTGGTTCACCATGCCTTGGTGGAAAGGAAAGCTAATTCCTTCTCTGGCACTACGATTGCCCTACTCTGGTGCAAGAGAAAATCAACCTGACTTTAACTTTGGTTATTTGGTGGAGCCGGCAATTGGGTTTGAGTATTCTCTAGGGCTGACCGACAAAATCGATGCCCCACTAGGAGCCCGCGCGGGAATCCCCATTCTTATCCCTGCAGGCGACTTTCAGAGACAAATAAATCTGCAAAGCGAAGTAGGCTCTATTGGCGGTCCGCGTTTCGGTTGGTTGGTTGGCGCCACCGGAGGTCTTCGCAGGACGCTCCCCAAAAAGTTCGCCATCAGATTCGACATTAGCCTCGAATTCTCCCAAGTCTATTTGTTTGCGACCCGTGCAGAAATTAACGGCGAACCATACGCAAGAGATTGGAATACCAGCGTCACAAGACTCAGCTTAGCACTCGGAATTGAGAGGAAATTATGAAACACGCCATTCTTCTTTTAGCTTTGATAGCCTGCCGGCCAGAAGCCAAGTTTGATGCAGAAAATCCTGCGAGAGGACCAGGTCAGTTTGTCGGCAACGGCGAGCCCGTGTCTGACGGAAACTTTCTTGGTGTTGATCAGAGCTTGCCTGCTCCTAACGGACAAACTCCTCCTAGTGGCATTAATGAGCCAGATTGCAATCAGTCTTGTCAAAACTATTGCGACAGCCTGCAGTTGCAGAATCCACTGAACCGCGGGATGTGCAGCAAGTTATGGGGCGTTGGATTGCAAACGCAACCCATCAACGAAAGAGAGGCATGCCGGCGGATGTTTGTCGACATGGTTGACCGTAACCCTTCTGCTGCAGAGATTGAATCGGACTGCGTTGGAAAAGACTTGGCAACACTGGTCAAAGATTTAATGGCCACCGATGATTTTGTACTTAACTTACAGAAACGTTACGCTGACTTTTTTCTCTACGATACGCTTTCGTCAAACGTCGAAGCGATTTGGGACTTGGACGAGCTGGTAGGAAAACTGCACAAGGGACTCATCAGCTACGACCATTTTGCTGCGGTTGCCAGTACGCACCCCGCCCTCACGAGGAAGTACTCTACTCGAGAAGACATCGCAGAAGCTGTTTTCACTCGCTTTCTTGGACGACCTCCATTTGAGTTTGAAAAAGCCGACTTTGGAAAGTTGTTTACGCTTTGGAAAAGTAGCTATATCGATCACAAACCATTAAGCATGAGAATCCCAGACGCTTTTGTGGGTTACGACTGTGTGGATCCGAACGGCAACGTCGACCCAGCATTGGAAGGACAATGCACCAGCAGTATTTTTGGGCTTCATAAAGTCATTCTGACCCCGGACTACCGCGTTGCAGGAAGTTACGGAGGCCGGGAAATGTGGCACGGCATTCTTCGCCAAGACGAATGGGAGATCCTTCAAACGCCAGGCCGACTGCTCTCTCAAAACCCCATTTTCTGGGAAAAAGTGGTGCAAGACGTGATCGAACAATACTTCGGCTACCGGTTGGGCACATATTCCCCCGCGGCACGTCAAGAGTTGGTTGACTATCTGCTTCAATACAATGGCGACGTACGTGCGCTTCATTTCGCTATCGTAACGTCGTTTGTCTACCGGCAATCGTCCGCCGGAACGACTCCTACGGAACACATTTGGACCAGCGGACCAAGAAAACAACTCGACGCAGAAAGTTGGTTCAAAACGGTAACCGCGAAGTCCGAAGCGTCGAAAGCACTATGCGATCACCGAATTTCGCGCCCTGAAGAGTTTGTCTTTTCCGGAAGCGACGCCGCAAAGTCTCTCATCCGAAATAGTCGATGGGAGCTGAACGACGACGACCAACTACTCTCCGAAAACTCAAATTTGGTTAGAACGCTAGGAGGGTGCCCCACAAACGGCGCCGACAAGCGTTTCAACATCGTCAGTATTCTTACGACTTCAACTCAACTCAACTTAGTGAATCAACTCTGCGACCCTAAATCGGAGGGTGGTGACAAACAGATACCAGCTTCGTCTCTACTTCCTTCTGGCATAGATGCTCAGATGGCGGGTAACGCGACCAGAGCACAAACCATTGGCGAGTCACTCACACGCGACTACTTAGGGCGAAACCTGACTGCCGCCGAGTCAACTAAGCTTCAAGATGTGGGAACTCAGTGCGCGGCCGCCAACTGTACCTCTGAAGAACTCGCTCGCGTCATTTGTTTTTCCACCCTCAGCTCAGCAGAACTGCTCTTTTACTAAGGTCAAAAAAATGAACAGAAGAAAATTTCTTACTTTAATGGGAGCTGCCGGAGTTGGAGCTGCCACCGCACGAATATGGAAACCCAAAACGGCCTTTGCGCAAACGGCAGCGCGTGGAGAAGTGAAACACCTTCTCTACATTCACCTCACTGGTGGATTCCGATTTACCGCGGCTTTCAACGGAGATGTTGATTCACAATTCAACCCATTTGGACTAGCGGGAAATATTCCTAGCGGAACCGAATGGGGACCGAGCAAGCTACTAGAGCGAGCGGGATGGCTTGGAACGGACCAACAAAACTCGGGAATGAAGTCGGTGGTAGAAATAGCCAATCAAATTGCAGTGGCTCCTTGCGTTGACCACGATCCACTCGCTGGCGGTGCTGACGGCAACCATGACTCGGGTTTGCAACGTTTTCTCACCGGCTCGCCTGGCGGCCCGGCATCATTCTTCACACTGATTAACTACGGTCTGCGTAACAAAGTGGCGCAAGGTATGGGCAACGGACAAGTTATTCTTCCCTCCTTCTCTTTTGGATCTGGCGGAATGGCGACAGGCTCTGGTCAATTTGCACCGTACCGACCACCAGTACTGCAAGGGGACGGTTTCGAATCCTTCGGATTTAACTCCGCGGGCTTGCCCACTTGGGCAGACGGATTAGTTGATGAAACCGACAACGCATTCAGGGATTCGCAAAATGGCAACCACTACGCCAAAATTGACGCCTACTTACAATCAAGAGAAGCCACAGAACAATTCGCGGCAATTTTCAACGACCCGCTACTAAAAGTGGGACAAGGAGGCTCAGACGAAGTTGATGGCATCTCCAATGATGAACTACTGCAGATGTTTGGTGAGGGTCGAACCGCGAGAGATGCCGCAATTGCCATGCGTTTGTTCCACTTCGGGGCACCTGCAGCTTTCATCCGTCACGGCAGCTACGACTTCCACTCGGACGAGGACGATAAACTGCCCGATCGTGTAGAGGAACTAAACCGAATCATTAGCGCCACCGAAGCATCCTTAAAAAGAATGACCCATCCCAGCGGCGGCACCTACTGGGACCACACCTTGGTGGTGCTCGGTAGTGAGTTTGGACGAACCGGCCGCGGCAGCAAATACAACTCCGCTCGCGGCTCGGACCACAATAACGATTTGGCTACCAGATGGATGTCCATGCCGATGTTTGGTGGCGTGGTCTCTAACGCTGGAATTGGTGGAAAGCGTTTCGGGCTGACTCGCAAAACTGACTTGGAGGCCGACGGTCCAGTCTATTCCTATCGCGCAATGCTTAAAACAATGATGGACCTTTTAGAGTGCGACCACAGCGACATCTTCCCAGGCGACGCACCAATCACGGATTTCTTCGGATGAGGATGACAAGGATGAAATATTTAATACTATTGATTCTCCTAGCGGCTGGCTGCGTTACTAAATTAAACGACGACAGCTACACTGGCGAAGGCACTTTTGATCCCGACCGTCCAGAAGATCCTGGAGATCGAACCGTAGCCCCCTACACTGGAGGCAACGCAGACGTCCTAGATGCCCAAGCTCGAATGTATACCGGACACGACATGCACGACAAAGTTATCCGTCGAGCTTGTAGTGGAATTAACGGCGTTTGTCATAATCAGCAAGAATACCCAGACATGAGGACTGCCGCGACGTTTCTGGAAACCATTTCTCAGCCTTGTAACTTAAACGCAAAATACTTTAGTACCGTGTACAATCGTTGCGAAGTACCAGGTGACACGGTCGCATTCAATAACGCAGAGTACGCACCGATAGAAATTGCTTACATCGATTGGCGCAAAGGCGAACATACCGGTGGCACTCCCAACGATTCATCTTTGGGGCTTCATGTCTACTTGCGCGATCCGATTCCACTAGAACTCGGCAATCGCTACCGTACGTTAAACATAAGTCGTCGACTTAACCAAGGTGGCACTATTGAAGAGGTTGTTTTTACTCAACATCGTGGGAATTGGTGGGTGGTCTCTCCAACGCACCTGATGGCTGAGGTTCCCACCAACGAAGCCCAACAAGTAGAGTCGTGGCTTGGAGTTGGAATCCGCCAAGGCGATGCCAACCGAGACGGCACATTTGGTGCAGACAACGGAAACGTCATTGGGCTCATTGAACCGGGAAAGCCTGATGAGTCTTATCTCATTTCAAGACTCACGGGACATATGCAAGGCGACCCGATTCCGGGGACTCGTATGCCACTTGCCAACATTCCGCCGACCGTACCAGAAATGCTAGCGCTGGTTTGCTTTGTAGAAGGCCTGCCAACGGATGGCTCCCCCGCGTCGATGAGTTGGCCCATCGACTACAGAAACTGCAGTTACAGTGCCAACCCAGACCTATTAACGCTGACGGGTACTGGCACCGCGACATGGGCCACAAGTGTTCGTCCCATATTGCAAGCCAATTGCGGCGGCTGCCATGGCGGCGCCAACCCACTTGCGGGGTTAGATTTGGCGAAAGCAGATTCTTATTCCGAGTTAATGAAACAATCGCTGCAGCAGCCAAATCTAAAACTGGTCGAGCCAAACGACCCGCAATCTAGCTACCTGTGGTTGAAGTTGCAGAATGCCGCGTCAATTACCGGAGGGGGCATGCCGCAAGATCCCCAGACCGGTTACCGGCCGCTGGACTCCTCGGAGCTATCGGCGATTGAGACGTGGATTAACAACGGCGCCTTGGAGAACTAGGCTTCGCTACATGCAGTCGTATAGGTAGTAGGTTATTTCTTCAAGCTCTCCTGACTTTACCTGCTCTACTCTCACTAACTTGCCATTGTCGTAAATGTAGTTTCGCACCGTAGACTCATCGACAGTAACGGTTTGTGGAAGCCCGGCATCTATGGTCATGGCGCGCTGTTGAGTTCGCTCTGAGTTCGGGAAATAGACCGACCACGACAAATCATTTTCCCACTCGTAAGACGCTGTGAGCTCCTCGTCTCGCACTACGCTTTTGATGCGCCCCTGGTCGTCGTAGGTATAGCGCGTAACAATTTGGTCTGGGAGTCCTTTGATAGTGGAAGTCTCGGTCATGAGGCGATCATTGACGTCGTAGGAATAATTTAGTGAGTATTGATATTCGCTTTCAAAGAAAACCTCAGAACTCACTACCAAGTTATCGGCACTTAGTTGGTTCACAGTCTCGAAGCCGAAAACGACTTCAGAACAAGCGGTAATCGGCGCAGGGCTCGTTGGATGAAACTCGATTGAGTCGTCCGTGGTACAGCCGGCAAGGAAGATGAAAAACGCTACAAAGAACTTCATTGCTTTTGATTACTACAAACAAGCGTTAGGCTACAGAAAAAAAGAATAACAGCGAGTCACGAAATGCCTTCACCAACTGTTGGTAGGACCTGCTTATCTATCAACGATTTTTTCCGCGACGAACGGGAACGCGAACGATAAGAAAAACTCATCTGCGTCAGGTTGGCTTGGATCTTTGGCTATCACGTCAGCCGAATAGACGCTTTTGATCCATGGGTGGGATGCAACTTCCGATTCTTGAACCGCCCCATCTTCGTCAGTGTCGATATCGTTTAAGTAATCCAAAGTACCAGCGTTGAGACGATCCGTGAGGTAGCTAGCAAGCGTGGGTAGATGGGAGAGAAGGACCTCATCCCTTGTATCTTTTCGAATCAAACCGCCAAAAACACCAAAGAGCTGATTCTCATCAAACTTCGGAGTGTAACTAAACCGAAATCGCATGTCGCTGATATTGTCGGCTTCGTATTGCCGTTGTCCAAAGACATCCACAAACATGGCGCTTGGGAACTTCGAAAATCCGTGACGAAAGTCCTGCTCACGGGGAGACCAAACCGAGGGCTGCTGCGAAGTACCGAAGAACAGGGACTTGCCACCATCAGTACATTGCGCAACGGTAAATTCAAAGTCACCTTGCTCAATCGCCCGATCCACACTCGCCTGTAAGTTGTCCCTGGCCGTTCCGAAGCTGTTGAGTAAAGTATATACCATTTCGTAGCCCGCATTATCTCCTCGTCGGTCGTCATCAAAATCGAAGAATTCGATTTCGCCCCCCAAAGCAACGTCCACCTTTACGATTCTATAGCGAGAGATTTTAGGCGTCTCACAATCTGCAGGCCGTAGTGGTGCCGACTCTTCGGACAAACAACCATAAGAAAAAATAAGAAATGTTAGTAGTAACTTTCTAAGCATTGCTAATCATAGAAAGAACGAAGCTCCGGTGCTAAAAAACCATGCGGCATAAACTGGCAAGAGTGTTCTAACTCACAAGACTCTCACGAGTCAGCATAACTTGTTGGCGAGCTACTGACATCCACGCTCAGCCCATACTTGGTCGTGATTATCGATCTCAACTTGCAACGCTCGAATTCGATCTGCCGCAGCACGAACTTGCGCGCCAATAATTGGCGAAGGGTATTGAAACATCAGTTGTTGAAATCTCAAATGATCATTTTGCAACAAGACCATGTCCGTTTCCTCGATATCTTTGGCTGAAGGACAAACCATAATGGTCACCAAAGCGGTATGCTTATTTGGGTTTAGGTCCACCGCATCGCTTGCAATTAAAATGGAGTTAACATCACCAGAAAGGGTCGTTTCTGCTGCGCTCACGCCCACGCCTCCAAGACTGGACGAAAGTTCTTTAGGTATCGTGCTACGTATTCGGAGGAAGTCGTTGTCTTCCGTGTCAGTTCGCGTGCCATCCAGATAGATCCACTCGTGCTGTCCTATTTCATCACCGGCAGACACAGCAAACACACCGTACTCACGATGACGTCGCCAGTGTTCGCTTGGAATTGTTTCTGGCGAGTATTGCCCCTCGTGATCGACGCAGTCTAGTACTCGCGCCTTGTACCCCTCATGCAACCACTCGCTGGGCAAATCGAGACCAACGTCACCGCACGTGAGCTCCGCCTTTAGGACTTCCTCCTCTGTTGGCGTGTCATCATCTAACGGCATCGAACTATCGCCGGCTTGTGGCTCTACTCCGCAAGCGGCAAATGAAAATACAACGACAGCGAGATGAATGGACTTCACACAGCCAATACTACAGTGTACCTGGATGTGGAACAAGTGGAGATTTTGTAGCCACTTTCAGGACATTTCTCTCACCCAAGGTCTGTGATCAGGTCATCCGTCTCAAAACACAATTATTTCAACACCTTATCTGTGTTAGGTTGTACTCGACATAAATGTCATTCTCTGCTAAACCCAGCAGAATGCGACTCGTACTGACATTCATAATGATTGCTTCATCCGCTTCCGCCGACGTGGTGGATTTGAGAAGCCCACAGGACTTGGAAAGCGCGCAATGGGCTTTAAGTGGCAAGTGCACGGGAGATCAATTGGAAATGCGTCGCTGTGAGTGGATTCAAAAGAACGCCAAAGCAAAACTTGCTGGAAAGACTCTGGTAATCTCGAGTGCTGCGCAAAAAAACGAGACCTGGAATCTAGAACCATCGAAAAAGCCAATAGTCGCACCAGGTAAGATGGCCCCTGCCGATCCGTTCAAGAAACCTCTCAACGCTTCGGTAGTATGGAGTGAAGCATTGCCGTTAACTGGTGGTTCTAAGCTTTACGAACTGCAAGTCAACAGTGGGGAGAAGGCACACGGCAAAGCCGAAGCATGGGTAGAAAGAGTCAAAGCACGCGCCAAGTTTGAGTATGTGATTGCGGTGAATCAAGGGCGCAAAGGGTACAGCTATCAAGTGAAAGCATTTCGCGCCTACGACCCCTGCAAGGGGGCGGTACTCGGTGCAAACGGGACGCACGAATGGCACAAGCCGACAGCCGACGTCAAAACCTGCGTGAAAGCCGACAAGCCAGAGAAGATTATCGCAAAAATGACCACTACAAAGGATCCTCGGGCCGAGCTTCCACTGCAACTCACTACGTCTCAACTTCAAGACGGAATGCTTCCGCTAAGAAAAAAGGCAGAGCGTTGTTTCTATAACTTCGGTGTACCAGGCAACGCGTATCTTAGATTCGTAATCGACAAAGATGGCGCTGTGAAGACACACAAACAACTCGGAGACTTCACCAACACACCAACAGGACAATGTATTGATGAAGCTGCAAAAGGGCTGACCTTTCCAAAGTTCCAACAAGGTGTTGCGGAAATCGATTATCCCATCTCACTTCAATAGTGAGTCTTCAAACGTTAGCCAAAGTCGCTACAAACCCATAGTGAACCGAGACGCTAGCAATGCGTTTTTGGGAAATTATTCGCAAACGACAAGGATGAAAGCTTCAATGGTTTCCGGGCTAATGTTTCTTTAGCCATTAATCAAAGCAGTTCGTTGGATGGATTTGAAATAGGCCAGGAACGTCTTTGCGACTACTTCGAGCCCTCCCCATGTGCAGCTCTCTTCCCTTGAGCATATCAAACACTCCAGGGCTAGTCCGATAGCCATAAGCGATGTAACGACCGTCCGTACTTATCGTCTTCAAATCCCATTTACTACGTCTCGCTAGAGAACAAGTGACTTTATCGTCTTTTACAGACAGCAGTACCGAAGAGTCATCCACATTCGATGCCACGGTTTCGCACAAGTACGTCTGTTCTTTGGTTCGCAAACAACGTCCAAACTTTTCGATGTCCTCTAATGTCCCGGAGGCCCCAACGTTGCCAATTTCTAACGGTACTTCTTCTATTCCGTACGGACTACAATCCGCAGATGTTTGGGAATCAAAGACCTCGGAAGTAGTTTTTACCTTGGCACATTGCTTGCCATCTTCAAGCGCAAATATTCTAAAGTAGTCATCAAACATAAGAGCGATGAACTTTTGCCCACTTGCTGAAGGGTAGTTGAATGATTCCGCGCCTCCCAGACTGACTTCGTTACTCCACCTTTCTTTCCCGTTTTCGATTTCATATAATCCAAGAAAAATTCGAAAATCGCGCGTACGCCATAGTGGTCCACGATCCTCCATATCCGTTGAGTAAACGAGAACGTCATCACCAATGGTAATCATTCGAATGGCTCTAGTTCCAACTAGCTTACGTTGCCAAAGCAGCTTGTCAGAAATGGGATCGTAACCATCAAGGTAAAAATATCCAAGCCCGTCACCACTCATCCAAGCTCGAACAATAATGGGCCCCTTCCCAAGGGCGGTGACGTAAACTTGTTGGTGGACCGCCCTAAACAATTCTAGACCTTCGAGCGGCTTGCCTAAACTACACCCACATCCTCTTTGGCCCCCATCAGCGTTTGTACAAGACAAAAGAAAACATAATAAAAGCCAGCGCATCGTAGAACTGTTAGCACAGATGAAGGTTGCTGCAAGATTTTGCCACTAATTGCCAGGTGACCACAGTGGGACTTTTTGCATAATTTCAGCGAAGCGGGTGGACTCCAAAAATGCTTTCAACCAACTGACAGTTTTCGAATAATCCCATAGCTGCAACTGTTTGGTGTTTACAAAGTGCCATTGGCGAATAAAAGGTAAGATGCCAAAATCAGCCACAGTAGGGGCTCTACCAAGTAAGTAGTCGTTCCTTTTGAGCGCATTTTCAACGGAGATTAGGAATGGTTGGCATGCGGTGAGCTTTGCTTCGACGTTTTCTCTAGTGGGGTTGTACTTATAATTATCGAGGTGAGTTTTGAACGCCAAGAGTTGTTCAAGCCACGACTCCGCACCTTCCACCAACCACCCCTCGGGATCGTTTTGCTTTAGGGCCCAATACATAATGTCGATGCTTTCATCGATAACTGTGCCATCGGGGAGAACAAGCACGGGCACGGTTCCTTTTGGAGAGACAGCAAGCATCTCTGCTGGCTTCTTCTTTAATAGAATCTCTCGGTGCTCAACCTCTATTTCGCTGACGTGAAGCGCCAACCGCGCTCGCATGGCGTAGGGGCAACGCCTAAAACTCCAAAGTATTGGTTTAGTCATCACTGGGGCCGTAGCCGGTCATATGAACTTCT
The DNA here is from genome assembly GCA_020630875.1 of Deltaproteobacteria bacterium. GTDB lineage: Bacteria > Myxococcota_A > Polyangia > Haliangiales > Haliangiaceae > JAHDIH01. The sequence continues at coordinate 14,238 of JAHDIH010000006.1, read as the reverse complement.
CCACGCTCTGCTGCCAGCTTGAGTTGTTTTTGACGTTCGCGTGCGCGCGCGACAACATGTGGTTTTGCTTCGCCAAAGCAACGTTTACAGGAAACTCCTGGTTCGAAATATTTATGGTCGGCATCTTCTTTGCTTACCGGCCATCCACACATGTAACAAACAAAGTAATTACCTGGCTTCAGGTCGTGGTTAACCGTAACTCTGCCATCAAAAACGAAACACTCCCCTTCCCACATGGTTTCTTCTACAGGGACATCTTCCAAGTACTTAAGAATCCCACCTTTAAGGTGATAAACGTTTTCGAAGCCTTCTTCGAGCAAAAAGCTAGACGCTTTTTCACAGCGAATTCCTCCTGTGCAAAACATTGCTACAGGCTGCTCTTTGTCTTTTAGATTTTCTCGAACGTAAGAGGCAAATTCCGTAAAGTTTTCGGTGTCTGGATTAATAGCACCTTGAAAAGTGCCTGTTTCGATTTCGTAGTCGTTTCTGGTATCAACTAAAAGAACATCATCACGAGAAATGAGTTGATTCCAGTCTTTAGCTTCCACGTAAGTTCCCACCTTGACGTTAGGATCAACCGGTTGTTTAAAGGTAATAATTTCCTTTTTGTACTTAACTTGAAATTTCCGAAACGGTCTTTGCGGCGCAAAGCTGTACTTAATTTCAAGCGCACCGGTTTTAGCTACAAGCGCAGAAAAAAACTGATCTAATTTTTCTGGCGCCCCGGCCAGCGTACCATTTAGCCCTTCGTTGGCGATGAGCATGGTACCACAAAGGTTTAAACTAACCCCAAGCTCTTTGGCCCACGTCTGTAGTTTCTCTGGCTCTGCAATATCTACGAACCGATAGAACGCACCTATTTTCATCTGGCTCACAGTTGTCGTTTACCACAGCAAATCGTTCTGGAAAATGGCTAAAGAAATACGTACAGCACAAAAACGTGTTAAAAAGTACGTAAGCCGGCACGTGGAACAAACTGATTTAGATAGCCAATTTCAGCAGCCTGCCCCGAGTCAAGCGGGAGTCTTGCACCAACAAAGATACGATTTCGCTCAAAGTGCACATCTCCGGTGCGGGAGTTTTTCTTCGCATTGATAAACGCTTCGTTCCAGACTACGGGAATAATTGATTTATCTGGATTACCTTGAATTCGTAGCAGGTACCGTAGTCTCGCTGCTCCAAAACCAATGTTCTCGAAGGTTCTTCCTTCGAGGCGCAAGCGATGAGAAAAGGATGCTGATCCCACCGAGCCGTACTTCATGCCATGCTGAAGAGCGATGCGATGCTCACTCTTATCTCCCGTTTCGATATAGCCGTACAAAAGACCTAGGGAGTGATGGGGAGCGGCCTGAATGAGCAGTCCGGTTCGAAATAAGGTTTGCTGCATTTCGCCATCATCGAGATCAAAACGCATCTGGGCTTCCGCCCACAAAGCGAGTTTCTCGTTTAGCCCACTTTTCATAAAAGTTCCAAGCCAGAGATCACGAGAGTGTTCATCCGCGCTTGCGACGGATGGAGCCGACAACGCCACACCAGCCAAAAACGCAATACACCGACCCAGTCTCCAAGTCCTTCTCATGCAAGTTTTTTTGTCACAGTTTGCATGTGCCGTGCAAGTAGAATAATGACGTATGGCGGATGACAACTACTCCGTAGGATCTTCGGGCCAAGAGTGCTTGTGATATTTACGTTTCAACTCCTTACGTAAACTGGGATAGTGGTTCTTCCAAAATGAAGCCAAGTCGCTTGTAACCTGAACCGGGCGACGGTTGGGAGCAAGTAGATGTAGCGTCAATGTTTGTCCCGCGACTTGCGGTGTTTCTTTCATTCCAAAGAAGTCCTGTATTCTTGATGCGATCCACGGGGGCTTTCCAATTTCATAGTTTACCTTGACGTTTTTGCGTCGAGGCATATCGATGGTCTTAGGTGAATGTTTAGCAATCGCTTTCCAATGCGGTGCTAAACTCGCCCAGAGATGGTCGTACAATTTCGCATCCTGCAAACCAGACAGCGTACGCGTCTCAGCGCACGCATCTGAGACAATGCCCCAAAGCATTTCATCTGGTACGTCAACCTCCGACAATTTCTCAACGCGACACAAAAGATTGGCGAGCTCCGGGCCAAAAAAGTACGGAAGAGGACGCTTCTTGGCATGAACAAAAAGTTCTGCCGCTGCTACCGATGTTTGTTCCTGGGTAAGTTTATGAATTCTCTGCGAATCCAATACGACCGCCCCCATCATCGTTTGGTCGTCCACAGAAACCCGGCCGTCCGCGGCATTAAAAGTACAATGGGTTCTAGAATTCACAAAGGCTAAGCAGTGTTCGTAAACATCTTCCAAGGTTACCGGCGTTGCTGCCTGTACGTTAATTTTTCCGCGGCGAACCACCAATTCACTGACCACGAATAAGTCGTCTTTAGGTGCAAAACCTTGTGGCAGTACGGCGGTCTCACCACTTGCCATTCTTACAAGGTTACCACCGGTCCGCTTTGCTATCGAATCTCCGTAAGCTGCGAGAAGCCACTTTTTTTCATTGGGGGTCTTAGTATCGTTTCCAGACAGTAGTTGTCGTGCACTACTTTTTACCTGCGCAACTCCACGCTCTCTCCAAGGAAGTCTGTCGCCGTCCCAAAGAGCATCTCCCAGCTTTAAGGGATCGTGCATTGCCACATCGTACCCTTCTAATCGTCCGACCACTCTGGACTGGGCGACATCCAACAGAGATGCCAACTGACTTCCGGTCTTAGGACAACCATCCCGCTCTGCCGCAACCAAGAAACGAGAAGCGCGAACGGATAGCGGAAAGTCAGTCATCCGCTTTCCAAGCGGGGTAATTTCTCCATTCCATGCCTCTGTCGCATGCAAGTAAGCTTCCGCCGCCAACAACTTTTCTGTAGTAGGCGTGTCGAGCCAATCAAGCTCTTCAAAATGATACCCAAGCGAGGCAATTCGCAGCATTAGCCCCGCCAAAGACGTCTCTAGAATTTCTGGTCTATCGTATGCTGGCCATTTTTCCATCTGCGCCTGATTGTACAAACGAAAGCATCGGCCATCTCTTTGTCGCCCTGCCCTGCCCATACGTTGAATCGCGCTGGCCTGCGAAATGGTAGTGACCGTCTGCAACTTCGTTGACTCGGTTTGTACAACCAAGTTCCGAAGTCCTGAGTCGATGACGGCATCTACACTTGGGACCGTGACCGAGGTCTCCGCGATGTTAGTAGATAGAATAATTTTTCGGTCATTCCCTTCGCCAACGACGAGCTGTTGTTTGCCTATACTTAAGCCGCCGTGCAAGGCAGCCACTTCATACTTCCGTTTGAGTTTTCTTTCGCATTCAAAGATCGAAGCCACTGTCGGCAAAAAGACAAGCGTCCGTCCATCTCCTAACGGAAACAACTCCTCAACTGCAGCCACTACGGCATCTGCGGTCGGTTTTGTGCTTGGTCGGTAATTAATATCGACAGGAAATGTTCGGCCCTCACAATTGATCACCTCACAGTCCAAATACTCTGCGAGACTCCCGCCATCCATCGTTGCGGACATCACTACCATTGAAGTTTTCATATCGTCGCGAAGAAGCGCAACGATCGCATCAAGTTCTATACTTCGTTCGTGAAACTCATCCACCACGAAAATAGCTTGTTGTTTTCTAAACTCATGCAAGCGACGCAAAGCAATACCCGTCGTGACGAATAACAATTTGGTTTGCGGTCCAAACTTACGATCGTGCCTTACGTGGTAGCCGACCTTGCCTCCGACAGTAGTATCCATTTCCGATGCCACAAAGCGAGCGACCGAAGTTGCTGCCAACCGCCTGGGTTGAATCACGACTATCTTTCGTCCTTGAAATCTGGAATCTAGACCAATCCGCTGAGGCACCACCGTCGTCTTCCCCGCCCCTGGCTCCGCGATAAGCACCACCCTCCCCATTGTATCCAGCTGGCTAAGTAGTGGTTCCACTATCGATTCAATCGGCAGCACGCACGGTCAGGGTAGTCTGTAAGCGATGGAATTCAAACGCTTTTACTAATTTGTTCAGGAAATTGTGCGCGGTCGTGTCGCTAATGGCGTTTTGCCAGTGAAAGGACATTTGAATGAAAACGTTACTCACCATATTCACCTTATTCGCCTCACCCACTATCGCTCTTGCTTGTGGCAACTACCGGCATCCAATAGTCGTCGCCCCCCTCCAGCAAGTAGCCGAAAACACGGTACTTGCTTACCACCAGGCCCTCTACGGCTACTACTCGGACCAACAGTTGAAAGATCGGCTGTCGGTATTGTGGAAAAAGGATGCTGTCGTTTTGACAAACGCCGGCAAGAACTACCGAAGCCGTAAGTTTGCCGACTTACTTCCTTCACTTGTAAGCGAGAGACCCTACATTCAGTACCGACATCTTTCGACCAGCTATGACATCGCTACCAAGCGCTATTCGGTCGAAATCGAGTTTCAAAAGAATCGCACGCGAGTTCGCGAAGTATTCGAAATAGAGATTCACCTCAAAGGAACCAGCGTCGCCGGAAAAATTGTTCAAAAGACCACGACGTACCTATCCACCAACAACAAACAAAGGAACAACAAATGAAAAAACTAGTACTAACTCTCATCATCTCCATCATGGCACCTACCGTGGCACTCGCTTGCGGCGGTCACTTTGAAATAGACATTCCCCCAAAAGACGTAGCTAAAGACACAGCGATGCATCATTACAGCTTGCTCTCAATGAAGAAGTACGACAGCAAAAAGTTGAGCAATTACATCGAGCGACTCTGGAGCAGCGAAGCTACGGTCACTGCCATCGACAACAAGGGAAAGGCATCGACCAGCAAAATGCGAAAACTCTTACCAGGCTGGGTAAAGGATAGAGCTGCACTCACAAAATACGAACACGTGTCCACCACCTACAGCAAAGACAGTGGACTCTATACGGTAAGAGTAAAAGCGATATGGAATGGACAAACGCTCAACGAGACACTTCAGGTAAAAGTTTCCGGACGACAAGGAAAAATAATCAGAAAAAGCTTCGTCGCTACGGGAAAGAAACAGAACCTGAACGTAGTGGGCTATGGGGTGTAAGTAAATCTAGGGCGCCTATTCGGCGCCCTTTTTTCAAGAAACATCATGAATAACAGAAGACAATTTCTCACCATTTCTGGACTTAGCCTAACGACACTCGCACTTGCAAGAGTGGTTAGTGCTGCTCCCAAGTGCCAACCTCAAACACCTGCCGATATAGAAGGTCCGTATTACAAACCTGGAGCACCAAACAATAGTAACCTGCAGGGAAGTGTTGGCGAAGTCATCGTCGTTTCCGGTAGTGTTCGCGACAAAAACTGCAGGCTCATTTCCGGAGCCATCCTCGACATTTGGCACGCCTCCCACGATGGAAGCTACGACCAAAAGGGTTTCGCCCATCGCGGAAAAGTCGCTACTAATCAAAGAGGAATCTACGTATTCCGCACCATCAAGCCTGGACGGTACTTAAACGGAAACACGTTTCGTCCCGCGCACATACACGTGAAGCTCTCCAAGCCTGGGTATCAAGGGCTCACCACGCAACTGTACTTTTCGGCAGACCCCTACAACAAAGTTGACCCTTGGTTTAAACCCGAACTGGTACTTAACGTTCGACCTGGACCAAGTGGCTGCACCCTGCCCCCTGAAAGAATGAGGCAAAACTTAAGGGCCAACTTTGACTTCGTAATCTAGTTAACGCAAACGAGTTCGTGTCCCTGCGGGGACAAATCGCGAAGCCACTTTATTGCGCAGGCGTTCACGTCAAAATTCGTTTCCACTTTTATTTCATCGAGTAGGTCTTGGAATCTCATGGCCTTACCTTTGTGCTTGGCAAAAAAGCCGCTCAATGTTTGGTCAAGAACTTCCGCACCTACCACGTCGGCTACGGACTTTAAAAAGAGGGCACCTTTGGTGTAAGGCGCATCGCTGTAAAGCCCTGATTCGATAATGTCTACACTGTTGCATCCAGCAGGCCAGGCTACTTTATTGTTGCTTCCTTGGATGGACTGCAACCGACTATCTAATTCTTGCCAAAGTGATGGTCCTCCTACTGCTTCAAGAGCGCGAATAGACAGGTAGGTGGTGACGCCTTCGGATAACACAAAATCCTCCCAGCATTTCATTCTAATACCATTGCCAAACCAACCATGGACCGCTTCATGGACATGGGTTTCTTCATCGGCAAAACTGTCGCTTCCAATGTGCCAATAAGGGTGATGTTCCATTCCCCCAAAAGCGCCCTCGCCCCAAGCGACTTCCACAGACGCCGCTTTCTTCCCGTATGGGTAAGGGCCGAGCGTAGTCTCTAGCCACTCGAACGCCGCAAGCAGGTTGGCACTCCCTGCTTGACCGGCGGTTTGTCCGTTGGGTAACGCATAAAAGCCAACTTCCGTTCCAGCCGGCGTGGTCCCCAACTTTGTATAGGTGTGATTGTCCAAAGCCCATGCAAGCATGTACGAAGGAGACGGATGCTCTACCTTTTCCTGAATCGCCGATTCAACTAAGAGTTCAAACGTGATGCCATCTTCAGGAGATGACTTACAAGGCATTGCGGCGCCACAATGGTAGGGCCACAAAAAAGAGAACTCGTCCAAAAATCCGTTATAGTCCGTCGCCTGCTGATACCCATACTCTATTTCTAAAGTTCCACTTCCCTCTGGAGTAGCGAAGTCGGTGCGACCGCCGTCAACCAAAAACTCCACAGGAGATCCATCGAGCATGGCAGAAGTAATGGACAGATTTTTGGTCTCAAGAGACAAGCCGTCACTCAATGCTTGAAAGTCTAAGGTCATGACTGCAGATTGCAGCTCCCGGTCAAGATCGAGTCGCACGTGCTGAAGGTCGCTGTTCCAATTGACGATAGGTTCAACGCTCGGATTCGATTTGCAAGACGACAGCACGAGCAAAAGTACAAACAATAGCAAACGCATAGAATCGTTCTAACGGCAAACCTACTTTTTTCCAATGATAGAGTAGTAAATCCTAGGAATTCACGATTCAATCGACCATGCGGTTCCCTACGCCTTACTTGCGAATAAAAGAGGCGATTGAGCACTTCAGTCATCACCGAGGTGCCAATATGGCTGCCGCCCTTGCCTTCTATGCGATTCTTAGCGTCGGGCCTTTGTTATTCGTCATTCTCACCATCGCTGATACGGTTTGGGGCAGAGAAGCCGCCACCAATCTGCTGATTGAGCAAGGACGTATTTATCTAGGAGCTGAAGCTACCGACTCGCTCATTACCGCGACAAACGAATCGGCCAACAGTAAAAAAACGGGACTATCGTCTGTCATCTCTATTTGCGTTTTGGTCTTTACTTCCACGCTCCTTTTTGCCCAGGTTAAAATATCGCTGCACCGGCTATGGCAAAAAGAGAAGAAACGCGGCCCCATTAGCTCCTACCTTACCGAACGCTTGCATTCTCTTCTATTTATCTTGGTGTTGGGGTTTGTACTGCTGGCGTCAACTATTGCAATGTCGGTTCTGGCGATTCTCTCCAACTGGGTTGATCAGGTAGCGCCTTGGCTCAACAACCAAATGGCCGCTATCGCGGTTTGGTTCGTGTGGCTGTCGCTACTTGTATCGCTTGTATTTAAGTTCTTTAGTGGCAAAAAACTCTCGTGGCGTTCATTGTTCATTGGAGCCGCTGCAACTTCTGCCATTCTCGTTGCCAGCAAAGAGCTTCTTGCTTGGTACCTAGCTAAAACAGCGAACATGGCCTCGGCCTATGGAGCAGCCGGCGCGCTGGGGACTGTAGCCATGTGGGCCTACTTCTCCTCGATGGCGTTATTCCTTGGGGCCTCGCTTTCACAAGTAATCGAAAAAAATAGACCAAAATAGCAAAAGGGTCGTTTCCACCACCATGACCCATCTCAAAGTTCTGGACCAAATGGAAATCGCCACCCCTTGCACCGCCGACTGGAACAAAATGGTTGGTGATGACACCAAACGTTTTTGCGGCTCTTGTGAAAAGAACGTCTACGATCTCACTGCAATGGAAGAGGACGCCATCTTTGAGCTCATTGCGGAATCCAACGGTAATTTCTGCGGACGCCTGTACAAAAGAACCGATGGGAAAGTACTTATCGAAGACTGTCCGGTGGGACTTAAAGCCAAAGCCCGAGCTGCCATGATTCGTTCTTGGAAATACGTGGCGATGGCGGCTGCTACCGTAACCACTTTGTTTTTTGCGGCCATTAGCTTCAAATCTAGTGCTCACGAACCAGAAAAGAATCAGCCTCCCGAAGTCGAAGAGCCAGAGGAAATTCACCTTCTCGGAAAGATGATGACTGTCAATGAAGAATTGTTAATGGGCGATATCAGTGTCGAAACTGCAGAAGAACCTGGAGAGAACTAGTCGCTGCAATTTCTGACTGGCCCCAGAGTCAACCGGGGCTATTTTAGATCTTTATTCGCTCCACTACGTTGAATACACATCATGGCTAAATTCAACATCCTCGATCAACTGGAAATCGCGTCGCCTTGCACGGCCGACTGGAACGAAATGAGCGGAGACGAAAGAACGCGATTTTGCGGCCATTGCGAGAAGAACGTCTACGACCTTACTGAAATGAAGGAAGATGAAATTTTCACCCTTATTGCTGATTCCAATGGTAATTTCTGCGGACGGCTGTACCAACGGAGCGATGGTAAAGTGCTGGCAGAAGACTGCCCTGTAGGGCTGGCAGCCAAACTGAAACACGTCGCGCGAAAAACCTGGCTTACCTTTGCGATGGCCGCTGCCGCCGCTGCGTCCCTAATTACTGCGGCCTTCTTGTGGAAAGAAACATCTGCTAGCGAAGCGATAGACGGCGCGCACTGCCAGTTAACAGAAACGGTCGAGCAAGCTTCCCTTCACATGCCAGCCGAGGTCCCGGCGAACCATAGCTCTCCTAGAGTCCTGCCAAAGCGTAACAAGACAAAAGGAAAAGTTGCCATCAAGCCTAAAGTTCGCCGCAAGATTCAAGGCGGAATTATTCATCGCCCTAAAAAGAGCCCCCTATTTTAGCACGAGTCGTGGTATCCGCGACTCACGTTGCCCGCTGCAAAAAACATCCGTCTCCTGTACGCAGGCAAGGCGCTGCAAATGTCTCTGTTGCCGGTGGCAATTATCACGCTATTTCTTAAGCGCCACATAGGCCTCACCATGACCGAAATACTTCTCGTCGAAGGTTCGTTTGGTTTGGTCGTCGCGGTTTTTGAGTTTCCGTCGGGTTATTTGGCCGACCGAATGGGCTACAAACAAGCGTTGGTTACTTCGTTTTTGGTTGGGGCAATAGGGTGGACAATCTACGGAATAGCACACTCGGTCGCGACCGTAATCGTCGCGGAAGTTTTTCTCGGTATTTCTATTTCACTAGCTTCCGGTACGGATTCGGCCATGCTCTACGAGTCTCTAAAAATTCACAAGCTGGAAGGAGATTTTGCCACCTACAGCGGTAGAATGCGCTTTTGGGGGCAGTCTGGAGAAGCCACGGCAGCCCTTGCTGCAGGAGTCATTTTCACGATTCACCCCTCGGTCCCATTTCTGATTCAGGCTTGCTTGTATTTGACAGGAGCGTTGCTAATGACTCAGCTGCAAGGGATCACCGTCAACCTCAAAAAGGTAGACAGTCATACCAAGCATGCGTTAGCAATGATGACGTATTCTTGGAACAACAGAGAACTACGAAACACGTTTTTGCTAGTGATTGCCCTCGGACTTGCTTCGTTTATTCCGGTTTGGCTCATTCCACTTCATGCCATCGAACTTGGAAACTCTGATTACGCCATTGGAATCATCTGGGCAATAGCCAATTACAACGTGGCGCTTGCTTCGCTTGCCAGCGCTTCTATCGTAAAACGGTTTGGTCTACTGGCACTTTTGTGCGTGTCCCTCATACTTTTAATGACAGGGTACGCGGGACTGGCCCTGTCGCACGCGACGTTTGGGTTCGCGTGGTACTATTGCTTGACTACCATGCGTGGCATTTTCGGCCCGGCACTTAACGCCGAAGAGCAAAAACTTATCCCTTCCGGTGAGCGAGCGGGTTACCTCTCCTTGCGTAGCTTATCGTTTCGATTAAGTTTTTTACTTTTGACTCCATTAATCGGCACGATCACCGACATGAACGGCTTTCACACCACCTTCGCCTACGTCGGAATAGCTCTCACCTCACTCACGGCAATGTGCGCTTTCATGCTTCTATGTGCTCGAAATAAAACCACAAAAATGTGAACATGCATCACTATGTCGAATGACTGCAACTCATCTAATTGATACAATTACAGTTGTTGTACCGCATTAAAACCCATATCGGCGTGGCATGCCTAATCGCTTTTTTGACTTCTTGTGGGGAAAAAAAGACCGCGGGAGAAAACTTCTTTACCGACTCCTACAAAGCGATTTGTGGAGGAGGAGCCATAAACGTTTGGGACTTTTCATCCACTTGCTCTCCGATAAACGCTGCCGAAGGTGCCCCGGACGATGCGGGAGCGCGATGCATGGCAACTCAAAATTTGGTCAGCGGTACATTCCCGCAGCCCATCGCCGTGGGCGAGGCAATTGAAGTCCGTTTTGCGTGCACCGCAGAGATCAGTGCCCAAAACGGATTCGACTACTTTTTGTACAACGCAAGCGGCGGGCTAATTGACCAAGGAAACGTTTTTCAAACAAGCTCGTCCGCCAATCCCCCAAATCCATCCGATTGGGAGTCAGCAGTTTTCAGTAACCAGGCCACTCTAGAGTCGGCTTCATTCGTTACGATTCGAGCGAGGAATTTTAACACTCGAGCTTGCTGGGTCGATTCTGTAGGCAAGTATTGTAGCGGCGGGGGCGGCGGCGGTGGGTCTTGCGGACTTAATGCCGTGACGATGAGTCCAGGACATGCGTCCGCAGCTAATGCTGCCGACAACGTCGGGGCTCTTCTGGTTCCAGGTGAAAAGTTGCAAGGTAATTTCAATGTCACACTGCCGGCAGGACAGCCCGCGATATTTTACACATCTTGCGAGACAATAAGTGATGGGCTCACGTTGCGACTGGTAGGGAGCAGCCTCGGACAAACTCTTGAAGTTGACCTTTTTTCCGGACCAGGCGGCTCGTCTACCAGCTTCGAAGCATCACTACTTTCTGCGCCCTTTATTGCCGTCAAAGCAGAGGTGTTAAGTGCTCTTGGTAACGACAACTGTTGGGTCGATGCGGTGATTCATCAAAGTAACGTAGCAACTTGCGGGCCAGGCGGAGGTGCGCTCGATTTGGGGGATTCGGCATGCGCGATGAAAGAGATTGATTCTAATACCGGCGGTTCGGACCATGCACATTTACTCGGACTGTCAAACGATCAAGGAGCCATACTACCACCCAATGTTGCGGTATTTGCCAATGGCCAACGCACGATTAACACGGGCCATACGGTAACCACTCGAGCCCGATGTATGGCCGCGGGGCAGGGACTCACCATTACCGGTTACCGACACGGTTCGCCTGTGGGAATCGGTCAAGACTTCACCGTGGGAACCACGTGGACCGAACTTCCGCTTAATTTCAACTCCACCTCAGACCAAATCAGTGTGCACACCCCGGGCTCCAACAGCGCCAATTGCGAAGTAGACTCCATAACTTGGAACTGCATCGACAGGTGCGCGTTCAACCGTTACAAAAACCCAAATAATGTAAATAATCCCATCGGTGCCTTGCTGCTTCCCGATGGAGACAATGCACAGATGAACGGTCCGGGAGCGACAAGTTTGGAACTCTATCACATGCCCGACGAAACCACCGAAATGCCTGCCGGAAACACGCTTACGGCACGATTCATTTGCGAAACTGCAGGTGACAAACTCGAATATAGTTACAACGGCACGGGACTAGCTGGACAATTTACATGCACAGGATTGTACCAAACCGAAGACCTTGCTCCCTACGCATCAGGGATCGGCAGAATTGACTTTTCGCGCGGCAGCGGAAGCGGAGACTTTCAAATTGACGCTCTGTACGTAGAAGACTGCGAGCAGGTCGAGTGCGACAGTAATCCCATTACGGTCGACTCAGGTTGCAGCAACATTGGCAACATTGGCAACGGTTGGGACGGCGCATTTGCAACGTGCGACGCAGAGGAATCTTCTGACGTTCATCTGCAGTCTTTGGCTCCTCAGGGTTCTACGATTAACGTTTACTTAGGAACGCAAGAAGGGCGGCTCGTTCAAATCGAAGGTTGGAGCAACGTCAATTGTACCGGTTCGGCGGAAAAGTACCTGTTGCAAACCAAGTTAGGTGGTGAAATACAAAACCATCAAATCAATGCTCCCGCCGCAGGAATTCGCTGCCTAAGAATACCGGGCCTACACGGCAACCTCTACCTCGACGGAGTCGAAGACAATTGTACAGAAATTTCTACCTGCGGCAATGGTATCATCGAGGGAACCGAACAGTGCGACGATGGCGGAAAGTCTAACAATGATGGCTGCGATCAGTATTGCGAAACCGAACCCGGTTACCATTGCCCTGGCGATGGAGCTGAGTGCGTGCCATGCCCCAGTAAGCAGATGGATCCGTACGAGTGCGCCCTGCTGTACGATTGGCACACTAAAGATCAAGACGTTGCACTATGGACCAATGACACCAATTGGTGGTCCACCAATCAACCATGGTTTGGCTTGAGTTTAACTAACGTTTCTGGCGTTGATTTTGTGGAATCGATAGAGATGCCAAACAACAACGTGACTCTAGCTGATGCTGATTTCAAGTTTTTTGAAAACTTCGAACGTTTGGAAACGCTAAACTTACGTCAAAATGCCATTTCCATGACCAATATCGATGTTGGCAAAATGCCAAATTTGCTCACGCTGGACATCAGTCGAAACCCTGGAATAAACGGCCTAATCGGGGGAGACATCTATGGCCTAGCGTCACTTCAAAGGTTTCTCGCCAACGATTGCAACTTAGGTGGCGCCTTGCCAAGTTCCATGGACAACAACCTCACGAGTCTCACAACCTTGGATCTCAGCGGCAATAACTGCTTCACCGATGGCGGCGATAGCGCCCTTCGCACGTGGCTCAACGGGCTGGATCCCGATTGGGAGGATGGCTGCACGTTTACCCCACCAGGCATTCCTAACATGCTGGCCGCTGACGACAGCGGAATATCGGACACCGACGACATCACCAACAACACTACGCCGCGTTTCTTAATCACCTGTGATGCTGGAAGTACCGTGACGCTATTGCAAGGGACAACAACGCTGGCATCTGGGACGTGCACAGCGGGAAACAACATCACCCTTACAGCCTCTAGCTCAATCACAACTGGAAACCTATTCGCACAAGAATACGATGGGACTCATACCGTCACATCCGGAAACTTGGCCGTCGTCATCGATACAGTAGCTCCTGTAGTTGGCGTACCTGATATGACGGCTGCCACAGATAGCGGAGTCTCAGATACAGACAACATCACCAGCGACGATACGCCTGATATTGTTGTGACCTGTGAAGATGGTTTAAACGTTGAACTTAGTGCCTTTGGAGGCACTCCGGGGACGGGCGTTTGCTCCGGTGGTTCTATTACAATCACGACGATCCAAATGCCCAATGGAATCTCATTACTCACTGCAGAACAGACCGACCTAGCCGGCAACACTTCGAGTCAAAACATCTCTATCACTATCGATACCGTTGCAGAAGTACCCGGAACTCCAGACTTGTTCTTTTTGGACGACAGTGGCGACTCTAACAGCGATGATATTACCAACAACGACACACCACGCTTCAATATCTCTTGCGAAAGTGGGGACACGGTTTCCCTCATGGGGCCAACGCAACTCGCCTCTGGCACTTGCACTGGTGGTAACATCCAGCTAACCCCAGCCTCTACAATATCTTCTAGCAACATTTTTGCACGCCAAACCGACCTTGCTGGCAATTTTGCGGACTCGGGTACTCTCGCAATAGTAGTTGATAACATTGCGCCGGAAAGCACCATCGACTCACAACCTACCTCACCGACCAACGACGATACCGCGGACTTTACTTTCAGTGGTGGCGATTCCTACGAGTGTCGCGTCTACCCGCAAGGCGGCGCGCCTTCCGCTTGGGCTTCTTGCTCCTCGCCTCATGCTACCGCCGCACTTTCCGATGGCGACTACACCTTCGACGTTCGCGCCATCGACCTCGCCGGCAACGCCGACCCTTCTCCTGCAACATATGACTTCACCGTAGACGATTCGGCTCCCGTACTCGCC
>JAHDIH010000012.1 GCA_020630875.1 Deltaproteobacteria bacterium | reverse complement strand
GGCCTTTTAAGCCATTGGCCGTAGGTTCGAATCCTACTGGACCCACCAAATTTTTTGATTTCGTCAGTTTTTAGAGATTAAGCTAGCAGAGTTGACCTAACGTCGCCAATCTGGTGGTAATCTTAACTTGACCCTATCGTCTAGCTGGCCAAGGACGCCGGCCTCTCATGCCGGTAGCACAGGTTCAACTCCTGTTGGGGTCGCCATATCAGCTGGCCAAGGTTGGATTTGCTGCTATGCACACGGGATGGCTCATTTTATGATTATTTCTGGTCGCATGGACCTCTCGGGGCACTTGGCTAGGCCGCTAGTTGGTGAGGTGGCAGGACGTCCTCCCGAAATGCCTTGGGTTGCTGCTGTCAATCAAGTAGACGCAGGGCTGCAGCTCACAGCGTTGAAAGGGCTGAGTCAGGAGGAAAGCAAAAGTATTATTGGCGAGTGTCAAGTTCACTTAGAGGCGCAAGGAATCGAGTGGGTCGTCGCTGAGAAAAAAGAATGTTAGTCAAAAAGCCTACAATGCTATCAGCAAGTTTGCGCCCTACGGACTCTCACGCGGGAACCTGCGAGCAGCTACTTAGTAAGCGGGCGTTAGCTGCCGCCTCGCAAATTCTTGGTACGCCACATTTGATTGCAGGAATACCAAAACGCGATTGCTTACTCATTACCCCAGGCAAACCCGGTGAGTTTCAGCAGATGATGAAAATGCAGCAGGCGGTTAGCGGTGTTTATTCTCGTGCTGGCGATAAGGCCGTAAGCGATTATTGCTTCTTCGCGCGCGACGGCGAACTGATAGGAGCAAACGTTTTGGAAGGTAGCAGTGGTTACCTTCATATGAGCGACGCGCCAAGCTCATGGTTGACGGCTGCATGAAAAAAGCCCTCCCATTTTCGGGAGAGCTTTAGTTTAGTTCGAGGCGAGTGTCTACAGTTGGTCTTCCAAGTTGCCTGGGGGAGGACAAGCATCAAGATCGGGATCCATGCAAACCCAACGAAGTTCTTCGTTGTACCACTTGTCTTCCGACACTTGAACGCAGTCCCATCCTTGCGGACATTCGTAGTCGGCGTTTTGTGGGTCGTTTCGGCAGTCGCCCCTCGCATCGCAAAATGAAACGGTTTGATCAAAACCTGTTTCAACAAAGACGCACGTGTTCGAAGCGCAATCATCGCCTGCGGAACATGAGTTGCCCGGACCGCCTTGGTTGTTTCCAATGCCACCGGCGTCATAATAAGCAGGTTTACAGGTTTGCCCCTCGTAAGGATTTTTCGCTGGGGGCTCATCAAGGCACAGCGAGGTGCAGGCGGAGTCTATTTGTTCGCAAGGCCGCTCCGCAATACAGGTTTTACAACTTGCGCCGAATTGCTGTGCTTCACAGGTTTGGATGCACTCTGTCTGACCGATACTCGGATCGCAACTAGTCACGTTGTCGCATACCTCTGCGCAACTGGTTGTAACCGGAACAGGACTATCGCCATTGCCGCCATCGCCACCACCATCATCTCCGTCGCCACCTCCACCACACGCGACTAGAGCCAGCGAGAACAATGCAATTAAACTTTTCTGTAGTATTTTAGTTTTGTACTTCATGTAAATTAGTGCACTTTCGCCCTTAGTAGCGCGCATGTTTTTTAAGGAAAAACGAAAAACAGGGTGAATTCGCATCACGCTGTGCTAGCTTCTCTCGGTGCTTTGTCCTGAAACCCAGCTTCTTGCTGACTTTGCCGCCGGTAATGTTGCCACTTTCGACCAAGAAGATTTGCTGGTCCACTTGGACCGTTGCACCACTTGTCGAAAAGAGATTGCGGAGATCTCAAGTGCGGAGTCGGTCCCCAGTTCGTTGCTGCCGTCCTCCGGGGACACCATTGGGCGGTACGAACTAGTAGCTCCACTGGGCCAGGGGGCCATGGGAGTCGTGTACAAGGCTCGAGACTTGATGCTTCACAGGGACGTAGCCCTAAAAATGTTGTCGATTTCCGGAGAACGTGATGTGCTGTTACGAGAAGCAAGGATCGCTTGTCAACTGAACCATGAAGGGGTGGTTCGAGTTTATGATGTTTTTGAAGCGCAGGGGCGAGTCTGGCTATCGATGGAACTGGTCGAAGGCGTGACACTTAAGACGCGCTTCGATGCCAGAGATTACTCGTTGCAATAGTTACTCGGGTGGCTAGAGGATGTCGCTTTGGCTTTGGAATACACCCACAAAAAAAACGTTTTTCACCGCGACTTAAAACCAGACAACGTATTTATCACCAGCGATGGAAAGGCTAAGGTTGGTGACTTTGGCCTCGCGCACTTGCCGGGTAAGCCTTTGTCGGAGCTGTACAACATGCCGTTGGGATCGTCGCGAGTTGGTACGCCGCGCTACATGGCTCCAGAAGGAAACCGGTCTCCCAAGTCAGATCAATACAGCCTTGCACTGATCGGATGGGAAGGCGTTCACGGAACGACAAGTCTGAGTCCATCTGGTGCGCTATTTAAAGTTTCAACTGACTTTCACCAGCGACTGAAAAAGGGCCTCGCGCAGACAGAAGAAGGCAGGCATGCCTCTATTGTCGGACTTGTACCGAACAAGAAGTCCTCTCGAAAAAAGTTTTTAGCAACATTCGTTGCGGCAGCAGCTGTTACATTTGGTATTGTGAGTTTTGCATCGCCATCAACCATGAGTTCTTTCGCTCCGTGCGATGCGTTGCCAAAAACCGATTGGAAAATATCTGAATTGCCTGCTGAGTTTACAAAGTCGGGGATGAGTGCGAGTTCAAGACAAGGCTTATTAAAGTCGGTGAGGGCTTTTGACCTGGCGCTAAAGCACACGAAGCAGCAAATGTGTCGTCTTGAAAAACGAGAAGCAGCACGTGGATGCATCTTTAGAAAGCAACTTGCGGTTAGTGTCGGAGTTCGTCATGCGATTGCTACGGGCCACTGGGTCGACATCGGCGAGTCTGAAACGGTCGGCCTTTGCCTCGCGGCAACAGGGCAGGGGCTTTCGCCTAAGGATGTGGGACGCTTCGAATCTGAAATGCGGACTGCGCTCGGTGCGCAACTGTGGGCGCAAGAAGAAAAGCCAATCAAGGCAAGAGAACTTCTTCGCGAGGCCGACAAACTAGGGACGCCGAGTCATTCCGCTTGTGCTGTTAATCGCAATACCGAATCCATGCTCGCCTCCACGGTGGAAGATCAGGTCGAGCTTTTGAAAAAAGCCGCGGAGTGCGCAGCGAAAGCTGGAGACGATGTGCTTTTGTCGAGGGTTCTTCTGCGGCGAGCTAAAGTTCAAGCTTTTCGACTCAGAAACGCAGATGCTGCGTTAGCAACGTTGGAAGCTGCAGAGTCAATCATTGTCAGATTGGGGACGCGCAGTTCCGTGCTTGCTGAGCTCAAACTGACTCAAGCATTACTACTTGAAGGAGACGGTAAGTACGCGGAGGCGGTGGATCTGCTCGAGTCAAGTCGTTCAATGAATGATGAAGTGTCGTGGCCGATACGCGTGCGTATCGCAAAACTTCTTGGGAAGACTCAGAACGCTCGCGCTTCGGTGAATCGGTTGACATTGCTGATGCAAGAGGAAAAGCAGCGTGGCGGCGATACCTTACGATTCGCTACCGCAGCATACGCTCTAGCGCTCAAGCACGACCAATTGAATGAGTTTGAAAAAGCTTTGCACTACGCGAGAGTCGCGGTGGCGATTCGTGTTCGCGAATTAGGAAAGATTCATGACACCGCAGTGTATTCTCGGCAATTAGAAGGTACCCTGCTTGCGCGGTTGTCTCGTCTTGATGACTTAGTCGTGCTGGAGAAAGAACTTATGGCGGACTTAGATGGCGTGGCGGGGATGGAAACGGCGTGGGCACGCACAGCGATTGATCACGTCTACACTCAGCTGTCCCGCAAAAGGATGGACCTCGCGAAAGCAATGCTCAGTACCTTGAAGAGTAGGAAACTTGAAGACTCACTGAAGAGCAGAGTGTTGCAGGTCGAGTTTAAAGTCTACTTTGCCGACGAAGACTTCCCCCGCGCGCTCGCTTCGGCAAATCTTTTGGTGGAAGGTCTTGGAGACGTGAGTGCCTTTGACGGCGACGCCTGGACGGTCGCGTTGGCCTACGAAAGAAGAGCGATGGCCTATCACCAGCTAAAACAATTCAAGCAGGCCGAACAGGATATGAAAAAATCGTGGTTGCATTTACGTGCCAAGCTTGGAGCGCAAGAGATACCTGTTCTGGAACAACAATCTAAGTGGCTTTTGATGCTGCACAGCTATCGTCCCAAAGTTGCTTTGCCCAAAATCCAAAAGCTTCTTGAAAACGACAAGCTTAGCTATGATGCCAGGGCTGAACTTACAGGACTTCAAGGTAGTAAATGACTCTTTGGCAAGAAGTTTGCGAACACTATGGAATAAGCGACGAAGCTGCTTCGATAGAGTTACCCATAGCGTCTCGAACGAATGATGGCTTTAAGCACTTTTGTGCGGTTCGAGTTCTCCAAGCGCTGGAATACGATCCGAGTATTTCGCTGCAACGATTTTTCTACGATGATTTGCTTTTAGCTTACAAGGCAAGCAAAGGTGAGCGCGAGGCCATCAACTGGATCTCGGAAAAAGTAGTTTACCGTTGTCGAAATCAATTAGCGCTGAAGTTTGGCCACGAGGCAGAAGATGCTGCACAACAAGTAGGGTTAGCTCTCTTTTCTGACGGTGCTCAAAATGGTCTGCCCTTGGTAACCGCATTCCGAGGACAGAGTGCGATGAGTAGCTGGATCTATCTGATAATGTATCGGCGACTTGTTAGAAATACCAAACGGGCTTCCCGCGAAGTGGTAACAGAGAACGTAGGAGACTACTTAAATGAACTTGCATTGGGGCCTCAGTTCGAGTCCATAAGGAAACAGCACCGTGAGCTTTTCAAGCAATCGATCAACCGCAGTATTGAAAGTTTACCTACAGAGCAGCGCTTATTGTTGAAGCAAGTAATTCTCGATCGCGTCAGTACTGCATCGATCGCGAAACAAAGAGGGGTTCATCCCGCAACGGTAAGGCGATGGCTCGCGGACATCCGTGGGGTGTTGGCTCGCAGGACACGGCAACAGCTGTTTGAGGCTGTAGGCTCGGACCATACGGTGAGCTCTGTGATGCAGATGCTGAGCGGCTGGGATGCTTCAATATTTGAAGATTGATGCCGCTGTGGCGAAGTGAATCCTGTTTCTGCCGCTTGCACGTGCAGCCCCTTGACATTGTGACGGAAGCAGACGATAAACCCGGTCTCCGTAAGGTAAGACCATGAAGAAGATAGTAGCACAAATCAAATTGCAAGTTCCTGCTGGTAAGGCAAATCCATCACCACCTGTTGGTCCTGCCTTGGGGCAACACGGTCTTAACATTATGCAGTTTTGCAAAGAGTTCAACTCAAAGACTCAATCGCAAAACGGTATGATCATTCCGGTAGTTATCACAGCTTACGCAGACCGTAGCTTTACATTTATTACGAAGACGCCCCCCGCCGCGGTGTTACTTTTGAAGGCCGCGAAAATTCCAAAAGGTTCTGGAGAGCCGAACAAGAATAAGGTTGGCAAAGTGACTTCGGCACAAATCAAAGAAATTGCAGAGTTGAAACTAGAAGACTTGAACACGACGAACGTTGAAAACGCCATGCGGTCAATCGCTGGCACCGCTCGCTCGATGGGACTTGAGGTTTCTGACTAACGATTCAACATTTACTTGGGAGTCGTGATGCCGCGACGCTTACCAAGTAGGGAGAAAAAGAAAATGGCTGGAAAAAAATACAAAAAAGCAATCGAAGGTTACGACCGAGATAAAAAGTACAACCCCTCAGAGGCTTGTGCATTAATCGCAAAAACAAAGATTTCAAGCAAGTCCGACGAAAGCGTCGACGTTGCCGTTCGCTTGGGTGTGGAGCCCAAACACGCCGATCAAATGATACGCGGCGCTGTGGTGATGCCGAACGGTACCGGCAAAACAAAAAGAGTGTTGGTAATCGCGAAACCGGATAAAGCGCAGGAGGCACTAGATGCTGGCGCTGACTTCGCTGGTGGTGACGAATACACGAATAAAATTAAAGATGAGAACTGGTTCGAGTTCGACTCCTTAGTGGCGACCCCGGATATGATGGGTGTTGTCGGGCGCATCGGTCGAATTTTGGGACCACGTGGTTTAATGCCGAACCCAAAAGTCGGCACGGTAACCAATGATGTAGCCAAGACGGTGAAAGAGCTTAAAGCTGGCCGAGTTGAATTTAGAGTAGAGAAAGCAGGAGTAATCCATGCTCCTATCGGTCGTGCGTCCTTCGAAGGCGACAAGTTAGCCGAAAACCTCAACGCACTAATAGAGCTTCTAATCAAGCTCAAGCCAGCTTCGGCAAAAGGAACGTACGTGAAGTCGGTGACAATCTCGACAACTCACGGACCAGGAATTAAAGTAGACCCAGGGAGTTTTAAAGCAGCCCCGTAACAAAACACAGCAGATACCGTAGAAGTGGGCAGGTAAGTCCCGCGGAGGTAGATAGCCCTAAACGACTTTGAAGTTGTTGCAACGAGCGTCTACCAAATATGGTGGACGCTTTTAATTTGGAGAAACAATGGATAGACAACAAAAACAAGAAGTAATCGGCGAGATCAAAGAAACGTTCTCAGATGTAATGAGCATTATTGTCGCTGACTATCGCGGTCTTGACGTACCTACGGTAACCGCCATGCGCGATGAGTTTCGTGCAGCTGGCTGTGGATACCGAGTGGTTAAGAACACGTTGGTCAAAGTCGCAATTCAAGGATCGGATGTAGAACCAATGTCATCGATCCTTACTGGGCCGAACGTTTTCATGTGGTCGAAGGAGTCGCCATCCGCTGCGGCTAAGATCGCATGCAAGTACGCGAAGGCTGAAAAAGAGTTCGAGATCAAGGGCGGATTCTTTGAAGGAGAAGTTCTCGATGCGGCGGGGGTCACTGCTTTATCGAAGATGCCAGGTAAAGACGACCTGCGCGCTACCTTGCTAATGACTTTCATTGCAGCACCTCAAGACTTTGTAAGACAGACAATTGCTGGACCACAAAACTTTATGTACCTACTGGACGCCCGAAAGCGATCGCTTTCGTAACGAACTAAACACAAATCATTTCGATCAAAGGAGAAAAGAAAATGTCAGATGTAAACCAAGAACAAGTAATCGATTACCTTAGCAACCTAACTGTGATGGATCTCGTCAAATTGACCGAGACTCTCGAAGAGAAGTGGGGCGTAAAAGCTGCACCTGTCGCAGCCGCAGCAGCACCAGCAGCAGGTGGTGGTGGTGAAGCCGCAGAAGAGAAAACTGAATTCACTGTTGTGCTCAAAGCCGCCGGCTCATCAAAGATCCAGGTGATTAAAGCTGTACGTACTATCACAGGACTTGGCCTCAAAGACGCCAAAGACATGGTAGAAGGCGCTCCTAAGGACATCAAAGAAGGTGTTTCCAAGGATGAAGCCGAAGAAGTAGCCAAAGCGCTTAAAGAAGCCGGCGCTGAAGTCGAAATTAAGTAATTTTAATTACTTAGCGCATTCCCTGACACGAGACGATCCGTTGTTTCGTGATCAGGGTTTCTGTGCTTGTTTCTTCGCGTAATTACTCGATCTTTCTGGCGTTTGGTGTTAACCCAGCGCCTCTGGCTCGCTGCTTGCATGCGGCTGCCGCTTACTCATCACCGGGATAGATAAAATATGAGCTCAGCAATTCAGGACAATTTCCGGATTCGCAAAAGTTTCGCAAAGTTGAAGAAGGTCATTGAGATTCCTAATCTCATTGATATCCAAAAGCGATCTTACGACCAATTCTTGCAACTAGGTCTTAAACCAGAAGACAGAGAAGAAATCGGTCTTCAAGGCGTTTTCAAGAGCGTGTTTCCAATCAAAGACTTTTCGGAAACGTCGTCGCTCGAGTTTGTTTCGTACAACTTACGAAAACCTAAATATGATGAAGAAGAGTGTCGCGCCAGGGGCATGACATTCCAAGCCCCGATGGAAGTGCTTATCCGTCTGGTGATTTGGGATAACAACGAGGAGTCGGGCACTCCTACCATTCGTGATGTGAAAGAAGAAGTTGTCTACTTCGGTGAGATTCCACTGATGACGGCATCTGGTACGTTCATCGTGAACGGTACGGAACGCGTAATAGTATCTCAGCTGCATCGTTCGCCTGGTGTGTTCTTTGACCACGACAAAGGAAAAACCCACTCTAGCGGTAAAAAACTGTTTTCAGCTCGCATCATTCCTTACCGTGGCTCATGGCTGGATTTCG
This sequence comes from Deltaproteobacteria bacterium, assembly GCA_020630875.1. GTDB lineage: Bacteria > Myxococcota_A > Polyangia > Haliangiales > Haliangiaceae > JAHDIH01. The sequence continues at coordinate 16,582 of JAHDIH010000012.1, read as the reverse complement.
AGTTCGACCATAAAGACATCCTCTACGTTCGTATCGATAGGCGTAGGAAGCTTCACGCTTCCGTACTGCTTCGTGCCTTGGATATGTCGACTGAAGAGATTCTAAATTACTTCTATGACACTGAGACGATTCACTTCGAAGGTGCCAAGAAATACTCTCGAGAAATTAACTTTGATTTGCTCAAAGACCAGCGGGCGACTCGCGACATTCGCCACCCGGAGACTCGCGAGCTAATCATCCGTAAGAACGGAAAGTTCACTGCTTCAAGAGTTCGCAAGTTGAAAGAGTCGAATCTTAAGCGCTTCCCTTGTGATATTGAAGAGCTACTCGGCAAAGTCTCGGCAACTGACCTCATCGACGAAAGTACCGGGGAAGTGCTGCTTCAGTGTAACGAAACACTTACGCAAGAGAAACTGGACGAGTTGCGCGCGGCAGACGTCTCTTCCATCAGTGTGCTCTACATCGATGGGCTTAACGTTGGTTCCTACCTGCGAAACACACTGCTCGCAGACAAGATGCAAGGTCCAGCCGATGCTAAGGTTGAAATTTATCGGCGTATGCGTCCTGGCGATCCGCCACAACCAGAAGCGGCACAAACGCTGTTTGACAACTTGTTCTTCAAGCCAGAGCGCTACGACCTCTCTAAAGTGGGACGCCTCAAGCTTAACTACAAATTCAAACTGGACGAACCCTTGGATCAACCCGTTCTATCCAAGAAAGACATTCTTGAGACGGTAAAATACTTGGTGGGTCTCCGTGACGGACGCGGCCACACTGACGATATCGACCATCTTGGAAACCGTCGCGTGCGTGCGGTTGGTGAGCTCATGGAAAACCAATACCGAGTTGGGTTGGTTCGTATGGAACGTACGGTCAAAGAGAAAATGAGTATGTCTCAAGAGATTGAAACACTCATGCCTCACGAGCTGATTAACGCGAAACCTGTTTCTGCGGTGGTCAAAGAATACTTTGGCTCGTCGCAGCTTTCGCAGTTCATGGACCAAACCAACCCACTCTCCGAGGTGACGCACAAACGTCGTCTCTCTGCGCTAGGACCTGGTGGTTTGACTCGCGAAAGAGCAGGCTTTGAGGTTCGAGACGTCCATCCGACGCATTACGGCCGTGTATGTCCGATTGAGACTCCTGAGGGACCAAACATTGGTCTGATTGCGTCCCTTGCCACATTTGCGCAGGTCAACCAGTACGGGTTTATCGAGACTCCTTATCGGTCCGTCAAAGACGGTTCGGTTTCTAAAGACGTCAAGTTTTACTCCGCGCTTCAGGAAGAAGGGCAAACGATCGCTCAGGCGAACGCTTCTACCGATGAGAAGGGCAAATACCTTGACGACTTGGTGTCTTGTCGGATTGCAGGGGAAGTAGGAAACTCGCGCCCTGACGACGTCACGCTAATGGACGTGTCACCGAACCAGCTTGTGTCCGTTGCGGCTTCATTGATTCCGTTCCTTGAGCATGATGATGCGAACCGCGCACTCATGGGATCGAACATGCAACGTCAAGCAGTACCGTTGGTTCGGACTGCTGCACCATTGGTCGGGACGGGGATGGAATACATCGTTGCTCGTGACTCCGGTGTCACAGTGGTAGCAAAGCGCGACGGTGTCGTTGAATCTGTGGAAGGCGGAAGAATCGTTGTGAAGTCCTACGAGGGTAGTGACAAGTCATTAGCTGCTAAGCCAGACATCTACAACCTAGTGAAGTTCCAACGCTCCAACCAAAACACCTGCATGAACCAAAAGCCGATTGTGGCAGTTGGCGACGTAGTCAAAAAAGGCGACGTGATTGGCGATGGGCCAGCGACCGAGTGTGGCGAGTTGGCATTGGGACAAAATGCAGTGGTGGCGTTTATGCCTTGGGGCGGCTACAACTACGAGGATTCGATTCTCGTTTCCGAGCGGATGGTGAAAGACGACGTATTCACCTCTGTGCATATTGAGGAATTCGAGTGCATCGCTCGCGATACGAAACTTGGAAAAGAAGAGATTACTCGTGACATTCCAAACGTTGGAGAGGAAGCGCTGAAGGATCTCGATGAGGCTGGCATTATTCGCGTTGGTGCTGAAATCAAGCCTGGCGATATTTTAGTCGGGAAGATTACTCCAAAAGGTGAAACTCAGCTTTCCCCCGAAGAGAAACTTCTCAGAGCGATCTTTGGAGAGAAAGCAGGAGACGTTCGTGACACCTCCTTGCGGGTCTCTCCCGGTGTGACTGGTGTTGTGATAAACGCTCGTGTATTCGCGCGTCGCGGCACCGAAAAAGACGAGCGAACTATGGCGATTGAAGACGCTGAGAAGCAAGTGCTTCTCATTAACAAGCGTGACGAAATCAAGATTGTTTCGAACTCTTACTTCGACAAAATGGGTGAGCTTGTAAAAGGAAAGACTACAGGCGCACGCTTAGTCGACGATAAAGGGCAAGAGCTAATCGCTAAAGGCGTGAAGATTGACGCCGCCGCTCTTGCAAACATTCCTAAAAAGTATTGGGGGCACATCAAGCTAGAGGGCGACAGCGCAACCTCAGAAAGGCTCGAGTCCATTGCTGCGCAGCGTGAAGAAGATGTTCATGATATCGAAACACGCTACGAGGAGAAGATCGACAAGATTACCCGAGGCGACGAGTTGCCTCCGGGCGTTATCAAGTTCGTGAAAGTATACCTCGCCATTAAACGTCGACTTTCTGTCGGCGACAAAATGGCTGGTCGCCACGGAAACAAAGGGGTGGTGTCTCGGATTCTTCCTGAGGAAGACATGCCATACCTTGAAAACGGACGTCCTGTAGACATCGTGTTGAACCCTCTTGGGGTTCCCTCTCGTATGAACGTAGGGCAGATTCTTGAAACGCACCTTGGTGCTGCAGCTCGCTCTATCGGTGACCAAATCGACGACTACCTTGAGACGGAGTGGTCGACCGACGTCCTTCGCGACAAAATGAAGAAACTCTACCCTCAGCCGGAATCCATCAAGCTGCTAGACAGTCTTGACCGTGATGGCGTGCTTAGGTTTGCTCAAAAACTACGAAAAGGCGTTCACTTCGCTACTCCTGTTTTTGACGGAGCGCAAGAATCCGAGATTAAGGAAGCGCTGAAGATGGCAGGAATTGCCTCTACAGGGCAGTCCTATCTAATCGACGGAACGACTGGAGAGCGATTCGAAAACCCTGTGACGGTTGGCGTGATGTACATGCTTAAACTTCATCACTTGGTGGATGACAAGATTCACGCGAGGAGCATTGGACCGTACTCTTTGGTTACTCAGCAGCCGCTCGGAGGTAAGGCGCAGTTTGGTGGCCAGAGACTTGGAGAGATGGAAGTTTGGGCGATGGAAGCCTATGGCGCCGCGTACGCTCTGCAAGAATTCCTGACCGTTAAGTCTGACGACGTTTCTGGTCGTACTCGTATGTACGAGTCGATTGTCAAGGGCGAGCACATCCTGGAAGCAGGAATTCCCGAGTCGTTCAATGTTTTGATTCGCGAACTTAAGAGTTTGTGTCTGGACGTAAGGCTTATTGAAGACGCTGGTGTTTCATCACGTCCGGAAGCAGCTGGTCCGGCAGTGCCTGCAGGTCTTGCAGCGCTTGCTCGTGAAGTAGCTAAAAAAGTGGGTAGCGTTTAATCGCGCGGATACTGGAGGTAACAAAAGATGGCAGTTAAAGACTTATTCAATTTTTACGAAAAACCGAAAGATCCAAAATCGTTCAGCGCGATCCAGATCATGCTCGCGTCGCCGGAGAAGATCCGCGACTGGTCGAGCGGTGAAGTAAAGAAACCAGAAACTATTAACTATCGTACGTTCAAGCCTGAGCGTGATGGATTGTTCTGCGCTCGCATTTTTGGGCCGGTAAAAGATTACGAATGCCTTTGCGGCAAGTACAAGCGTATGAAACATCGCAACGTGGTTTGCGAGAAGTGCGGCGTAGAGGTTCGTGAATCTAAAGTTCGTAGAGAGCGCATGGCTCACATCGACTTAGCGACGCCTGTAGCTCATATTTGGTTTTTGAAATCGCTTCCGAGCCGAATCGGTAACCTACTGGACATTCCGCTTAAGGAACTTGAAAAAGTTCTGTATTGCGAAAGTTGGGTAGTAATAGATCCGCGAGATACCGGCCTCGATAGAGCGTCTACTCTGACGGAAGAGAAATACTACGAACTTCTTGATGAGCAAGGTGACGGATGCATCGAAGTGGGGATGGGCGCCGATGCCGTGCTCAAACTCCTTAAGCAGTTGGACATCCCGGCTCTTTCGGAAACGTTGCGTATCGAGATGAAAGCGGCAACCTCTGAAGCCAAGCGTAAGAAAATCGCGAAGCGTCTTAGAGTTGTAGAAGCTTTTAGAAACTCTGAGAACAAACCCGAGTGGATGATGCTTGAAGTCGTTCCGGTAATTCCGCCGGATTTGCGTCCTCTTGTGCCTCTGGATGGGGGACGTTTTGCGACCTCCGATCTCAATGATCTGTATCGTCGCGTGATCAACCGTAACAATCGTCTTAAACGATTGCTCGAGCTGTCCGCTCCTGAAATTATCATTCGTAACGAGAAGCGCATGCTGCAAGAAGCGGTAGACGCACTGTTCGATAATGGACGTCGGGGTAAGACCATTACCGGGCCTAACAAAAGACCGTTGAAGTCACTGTCTGACATGCTGAAAGGCAAGCAGGGGCGTTTCCGACAGAACTTGCTGGGGAAACGTGTCGACTACTCTGGTCGTTCCGTGATTGTTATTGGTCCTGAACTTAAACTTCATCAATGCGGTCTGCCGAAGAAGATGGCGCTCGAGTTATTCACGCCTTTCATTTATGCCAAGCTTGAAGAGCGTGGTTTGGTGACTACCATCAAGAGCGCGAAGAAATTGGTTGAGAAAGAGCGTCCCGAAGTTTGGGACATTCTCGAAGAGGTCATCAACGAGCACCCTGTCATGTTGAACCGCGCACCGACGCTTCATAGGTTGGGAATCCAAGCTTTTGAGCCTGTGTTGACTGAAGGTAAAGCGATCCAACTTCATCCGCTTGTATGTGCTGCTTTCAATGCTGACTTTGATGGCGATCAGATGGCGGTACACGTGCCGCTTTCTACCGAAGCCCAAATGGAAGCTCGCGTGCTCATGATGAGTACCAACAACATTTTATCTCCTGCCCACGGTAAACCAATTATCGTTCCGTCTCAGGATATTGTTTTGGGCCTCTATCACATGACTCGTCCAAAGCTATTCGCAAAAGGCGAGTACGTTGAGAATAAGCCAGGCGAAGCGCTGGTGGGAGTTTACTCAGGCGTTGCGGAAGTAAGGCAAGCCTTTGACCACGGCGAAGTGGAGCTGCAAGCACCAATTCGGGCTCGAGTGGAAGGGAAAATCTGGGAGACGACAGTCGGTCGTGTGCTGTTGTACGAAAAATGTCCAGACAGCATTCCGTTTGCATCCGTTAACCAGGTGATGGGTAAGAAGCAGCTGGCAGAACTTATCGATGTTGCTTATCGAACATGCGGTCAGAAAGATACCGTGCTTCTTGCTGATGCGCTTCGAACGATGGGGTATGCGCAGTCGACTCGGGCTGGCATCTCAGTATGCATCGACGACATGACCATTCCTGACGCCAAAGAGCCGCTTTTGGCGAAGGCGAAAAAGGAAGTTGGTGAAATCGAAGAACAGTACACCGAAGGGTTGATTACCGACGGCGAACGCTACAACAAGGTTGTCGATATCTGGGCGCAAGTGGCTGAAGCAATTGCGAAAGAGATGATGGGCACCATCGGCAAAGAAGATTTCAAGAATCCCAAGACTGGTGAGACGGTCAGCGGTGCTTCGTTCAACTCGATTTACATCATGGCCGACTCTGGGGCTCGTGGTTCCCAACAGCAAATGCGTCAACTCGCGGGAATGCGTGGTTTGATGGCTAAGCCGTCTGGTGAAATTATCGAAACTCCGATTACTACCAACTTCCGTGAGGGGCTGAGTGTTCTCGAATATTTTACGTCCACTCATGGTGCTCGTAAAGGTTTGGCTGACACGGCGCTCAAGACCGCGAACTCTGGGTACCTTACCCGCCGTTTGGTTGACGTTTCGCAAGAGACGATTATTGCCGAGCAAGATTGCGGAACACTGGAGGGCGTTGAAGTTACCCCACTTATCGAAGGTGGAGAAATCATCGAACGACTTGGTACGAGAATTCTTGGGCGAACTGCGCTTGAAGACATTGTTGATCCGTTCAGCGGGGACGTACTAGTGCAAGCCAACGACGAAATCAACGAAGAGAAGGTCGAGAAAATCGATCACTCTGGTATCGATCGTGTGAAAATTCGCTCCGTACTTAGTTGTCAAACACGGCGTGGCGTCTGCGTTCGTTGCTACGGTCGCGACCTTGCTCGTGGTCATCTAGCCACGATCGGTGAAGCTGTCGGTGTTATTGCGGCGCAATCGATTGGGGAGCCCGGAACTCAGCTTACCATGCGTACGTTCCACATCGGTGGTGTTGGCCAGGTTCGAACTGAGCAATCCTCTCTTGAAACGAGGCACGGCGGAAAAATTCGTCTAACCAACGTACAATTGGTTCCGAAAGAGGACCATTGGGTTGTAATGAACCGTCAAGGTGAGCTTAGCGTTCTCGATGAACTAGGTCGTGAGCGTGAGCGTTACGGACTTCAATACGGTGCCAAACTGTTAAAGAATGAGGGGACAGAAGTTCCTGCCGGAGCACTGCTAAGTGAGTGGGATCCGTTCTCACTTCCAATCTTGACGGAAGTGTCAGGTATCGTTCGCTATGCCGACATCGAAGAACAAGTGACAATGGAAGACAGGCTCGATGACACGACTGGGCTTTCTAGGAAAACCATTATTGAGTCCAAAGATCCTGACGCTCGTCCACGAATCGAAATTGTAGATGATGCTGGTAATCCGGTGCCGCTTCCTTACGGAAGTCTGAACGCTCGGTATTTCTTGCCAGTGGGAGCCAATATCTACGTCAACGACGGCGACCGAATGGAAGCTGGCGACGTTCTTGCCAAAATGGGACGAGAAACTACTAAGACAAAAGACATTACTGGTGGTTTGCCTCGTGTTGCTGAGCTGTTCGAAGCTCGTAAGCCTACTAAAGATCACGCTATCGTTTCCGAAATTGATGGAACCGTACAGTTTGGTAAAGATACCAAGGGAAAACGCAAAGTCATTGTAGTTCCTGATGTTGGCGAAGCTCGAGAATATCTAATTGCTAAAGGACGCCATCTTTCGGTTCGTGAGGGCGACAGGGTTCGCGCTGGTGAGCCGCTAATTGACGGGCCAGCAAACCCACATGACATTCTCAAAGTGTTGGGTGAAGCAGCGCTTGCCAAGTACCTCGTAGATGAAATTCAAGAAGTTTACCGTCTTCAAGGGGTACCGATTAACGATAAGCACATTGAGGTTGTCGTTCGGCAAATGCTCCGTCGCGTGTCTGTCACAGATCCGGGAGATACAAGCTTCTTGCTTGAAGAGCATGTAGAAAAGCAAAAGTTCCAAGAAGAAAACGAGCGAGTTATCGCCGCGGGAGGCCAACCGGCCAAAGGTGATCCGCTTCTTCTCGGAATTACAAAAGCATCGCTTTCTACTGATTCATTCTTGTCGGCTTCCTCTTTCCAAGAGACTACAAAGGTACTAACTCGCGCCGCAATTCATGGCCAAGTTGATTACCTCCGCGGGCTCAAAGAAAACGTGCTTATGGGACGCTTGATTCCGGCGGGTACGGGACTGGGAGCTTACAAAAACCTAACGGTAGAAGTGCACGATGAGGTTCATGCTCCACCGGCGGCGGCTGAAACTGCTACGCCACAACCTGTGGTTGGTGGTCTTGTTTTACCAACACCGGAGACAGCACCGAGTTCCGGTTCATCGATAATTTAGGCAAAAACTATCCAGAATCAAAGAGAGTCGCTAATGCGGCTCTCTTTTTGTATGTGGTTAGTTTGACGAATCTGGCCATAGGCTTCAAGATCGTATGGTGAGCGCGGCAGAGAATATCGCTCCCGGAACCATGATAGGAGACTACAAGGTTACAGGACACTTGGGAGAGGGAGGCTTTGGGGTTGTTTTGTCAGCGGAACATCCCGTGATTGGTAAGCGCGTAGCCGTAAAGATTCTAAGCCACCAATACTCTTCGCAGCCTGACATGGTCGCTCGATTTAAGTCTGAAGCAAGAGCAGTCAATCAGATCGAAAGTCCGTTTATTGTCGATATTTTTGCCTTTGGTGAACTTCCCGATGGACGTAGTTACTACGTAATGGAACACTTGGTCGGAGAGCCGCTGGACGTTCTCATTGCCAATAAAGGAATGTTGGGCAAGCATGATGTTTTGTCGGTCCTTCAAGGTGTTACTGCTGCACTTGATAGCGCCCATCAGGCAGGGATTGCTCATCGCGATCTCAAACCCGAGAATGTTTTTGTGCGGCGAGGTCCTGACGGTAAACTTGTCGCCAAACTATTAGACTTCGGAATCGCTAAGCTTCTTGGTGATACCGAGGTTAGCTACAAGACCCAGACTGGAGCACCTATGGGGACCCCGTATTATATGTCGCCCGAGCAGTGCAGGGGGCGTGACGTTGATCGCCGGACAGATATTTATGCGTTAGGGGTAATGACGTTTGAAATGTTAACCGGGCGCGTTCCGTTTGACGGCGAAGACTACCTTGAAATATTGATGAAACAAATCAATGAGCAACCGCCGCCCGTTCAAGAATTTAATCAGTTGTTGAACAGCGATGTGAACGCATGCGTACTCGAGATGATGGCTAAAGATCCGAACGAACGCCCGCAGACGTGTACCGAGGCGTTTCAAAAACTCTCTGAGTCGTTTGAGGGGGTGAATACATACATCGGTGGTCAAGAGCGCATCGGGCTGGCAAAGACTTTGGCTTCAGACATGCCAGCGATGCCGGTGCATGAAACAGCCTTGGAAAGTCAGACTGCGCGGAAAAAGTGGCCCTTGGTTGTGGTGCCTTTGGTGCTGATTGGCGCCGCGGTGACAGCGTTTTTCGCATTGAGTTCATCGAAGAACTCGACGACAGCTCAAGCGCCAACGGTGTCGCCGGAAAGCTCGTTGGCGGTCGCCAGCTCTACTTCGCCTTTGCCGACTAGCCAGGCTGTTGCTTCCGTCCCGGTTTCGTCTCAAGCGGAGGAGGCTACTTCGGTGAGTATTTCGTCTCGTAAGCCCAGCAAAAAGTCGTCGTCCAAGAGGTCTTCAAAGAAAACCTCGTCTAAGAAGTCTTTAGAAAAGTCGTCGTTAAAGCCAGCTGACCGAAACGTGTTGGTGACAGTCGCCGGTTCTCCTGCAGGCGCAAAGGTGTTTTATAAAGGTGACGTTGTAGGGCAACTACCGCGGGCGCAATTTTCCGTTCCCTACAGTGATAAGGCGGTGCCGATTCGAGTGAGGAAAGGTAAGTTCAGAACAAAGAGGATTCGACTCATTCCAAATAAGAAAAGGACGTTTAAAGTCGCGTTGGAGAGACGGGGCGGGAACAATAAGAGTTCTAAGAAGGAAAATAGTTCCGAATTGGATCGTCCAAGTATTTTTGAGTAGATTTTGCTAGGCCAAGAAGGGCATTTGGTTTTCGCCCGATGCTACACTCCATTAATGCTGCGTCTTGTCTTTTTGATTGTATTGCTGGCAACTTCTACTTTTGCTCAGTCAAATCCGAGTATTGAACAAGCTAAAACTTTATTTCGTGCCGGGGAGCAAGCTTTCGAAGCCGGGCTTTATGGAGACGCCGCCGAAGCATTTGAGCAGGCCTATGTCGCGTACCCGGTTCCAGAGCTTTCTTTTGCGATTGCTCAATCTCACAGAAAACAATATGTGCTGGATGGCGACCTTAGCCGGGCAAGACGCGCCGTACAGCGATACCGTGAGTATTTACGAACCAATAAAGACGGCAAGCGAAAAGGGGAGTCCGTAGACTATATCGGTCAACTCGAACCGCTGCTTGTGAACGTCAGCGCGAAAAAAGTGGCCCCTAAGAAAGCCAAAACACAGTTTCTTGTTTCCACCACTCCCAATCTAATTGAAGGAGCAGTTGTGTCGATAGACGGAGGCGCAAAGCAAAAGGTGCCATCGGCCCCGGAAATTTCCGCCGGCAAACACCATATCCATGTTTCCGCTCCCGGGTACGTGCCTCAATGGTTTGAGCGCGTTGCGGTCAAAGGGCGGATCATTCCAGTTGAAGTTGAACTAAAACCGATACCGGCGGAAATTCAGCTGCAGGCCGCCGGCGGTTCTGCAATTTTTGCGGATGGACAACGGGTAAAGACCAGTAATGGTAAATTCAAGGTACTCCCTGGGCCAAGGCAATTTACTGTGGTTAAAAAGGGACGAGAGGCCTGGACTAGCTCTATGAGGTTAGAAAAAGGTGGCAACGTAACGCTTAGAGCGAAGCAGCCATTAACAGGTCAGCGCAAGACTTCTTACTGGCTCATGGGAGCGGGAAGCGTAGCTCTGATAGGAGCGGGCATCTATGGTGGTGCTAGTTTTTTGCAATATCAAAAAGCCAAAGAGATTGATGATAAACGACTTACTTCTTCCATTTCCGCGGCGGAGTTGCGGGCTTACGATGGGCATCGCTCTAAGTTTTTGAGTCGGAGGAATACCGGACTTTGGGTTGCAACGGGGGGCGTCGCGCTGTTGAGTGTTGGGGTGGTGCTTGCGATTAGCGAAACGACAAAACGGCCTGATTCACTAGGAGGGTTCTCTCCTGTGGTCGGCAGCGATGGAGCGTTGGGAATGTCGTTTGGAGGTTCGCTATGAAAACTATAATGCTGATGTTGTTGGCACTCCACGGAGCCTGCTCTCTTGATGAGATCTCAAGAAGCGAATGTGGCAACTTTGTTGTGGAAGCCGGCGAGGACTGCGACTCTCCTTCCGCAGATTGCGGGCAACCTGGGGGAGTGGGACAGTGCCGCTTCTTATGTGCAAACGATGGCCTTTCAGCCGATGATGGTGATAGCGATCAAGATGGCTGCCCCAAAGAGGGAAACTACGTTTGTGGTGGTGACGATATTTGCAGGAAAGCAAGCAACACCTTTAGCAAAGAAGGTGAAAGACCAGAACCAAGTGCGGTAGTGGCTCTTAATGTCAGTGAATTCGCTGCGGGAAACCTCAACGGTGACGGTTACGATGACTTAGTCGGAGTTGGCGCTGTGGGCGTTGTCACCGTGCTAGGGGGAAACCCTCAGTTTAGCGAGTTGTTGACCACCACGGGACGCGTGGGAACACCTGAAATTACAGGGCATGCGTGGTTTGGGAACCTTAGCAACCAAGCTGCCGACGAGGCCAAACTTCTTGATGTGGTATTTCCTTTGCGTGACGGCATTGGAGCTGTGGCTGGTGACAAAGAAAACGTAGTGACGCCTGTCTTGTATCAGATGAGCAAGCTCGGTTCTAACGGCCACGCAATGAAAATAGTTGACTATCAAGGTGTTGGTCGCCGCTCTACAGCTTTGTTAGAGATTGTCGATGTGCCAAATTCTACCAAAGCTCACTTGAAAATTTCGCAAACAGGAGAGTTAAAGGAAACCATCTTTGAAAGCCCCGAGACCGCGAGCAAAACAAGCGCTTGGGGCGTAGAGTCAGTTACTTTGCCGTACCTGTACCAGGACTCCGCACAGGAGCAGCTGTTGCTCATTAAAGAGGGCGGAGCGTTTGTGGAAGGCGTTAGGCTTAACGGGACTTCAGGCCAGCCAAGCTTCGATTTGCAGAATAGTAGCGTGTGGCAAGTAGCTTCTTCTCAGTATGGAATTGTCGGAGATAGCCTGGTTGCTTTCCTTGGGCTTCATACTGGAATGAATATCGAGAGAGAGCCGGTACTCTTCGTACAACTGGCTCGTTACGACGACTGGAACTCTCGAAAAGTAGGCTTTACTGCAGGTGCTGGCGGCCAAATACGAGCCGGGCAATTGAACTTGAGAGGGCAATCCGTGAATAAGGTGCTAGCAGCAGGAGCTTTTGATTCCACAAGCTCATTCGTTGTTACCCCTCGAGGACTTTTTAGTGTCAAAAACAATGACATGTTAGTGAATGATTTTGATGCTTCACTTACTCCAATCTTCGAAAACAACGGAAAGGCCTATACTCATGCAACAATTGCTGATGTCAATGGCGATGGTTTAGAAGATATCGTGGCAGCTCTTGAAAATTCAGACGTAGCAGTTTTTATGCGAAATGGTACGCTGTTTAATAAGTTTCATATCGACACTCAAGAAGTTGTAAGTAGATTCCAGATTGCAGACTTCGATGGAGACTTTAACTCTGATATATCTTTTCTCACTGCGCAAGGGGAGTTGAATGAGGTGTGGGTTGCGTACGGCGGTACAACACAAGGTGCTCCAGTCTCCGATCCGGTGTCCGTGGCTAAAGCCAGAGAGGTGGTTGCATTTAGACAAGCAAGTCTGGATAGCCCTAAGGATGCTGTTGACGACTTAGTAGTATTATCTCGCTTCAGCGCGACTGAGAAAATCGCTTACGGCCTAACCGGGGCGACTTCTAGAACTATGATGTCTTCCTTTAGAGTTCCTCTCCCTGATAGTGCTCGCGTTCTCGGCGTTACTGGAGGCCGTTTTACCTCTACTTCTTTTACTGATACCGCGACTTTTACAGATGAAGGGCAAGTTCAGACAGACAATAGATCTCTTGCTCGCTTAGATCTCTGGAAAGGCACCGACGATAGAGGAGGGCTGAGTCCATTGAGCAACCGAGATACTATTGAAACTAAAGCTACTGGCAACAAGGTTGGAACGTGCAATCAAATAATCACGGGAAACTTAAACGGCGACGATGCCGACGACGTAATGCTTGTGCCTTACCAGCTGGATTGCGGTCTAGAGAGTGACACGATTGCCATCTCTTTAGCGAACACCGCAACGAATAACTTTTTTGATCCTATGCCAATCTCCATCGATTTATTCGCTGGTGACTCTACGAACTGGCTAGTTAGCGATGCCGTGCTTTTCGACTTCAATCACGACGAGTTGGATGACTTGGTTGTTGCAATAGGACAAGAGATTCGTGTTTATATAAATGAGGGGGGAGCTCTTTCTTCAACGGGGATTTCTTATCGCTCCTCCGGCCCTCCAAGAGGGTTGTGGGGAGGAGACTTTGACTACGATGGAACCCCGGATATCATCACTCGAGTTAATCATGCCGACGGCAGTCGCTCCTCGGTTGAAATGCTAATTTTCGAAGGAAACGAGATTAAGCGAAGGGCGCTTCTATTCGACACCCCTGTCGTGGGAGCTGGTCATTTAGCAGTCGGGGACTTTAACAACGATGGTTTACGGGATATCGCACTTGGCGTGGCGTCGCTGATTGGGGTTGGGCTCAACTCAGCTTTGGAATACGAAAATGCACTGGTTCACCTACAACAAGAGGCTCTATCTGCGCAGTGAATCGAATTCCTGTGGAATGTCGTGGATTTGAGTTGCTTTCCGGACTTTCTTACGTAATATGGCGCCTCCTATGCCAACGATTAATCAATTGATCCGTAAGGGCCGAAAAAAGGTCAAGAAAAAGGGGACTGCCCCCGCGCTAAAGAACTGTCCGCAAAAGCGGGGAGTATGCGTTCGCGTGTATACTTCTACGCCAAAGAAACCGAACTCTGCGCTTCGTAAAGTTGCTCGTGTTCGTTTGACGAATGGCATGGAAGTTACGTCGTACATCGGTGGCGAAGGTCACAACTTACAAGAGCATAGTGTGGTGTTGATACGAGGCGGTCGGGTAAAAGATCTTCCGGGCGTTCGCTATCATGTTGTTAGAGGAACTTTGGACACCACCGGCGTAGCAAATCGTCGTCAAGGTCGTTCGAAATACGGGACGAAACGTCCAAAGTAATTAGGAGAGAATTATGCCACGTAAAGGTGAAGTCCCAAAAAGAAAAGTATTGCCGGATCCGAAGTACACGGATGCTCCAATGGAGACGCGTCGTCGTCTCACGAAATTTATTAATGTCGTTATGCAAGACGGCAAAAAGTCTACTGCCGAAAAAATCGTTTACGGCGCTTTCGACATCGTGTCAGAGAAAGCCAAAGACGATCCGATCAAGGTTTGGGAACGAGCACTGTCAAACGTACGACCTCGCGTGGAGGTTAAGTCTCGCCGCGTAGGTGGTTCTACGTACCCCGTTCCTGTTGACGTTCGTCCCGACCGTTCGCTTGCACTAGGAATGCGATGGGTCATCAGCTACGCCCGAGGTCGTAAGACAGAGCGTACGATGACCGAACGTCTCGCAATGGAACTTCTTGATGCGTCTCAAAATCGTGGTGCCGCAGTTAAGAAACGAGAAGACACTCACAAAATGGCGGATGCAAACAAAGCATTTGCACACTACAGGTGGTAACAAGAACCTAATCAAAACATAGCAGTAGTCCGGCAGGCGGCATTCGCTGAACCACCAGACGCTTTGTAAGCTCAACTGAGCTTACCTTTTGGCCGGTCGCCTGCACTCAATTATTATGCACGCACCGGCCAACATACATTCACTTCGCAATATCGGCATCATGGCCCATATTGACGCGGGGAAGACTACGACCACGGAGCGCGTGCTCTTTGACGCAGGTGCCTCGCGGGTAATCGGCAATGTAGAAGATGGTACCGCATTAACCGATTGGATGGCCGAGGAGCAGGCTCGAGGTATCTCAATTACATCGGCGGCAACGACGTTGCATTGGCGAGAGCACCAAATTAACCTGATCGATACTCCTGGTCACATTGACTTTACCATCGAAGTAGAGCGTTGCTTGAGAGTTCTAGATGGAGCTATCGCTGTAATATGTGCAGTTTCTGGTGTTGAGCCACAAACCGAAACGGTGTGGAAGCAGGCCGATCAGCATGGGGTTGCGAGAATCGCCTTTATCAATAAGTGCGATAAGGCACAGGCAGACTTTTCCGGTGCGGTGGTTGAACTAGAGGAAAAACTGGGAACTTCCACCATTGTACTTCAGTCTCCGATTTTCACCGCTGATGGATTTGTAGGTCTTTTAGACATCGTAACAGGATCCTATTTTCAATTTGACGAGTCTGGCCGGAGCCAAAGCGTCGATGGCAGCGCTTACGAGTCTAAAGCCAAGCAAGAGTTTCATTGCTTATGCGAAGCCGTTGCTGAACTTGATGAAACATTTCTTGACGAGCACTTTGGCGGCGAACTGCCAATCGACGAGGTGCGCTCGCGTTTAACCGCAGCGATACGTCGTTTGACGTTAGCGGGACTTGCAACGCCAGTGGTTGCGGGTGCCTCCAAGTTTAATAAAGGAGTAGACTTACTTCTTAACGCGGTGGTGGATTACCTACCATCACCGGCAGACATTGGTGAAGTTACCGTTAAAGATGTGGCGGCCAACGAGAATGTACAAGTTAAACCTGACGATTCCGAGAAGACCGTAGGACTTGTGTTCAAAACGATGCACAACTCCATCGATGGTTCTATCGCTTTTGTAAGAGTTTATTCAGGAGCCCTAAAAAAAGGCTCAGAGGTTTTCTGGGATCGAGTTGGCACCAAGGTTGCTATTGGTGGAGTGGGGCGCATGCACGCGAACCAATACAACGAAATTGAGACGCTTACTGCTGGAGATATTGGTGCCGTCCGCTTTCCAGGGGTGGGGGTGACCATGGGAGACACTCTCAGCGCTGGTGGTCAGTTTTCTATGGAGTCCTTTGTACTGCCTGAGCCTGTGGTGGCAGTGACCGTAGAGCCCAAGAGCGTCGAGCAGCTAGAGCAAGTTACTGAAGTGCTTAAATATGTTGTCCGGGAAGATCCTTCACTCGCTCTTGCCTACGAAGGTGGACAAACCTTGCTGTTTGGAATGGGAGAGCTTCATTTGGAGGTGACGCTAGAAAGACTGTCTCGGGAGCATGGTGTTCACCTGCGCTCTGGTCGCCCGCAAGTCATCTACAAAGAGACCGTTTGCGCGAGTCATTCTCATAAAATCCTTGATATCGGTACTTGGGGCAACTCTCAGGGGCGTTATGCAGGACTAGCGATTTCTGTGGAGCCTAGGCCTCGCGGTACTGGTCGTACGGTATCCATCGATGAGGTGGCAGTGGGACCGATTCGAGAGGCAATTGAGCTTTCGGTAGCTAACTCCTTGGATAATGGTCCATTGAGTGGCTTTGAGGTCGTGGATCTCGCGGTTCAGGTTAGTCAGATTGATATTCACCCAGAGGATTCTAGTCCTGCCGCATTCGCGCGCGTGGCGACCTCGGTCCTACGTGAGTGCTTGCGTGAAGCCTCGCCAGCGTTACTTGAGCCGATCATGCAGTGCTCGATCTACTGTCCAGATGAGTATGTTGGCGAAGTAATGGGGGATTTTAGTGCAAGAAGAGGGAATATCTCTGGTATTTCCGCTCAGTCCGGGGTACAGGTCATCGCCGGATTCGTGCCTCTTTCCTCAATGTTTGGGTACGCAACTGATTTGCGGTCAAGAACACGAGGACGAGCCACTTTTTCAATGCAATTTAGTAGATACCAAGAAACACCTTCGCAAATAACTAACGAGATTCTTAAATAGGAAACAAGAGCAATGTCAAAAGAGAAATTTGTCAGAAACAAACCCCACGTAAACATCGGTAC
>JAHDIH010000009.1 GCA_020630875.1 Deltaproteobacteria bacterium | reverse complement strand
TGCCTCGGTTGATTACTACGTTGCCTCTGGTCGCGAAGTGAATCGCTCCAGCGCTGCGATTTCCACACCCACCCCTGAGCGGCGACATCCTTGCCACGCCAGACGTTCCATTACAGCTCACCGATGTACTGCCTGCCGCGTCCCCCAGCGCCTCCAAATCCTCCACCTGCGTCTGCGACGCCCCAGGCGTCACCGCAAATACTTTGACTCGCACGGCCCGAAGTCCCAACGTCAAAGGTACCATTTAAGACGATGTCGTTTTCTGAGACTATGACCAACGCAGGCGAGCCTTCCAAAAGTATGGCGTCAGACGTCCAAGAGCTAACGCGGACAACAAGTTTTGGCACTGCTCCGTTGACGCCTGCAATCGACACAGAGTCGTCAAACTCAACTTCACCACCAGAGTCCAACCAAATGACCGCCATCAAAGTGTCCACGACTGCGGGCTCGGAGATGTCAACCACCTGGCCAAGCGCCTCTGCACCGCCAACGCCAGAGTAAAATGCTCCGCTGCACTCGGAATGTTCTGTGTCGCATCCAAATGCACAAGAGGTCGATACGGTCAGCTCACCAGCATTGCAGTCGTATTGAACTCCTTCAAAACAACCGTGAGTTCGTAAGATGTGTCGCAGCGAGGCTTGGAATGTATTTCCCCACCTGAACAAGTGTGGCCCTGTGGGCAATCTATAGGCTCTGCAGGATAACACTTCTTAATGAATTTCATGGACTCATGATTTGGCAACTCCGCATAGACGTTGGAGTGGTCCCAGCTTCTGAAGCCATCGGGTGCTTCGACGATTCTTCGAAACTCAACATCACAAGTAAGCATCATCTTCTCTCCTGTTGCGTAAGCGAGGCCAATGCCGCTACCTTCGTTGTTGTTGCCGTTGCCTCCATCAACGCCGATGCTGTCATGCAGAGCAGATAAGAAGAATTACAGCCATGAGTTTAGACACTCTATCAGTCTAAACCGTTCAGGCTGTGTACTGCTAGACCTGGTGTAGTGGCGTGCAGATCAGTCAAAAACCCGAAAATATTACAGGTTCCAAGGACAGCTCCCTGCAACAAAAAAGGCGCGAGGTGATTCCCGAAACGTTTGACCCCGTATAACGCGCGCGCGAATTTATGACGCCGGAAATTCACGGAAATCCCAATTAATTAATTTCCGTGATTATTTTGGTATTGTCTTCCTTGAGGTTCTGGAGGACGAGGACAAGGACATGGACGCAGTCGAGAGGGAAAAATTGATTGTTCAGCTTGGCGGAAATATAACTGCCGTCACTCCTAACCTGGGAATCTATGATGCTCGACAGATTATGGTGGCTGACGAATCGGACCAGAAGATTAAGCGACTTGACGGAAAGGTGAATAAGCATGTCCCGGCGAAGATAGCGACACTTACCCCTACGGAAGCTGATCGAGGCCCGTGGTGAGTCAAACCGATTCGTAGATTATGGCACTGACTAGTTTCAGTGGATGCCCAACTCACAGACCGGCCGGGAAACCAGGGTACCCTTGACCACTCTGGTACCAATCCACCTGATGGGTGTCAGGCTGGACGAGGGGGGCATCGCAGAACGAAATCGGTGGTCCTTCGTGACCTGAAGGTACTCCTGGGGGAGGAGCAGGGTGGTTCGGCTGAATATCGCGGATAGCTCGGTGATTACTTCTACGTTTGCGTCGAGGGGAAGCTGACTCTACCCGAGACTTGTAACCTCGGTTGCTCTGAGGACGGAACCCGTCATTGTAAGCGACTTGTGCCTTCAAACAACCTGCTGAGGTTCATGGATATGGGATTTGCGTCGGACACGGCGGAAACTTTGAAGCCCCCAACGGCGTAACTGTGACACCAGAGCTTTTTACTTCAGACATTACCATCGAGTAGAAGTCTGACTGAGGTGCCGTGATCTCGTGGTTTGCGAGTGACCAGCAGCTCCCGGATGCACGCGTAGATACGCTTTTTTTCGGGCATGATGACTAAGGATGTTTGTCGGAAAAGGAACAGCGAGATTACTGTCAGACACGAGAAAAGTAGTTCACCAAGACAAGGGCGCAGACTCGGCGTCGCCTGCAAACCAAACTAAGCGGCAGAAAACAAGAAGGGCTGTAAAATTTAGCTTGCACCAGGACTGTAATTTTTTACAGGACATTGCGGTAAATGATCCTCCGGTGGGGGCCGTCGGGAACAGTGGCCTGGGTAAAGTAGAGGTCGTAGTGTCGTAGCGTCGCTGATTTGGTGGAATCTTTTATTCGAACTCTCGAACTTCCCTCGTTGTACGAAATATCATGGAATGGGCTCGGGCAGCATTTCTTCTACGACCCTGCTGAGAAGATCCCAGACACATTGGTGGTTACTGGGATGGAAGATTTACTGGCTCATTCGCCTGATGTCGCCAAAGAGTTGGCGGCATTTCTTCATGAACTCGATGCTTGCCGTGTTGAACTCAGATAGGCTTGCTGGAATTATTTTTTCTTCCGCCCATCATTTTTGAGGCTAGGGCGGTGGTGATGGTGCTAGGGACAAAACGATTGCCGAAGGCCGCGAACTTGTTGGGCGCTCCTGCGACCACCAAACGTTTGCGTTTAAGCATCGCTTTGATGCCGATGGCCGCGGTTTTCTCTGCGGACATGAAGGTGGCCCTTCCAATGGCTGGTACCGCGGAGACGTCAACTCCAGCGTGCTCGACAAACTCTGTGCGGGTGGCGCCAGGGCATAAACAAGTGGAGGAAATATCGGTACCTTTGAGTTCAAAGTCTAGCGCTTCAGAGAATCGGCAAACGTACGCTTTGGCTGCACCATAGACCGCAAAGTAGGGGTTGGATTGAAATGCGGCGATTGAGGCAACTTGCAAGAGGTAGCCGCCTTCGCCTCGTCGAATTCTCTCGGTGACAAAGTGATGGGATAGCTCCGTAAGCGCGGATATGTTGACTGCAATTAGAGCGGCGATTCCGTCTTCACTTTGGGAGGAAAATGGCGACAGTGTTCCAAACCCTGCATTATTCACGACGATGTCCAATGGGCTCTGGCAGCGGTCCCAAATCTTTTGAGCGGCATCGTCCTCTGCCAGGTCTTGCGCCACAACTGATGCCGCGACCTGATGTTTACTTTTCAGCTCATCTGCTAGTTTTTCCAGCCTGTCCTTGCGCCGAGCTACGACCGTCACATTGGCGCCCATTTCGGCCAGTTGGCTCGCAATGCACTTGCCAATGCCGCTGGAAGCGCCTGTGATCAACGCGTGCTTTCCTTCGAGACGTCTGCTCATAGCGTGGACGCTACCACGATTTCTGGTAATGTCAGAGTGTGCTCGTGGAGATGCTTTATGCCAGTTGGCTTGTAATGGTGGAGATGGCCCCGTGGCTTTTCATCGGAGCACTGCTGGCAGGAGTAATCATGGCAGTGCTCCCAGCCAACATTACCGCTAAGATGAAAGGGGCAACAGGAGTCTTCTGGGCGTTACTCGTGGGACTGCCGTTGCCACTTTGTTCGTGTGGGGTGATTCCAGTGGCGGTCGGCTTAAAGAGACAAGGAGCTTCAGCTGCTGCCGTGGCCACCTTTCTTGTAGTCACACCGCAAACAGGCGTAGATTCATTTTTCGTTACTGCCGGACTTCTTGGTTGGAAGTTCGCGTGGCTAAAGGCGGGAATTGCCGTAGTAGTAGGGCTGGTCACCGGGCTCGTGGTAGCTGCGGTAGCCCCGTATGCTGTTACTCAAAAGTCGCAAACCATCGAAACCGAAGGGCGAACCGCGATACTACTTCATGGTTTTCAAATTCTAAGGAGTATTCGTTGGTGGGTTTTAGGGGGCGCTTTGATCTCAGGAGTAACACTGACACTAACAAAGCACTATTGGCTTCCCGGCGAGTTTCTCAATCCCGGCGTAGCACTACTGGTCTCTGTTCCTGTCTACGTGTGCGCGACGGCATCCGTTCCCATTGCCGCGACTATGGTGAGTGCGGGGTTTTCGTCTGCCTCCGCTTTGGTGTTTCTCGTTGCTGGCCCTGCGACGAACCTTTCGACACTTGGCGTGATGGGCAAGGAGCTTGGCAAAAGAGCGGCTGTAGCCTTTGTAGTGACACTCTCTGCTTGTTCTCTGGTTTTGGCCTACGTCATCAACCCTAAGCTTGAAGTAAACCGCTTAGTCGCGATGGACCATGCCTCAGTGTTTGGCGGCGTGGTTGCCGCATCTCTTTGCATGTTGTTACTAGCGCCCTTGCCAAAACGGAATACTAAGGTTGACCGCGCGATAGCGTTTTCTGTTGGCGGAATGACGTGCGGGGGGTGCGTTAGGCGTATAGAGATATCGCTTGCGAGTTTGGCGGCGGAGGTGAAAGTCGACCTTAAGGCCGGCACGCTGCACGTTTCCAGTGATGCCGACCCTAAAGCAGTGGAAGAGAAAGTGGTTTCACTTGGTTTCACGTGCGCTAAAAGTTAGTAGGTATTCTGGTGATGTTAGTTCCTGTTTGCTCTGCCGCCGTTATTTGACGAGCGAATGATTGTACCCAGCGCTCCATGAGCCGTTGCAGGCGAGGTCGCCGCAGAGGATCTCTGTGGAGCGCAGACTTCAATACGCGCTCAGCAGAGGAAATTCCAACAGAGGTTGGCAGGGATGGGCTGGTGAGTAATGCAATTTTTTGGTCTTTGCTCGTCTCCCCGAAGGGGTGCTCGCCAACAAAAAATTCGTAGCCAACAATGCCGCAGGCAAACGTTAAACCATCTTCTGTGATCTTCTTTGTGATAAAAAACTCAGGCGGTGTGTAGCGATAGATTCCGAGCAAGCTGTTGCGAAACAACAGTTTTCTAAGTTCCAGCCGTGTGTCTTCGTTTGCCAAAACGTGTGCAAGCGAACGGGTGTATTCCCTAACTGAAGGGTATCCCCCCAGCCAGAATGAAGATTCGAAAGAATGACGTGCGAGCGCAGAGTGTAGCTTGTCCATAGTTGCAGACTAAGCAATTGCCATGCCACCACCTAAACACGGGAAACTGCGTACCTTCAGCGCAGGTGGCTGGGGGAATGGGACCCACCTGGCACCAATCCCCCTCGGGGGAAATGGGAGTTTAAATCCTCCAGTGTAACCCAACAAGTAACGTTAAGTTGGAATCGATATTTTCAAGGTCTAGACTTCGGAGCCCTAGATACCAGTCAAACCTCTGACCTGTGCTGAGGTAGTCTAGCGACAGGCCATAGAGCGACGCATCAATGTCGAACTCTGGGGCGTACACGGAAATCTGACCACGTAACGCAGAAGAATTTGTAAGTTGATAGCCTGCTCCCAGATTTAAGGTAAGCGCAGATGACGGTAACGCGGTTCCAATGTCAGCCTGCGTAGCAAGTCCTGCGTTACCGACGGGGTCGAAAACCAAAGGCATGAACTTTGAAATCTTGAACGAAAGTAAGTCGTGGCCGAGGTACAGCGCCAGTTTGTCATTGAGCCGAAAGCGCATTGGCGCACCAATAGTGAGACTCATTGCAAACGGGTCAAAAAGCATCGGGATTGTCGCTTCTACGGAGATGTCTTCGGTGATTCCCACCCTTGTTTGAATGCCAACGGCTTTGCCGGCTTCAAATTTTGAATCTTTATGGTACGTACCCATTCCGTAAAGAAGTCCGACTTCTACTTTTTCAGTAATCCCATAGTCCAGCTTTAGATTGGCTCCGACCGACCAAGGATTGAACGTCAGTGGAGTATGAAACTCTACTTCAACCATTTGTGACGGCAACGTAAGAGGGCGGTCGATGTATTTCGTAGGATACGACTCGATTACCGTTTTAGCCTTAATTACTGCTTCTTCTTTCTCGCGCTTCTTGTCGTCGGCAAGCTTTGGTGCAGAAGGGTCTTCTTCGGAGCCTGATGGTGGAGGGCCATCGTAGGCTGGCGCTTCTTCCGGTGTGTCGTCGCCTAACTCAATGTCGTCGTCGTCGAGTTCGATTTCATCTTGTGCGTAAGCATAGCTGGATGCCGCTAGAATAAGAGTCGCCGTAAGTAGTCTCATAACCCAAATTTACACAAGTTCTTGGTTTGCCGCGAGCCGCCGCAGTTAGTAATGGCCAAACCATGTTGTTTTTCGCTTCTCGGCGGGTTTCTTGCGCAGTTTTAGTGCGAGCCAGGCTAGCGGTGGAAAGCACAGAATATAACGACGAGACAGTGATTTCTTACTCTTCTGGGTAGCCATTGACGAGGTCCTCCAGTGTTAAGTGGTGTCCGAGATCTACGGGCGCAAGTTCTGTCGCATCCAAAAACGATTCTCCTGAAACGTCCCCGAAGTCGTCCGTTACCCCTGGTGGTGGTTCCTCCGCAGACTGTACGGAGAATGCTCCGACTCCATTGTCGGCCAAGGCGTTTGCCTCAATGACTTTTTCCGTTACGTACTTCAAAAAGGACAGAGGGTGGTAATGGAATACTACTCCGTCTCTTGGAAGTTTCGCATGTGCTGCCAGCGAGTCCGTCCACCAAAGTGACGGCTTGATTTGGGTTTCGAGAAGATCCTCGTAGGCCGTTTCCGATAGCTCTTGAAACGACGGGGATTGTTTTAGGCTGGAGTCCCAATCAGGTCGGCCGCACCATTCTGAGGCGTGCAGTGTTACGTAGAACCTGGCGGCGTTTTTGTCGCCGCGACTGCCTCTAAAGAAGTCGAGCAGTTCTTTGCGGGACAGTTTGCCATCTCCTGATTCGTCTATCTCTGTCAGTACTTCGCTGTTGTCGCAAAAACGACCGCCAGCAGTACCATCAATTACCTTCCATGTGGACTCTCCGGCTTTTCCGAAGACCTCGTCGGGAGAAAAGATTTCAAAGTGCAATTCTTCCTTGAAGTCAGGGCCGGCTTTACCGACGCGCCCTAGAGACTCACCACCTTGAATGGGGATGTCAAGAAGGACGACATTTCCTCTAGAAAGTTTCGTCTTCGCTTTATCTACCCATTCCGGTGTTTCAGACTTTGCTCCCACCTCATTGTACAGGTGGTAATAAAGGGAATAAAAACGTTCTGTTTTTTCGCCAAACGAGAGGTCGTGTCTAACTAGTACAAAGTTTTGGCTTCCCGCAGGAGAGTTAGGCTTGAATCTTGCGGCGACAATTCGCCCAGGAAAAACCGCATAAACCTTGTCCTTTTCCGTGCCTGGCATATGGATACCACCGTGCCACAAACGAGACTTTCCGAATCGCCCGACGGGAAAGTAACCTGAGCCATCTCTCTCTTCACTTTTTCTGTACAGTTTGTCCGATTGCTCGTTCAGCTTGCCATTGTCTTGCGGAATCACTGGTGGCTTCTTGGCCTTGCCAGCTACCGGGAAGCACATGGAACCGCGAATGTCTTGGCAAAACTTTTTGAAATCGAATGGGCCAGGGTCCCACTTTCTTGTGGTCGTATGATAATGGCCAAGGTACCCCGAGTACTTTCGAACGTTGGGGAGCACCCCCCAGGACTGGCGTCCAGGAGACTCTTGTGGGTATTCCAGTGGTAAGTTTGGTAGTGCGTGCGACAAGCCTTTGGCAAGCTCACGCAATGCGCGCTCTTGCACTTCTGTGAATTTGAAGGCGAGGTATGTGTGATCGTGTATTCTGCAGGTAGTTACGTCGCGTTGTTGACGTTTCTTTGAGTAGTAGTTTGGTTCTTTTTTCGCGTTGCCGCGATTGCAGATTTCAACGCCAATCGAGTTAGAGTTAAACTTTGCTGCGTGGTAGGCCATCATTGAAAGATCAAGTGTCTGGTAGATGGTTCCATCGTTGTCGATCAAAAAGTGAGCGGAATAGCCTCGTTCGTTATGAAGTACGTTGAAACACATTTTGGCGCTTGCGCAACCATCGTGGTGAAAGATGAATTGTTTTATCGCAGCTTGTGCTGCGCCCAATGGGGGATGCTTGCCGTAGCGGGAAAGGGAAGGTCGTAGGCCGTAGCGCCTTCGCCTGGTGCCTTCCATCTCGAACGGGATACCATTCTGACATGGTTGAGAAGAATTGATGCAGACTTCTTTGGCTGCGTCGTAACCTGGTCCCTCATCCCAGCGAATGATGTTGGCGTCGGTTTCAAATCCTTTGCCAGCAATCCATATTTTCCCCATTATGCTCCCTCCCAGTAACGTATCGAGACGTTACCTATTTGAATTGTCACTCCGTGATTTAGTACTTTGCTTGAAACAGAGATGCCGTTTACTTTGAACCCAAGGCCAGATACATCGACAGCGGCTAGTGCTCCACCTTTTTGGGCTTCCAGTCTGATATGCGTTTCCGCTACTCCGGGAAAAGGCGGTACTCTCAGGTCACTCTTTTTCCCTGTGCCAATGGTTGCTCCATGTCGTGCGCTGGTCGTGATGGAGTCGCCCGTTAGAAGGATTAGAGACCCTCTCGAAGGGCCTGTGCTTTTGTTTCTTCTCGGCATTCGTTTTAGGAGGTAGACGGTAATTACGAGTCCCACTATTGCGGCGATAGCGATTAGTATAATCCGCCACGGGAATTGGTCGGAGTTTTGTGGGGGGCTGCAACGGTTCGCGATGCAAGTGTCGGAACAGATTGTACCGGAGCAAGAGTATTCTTTTACGACGAACCGATCAGACTTTTGCTCTTGCAGCGTAACGTACAGCGGCTTGCCCTTGATATTTTTGTTGCCAAGAAAGATTCGCAGTAGGTAGTGGCGCTCCTCCTCTTCAAACAGGTTCTTAAGGTTCTGGGCGAGCCCGTGGGAGGAACGTAACCACCTGAAAGTCCCCCCGGACAATTTTGACAAGGTGCCCAACCCAAGCAGTGGGGTGCGAAAATCGCTTTCACTAAAACCAATAGTATGAATTCGGATTCCACGTTTTTTCGCTCGTCGTGCCGCCTCAAAAAAATCTGCTGGTTGCTGGTCTTCAGTAAGTCCGTCGGACAAAACCAGTACGCTTACGTCAGTCGTTGGGTGCTTCTTTTGGTAACGATAAGCTGCACTGACCCCGCGGTGAACTGCGGCGAGTAATTGCGGCGCATCGGTTAGCTCGCTTGGTTCTGCCTCGCTTAGCGCATCTAAAAAAACGTCAGCGTCTGAGAATTGGTGCCCTCCGGCCACGGCATCGCTGTACTCGATAAGTGACAGCCGCGCCCCCTTGGGCCATGGCAGCCCCGAATCTTGCAGCGTCTGGATGAGTTTTTCTTGGCCAGCCGTTTGTAGCACAACAATCAGGGCGAGATCTCTGGTCGAGTCTTGTCGCGTCACGAGGATCGGCGGACTAGGAAGTGGACTTGAGCCGATATTAACCTGCAAGCCCTCAGTGCTCAGTAGTTTTCCCTCCAAGGATAGAGGCGCGATTGCCACGGTAAGAAGTGGGCCTAGCGGCGACTTAGAGAGCTCTGCACCTCTTACGACCACTCTGGTCTCAGAGGAAACCGTAGGGGCGAGCAAGAGGAGTATGAAGGCAATCCTCCACATTAACGTCATGATCAGATGAAAACATGAGTATGGCAACACATGCTGGCGGCTAGTATCCTTGAAAGATCTGCATAAATCTCTTACGCTCCCTGAGTATCAGACAGGCTAGAACCAATGAATATACAAGATTTTACATCTCTCCCGCCAAACGAAGAAGCTGCAATGGTGGTGTTCGAAGAACACTCTATTTCTGCTGGAAAAAAAGCAAAGACCGCTGGGATCGTATCCGGAGCCATTTTGTTCGTTCTGGCTGTGGCTATCTACTTATTATTTCAGCCGCCGGCCAAGTCTACTTCCAAGCCGGCTGCAAAGGTGCCAGTAGAGGCACCACCAGCGGCAACCAAGTAGCTCGCATTCCCGCGGTGGTTACCGCGGAGTCCACAGTCAATGGCACTGGTTTGGTGTGGCTTGGTGCGCGGGGAAATCGTCTTGGGAACCTCACGAAGCCTGACAAGGTAGGACAAATCGATCGCGAACCAATCTGGTCTCCTGACGGTAAAGTGCTTGCGTTTACTTCGAATCGTGGCGTAGTAGACCAAAGTGGAAAATGGGGCATTTGGCTCGTGGATCCACGTGGGGGAGAAGTAAAAAATATTTTTCCGGCAACCAAAGGACTCAGAGACATCAGCTGGGCTGAAGATAAGATCGTGTTCTCCGTTGAGAGGGGGCAAAGCTACGATGTGATGGAACTGACTACGGCTGGCAAGAGCAAAACCATTAACTCCGGTAACGTCACCTTGATGCCGAGCTTCAGCCGTAGCGGAGATTTTGCATACGTTACCATTGATGACAAACGACCAAGGATCGTGATCAATGAAGTCGCCACCGCCATTCAAGGGACTTATCCAAAGTGGTCTCCGCAAGGGGACCGACTGGCATATTCTGCATTGGTGAAAGATGGCAACAAGACCAATGTTGATATTGTAGTAGCAGACAAAAGTGGAACTACTCTGTTTGCGATTGCAGAACCTTTGGCGGATCAGACCATTCCTGTTTGGGGCAACAAAGGAAAGCTGCTCTTTGCAACTGCCACATACCGCTCGGAGGAGACCGGCGACCCGATTCACTCCGCAATCACTGTAATCGACTTACAGGCGGAAGACCCTAAATGGCGACTTTTTCAAGACATGCAGATGGTGACCCAGCAACGTTGGTCCGCGATTAATCCTCGAGTTTCTTTCGAGGACGTAAGTCAACTACCTCTGTATGAAGTAGGGTTGCGACACGCCATTTTGACCGGCATGGCGGACAAAATTGAAAAAGATGATGAAGAAACTAAAGCTAAAGAAAAACTTAAGACGCTCGATAACTAACGGTCACCCTTGGGTATTTCGAGACGCTCTAGTTGAGTCAACTGCCGAGTCCGCCGAGATAGTAGAGCTTGTTGACGATCAGGGCAGTGTAGCGTGGGGGTGGTACAATGCAACGTCTCCCATTGCGGTTAGGGTTTTGTCGGTTGCTTCGGTGAACGATTGGCGCAGTTGGGTGCGGCAAAAGGCACTTAGCGCAATGCAAGTGCGCCAGTCCGACGCGTCTCTTCATCAAACCAATGGTTGGCGAATCATTTACGGTGAATCCGATGGAATGCCGGGGCTTATCGTTGACCGGTACGATGACGTATTGAGCCTTTACTACGATGGAGAGGAAGCGCAAACGTTCTGGCAGCCTTTTGCTGAAGACGTAGTGCAAGTTATAGAATCTGGTCTGACGGTTAGCACGGTGTGGCAAGTGGTTCGTGGGCGTAAGCGACAACTGGTTAGGGGCAGTCGGGAGGAGGTGGTAATTGCTGAGAAGAATGCGAAGTTCAACGTAGACTTGCGAAGAGGGCAAAAGACAGGATTCTTTCTTGACCAAAGACCCAACCGTTTGCTCGTGGGCACTCACGCTCCAGGGCAGACCGTACTAAATCTGTACTCTTATACCGGAGGTTTTTCGGTTCATGCGGCCCTTGCTGGCGCATCAAAGGTGACTAGCGTCGACATTTCCAAGCCGGTTATCGACGCCGCTCGAGGTAACTTCATTCTCAATGGAATTGATCCTGGCGCGCATGGTTTTTTCGCCGAAGACGTAGAAGTGTTTCTTAAAAAACTCAAACACCAATTTGATATCGTGATTTGCGACCCGCCTAACTTTGCGCCCAAAGAAAGTGCAAAGTCCGCAGCCTTGTCGACTTACGCCAGGATTAATACCTTGGCTTGTAGAGCGGTCGCGCCAGGTGGATTGTTGGTAAGTGCATCCTGTTCGTCACATATCGACTGGCCGCAGTTTGAAGGCGCTGTGAATCGAGGGATACGAAAAACAGGCAGAGTCGCCAGAATTATTGCGAGAAGTGGTGCAGGAAGCGATCATCCAAGGCGCTTTGGTTTTCCAGAAAGTAACTACTTGCAATGCCTGTTTATTAGGCTGGATTAGCTTTAGTTGGTCGTAGGCGCTTTGAAGTCGGTCAGTAAATATTCATGTCCAAGTGAGTTAAGAAACTTAATAGGACCATAGTCGGGGGCAAACCAGATGGCTGAGTTTGCATCGTGAGTAGGCGAGGGTTTGATTGCCGTTTTGTCAGTGGTTTGCACTGGCATTTTCTCCAAGCCTTCAATGGTTGCCGTTCCTTTGATGGTGATAACAAACTTTTTTGGTTTGAGGTCTTTCCCCATGACTGTCAAATTCTCCGCTCGCCCAACGGTTACCGTCCGTTCCAACGACAATTTCGCCCTTGGCAGGCTTCCGCGAACTACGTCTGCAGAAAAAGTGGAAGACCACTGTTTACTCTTAATGTTGCCCTTCCGCAGCGCGTAAGACGACCCCTTCGATTTTGCGTTCTCGAATGCGTACGTGTGACCGGCAGCGGGTTCCGCGGAGTATAGGATACTTTGAATGGGAACAATAAGTCCTGAAGATGTGCATCCAATCTCCACTGTTTTCGAAACGTCTTCCGCTGTTTCTTTCAGAAAAACGGTGGGTACTCCGGCTTTTTCTTCTATTTTTTCCACTGTAAGCGTCACTTTTGACGCTTGTTTGGCGATGCGGCTTTCCAGCAGTTGCGCTGCCGGCAGTTCCCTAATCTTTTCCATCACCGCCGAGTTTTCTTTTTCGAAGGTCCAGCTGGCACCAACCTCAAACGGTATTAGGCTGTTTTTGCATTTGGCCTGGGCGTTGGCGGAGGTTGAGAAAGCTACTAGAACTGCTAACGTAACGATATAACGCATTGTTTGGTTCGTATCGCATCGAGCCAACGTCTGCAAGGTACTTTGCTAAACGTCAGAAATTGTTACTTAATAACAAGAATCTCCCTCACATCTCTGTTTCCGCCAAAAGAAAAGCTGGCCATTAGCCAGCTTTTTTCGCATATCTACGATTGGATTAGATCTTTTGCCCTTCGGCCCGCAGACGTTTCACAATCTTTTCGATTCCGACTTTATCAACGGTACGCATTCCACGAGTCGTGATGCGAAGGGTAATCCACTTCTTTTCTGACTCAAGCCAATAACGTTTGTCATGGAGGTTGATATCAAAGCGGCGCTTGGTTTTTCTGTTGGAATGGCTTACGCGGTTCCCGACTTGGGGACGTTTACCTGTTACTTGACATACGCGTGACACAATAGACTCCTAGATTTTACTTTCTTTAAACTCGACGTGTTTACGAACCACCGGGTCGTACTTTTTGAATACAAGCTTGTCGGGGGTTCGTTTACGGTTCTTTGAAGTGGTGTAGAAATAACCAGTTCCCGCAGTCGAAACAAGACGAATCAGTTCTCGTCCTTTTTTCTTCTTCTTTTTCGCAGCTGCCATAAGAGGATGGTGCGTATCATAGCAAGTTAGCGAAATGCAAGCGATCGGATGCTTTCTTAGGTGAATTGCATTCTCGTGCCTGACGGACTCGCATGCTCGAGTCTACCTATTACAATACAGGTGTGATTAAAGGATTGGGGAGTCTTATCGGCGGGGAGTTTACAACAGGTGAGACTGTATTGACTTCACACGATCCTGCAAACGGTTTCCAGCCAGTGTTTCGACAGTCTGGCGATGTCGCCCATGTGAATCTGGCTGTTACTGCCGCTGAAACTTCTGCGATGCAATGGCGAAAACTTTCCATGGAGACGAGGTGGCATCACCTAGAGAGTTTCCGGCACGAGCTTGAACAACGCAAAGAAGCGATGGCCGACTTCATCTGCAATGAGATGGGGAAAGTTTTGGCGGAAGCAAGAGTCGAAGCCAATGCCGTAATCAATCGGTTTGCGTTAGTAAAAACGCAAGTGGTGGCAGAAATGGAGCATGCACGCTCTAAATCCCAATCCGGGGAGTCTCTGCGATTGTCTCCCCTCGGAGTGATTGGGGTGATCGGACCGTTCAACTTTCCGCTGCACCTAATCAATGCCTACGTCTTGCCCTCGCTTTTGACTGGCAATGCGGTGGTGGTGAAGCCGAGTGAGATAGCCCTTGGAGCGTCGACGGTTTACGCTGAAGCCGCAGCAGCGTCGTCACTCCCTCCGGGAGTATTCAATATGGTTTTTGGAGGGGGAGACGTGGGAGCAGCATTGGTCAGCGCTCCTGCGGTGCGAGGGCTTTACTTCACAGGTTCCTACAAGGTAGGAAAAATGATTAAAGCTGCAGCCGTTGAAAAGCCACAACTTCTTGCTGCTCTTGAGCTCGGAGGCAAGAACACATGCGTGGTCTTGGACGATGCCTCTATGCGTCAAGCGGTGCATGAGTGTGCCATCGGTGGCTATCTTACTACCGGGCAGCGCTGCACGGGAACCGATAGGGTACTTGTTCAAGAATCGATTGCACCTGCATTTATAGAGGCACTTAAAGAGGTGGCGTCCCGATTGGTGTTTGGAGCACCACGTGAGCCAGGCAGTTTTGCTGGTCCCCTGGCGACTGCTGCAGCTGCAAAACAATTTGATTCACTTTTGAAGCGAGGGAGAGAGGGAGGTGCGGTGCCGCTATTGGAGGGACTGTCGCCAGATGGCGGTGCGTTCCGCGGAGCGTCAGTGCATTTGATCCCTGAAGGCGAAGATGGCATTGCGGGGTATACCGACGAGGAATGTTTTGGCCCGGATCTCGCAATTCAAATCGTTCGAGACGAAGATCATGCTGCTGAAATACTCAATGCGAGTCCCTTCGGCTTTGCTAACTCCGTTTTTACCGCGAGTACCGAAAGGTTTGAGTCCCTCTATGAGAAAGTGCATTGCGGGATCCTTAATCAAAATCGTAGTACCAACTTAGCGTCGCCGCGTCTGCCATTTGGTGGCGTTGGAAAAAGTGGTAACCATCGTCCTGGCGGAGCGTATGCGTCGCGGCATTCGTTTGTTCCGATGGCGGTTTTGCAAAACGCCTGCGGGCCGGTGATTCGCCATGGAAAAATAGCGGAGAGCTCATTGCCAACTCCGGACCTCGACACGCTTGAGGCGCAGCATTTAGCAGAGGAAAGATCTGAAGCTGGACGTTCGTTGGTAGATGACCCTCGGCCCTTTGGCATCCATAAGCCAGAAGACTGCAGACTTCCACAGTCTGAATATTGGCTGCAAAGGCTGTACGCTGCAGACCGCATGGCCAAAGAGAAGAAACCTCCGGTTTTCGATCACATTCGTAGTGGCGGCCCTTGGCTGGTTTCGATCGACGATGAGCCGCTGTCCGTAATGGATGGAATGAGCCAAACCGCAACTCTTTGCGGTGGATTCTCTGAAGATTCTGTCGTTCGAGGCTATTTCGAAGGTGAGTTCGATGGCGTGCTTCTTTCCGACTGGGACACGAGTCAAGGCGGTCATGATTTGCTTGAACTTTACGCCGATACCTTAAGACGTCACGTGCCAGGTCTTCCTGAGGTAACATTTACTAACAGCGGCGCCGAAGCCAATGAAAAAGCGATTGCACTTTGCTACGCGAACCGAGAGGCGGAGCATGCTACCAAGCTGCTAGCTTTTGAGGGGTCGTTTCACGGCCGGACGCTGGCGTCACTTGCTGCGACGTATAATCCCGCCAAACGGGAGCCGTTCGCAATGGCAGGGGTAGACGCCAACTTTGTACAGTTTCCGGTGTGGTCAACACCCAATGAAGAACAACCGCGCGCACCATCTGGGTTCTACGCACTTTGTGCTGCGGCTGATGGCAGTGGACTGCGGCGAGACTTTGCAAGCGAATCATCTGACCCTTTGTTGTCGGCGGAGGCTTTGGCTTTGGCTGAAGTTTGCGATGAGTTGCAAACCGGCACGTACTTTGCGTCGATTATTGAACCGATGCAATCCGAGGGGGGCGATCGCTACGCCACCGATCGCTTCTTTCGTGGGCTACGTCTTATCACGGCAAAGCTCAAAGTTCGCTTGATCTTCGACGAAGTACAAACTGGTTTCGGATTGGGGGGACCATTCGCTTGGCATACGACTTTTGGGCTGATGGACTTGCGAGGGCGTCCTGCTAGTCCCGAGGTTGTGACGTTTGCAAAACGCGCCCAGATCGGCGTGGTAATGAGCCGTTTTTCAGATCCTGAGCCTACAGCGGTCCATCTGGCATCGGCGGTGCGTGGCCGCATTCATGCGGACATGGCTTCGGAAGCAAGTTACAGTTCTTCTAGGTTGCAGGAGATTCTTGAACCTCGGCTCACTCAGTTGGCTGCGGCATTTCCGTCCCTTGTGGAAAATCCCCGGTGTCGCGGCAACGCACTCGCTTTTGATTTGCCAACCAAAGAGCACCAGCTTTCGTACATTGCCCAACGTTTTTGGAGAGGCACCGTGGTCTTTGGAGCAGGCGAACGAACCATTCGCTATCGGTTAAACGAATCGATGTGGCGCCGAGAAATTGATCATCTCTTTGTTAGTATTCGTCAGTCACTTGCGTGGCTCGAGGCGCATCCGGGTAAAAAGCCTCCCGCTTGGGAGAATATAGAGTCAGGAAACAGAAACCCGACTCCAAGTGATGTCGTTTTCACTCAAGTGCCACCAGCCGAGGCGGAGTCAAAGCTGCAAGCCATGTTAGATATCGAACTGGACGTGTACGAGCCCGCACGCCGTACGCCACCGGAACAAATACGGGAGGTACTAAAACATGAGGATGCGGTAGTGGTGGTTGCGGAAAACAAAAGTGGCGACATGGTCGGTTTTGGTATTGGCGCTCCGCTTGAAGTTCCCGTGGACAGCGAAGGGCCGGATCAAGATCCAATGCTTGGTATGCACAATACGCTGTATTCTGCTTCTGTCACCGTAGCAGAGGGGTATCAAAAGCAGGGCATTGGTCGTGCTATTAAACAAATGCAACTCAAACATGCTCGCGGCATGAAAAATGCGGATGGTACGCCACGCTATAAGTTCGTGACTGGCAGAAACAGGATTGGAAAAACTGCTGCCATGACCCACCTGAATCGTGTGTTTGGTGCTCACATCGTCGATACGTTGCGTGGTCAATACGCGGATCCCGAAGGGCAAGCCATTTACTACAGAATACCCATTCAACAGTTGGTACCGGAAACAGCTGGGGCCGCCAGTGAAACGTCGCTTTCTCAGGGAATGGCCAGACCGCTGAAGACCCCCCCGGCTACGTTGACCAAGGTAAGAGACGAAGGGGCAATCTTTGGGCCTGCGGTCAATAAATTGACGCTGCTCAACTACGCCACCCCCGCGCACGTTCGAGCCTTAGAATGGGTCTCTGCGCTTACTCCGACTCATCCACATCTCTATCTTTCTTCAGGGCGGGATGAGGCAGTGGACAAGGCGATTCGCTTGCTTCGTTACGGTCATCCCAAAACCGTCAACGTCGCAACGTTTGCAGGGAACTACTTTGGTCATACGGCAGCATCGACGCGAAGTTTGAGCGATGTAAATCTCCATCGCCAGGTAGGTCCAACGTTCGATTGGCCGCGTCTTCCGCACCCTGCATTGGTGGGAGAACAGGCCGCGCTTTCTGCTCTCCGAGATTTTCTTCGGCAAACGTCCGGGACAACTGTAGCGCTGGTTTATGAGCTGGTGGGGGAGCGAACCGGCTTGGTGTTGCCGAAGGCATTTTGCAAATCGCTAGAGGACGTTCGTGAAGAATTCAAGGTCGGGCTTATTGCAGTAGAAACTGCCTCCGCAGGATATCGAAGTGGGGTGGACGCATTCCTGTCTCAAACGTACGAACACAAGCCAGACACTTTGGTTTGGTGGCCTGGAGGGCAGACCGGCTACGTGCACGTCACCTCCGAGAAGTACATTAAAGCTCCCATGAAACTTGTCTCTACTTGGGACGGCGATGAGTTGACGTTAATCCGGCACCACCATCAGTTGCGAGCGGTTCGACGGTTGGACAGAGCCGCGGTTATTGAAGGCTTGTCGGCGGCGGCGAATAAGCTGCAGGAGATGGGGTTTTCAGTGCAGGGCTTAGGCATGCACCGAGTGGT
Source organism: Deltaproteobacteria bacterium (assembly GCA_020630875.1). Taxonomy (GTDB): domain Bacteria; phylum Myxococcota_A; class Polyangia; order Haliangiales; family Haliangiaceae; genus JAHDIH01. The sequence continues at coordinate 110,143 of JAHDIH010000009.1, read as the reverse complement.
AGAGTGCGGCAGGCAAGTTCGAAACATTCAGAGAGCGCTTCGTAGTAGAGGGGTTCATTGCTATGCGGCGGCCAACGGGAATCTTCTGGTGACTCCTTCATGGGATGACCTTTCGCCGTTGCGCCACTTGATAGAAGTCGCCAAAGAAATCGGAGGTCCCGCATGAGAGTTTTTGATTTACCCAAAGGGACGCCGCGAGCCCAAGGCCGAGCTCATGGCGAGGCTTTTCGTGACGACGTTCGCGCATTGACAGATATTCGAATCGGGCTATGCCTTGATAAGTTTGGTTTTCCTAGTCGTGACGTTCTTCTGCGACGTGCGCTACTTCATTTTGAAGTTACCAAGGGGTGTTCTCCCTCATTTTCAGACGAGCTGGTTGGCATTGCAGAGGGGGCAGGTCTCTCAGTTGCAGAATTGGTGGTGTTGAACCATTACACCGACTTGAGAGACGAAGGTGCTAGCTCCATTGACTTCGATGACGGCGGTTGCTCCATGCTGTGGACGCCGTCCGGAATTTTGGCGCAAACGTGGGACATGCACATCTCTGCGATGCCTCATGTTTTAATGTTGCAGGTTCCGGAGCAAGATGGGCGACCGGCAGCGACAATCTTTTCATTGACAGGATGCCTCGGCATGGCTGGGATGAATGACTGTGGGGTAGCGGCGGGCATTAACAACCTTCGATGCACCGACGCTAAGCCCGGTGTGGTGTGGTCTGTGATCATTAGAAAGATTCTGTCAGCAAAAAATCACGATGAGGCGAAAGACGTCATGGATCATGTTTCTTTCGCGTCGGGGCATCATTACGTTGCAGCGGATTCCAAGTCCGCCACGATGTGGGAAGTCTCTGGATCCGTAGAGTGTGAGCAGTCCCTTGACGGTCGCAGGTACTATCACCATACCAATCATGCATTGGTGCAAGAAGTCGCAGCGAAGACAGATATATCAAATACCAGTACCACCTATGGTCGTTACGCTAGTATGGAGGCGAGTTTGCAACAGGCGGTGCCTCAAGATCTTGCTGAAGCTTGGAGACTGCTTGGTAGTCGCGACGGTTTTCCTCAATCTACTTGCACTTCTACCGCAACGTACCAAGCGCCTCACGGGTCCGCCACTTGCGGTGCTATTGCAATGGACACAAAGTCAAAAGAAGTGTGGGCGTGCGCAGGCTTCGTAAGTTACGCGAGGCCCGTAGAGTTCCAGGTTGGTGGTCGATGAGTGACTACTTCTATACCTGGCGTAAACAAGGAGGCTTTACACCACTCGAAGTTACCGGAACGCGTGGCGTTCACTTCGAGTCCGGCGGGCAGGAATGGCTAGACTTAGGCAGCTTGAGCTATCAGGCGAACCTGGGGCTTAGTTGTGAGCCGGTGATCGAATCCATTCGACAGCAAGCTACGTCGCTTCCTGCAGCACTACCTAACTGGAGTTTTCCTGCCAAAGACGAACTCGCTCGCAAGCTGCTCGCCGCAGCGCCCAAAGGATTTAGCAAGGTCTTCTTTACTCTGGGCGGCGCAGAAGCAAATGAAAACGCGTACAAGATTGCCAGGTTGGTTACTGGCCGCCACAAGGTTATGACACGCTACAATAGCTATCATGGAGCGACCATGGGAGCGTTAACGATGACCGGAGATTATCGAAGGCCGCCACTTGAACCAGGGATACCGGGAGTGGTGCGCTTGCTTGATTGTCCCTGTCGGGGGTGCCAAGAAAATATCGGAAAGTCCGGCAGCGATACCCCTTGCGCCAAGCATATTGAAGACACCATCGCAGGAGAGGGCCGCGACTCTATTGCCGCAATCCTTCTCGAGACCGTTCCTGGGGCAAACGGCGTTCGGATTCCCAGTCCAACCTTCCTGTCTGAAGTGAAAAAGCACGCTGCTCGCAGTGGGGCCTTGTTGATTTTAGATGAAGTGCTTGTTGGGTTCGGACGACTTGGTAGCATGTTTGGGTTTGAGCAATTTGGAGTGATTCCCGACATGATTACGCTGGCAAAGGGGCTTACCGCAGGCTACGCGCCCCTGGGGGCCGTGTTGGTGTCCGAGCGGGTAGCATCTCATTTTGAGGAGCAGGTGCTTTATGCCGGGCTTACCAACTACGCTCATCCTATTGCATGCGCTGCGGCCAATGCCGCGTTAGACGTGTATCCTGCAAGCATAGCGAAATCGAAACCACTACAGGACGCCTTGTCCCGTCGCGTTGCAGAACTAGGCAAGCTCAAGGCCGTAAGTCACTTTCGTAGCATAGGGCTTTTGGCCGCGCTGGATGTTGAACTTGATGATGACGGCTATCGCAAACTTGCATCCCATCTTAATCAAGAGCGTGTGTTGGTGCATCTTTATTCATCAAGACGAAGCATCGTAATTGCACCGGCGTTAACTTGCAGCGTCGATGACTTGCACCGAGGGCTTGGAATTTTAGAAGAAGGTGTCAGGAGGGCAGTTTGAAAGTAGTAAAGTCAGTAGAAGAAGCCGCTCATGGGATTGAGGATGGAGCTTTCATTGCCGTGAGTGGGTTTGGTCTTTGCGGTAACCCAGAATCATTAATTTCCATTGTCGCTGATCGTGGGATTCGAAATTTGACGTTGATCAGTAACAACTCTGGGAATTTAGGCAAGGGACTTGCCACTTGGCTTAAGGCGGGACTTATCCGCAAAGTGATTTGCAGCTACATTGGCAACAACATGGACCTGCATAGCCAAATGGCCAACAAAAGCGTAGAAGTGGAAGTCATTCCGCAAGGGACGATGGTCGAACGATTGCGAAGTGGTGGTGCCGGGATTGCAGGGTTCTATACTAGAACCGGTGTTGGAACCGTAGTTGAAGAGGGGAAAGAAACGAAGGTGTTTGACGGTGAGACGTACTTGCTGGAACGGGCGATAAAGCCCGATTTTGCTTTTGTGCGTGCGAGGAAAGCCGATGCCTATGGCAACTTAAGGTTTTGGAGAACCGCTCAAAACTTTGGCCCGGTAATGGCGATGGCGTCGAAAGTAGCTATTGCGGAATGCGACGAACTAGTAGAGGTTGGCGCGCTTGACCCTGATGACGTTCATCTCCCTGGGATTTTCATCCAGCGGGTGGTGGAAGTTACCAGCCATGAGGATCCGTTTGAGTACCTGATGGAGCAGCCAGCATGAGTTGGACAAAGGATGAAATTGCCAAAAGAGCCGCAGAAGAAATTAGCAGCGGTCAGATAGTAAACTTAGGTATCGGTCTACCAACGTTGATAGCTGATAACTTGGGTGGCAAGGACGTTTTACTTCACAGTGAAAATGGCTTGCTTGGAATGGGACCCTTTCCCGCAAAAGGACAGGCGGACCCGCAACTCATTAATGCGGGGAAGCAAACCGTAACCGTCGTGCCGGGTGGTTCTACTTTTGACTCGTCCTTGTCGTTTGCGATGATTCGGGGCGGCCATGTGGATCTCGCTTTTCTTGGCGCGCTGCAAGTATCTGCCTTCGGCGATCTTGCCAATTGGACCATCCCAAATAAAAAGGTGATGGGCATCGGCGGTGCTATGGATTTAGCTGCAGGTGCCGCTCGAGTCATCGCAATGTGCACGCACTCGAGTAAAAAGGGGGAGGCCAAGTTGGTTGAAAAGTGCAGCTTTCCCCTCACCGCAAGTAGGGTAGTAAGTTACGTGATCACGGAACTTGGGGTGTTTGAGCCAAAGGATGGAAAGTTCGTGGTCGTCGAACTTGCTCCGGGAGTTACGCTAGAGCAAGTCGAGGGTGCAACTGGCGGCCCAGTGGTCGTGATGTAGCTATGAATGGCGCTAACTCTTGCAATCGAATCTGCTCATGGCACACTCGAGCCATGAAAGCTTTCTTGGTTTTGCTTGTGGTCGTGTTCTTTGGTTGTTCTGGAGATGAAGAGCATATCAAAAAGTGGATGGACGACGCTTGCGCTTGTAAAGACGCAACATGCGCTAAGACAGCGACTGAGAATTTTGAAAAGTTGCGAAAAAAGCTTGGCGAAAACCCGACAGGGGATGCCAAAAAAGCCAAAGAGTACGTGGCCCAGGGGGTAAAATGCATCAACGAAGCGAGCGCCGCTAAATGAGAGCCTTAGTTGTGGTGGCGCTGCTAGTTGCCTCTTGTAACAATGCTAAGCCGATTGAGGATGAAGTAGCGGAGTGGGCAGAGCAGGCGTGTCAGTGTAAAGATCGCGAATGCGGAGATAAGGCCATGAAACGTTACGTCGAGTTAGCCAATCGCGCGACGGCCAGCGGCGATCGTCCTACGAAACATCCTGAGCTGGACCGGCTCGTCGACAAAGCCAACGCTTGCTTGATCGCGCTTGACTAACAGTACTGTTGTTCGCGTGGCGCATTGGAAGCGAGGATCGCTCGTTTTAGTTTGCGCAATGCGCCGTTCTGAATTTGGCGGATTCGTTCCCGAGAAAGCTGAAACTGCGTTCCAATTTCTTTGAACGTTAACTCACTTTCAGGCTCGTCTTTGAGGCCGAACCTGAGGGTAATAACTTTTTGTTCGATGGGCGTTAGCACGTGGAACACACTGTGAACTCGTTCGCTCATTGCTTTGCTAGCGATAGCATCGATTGCGCTCGGTCGGTGATCTGGCAGAAGATCTAAAACTGTACGTTCATCTGTTGCGGATACCTTTTTGTCCATACTTGAGCCGCCGTTGACAAGGAGTGTGTTCATTTCCTGCAGTTTTTGTTCTGATATCCCCGTTCGGTTTGATACTTCTTTGATGGTAGGTGTTCGCCCGAGTTCTGCGTGAAGTTGACGTTTCGCTTTTGCAATTTGGTTGCCTTGGTCTTGCATGTAGACGGGTACTCGTACCGCGCGGCCTTTGTCTGCTAGGGCACGGCCGATTGCATGACGAATCCACCAACAAGCATAAGTGGAGAAACGCAATCCTCTTTCTGGTTCAAATCTTCCGATAGCGTACATTAGTCCCAGTGTACCTTCTTGAACTAAGTCAGCTTGGTCCATGGCCCCGTATCGGTATCGTTTGGCGACTGAGATTACCAACCGAAGGTTTGCGTTAACGAATTTTTCGCGCAGACGTTGCGACTTCCTTAATTCTTTTGTCACGGTTTTGCGTAATGCCTCCGGAAGATGAGGACCTAGTTTTTTTACTGCCGCAGACAATAGCTTTCGGTCTCCATCTTGCTTGCGAAGCTGTTTAGCAAGTGTCATTGCAGCGTCACTGTCTACCGACGGGTCAAGCAGTTCAGTGGCCAACCGTTTCTGGTCCGCATCAAGTTCTAGTCCTGACAACACCGCGAGTCCTGAGCTGCTGAGCATGGTCAACCAGATGTTTTCTTCGACTTTTATTAGTTGCTTGGCGAGACTGATTTCTTCACAAGGTTCAAGAAGTGAAACCTTGCCTTGCATGACAACGCCATTTTTACCAATTGTGGGGAGGGAGTTTAGACATAGAGAATTCATAGCTGACATCGAAGACCTTTGCTTCGACCGCTTGGCTACACAGTTACCGTTCTACAGATCCGAATCGGCTATGGCAAGTGAAAAAGTACCGTAAGTACCTAAAATTACTGGCTCCTGTAGTAGCCACTACTGGCTGGCAGAGTAGCCACTTGAAGCTAACGCTCTGAATTTATTTACGGCGCATGGCTAAGAAAATAGCCATCAGCGATAAGATCGCAGCCGGAGACGATCCACTGCAACCGCCCTCGATGGTTCCGTTGCTAACATCGCCGCCGACATCGCCGCCGCCATCTCCACTGCCGTTTCCATCGCCATTGCCGGTGCCGTCGCCTCCGCTCTCTAAACCATAGTCTCCCATCTCGGGGGCATCCGCGGAGAGGACAAGATCGTTGCATCTAAAATAGTATGGCGCTGCTCTGTCGGTCATGACTTGAATCAGTTGCAGCGTACAGTTGTCGCACTCCACATCTGGTAGCGTGATGGTATGGGAGTATTCCGCGTTATTTCGGTTGCTGTCTGTGGTCGGAAATAAGCCGTCCGCGAGGATTCCGCCGCCGACAACACCTGGGGTAACCGTTGGCTCTGGGAAATCGTCTTGCCCGTCCTTGTCGAAGGCTATCCTGTAGTGTCCGGCATGAGCAATGGTCTCAGTCCAGCGCAATGTCATTTGCGAGCCGGGTCTAAAGGTTGCAACCTTCGTGCCTCGTACCGAGCCACTTTCGCCACAAGGTTCAGCCTTTTGAGCGTCGCTCTCTCCGCGCTGCACTGGCGAATCTAAACGAACGTGCGCCTCCGCGGCTGGCACGAGAAAAAGTAGTGATGAAAGAAAGACCCCCCGGTTCATCTTTATAGTTTACCACCATCATCCAAAAGTTTGAATGTGGTTTATGGACCTACGAACCTCCCTTCCTGACCTACCCGCAGACGTTGTAGAGTGTGGATCGTGGGTGACGTCAAAGAAGAGAAGAACTGGTTTAGGGGAGTGTTCGAGCAAGCGTTCTCGTCGGAGTTATTGTCAAGTGAAGCGATACTTGAGGTGGTGACGCCCGAGGAGCTTGCAGCTAATATGCCCGCAGAGGTGATGTCAAAGCTTTTGCGGCTTTCATTTGATGAACGACCGACGCCTGCAGCGGTGATCGAATGTGTCGGCATTGATGCGATTCTTACCCACATACCGAAAACGCTGCTTTGGAAATTACTGGAGAGCTCTTTCGCCAACATTGATATGGAAAAGAATGCGGACTACTGTCGCTACTATTTGGGTAGCGCCGTCGACCGCGGGGTGCGGGGCGAAGAGCTCGTCGAAGCGGTTGGGCCGGTCTGGCTGTGCAAAAATTTCAAACGTGAAGCTCTGTGCGAGATTCTAATTCGTTCGCTTGATGTGGAAAAGGTCACGCCAGCAGTGGTATTTGAAGTCGCTGAGGTTGACGGCCTTCTCGAGGTGATGACCAAGGAAAAGCTGGTGAGCTTGATGACTTGGGTTGGTGAGAGAACGTCCAATGAACGCGTGATAGCAAAGGATATTGATAACGTCGATACCGAAATCAGACGTTTGGCCGATCAGACCAAAAAACGACTGAACACGTCCCCCATTATGGACAGTGGTCGCTCAGCTTACGACGTGATATGACGTCATGTGCGAAAAAGTATAGTTCTATTGTGTGCCATGTCCGCTTGCGGAGCTGATGAAGAACCTCTGACGGCCCAAGAGGCGTGGGAGAAAACTCGAGAGGAAGCTCAAATGCAAATGGAGGAAGAGCGCGTTCCCGGCATGAGCGTGGTCGTTGTGGTTGATGGAAAAGTAGCTTTCAGCGAGGGCTTTGGCGTGCGAACCTACGGCACACAAGAGCCGGTGGATACCCAAACGCTTTTTCATGCGTTCTCAGTCAGTAAAGGCATTACAGGGCTGGCTGCGGTACTGTCAGAAGAAGTGGGGAACTTGTCATTGAATGCGCCAGTTTCAGACTATGAGCCGATGCTTCAATTTGCCGGAGGACAAGAATCTTTGATTACTCCGCACATGGCGTTGACTCATACTTCGGGGATTCCTGATGACAGTCCGGTGACCAACAGCAATTACGCCAACTGCTCCGAAACTGCGGCGGAGCACTGGCAACAAAACCGAGGCGAGCTGTGGAGTGAGCCTGGTGCGGTATGGAATTATTCCAACGACGGATTCAACCTCGCAGGATACGTGACGGGCCTCGCTGAAGGGGAACCTTTTACGGCTGCGGCGAAGCGACTGGTCATGGATCCGTTGGGCATGACGCACACTACGTACGATGTCGCCGAAGCGATCGCATTTGGCAACGTAGCGTCACCACACGGTGTCGATGGAGGAATGCCAAGAGTGGATGCTCCTGACAGTCTCGGTTGTCACTTTGCCCACCCCGCACAAGGGATGCTCATCAACGCGGAAGATTTCGGAAAGTACATGCTGGCAGTACTCGGTCTTTCGCCGGAGGTCTCAGGGGCGGCCTACGAGACTTGGACAAAGCGCCATGCACCGACCACCCCAGGAGAAGATGGCGACTACGCGTACGGCTTACGCCGCAGCACTTACAAGGGGCTTGACGTAATAACTCATGGTGGCGCGTGGACTACTGCCAAGGCGTATCTATTTACCGCGCCAGAGAAAAAGTTCGCGGTGGGGGTTCTGTACAATACCGGCTCGGTGGATCGCAGCCGAGTTGCGCTTGCCGCAGCTGATGCGTTCCTCAATTTGAACGAAGAGACCGAGTCATTTACACCCGATCCTTCGAAGTGGGACCAATTTACTGGCATCTACGACTCTAATGGCTTCATTGGCACGACTCGCGTCGATTACGACGACGAGCAAATGAAAGTCTACATTCAGGACGACGCCCTCAAAATCGAAGTAGAGCAGGTGGGCCCCAATCAGTTTGCGGGAACCCTCCTTGGCAACTCCGTAACGGCCACATTCTGGAAAGATGAAGCAGGCAACGTGACTCATTTGGTGACTCGAGCTGGCGTTGGCATAAAACGCTGAATGGCAAACTTTCTCTGTTATGCTGCTAGTGAAGCATCGCCGTGTCTTCCAGTTCTTTACCTTTGGTTTCTGGTAGGGTGAAGAGAATCAGTAGCATGGCCGCGATACTGAACAGAGACAACCAACGGACGATTGGTCCGAAAGCTCCAAATTGCACGGCGACCACGCCGACGATGCCAGGTGCGAACACATAGCCCAGCCGTCCCAACAGATTATTGGACCATGCGAAAGCGTCGCCGCGCATCTCTGTAGGGAACAGCTCGGTGGTGTAGGCGTTGAGTACCGGCAGAAAGGCAGCCGCGCCAAAGATGCCGAAGGTCAGGGCGCACGTCAGCGCCCAGTAGCTCTGAAACGTGTAGCACCCGAATACGCCAAAGGCAGAGACCAAAAAGATGACCGTCGCTCCCCGCTTTCGACCTATGGTGTCGATCAGTTTCCCGCTGAGGAATACCAGGGGCATGGAAACCACAGCAGCCAGTCCGATGGCAAGGGCGACTTGCCCATCGGTGAATCCACGCTCAGCCTCTGCAAAAAGTTTCCAAAAGTGGATTGAGGTTTGCGATGGAATGTAGGCGAGGCACCAAATGGCAGAGAGTAGGGCCAATCTCCCTCTGTATTTGCTGCGCCAAATCGCAAAAAGAGGACGCCGTTTTTTTACCTCTTGCGGTTGGTGCGCCATCGCGGTTTTGAATCTTTCGGTTTCGCGCAGGTTGCGTCTGGACCAGGCGATTAATACGAGCGGAACGATTCCGGCGAAGTAAACCGAGCGCCACCCCCACGGGGTTTGGAGAAGGAACGGCACCGTGCCTACGCAGAAAATCGCACCAAGTGTTGAGGCACCTTGAAGTATGCCAATGGCGGTTCCTCTTTTTCCTGCTGGGAACTCTTCCGCGGCCATGACCATGGCGATGGCCCATTCTGCAAGAAGAAAGATCCTTCCAAAAAACTGCAGGATGATAAACACCCAAATGTTCATCGCGAACCCGGTTAAGAATGTAGTGGTAATGTACCCCGCAATGGTGAGGTTGAGGACTCGTTTACGTCCCCAGTCGTCTGCTTTGCGTATCAACAAGTAAGCAAAAATGGCTCCCGCGTTCACCAACAGGCCGACGTAGCCTGCCCAGGCGAGGGCTGACGGCCCGAGAGAAGGCCTGCTGGGGACGAGCTTCGTCGAGAGTTCAGGGGATGGCGTGTCGATTAGCGCTTGCTGTACAAGTGCGGAGACCTCTGAGGTCCAATTGGTCGGTTGGATTCCGAAGTCGACAAACATCTCACCCATAATCTGCGTCAGTGCCATGAAATCGTATCCTTCGAAGAACGTTGCAACGCTCAGGAAGAATAGAAGGCTTCGCCTGTAACTCTTTTCCACGTCGCGACTCTACGGCATTCCTTAGCGAGTCGCATTCGTTTTGTCCCTCGACCTTCAAAAACTAGCGAATTGAGCTTTTGTCTGGGTTCTCCCTTGCTGTCGCGAAGTATTTTGCGCTTTCTCGGTAGCGAAGCCGCAATATTGCCGTTAGTCTTCCCGACATGCGTATCGCGTTATGTATTGTATTTTTCCTAGGGGCTTGTTCTGAGAAGAAGCCAACCCAGAAGCAAGGACAAGTGAACACCACGACTCCAAGCGGCCAAGGTCCTCATGCCATTGCACCTCATGGAAAAGCCAACCCGCACGCCGCAGGCGCCAATCCACACGCCGGTGGAGCAAATCCTCATGCTGGCGGAGCGTGGAGCGGTGGAGGGCAAGCACCTCATGGCAACATGGGAGGCGGTGTGGACGTAACTCAGTTGGGACTGCAAGCACCAGACCCCAATCGTAAGATCGATGCAAGCAAGTCTCTTGCAGGAACCATTGACGCCACCAAAGAAATTAAGGCGAAGTTCGCCGCAGGAGACGTTCTTTTTGTTTCTGTAAAAAGAAAAGACCCCGCAACTGGCAAGCCATTTGGGGGCCCTCTTGCTACCGATCGCTTGGTATTTCAAAACTGGCCGATTCCATTTCGCTTGACCGAAGCGAACGCCATGATTGCGGGGACCGACTTTAGTGGTGATGTAGTGATCACGGTCTGGAAAGACTTAGATCAAGATGCCATCAGCAAGCATCCTGACGAGCCGATTGTGGAATTCCCGGCTACTATTCCAAACGCCTCCATCAAAATGACAATGTCCCGCCTACGGGGTAACTAACTCGCTCAAATGCGCGGTGTCGTTGAAACGGCGTAAGCGCCAGATGCCGTCGGGTTCAATTGAAAACTCGCTAAAGGAGCAGTTTTCCACGAGCGCAAAGAACTTAGTTTGACGGTGGGGGGCGCCAACACCTGCTGCTTTGAGGAGCATAAAGAAGATGGCGATACCATGACTGACGAGGACGGTGGTTCCGTTGAGCTTGGACACCTCGTCTAGGACGCTTTGGATGCGGGCGTAGACCGTCGTGGCATTTTCTCCTTGAGGAGCCGTGAACTCCCAGCGTTCGCTTCTCATCTTGGCGAACGAGTCAGGATGGTTTTTTTCGAATTCGCCGATCTCCATGCCGTCGAACACGCCAACCGTCCGCTCTCGCAGTCGCCTGTCCGTTTGAATGGGGAGTCCGAGGGCGGCGGCAATAGGACTTGCCGTTTGCTTGGCGCGAACGATATCGCTGGAGTAGAGGCGCTGTATCGAACGATTGGATAGGGCAGCCGCTGCTGCTTCAGCCTGGGAGACGCCAAAAGGGGTCAGCGGCGTATCCGTATGACCGCCAAATCGCTTTTCTACATTGGCTACGGACTGACCGTGTCTTACGATGACCAGATGGCTAGTAGAGCTCACCTGTCCATGTTATAGGATGAGCCTATGCCTGACTACTCAAAGCTTCATCAATGGACAAGCCATCGTGTTCGCATTGAATATGATACCGGTGCTTCAATCACGGGGTATTTAGCGTCCTGTCAACCCGGACAAGGACAAGTTGAGTTTGTAAAACTTCAACACGTAGAGCTAATTTCTGCCTCTGGTAAAACACTAGAGTCCATGGACCATCTTGTGGTTTGCCCGAACGCTATCGTTTCAATGGCAATGGATGAAGGCCCCCGCGGCGCCTAAACGTCTTTGGAAAGTAGCTTGTTTTGTCGCACTACTTTCTTGTACCTCACTGAAAAGCAGCTATCCAACAACGGTAGTGCGTCCGGCGCGGTCTGTAAAAAGCGAGCCCTCGTGGAGTTTCTGCCATGAGACGACACAACACTGGCTCAAAGTCGATTGGAGCATTTGTGCTACGTTGCAAGAGGACGGCCTTGGCATTAGGCATCCGCTCAGCGGTGCATTGCTTCATCTTGATCTGACTGCAGACACGTTTGAGAGCCTGTCCTACGAAGACGTCTTAGTATTCGCCAAGGACAGAAGTGTTAGCATCACTACAACCTCTGAGCAGTTGCGAGAACTGTCCAAGACGGTTCAAAGCAAGGTGGCGGCGGTGGCCTTTGAGACCGAGCCTGAGGATGGTCTAGATTTTATCATTAAGACTGGTCTTTCCGTTGAGATGCTTGGATTCTATCCTGCCGAGTCGCTTAGTTATCTGGCCGGAAAGTTGAAAAAGATGCCTAGCTTGAAAGTGCTGGATTTGCGAGGCTATGTGCCTAGCGGGGAAGAGTTAGTGGCGCTGTCGTCGCTAACTCAGCTGGAAGGGCTTCAATTTGACGGCAACGACGAGATGGAAGTTGATTTGTCCCCCCTTGGAAAACTCACCAAGATTCGTCATTTAACCATCGACCGCTACGCTCTTGCCTCTGACTTGTCGTTCTTGGCGAAGTTGGTCGCCTTGGAAGAGCTTGTGCTGGAAGGAACCGAGATGACCGACAACCAGCTTCTTTACCTTTCTGAAGCCAAGAAACTAGGGCTCTGGAGATCTCTGGCCCCATTACGTCTCGGGGAGTTAAAGTCCTATCCAGTCTGCCCGAGTTGCAGTATTTGCAAATTTACAGCGACCAGCTGGGGGCCGATAGCATTTCGCAATTCAATCAGTTTCCTAGGCTCAAGAAGCTGCACGTTTCCATCCCGGACAAAGCCTGCAAGGGATTAAAGGCAGGCATCGAAGCGGTTTGCAACTAGGCTTTGGCCGCTAAGATCATCTGCGTAATCATGTTTGAGACTTCGCTCTGGTCCAGGTCGATGGTGGGACGTTCTGTGATTAGCACGACATCATTTCCGACAAGAGAGTAAGCGCAACTGCCAAGACCGCGGTAGTTTTTTTCCAGAAGGGCTCGGAAGTACTGAGCGTTGTTGGTGCTGTCGTTGAGTGTCCCGATCACAGACTCAAGTCGCATGATGGAGTTATCGCTTGCATCCGCGGTGATGGTGATGGTGATGTTTTCGACTTCCCAAGCATGCGGCGTGTTTTCGATCGTTCGGCGGCACGTTTCGGCTACGTATCCAAGGTCGATAATTGCCACTTCGGTCATTACAGCCGTTGCGACTTGGTTGCTGTGAATGCCTGTGTCGAATAGTGCCATCAATGATAATCTATCAAACTGCTGGCTTGTCCGCGATGATTGCGGCACTATTTCGCCGTTGAACGCGAAATGAAAGCAATTTGTGCCATGTTAGTACTGATTTCGGTGGCAGCCGTAGTACTTCACAAGCCTGCCGTAACCACCGCTAGAGAAAAGGTTCCAAGTCCTGTCGAGGGTGTCTCGCTACCAGTCTCTGAGGATCTGCAGAAAGAACGAGTCAAACTCTTCGTAGGGCGTGTGGTGGATAGGTTAGGTAAGCCAATAGAAGATGCGTCCGTCACCGTTGGAACTTCTGTTGGTGTGTCTGGTGAAGACGGCACCTTTTCAGTGGCCGTAGAAGCATTTCCTTGTGAAGTTGTCGTTTCTGGTGATTCCGTAATGGAAGTCTCTGCCACCATCAAACGTTGGCCTAGCAATGGACTTGATGTTTGGGCTACCCGACTGGTGCATCTGACGGTCATGAGCGAAGTAGGAACGTTAGCAACGGTCACGCCAGTGAATTCTGAAGTAGCCCTGATGTCCCTTGCACTCGAAAGTAACTCTGCAGATTTTGAAAAAGTTCCGCAAGGAGGGTATTGGATTACTACCGACGGCGCCAGTGTTCCCACCAGAGTTGACGTTTACGAAGACAGGATCATGCAAATGGGGGACGGCCCGCTGCTGGCGCTTCAGGTTAAGGTGGTGGATGGAGCAGGAGCCGTTGTTCCCAACGCTAGCGTTGCCATTCAGCGGGAAAGCGGCTACAGCCGAACGCTTATCACAGACGATACAGGAACATTAACGTTGCATACTGGATACGAGCCCGGAATGCGGGTGGTAGCCAGCCACGAAAGCTATGCGTCAACTACGTCCGCCCAAGTGTCGAAGTCGGGAGTGATAGAAATGGAGTTAATACTTAGCCAAGGCGTGACGGTGGTCGGGACCGTCGTAGATGGCGAAGGCAAGCCGGTAGAGGCGGCGGAAGTTTCCGTGATTCGAAACAGTACGTATTTTTCCAAAATTCACTCAGCCTTTGAACTCGGAGTGATGAAAGGCCCCATCCCACCAATTAGTGCCGGTCTGCAGAGCTCGAGGCTAATCACCTGGGGCCTTTCTAGCAAGGCGCTGTCCATCGAGGCGGTTTGGGATGGCAAAACCGACGTCGCAGGGCGTTTTGAGCTTCCGGGGCAATCGCTGGGAGAGCTTCGTCTTAGGATTCTTCATCCTAGCTACATCGAGAAAAAAATGAAAGTGACCGTCACTGGCGAGCTGGACTTGGGACGTATCGTGCTCGATGGTGGATGGCGCGGTGAAGTGACTGTGGTGGATGAGTCTGGAAGAGCGATTGCCAATGCTTTTGTACAAAAAGGGCAAGGGCAGACCTGGGCAACCAGCGGCGTGATTGGTCCATTCGCACAGAAGTCGGTCGTGGTTTTTGTGTCCGCGCCAGGATATGAGCGAAAGTCCGTTACGTTGCGAAAAGGGCAGGGAACTACGGTGCCCCTTCGTCGTGCGGACCGGGTTTTGCGCGGAATTGCTACGGCGCCAAATGACAGACCGATTGCAGGAGCCAAGATAGAGCTTATCGAGTACGGGCTGGTGACCTTCTCCGACGCTGACGGAGTTTTTCGCTTTGAAGGGGTGACGCAGGGCAATCACACCATTCGTGTTTCCCATTCTGCATTTCTCGCGGGAAGCAAACAGATGAGCACCGACGATGTCACCTCGTTAGCTTTGGTCGAAGGCGTAACTCACTCTTGCCTGGTAATCGATGGGGACAACGACCTCCCTCTGGAAAATGTAATCTTATCTGCCGGCGGTAAACGTTACCCCCATCATCGCTACGGACGGTACAAGATCGGACCAGTGACTCCCAAGCCAATCAAAGTGAACGTGCGAATTGCTGGGTTTCAGCCGGTATCCAAGACGCTAACTCACGGCGATGAGTGTCGGTTTGAATTATTTCGCGTGGCCTCCATCTCGGGCACGGTTTGGGAAAATGGCAGTAGAAGCCCCGGGGCGACACTCACTTGCGGAAAATCAAAAGGCACGGCAGATAAACATGGTGATTTCTCTATGAAGGTGCCAACAGGCAACCAATCGATTCGTGTCAAAACTCGGTCAGGTAGAAAAACGAATTATCCAATAAACCTGGATCCAGAAGAAGACAGAAATTCCGTCGACATTCACTTGGACTAGCGTCGGTTTGGAATGATTTGCGTTACTTCTGAGTGGAAGTTCTCTGGCTTGCCCGCATCCTCGTCACCTTGCTGTTGAGGGGTGAATTGGGTGTAGGTGGCATCTGGCTCAAGCGCATCTGCTAAGAGGTTGCGTCCGAGATCTGCTTTTCCTCCTGCGGACTGCGCTACCACGAAAGTTTCGAGTCTCCGTAACTCTTGGTCGATCTCTTTGGCGAAGAGGTGTCGCATAAAGGCCCCAAAATGACTGCGAGTGTAGTCTGGGTAATTTTCTCTCATGAAGCCCGCGATGTCATTAGCGAGCTCTGCGGCATTGGCGTAACGACGCGAACGAGAGCGCTGCATGCAACGCGTCGCGATGCCCTGCAGTTCGTCCGGGACGGAAGGATTGTAAAATGAAATGCTGTCGTACGTCACGTCGCGAACCTTGACCAAAATGTCCATTTCATTATCACCTCGAAACGGGGTTTTACTGGTTAGCATTTCGTATAAGCATGAGCCTAATGAAAATATATCGCTGCGATGATCTAGCTTTCTCCCCAACGCTTGCTCGGGACTCATGTATTTAATCTTCCCCTTGATAACACCGGTTTTGGTGTTGACCTTAGATAACGTCGCCTTGGCAATCCCAAAGTCGCACAGCTTTACCTCTCCAGTGTAAGCACACAATACGTTCGAAGGTGAGATGTCCCGGTGGACGATGCGCATGGGTTTCTGGTCCTTGTCAGTCGCGGTATGCGCCGCGTGGAGCGCGTTTGCCACTTCATAAATGGCGTAGGCCGCGTGCTCAGGTGGTAGTGTTTCTCCCTTGCCTCGCAGCAGTTTTAAGATCGAGCGCAAATCTTTGCCGTCAACCCATTCCATGGCAAGGAAGTACTCTTCGCCGGCTTGAGCGAACTCGTAGACCTGCGCGATGTTGGGGTGCCTCAGCGCAATGGCAATCTTGGCTTCATCTACCAGCATGTCGATGAAACTATCGTCTTTGGCCAGGTGGGCTAAGACTCGTTTTACGGCTACGTCATGACGCCGCCCAAGCCGGTCAAACGTCCTGGCTCGGTAGATTTCCGCCATGCCGCCGTAAGCTATGCGCTCTAGCAGGTGATAGCGGCCAAGCTGCTCTGCATGCGACACCCTTTAATCGTACCCCAAAATGACATGAATCAGCAAACTGCGGTTTGCGCCCAATCGTTGTGTAATGCACAATATGGCAATGGTGAAACTAGTGTTACTGTTGTGTTCCTTGGGCTCGTACGGCTGTGAAAAGAAGTCGGGAGGGCAAACTCCTGAAGTAAGGCCTGCAACGGAGGGGGGCAAACCTACAGTACCAGACATCAAAGCGGAAGCGCCCGCCGTGGCGACCGAGAAGGATGTAATGACGATTCAGCCGGTTGGTGCCCCAATAGAAGTGAAAGTGCCAAGCAAAAGTGTACCGGTGATTCCGGTGGGAAAACCGAAGTTGGCTGTCACCGCACCCAAGGCCATTGCTCCGTCTGTTGAGACCAAAGAAGAAGCCCCTAAGAAAAAGGCAGGCAGAACGGGCAAAAAATCGGTGCAGAAGGATTCTTACGTGGTTTCAGTGGTCGCCACCGAGTCTGGCGGTAAAGGAACGTTAACGGTAGAGCTCAAACCTTCTGGGATTTATAAGCTCAATCAAGAATTTCCAACAAAAATGATTTTAAGTGCCTCCTCCGCCACGCTTGCAAAATCGACGATAAAAAAGAGTGAAGCTCAAGAATTTGGAGAAAAGAAAGGTATCTTCAAAACTACATTCTCGGACGCTAAGGCTGGGGCTACTTTTACTTGCAAGGCACGCTTTGCCGTATGTACGGATGACGAATGCGTACCGAAGACCCAAGAAGTTGCGGTGACACTAAAATAACATGGGTGAACTAAAGGTTGTCGCAACAAAAGGCGCACCGGCTGCGATTGGCCCTTACAGTCAAGCAGTAGTTTGCGGCGGGATGGTGTATTGCAGCGGTCAGATAGCGATGGACCCTGCCACTGGTGAAATCGTTGGAACAGATTGTAAAAGTCAGACTAAGCAGGTGATAAAAAACTTAGAAGCCGTCTTAAAGGAGGCGGGATCTTCACTGCAGTCGACGGTCAAGCTTACGGTTTTCCTTAAAGACCTTGGCGACTTCTCTGCAATGAACGAGGTCTACTCCGCTGCCATGGGGGGGCATCGGCCAGCTAGGGCTGCGGTAGAAGTTTCACGGCTGCCGCGTGACGTCATCGTGGAGATCGATGCGATTGCTTTAGTGACCAGATAAACCACATCGCATTTGAGGTTGTAGTACACTGAACCTAATGGGAGTTCTCGAGGAACTAGGGGCAGCGGTTCGCCAGGAATTTACGGACCGCAAAGACGTGCTTTCGTTCGATGAATACTTGGAAGTAGTCGAAGGGAACCCCGCGTTGCAGTTACGTAGTGCTGCACAATACGTCAGGGACGCACTTGCTCATTTTGGTTGTGATAGCGACGGGCGTTACCGTCTTTTCGATGCCAAGTGGGACGGTGGAGTGCCTTTAGTCGGGCAGCAGGAAGCACAGGCTAGGGTGTTTCAGATTCTCGACAACTTTGTACGTGAAGGTGCGGTCAATAAACTCATCGTTCTTCATGGCCCCAATGGTTCGGCAAAATCAACATTCGTTCGAACGATTGGTCGCGGGTTGCATGAATACTCTAAATCTGACGTTGGCGCGATGTATGGGATTAGTTGGGTGTTTCCTACCGATCGCAACAGCAGGAAAGGTATCGGCTTTGAAGGTGATGCCCCAGTTGAAGGTTCTCATGCCCACCTTCCTCCAGAGCTTATTCAAGCTAAACTTTTCGATGAGTTTCGCGATCACCCGCTGTTATTTATTCCAGTCGCTGCGCGCCGGAAGTTGCTCGACAAGTGGGCCTACGGTAAATCCGCTGAAGTACCTGACTACCTGAAATATGGCAGGCTTTCTCAGAAAAATTTTAAGATTTACGATGCGCTTCTTAGAAGCTACAAGGGGGACTACCTTGCGGTATTGAATCACGTGCAAGTAGAACGGTTTTACATTGACCACCGTTACCGACACAGTGATGTGACCGTTGAGCCGCAGCTTTCAGTCGATGCGAGCGAGAGGCAAGTCACAATGGACCGGTCAACGCAAGCGCTTCCAAGTTCCCTGCAATACCTTTCGCTGCATGAGTACGGTGGCGCTTTAGTAGACGGAAATCGGGGGCTGATAGAATACTCAGATCTGTTGAAGAGGCCACTGGAGGCGTATAAGTACCTGTTGACCACCGTTGAAAAAGCCAGCGTATCCATGGGGTCGGCTACGTTGTTTTTGGACCTGGTTTTTATGGCAACCACCAACGAAGTGCATTTGCATGCTTTCAAACAGGTCCCAGATTTTCAATCGTTTCGAGGTAGGATTGAGCTCGTCCGGCTTCCTTACCTTCTCAACTACCGTGAGGAAGAGAAACTTTACCGCGCGAAACTTAAGGAAGCCGCAGCTGGCAAACATCTTGCCCCTCACTGCGCTCTGGTAGCGTCCCTTTGGGCGGTACTTTCAAGGCTGAGGAAGCCAGATCCTTCCGCTTATCCGGCTGAGCTAAGGGAGATTGTGGCGAATCTTAGTCCGCTTGAGAAGGCTAGGTTGTTTGCGAAGGAAGGGCCGCCTCCGGGACTATCCGCTGCTGAAGGTAAGATGGTAACAGCTTCGCTTCCTCAATTGAAGAGCGAGCATCAAGCGCGACCAGACTACGAAGGCGTGCTCGGCGCTTCTCCGCGCGCAATGATGCAAGTTATTTATGATGCCGCCGGCAAAAATGCAGGCTTTGTCTCACCGGCTGCAATCTTGGAAGAGATTAGCAACCTTTGTGAGAAGCGGTCTGTGTACGACTTCTTAAGTTTAGAACCAGACAGTGGCTACAGTGACTTCGCGGCTCTGATTGAGGTGGTGAAAGAAGTGTGGCTTGACGCTGCGGATTCAGAGTTTTGTGAAGCTCTTGGTTTCGTTGATGCCGGAGAGTACGACAGGCTGTTCGATAACTACATTTTGCATGTAATCCACTGGACCAAGAAAGAGCGAATCCGCAATCCTCGCACCGGTGACTTCGAGCATGCTGATGAGGGGATGATGCGAGGCGTAGAGGAGACTCTTGAAGCTGGAGAGGCCGTGGAGGAGTTTCGTCATGCGTTGATATCTCGCATTGGCGCTTGGTCGCTTGATAATCCAAATGAGAAGCCTCTGTATCCGGTAATCTTCCCCAAGCATTTTGAGAAGATTAGGCACGCGTACTACCTGAAGCAACGTATTCCAGTTAAAGATGGTGTGGAAGCTGTCTTGAAACATCTAGACGGCGCTGCCGATGCCGATGCGGCAGCTGCTATTGAGCGATTGATAAAGCAGTTTGGCTACAGTGATGAGTCGGTCAAAGAAACGGCGAGCTTATTGCTGGGGAGGTACAAACGTCTCCTCGCTTCATAGTTGCTTTCTTGCTGGTTTTGTCTCCCCTTGCTTATTCGACGATTCGAAAGTCACCCATATTGCAATCGGAGCGTCCGGGAGAAACGACACTCTTGTTTGAGTCAAGGAAGTCGTGCGCTGTGGTGTTGGGCAACGCGCTGTCGCTCTCGCTTCCTGATGATGATGGAGTTCACGAAGTATCTGCGGCAACCGCGTCCCAATTTGATTACCACGTGAATTGCGATGGGCATATGGCATCCGGTGTAGGTCGCGGCATTCCTCGCTCTGGCCCTTTGGAGTTCTTAGTGTTTGGGGATTCGCGCTCGCGTCCTGGAGTTCATCGAAAAGTAATCAGATCGCTAGCAGGGGAGTCCATGCACTTCATTTTGGGCACAGGTGATTACGTGGAGCATGGGAGAGTGCATCGTCAGTGGCGAAAGTTCTTTGAAATAGAGAAAGAGTTACTCTCGCGTGCCGTATTCTTTCCTTCGGTGGGGAATCACGACAGAAAAGGGAGGCATGCCAAGGAGTTTGAGCGCTACTTTGCCTTGCCAAAAGATAGTAGCGGCAGTGAGCGTTACTACAGCTACCTAGCTGGAAAAACGCTTCTTGTGGTGCTGGACAGCAACATGCGAGACCCAGAAATGGGCAGACAGACCATTTGGCTACAGGAGACTCTGGAGGCAGCGAAGCGAACTTCCGTCGAGCACGTGTTCGTAACGGTTCATCATCCGTTGTACTCGATATCGCTTCATGGTGGTCATCGCGGAACGAGAAATCGCTGGGAGGCGCTGTTCCGTCGTTACCAAGTTGATGCCGTGTTTTCAGGGCACGACCATGCTTACATGCGAGGGGAAAAGGGCGGGGTTCGGTATTTTGTTTCTGGCGGTGGTGGTGCGCCACTTTACCCTAGACGTAAGTCAGCCAAGAAGATCGATCGAGACGTTATCGAAGTCTTTCATCGCAAGAATCATTTCCTGCGAGTTTCTGTGGATGGCCCGTCGGTTCACGTCAAAGCCGTAGGGCTTAAGGGCGAAGTATTGGATTCGCTGTCGTGGAGCAGTCCTCCGCTAAGCGGTCGTTTGGTCGGAGCTCCTGCTGCACAGGCAACTCCGAGCATCGCAAGCAAGTCGTCAAATAGACTTCCACTTTTCGCTTGTCTGTTTGGGGTTGTGTTGTTAGCGGTTCAGGTTGTCCGCAAGGCGAGCTAACTCAATCTCGGTTTCTTGCTTGGTATCCAAATTTTTTAGGTTCGCTTTACCTGATTCGATTTCGTTATCTCCAAGCACAAGTGCCCAGGTGAAGCCATTTTTAGCTGCACGCCTTAGTTGAGCTTTAAGTTTCACGTCTCGATGCTCCACGCTGACCGATACGTTAGTATCAGCTAGCTTTGAAGCTAAAGCTAAGCCATGAACTTTTGCCGCCGTCCCTAAGGTGGCAATAAACAGACTGGGGGCGGTTTCCGCTGCAATCATGTCGCTTACCAGCATGGCTCGCTCCATTCCCAACGCGAATCCGACCGCGGGGGTGCTCGGTCCACCTAGTTGCTGCACAAGGCCATCGTACCTTCCCCCCGCACCAAGTGTCGTCTGCTTGCCCAGGGCTTTCGAAGTCGAAACAAGCTCGAATACAGGGCCTGTATAATAATCTAGGCCTCTTACGCATTGCTTGTCGATCTTATAGGGAACTCCCACCACTTGTAGTGCGTTGCATGTGTCGTGAAAGTACTGTTTCGACTCGTCGCGAAGTGAGTCCGCAAGCGCCGGGGCTGCAGCTGCGATTTCTTTACAACTTGGCACTTTGCAATCAAGGACGCGTAACGGATTAGTATTGATGCGTCTTTGGCAATCGCCACAAAGTTGCGACGAAAACGGCGTTAAGTATTGCAGCAATTTCTCTCGGTAGATGACGCGATCTTCTTTGTCTCCAACTGAATTTACCAACATGGTTAGGTCGGTTACGCCGAGGCCGCTGAACACTTCGTAGAGGACAGACGCTACTTCTGCATCAAGGGTTGGCGCTCGGTCTCCAAATACTTCGACGCCTGCTTGCCAAAATTGTCGGTACCGCCCGGTCTGCATACGCTCGTAGCGGAACATCGGGGCAATATAGAACCACTCGCTAAACGGACGACTTTTGAATATCCCGTGCTGAATGTAGGCCCGTGCACAGCTCGCTGTCATTTCTGGCCGCAGGGTAAGCGATCGTCCCTTCCTATCAGGGAACGTATACATTTCTTTCTCAACGATGTCGGTAGCTTCCCCGATGCCACGCGAGAAAAGGGGGGTGGACTCCACCACTGGCGTTTGCAGCTCTTTGTAGTTTCGTCTAGAAAAGACCTTCCGGCAGTGCTCTGCAATAGCCTGAAACGACGCCATTTCCTCAGGCAGTCGGTCGTTCATCCCGCGAACGGATCTCACATTTTCGGCCATGATGGCTTGTACCACAATGTCAGTCTGCTTCAACCCGGACCACATGGCTTTTAAAAGCCTTGGTCAGAACAGTGGCAGCGCTCTCTACTGCTGACTTTGCGACACCTTCTAACGTAATGATAAGACTGTGGTCTGGTGCGTCATGTCTTGGGTAGCTTCCAATTTGAACGTCGGGGTTGCTGGAGGCGAAACGTGCTAGCTCATCGGCGATAAGCGACTCGCGGACGTCGAGAAAGAGTTTGCGCTGAACGATAACGACGCTTCGGAACTCCGTCATTGCCACTGCCAGTTTCTTTCTAAAAAGCTTGGGAACGCCAGGCAGTACGTAGATGTTGTCAACTACAGCCAGTGGCCATGACAGATCCTCGTGAGGTACGAGTCTTGTTTGGGAAGGCACGTGAGCAAAAGTTCGCTGACGATCGGTTGGATTCGGCCCCCAATAAGATCGCACCAAGTCATCAAGTTGTTCGTCGAGCGCAAGTGCGCTGCCCGTTGCCTTGGCGATGGCTTCGAACGTGACGTCGTCGTGGGTTGGGCCAATCCCTCCTGAGGTGATTACGTAATCGTAGCGACCCGAGAAGTCAGCCACGGTAGTGGCGATGTCGTCGATGATGTCATCAAGTAGCGCTACCTGCATAAGACGAATGCCCTTCTTTCTCAGTTCGGCGATCAAATGAGGGGTATTTTCATCTGAGAACTTCCCTGAAAGGATCTCATTTCCAATGATTACCGCGCCTGCTGTAGGTTGCACAGCAGGAGGTTACCATTTGTATGGACTTAGGTCACACCCCGCTGCTACAAACGGGGTATGGAATTCCTTCTGCGTGGTGGCCGGCTAATTGATGCACGGGTCGATTCCCCGGAGGAACAATCATGTGATGTCTTGATTGCCGATGGCATAATTAAAGCGACTGGTAAGGGGCTGACTACCAACGGTCGAGTCATTGATTGCCAGGATCAAGTCGTGGCTCCTGGCTTTATTGACTTGCACGTTCACTTCAGAGAGCCGGGCTTTGAGTATAAGGAAGATATTTCCACAGGAGCGCGAGCGGCGGTGGACGGTGGGTTCACCACGGTTTGCTGCATGCCCAATACCAATCCCATTAACGACTGTCGCGCGGTCTCTGACTTGATCGTGACGCAGGCTAAGAAAGCGGGGTTAGCGAGAGTGCTGCCCATCGGTGCGATTACCAAAGGCTCCAACGGAAAGTTGTTGGCTGAGTACGGAGAGATGAAAGAAGCGGGCATCGTAGCGTTGTCTGATGACGGTAAACCGGTGATGCATGCTGGCTTAATGCGACGTGCTCTCGAGTACGCCAAAACGTTTTCCCTGCCTATGGTTCAACATGCAGAAGACCTTGACCTTGCGGAAGGTGGTGTGATGCATGAAGGAGACGTTTCGAGTCAACTAGGGTTGAAAGGCCAACCGAGGGAAACCGAATCGATTATGGTCGCTCGCGATATCGAGTTGGTGGGACTTACCGGCGCGCAATACCATGTAGCTCATATCTCGGCAGCACGCTCTGTAGAGA
This sequence comes from Deltaproteobacteria bacterium, assembly GCA_020630875.1. Classification (GTDB taxonomy): domain Bacteria; phylum Myxococcota_A; class Polyangia; order Haliangiales; family Haliangiaceae; genus JAHDIH01. Next base: position 86,641 of record JAHDIH010000009.1, on the reverse strand, counting down.
TGGTGCGAGACGCCAAAAGGCGTGGGCTGCCGGTAACTAGTGAAGTCACTCCTCATCACTTTACTTTGACCGACGTGGCCTGTTGCGGCTACGACACTTCGGCAAAGGTGATGCCGCCGCTCAGAACTCAAGAAGACATTGACGCACTTCTCGTCGGTCTTGCCGATGGAACTATTGATTGTATCGCTACGGACCACGCTCCCCATGCATCGGTTGACAAGGATTTAGATTTTTCATGTGCGGCTCCTGGAATGTTAGGTCTTGGAACCGCGTTGCCACTAGCCAATGCTCTTGTGGGACAAGGGGTGATATCGCTGTCGCGAATGGTTCAACTTTTCACCAAAGGAGCCGCCGACGTTTTTCACCTGAAGGGGCTTGGACAGATTGCCGAGGGAGGAATTGCCGACGTTTGCGTCTTTGATCCTAAGGCAAAGTGGACCTTCGATGCTGGCGCCAGTGCTTCACGGTCCGACAACTCGCCGTTTCATGGCAGAGAAGTCGTCGGGCGAGTTAATTATACGTTCTGTGGTGGTCGATTGGTAATGGAGAAACAACGTTGAAAGCGATATTAGTATTTGAAGATGGCAGTACGTTTGACGGTACCGCTTTTGGTGAGCGTGGCACCCGATTTGGAGAGGCGATATTCAATACCTCTATGACGGGGTACCAGGAGATTCTTTCTGATCCCTCCTATGCGGGGCAAATTGTAGTAATGACTGCACCGCAGATAGGTAACACAGGAACCAACGACGACGACGATGAGGCGGAAGTGGTTCAAGCGCGGGGGTTGGTGGTTAGAGAGCTTTCCCTGGTTCCTTCAAGTTGGCGTACTAAACGAAGTCTGCCTGAATACATGAGCGCCCATGGGGTGGTGGGGATTCAAGGAGTTGATACCCGAGCGGTAACGCGAGTGTTGCGAGACAAGGGCGCTCAGCGTGCCGGAATTTCTACTGAACTTAGTGCCGAAGAGCTTTTGAAGAAGGTAAGAGAAATACCGTCAATGGATGGTCAAGATCTTGCTTCTGATGTGACATGCGATGCTCCAGTGAAAAATACATGGCAGGCATGGCAGTCTGCAGGCGTTCACGCAGAATCAGCAGCGGCGCTGAATTACCGGGTCGTGGCAATCGACTTTGGTATCAAGCGAAACATTCTTCGTAGGCTGCGCTCGGTGGGGTGCGACGTCACGGTAGTGCCAGCGAGTACCAGCGCTAAAGAAATACTAGACCTGAAGCCGCACGGTGTCTTTTTGTCCAATGGCCCTGGAGATCCCGCGACCCTCGACTATGCGATCGAAACGGTAAAGGAGCTTCTCACAAGTAAGTTGCCGATCTTTGGGATTTGTTTGGGGCACCAGATTTTGGCTTTAGCCCTTGGGGCACGTACTTACAAGCTTGAGTTTGGTCACCACGGTGGCAATCATCCCATCTTAGACGAGGCTCTGGGACGAGTTGATATTACCGCGCAGAATCATGGATTTGCGGTCGATCCCAAATCCTTGCCGGAGGGCGTCGTGGCAACTCATTGGAACTTGTACGACAAAACTCTTGCTGGCATAGAGAGTGGGCAAGCCTTTGGCGTTCAATACCACCCGGAGGCTTCCCCTGGACCTCATGACGCACGACACTTATTCGAGCGATTTGCGACAAATATGAAGCGCAATGCCCACTAAGACTCATCTTGCGTTAGAGGAAATGATTGCAGAGGCTTCGGGACATGCGGCGCCGCTGACGAGTCTTCGTCCAGACTTTCACAAACTGCGTGGAGAGTTGCATGCCGATGATGCTAGCTGGGAGCTATGGTCCATGTTGTTTGTCGAGTGGGCTGTGTGCGAGAAGAACGTTCTTCCGAGTACTACGGTGGCCCGGTGGCCATGGGAGTCTTCTCACAGAAGCCTCTTTCAAATTCTTCGAACCAAAGGCCATGACGTGACGGTTACTGATCTTGCTGGAGGCGGAGAGTTTGAGCTGTCAGGAGTGTCCCTTGCAGGCGTTGCCAAAGGCACGGTGGCAGAGATGAGGCTTTGCTTTTGCCGAGACGCTGGCGCCGTGGTGGCTTCTCCTAGGATGTTGTTTCACCCTGCCGAAGTAGTTCCTCTATTACTTAAATACTCAAGGGACGGAGGCGGGCGGCACGTCTCCAACTTAGCCTCAAAGGCGTACGCTAGAGCACGACTGCAACCTCGAGCCGTGGTTCGAGCGTACGAACGTCTTTTTGTTGACGTTCTTGCCTCTTAAGGGCGCGAACGCATCTGCGAGGCCCAGTCGGCGAGTTTTGTCTTCAACTCTTTCGCAAGCTCTGGTTTGGTTGTTGCCAAATTCGTAGCTTCCTTTGGGTCGCTTTGTAAGTCGTAGAGCTCGAAAATATTTTCGTTGACCCGTTGATAGGATTTGTATTTGCCATCCGGTCCGATAAGAATGCGAGCGCCATTGGGCCACTTAGAGTAGGGTAGCAGCTCCGCATAGATCGGCCGCGGCTTGAGTGTACCTCCTTGGATGAGTGGTAGAAGGCTGATTCCGTCTATATGCTGGGGCGGGGTAATTCCGTAGGCAGAAAGAATGGTTGGCGCTACATCTACAAGCATTACCCGGTCGTTGACGTTCCTTGGGGTGGTTTTAGGTACACGAATCATCAACGGCACTCTAATCACTTCCTCGTACAGGTGCGTGCCATGAAACATTGCAGGCCTTCCTTGCAGTTTTCTGTCCCCAAAAGACTCGCCATGATCTGACAGCACAACGATTGTCGTGTTTTCCATCATACCGCTACTTTCAAGCTCGCTCAAAAGTTTACCGACCCACTTGTCCGTAAAGGCGATTTCGTAGTCGTATTTTTCCATGAGCTTGCCAACTCCCGTCGGCGCGCCTTTAAGGGGGTAGTCAGCGTGTTTCATGTAGCTTGAGTGCGGCTCGAAGAGGTGCAGAAACATAGCGATGGGTTTTCCCTGGGCGTCTTTTAGTTTCTCTATCGCTTTAGGGATTAAGCGCGGTGAAGCAATGTCTTTGTTAGAGGGGGCAATGTTCTTGGCACCTTCGTTGTCGTAGTCGTCGATACCTTGCATCAAATTCCGCTCTTCTCTGAAGTAGAAGTGAGAAGAAACATGAGCGGTGGTTACGCCAAGTGTTTGCAGCTTCTCAAAGAAGGTTTCATTTTCTTCAGCGACCGACGGGTAGCTCGTGTTTTTCTTCCCGCCAAATACAATTCTAGAGGGGAATTTGCCGGTCAAGATGCTCGGAGCAGAGCGCGGCGTCCGCGGGGACTGAGAGTAGGCGTTGGTGAAGACGGTGCTTTGCGCAGCGAGCTTGTCCAGGTTGGGAGTCAGCGAAGCTCCGTCCCGCTTGTAGCCGGTGTATCCCATCCTGTCTGCGCGCAGTGTGTCAATCATGATTACGACGAGATTGTCGGTGATGCGCGGGTAGGTTTTGTCTGCCGTTTTCACGACTGCTACTTTTGTTGCGTCGCCACCTACGCAATCTTCGTCGATGCCGTTGCCAGGTATGTCGATGCCACCGCCGAAAACGTTTGGGTCGTTGTCGTCGCAATCGGGACCGTTCAGAAATGCAGATTCGCCATCTCCATCTTTGTCCATACGACCCTGCAGCGCTACGATGAGACTTTTGCCAACGGCTGATTTATTTAGAATCGCTGTCGTGGTTTCTGGATGTATGGTGCGCTTGAGCATCGCAACAGGCACAACAGTACACAACGCCAACGTCAATACTCCCAATCCCAGCGTGGCAGTTGGGCTAAGGCGACGCTGCACCCGAAGAAACAATGCAAAGGCTACAGTCGATATCAAGATCAAAACCAACAATACAGAGAGGTACCCCGAAGGTATTCCGCTGTCGTAACCCGCTGCGATGGTGCTCCTCAGCCTCGCAATCCACATTAATACCAGGATGCCAACACCTACGAGGGCGTTTGGCACGGAAGGAATTCGAGGTGCATTTCGTAATACTTTTCTAATCAACGAAAAGATCACTAACGCTAAAATAAGACCCACGACCACCAGCGCCGAGGAAGACAAACCGATGAGTTCACTGGCAGGTCCCTTTCTCCCCGCGTTCGAAAGTCCTTTGGCGATAATAATAGTAGCTTTTTCGGCGAACAAGAGTCCCACTCCTATGGAGAGAATAGCGCTGAATACGTTGTTGTCCTTAGTTTGGTTGGCGTAAAAGCTTTTCCACGCCTCACCGTAAGTGCTGGGGCTGAGCAAGCTTGAAACCGCCCATGCGAGGAAAAAGCAGCCGACGGCGACAACCAACGTGATGATTCCGATGAGCCCCGCCAGAGTCATGATACCACTACCGCCTTGCTCCACGGCGGTACTGTTTTCCCAGATGGCTGCAAACAATCCAGCTGTCGAAATCGCAGCAAGTGCTGAGGCTGGACCGCGAAGGTTCTCTAGAAATTTCATACCGCAGCAATACCATGCTGCCGAATCTAGGTGAAGTCAGCCGGAGGTTTGCTTGCGCTCGCTTGGCCGATGTAAGGCTTCCTGGATCTCTTCTTTGGTAGGAAGTGCCGCCCAAGCGCCAAGTCTGGTGCAGGCAATCGCCGCGGCGGTATTGGCATAACGCAGGCAGTCTCCGAACCCCAGATCGGAAACCATCGCGGAAGACAATGCGCCGGTGAAAACGGCACCGGCACCAGAGGTGTCTTTAACCTCGACATCAAGCGCGCTTTCGCGATAAATCTTACCGTTGCGAGAAGCGACGCAACCGCTATCTCCCATGGTGATCACGGTGGCGGGGACGTTTTGTTTTTCAAACCACGCAAGCGACTGCTCTGGAGAGCCGCAGTGGGATACTTCCGCTGCAATTTGTTCACCGACCACCAAGACGGAGGCCAGGGGCACTATTTTGCTCAGAAGCGTGAGATTGTTGGCAATATCGCAAACTACCGGGATTCTCATAGCATTGGCGGCTTCGCAGGCTTCCACGATATCAAGGTCGCCGCAGTCGTCGGACACGATGAGAAGCCGAACCTGATGAAGCATCGATCTGAAGTCGAAATGAGCGTCATCGGTCATCATGTTTCCTGCACTCGCGTAGTGGTGACGATGTTTCCCCTGTAGAATGTTGAAGCGCAAAGGGGACAGAGAGCCAGAAGCAGGATAGATGTGACCTAGTTCCATTCCGGCCTTTTGCAAGCTTTCGCGCAGGAAACGCCCCGCGTGATCCAGAGCAAGTGCCGACCCAATTCTGGTAGGCATGCCAAGAGCGCTCGCTGTAGCTAGTGCCAGAGGCACGGTTCCCGCTGGTTCAACGACTAATCGCTCCAATTGGGCGGGGCGACCATGCTGTGAAAGAGTCTCCGATACACAGAAGTATTCAAGCTGAACTTGCCCCATTCCGGCAATCAAAGGTTTCCCCACCACAGACGCAGCGTAACACAAGGCCGATCCCTGGTGGAAGAGGGATCGGCATCAATTGAAGAGCAGTCAAGTGAAGAAATTTTCAAGTGCCCGAAATGAGGCAACCCTAGGTCGGTGATTTCTGTCAAAGTAGCATGGGAAACGTGGGTACCATTCAACATATGTTTGCGCAGGACGCCTCCAACCGTTCCGCGATGACCGACAAACAACTAATCGATCTGTGCGCGAAAGGTGATGAGCGAGCGATGGCCGTACTGCACAGTCGTTACAAAGCGCGGGTTTTCGCGGTGGCGTATCGCATTGCGGGGGCAAGCTTGGCAGAGGAAGCAATGCAAGAGTCCTTTGTTCGAATTTTTCGCGGCCTTTCAAAGTTTAGAGGAGATTCTGCTCTTTCCACTTGGGTGTACCGGCTTACGGTCAACACATCACTTTCGCTAATCGCGAAGCGAAAAAAACACTGGAAAAACAGGACGGACATGGAAAAGGTTCCTGTCGTGGCATGCGACGCTCCCAAGCAAGATTCTAAGCTTCAAGGCACGATTGAGCGGTGCATCCAATCCCTACCCAAAGGATACCGTACCGTATTGGTGTTACACGACATACAGGGGCTGTCACACGAAGAGTGTGCGGCAGTCATGGGATGCCGAGTTGGTACTTCTAAGTCTCAGCTGTACAAAGCAAGAATGAAAATGAGAACCTTACTTGCAGAAGCAGGTGTCTCTTGAACTGTCGCATGGCACGACGGCTTCTTTCTGAAGACGAACTGGGCATGACAAAGCGGTTGGCGCTGCAAAGCCATCTGGAGTCTTGTGAACCATGCAGGGCATGCCAGGGGGCTTCTGCTTCGGTTTATGCGGCACTTCAAAATTTGGATGCACCGCAAGCCCCAGATTGTTTTCGCGACATTATGGCGCGGGTAAAGGAAGAAGAGACAATGCACTTCGACAGACGCAGCTGGCTTGCGACTTCTGGGGCGCTAGGAGCGGCAACCGCAGTGCTCGCTGTCGCATTTTTGGTTTTGCGTAACGACAAGACACCTTCAGCTTCCGCTGCATCTGAGACTCAAGAAGTCGTTGTGTCCATGTTCGAGGCACAACAACGCAGGGATGCGGACGTTTTAGCATTTTTTGAGCACTCCATTTTAGACTGGCGCACAAGCCGCGGCCTAGACTCGGGGGCCGTTGGGTTTCGCGATGCGAAGGCGCAGCAGGGAAAAGCTTCGGAAGTGATTGAGCTCCATTGGTTGGAGCTCGCGTCATTGGTTCCAGATGCTCCTCAAGAATGGAAAGTGGAGGCTGCCCAATGGTGATCCGTATAGCATTGGTACTTGCGCTTACAGGTGCTGCTGCATCAAGTGAACCTGTGTTTCAGCGAGACCAGGTCGATATTGGGCAAGATAAAAAACTGAGCCATGTCACCATCAACAACCCTTACGGATCGGTAACCATCCAAGGCACTAAGAATAAGCAAGTGTCGATTCAATCCGATAAGATTGCTCCTACGTCTGGCGTACTTGGTAAGTTACGAGTAGCAGCAAACTTAGTCGGGAAGGGGCTTGAGATTCATAGCGTCATTAAAGGGGGGCCGGAAGCTATTTCCGCCGCTGATGGAAGCACTTCCGTTAATCTTCGCATCTCGGTTCCGGTAGATACCAAAGTATCCGTCACGACATGGAATGGGTCGGTTACGGTTCGAGATGTCGAAGCCGGCGCATCGGTAGTCGTTAATCGTGGTAACGTTCATCTTGAACGCGTGCTAGGCGAGGTGCGGTCACGGGCGAACAACGGAAATTCGACAATTAAAGATGTCTTTGGCAACGTTAGCTCCAAAACATTGATTGGTGATCTTGAGCTTGAGCGTATTAGCGGCAACCAAGTTGATGGTTTCGTACACAGAGGTGATATCGTCGGGCATCGAGTGGTGACTACAAGAGGGTCTTTTGTCGTTCATACCGGCAACGTTCGTATTGAAGCCAGCGCTGCTGCCGGAGGAGACATCGTAGCTCGCAGTCAATCGGGCAATGTTACCGTCAAGGTGATTAAGCGCAGTGCGATACACGCATTGGCTAAAGGCAAAACCTCGCTCTTACCTCAGACTATGGAAACGAAAACACGTAAGGACGGCAGCCGATTGGGTCGGTCAATAGGTGAAGGGAAGCCGGCGACCATTGCGGCTTACGCTCCCAAGGGAAGCGCATCGATTGTTATGTCGCTTGCGGTGGTTCCTTTGACTCCGCTTTCTCCTTAATTTCGTTGCGCAGTACCGAACAAAGATGGAACAAGGCATCAAAGCGTCCCCCTAGGGAGTAATAAACTTCTTCTGTTTGAGGCGCCATCGCCGCTAATAGTTCTTTGGCGGCAGCCTTGTAGCCTGAGGCGATTTCGAGAGAATAGGCATGATTGGGACCTGAGTCGCTCTTGGTGATTGCTGCCCAAGCCATAGCGAGCGGGGTGACGGTAATGCCGGGAGGGATTGATACGTTCGCTACCTCACCATCGGTATCCCACGTTCCATCGAATGCTTTGACAAGAACCTTCCCAAAGTACGCGGCGGCGGTCTCCGCCATTAGCTCTTGAACACTTTCCCGCTCGTTGCTTGCGTTGGTTAGTACATGGTCGAGCAGGGGGAGTGTTTCATGGGTGTAGTCAAGGTCCACACTGGTAGCATTTCGAACGTAGACAATCGCTTGTTTGGCGTATTCCTCGATATCAATCATAGTTCACGGGTTGTGCCTTAAACTGTCGGTTGGGGCAACTGTAAAAAGGTCGAGAAATAGATCCGGTTTGAGGCATTTATCACGTATATTGGTGCAATGCTATACGGCATATTTTCAGATACTCACGCGAACATTGAAGCTCTTACTGAAGTAGTTTCTTCTATGAAGGACTTAGGAGCCGAAAGATTCGTCTGTATTGGCGACACGGTTGGCTATGGAGGTGCACCAAATGAATGCTGTGATATCGTGCGCGATATTACTTCTGCTTGCATTCTTGGCAACCACGATGCCGCAGTGTCAGGACGAATGGACTACTCCTACTACTACGAGGCCGCACGAAACGCTCTGAACTATCACGCCGAAATTCTCACTGCTGCCAATATGGAGTGGCTCAAGGGATTACCTTACGAAGTTCGGGAAAACGGTGTCGCTTTCTGTCATGGTTCGCCCATCGATCTTGAGGCCTTCGACTACGTTTTCTCGGTTGAACAAGCCAACTACTGCCTTCCCATTTGGAAAGAAATGGAAGAGGTCACTTTTATTGGCCACTCCCATTTATGCAAGTCGTTTGCCCTATCAGAGGACGATGCGTTTGAAGTCGTCGCAGATGAGTTCACTATCCGTGAAGGTTACAAATACATTATCAGCGTCGGGTCGGTAGGGCAGCCAAGGGATCGAGACACGCGTTCAAGCTTTGGTTTGTACGATACAGAGACCAAGAAATTTTCGTTTCAGCGCGTGGCTTATAATATCGACAAGGCAGCGAAGAGAATTCTCGATGCTAACCTGGACGAGAACTTCGCGAATCGCCTTTTTGAAGGAATTTAAGCCTCTCTTTGCACTTGATGAAGCTTAAGTCGCCTGGTCGTCAACCGTCGGTAGTCGTCCCAAGTGATATAGCCATTCCGCGCCATGGCGCGGAGTATTACATTGACACGCTCTCTCAAATCCGCTTGCAAAACTCTTCCATTTTCGTTTAACCGTTTGGAGAAGTACGTAGGGGCTGGAGTCAATGCTGCTAGAAACGCCGCTTCATGTAACGTTAACAGCGAGGCAGGTTTGTCGAACCAGTACTCAGCTCCTTCGTAAAGTCCAAACGTATCAGGTGCTAGCTCAATTACATTGAGGTATTGCTCCAGGATTCGCATTTTGGAAGTGTTGGCTTCGAGGCGCCAGGTGAGTATTACCTCTTGAAGTTTCCTTGAAACGCTTCTGTTGGGAGATAAGAATAAGTTCTTAACCAGTTGCTGCGATATCGTCGAGCCGCCTCTGACCATCTTTCTCTGATCGACGTTGATTCGGAGCGAGCGCTCTAGCTGATTGGTATCGAAACCATTGTGAACGAAAAAAGCTGCATCTTCGCCACTTACGAATGCTTTGTAGACGTGGCTGGGGAGCGTCTTGATAGGTACAAATTGGGGGTGTGGAGAAATAGGCAATTTTCTGCCCGTTCGAGTCGTATGGGTTTTGGCAGCCGTCTTAGTATCCGCATGAGATGGTTCTCGCGTCGCTTGACAATCATTGTCGATATCGAATTCTAGCGTCGTCGAGTCTGCGTTGTCGAAGTCTATTGATGTTTTGATCTTTCCTTCAATTCTCCCAGTGAGCTGCAGACCAGACAATGTGGACCGAACAGATGCCGGAGCGGAAAGGTACAGGTCGTGACAGCTTGTTGAGGGCAGGTCTGCTTGCAGCCAGATCGTTTCGCTCCCGTCGCTGACCGACGCGTCGAGAGAAAGACTAATGTTGGTGTTTCCGATGGCCACTTCCGCCGGACGTACCTGAAGGAAGTCTTCAGCTGGTGAATAGTTGGCTACGAAAGAAAAGTCTGGAGAGATAGCGGTTGTCGTTTTGGCAAGATTGTCGCTTTCTAACTTGAGATTCGTGAGCGCCCCTTGCGCCATTCCTACCCAAAACTCTTCTTCTTTGGAAACCTTCAAGGCCCCTGTGATACTGCCGGAAAGCTGCGATCCGCCGAGATTAATTGAGGATAGAGGCCAAGAGTAAAATTCGAGTTCCATACTTTGCGTCTCGGGGGAAATATAGCCAGTGAACTTCCCCGAGGTAAGAGAGCTTTCTGGCGTGCTCGCAATTTGGACCACCCCCTGCGTCATTTGGAACGTGACGTTAGGAGCGACAAAGGACCCCTTTGAGGTTTGCGCCCAAATATCCGCGCTGCCAACGATAGCTGTCTTGGAGCTTTTAAATGCGGAAGCTCTCAATCTACTAAATGCGACCGTTGCATGACGCGATTTCAACCGCCCGCTGCCTTCTATGGTGGCGATGACGCCTTGTGGGGCGATTTCTATCACTCCCTTGTCGATCTCAAAATGCATAGTCGAGTTCCAGGAAAGTTCAGTGTTGGATAGTTCGACTGCAACAGATCGATTGAACTTGCTTCCGGACTCGCTGGGCCGACCGCTGCTCCTTGAAATGTCCAGCACGCCATTATCTAGCTTCAGCTTGAGTTGGGTTGAAAATATATTTGCCTCAGCGGTTTCAAATCGTCCCTGAGGGAGTTTAAGCCCTGTAATGGTGCAATTACCGTCTATCCCGACATCAATATCGCGCACGGTTTGTGGTTTAGACATGGTTTGAAGCGATACGCCGCACAGCACCGCGCACCCGGCGGCTGTAGGAACTGCGATTAGTGAACGGAGGGGCAACAAACGCTTAATTCTATCTTGAAGTGGTTTTTGCGGGCAAGATTTTGACCCTGAACCCGCAAAACGTTACTAGTAGGGATTGAAATGAGACTTATTGATGCAGCGTTAACGGTATTAAAAGCCGCGGATTCCCCTCTAAAAGTGGAGGTGATCAATAAGAAAGCAATAAAGCTTCTGAAAAAAGAATGCAAAGTCGCGAGTATGAAGGCTGCCCTTACCAGGGAAAGTAAGAAAAACAGCTCTCTAAAACAACAGGACGACGGTTGGGTCTTAGGGGCGTCGCGGATTTCAAAGACCAAGAAAGCCACAAAGCCTGCGAAGCAAACAACGGCTACGAAGAAAGCCACAAAGTCCCCTAAGCAAACAACGTCTACGAAGAAAGCCACAAAGTCTACCAAGCCAACAAAGTCCACCAAGGATGCAAAGTCGACTTCCGGCAAGCAAACCAAAAATACTAAAGCGGCAGGGGGAAGAAAGGATGCTGCTCCGAAAACTTCCAAGCCGAAGAAGTCTAAGGCTGAGCCCACCGAACCAGCTCTGGCGCTTGGCGAGGGCGTGCAGGAATACACTGATGCGCTTACACCGTACGAAGACAGGGAGCTTCACCCGCCCATTCTCGCGCCAAAGAAAAGGCGTCGTGGTCGAGACCGAGAGCCAGCGGACAGAAAGCAGCAAACCAAGCCCGCGGCCGAGTCCAAAGTAGAGAGTAAAGCAAGTCGCTCCGGAAAAACATCCCTCTGGGAGCAGGGAGGGCGTATTGCGCGGGCCGCTTACGCGACGCTGTCAGAGATGAAGGGAGGCGGTAACGTTCAGGTGAAGCAGCTTGCGCAAATGATGGCCAAACGACAGCTCCTGGGAGGGAATCCGTTGAAGCAATGGCCAGCATTGAAGGCGTCACTGCTTGTTGATGAAGCGCAAAGTCGTGCCAAAGGTTTACCAGCGAAGATACGTTACGAAGGCCGAGACCTTTTTAAAAAGAATCAGCTAGAACAAGAGACCCAGGCGTTGGTAGATAGCGTGGAGTCTCTGCAACTTGAGACCATGATTTGGCTAGAATCACAGCTGCAAGAGATGGCCGCAAAGCCCCTTGCGACGGTGGTCCATACCTATTTGTCGTCGGTTGGGTTCACTCAGATCTCATGGATTAAGATGTTGGATCATGCGTGCTACGCGACGGCTGTACAACCGGGTACTAGTTGGCCGACAATGATTGCGGTGGTTCCCTACAGTAAACGGGGCGTTTCTCGCCGTGGAGTTGGTGAGTTGCGCGTTGGCATCACCAAGAAAAAGAGGTTGGCTGGAATGCTCATTTCTCCTGGTGATTTGTCTGATGATGCGAAAGTGGAGCTGCAAAAAGATGGGGCAAGTGTCTCTCTGCTGCTGGCTCGTCAGTTATGCAACGAACTAGCGCGACATAATATTGGTGTGAATTCAAAGCAAATGACCGTTTGCATGCGTGATTCCCAGTTCTTTCATGAAGTTCTTGCGGCGTGTGAGCGAGCGGGTTGAAGGCCGAGTGGCTCGGGCGAGTATCCTTTGAGGATGCCGATAGTTATCAGCAAGTTATTCGAGAAAATGTGATCGTTTACGGAAACGCTCGGGCCACCGTGGTGGCAGCCGAACTTCTCCCTGTGATTAGTTTGAGCAAACGCAGCAATATCGCGGCCCCTGAAGGAGTGAAGGTTATCTCAACGAGCCGGGGAGGGCTCGCAACCTATCATGGTCCTGGGCAAATGGTGATCTATCCCGTAGTAAAGATTACCCGATTGAAAACTGTGCTGTCGTCTGTCGGGCAGCGGCTGTGTCAGTTAGCTTTCGAACTTTTTAACGCAGAAGTGGTTTGGCAAGAAGCACCAATGGGCGGATTTATTGGGCAGGATAAAGTGATTTCCTGTGGCATTCATTTAAAGCGCAGAGTAATTAATCACGGATTTTCTATTAACATCTCGACACCAGAGGCCGACTGGAAAGGGCTTGCTCCTTGTGGGCTTTCCGGAGTTCGAACCAGACCGCTCACGCACTTTGGTAAATCGCTCACCGTAAGGGATGTGGCTCCACTTTTTCTTAATGCAACTCGTGAATCTTTGGTCGATGTTTTGCAATAGATGCGATAGTAACGGTAGGCTAAGGACGTGCGAATAGCGGTTCTCTATAATACTGACTATGACGAAGAACTAAAAGACGCCTCAGGCGCGGATGTCAGCGCGGTGGAAGCGTCGGCCCATGCCGTTTCTAGTGGGATCAAAGACGCCGGACATGATGTTTCGCTCGTAGGCGTTCATGGCGACGATTATGCGGAAGTACTTGAGAAGCTGAAAACATTCGACGCCGTATTTAACGTGTGCGAATCGCTTCGAGGGGACGCGCGCAATGAGATTGTATTTCCCGCGCTGATGGACCTTTTTGGCATTCCGTACACTGGTGCGTCATCATTTGCGTTGGACCTCTGTTTGCACAAAGATCGTTGTAAAGCTTTTCTGCGAGGGCAGGGTTTAAACGTTCCTGATGGTTTTACCTTTGATGGAGAAGCCCCAGCTGGAGGAGTTGAACTGCCCGCTTTTCTCAAGCTTGCTCACGAGGATGCTTCTGTTGGTATTGACGAGCGCAATGTCGTCAACACGTGGGAAGAGCTTGAAACTCGGGCCACGCAGCTGCACCAAAAATATAAGCAAGCTGTAATCGTAGAGTCGTTTATTCAAGGCAGGGAGATAAATGCAACGTTGTTGCAAGTAAACGGGCGCTGGCAAGTTCTTCCATTGCACGAAATTGACTTTGCTGACATGACCGAAGGCCGTCCCCATATCGTCTCTTACTTAGCGAAGTGGGACGAGGCGCACGAAGACTACATTGGCACTAAGCCGGTTCCGGTTAAAGCTTTAGACCAAGAGATAGAAGAGCGGTTGATGAAAAGCGCGATCGCCGCTGCTGAACTTTGTGGGTTGCGAGACTATTGCCGGGTCGACTTTCGTATCGATCAGGAAGGCGTCCCTTGGATTATCGATGTGAACCCTAACTGTGACATTTCGCCGGATGCTGGTTTTGTACGCTCCGCGAAAGTCGGAGGGTACAGCTATTCTTCACTAATGGATTGTATTGCAAACAGTGCGAAAGGAAGGAGCCGATGAAATTTCGTGGTTTAACGGCCTCAGACCGGCCATCAATTAAAGCGGCACTAGCGGATGGGACGTTTAAGGAGGGGGAGATAGAAGTAGCTCTAGAACTTGTTGACTTGGCGCTTTCAAACTCCCCTGACTATGAATTCATTGTGGCGACACGAAACGACTCATTTGCGGGGTACGTATGCTTTGGAAAGACTCCGATGACGGAAGGCACCTTCGACTTATACTGGATTGTTACGGCCCCGGCACATCGGGGCAACGGAGTCGCTAGTGCACTCATCACAGAAATGGAAACTGAGCTTCGGAAGCGATTGGCCAGTGGGGTCCGGGTCGAAACTTCAGAAACGGAGAGCTACGGTGGAGCTCGCAAGCTCTACGATAAGCTGAACTACCCGCAAGCGTCGTTACTTGAGGACTTTTATGGGCCAGGAGATGGTCTGATCACGTACTATAAGACGCTGTGAATCCAAAGGCGCTGTTAGTACTTCTGTTGGTCGCTGTCGCCTGTCAGGAGCACATCTCCCTTAGCGAAGGAAGAAAACAACTTTTCGACTATGACGTTGCGGACTCTCCGATGCGAATGGAGTCGGTGGCGGTATCCGTTATTGGGTGCGATATGATGGACGTCAGTTCGGATCTTCAGGAACTGGCACTCGAACAAATTGAGCTTTTGCAAACTGCTAAAGCTCAAAGAAAGGCCCATCTCGCTTTTTCCGCCACTTGCCACGCGGAGCCCAAGAGCATGAGCGTTTCCATGTTCGCCGAAGTTGTCTGGATGAAAGGCCCTTATGGCATCGCTCCCAGTTCCAAGTTGTTTACCCAGGTCGCTCTTACGCAGACCGATAATGATATTCGCAGAATCGTCGCCGCCATCGCTAAGGGGCAACAAGCGTCTATAGATCTTCTGTACTTAATGGATGCCCTTAGGCTTGGCAGTGCAGAAATAGTAACCAACGCCATGGAGTCTGTTGATCCTCGCGTGGCAAGTTGGGCCATTCAGCTAGCTCAAGCGCGTGACTCGGAGATGTTCGACAAGGCGGTACTAAGCAAACTCGAGTCGGAGCTACCTGATGTGCACCTAGCTGCTTTAGAGTACATAAGAAGGCGCAAGTTAGCAGGAGCTGTAGAACGCATTGCCGATAAACTGCCGCTCCGGAATACTTCAGTTGTGTTAAAGGCCATCACGGTAGTCTCGCAATTAGGAGGCCCTCATGCGAATGGGTACCTTGAGTTCCTATCTGCTCACAGCGATCCCATAGTCAGGCAACGGGCCAAGCGCATGCTTCAATCAAAGCAACTCAGATAGCTTGCTTCCAACGTAAACGATAGCACCCGTTCGGAAAAGTCCTACGAGGGTGGCCACCGTCGCGAGCCACCAAAGCGTGGTCGTCACCCCGCGAACTTTCGTGGAGTAAGCATTGGACGGCGAAAACGTAACTTCTCTGGCCCAAAGCGCGCTGCACAACCCAAGGCCAATAGCCCAAAGATGCCCAGGAGCGGGGGCTAGAGAGGCTAGCAAGGCGGCTGCGGTCAGTATTGCTAAAAATATGGGCACAGCCCTAATTATAGAAGCAGGACTGAATCTGGCCAGTTTTGTGACCTACATTTTGCTGTTGCCGCCATGTCATTTGAGGTAGGGTCGCGCCGTGGAAGACACGGTGCATCGAGCAGGAAGCTGCGCGTTAGTCGGAGCCCCAAACGCTGGAAAGTCATCGCTTTTAAATCAGCTGATTGGGAAGCACCTATGTGCGGTTTCTCCCAAGCCTCAAACGACCCGCAACCACATCAGAGGGGTGGCCAATTGGCCAGATCGCATGCAGGTGGTATTTGTGGATACTCCAGGGGCGCAAGACGGGGGCAGTCCATTGCGTAAGTTCATGCGCCAACAGGTCGAAACCGCGACCGCTGATGCTGATGTCGTCGCGTTAATAATCGACGCGACCAAAACACTGAAAAAGCCTGAAGTCACGTTGCCCAACATGCTTATTATCTTAAATAAGATTGACGCTTTGAAGTCGAAGAGTCAGCTGCTCCCCAAAATGGAAGAAGTTCACTCTTGGGGACTTGGAGCTGCCATTCCAATATCAGCTAAAACTGGAGATGGAATAGAGCAGTTGGTGTCTACGATAGAAGGGCTCTTGCCAGTCGGTCCTCCCATGTTTCCACCAGATATTACAACGGATCGCGGCGATTCGTTTTTGGCGTCCGAGCTAATTCGCGAACAGGCTTTTCTGCAGCTAAACGGAGAAATCCCGTACGAAACAGCGGTGGTGGTTGAAGCATGGGAAGACTTTGATAATGGTGACATAAAATTGTCAGCGTCGATTCTTGTAGAGCGTAAGTCCCAGAAAGCGATTGTGATTGGCAGGCAAGGAAGCCGTATTCGAGAGATTGGTACCTTGGCGCGAGAGGCTATTTCAAAACTGTTTGGGTGTACGGTGCATCTGAAATTACACGTTCGTGTAGTCGATAAGTGGTCAAGTTCTACGAGAAAAATGCAGGAGTTAGGGTATGACCGTTGAACCAGTAGTTGCGATTGTCGGACGACCAAATGTTGGCAAATCAACGCTCTTCAACCGCTTAGTAGGCGGAAGGCCGGCGTTGGTACATGACACTGCTGGCCTGACTCGAGACAACAGGTACGGCCGCTGCGACTATTCTGACGTTGCTTTTGAATTGGTAGACACCGGTGGGCTCGATCCAGATGCAGCAAGTGAAATCATCGGTGCGAGCATTCACAAGCATGCCAGGGAAGCTGCAAGAAACGCAGACTTGGTGATGTTTGTCGTAGATGCAAGAAGTGGTATCACGTCAGTCGATCGCGATTTAGCGCAAGAGCTGAGAGCCAGTGGCAAAACCATTGTCGTTGCCGCAAACAAGGTAGATCATAAAAACAGAGATGCTTTGGTAAATGAATTCTTTGAGCTTGGGATCGACCCAGTGTTTGGCATTTCTGCAGAGCACGGACGAGGCATCGATGAGCTGCTGGACTATGTCGACGAACAATTCGCTGACTGGGAGCGACCTGCAGAGCCAGTTCCTCGAGAAGAAGGCGATGAGCGCATCAGACTTGCGCTGGTGGGGAAACCAAATGTTGGCAAGTCTTCCATTATGAACTGCTTGCTTGGCGAAAGCCGCGCGTTGGTCCATGACATGCCTGGAACCACCACCGACCCTGTAGACAGCCCATTTTCCTTCGAGGGCAGTGAGTACCTTCTTGTCGATACCGCTGGAATCCGTAGAAAAAGCAAAGTGTACGAAGATATCGAAAAGATATCCGTGGCCATGGCGCGAAGTCACATCGAAAGAGCCGACGTGGTAGTTCACGTGATCGATGCGACGATTGGCGCCACCGACCAAGACGCAAAGATTGCCCAGCTAATAAAAGATGGCGGTGCAGGCGTCGTGGTGGCACTTAATAAAGCAGACCTTTTGGACGATGAAAGCTTGGCAGCGGTTCGCCAGTCTGTCGACGACCAACTCCACTTCCTGGATTATATTCCTTTTGTGCTCACGTCCGCTTTAGAGTCTCAAGGACTTTTGAAGTTGATGAAGAAAGTAGCCGAGGTCGGCGAGCAAGCAAAGCGCCGCATTTCGACTTCTGAGCTGAACAAGTTCTTTGAGGCCGTCATCGAGCATAAGCCGCCGCCCATTCACCGCGGTAAGCAAGTAACCATTCAGTACATCGCGCAAGTAGCAACGCGTCCTCCAACGTTTGTCTTGTGGGCAAACAAGCCAAAGGGAGTTTCCATGTCGTATCGCCGCTTTGTGCACAATCAACTGCGCAAACACTATGCGTTCCGCGGCGTTCCGATTCGAGTGTATTTCAGGGCAAAACGAACCAATCGAAAGCCAAAACGCTAGCGAAGCAGATCGGTGACCGGGCTCAATGTATCAACGGCTGCCTGGACACGATTGAATGGTGGCATGACATAGGCACCAGCGACTTGCTCTTGGACTGAGGCGAGCACTTCGCGCGCAATCTCTATGCCAGCCGCTTGAGCCGTAGGACCGTCCCCAGCTTTTTTCATTATGTCTCGATAGGTTTGCGGTATTTGCATTCCGGGAACTTCGTTGTGTAAAAATAGCGCGTTCTTATGTGACGCCAGTGGAAGTAAGCCCACCATTACCGGGATGTTAAGGGGCTCAATGTCCTTAAGAAACTTTTGCAGCAGGCCGGGGTCGTAGACTGGCTGAGTCATGACAAGTTCTGCACCTGCAGCCTTTTTTAACTCAAGTCTTCTAAGTTCCTCTTCGTAGTTGACCGCTGCGGGCTCAGCCCCGGTTGCAAGCAAGAACTTTGTAGGACCAGAAGGGAGTTCCTTGCCAGCTGGATCTAACCCATGATTCATTGCGTTGGCTATTTTTAGTAGCCCAACGGAGTCCACGTCGTATACTGGTGTGGCAAAGGGATAATCTCCCATCTTGGGCGGGTCGCCACTGATGATGACTAGATTTCTAATGCCCAACGCGTGCGCTCCTAAAAGATGCGACACAAGTCCCAGGTAGTTCTTGTCTCGACAGCAAATGTGGAGGATAGGCTCTATGCCAGCAGCGAGGGCGAGGGCACAAGCCGCAACATTACTAACGCGCGCGGTTGCTCTTGGTCCATCGGCGATATTGCAGGCATTAATGACACTCGACGCTACTTGCTCGAGCTTGGAGTTGAACTTTTCTAGGCCTGTTCCCCTTGGGGAGGTCAACTCCACCGAGGATACAAATTGTCCTTCCGCAAGCCTTTTACCGAGCTCGCTGCGTTCGGCTAGAGCGACTGGCTTGAGCGGTGTGGCGGCGACCCAGTGGTTGCCGGTGTTCCGCCTTCTACTGCTCATCATCCGAATGGCGCCGTTCATCGCTTGGATATGGCGTGGACTAGTGCCACAACATCCGCCAACCATCTTGACTCCCAGCTTTAGAAGCCGTCTGGCAAAAACTCCGAAGTTCTCTGGGTTAGAGACGTAAATAGTTCTGCCGTCAACGTAGTTGGGAAGTCCCGCATTGGGTTGAATGCTGACCGGTGCACCTTTTCCAACCATAGACTTTGCTACAGAGTAAAGCTCAGCCGGGCCGGATCCGCAGTTTGCCCCGACAACATCGGCGCCGCTTGCAACGAGTCTTGCCGCTACGTCTTCTGGTAGTAGCCCGCCTTCCGCTTCCCCCTTGGTAAAAACAAGTTGTGCAACGACCGGGGTGGTCAGCTCTTTGGCAACTTCAAGCGCAAGTTCAAGCTCTACGATGGAGGAGAAAGTTTCCAGGAGAAGCAGATCGACTTTTGCATCGACGAGCCATCCCATCTGCTTTCTGTATGCGTCTTGAATTAACAAGCGTTCTTGCGCCGTGGCGATCATCGCATTTAATCCGGTTGGCCCTACTGCACCGGCGACAAACACGTTTTTCCCCGCGACGGAGCGCGCAAGAGAAACTCCTGCTTCGTTTATTTCCTTTGCCGAGGCTTCATGGCCGTGCCTTTGGAGTGCAATGGGGTTCGCCCCAAAGGTGTTGGTTTCAATGACATCAGCGCCTGCCATTACGTAGTCGCCGTGGGCTTTTGCTACTTTCTGTGGTTGCGAAAGGTTTAACTCTTCGTAGGACCGGTTAAGAAACACGCCGCGATCGTAGAGCAACGTCCCCATGGCTCCGTCGAAGAGTAGGGGACGTTGGTTTAGTGCCTCGAGAAACTCACTCATGGACTGTCGCTAAGGCTGTTGGCAACTAGCTCGGCTAGATCCAACACTTGAACGTCTTCTTCTTTATCGAACGTCTTCATACCGTCCGTCATCATGATATTGCAGAAAGGACAGGCGACGGCGACCGTGTCTGCGCCGGTATCAATGGCTTCCTTAGCTCTGTTGTCGTTAACGCGAGGGCTGTGTTCTTCCATGAACATTCGTCCACCACCAGCTCCACAGCAAAAGCCATGTTGTCGATTTCGTTCCATTTCAACAGCTTCTCCAGCAATAGGTAGTTTTTTGATTACCTTACGTGGAGCTTCGAACTCTCGGTTCCAACGTCCCAGGTAGCAGCTGTCGTGATACGTCACGGTCTTGGCGACTTGTTTCTCGGGGATGATTTTCTCTTCTTCGAGCAGGTGGGCGATCAAGTTACTGTGATGAATTACTTCATAGTCACCACCGAACTGCGGGTAGTCGTGACGCAGCGTATGCAGACAGTGCGGGCATGACGCGATTACTTTTTTGGCTTTCGCTTTGTTTAGGGTCTCGACATTTTTTTCAGCGAGTTGTTGAAACAGGAACTCATTTCCGGCGCGGCGTGCAGGGTCGCCCGTGCACTCCTCTTGATGCCCAAGTACCGCATAGCTTACTTTGGCGCGATTAAGAACTTTCACCATGGCCTTGGTTTGCTTGATGATTCTGTTGTCAAAGGCTCCCGCGCAACCGACCCACAGAATGTACTCAGGATCAGGATTATCTTCGAGCAGTGGAACGTCGAGGCCTTCGGCCCAATCCATGCGCTGATCCGCTGCAATGCCCCATGGGTTGGATTGCCGCTCGATGTTTCTGAACGCACGCGCTAATTCGCCGGGAACCTTTTCTTGTTCTAGAACCAGACTTTGGCGCATTTGTAGGATCTTTAGTGGATGCTCGATAAATACCGGACACACTTCTTGGCAAGCACCGCAGGTTGTACACGCCCACAAAGTGTCTTCGGCGATACGCCCCCCAACCAGTGCAGGCAGGTCATCTGCAGCTTTACGTGCAGCTTTCAACGTATCTTCCAGGTGAATCAGATCAACTGGTTTGTGGTCCGGGTCAAAGTCCGTGAACTCTGAGATTTCTGTTTCAAGGGCTCCAATGTCCATTTGAATCGCATCGCGATCCATTGCTTCGTAACGAATGTCGTGTACCAACTGCATGGGCGATAAATTTTTCTCGGTTGTGTACGCAGGACAATAGTTGCTGCAGCGAGCGCACTCAGTGCAGGCGTACGTATCGAGCAGTGACTTCCAAGAAAATTGTTCTACTTTACCAACGCCCCATTGATTTTCATCCTCTAGATCAAGCTTGGGCATATCCAGTCGTCGTTCGCTGAGGTTCCGGGTCAGAATATTGGGTAGCGCACCAAGAAGATGAATGTGTTTGGAATAGGGCAGGTAATTCATGAAGATTAGGAGAATGCCCATGTGCAACCAATACGCGGTCTGCGACGCAAAGTGTGCCGCGCTCACGTCAGACGCCGTCCAGCTGGCATCATGCAGCCAACGGCCTACGGCCGACGATATCGGCCATCCATGCAGCTCCTTGCCAGCGCTCATGAGACCCGCCGCTTCGTAGCCGTGGTAAAGAAAGTGAGTAATCATGAGAGACGCGATCGCGCCAAGGATCAATGCCGCATCCAAGTTCATCGGAATGAGATGGGGGCGGATTACAATGCGCCGGAAGATGGCCCAAGAGATCATGGTCAAGACGATGAGGTTGAAAACATCGATCAGACCTGCAAGCGGCAAGAAGATGAAGTCCGGTAGTAAGTCGAGTCGGATAAACGGAAATACCCCATTCAAAATCATCTCCGCACTTGCGATGGTGATCACCAAAAATCCCCAAAAGATTAGAAGGTGATGTTTACTGGTATGGTGGGACGGACCTTCTTCGGCAACCTTTTTCTGGGCGAAAAAGTACAACAATACGGAAGCGAGCCTAGCTGGAATTTGATCGAAGCGAGGACGAGGGTCTGTTGCACCGCGTCGAGCCGCCCGTGTGAGGCTCCAGACAGACTTCGCAAAAAATCCTAGTGCCGCGATGAGGATGATGCAAAATATAAGAATTTTCATTGGTTACCTGGGCCATAATTACCATAAGCTCTGTCTGGATGTCGATAAGCGGCGTCGTTTAAGAGGAGCGTTGCGACAAAAGTTACGCAACGAACGCGAAAGTGTTTGCGCATGCGTAAGTTGTGATGCATAATAGAAAAAGGCTGTAAGATCAGTCATTTTCATTCTCATGTCTCAAGAACTGCAATATAACTTACTAATCGTCTCAGACGTTCATCTTGGTGAGTCGTTGAGGCCAGGTTCAACTGATGTTGATTCAAGAGATCTTGAGCTCGCCGAAACGCAGTTTTGCGGATTCGTTCGATACCATCAATCACGACGACGTGAGGGTAAGTCATGGAGGTTGGTGATCAATGGCGACCTTCTTGATTTTCTTGCGGTCGTAGTCGGCGAAGGAAAGTACGGGGAGGCACGAAACCTAAATGCTTCTTTAGAGAAACTGGAACTGATCGCCAATGCTCACATCAACGTTTGTAAAACTCTGGCTGCTTTTGTTGCCGCAGGAAATCGAATCGAAATTATCGCGGGGAACCATGACACTGAGCTGCAGCTGCCGGAAGTGCAAGAGCGCTTCATTGAACTGATTGCAAACGCAGGACAGTTGGGGCCGGAAGTTACCAAAGGAAGCATTTCTTTTCATGCTTGGTTTTTCCATGAACCGGGAGCTGTCTGGATCGAACACGGACATCAATACGATGACAGTTGTTCGCTTAGGCATTCACTCGTACCGATGAATCCTCACACGCAAGCGGTATTTGAAAACGTCGATACCGCAGGCATGCGTTACATGACCAATCAAATTCCCAATCTCGACCCCGGCGTCACCGAAACATGGACCGCAGGAGGGTTTCTAAAATTCGCGTTCAACCAAGGAGTGAAAGGAGCCTGCCAGGTAGGTGCAGGATACTGGCGCTTCTCTTCATCCCTTTTTCGCTCGTATCGAGGATTGAAAGGTTTTGCCAGCTACGATCTGCACATGGCGCAATCGGAGAAACTCGCGGCGCTGGCAAGAGAACGTGAGGTTGATGAATCAACGCTAAGGGCTGTTTCGCGGCTAGGGGCCACTCCCGCGGTTTCTAGTGTGTTTCGCCTAGCACAAGTGCTTATGGTCGATCGCTTAGTCTTGTCTACGATTACTGCCTTCTTAAGCATTGTGTTCATGACTCTTTTTCCGCTGCTTTGGGCAGGAGTTCTGTCGGTAGCAACTATTGCGGCTAGCACGTTGGCATTGTCGTGGCTCTCCGCATCCAGGGAGCTGGCTTCGGCCGATGCGATGTCTAAGATCGCGGCGCGAATCGGAACGCTGGTAGGCGTAAAGGTTGTCGCATTTGGCCACACCCACGAACCCGTTCATCGGCTCGTTAACGGCGTGGCCTACGTGAACTCTGGAACCTGGATGCCTTCGGAGAATCCGGGATTACTCAGAACCTTCGTTTACACGCAAGTATTAAGTGATGGTACGGTTAGCGTTCGCCGCTGGGTCGGGTCTCGTAGTGAGCTGCTGATTCAGCCGAGTCTCGATGGTGTGGAGCCCCTCCGTTCTCCAGCTCATGCACCTGCTACTGTCGACGTAACGCGAGCTGCTTAATAACCAGAGGAAGAAGTTGGTGTTCCTCTTTCTGGATGCGGACGTGCAACGTTTCAGGGGTGTCGCTTTCCTGAATTGGAACTTCCACTTGTGCGATGGTTTGACCGTGATCGATGAATTCGTCAACGTAGTGGACCGTGCAACCAGTCTTAGTCGAGCCATCTGCCAGGGCTTGCTCCACTGCACGCAGTCCCGGATGTAAAGGCAAAAGAGATGGGTGAATGTTAATGACCTGCCAATCTCGATCGCAAACGAGCTGCTTCGGCAGAATTCGCATAAATCCAGCACACACGACTAACTCAATTCCATACTGGGTTAACGTT
The DNA here is from genome assembly GCA_020630875.1 of Deltaproteobacteria bacterium. Taxonomy (GTDB): domain Bacteria; phylum Myxococcota_A; class Polyangia; order Haliangiales; family Haliangiaceae; genus JAHDIH01. The sequence continues at coordinate 63,063 of JAHDIH010000009.1, read as the reverse complement.
TCTTCGATTACAATGTTGCGATCTGAGTCGGCAACCACCGTTGGAATACCTTCGTTGGTTGCGACCAGAAGGCCGCTGCAATGTTTGTCAGCGATGACCACTTCGACGGTTGCTGAGCCCAACTGTCCAGCCTTCTGAGCTTCGACGACAGAACTTAAGTTGCTTCCTTTTCCTGATATTAAAACAGCGATGCGCATGGGGCGCTCCAAACGAGGGGCTCTGACTTTCTATTGGTGATCTTGCCAATCACAGAAGGGGTGAGTTCGGCAAGTTTCTCCATCGCTGAGTTAACGGCATCCGGCCTGCAAGCGATGACCATGCCTGTTCCTAAGTTAAATGTTAGCGCCATTTGTTCAGGCGTAACTCCCAAAGACTGCAGCCATTTGAAAAGCGGAGGAACTGAGATAGCCGCTGTGTTGATCTCTGCGCTGAGGCCATTGCCAGGCAGAAACCTTGGAACGTTTTCGACGATCCCACCGCCCGTGATGTGGGCTGCTGCTACAAATTCATTGCGGTCGAGTTTTTGCATGGGGCTAGAGTAAAGCTTCGTAGGTTTTAGAAGGGCCTCTGCAACGGTTTCGTTTGAGAATGGCACCGCGTCCGTAAGTTTGATTTTGTTAACCTCTAAAAGTTTTCGAACCAACGAGAAACCGTTGCTGTGAACCCCCGAAGATGCGAGGCCGATTAGCACATCTCCTTCACGAAGGTTGTCGCCACTACGAATGTCTTCTTTTTCGACGATGCCTACTGCAAAACCAGCGACGTCGTAATCACCCTGTTGGTACATCCCCGGCATTTCGGCGGTTTCGCCACCAACGAGGCTGCACTCTGATTCTTTGCAAGCTTGTGCGATTCCAGAAACCACACGCGCCGCTACATCGGACTCAAGCTTTCCCGATGCGAAGTAATCGAGGAAGAACAAAGGTTTGGCTCCGCAAACCGCAATGTCGTTTACCACCATCGCTACCAAATCGATTCCGGCTACTTCGTGCGTATTATGCTCGGTGCACAGCTTAAGCTTCGTACCAACGCCATCGGTTCCTGACACAAGAACGGGTTGTCGGTAACCAGCAGGAATCTCAAAAAGTCCGGAAAATCCTCCAAGTCCCGTTAGCACATGCGCCGAATGAGTGGATGCGGCAACGGACGCAATCTTTTTTACGAAAGCATTTCCTTCTTCTACGTCAACGCCTGCATCTTTGTAAGAAATAGCCATGGTGGAACCTGACCACAGAGGAGGCAATTTCGCCAGCAAGATTCGCAAATTTGACTTAGAAACAACAGCCGCGCGATACTACTGACGTGGCAGATGACCGATACGACGTGATCCTTTCCCGGCCTGGGTCACCTGGTGAATGCAGCCGATTCTTTCTCGGTAATCACGGGTACAGAAGCGTAATTGTCGCGCCGTCCGGAGATGCTCACTCGGCAAGTTTGCAGATCGCACGAGATCAAGGAGCACTTGTGTTACCGAGGCACGGAAAACTCAGTGGCGTCCGGGGAGCCATTGCGCATCTGCAATCGTTGCCAAAACCTCCGGCATTGGTGGTGTTGGCGACGTCGAGCGGGCTAGCTTCTTCTACCTCTTGCGAGAAGCTTACGGCGACGTTACTAAGGGAACGCAGCGAGCTCGCGATTGGGGTGCCTAGCTCACTGAGTCCCAAAGAGCGAGCCGTGTTGCGATCGATTCAACTGCTGTACCGCGTGCGATATTCTGCGCTGGCGCATCATGTTGCCATTCGTTTTGCGGGACTCGTTGCTTTAGGGCTTTCCAACAACCAGCTGGGACTCGAAGCTGAAATTCTGGTCAAGTCAGCAAAATTAGGGCTGCTCACCACAGAAGTACCCATTGGCGGGAAAAGGGCGGACAATCCTAGCCTCAGAAGAAGCGCACTTGCGGTCATTCGAAATATTGGCGCACGCTAAAGTTGGTGGGTTAAGACAGTAGGCCAAGCGTTTCGCGGCTGTTGGGGGTGCCTATAAATGATATCTCAGGCCTACTGTCTCAGGGAAAGGCGTTGGACAAGCCTCCCACCGCTATAGGGTAATGCAACGGTTGTGCCAGTGGATAGGAGGACGTAACCGCCTGAAACTTAAACGGCGAAGTGTGCAATAATTAAAAAGTGTTCAAGATTTGAATTGATAGCTTTGAACACTATTGTTTTTTGCTGACCTTTTACTACTGCCTAATTAGTCTGTCGGCCGACTTCCATTTTTAGGAGCGATCCAAAAAGAATCGTATGGAGCGAATGGGAAGTGGGGGAGAGTCTCGAGCTACGCGGTAATCGTTAATGCCGTCCATGATTGGCTGCTTCAAAAACGACAGTTCATGCATCCAACTGCTGTCGGAGACCTCTACATGTAATATTCTATGTTGGTCTATTGCCAGGGGCTTTGTGAACCCTGCGATTCGTTCCCCCACGATTTCGTGCCACGACTCGATAAGGCTGAGGTCGTCTACGGTTCGTCTCATGTGGTAGATGTCCAGCAGGCGGGATACTCCGTCAGCAAGTGGCCGTTGCTCTTTGAATCGTTTCTTCGCTTTTTTCTGACTCATTCTCCGTCTCTCACTCTACGTACCATCTCTTTCAGTCTGCGGCTTCCCATTTGATCGCGGGTATCAAACTGTACGCCGGTACTAGCGCCTGCGTGGTACGTCGTTTTTGCGGTGAGCGCGGTGGGGGCACCGGCTCGTGGGAACGTAATTTCCAAAGACACCGACTGCCCAAGCTCCAGTGGCTTGTCTGTCTTCAGTAAACCGCCGCCTTCGCTCAGTTCTACGAGGCTGCATTCGGTCCATTCAAGCTGGCCGGATGTGCGATAGCGCGTAGGGACCTCAATTGGCAAACGGTTGTGTTTTCGTTTTACAGCGTCCTGTTTCTCTCCAGAGACCATCGCCACCACAAATGCAATTTTGGCTTGGTCCCGTCTGGAAAAAACGACGTTGGCACCTGCTCGAACTCGGTTGCGGGGCAGCGCCGCCCTCCAATCAATCACTTCCGCGCGCGCCATTACTTTGTTGGGCAATGCTGGCGCGACGATTTCTATTACGATTTCGTCTCCCTTGCTGAATTGCGTTGTGGTCGGACAAAAAAATGCAGGAATCTTTTTTAATGCTTCCCAGCATTCATCGTTTGTCTTGTAGCGTACCGTAACGATCAGCATTCTACTCCACTATAGCGCATGCAAACGAGAAAACGTAGTCCTTGACCTCCTTCTCGCCGGTCTGCGAAGATTCGTCGTGCCCAAGACGCTGCTTATTGTTCCTACCTACAACGAAATTGAGAATATCGATGCGGTTTGTTCCGATTTCCCGGCTGCATTGTCAGACAGCGAATTATTGATTGTCGATGATAATTCTCCTGACGGAACCGGAAAACGAGTCGATGAACTTTGCAGCGACAAAGTATCGGTGATCCATCGAACGACGAAAGATGGTCTGGGCGGGGCTTACCTTGCTGGCTTTGAGTGGGCGCTGAAGAGAGACTACGACTACATCATTCAGATGGACGCTGACTTCAGTCACGATCCTATTCATCTACCTGCGTTGGCTCGCGCGCTAGAGTCTCATGATGCGGCCATTGGATCGCGGTACGTCAAAGGTGGAGGGACTGAGAATTGGCCGTTACTACGACGGGTTTTGAGCCGCGGGGGCGGGCTCTACGCTCGTGCGGTGCTAGGCGTGCCAGTTAACGACTTAACCGCTGGTTTCGTCGGATGGCGGTGTGATTTTCTCCGAAAGCTTCCTTTGGAATTGATTGCTGCCAAAGGTTTCGGTTTTCAGATTGAGCTCAAGTACCGAGCCCATCAATCCGGGGCGCGGTTTTACGAGCATCCCATCATCTTTGCGGACCGGGAACTCGGCAGCTCAAAGATGACGGGAGGCATCGCCAAAGAAGCACTGTCGCTGGTTTGGAAGTTGCGACTTGGGAAATAACAGTTAGCTCTTTCGTTTCTTTTTAGCAGGAGCCTTCTTGCCGCTTGCCTTTTTAGTAACTTTCTTAGTTATCTTCTTTGCAGAGGTCTTTTTGGTCGCTTTTTTAGCCGCTTTTTTAACGACTTTCTTGGCAGCAACAGCGGTTTTTGTGCTGGCTCGCTTTTTAGTCTTTTTAGCAGGGATTTGTTTCTCAAGCGTCGAAACCCTTTCGGTCAAAATTGATATTTGCACCCGCAAAGCAGCTAACTCTTGTTGTAGGCTAATTTCGCTCTCACTAACATTATCGCGCACCAACGATTGGATTGGCGCTATGAACGTGTTTTCGAAGCGATTGGTAACGCTAGCAACGCGTGAGCGAATGCTGCTGACTGAAATAGAATTGATCAAATCGGACATAATTGCTTTATAGCGCGGTGCGTCAGTGTAAGCAACCATGAATTTTCGATATACTCCTGGGGTGCCTACAAAAGTCTTTATCGATGGAAAAATTGTAGATCGTCAGGACGCTACCATTTCCGTTTTTGATCGTGGCTTTCTCTACGGCGATAGCGTTTACGAGGTCTTGCGAACCTCAGGGGGCAGGCCTGTGGATCTGGCGCCGCACCTGGAGCGTCTTTCTCGTTCCGGGGATGCCGTTTTCATTACCACCCCAGCCAGTGATGTCATTCGCAGGCACCTGGCAGCTGTACTAGCAGCAGCTGGTAATGAGGACTCTTACATACGAATCGTAGTAACGCGAGGTTCTTCCGAGATAGGGCTCGATATGGGGCTGGCCGGAACGTCATCACTCATCGTGATTGTAAAGCCGCTGACGTTGCCCCCGGCCGAGCTTTATCACTCCGGAGCAGAACTTCGTATCGTGGGGGTGCAAGTTACTCCGAAGGTGGCAATGGATCCGAGCGTTAAGTCAGGTAACTACCTCAGCAACATCATGGCGTTGCGTGAAGCAAAGCAGCAGGGGGCCCACGAAGCCCTTCGCTTGAATAAAGAAGGGTTTGTCGCAGAAGGAGCTAGCTCCAACGTCTTTGTGTCGCGGAAGGGAAAGGTAGTCACTCCTCCTAAGTCGGCTGGGCTGCTGCCTGGAATTACCCGAATGAGAATAATGCAAATTGCTAAGTCGTTGAACATCGAAGTTACGGAACAGCCACTTCATCCAGACGATGTGCGGGGAGCTGACGAGATTTTCATTACCAGCTCCATCAGAGGCCTGTTGCCAATTACTAAGGTCGATGGTTCTTTAGTGGCGGATGGAAAGGTAGGTACGGTAACCCGCGCGTTATTAGAAGGATACAATAACTACCTAAAGCTAGTAGCGACTCATGATTGAGGGTACAATTTTAATGTGGGGAAGGTTAAGGCAGACACGTCGAAACTTCGGCGAAACAGCGATGAACTATTTAAAAAGGGAAAGCTCGCCAAAGCCGTCATTGGGTATGAAAAGTTAGCGAGTATCGACCCAAAGAATGCGGCTTGGCCCAAGCGAATCGGTGATATCTACCGAAGATTGGGCAAGCAATCGCAAGCGATCGAAGCGTATGAGGGAGCGGCAGATGCGTACCTCGCGGCTGGATTTCTAATTAAGGCTGCAGCAGCCTGCAAGCTTATCTTACAGTTAGATCCTGAGCATCCGTCTATTGCCGACAAACTTAAGCGACTCAATCAGGAGCGGGGATTGCCGTCAGATGATGAGATTGCTCAGAAGAAAAAGCTAACCAGCTCTTCCTCATCAACGACTCTTGTAGACATGGTGATTGCCACTGAAGACGGCGAGATCGAGCTAGAGATTGATGAAATCGATGTGGTTTCTGCCGGCGCCACCGAAGAGGGAAAGCAAGCATTAGAAAACTCTGTACTGTTTCGCGGTTTAGGAGCCGGATTCTTGGAGGCGGTGGTTGCGGAAAGTGAGTGTTCTGAGTTTGCGCGAGGCTCTTTGGTTTTCGATGAGTCTTCTCATGGAGACAGCTTGTTCGTAATTATTGAGGGGAGCGTCGTTGTATCTTCGGGCGGAAGCAAACTGGCAGAACTTAAAGAAGGAGAGTTCTTCGGAGAAGTTTCACTCTTAACCAACCAGCTGAGGACGGCCAAAGTGACGGCTGGAGAGCAGGGCGCACAACTTTTCAAGATTCCAAGTGCGCCCCTTCTCGCTGCCGGTAGGGAGGATGCAAGAGTGGTGACAAGGCTGCTGCAGTTTTTGCGGTTACGCATGACCCACAGGCTTATGGTAGTAAACCCACTGTTTAAGCAGTTCCCCGTGTCGCAAAGGCAAGACCTTGCAAAAGCGTTCAAGTGCATTGATGCCAAGGAAGGCCAAGCAATCGTATCGGCAGGCTATCACTCCGGTGGCCTCTACGTTGTGCTTTGCGGCAAAATGGCGGTTGTCCGAGATGATATAGTGGTTGCGGGGCTCAGCGCAGGGGATATTTTTGGAGAAATATCGCTGATGGAAAGTGATGTGGCTACAGCTTCGGTAGTAGCGCAAGGAAGGGGGCTTTTGCTTAAAATGGAGGCTCAAACCTTTAGAGAAATGGTGATGATGCATCCGCAAGTAATGCTGTTTATCAACGAACTCGCAGACGATCGCAGGCAGCAACTACTTAGTAACGATGGTGCTGCGCTACTATAAATAGTGAGACGCAGCTAGATAGATTACAAATAGGCCAGCCGCTATGTAGATAGTCCCAACAAAGTATTGATTGAGTTTGGGCTGCCCGCGCATGCCACCTTGCTCTTTCAGCAATGGCGTTACTTTCCGACCGAGATTGATTCGAAATACCCCAAACAAAACAAACAGGGGGCCTAATATTAGGTTCAAAAAAGGCGGGAAGTTCATGGGATTACGGTTGTAGATGTCGTGACATTGTCTTGCAGTATCCAGCGGAAATTGTCGATTAGCACCGTGCTATCGTTGTTTCCATCTATCTCTTCGTAAACCTGGAAACGGATGGTGGTTTTCGCTCCAGGGCTGATGGGGAACGTCGTGTGCAGCCAGCCGGTACCACCGCCAACCCCCCCCTCGTATCCCGTTCCAGCGAGTTCGCTGTCGCCCATGCACGAAGGACTCAAGCTCGAATCGCAGACGGTGATGTGTTCGTAGTTGTGATTTCCGTAATTGCCTTGCGAGTCTACAATCACGTTGTTCGCTATGCTGCCTGACTCCACGATGGTCGAGAACGTATCTTCGTTGGGGGTGCAAACGTACTCAGCAAAGTGCGATGTCATGTAGTAGAAATCGAATGCAACACCGAACGCGTTGGTGGGGGCGTCAGTTTCGATCACAAACTCGGAAATGTCGTTAACTTCGTCTGGGTCGTCCAGACTGCAGCCAGACCGAAGCAGTGGAAAGTGGTGGTCGTAGGCATCTCCAAAGTCCGTGCCAGGTTCGCGCTCGACGTTTGCTCCGCTTGTGGCGAGGCCCGTTGATAACACGATCATCCGATTGCCATCTGTTGGCGTAATACTATCTCCAAAAGACGACACGACGTCATGGGAGCGCATGTCTCCGTTGCCCCAACCAAATTCGTCTAAATAGACTCCAAATTGCCCTAGTTCAAACTCGTCTGGGACTTGCACGCCGGCTTGGAAGCAGCATGTAAGGTTCGAAGCTTCGTCTATTTGTCCGTCGCAATCGTTGTCCACTAGTTCTGGGGCGCCAAGTTCATCGACTTGGATTTCGATAGAGCGGGGACCAATATAGGCGCCGCCATTGTTGATGTTGTCGTTGCAGTCGCCTTGTTGCTCTGTGTAACCATCGCCGTCATCGTCGAACTGATCGTTGTTATTGTCGACGATTCCGTCGCAATCGTCGTCAAGGCCGTTTACAACATCACTTGCTTGAGGGTTAATTTCTGGGTTGTTGTCGGAACAGTCCCCACTGCAAGATGAGAAGCCATCTTGGTCGTGGTCGAAGTCTTCGTCGATTAGGCCGTCGCAGTCGTTATCGATGTTGTCGCAGGGCTCAATCGCTCCTGGGTAGGTAAATCGGTCAAAGTCTCTGCAGTCAACATCTGCCGCATACCCATCACCATCTGCGTCTCCTACTTTTTCCGCTGGCGGATCTTCGGTGCACGCTGCGAAGGAAAGGGACAAGATAATCATCGACATTAGTTTATGAGTCATCATCAGATTGGGCCTATACTGCCCAAACGTGATTCAATATACAACCAAATTATCGCACTTCATGCCACATTAACCCCCAGCGAGCCATTGATCCCTTAAATGTCTGAAATTACGTGATTATACTGAAGTTGACATCCCTGCCAGGCCCAGGCAAAGTCCCCGCCAACCGTGAATCATCCCAAGTACAGGAACTCCGCGGCGTTTTATGATGTAGATGGCACGCTCATCCGTATCAACGTTGTACACGCTTTTGCATTTTACGCAGCTCGTCAGCCGTCGCTGATCAGCTCAGCCAAACGAGTGGTGTCTACGGCAGCATCCGTCCCGGTTTTTTGGGCGGCAGACAAAATCTCTCGAAAGTGGTTCAACGAAGTGTTCTACAAGAACTACGCAGGAGAAAGTCAGGACCGACTTTTCACGTTGGCGGAAGAGCTCTTTACGGAGGTAGTGAAACCTAACATTTACCCTCACGCGCTTGAGTTGATTGCAGACTCCAAACGCGCAGGGGTCAAACAGGTTTTGATTTCTGGAGCCCTCGACTTCACAATCAGACCTTTAGCCGAGCATCTAGGGGTGGACCACTTGATTGCCAACAAGCTTGAATTCAAAGACGGATATGCCACCGGAAAGCTTTGTAAGCCGTTTATTGGCGGCGCCAACAAGGCCGATATCATGCGCGATTTTGCTAAAAGGAACGACGTCGACTTGGCCGAATCCTGGGCGTATTCCGATAGCTTTTCCGATTTCCCAATGTTAACGGTCGTGGGCCATCCCACTGCTGTAAATCCTGACATGCGACTACGCGCTGCCGCTCGGTCGTACGACTGGCCGGTACTATCCCTTAAGTAAGGTAAAAATTATGACAACTTCTAGACCTAGGACAAGTGGTTCTCAAAACGAACAAGTCGTTTACATCGACAAAGGTTCAGCCCCACGTATTCTCTTTAGTGGTGAGAATTTTCTTCTCGAAGACCTGCCTATTGGGACGCGCGTTATCTACGCCAACCCTCCCTTCGCGGGAGTACCCAATCCTGAAGCGACGATTCGCTATGCGCTCAACCACCCAGAGAATGCCGAGCCCCTCCATGCTCAGTTGAAACCAGGCATGAAAGTGACAATAGCGGTAGATGATATTTCATTGCCGATACCGATGATGAAACAAGCCGACATCAGGGAGACCATGCTCAACATTATATGTGGGATGCTCGCTGACCATGGGGTCGATGACGTACACATCATTGTCGCCACGGCGCTTCACCGTCGCATGACTCCTAAGGAAATTCGTCGGATGGTCGGAGAAAAGGTTTGGAAGGCGTATTGGCCAGACCGGCTCTACAACCATGATGCTTGCGATCCCGATGGGATGGTTGTGGTAGGCAAGACGAAACACAACGAAGTGGTTGAAACTCACAAACGAGCATCAGAGTCTGACCTGATAATCTATTGCAACATCAACCTCGTTCCCATGAATGGCGGGCATAAGTCTTTGGGAGTTGGCCTTTGTGGATATGAAAGTCTGAAGGCGCACCACACTCCAAAGTGCATCTCGGAGTCGGATTCCTATATGGATCCCAAGAGTTCTGCGCTCAATCATTCTATTACGCGCATTGGCAAGATGATTGATGAAAACTTCAACGTCTTCCACATTGAGACCGTTCTAAATAATAGAGTTTTTGATGGACCTCTTGGGTTTCTCATGAAAAACGAAGACAACTTCACGGAGTCGGACCGCTTGAAATTCCAAGGAATGAAATGGGCTTTGGATAGAGCCCCCTATAGTGTGCGCCGTGAGATATTCATGCGAACTCCCGCCGCATACGAACTTATCGGTTGTTACGCTGGGGCAACGGAGCCGGTACACGACAAGACGTTGAAGCAAAGCTTTGATCAGTACGCCGTGTCGGTAAAAGGCCAAGCAGATATCCTCATCAGCGGCATCCCGTACATCTCGCCGTACAACGTGAATTCCAAAGCTCTCAATCCTCTGCTTGTTCAGGTGATGGCCCTTGGATATTTCTATCACATGTATCGGAACAACTCGCTTTTGAAAGATGGCGGGGTCATGATCATTACCCACCCTTGTTCCGACAAGTTTGATCCTACGCATCATCCAAGCTACATCGAGTTTTTCAATAGGCTTCTCCCGGAGACAACCGACGCTTACACGCTCGAGCAAAAGTACCAGGATGAATTTGCCTATAATCCAAGCTACGTTGAAATGTACCGACGTGGCTACGCTTATCATGGAGCGCACCCGTTTTACATGTGGTACTGGGGCCAACGTGGAAGGGAAAAATGCAGTCGCGTCATCGTAGTTGGGGCAGACAACGTTACAGTGCCAACAATGATGGGCTGGGAAACCGCGGCAACAATGGCTGAGGCAATCTCGATGGCTCAGTCGACCATGGGGCAAAGCGCTCAGATTACGCTAATGCATCATCCGCCAACGGTGATTACGGATGTAAGCCTATGAGCAACGTTACTGAATTGAAGATTCCCATCAACGTAGGTGAGACGCTGCAGGGGAAAAATGTACTGATTATTGGTACGACTGGCTTTGTTGGGAAAGTCTTGCTTTCACTGCTCTTAACGAAGTACCCCAATATTGGAAAAGTGTTTCTTCTCATTAGGGGGAGCAAGGGGAAAACTCCTGAGCAGCGTTTTACGGATCAAATTGCAGACTCAGAGCCAATGCGACCACTCAAGGCGAAATGGGGCTCTGACTACTACGGTTTTTTGGACGAGAAAATCGAAGTTGTTGGCGGAGACATTTCCATTGAGAAGTGCGGGTTTACCGAAGAAACGCTGCACCGCTTTGAAAAAGTTGGTGGACTAGACTTAATCGTTAACTCAGCCGGGCTCGTGTCTTTTACCCCAGCTTTAGAGGAAGCCATAGCCATTAACGCAGAAGGCGCTCTTAACGTTCTTGAGGCAGCGCGATTTAGTTCCGCTAAGTTGATGCACGTTTCAACGTGTTACGTTGCTGGATTTAGAGATGGCGAAGTCTACGAGGACGACCAGGTGGTGGGATACTTTCCGCGGCGAAATGAGCTGCCGGATCGAGACTTTGATGCCAGGGCGGAAATCGAAGATTGTTGGCGTGCCATCCGACATGCCAAGAACGTGGCAGATGACCGAGCTCACGTCTCTGAATTCCGAGAAAAAGCGACCGCTTTACTCCGGAAACAACGCAGAGATCCTAACGATCCGATCGCCATGGAAGATGGCGTGGCGACGATGCGAAAGAAATGGTTGCGCAGGCGACTAACAAAAATTGGAATGGATCGTGCGGCTCATTGGGGATGGACGAATACCTATACGTATACAAAGTCACTTGGCGAGCAGGTGCTTCTGTCAGAGAAAGAAGTGCCAGTGACGGTTGTGCGGCCAGCCATTGTAGAGTCCGCCTTAGAATTCCCGTTTCCTGGATGGAACGAGGGCTACAACACTACGGCGCCACTAATTTACCTCGTGCTAAAAGGCCAACGCCAAATCGTTGTTAGAGATGTTCCTATCGACGTAGTTCCTGTTGACCATGTTTGCGCAGGAATGGTGGCAGGTATGGCAGCGCTGCTTTTAGGTCGACACAAGCCGGTTTACGCGTTGTCTACCTCTCACAGTAACCCCATCACGTCTAAAAGAACCACGGAGCTAATCGGACTTGCGGTCCGTCGCCATCACCTGGCGAACGCCAAAACTAAATCGGCGCTACTCAACAAGATAAGGGCGCGACTCGAAGTGATGTCCGTCGACGCCGAGACCTTTCATCAGAAAAGTGCTCCGAGACTTGGTCGGCTCGCCGCTGGCGCATCAAAGCTGTTGGATGAGCGACTCCCAGCGTGGGGAGCGCCTCGACTGCAAGCGTGGGGGGAGCGTGCCAAAGAAGAGCTAGGAAAAGTTTCTAAGTTTACCGGTCAAGTCACAAGTCTGGTGGATCTCTTTAAGCCATTTACGTGGGACTGCGATATAAAATTTCGCAACGACAACACGTTGGCGCTTTTTTCTGATTTGACTCCTGAAGACCGAGACCTGCTTCCTTGGGAAGAGAAATTCGATTGGCGTCACTATTTTCTTAACGTCCACTTTCCTGGCCTCAAAAAGTGGGTGTTCCCCGTCCTAGACAAAGAGCTAGGAAATAACAAGACTCTTGGTTACGTCCATCGAGATATGCTTGAGCTCTTCAATGCAGCGTGCGAGCTAAACAAACATCGTCCGGCGCTGAAACGTTGGCGTCTCGATAAACCGAGGCCTCAAGTGTACACTTACGCACAGGTTAAGGAGCGTTCAGAAGGAGTTGCGGTGGCACTGAAGAAGTTCGGTGTCTCGTCTGGCGACAAGGTCATGCTGATCTCTGAAAGTCGACCGGAGTGGGTGATTAGCTATTTTGGAATTTTGAAAGCCGGAGCAGTGGCTGTACCTGTCGACCCGCAAATGGGCATCCAGGAAGTGAAAAACCTCGTGGAGGCTTCAGGGGCGAAGATTTGTCTAACCTCCAATGGAGTGGCACTTAAATTCGCGCAAGATCTAGGTGGAGATCCCATGGCATGGCTGCGTACCAACTTGCCAGGGAAGATGCTCATGAGATTCTCTGACGTGATGCGCGGCAGTTCTGAAGGGTTTACCGCCCCCCCAATCACAGGCGACACCCCGGCTTCCATCATCTTTACCTCGGGGACGACCGGTACCCCCAAAGGGGTAGTCCTTACCCATAAAAACTTTGCTTCCATGGCGGCGCAGATGTCGTCCATGTTCAAGCTTTATCGACACGACTCGCTCTTGTCAGTCCTGCCGCTGCATCATACGTTTGAGTTTTCCTCTGGAATGTTGATGCCGCTGATGCATGGCTCCTCTATCAACTACCTGGCGCAAGCTGAACCTGCCGCGATTAATCATGTCTTAAAAAATGGCAACATTACCGCCATGGTTGGCGTTCCCGCGGTGTGGCAGCTCTTTAATCGTAAGATTCACGGCAAGATTAAGGAGAAAGGACCGTTTGTAACTCGTGCCTTTGATTCCGCCACGGATTTCCATCGCGTGGTTCGAGAGCAGCTTCCCTATCAAACAAGCTTGGGAAAAGTGTTCTTTTACCCCATCCACAAACAAATGGGGGGGCGCTTAAGACTCCTTATCAGTGGAGGTGCAGCGCTTTCGCCAAAAGTTATGAAATCTATGCAAGGCATGGGGTTCACACTTTACGAAGGTTACGGCATGACCGAGGCCTCACCAGTATTGACCGTTCAACCTCCTGGTAAGAGAGTAAAGATCGGCAGCGTTGGAAAAGCCCTGCCAGGCGTGACCATAAAGATAGATGACCCTGACGAAAATGGCGTTGGTGAGGTAATCGCCAAAGGACCCAACGTGATGGCTGGCTATCATGAAAACGAAACCGAGACTGCAAGGACGCTGAAGAAGGGGTGGCTTCACACCGGAGACTTAGGAAAGCTAGATCGCAAAGGGAATTTGTACATCGTTGGTCGCAAAAAGGACATGATCCTTGGGGCGGCGGGCGAGAATATTTATCCCGATGAAATAGAGGACCTTTACAGTAAAACCAGCTGGATCAAAGAAATGTCAGTGGTAGGGCTCCCCGCAGGCGAAGGGGAAACGGTTTGCGCCCTTGTGGTACCCGATTACGACAAAGGGACCCGAAGCGAAGTGCAAGAGCAGGTGAGGGAGCATATGGCCAATGTCTCCCGCGGGTTGCAACAAGCAAAAAGGATCAAGATTTTTCATCTTTGGGATCACGACTTACCTAGAACCTCCACTCGCAAGGTTAAGAGGGCTGAGGTGGTCGCACAGTTGCAAAAGCTCGAGGCGGAATCCAATACGAATAAATTCGCTGATGCCGAAAACACCAGCACTTCGAATCTCATCTGCGATGTGGTTGCCACAGTATGCCATAGAGATAAATCCGAGGTGTCACCAGCAGCGACGCTGGAAGCGCTTGGATTCGACTCGCTCATGCTTGCTGAGCTTGTAGTGGCACTGGAACGCAGAGGGTTTATGTTTTCCGATGCTAACGTCATCACAAATTGCATTTCAGTAAGTGACGTGATTGAAGCTTGTGGCGAAGCGAAGTCTTTGGAAGATGCCGAGAATATTGACGCGGACGCTTGGGAGGATCCAGAGCGTGAGCGCGCGATTCCTGAGCCGCTTATCCTGACCGGGCGCAAGGTGTTGAGGTTTGGGCAAAAGAGACTTTATTCCAACTACCTAAACACCAAGGTGACGGGAAGAGCTTATGCTCCAGCGCATGGGGGGTACATTATCGCTGCCAACCATTCGAGTCATTTAGACATGGGATTGGTGAAACACGCCATTGGGGAATACGGAGACTTGTTGGTTGCGCTCGCTGCTAAGGACTATTTCTTTGATGATCCCGTTCGGCGCGTATACTTTGAAAACTTTACCAACTTGGTTCCTATGGAACGGCATGGGTCGCTTAGAGAGTCGCTGCGACTGGCAGGTGACATGTTGCGCGAAGGTAGAATACTTTTGATTTTTCCAGAAGGCACTCGGAGCCGATCTGGAAAGATGATCGACTTCAAACCGTCACTCGGATACTTGGCCCTCAATAATCAATGCGGAATTCTGCCCATGTTTCTTGGAGGCACTTATCGAGCTATGCCTCCAGGCCGTCCCGCGCCAACCAGAGGCAAACGAGTTCAGGCGGATATTGCCCCATACCTTTCCTACGAGAAGTTGATGGAGATGACCGCGGGGAAAAGACGAGGCGCAGCCTACAAGCAAATTGCTACCGAGTGCGAAAGCCAGGTTCGCGGCAGAGCGACCGACAGTGACTTGTGGATGCTAGGGGAGGCAGGCAGGGAAACTTACGAAAGCTTCAGCGCGCGGAGAGCTGGTCAGGAGCCAGAGTCCGCCTCGAGCAAGAAAGAAGAATCCGCATGAGTCATTATTTAGTAACTGGGGGCACGGGGTTCCTTGGTGGGGAAATAGTTTCGCAACTTCTCGCAGAAGGGCACAAGGTGACGGCACTTTGTCGGCGGGTGTCCGCAGACCTTGAGCGAGCGGGGGCGCAAGTGGTAGTTGGCGACGTCCTTGATCGAGACTCTCTAACAAGCGCAATGCGCGGCATTGAATGCGTGTTTCATCTGGCGGGCCTTGTGTCTCGTGACTCGAAAGACAAGAGAAGGATGATGGAGGTGCACGTCGACGGGACTCGGAATGTCATTGAGACGGCTGTGTCTGCTGGCATCCCCAAGGCCGTGGTGTCCTCTTCCTCTGGCACCATTGCGGTTTCCGAAACGCCGAGAACGTTTACCGAACGTGACCCGTACGCGGTAGCGGTTGCCGCGAAGTGGGCGTACTACGCCTCGAAAATCTATCAAGAGAAGCTCTCTTTCGATCTAGGTAAGCGACTGGGACTTGATGTGGTTTGCGTTAACCCCAGTCTACTTTTAGGACCAGGAGACAAACGACTCTCCTCCGTTGGCGACGTTCGCTCGTTTCTCAAGCGCGAAATTCCGTTTACACCTAAGGGGGGTGTGAATTTTGTCGATGTGCGGGATGCTGCCGCGGGGACCATTGCATGTGCAAGGCAAGGTCGGGCCGGTGAACGCTACTTCCTTGGTGGTCCCAATTGGACTATGAAAGAGTTTTTTGGACGGCTGGCGAGAGTTGCCAAAGTAGACGCTCCAATGCTCAGTATTCCAACCAGCTGGGCCAAGTCTGGCGCAGGGCTCATGCGTCGCGTGAGTCGGATGGCTGGTGGGGAAAGTAAGATGAGTCCTGTCGCTGTCGATATGGCCAGTCACTTCTGGTATTTGTCATCAGTAAAAGCTCAACGGGAGCTAGGCTTCACGTGTCGTGACCCTGGGCTGACGCTGGCCGATACCGTCGCAGATCTGAAGAATACACTCTAGTTACCTGCGCAGCGGCTGTCCCTGTTATCCGAATTTTGCTATTGCTGGTCATGCGTGTTGTAGCATTGTCGGTTTGTATTGTTTTTGCTTGTCGGAGTTCGGTGGAAACCCCATCTGAACCATCGGAAGGCAAATCTTGGGAAGCGATGCCTTCTTTGGTGGAGAAAAGCGATTCGTCGGATCCCGTTAGCGCCACCATCCATCGATTGTCCAACGGCCTGACGGTCTACATCAGCGAGAACCACGACTTGCCAGAAATACGTACGCACATTGCAGTAAGGGCGGGTGGTTTTGACGATCCAGCGGCTTCCACCGGGCTAGCTCACTACCTGGAGCATATGCTCTTCAAAGGGTCTAAGTCCCTTGGGACCACCGACTACCAAAAAGAGAAACATCACATAGAGAAAATAAGACAGCTCTATTTAGAGCTGAAGGATGTCACGAACTCGAAAGTTTTGTCTGCAGCAGAGAAGTCAAGCAAGCGAAAGAGTCTATTCGAAGCGATAGATAGCGAGACTCAACTCGCCGCCAAATACGCGATTCCTAACGAACTTGACCAACTCTACGCGTCGTTAGGGATTACCGGCGTCAATGCGTTCACGTCCCAGCATGTGACGTCCTACATTACCGCAGTACCGCCGTCTTCTTTTGAGGCGTGGGCGAAAGTAGAAGCCGACCGTTTTATGAACCCCGTCTTCCGATTGTTTTATCCGGAGCTAGAGTCGGTTTACGAGGAAAAGAATCGTTCCTTAGACTCTCCCGGATCCAGGCAGTACCAAAAGCTGATGTCGCTTCTGTATTCGGGGCATCCGTACGGAGACAAATCAGTGATTGGAACGTCAGAGCACTTGAAAACGCCAGCTTACGGAGACATGGAAGCGTACTTTAAAAGGTACTATCGACCTGAGAACACGGCAATCGTGCTCGCCGGAGATATTGCTCCATCGGTCGCACTTCCCATATTAGAGAAGAACTTCTCCTCTTGGAAAGTTGCTACAGTGCCGAACTTGCCCGCAGCACCAGCCGCTATTCGTAAAACAGGCCGGGCAATGGCGACGCTTAAGGCCAAAGGTCAAAATGCAGTGAGCATCGCATGGGCGCTGCCTCCCTCAAAATCTCCGGCTGCAGAAAAGCTCTATCTCGCCGAGCGCTTGCTTGGATCTAAAGCTGGGGTGCTAAAAAAGAAGTTAACGATTTCCGGCCTTGTCGCCGATGCCGGTTCCTACTATGTCAGCTACAACGAAGGAGGAATGTTAGTGGTGTGGGCGGATGTCAAGAAAGACCAGGCTCATGAAGACGTGGAGCGGCTATTACGCGAAGCTGTGGAAGATGTTAGCCAGGGGGCGTTTGAGGATGCGGACCTTCAGGCGGTGGTTAACAGGCTGGACATTCAAAAAAAGGAATCGCTCGAGGACAACCGAGGACGAGCCAGTGCGATGCTGGACGCTTGGGTTAGACGTGAGCCTTGGACGTACGCCTCTAAGGCAAACGTGCGGATGCGCGAGGTTTCTAAGGAGCAAGTGATTGCCGTAGCCAAGAAATACCTAAGTGTCGATTCAGCCGTGGTGTACATGAAAGATGGCGAGTTTAGTCCCAAGAAAATCGAAAAACCTAAAATCACACCCGTCGCCCTTCGGCAAGGAGTCATGAGCAGTTTTGCCAAGGACGCTAAAGCAATGAAGAAAAACCTGGGGACAGCAGCTAAGTTTCTTGAGAAAGACGAGGACTACGAGTATTCGAATAGCACGACCGGTGAATTCATTCGGGCGACCAACCACAAGAACGACCTTTTCTCTCTCACCTTTGCGTATGGGAGGGAAAACCCACGGGACTGGACGTGCTTTGCACTAGATTCTCTTGCTAGCTTTGGGGGAGGAGGGCTGCCTGCGACAGCCACGCAGTCAAAGCTTCATCAGTTAGGCGCCACAGTCTCCCATAGCTGCTCTGCGGATGATTACTCTGTCACGGTAGAGGGGGCCGCGGGCAACTTTGAAAGCATAATGGCCGTAGTTAGGTCTGTCTTTGAAAGCCCCACTGTCGACGAAGCTGCGTTACGTAAGAAGATTGAAGCTGAGGGGAACGCTCGCAACCTAGCTCGCCAAAACCCTAGGACGCTTCATTCTGCATTGATCGAATACGTTTTGAAAGGAAAGCGCAGTCGCTTTGTAAGCGTCATTCCCATGAGCCATTTACGCGGGGGCAATGCGGTCGCGGAAGTTACGAAAGCATTGGCAAGACTTCCTAAACTCAAACGACGAACGTTGTTTTTTGGCCCTCGGCACGTAGCCGCAGTTGCGAGTTTTGGAAGTCCTTCGATCGCAGCATCAAAACGGCACGCAGTACGTCTCACACCGCTAACGAAAGATGCGTACCACCACGTTAATGTAAAAACGTCACAAACGCAGATATGGATGGCGACACCAATAGGTGCCAGCAGTCCAGAACAAATGGCAATGCGCAGGCTGCTACAAGAGTACCTTTCAGGGGGCATGGGAGCATTTCTATTTCAGGAAGTACGTGAAGCTCGCGGAATGGCGTATTCGGTGTGGGGACGATTCTTTCATGCGCGCCGGGTAGGAGACGACAGTTCGTTCGTACTCAGCGTTGGCACGCAAACCGATAAGTCTGCAGACGTCTTGAAACTACTTGCCGAATTGTTGGGTAACCAGAAGATGCAGAAAGGACGGTTTGAGCTGGCTAAAAAAAGCTTGCTGACCGTTGAGACAGAGCGGAGGATCCCTCCGCGTACGGTCGCGGGATACGTAAACCGTTTTACCGACCGCGGTAAATCATTCGATGAGCGACAAGAGTGGCTGTCGGAGCTAAACCAAATATCGTTTGAAGCCTTTGAGAAATTTTCACAAACCATTTTTGCGCAGCCAAAACACATCATTGTGACGGGAAACACTGACAACATCCCAGAGCCGCTCAAGAGTAAGCTTTCTCCTACGGATCCGAGCTCACTTTTTGAGACCGATTAATGGGAGCTGACGCCGTCCTTCATTTAGTTTAGCTGACCTCAGGGCCCGCCAAACAATTCACTGTATTGTTTAGCGGGTCGTGAAAGGTGCCAGGCGGAAGACATACATGTACGGATCGATTCGCTTGATTCCCTACACGTCTGGATGTTTTCCTTTCCACGTGAAAATTCAATGTCATTTGTTCTGGGCATCATTATTTATAACTCTAACGTTAGGCTGTGGAGACTCTAAAAACACCACTGACGGAGGAATATCGTCTGATGGCGCGAATGTGAGCGGGACTTGCGTTCCTTCTGGGCCGCAATGTAACAACTGCGTTGACGACGACAACGATGGCACCATCGACGGGTCTGACATACATTGCGTATCTTCCTTAGACGATGATGAGTCATCTTTTGCGACCGGAATTCCTGGAGACAATACAGACGAAAAGAAGCAGGACTGTTTCTTTGATGGAAATAGTGGCGCAGGAGACGATGGTTGCGACATTCATGTTTGTTGCTTACTAGACGGCCCGTGCCCGCAAGAGTTGTCCGGAGGGTACGACCCCAACGACTGCGAAGTCAGTGCCGATTGCATTACAAACTGCGCGCCGCTCGTCGAGACGGGGTGCGACTGTTTTGGATGTTGTACCATTTGCAGTCAAGGCAACTGCCAAGACATAATAATTAATCCCGCCGTGTCACCTGAGTGCGACACGGCAGATATTGATGACGCGAGTAAGTGTTTCCGCTGCAACAAAGTTGCCGAGTGCGAAGTCTCTTGCGACCCTCAAAGCTGCGTACTGTGCCCGGGACAAACCGTAGCGGATCTGCCAGCCTCCTGCAACGACATTAATGTTTGTCCTGGTCAGGCAGCAACGTGCTCAACCCAAATCCAGTGTGCTTCGGGAAGTTATTGCAACAACGGGTGTTGCCAAGTGCAAATCGACTGACAGTCAAGGGAATTTGCGGACTTTGCCAAGTCGGTTGTATTGTATTTACGCATGCTGTCGGTGTTCCGTGGATGCGCACTGGAAAGGCTAACATCCTTTTAAGAGCAAGCTTTCTCCTTCGGATCCCAACTCACTTTTTGAGACCCACTAATTGAATTCTTTCGTGCAGTGAGCGTTCGCTAAAATGGGATGGGAGTAAGTAAAGCGACCAGAGGGCGAAAAAGGCAAGTCGGCAAGGTTTTCGTCACCGTCTGTTTGGGGCTTGCGTCTCGCAGCCGGTTTGGTCAAGCAATAGCTCCGCTCTTTGTCGGTGATATCTTGTACGCTACAATGATGTTCTTTGTCGTTGGGCTGCTGCTTCCGCGGACGCCCGCTGGTAAGATCGCCGGGTTTGCGATTGTGGTATGTTTTGGTATTGAGTTTTTGCAGTTGTATCAAGCGGATTGGCTCACGCAGCTTCGCGCAACACCGTTAGGAGCCTTGATCTTGGGGCACGGCTTTCTCGCCGCGGACTTATTATGCTATTTGATTGGGGTGGCTCTTGGCTACTTCACAGAAACCTTCCAAGACAGAGGTCGCGTTTGCGCTCACTCTTGCTCGTAAGGTTCCGCAGGCACCAGGCGCGCTTGCGCTGCTTGCTTACTTTCCATTTTTTCTATCTTTTGCGCGAGTAGTTCGTTGCGCTGTCCCTCTGCAATCATTGGAATGCCAAAAGGCACTATGAACAAACATGCTAATAGCCACGCGAACGCTAAGTAAGTTGGCCGCCAGGTAAGTAACAACCCGATTGGCGACACTACCATCGCGAAGACACCTAAAGCAGTTTGAAGGCGAGATTTTCGACGAGTCGTTTGCTGTGCAAGAACGTAAGGCATCAGCGCGGTAAAGCAGCTTTCGCACTGCTTGTCCTCCAGGAAGTGCCGAAGGCACACAGGCGCTTTACACGTTTCACATGCGCCTAGGGCTTCTCGGTCGCAGTCCTTGCATGTTTCTACGTATCCTGGCCTGAAAACCATGGCTAATTCTATCATTGAACAGGTCTGGCATTGACAGTAATCAGCGATGGAATAGGGTTGGGTTATGGCCCTGAACTTATCGGTGAACTTAAATAAGGTCGCACTCTTGCGGAATGCTCGGGGAGGCGGAAATCCTTCTCCGCTGACTGCCGCCAAAGTGTGCGTAGAGAACGGCGCAGCGGGGCTGACCTTGCATTGGCGAGAAGACAATCGCCATACCAAGGCTTCCGACGTTCGTGAGCTTTGCGCTTACGCCAAAGACGTTGGCGTCGAGTTCAATTTGGAGGGCGATGAACGTCAGGAGTTAATTGACTTAGCGCTCGAGGTCGTTCCCACTCAATTTACGCTTGTGCCGGTAACTCCCGGTGAGATCACCAGTGATCACGGCTGGGACCTACCAAGGCAACGAGCCGTCGTAGCTGAACGACTCAAGCCTATTGCCGGAGCTGGGATCAGAACGGCCATCTTCATGGATCCGGTTGCCGAGTTAATGCCGTTGGCGGCGGAAACGGGAACCGACCGTGTGGAGCTTTACACCGAGCCTTACGCCGCCGCCTGGGGGAGCAGCACGCAGCAGTCGGCGCTTGAGTCGCTTAAAGCCTGCGCCAAGCGTGCGGTGGCCTGTGGGATGGCGGTGAATGCGGGGCACGACCTAAACCTTCAGAATACTCCAACCATCGCAGAGCAGGTTCCTGAGATTGTGGAAGTCTCGATAGGACACGCACTGCTGGCGGACGCGCTTCACATTGGTCTTGCAGAGGCCATCAGAAGGTACGTCAAAGCGACCAAAGGTGGTCGTCCTTCTTGGCCGATTACCCGATAATGCAGGCAGCTACCGGTTTGCACCATTACCTGCCTCTGGTACGCTGAACCCAACATGGGACAAGACCTGGTTTGGCTTAGTAATCACCTTGGGCTAATTGATGAACTTGACGCTCGCTTTCGCGAAAACGATAAGTCCGTCGATCAAAGTTGGCATGGCTTGCTTTCGAATGGTGCTACCGAGCTTCCGGAGGAAGCTTTTGCGCCGCACCCACTGCCTTTGCACGTAACGCCGTCTCGGGAGTTCATGCTTTCCGCGTGGCCAGTTATCAACGCCTACCGAGCCCATGGCCATCTTGCGGCATCGATTGATCCATTGGGGTTGATGGAACGGACAAAACCCGCTGCGCTGGAACCGCTTGCCTACGACTTCGGAGAACATCCGGATACGTTGCCTGTTTACTGCGGCGGCGTTCTTGGTCTGGACGTCGCACCGCTTGGGGAAGTAGTGAAGAAATTACGGAAGCTTTACTGCGGCAATATCGGTTTCGAATACATGCACATCGCGGATCCAGGAAAAAAGAAATGGCTGGCAGAGCGCGTTGAAGTTCCTGCCACGGATCTTAGTCCAGAGACGAGAAAACTAATGCTTCGCCAGCTCATCGCAGCTGAAGGACTGGAACAGTTTTTCCATGTTAAATACCCAGGAACCAAACGTTTTTCCCTAGAAGGGGGGGAGACGCTGATCCCCTTGATCGAACAGGTGCTTGATCAGGGCGCAGCCCATGGAGCCATCGAAGCCGTGCTCGGCATGGCGCATCGCGGAAGGCTCAACGTTCTAAATCAAGTAATGAAACGGCGAGCCCGCGAGATGTTTGCGGACTTTGAAGATGCCGAACCAGAGACCGCATTGGGGGGCGGCGATGTGAAGTATCACTTAGGCTACTCATGCGACCGTGAGTTCCCCAGCGGCGGGAACATGCACTTATCCTTAGCATTTAATCCGAGCCATCTCGAAGCGGTAGATCCCGTGGTTTGCGGCAGGGTAAGAGCCAAACAACGTAGGCATGGCGATTGGCCACATGAGAAAATCATGGGGCTGTTGATACACGGCGATGCTGCCTTCGCGGGGCAAGGGCTGGTACCGGAGACGCTCAATCTGAGCAACCTCTACGGTTACCGTACTGGTGGCACCGTTCATGTCATTGTGAACAATCAAATCGGATTTACGGCATCGCCTGACGAAGCTCGTTCGACACCTTACTGCAGCGATGTTGCAAAGATGATCGAATGCCCGATTTTCCACGTTAACGCGGAGGATATGGACAACATGGCACGGGTGGTGAAGCTGGCCATGGAATACAGGGCACGCTTCAAAAGTGACGTGGTCATTGATATGGTGTGCTGGCGTAAGTTTGGTCACAACGAGATGGATGAGCCTGACTTCACGAATCCGGTGATGTACGCAGCAGTACGAAAAAAAGAGAGTATTGTGACTACCTACAGCAATCAGTTGTTGCAAGAAAAAGTCCTGACCGAAGACGACATCGATGCAATGCGAACAGAGATTCGCGCAGAAATGGAAGAGGAGCTTGCCATTGCCAAAGCTGACACGAAGCGACCAAAGATAAATGCAATGCGTGGCATATGGTCGGTGTTCAAAGGTGGAGCAGATGTAGATGCTCCGGACGTGGATACCGGGGTATCCCTCGAAAAACTGACCGAGATTTCTAAGCTGGTAACTACCATCCCTTCTAGTTGCGAAGCGCACAGGAAGGTGCGTCGTTTGTTCGGTCAACGTGCTGAAATGGGCGAAGGTAAAAGGGCACTTGATTGGGGAATGGCGGAGACTCTCGCTTATGGCAGTCTTCTCATGGAAAAGACCGACGTGCGTTTGACCGGTCAGGATTCCTGTCGCGGAACCTTCAGTCATCGGCATGCGATTATTGTGGATGTGAAAACTGGCGAAGAATACATGCCGCTTTCAAACCTCCACCCTGAGCAAGGTCAATGTCGCATCTACGACAGCCCGCTCTCCGAAGCGGGAGTTTTAGGGTTTGAATACGGCTATTCTCTGGACTCGCCAGACTCGCTGGTACTCTGGGAGGCTCAGTTTGGCGACTTTGCTAATGGCGCCCAGGTGATCATCGATCAATTCGTGGTTGCCAGTGAGGATAAGTGGAATCGGCTTTCCGGACTTACCATGCTTTTACCTCACGGCTACGAAGGCCAAGGGCCAGAACACTCGAGCTCCCGGATTGAACGTTTTTTAAACGCTTGCGGTGAGGACAACATTCAGGTTTGCCAGCCGAGCACACCAGCACAAATCTTTCATTTGTTGCGTCGGCAAGTGAAACGGCCTCTACGTAAACCCCTAGTGGTATTTACTCCCAAAAGCTTGCTCAGACTTCCTGCTGCAGGATCCGATATTTCAGAGCTGACATCTGGCAGTTATCAGCGATTCATAGCAGATGGCGATGTTACGGCACCATCCAAGGTGCTGTTCTGCAGCGGCCGAATCTATTTTGACCTAGCAAAACGCAAAGCAGAGGGCAATCATTCGGACGTGGAGATTATTCGTATCGAGCAGCTCTATCCGTTCCGTGAAGATGCTCTTGCCAAAGTTTTGCCTAAAGTGAGCCGTAACGTGACGATTCGGTGGGTCCAAGACGAACCAGCCAATATGGGACCTGGGAACTTCGTGGTACCGCGTCTCAGCAAAGCGCTTGGGCAACCGGTAGAATTTGTCTCCAGGGAAGAGTCCGCCAGTCCTGCAACAGGGTCCCACAAAGCTCACGTGATGGAGCAGGACCGACTTATCGCTGAAGCTTTCGCGTAGTTGCCTACAGGGTGCGTGAAGGTGGTGAGTTCAGAAATTCGACGTAACGAAGGCTGAAGTGGCGCTGTGCCCTCGACGCACAGCGGTAATTTCGCTAACTTAAAGTAGTCATGGCAGATCCAAAAGCGTTAGTTGTTCCTCCTCTTGGCGAGTCGATTACGGAAGCGGTAATTGGCAAATGGCATGTTGCCGTTGGCGATCCCATTGGTGAGGATGAAAATGTAGTGGAGCTTGAAACCGACAAAGTTTCCATGCAGATTCCAGCCCCTGTGTCCGGAGTTTTGCTCGAACAAAAATACGAGGAAGGCGACACGGTAAAAATTGGTGACATCGTTGGCGCTATCGACCCAAAGAAGATTTCCAAAAAAGTAGCTAAGAAAGCAGCCCCGGCGGCGACTGCGAAGGCAGCAGTCGCGGAAACCTCTGCGCCAGCTGCAAAGAAGCCAGCGGCAGCGGCGGCACCTTCCAAAGCATCGGCAATCGCTGATGCGGATTTGGCGAGATTGACGCCGTCGCAAAGGCGAACGGCTCGAATGGGGGGAGATATCGCGTCCGTTCACGGCATCGCTGTAGATGACGTGCAAAAAATGTCTCCGCTTCGCAAACGAATTGCCGAACGTCTGGTGCAAGCTCAACACGAGTCGGCGTCCCTAACAACGTTCAACGAGATTGACATGGGAGCAGTAATGGAACTGCGGGCCAGCTATAAGGAGGACTTCCTTAAGCGCCACGGCGTAAAGCTAGGGTTTATGTCGTTCTTCGTCAAAGCAGCAGTGGCAGCTGCCAAAGAGTTCCCAGGAATTAACGCGGAAATAGTAGATGACAGTATCATTTACCGCAAACGGTACGACTTTGGGATTGCGGTCAGCACTCCCAAAGGTTTAGTCGTTCCTGTACTACGACATGTGGATAAACTATCTTTTGCTGAAGTTGAGCTAGGAATTGGAGAGCTCGCTGCAAAAGCTAGAGATGGAAGACTCAGCCTGGATGATCTGGTAGGTGGGACCTTTACCATTACTAATGGCGGCATTTACGGATCTATGATGTCGACGCCACTTCTTAACTACCCTCAAACTGGTATTTTGGGAATGCACAACATAGTTAAACGTCCAATGGTCGTAGGTGATGAAATCAAAGTTCGGCCAATGATGTACGCAGCTTTAACTTACGACCATCGCGTTGTCGACGGGAAGCAAGCGGTGTCATTTTTAGTATCGCTCAAGAGACGGATCGAGAACCCTGAGCGACTGATGTTTGACGTCTAGCAACAACTTGAGTTTAAAACAAGAAAAGGCGGTGGAGCAAACCACCGCCTTTCGTTGTTTTCACTACTAGTACAATTTATTGTGCCGCTTGTCCGTTGATGGTGATGCCGTTGAGGGTAAACGTGCAGCCATTTTCGACTGGTGCGCCCTGAGCATCAGTTTCTTGGAATGTCACGTTGTTGAGAGTGACGCTGAGGACTGGCTCCACAGAGGTTACGGTATACGTTCCGGAAGCTTGCGAAGCAGAATAGACGGCAACCGCTTGTCCTGTTTGCAAGTTAGCATCGGCAAACACGCCAGCGATAACGGGGGTGTCTTGAGAGAACGAGTGCGTTCCTTCTGTAATCACACCAGACTCCCAGCTGCCGATATGGGCAAATGTTACTTGAAGAACGTCAGGTGTCGCGTCTTGATTAAGAAGCGCGCCTACAAATGTCGCGGGAATATTTCCCATTTGCGTAGGAATCTCTGTCGGGCCTTTTTGTCCCGCAAGGGTCGGCGACCCAAGATTTTTGTCTACAAGACACGTTGGGTCCACCACCGCAGGTGCGTCTGGATCCAGTCCCGCATCCGGGGACTCACTTTTGTCTCCAGAGTCACTTCCGCAAGCGGCAATGCCCATTGAGAAGAATAATGTTACAGCTAATTTTGAGATACTCATCCCGTAATCCTTACCACAGCCAGGCGACAGCAGAAATTCAATAACCGACATCTTGGAGAACCCCATCTAAGTCGTTGATACTATGCGGCAAGTTGGAACGATTGAGGGGCATTTGAACGCAGTTTCGTCCAGTTTGTCTCGATTTGCGACCATGGACAGATGTGCTAAGCACTGCGTGTGGTTCGAGTAATTCTTCTGTCATTGGTCCTTCCTTCGCTCGCGTACGGTGAAAGACTAAATATCTACAACAAGATGAAGCGCTCCGTTGCAGTGGCTCTCGATGGAGTTCCCTTAGTCACACTGCCGCCAGAAGGTCAGTTTTTGACCAAAGCAATCAAAGCCGGAGAGCATCGCGTGGTGGTTACCTGGGCAGGCAGCAAAAAGGTAATCACTGACCAGAGAATTATCATCACTCGAGGCAATACGTCGTTAGTCGTGGATGGTCGAAAGCCTCGAACCGGTTCCGGTGGTGTTGAGGTTTCCGAAGTGGATTTTGGTTGCGTAAAAGAGCTGACGGATCGCTTCGAAGGACCGCTAACGGCTAAAGCGTTGAATGAACTTGCTGGTTACTGTAGAGACGTATCGATTGGATGGATCAAAGGGGAGAAAACCTGCAAAGTAAAGTTAGCGGAACGCAGCGATTCATGCATTTCAGAGCTTGGAAAAAAGGCACCCACCGGGACTCCTTATGAAAAGACGGCTAGAGCCAAAGTGTGCAGAAAAGCCTGGGTCGAGTGTCCCAAGAAGTTACTTGGAGGCTCGCGAGTTGTCGAATTCGACGGAAAGTGCCTCGAGGACAAAGTGCAGAGAATTCGAGGAATTCGACGGTACGTATCGCAAAAGAAATATCAAGAGATCGAACAAAAGACGCTGCAATCTACATCCAAGCTACTTCAGTGGGCTCACGGATGTAAAAGTGAGCGAGGGGCCAAAGCCTACAACTGCCTACTCACTCATTTTGTGACAGATCATCAATGTTTTAGAACACTTATGAGGGGTGGGGCCGTAAGTGAGGTGGACTACTTGCGAATCACCAGCACCTGCATGAAACGTGTCTATTACTGCCCCGCAAAACAAACCAAATAAATACTATTCATTTAGTGTTCTGGACGGAAGCTAAATCCATGAAATTTCGTATAATGTCCCGAGTATGGCTGACGGAAGAGACTTAGATGAGTTAATTGCGCGGAAGCAAAAATCCGTCAATGAACAGACTAGTTCTTCGCCCCATCGGCCCATTGCCCTTTCTGAAAAAAATAACTACGGGGATACGCACAACCGCAAGAGTCTACGTGAAATCAAAAGTGTCGCAGATGCTATTTCCCAATTGAGCGATCTTACCCCTAAACAAAGAAGAGAGGCGCTCGCGGAAGGAGAGCTATACGAGCTAATCGCGCAAGCTACTTTGGCGGAAGCTACTGAGCTGTTGCGAATGATCGACAGCGTGGAGATGCTTTTCGAAGAGTGCGTCAAAGTAAAGAAGACGACAACGAAACTAAGAAGAAAAAAGTTTTTCTCTTGGAGGCAAGCAAGGCGCGACGAACTAAAAAAAGACTTGGCCGCGACCCCAGCTCCCGAAACACTAATCTTTGCTTACCTGCAAAACAGGGCCAAGAAGGAACAGCAGGACGAGAGAATTGCCATACTAGAACACATTCGCCTGAAGGAAGGCATCATTGATGACTTGCCGACCTCGAAGCGCACGCTTGTCTACAGGATGATTGCTCGCGGGACCACGGAGCCTCAGCCTGAAGATTTTGTATACGAAGCGGCTCAAGGGCAAAAGCATCTGGCAGGAAAAGCGGCGGCGGCTGTTTGGAAATTGCTGCAGTGCGATCAAACGAGATTGACTGAGCTGCGTGGCGAGCTACTTTTTAGGCAGTCCATCGACAAGTTGGACGCAACCTATCGCGTCACAGATGTGCCCGAGTTGAGCCTGGAAACTCTTGAACTTCCGCGAGAGCTTAATCCCCGCAAGGAAGTGAGACTGTTTTGGGGCGATGACAAAAAGATAGCCCCTGAGGTGCATCAAACATTACTGCCATTTGCTGAACTACTCCGGAAACGTTTGAAGTGGGGAGCAGCGGCGAGAAACTGGAAGGTGCGTGCCCATGCTCGCGACTACGCGCTTTTCATTGCCGACGTTCATGAGAACGCTAAACACAAGTCGCTGAACTTGCAGCAAAGCTCAATTGCCGAGGTCTACGAAGAAGAGTATGGCAAGTCCCTGCGCGTGCAATTGTTCAACGGAGTCGACAGTAAGACTCGGGCCGAATGCGAAAGAGACTTGGGTCTCGCGCCTGATGTCGCTTCTTTGGTGCCTTTGCTGCAAACTGACTCAGCCGGTGCCGAGAAAAAGTCGGTCCCAGAGATGCAGGACTCTCTTGGGAATGCCATGCGACTCGTCCTGCGTAACAAAGAACAGACGGTAAGTCATTGGATCTGGGAAGAGAGCAGCAAGCTTGTGTCTCTAATTCAAGATAAGTCTGGCGTTGACGCCATAGAGTCGTTGGTCGCAACGGTAGACCAAGCTATTGCGGGTGGAACCGGAAAACGTCTAGCAGAAGTTTCAGGGCTAAAACAAACCAGCATTAAGGCGACAGAACTACTTAAAGCTGCTGCGGTGGATATTTGCGGTTCTCTAACTGCTGAGGTCGACAAAGCTGGTTACTCCGAGACCGCTGAAAAGCGCATTCATAAACTACTGGGCACATCTACTTCCGGCAAGTCTGAGGTCAAAGACGAACAAGCGCTTTTTGATATCATTGCGACTGCAGCGGCAGCATCCGAAGAAGACTGGAAGTCTGTCGGGAATGCACTAGCGAACGTTAACGACAAGACTCAAAAATCCTACCTGAACAGATACGGTATCACCCCCCATTCACACGTGAAAAGTCTTATTGCGGGGCTGGACGAAGCCTTGGCGCGCTGGAAAGAGGCCAAGAAAGAAGCGGATAAAGAGGAACAAACCTTCACCACGCCAAAGCCTCTCCCAGCATCAAAGGCTGCCAAACTGGCAGGGATCGAGGTTAGCGCACTGAAAGAAATTTCGGCCGAAGCAGAACTTCCAGCGATCGTAAAAGAAGAGCATTCCTATGGGTTTACCAAGGCCGAAGCGAAAGAGCGTGCCCTTGGAATTTGGCGCACGTTTCACGGCCAAGGAAAGTTAGGCACTTTTTTCGCTACTTTGTACGTTGGGAATGACACTGACAGAGCTGCAATCGACGCTGAGTTTGTCAAATTAAGCGGTGGATTAACCATTAAGTTTTATTTGCGACAAGATCTAAACCTTTCGTCCGATGCGGTTGGTCGATTGGTGGTGGGAGGGCAATCCATCTCCGGGAATGAAGGTGCTGCTAGCGCAGCGCTGGAATACGCAAATAATGGTCGGATTGGATTGCTCGACAAACTGGATAACGCCTGCGACATGGACAACGAAGACTTCGCGTTTGAGCTAGTCGAAAAGGCGACGCTTGCGCAGCGGCAAGCTGTACTCAAAGACTCTAAACTCATGAGTCGCTTGCGAAGTACGTTTTCCGACTCTGATTGGCAACGAATCCACCTTGGGCTTCAGAGTCGCAGCTCGCTGTATTCTATGCTCATGACTCGCTCGGATGGTTGGAGCGTGATGGAGGGTGGCACCGACGAAGATGGAATGGCTGTTGACATCAAACGCTATTTCGAAATGCATCCAGAGGCTAAAAGCGACGCTGCGGCGCTATTCGGGAAAAGTGAAATCGGGGGCATTATTGACTCTGAATTGTCAGGCGAGCAGCGTTCGAGAGTGCAGTCCAGCATTATTGCCGCAGGCGAGCCAGACTTTCGCGCGGAACTTCTTTCTGACGGGAATGTGTGGGGTGAAGATGAAGATGCCGCGATTAAACTGATCTACTCTGCGCCCAAAGAAGAAATTGACGCCATATTTGACAACCCGGCACTTCTTTCGAGGTGGGGTGATTTTTTTGGGTCGCGAAAAAGCCATACGCGCTCGATCAACGCCGCGCTGTCTGCTGGCAACAGTGAAAACAACGATCATTACCGACAGGCAATGGAAGGCTCTTGGACTACGGATGATGTGTTCTTAGACCTCAACAGAGAAGAGTCGCAAGTGATGCGCGCACTTCTCGATATGTGGCCTAGTGAACGGGAGCGCCTTGCACGCAATCCGTCCGTGATGGCCAAGATTTTAAATGCGTTTGACGATAACCCAAAGCAATTAGCCATTGCTAAACAAGCGATCGTGTCTATGGCCGGCAATGCGGACGTAGGGGCAGAGTCCGGCCGTCTGGGGAAGCGCGAAAAGGAGATACGCTACTTATTTGAGAACGCTAGGCTTAGGTTAGCTCAGGCGGCACTCGGTAGTTGGGACACAGCCCTTCGACACCTTGTTGAAATTGCTCAGTTCGATCTTTACTCAGAGGAGAGCAGCTACTCAGAGGGCGATCTTCGTAAGATGCTACTGGACTACTGTCAGACCGAGATAGAGGTTTTGGCGAGTAAAAACTGGACTAGTCGGATCCTTGTAGACGGTGCTCATCATAGTGACCGACATGGATTCCGTGACATTATGGTTGACGCTGTCTTGCGGCAAAAGGACCCATCTCATCTTCGGCTGTCCGAACAAGGTGGCATAGTTAAGGACGACTTTGCGGAGATGAAAGAGGTAATCACCAACGCCTCAGATCGCGTGATTATTTCCACTTGGTCGAACGTCTCGCAACCTTCTGCCGATGGCCGTCATTCACTTGCAGAAGAGTACGCTAAATATCACCGAGCAAGGAGTGAAGGAAAGAGCTACGAAGAAATCCGGCAGGCATTGACCGGATTTGACCGGCACGTCATTGATGTTTCAATGGAGTTTGAGAGAATTGCATTGCCAATATGCGGCAACATACTCTCTGAACGGACCAGCACAGAAGAAATGCAGGACGTCCGCATGTACCGATCCTTGGACAACAGTCAGTACTTGGAGCTTCGTAACTTGGTGAGAGGGAGGATTGAAAAGCTGTCCGTATCTGACATCGCCAATCAATTGCGAACTTACGGTGAAGCCTCGGGAGAATACAGCAGCCTTTTTGTAGGGGATGAGTCCTTGATCGATACGCCTACAAGGCGAGCCGTTACAAAGCGTCACTATCTGGTCGATAAATACGTCGAAACCCGCGGTGAAGGGAGCGGCGCTTTCGACTCTGATGAAGGACTGCGTGCGGACCTCGCGATGAACGACTACATGCATTCTGCTATGATGCAAGAAACCTACGGCGTTGCTGGACGTGGGCGGTTCAACGAGGCCCAAGAGAAATACTTGGATGCTAAGGCGGAAGTCGTCACCGAGTCTCTTGAGAGGTTTGAAAAGAAACGTGAACAGGTTGTGTCGATGTGGACCGCAGTGCTAGGGCTTGCGATTACTGCAATCATTACTATTTGCACCGCCGGAACAGCGACCGGTCCAGCGCTAATGGCGCTTCAATGGGCAATGACGATGGCCATCAGCGAGGCCGGCAGTGTTATCGCCAAAGAGGCTATGCTCGGAAACTCTTTCGATGCTTCAGAGCAAGGCACCAAAGACATCATGCAGTCTGCAACTCTCGGCGCTGTGACCGCAGGGACGTCCTACATGGGTCACAAGATGATCACTGCGCTTAAATCCGCCAGGACGCTTAACGCCCAAGCGGCTGCGGTTGCAAGAATCCAAGGGCAAACACCGCCGATGTGGCAAATCATGGCAGAAGAAGCGGGGGAGGAAGTCTTCTCTGAGACCCTCGCTACTGGCTTTGAAGCGGCATTGGCGCCGATCGACCCCATTCATTGGATGCATGGCATGTCGGAAGGTTTCGACAGAGCGATGAACGCTTCGCGGGCCCGGATTGAACAACTTCCCAAGTCGGTGGTCATGGCCGCTGTGATGCCACTCAAACAAGTGGGCAGTCGGATGCGTTTTAATCGCAAGATGGGTGCCGCGAGAAACAGCGGAGTAGCCCCTGAGCTCAATATTGGCGGCACCGTCGACGTAGGGAAGAATCTAAAGGAATTTTTCGAGGGGTACAAAGATGTAGTAGCGGAAGCGCTAATGGAGTGGGGGGTTGGCGCTGCCATGGACGGTCACTTAGACACGTCCAACCTCACTTACGACGCATTCATCAAGATCGTAGAAGAAGCAAAAGAACAAGGGATGGTCATGCATCTCATGTCCGCTCTCAGAAACTCCCGACACAAAGAGGCAGAACGTCGTCTTTCGGAAGTGACAGGCCTGTCGGACGCCGAGCGTTCCACCTACTTAAACATGGTGGACATGTCCGACGTTACCGATCCTATTCCTGACCCAATGGAATTCGTCTCTGCCAAGAATGAACTGATAAAGTCGGCCCTTCTTCGTCATGAAAACACCTTAACTCCGGAGCAACGGGCTCTGTTAAAGTCTGTTTTTAGTCAGGCGAAGAGTACCCCGGAGCTTCTAGCGATGCTCACCGACGATGTGATCGCAGAAATTTTGAAAGGCACATCGCCTGCAGGGGGGGCTGGCAAAACTTCAGAGCTCCGAGTCGAATCCCCAGATAAGTCAAAAAACGAACCTAAAAAGTACCACGAGCTGTCCAGCGATGAGCAACTCGCTGCGGCAGATTTAACTGACTTGAGAGTGGAGTCTAGATCTGAAGTGAAAGGTGGCCGGTTTGGAAAAGGCAAGAAGCTAGAAACCGATGCCAAAGTGGGCTCAACGAGCACAGGGAGTTACTTCGCAGAATACGATGGCGTGACTGTTGTCGAGTCGGAGATGAATTGGAAAGTTGGAAATTCTCTGGCGAAAAGCATCGCTGATAAACTTATGGAGCTAAACAAGTTGGCTGCTGAGAGGAATCTTGCTCCTAAGGTTTATGGTTTCAAAGATGTTGTCAGGCAGGGCAAGGTTAGACGGCTCGTATATAGTGAATATATCGGAGGAGATGACTACTCCTACGTGGGAACGCTCGAAGGCTTTGATGCAAAGTCTCACTTCAAAAAAGGAGACAGGCCGCCAACGGAGTACGAGATTTGGCCAAAGGGACCGTTGGTAAAGAAATCCAGGACCCAAACGCTAGCTGACATGCGGAAAATCAAGCAAGCGATTGACACTGTTCACCCAGATAGTCACGACGGCAACTACCTTATTCGAGCTTCCAAAGACAAAAGCAGATTCCAGCTTGTAGCTATCGACTGGAGCTTACCGATCATCCTTAGCGACCCAAAGAAGTCGGACTTGGATGTCATACAAAAGTACATCGACCGCGTGAGAAAGCTTCCGGTTCTGGTGAACAATGTTGATCCAAGTAGTGACAGTCCTATGGTTGTGGATCCCCCTAAGAGACTGCACCAGGCCCCGCCGTTCTTTGATGAATCTCCGGTATTAGCAGCGCTCAATAAGCTAATTCTTGAAATGCTTCCAGAGGCCCGCGAGAAAATTAGGCTAAAGAGTAAGTCTACAGATCCAAAGACAGTCTTGTCCGATCTGATCGTTCAGGTTGAAAGCTGGTTCGAAAAGTACGAAGGGCCAGAATACGAAAAGCGCCACCTGGAAACCAACTTGAGCGCGCTCAAGAAAGATTTTAAATCTGATTTTATCGGCTCCAGACCACGTGTCGAGTCCCCAAAGAAGGAAGGGACGGCGCTGCCACAAGCTACGAAAAGCGAGGCGCTGGCCCCAAGTGCGATATACGGTCAAGAGGAAAGGACAGACATCGCAGCTCCAACAGGAGACGAAGCAGCGGCCCTCCAGAAGCGGCACCGCACCTTGTTTGCTGCGCTGAAAGTTAGTGACTTACAAGTCGTGAAACTAACCTCCGATATTAGAGTCCGAGCAGGTGGGGATGGGCAGCTTATTAAAGCCAGCAAGAACACTGTGGGGGGCATTACCCTTCGCAAAGGGCAGCGAGTCATTGTCTTGTCAGATGGCTCAATGATGAAGACCTCAGGTAAAGAAATATTAGCAGCAATGGGACACATTGCGGGGGCTTTCGACTTAGAAGTTGCGTTGGTTCGAAACAAAGGAGAGTTGCTGCTTCGACTAGGAGAAACCTCAGTTGCCAGCGACGGGACAACAACTCACTTCACTAAGATCAAAGCTACTGATGAGCTGCTGATTGCTCACTCTCATCCAGGCAGCAATATATCGCCGAGTCGTGCTGACAGGCGCGTTGTTGAAGCCAAGTCGCAAGGCTCCACGATTATTGTTGGTCCCAGCGGACGAGGAGTTCGCTGGCTTTTTGATCGCGAGACCAACCAGGAAGGTGCACCGTCTCAGGTCGAAAATCCCACCAGACAGTCTTCCATCAAAGAACTCATGGAAACCCTCGAGCTGCCAATGCACCGGCAGCAGAAATCGTTGGAAAGTGTTGACGCAGAGATGGCGCAGGCCCTCAATAGGGCGGCAACCCAGAGTCCAGACGTAAAAGGTTTTTTGGTACGGATGCTGGAGATCAGCGAGGGACGAACGGTGGCAGCTTTTGCCAAAGCGCTAGGGAAAGATAACATTCGCGGCTTAGACCAATGGATGGCTCGATTTACGTCAGCTAATAAGGGTAGCAAAGATAATCATACAGCCTTGGGGGCAGAGCTTGTCATCGTTAGCGCGCTCTCGGAGATTCTTCCTAAAGATGAGTATGTCGCCGTCAAGAACGAAAGCGATGTTGAAGGAAAATCTTTTGATGTCGATGTGGTAGATGAATCAGGTAAAGTACTTGAGAGTATCGAGGTACAAGCTCCTCAGAAACACGTAGAAAGTTTCCGGAGGCTAGAAAACGGTGTTAAACACGCTTTGGAAAAGATGCCGGGTCTTGCTGAGGGGGCGGTTCCAAGTGCTGGAATTGTCATAGACCTGCAAAGCGCTTGGATGGCCGCTGACGGCCTACTAGAAGTTGACTCCAAAGGTTGGTACGAGAAGGGCGGCGCTCGAAAGAATATTTTTATTGACTGGGTTGAAACTCAGTTGGCTCAAGACCGACGCGCCAAGAGACTGCGTAGGGTGCTCGTCATCTCATCTGCCGGGGAGATGTTGGCAGAGATTTCGCATTCTGGCGACGGTTGGATTGTAGAAGTTGACGGACAAAAAGTTGCAGTCAAAGATGGAAGGCAGGGGGAGCGTCCCGCGCCGCATGTTACAAGGGGGTTTGACCAAACACTCAGGGAAAGAGGGACGCAGTCCGCACTTGTCTTGTCAGCCGCAGATAAGTTGCGAACCGCGCGCTCCGAATCTCGCCCCTTGACTGAGTCCGAAGCAAAGCTTGTTGCAGATGCGCAGAAGATTGTGGGGGATGATCTTCTTGCCTCAATCGCTGATGATGTCAACCTTTCGGAAAGCCAGGCGGGAGTGAAATTGGCGCAAGCTACGATTGCGGCCGCCCGAGAGAAGGGGAACGAAATTTCTCCGCGCGAAGAGCAGAGTTATACCAACTGGGTTGCCGGTGGAAAAGGCATTGTTGAAGTGCTTTCGAGAGCGCACTGGGAGTCACTAGGCGAGCACCTAAATCGCGATCTGCGCAGGGACCTCACTAACCAAAAGGGTAGTACGCCCGATGCCGCCTTGGAAAAAGTAGCGCAGCCTGAAGATAAATTGTCGGATGATCATACGGTCGATCAGGCAAGGGAAGCTATTTCTAACGCACGTCGTGACGGAAGAAGCTTAACCAAAGAGGAAGCATTGCTAGTCGAGGAAGCTAAGACTCTTTTGTCTGGGGGAATGGTAGATGTCTACTCCAGTACGCCGCACGCGAAGTCGCTAAGAACACGCCTTTCCTTTCCCAACGGTGGAAAGATAGGAGAACAAGGCAGTCACTTTGAGACATTCCTCAAAGACTCGCAGCTTTTGGATGGTGTGATAGTGCAAGGGAAAACCGTAGGAGACGAAGAGACTTACAGTGCCCCTTCAATTTATGAGGCGGCGCTGTTGCAATTGTATTCCGGCGACGACGCGGAAGTCTCGGTTCATTACGGAAGGCCTAATTATCGACTGGGAGTAAAAGGCGAACTGCCGGCCACCTATAAAGACAACGAGGTTACGCCGGTTAACCATCTCGCATCTGCAATAGCTGGTTACTGGAGTAGCGGTGTCAAACAAGTCAAAGTTGACATGACCGGCGCGAGTTACAGCGAGGCTTTAGAACTGATGTCTACCGCCGAGAAACGGACCGTGCATCTTGGGGGAACTCTTGCTGCAGAATTTGACTTGGGGACTGTGTTTGTTGATGACTCTGAAGAAACCTTGACGGCGCACGGAGCTCCCGTGGAAGTTACCGACCCACAGCAAATCGTTGCGCTGACTACAAGGTTAGTCCATCAGTCTGGTTGGGATACTGTGGGCTGGTGGTCCAAGGGAGCGCAGTTTACTGAGGTCGTAGATGCAAGTGCCTTGGCGGACGCTGTACGAGACGCGCATTCTTTGGGGTTGTCAACCTATGTTTCCGGAGGAGTCGAAGCATCGGATATTCAAACTCTAGTTGAATCGGCGGTAGATGAAATCGGAATTATCCGAGCAGCTTCACAAGGTAACGGCATTGACTCAGCAGCCGCCAAAAAACTGGTGGAAGCTAGAAATTCGGCTGAATCGTCAGCACTTGGGCGTGGAGCCTTGTTGTTGGCTGAATACGACAGAGCCTACGCCGTTGGGCTGCTTGGTTCATCACAAGTCCAGCATCGCGACACGTTAGCAGCTGCGGTTTCCGCAGCGAGGTTGGGAGACAACTCGTCGCTCGTAGCATTTCTTGCGACGCACCCTGAGTCTATTGGTTTTGATGCATCTGGTGGAATATCTAACGACCGAATTGCGTTAGAACGCGAAATTTATGATGCTCAGGATGTAATATGGGAGCTGCGCCAAAGTGGTCGTGAAGCTACGCCGCAAGAGAAGCGATTAATTGCGAAAGCAGAGGAAAACTTAAGGCAGGGCGTCCGCATCCGTGCTGACTACATGCCGATCTCGACTTTTGGCTACAGAGAGCATCAGACGCTTCTATCGTTGGCCGATCCGGGGGAGTATGAGGATCTTGATGGACATCTAGCCATCACACTCGCGGATAACAAAAACCTCGACGGACTCATCCTCCATCACGAATACATCGAAAGAAAAAACAAGGAAGTTGCTCCCTATCAGAACGTGTCGCTCATCGACAACGCGGTGCTGAGATTTAGGGCGGGCACTGCTGCCCCCGTAACGGTATATTTCGGCCACCCGAACTTCAATGACTGGGACAAAGACGCTTCGAATGCAGTTAACCAGCTTGCGGCGTCCGCGTCTGCATTCTTTAGAAACGGGACCGCAGACGTAAAGGTCGCTATGGATCGCATGTCCGCCATGCAAATTATCGAGCTGCAAAAAAATACCGCAGCTGCCGTACGCAGAAATGAAGATCAATACCTGTCGGCGGCATTTAACCTAAACGTCCCAGTGCTTGACGACAGACCCGAGACGATAAAAAAACACGGCAAAGCAATAATGGTCGAGGACCCCATCGCGATAGCTCGGCTGGGCATTGCGGTCACCGCGGCTGGTGGCTGGGAAAAAGTAACGTGGGATGGCGCAAGTGATGCGATTCCGTCAGTTCCCTTTATGGACTTGATTAACGCAGAGTCTGGCATTCTCATAGAGTTGGTCCATGAGGCACACTCTGAAGGACTTGAGACCTACATTTCTGCCGGTATGCGTGACCATCACATGGCCGACGCGGTTTATTCGGGCGTAGACGGAGTAGGTATCGGGACGTCGATGCACGCAAAGAACCCTGATGGAACCATGGGACCACTCGAGCCATCCCATATCCAATCAGCGTTAGCCATTAGAACTGAGGCCGAGCAGAGCATTCGCGGGCGAGGTGCAAAACGGCTAGCTCAATTAGATCATGGATTCTCTAAGGGTGAACTCGACAATGAAAAGGCTCAGTTGAGACTCGAGCTCTACAAGGCCGTCCGCGAGGCTGACGAGTCTGCGATCGAAAGACTGTTAGACTCTGAGCTTCGAGTTGAAAGCCCAGGCAAAGGCGAATTTTCACCAACGAAGTATCTTGGTTTAACAAATGAGCAAAGCGCAAGTTTTGGTTACTTCAACGTCAGCGAAGGGGAGATTGTAACAGCCGGCATGACTTTGGCGGCGGCCCTGAGAGGCAAGTCGGGTACGGGTCCTGAACTGTACGCTGCGTTGTCGCATGACAATGTATGGGATGACGAGACGCTGATAAAAGTCAGTAAGGCGCTGATGCAAGGCGAAGTTTCGCCAATGCATCCATCGTTCTCGCCTGCAGTTCAAAGCGTAATGCACCATATGGTAACAAGCGTGGTAAGCACCGAGGCACCATTTATCCGGCCGGACAACTCGACGGCGCCATTCCGAGAGGGACTCGTTTATCTTTCCAACGAGAACATCCCCGCCGAACTTCGAGAAGAAGCACATCATGGAGGCGACCAACAGGCGCTAGAAGGCGTACTGCCGGAAGACCAGCTGCATCCAATCATGCGGAAGTTTTACGACGACATGCAAATGCCTGCGGGACGAGCAGGCACCTACGGTGGAGACTACGTAGCTACGAATGAGTACTTGCCACCGATGAACGACGTCAGCTTGCCAAGGCAGGTAGATCCAGCAAAGGATGGCATTTCACTGGTAAACAATATGCCGGTTCGATTTGACTGGGCACTGGATGCAGAAGACCACTCGATGTCTCCGGATGAGTTCTTTGACGCGCTGTGGGAGTCAACATCTCCTGACCGGCAAAGCCAAATAGAATGGATTATCGATGAGGCCATGGCGCGCACTCCTAAAGAGCTTATGGACTCGTTCCCTGAAGGTTTCGGACGAGAAGACGCCAAGCGCTCACTGCTGCTGTCTTATCATCATAGTAAAAACGTTCAATACGGAATGGCCGCACTGGGTTACCCTCAATGGATGGTAGGGCACGACTGGCAAGAAATTGTCACGGGCAAAGCACTTAAGTCGATGTCGCTAAAAGGCTCTGACCGTGCCATCGTAGATTGGATTTTATCTCTAGACGATGAAGCCTATGCCAATGGCGGAATTGCCAACCCCGTCACCGTACTATTCTATGCCAAGTGGGCGTTTGAAAAACATCATCCGCTGCAAGGAGCCATGCAAGTGCATCGCCGCGTGCCGCATCACACCGGCGTGCCTGATGCGCCATCGGAAATCATCGAGCGTGGCCTAAATGGTGCCGAGCATCATATGTTGATGCAAGGACCTTATGGAGTCCGTGGTGAGATGGCGGTGCAATCAGACCAGTGGGGTGATGACCTGCAGCGTGCGTTCGAAGAAGATCCCGCCTTCAAAGGCACCTTGCTTCATCCGATTGGAGAGGATTCGCTTCCACTCATGGTGCAAATGATGAACGCGGGGAAATACGTTCCTTACAACAAAGTGGACTGGGGCAGCGAGCATCCGTTTGCGCACTGGCAAGAGCCACACTTTGAGGAGCGCGAACAAGCAATCAAAGGCAAAGAAGTCCGGACGGAGCTACTTGCTATTGCAGAAGAAACCTGGCTTGAGTTCCCGATTGAGTCCGTAAAGACCAACTACGTCCATCTTGCCGCGAACTTGATACCTATGCTTGCCACCTATGGTCCGAATCAGGCCGTGTCGATGACCGACGTCGTGGAAGATCCACTTGTCGACATCGAAGCGATAATGACCGCGGTGCACGAAGAGCATGGCGGCGTATGGCCCCCCGGATTGAAAGAAGTACTACTCGCCACGTACTCAGTTTACCAAGAGCTCGCTGCTAGCGAATCAAGTGCCGACTTCGGAAACGATGGTCTAATCAAGCTCACCGAGATTACAGGTCGCTCTCCTGATTGGTTTGAGTCTCAACTCGCTGATGGGCAAACCAACTCGGAGCAAAGCAGGGTAGAATCTGAAGCCAAGAATAAACTTGACCCAGAAAAGTTTCTGTCTGGATTGGCGGTTCAACTAGGCGAAGACCACAGTGCTCTTGTCGCCATTCAACAAATCAAAAAGGAAGTTGACGCGTTAACGTTCTACGACCTTTGTGTCCAGCTGGCGCAAACTTCCAACAACCCCTGGGAGTTCCAAACCCTTCTTGATCGCCTTGCAATGCGCGACAACCTCCCTGAGGTGATCGCGATGGAGCCAATGTTTGATGGGCTTTTCCCTGGGGCTCAGGGAGCAATGGGGAGTATGCCAAAGGGCGAACACTTCGACAAAACAATGCTAACGCTCAACGAGTATCTAGACTTTTTGCAGAAGTACGAATACCCGGCGGAAGCCATTGCTCAGTTCAAAGCCTACGTTGCCTACGAGCTCAAGACTCGTTCTTGGAGTTGGGTGGAATCAGGTCATGG
The DNA here is from genome assembly GCA_020630875.1 of Deltaproteobacteria bacterium. Lineage (GTDB taxonomy): Bacteria > Myxococcota_A > Polyangia > Haliangiales > Haliangiaceae > JAHDIH01. The sequence continues at coordinate 22,338 of JAHDIH010000009.1, read as the reverse complement.
CCGAGACGGGGCAGACCAGTACCATCAAAATGCTCTAGCAGCCATGGAGCGCGCAGGGCTTGATCTCTCTGAGTTCGAAGGAATTACGACATGGCGTGCAGATGCGGAAGCGAGCTCTTACCTGGGGGGCAGCTCAAGCGAAACGGTAAACCTAAGTCGAGCACCGACAGAGAGCATGGATGAAGACAACCAAAAGCTTCTTGCCAAAGCCCAAGCTGCATTAAAAAAAGCAGACTCTGATAACTTTTTCGCGCTCCTGGATAGTGCGCAAGCGATGCCGCAAACCTTACGCGATGTGTTGTCCTTCGTTGTTGACAAAGGTTCTAACGAACTGGTGCATGTTCTTGCACCGCTGATGACTTCGAGCGTTTACAAGTCTCTGTTAGCAAAGAAGCCGTACAAGGGAGATTCGTCGTCAGTAATGAAAAAGCTGCACGACGCATTTGACGACGCATTTGATAACGCTGACGTTGGTCGAATCAAAGAACTTGGTGAAATTGTTCGTTCCGCCAAATCAGAGGCGTCGGGAAAAGAAGCCGCCTATATAGATTATCAAATTGGAGACAGCAATGATCTCAGAGTAGAGTCTGAAGAGAAGAACAAGCTTGATCCAGACAAATTCTTGGCTGGACTGGCAGTTCAATTCGGAAGCGACAATGCTGCAATACAGGCCATTTACAACATTAAGCAGAAGGCGACTAGGGAAGAGTTTTATGAGCTCGCTGTGTTGCTTGCAAAAGCATCAAGCGTGCCAGCGGATCTTCAGGCCTTACTTAGTGAACTAGTTTCGACCAGCGAATTTTCACCAACGAAGTATCTTGGTTTAACAAATGAGCAAAGCGCAAGTTTTGGTTACTTCAACGTCAGCGAAGGGGAGATTGTAACAGCCGGCATGACTTTGGCGGCGGCCCTGAGAGGCAAGTCGGGTACGGGTCCTGAACTGTACGCTGCGTTGTCGCATGACAATGTATGGGATGACGAGACGCTGATAAAAGTCAGTAAGGCGCTGATGCAAGGCGAAGTTTCGCCAATGCATCCATCGTTCTCGCCTGCAGTTCAAAGCGTAATGCACCATATGGTAACAAGCGTGGTAAGCACCGAGGCACCATTTATCCGGCCGGACAACTCGACGGCGCCATTCCGAGAGGGACTCGTTTATCTTTCCAACGAGAACATCCCCGCCGAACTTCGAGAAGAAGCACATCATGGAGGCGACCAACAGGCGCTAGAAGGCGTACTGCCGGAAGACCAGCTGCATCCAATCATGCGGAAGTTTTACGACGACATGCAAATGCCTGCGGGACGAGCAGGCACCTACGGTGGAGACTACGTAGCTACGAATGAGTACTTGCCACCGATGAACGACGTCAGCTTGCCAAGGCAGGTAGATCCAGCAAAGGATGGCATTTCACTGGTAAACAATATGCCGGTTCGATTTGACTGGGCACTGGATGCAGAAGACCACTCGATGTCTCCGGATGAGTTCTTTGACGCGCTGTGGGAGTCAACATCTCCTGACCGGCAAAGCCAAATAGAATGGATTATCGATGAGGCCATGGCGCGCACTCCTAAAGAGCTTATGGACTCGTTCCCTGAAGGTTTCGGACGAGAAGACGCCAAGCGCTCACTGCTGCTGTCTTATCATCATAGTAAAAACGTTCAATACGGAATGGCCGCACTGGGTTACCCTCAATGGATGGTAGGGCACGACTGGCAAGAAATTGTCACGGGCAAAGCACTTAAGTCGATGTCGCTAAAAGGCTCTGACCGTGCCATCGTAGATTGGATTTTATCTCTAGACGATGAAGCCTATGCCAATGGCGGAATTGCCAACCCCGTCACCGTACTATTCTATGCCAAGTGGGCGTTTGAAAAACATCATCCGCTGCAAGGAGCCATGCAAGTGCATCGCCGCGTGCCGCATCACACCGGCGTGCCTGATGCGCCATCGGAAATCATCGAGCGTGGCCTAAATGGTGCCGAGCATCATATGTTGATGCAAGGACCTTATGGAGTCCGTGGTGAGATGGCGGTGCAATCAGACCAGTGGGGTGATGACCTGCAGCGTGCGTTCGAAGAAGATCCCGCCTTCAAAGGCACCTTGCTTCATCCGATTGGAGAGGATTCGCTTCCACTCATGGTGCAAATGATGAACGCGGGGAAATACGTTCCTTACAACAAAGTGGACTGGGGCAGCGAGCATCCGTTTGCGCACTGGCAAGAGCCACACTTTGAGGAGCGCGAACAAGCAATCAAAGGCAAAGAAGTCCGGACGGAGCTACTTGCTATTGCAGAAGAAACCTGGCTTGAGTTCCCGATTGAGTCCGTAAAGACCAACTACGTCCATCTTGCCGCGAACTTGATACCTATGCTTGCCACCTATGGTCCGAATCAGGCCGTGTCGATGACCGACGTCGTGGAAGATCCACTTGTCGACATCGAAGCGATAATGACCGCGGTGCACGAAGAGCATGGCGGCGTATGGCCCCCCGGATTGAAAGAAGTACTACTCGCCACGTACTCAGTTTACCAAGAGCTCGCTGCTAGCGAATCAAGTGCCGACTTCGGAAACGATGGTCTAATCAAGCTCACCGAGATTACAGGTCGCTCCCCTGATTGGTTTGAGTCTCAACTCGCTGACTCCGACGAGGAGTCAACTGACCTCAGGTTAGAGTCACCTGTCAAAGTGCCTTCCGCTCCCACCACCTGGTCTAGAACTTGGGTTGAGGGACTCCAAGCAATCTCACTTTCTGCTGGCCTTGAAAGTGCGAATCTGATGAAGATCATCGAAGCAGAGGATGTAAGTGCTGCAATCAGCTTTGTTCGCGCAAACGCTAAGGCCGCCTATTCCAATGAGAACTCGGGGGCGTTTGGTTATCGGACCGCGATTGCAGAGTTAGCATTTAAACTTACCCCTGAAGACGTCGTTGATGTCATGGTTGAAATGTCGCCCGGCATGACTAAGGACGACATTCATCAAGCGTTAGATTTGTTACGTAAGAATACCTGGCAAGTTACTGAGATGGTGAACTTTCTGTACTTCCAACCTGGTGGATATAGAGCTCACGCAGTAGAGACGTTGCAAGAGTTGTCAATCACCTCGCCAGTCTTTGACAAGTGGATCAATGCCTTGACGGAAGGCCAATCAAACCTAGACCGCGTTGCTATGCGACTCGGTTCCGACATTTTGGCTGGGCGGTCGTTGTCAGAGTTGCGTGATCTTTTTGTGAGTCGCAATGTCAATGAAAAGCGTTTTTGTGATCTTCTGGAAGCAGGTCATTATATCGAATTGCTGGACTACCTAAAGCTTTGCGGCTTCACAGAAGTGGACACAGACTTTTTGGCTAACCGCTTGATTCCCTCGAGAATTACGCACTATCCAAGGGACCTGTACAATAACATCTTAGGCTTAGCAGTAGAAAAACATAGAAGACAAAGAGCTGAGCGTGTCGCTCAAGGTCAAGATACCAAAGCATCAGACTCAAAGTTTTATAATTCAGTACTTGCCCACCATGCTACAGGAGTAGAAATTGAGATCCCTTTACTCACTGTTAAGGACGGCAAAAAAGTAGTCGATAACAAGTTGATGGATGCACTGAAAACGGAAGATGGCACAATTGACGGCATACTTGACCGTTACACGCTTTATCCTGAGTTTGTTGACTTGATTGCGCTTGAAAAAGGAGTTAGCCCAGGCGAACTCAAGTTCTCTGACTTTTCGCCCGAGCAAAGGTACGAGCTAATCACCCCTAGAGACGCCTTTAGCAATCACTCTTTGATCTTGAATGAAGAGCGCCATAACGTTTTTGGTGGAAAAGTAGATATTGGTGCCAAAACCGCGGTCGAAGTCACAACACGACAGCAGGGGGCGGCCAAGAGTGCGCAACAGGAAGCGCGCTTAGCCGCTGAGTCTATGTCATCGAACAATCGTTCGCAAAGCGTTCATCATCACATCCCCATTCGAAAGCCAGCGCAACTTACGGACCAAGCTGCGCTGGTTGAATATTACCGCAGGGTAGAGCTTTTCCTTTCATTGCTGACTGGTTGCAAGAAGAAAATTAAGCCCATAGGACACATCGGCTTTTTGTCTCCCGATGAGGTGCAAGAGATTATGCGCAGCAAACTGTCTTCGGACCAAAAATACAATATGGTTGGTTTTAGAAGTGGTGGGGTTGTCAGAGGCAATGAAATGGTAAGTCTTGAGTTGCGCGAATGGACAAAGTCGAGCATTGGTGGTGCTCTTGTGGAACAAATGCAACGTAGTGTGCTTACCTCAGACTATGGATTGGATAACGAAGTGCTTCCGGCGTGGACGGACGGCAAGTCAAAGGATGATATCAGCGCACTATTCAATGATGCCAACTACAATAAAGACATCGAAAAACTGTTTGCAGATGCTCCTGAGGCAATAAAAGAGTTGTTGGCAAAACAATCTGGCATGACGACACTTGAGGAACAACTTCGAAAGGATTCGGCGAACAACTTTGGCCTGAAAATGTTACTTCATGATTGGAGCAAGGACCCCGCAATTGCCGGAAATAGCCAAATGTTGCAAAGGATTCATGATGCTCAAATTAAGACGCTCAAAGAGATTACACCTGGGAAGTGGTCGGTCACGATAGTTCGAGAGTTCATCGAAGAGTCTGGGCTAATAGAGTTTATTGGCGATACCTTAGGACTAGACGTTGCTCCTGGACTAGAGCCAATCGTCGACTTCTCTGCTGAGTAGACACCGGCAATTCGTTTGGCTTGTGCCTGACAAAGTGATAGACCGGCTCAGTGGAACGAATCGTTGGTGTTGTTGGGCTTCTGACCCTACTCGGTGTCGCTTTCCTGATGAGTGAGAATCGCAAGGCGATTAAGTACAAGTTGGTTCTCGGAGGGCTGCTGATACAAGTTCTTTTTGCGCTTTTCATTTTAAAAACCCCCGCGGGGCAACCTTTTTTCGACGCGGTAGACAGTGGAATTAAGCAGCTTTTGGCGTTCTCTGACCGAGGAGGAGATTTTCTGTTTCGATCGTTTGTGTCGGGAGATGTGGATGCACCGCTAGTGAACTTCGCGTTTCGGGTGCTGCCCACTGTGATATTCTTTTCCGCGCTTGTTTCTATTCTTTACCACGCTGGAATCTTGCAGCGCTTGGTGAAAGGCCTGTCGTGGCTACTGCAACGGACACTGAAGACATCAGGAAGCGAGACCCTCAGCGTTACAGGTTCGATCTTTGTGGGACAGACTGAAGCGCCACTTCTCGTAAAACCATTTATTGAAAAGATGACCAAGTCAGAGCTGATGACGGTGATGGTAGGGGGCTTTGCCACAGTAGCCGGTGGGGTAATGGCCATTTACGTTCGTATGCTTGATGACGTCCCTGGCATTGCAGGTCATCTTATGGCGGCATCAATCATGAGTGCCCCTGGAGCGATAGTCATAGCTAAAATTATTGTCCCAGAAACTGAAAACTCGGAAACTTCAGGGAGTTTACCTATCTCTGTGGAAAAGACCGCAGGTAACGCGCTTGAGGCAATGGGCGATGGCGCTACAGAAGGGCTGAAGTTGGCAGCCAATATTGCGGCCATGCTTATCGCTTTCGTCGCAATGGTGGCTCTTCTAGATGGCATACTCAGTCTGTTCGACACATCGCTGGCCATTGTTCTCGGGCATGCATTCAAACCATTAGCTTTTCTAATGGGAGCCGATTGGAGCGAAGCTCATTTGCTGGGAGAGCTGCTAGGTAAGAAGATTGTATTGACTGAGTTGATTGCTTACAAAGATCTTGCTGATATGCGAGTGGCGGGGGAGCTGTCCGATCGAACGGCGATTATTGCAAGTTACGCACTATGTGGCTTTGCCAATTTCGCTTCTATTGGAATACAAATGGGTGGAATTGGCGCTATTGCTCCAAAAAGAAAAGGTGATATCTCTGCATTAGCCCTAAGAGCAATGATTGGGGGCGCGTTGGCTTCATGGATGACTGCATCGATCGCTGGGATTCTGATCTAATCACCTGAAAATACTGCTCTTTGTTGCTCTGGCGCTACATTGTTGTCACCTGAGTGACACATGCGAGATGTACCAAAGGTTCATTATTTGGAACTTGGCTCAAATACTAATTCTGCTACTGCCGGTGTATGCAGAAGCGCAATCAAAAGCGGAGCCTTCTGTTGGTGACGGCACTCAGGAATTGACAGGAGAAAAGGAGCCTCAAGCTCAGCTCCCACACTTGACTGATGTAGCGCAGCGTAACCCGACAACTTCAGGCGTGGCGAAATCTGCATTTATAAAAAGTGAAGATGGAAAATTTAAGATGGCTATCTCTGGGCGCATGCAAGTTCGAGGCACCTACGCCAACAGCTTGCGAGGTGACGAACGAGTTCATGAGTCGAACTTTGCACTTGAGCGTTCGCGTATAGGGCTTTCAGGACATGCCTACAAGAAGGAACTCGCGTACAAGGTGCAACTGGCGTGGGACAAGGGCAGTGTGGGGTTGAAAGATTACTTCTTTGACTTTGAGCTTAGTCCTTATTTGTTCCTTCGAGCTGGGCAATACAAGAAACCATTTTCACGGCAGTTCATCGCTTCGTCAGGAAAAATTAAATTTGTCGCACGTGCTATCACCCATGAAAAGTTTGGGATCGGAAGAGATGTCGGCGTTATGCTGCACAACGGGCTCACACGAAAAAATGGCGTGGAATATGCCGTGGGTCTTTTCAACGGCACGGGCGAAATTGGACAACTGCGTGGCGCCGTCGAAGTTGACCCGGTAACAGGAATCGGAAACATCACTGACGGTAGCATCAGCAACGTTCCCGATGTGATGGAACCCCTTTTGGTGGCTCGGATTGGATACTCCAGTTCAAATTTGAAAGGCTATGAAGAAACTGACTTTGTTCGTGGTGCAACGAGATGGGGAGTGTCGGCTGCGGGGCAGTTCGCATTCGATGCAGACAACGACGATTCTTCTTTGTGCAGTTTTCAGTTGGACGCTATCGCGAAACGCAACGGCGTGAGCGCCAATGCTGCCGTATATGCGGGGTTTCAGCAGGCAGGCAGCAGTGCCTTCAAACGCAGACTTCAGGAAATTGGCGCGCACCTTGAAGTCGGATATTTAGCGTGGGTAAAAACCGAAGTTGCCTTGCGTTACGGATTCTACAGTCCTCGCGCCGAGCAAACCCATACTCATGAGTTGGCGGCCGGGGTGTCCTACTTCTGGCGCAAACACTCACTTAAGTTGACCACAGATGCAGTCGCTTACCTTAACCGTGAGGTATTGGCGAATACCCACGATCTCCAAATACGAACGCAGGCACAATTCTCATTTTAAACAAAAAACAGGAAAACATCATGAAAAAATTCATAGCAATAGTCGGTGCAATCGCTGCCATCTCTTCTTGCAAAGCAGACAAAGCTGCAGAGTCATCTAGCGGCGCTGCCAAAGGGAATGCATCCAATACTACCTCAGCTCCAGCCAAGATCTCTGGGAAGATCGCGGTAGACGGTTCTAGTACCGTGTTTCCCATATCGGAAGCCGTGGCGGAAAAATTCCAAGAAGGAAACAAAACCAAGGTGCCAGTATCGCAGTCTGGGACTGGCGGAGGGTTCAAGAAGTTTTGCGACAAACGCATTTCTGTAACCGGTGCTTCGCGCCCAATCAAACAAAAAGAAATCGATGCCTGTAAAGCGAATGGAGTTTCTTTCATTGAGCTTCCTGTCGCCTACGATGGCATTGCGGTAGTGGTGAACACCAAAAACACTTGGGTTGACGCTATGACCGTTGCTGAACTTAAGAAACTGTGGGAGCCCGAAGCCAAGGGGACAATTGTAAATTGGAGCGACGTCCGGGACGGCTGGCCAAAGCAGCCTGTGCGCCTTCTAGGGCCTGGACCGGACAGCGGGACCTTTGATTACTTTACAAAAGCCATTGTCGGCAAAGAGCGGGCGAGCCGTTCTGACTATATGCCAAACGAAGACGACAGTGTGCTGGTAAAGGGGGTCGCGGGTGACACCAACGCGCTTGGTTACTTTGGGTATGCCTACTACGCCGAGAATAAAGACACGCTAAAAATCGTACCTGTAAAGAATGGTGAGGGAGCGGCCATCGCGGCATCAATGCAATCCATCGCGGACGGCTCGTACCAACCACTTTCTAGACCAATCTTTATCTACGTTTCTGCCGACGAGGCTAAGAAGGCTGAAGTGAAAGCTTTTGTAGAGTTCTACCTAACGGAAGGGCGTGAGCTCATCTCTGAGGTAGGCTATGTGGCTCTTCCTGACAAGGTTTACGAACTTGGCCTCAAGCGCTTTCAGGCGGGAACGACGGGCTCGCTGTTTACAGGAAGCGGTTCTAAAGTGGGGATGACGGTAGAAGAATTGATGAGCAAATAGATGGTTCAATCGTTCTTGCGCTGGAAAGACTCCAGAAAACACGTCCCGCTGCCAGAGACCGCGATTGAGGTATCTCTTCTGCTTGCCGGCTGTTTGTCGGTAGCAATCACTGCAGCAATCGTTTTGATTCTGGGTAAAGAGTCTCTCAGTTTCTTCAGTGACGTTTCTTTCGCCCAGTTCTTCGGTGACCGCGAATGGACGCCATCCATCATGGACGAAAACGGTGCGCATCACTACGGTATATGGCCGTTAATCTCCGGGACCATTTTGATATCGGTTCTTGCGATGTTGGTAGCATTGCCGCTAGGGATCCTGGCGGCAATCTACTTAAGTGAATTTGCGACTGACGGCGTGAGGCGCAAGGTGAAGCCTGCAATAGAACTTCTGGCTGGGATTCCGACAGTAGTGTACGGGTTCTTCGCCTTGGTGGTGGTCACCCCTCAGCTGCAGAGAATATTCCCAGAAATGGGGACTTACAACGCTCTCGCGCCTGCGCTAGTGATGGGCGTGATGATAATGCCCATGGTTTCGTCCCTTGTAGAGGACGCACTGCAAGCCATTCCCAATTCATTGCGCGAATCTTCCTACGCTCTGGGAGCTAGGAAAATCCCGACATTAAGAAAGGTCGTGCTCCCTGCTGCATCTTCTGGAATTATCGCTGCTAGCACATTGGCCTTTTCTAGGGCTATTGGGGAAACAATGATTGTTGCAGTGGCTGCAGGAGGGCTTGCTCACCTAAGCTTCGATCCGCTAGAACCCACGCAAACGATGACTGCCTATATCGCCAACACCTCGAAAGGGGATGTGGAATATGGAAGTACTGAATACCAAGCTATCTTCGCAGTCGCGGCGGTTCTGTTTGTGATCACATTTGTGATCAATTGGCTTTCGAGGAACATGGCCGCAATTTGGAATTTCTTCAAACGAAGTGAGAGGCGCGCATGAACGACCTATTTGGACCAAAGCACACCAAAGGCGAAAAAGCCTTTAGGCTGGTTTGTTTTTCCGCTTGCGCACTCCCGCTTGCGATACTTGTGGTGCTCCTCGTTAGCGTCACGCACCAAGCGACTCACTCACCGGTTGACATGAAAAAGAAACGTGCGCGCGTCACCATGGGGGGCACAGCAGACCAAAAGCAAGTCGATACAGTCGCCGCAGAAAAGCCAACTGAAAACAAGCTTACGCTGAAGTTTCTTACGTCGCACTCGTCGTACAAGGCAGAGAAGTCGGGCATCCGTGCCGGGCTTCTGGGCACAATCTACCTGATGTTGCTTACGGCACTAATTGCTCTTCCATTAGGCATTGCTGCGGCGGTGTTCTTAGAGGAGTATGCAGGGAAAACTCGTTTCTTTCGTTTCGTAGAGATAAACATTGCGAACTTAGCTGGCGTCCCCTCGGTAGTGTACGGAATTCTGGGCGCTGGCATATTTCTGATGTTCTGGCGTAGCATGAGCGGCAAGCTGCTCGCAGGCGCGTTTACTCTGGCAATCCTCATTCTGCCGGTAATTATCATCACCGTGCGTGAGGCACTGCGATCCATACCTCAACACTATAGGCATGCCGCACTGGGACTAGGAGCCACAAAATGGCAGTCGATTCGAAGGGTGGTGTTGCCAATGGCAATTCCGGGGATAATGACAGGAGCGATCCTTTCCCTCTCTAGGGCGATAGGCGAAACAGCGCCTCTGATCATTGTCGGAGCGGCCCTTTCGATACGGTTTTCACCGACTCCTTGGCCGCCGTCTGAGTTAGCAAGTTCTGACTTTACCGCGTTGCCGATGCAAATCTTTCATTGGTCAACGCACCACAAAGCCGCCTTTCAAGGCAATGCGGCTGCGGGTATTGTGGTATTACTAATTGTGCTGCTGTCGATGAATAGCGTCGCAATCTTCTTGAGGAATCGCAAATCCATGCGATACACATAGAACGCAATGGAAGTTTCCCAAGACTCTGGCTCCACCCCGATGGCCAAAATTTCAACAGCGAATGTCGTGGCCGGCTTCGGTAACAATGAAGTACTTCACGGAATTGAACTCTACATCATGCCTAAGTCGATTACTGCCATTATTGGCCCCTCTGGGTGCGGAAAGTCGACATTCGTTCGCTGCCTAAACCGCATGCACGAGCTGACACCATCGGCCCATATTTCTGGCGAGGTACTGCTCGATGGGCAAAACATTTACGACAGCCGCGTTGACCCAGTTAAACTAAGACGTCGCGTAGGAATGGTGTTCCAGAAGCCGAACCCGTTCCCGACGATGTCTATCAGGCAAAACGTCTTGGCGGGCCTTCGCCTGACCAAGAAAAAGAAGGCCGAAGAAGAACAAGTGCTCGAAAAGTCTTTGAGGGACGCGGCCTTGTGGGATGAGGTTAAGGACAGGCTTGATTCGCCGGGGATGGGGCTGTCGGGTGGTCAACAGCAAAGACTGTGCATTGCTCGTTCGCTAGCTGTTGATCCCGAAGTGTTACTGATGGACGAACCTTGCTCTGCGTTAGATCCTATCGCAACGGCTAGAATCGAAGACTTGCTGCAACAGCTCAGAGAAACACTGACAATCGTTATCGTCACTCACAATATGCAGCAAGCAACCAGGGTATCAGATCAGACCGCATTTTTTCTGTCTGGCGATCTGATAGAAGTTGCAAAAACCACGGACCTTTTCAGAGCGCCGAAGAATAAAAAGACTGAAGACTACATCACCGGAAAGTTTGGGTAATTAAAAACTATGGCACGGACAATGCAATCTTACTCAGAGGAGTTACATTTACTCCGCGACCAACTGTTAGGGATGGCTGGACAGGCTGAAACGATGCTTGCCCAAGCTGTGAAATCGTTTGTGCAACAAGATGCGGAGTTAGCAAAGTCGACAATCGAATTAGATGACGAAATTAACCGGGTCGAAATGGAGATCGATGAACTTTGCGTCACCATCATGATGCGGAGGCAACCAGTTGCTGGCGATCTTCGGTTCATCGCAACCGCCTTAAAAATGACCACTGATCTTGAGCGCATTGGTGACCTGGCGGTTGACGTCGCGCAGCGGACCATCAGGCTGGGAAACGCACAAGCAATTAGCTCCGCATACGATACCATAGGAGAAATGGGGGTGCTCGTGCAGGGAATGATTGCGTCTGCAATGCAAGCTTTCGTTGACAAAGATGTAACTCGAGCCAACGCGCTTCTTTTAGAAGATGATGTGGTAGATGAAATGTATCACCAGATGCGTGTTGAGCTCCTGGAGATGATGAAAACCGATCTTTCAGTAGTAGAGCGGGGCTACCACATTCAATCCGTTGCAAAGTTTGTGGAACGAATCGGAGACCATGCTACCAACCTCGCAGAGCAAGTCATTTTTATGGTTGCAGGAAAAGACGTTCGACATGGTGCATTTCTCCGGGAGAAGTATAAAAGGCATCCCGACAATACCAGGGAGTAGTAAGTAGGTTTCGTTCCAAAGTGGCAATCATTGGCAATCCCGCGAGGGCCGGGGAATAGTGCATGTAATCGTTGCAATCGCTTCAAACCTGGTAAATAACCGCGAGGATGCGACTAATTGTAATTGCAACTCTCATTGTGTCCGTTACTGCGTCGGCTCAAGATATAAGCGGAAAACTCACGTACGATCCGATGACGATTACTTCGCCAGAAGTAAAAAGAGAGTCTCATCGCGTGCGAAACTTCGTGGAATTAGCGTTAGCTATCGGCGGAGGGATGACTTGGTATTGGCTTGACAGAGAACGTCAAGTCGCGGATTGGGACTTCCCAGGGTGGAAAGCGAAGTTCTCAGATCCAGACGTGTACATTTTCGACAACAACCCGTTTATCATTAACTACGTATGGCACGCTTTTGCTGGCAGCGGAGCTCATGCTTTGGGACGCGCCAATGGCTTATCGGTTGCTGAGTCGACGGGATGGGGCATTCTGTCGTCTCTTTTCTGGGAGTACGTTGTTGAATCCCGAGAGTTAATCAGCATCAACGACATTGTAGTCACCAACACCATGGGACTCGCCGCAGGTGAGTTTTTCCATAGACTTGGACAACACCTGACGCATGACAAACAAGGAGCCGGGTGGCAAGCACTGAAATGGACATTGGGAATCGTACACAATACGCACCAGCGCATGGATGGCATAAGCGGTTACGTTGGGTCTCCGATGTCTTCTAGGTTTGAGCTTAGCTACGGGATGAGTTTCGCAAACTACACTTTCGAGCGAACCAAAAGTTCGCCTGTTACTGTCGAGGACGCTATGATTCATCAAATCTCCGCAGCGGGAAGTTTCGAGGTATTTGATAAGCGAGAAGGGGTTGGCACGTACCGTGAATTTTTTCATGACGCCAACATGACAGCCATGAGTATCGATGTTGGATTCGGCGAAGGCAACAATGGAACGAATGCCATAGCAGATACTGTGATCCTCGGAATGCGGTATGGGAAGATAGAAGAAAGTGGCACACATTCCACCTTGGATGTCGGGCTAAGTATTGGTTACCGGTACCAAAGACAGAATTTCAAGTCTTGGAATTATCGACTTGGCGGAGCTCACTTACCAGGCCTTGCTATTAATGCGCGGACGATGGGCAATGATTGGCATGCTGCGGTTAAATTTCGTGGCAGCTACGACTTTGTAGGAGTTCATTCACTAGGGTGGAGAGAATGGAAAGCCAATAACAACTTTGACCCTGCGACCAACAATGCTGGCAAGTCAATTCTGGCCGCGCAAGGGTATTACTACTCGGGCGGATTGTCGACGCGACTCAGCGCTGAGCTGTCAATATCCAGGTTTATGATTGGAGGGAACCTATTTATGGCGCACTACGACACCATTGAAGGCTTCGATCGCACCAGAGATACGTTTGCCGCAGTGCCACTGGAAGAAGAAATTTCAGGCACAGATAAAATCATGAACTACGACGTATTCATTAACGCCAACGTTTACAAAAACCTTAATGTAAAGCTCGGCGCTAGCGGACTCCGACAAGTTGGCACATTGGAGCAATTTCGTGGAAAGCAGTCGATGAGGAGCTACAACCTGAAAATAGCAGCGACTTTTTAGCCATTACGTGCGCCGTCGTCGCAATCTAGCTGTCCCCATAAGTACTCCGCGAACAACGGTGCGGCACAAGCTCTGGCCAACAAACTCGGTAAACCCGTGCGTGGATACTCCGGCGAAGTGAAAGTTCGAACCATGAGTACATGGAGCGAAGAAATTGGCGGGTTCATTCCACATGTAGATGAAATTTTCTCTGACGGCGGTCCCACCATGTTTTGGCCGCAAAAATAGTTTTTTTCTCTGACGGCGGCGGTCCCACCATGTTTTGGCCGCAAAAATAGTTTTTTTGGCACTTACATGCCTACAAAGCAGCCTCACAATTGCGAGTGTCGCATAATATAGATTATGTAAACTTCCCGCCTAGGGTTCTGGGCAACATTGCTTGCTTATGAGTCATGATGAAAATTTTGGTAACCGCGATGTTTATGTTTCTCTCTGTTTCGGGGTTCGCGTGAGAAATCAGCGGTTGTTGCTTCATTGCTACCGTCACCGTCCAAGTCAATGTTCTCACTGTTTTTAACCTGCCTAATTGGCTGCTTCAAACCTTCCGCTCGCTCCCTCCATTTAATTCTAGCAATGTTCTCGTGGCCAACTTTGCCTATGTCGCTTTCTTTAAACGCAGGCCTGGGTTGGTACCAGGACTTCTTGGAAAATGTGCTGCTCCATTTCTTCGTCTTAAAAACTTTTCCCGCAGACGCATAGATGCAATTTCTTAGATAGGCATTTTCGACGTTCCAAGCGTCACTGTGCTCTACTTTGCAGGACGATCGATTGCTACCGTCGCAAGTACTGCACCAGTCGAAGTCCGGGCTGACGTTCGGGGCTATTGTTTCTGTTGCCAGTCGCAAACAGGGCTCAAGACATTTTTGTTCGTCAGTGTACGCAGCTGAACGTTTCGCTGGGGCAGCACTTGAAGAGATTGCAACGGACTCGCTGCGAACACTGCTGGAAACTTCTCGCTCTTTACCGCTTTCAGCACTCTTTTTGCAGGCTGAAGAAGTAAGGAGTAATGCGACGAGTAGTATTTTCATGCCCCCTTGTATCACATAAGTTCTCCCCATCCCTCCTCCTACTACTTGGCGTTTCCTCCCCTTTCACCTCGAAGCTCTTAGTCTACCAGGCCAACGCTCGCTCGCTTGGAGCGTTGGGAGCGATCGGTGGGCATCACATTGACATCGATGATGTCTTCGGCATTCTTCAGAAGCTTTTTGCAAGTTTCACTCAAATGTTGAATACGGACCTTTTTTCCTAGCTTTTCGTAGCGCTTGGTCAGCCTGTGCAACGCTTCTATTGCAGACATGTCTACGACCCTGCTTTCCGCAAAGTCGATAACGATTTGCTCAGGGTCGCCTAAAACGTCAAACTTAGTGTTAAAGACCGTTATCGAACCAAAAAACAGCGGGCCATATATCTCGTAATGCTTTACGCCAAACTCATCAATGTGTTTCCGCGCGCGAATGCGAATGGCATTATCCCAGGAAAATACCAACGCAGAAACAATCACGCCAATCACAACGGCGAGCGCAAGGTTATCAAGAACGGCAGTGACTACAGTGACCACTACCATCACAAAAATGTCGGATCGCGGCATGCGCTTGAAGGTTCGCAAACTTGCCCATTCGAATGTTCCGATGGAAACCATGAGCATCACGCCCGTAAGAGCTGCCATGGGCAATAGCTCAATGACCCGCGAACCGAACATCACAAACACCAACAGCAAGAGTGCCGCGGTAATCGCCGAAAGTCGGGCTCTTGCACCGGATGAAATATTGATCAGACTTTGCCCGATCATTGCGCAGCCTCCCATTCCAGAAAAGAATCCGGAGAGAATGTTGGCGGTGCCTTGCGCAAGAGCTTCTCGGTTACTGTTCCCTCTTGTCTCAGTTATCTCATCGAGTATGTTCAACGTCAGCAAACTCTCAATCAAGCCGACGCCAGCTACGATTGCAGCATAAGGCAGAATGATCGCAAACGTATCCCACGACAGTGGAACCGCAGGGATATGAAACGGTGGAAATCCACCTGAAATAGAAGCAATGTCGCCAACGTTTTTGGTGGTGATAGAGAATATGGTAACGATTCCCCATACCGCCAAGATGGCGGCCAGAGAAGACGGAACCGCTTTAGTAAGCTTCGGCAAAAGCCAAATGATGAGCATGGTGAGTACTACGAACCCACAAAAAATCAGCAAAGGTTGTCCGTGAAGCCAAGAGCCGTCTGCAGTCTTGAACTGAACGATCTGGGACATTCCAATAATAATTGCGAGGCCGTTGACGAATCCCAAAATCACCGGATGTGGGACCAACCTCATAAGTGTGCCCAGTTTCAAACCTCCCGCAATCACTTGCAAGACACCTGCGAGCACCACTGCAGCAAATATGTACTCCGGCCCATGAGATTTTGACAAGCTTACTAAAACCAACGCTACCGCTCCGGTCGCGCCGGAAATCATCCCAGGCCGGCCACCAAATAGTGCAGTAACTAACCCCATGACGAAGGCCGCGTAAAGACCAGTCAACGGCGACAGATCCGCGATAAGTGCAAAAGCCACCGCTTCTGGAATGAGGGCAAGCGCGACAGTCACCCCGGATAGGATCTCAGCACGAATACTAACGCCCTCCCCGGAGAGCCCTAGAAATTGTTGGAATTTGTTCATGCGTATTGGCGAATAGCCCGATACGGGGTAAGTGCGCAAGCGATTCAGATGCAATGCGTCAGAACCACGCTACTTTGTCTATTTTTCGCAGCTAAACCAAGCAGCTAACGCTTGCCCTGCCTGTGCACCTATTTCATTTTGCCCAGCCTGGTTGTAGTGAACAATGTCAGTAAAAACCAAGCCACGGTCGCGGAAGTCTAAGTTATCTTCAAATAGCACGTACGCGTTTCCGTCTTGAGACACCACCTCTCTGATCGCGTTCCGAACCACCATAGTGGCGGCGTCGCCATTTGGTTCCTGGGCGTTAATGTGACTGGGTAGAATAAAATGAATCGGAGCACCATGAGTGTCCGTAAATTCGTCTATCATCGACTGCACGCCTTGTTTAAACTCGCCATCAACATAGGACGTACCTTTGGCAACCGCGACGTCGGTTTCCCCCCCGAGGTAGACGATTGCATCAACGTCTTTTTGCGACTGGATAATTTTTTGGTTGGCATCTGCGAACAAGCTACTTCCTGGCCTCCAACTTCCAAGGTTGAGATCGTAGTAGATGCCCGCGCCGCCTCTGGCAGTAGAAATGGCGGTGATGGAAGCGCCAGTGGCACCATTGAAAGCCTTAGCAAACGCAGGAATCATGCTGCCAGTTTTCGATCTTGCTAAGGACTGATGCCATTCGCCGGTATTGTAGGTTTCCATGTCATCTGAAGTGACCTGCCGAAAACTGTTGTCAGCGGCTAGGTACTCTTGCAAGATCCCGTCTCCTACCAAAGTCGATGTCAGGTGGTCCGTATTCTCTCCTTGCATGTTGCTTTGGCCGGCAAACACTACCACGTATTCTTCTGCGCAAGGCCCCCCCACCGAAGAACCTCCGCCGTCGCTGCACTGGTTTGCCGCACACGAAGAAGGCCCTTCTTGCTGGCCTCCTCCACAGCCCGCAGCTACTGCAAGTAATGATGTCGAAATCCGTATCAATTGATTTATCCCCCCCATGATCCTCCTGGCTCTAATGGTACCAGATGGCCCCTTGATGAGCGCAGAATCGGTGCCAAACTGTGAGGCATTCCCCAGGTAGCCAAAAGTAGGTTTTATCGTTGCGCAATGCGTAATCTGGCGCTAAAAGCCTACTAATGAGGATTTTTGCTGCACTGATACTGTTTTCCGCTTGCTCTCCTGTTGAGGACGTAGAGACCGAAGGAAGCTACACGTTACTTCCGTCGGAAGAAATTGCAGTTCTGGACCTAGTGAACGACCGCTCCTTATCATTTGAGACGCTTGACGACGATGTCAAACTACACAAAAGGTCCGCACAACGAATTGTCGAATTGCGAGATGGCGAAGACGAGCAAGCTTTTTCTGAGGATGACCACTGGTTTTCGAGTATCGACGAAGTCGATGCCGTTCCTTACATCGGGAAGGCATCAATCAAGAAGTTAGTAACGTACGCTTTAGAGAACGGTTACCCGAGACACCAAATTGAATCCGTGTTTTCTCCTCAGCCCTACGATCAAAGCCACGTTATCAAAATCGCCGAATGGATCGATGGAGCAGAAGAAAGTATCGACATCGCAATGTACAGCTTTTCTGACGGGACTGTAATTGAAGCTCTTGAAGATGCGATTTCACGAGGCGTGGTGGTTCGGCTCATCTACGAAGGGGGAAACAAAGACCGCTTGAGCGACAATCCAGAAAGTAGTCGTTCCGCTGAGTTTGAGCGTCTCGGAGCAAACGTTCGTTACGTGAACAAAATTATGCATCACAAGTACGCATTGATCGACGGCCCCCACACCGACCTTGATAAAGCGCCAACGACTCGTATCATCACTGGTAGTGGAAACTGGTCCTGGGGGGCTGCCAGCCGTTACGATGAAAACACCCTGTTCATGTCGGGCATGGATGAGGTTGCGGTGCGACTGCAAAATGAATTTGACCTTCTTTGGAATCACTCCAGAGACTTTGTGCAAATCGATTACGACTACACCCCTTCCCCACTCAAGCCAATGCTGGTTGACGGACCTTGGGCGGACGTAGCTCTCACTTCTCCGAACTTTAACATCTCTGAAGGTTCGACGACGTTTCGACTCAATGGCGGCAACGCAATATCAGACAAGCTTGTCGCGGCGATTATGTCGGCAGAAGACCGCATCATCGTAGGCTCCGGTCATCTTCGGTCACGACCCGTGTCGCTTGCTCTGATTGAACGCGCAAGACAAAAACCAGATTTGCAAATTGACGTATACCTTGACGCTCAAGAGTTCGTCAGTCTTTACTCTCATGAACTGCAAGTGGAGACTCAAAATGATTGCTTAGAAGAAGCGACGACGGAATCCCAGGTTCGCAAATGTCTAGACAAGAACTTTCGTTATGGCTATTTGATTGACCAAGAACCAAACATTAACGTCAAGTACAAGTGGTACTCGTACCGCTGGCACTATTCCTACGCGGCACAGATGCATCATAAATACTTGATCATTGATAATAAACAGCTTTGGACTGGCAGCTACAATCTCTCAGACAACGCAGAACACAATACGTTTGAAAACGTTGTCATGTTGCAAGGACCTCTATTTACCCCTGTAGTCGAAGCGTACGTTCGTAACTTCGACGAGATGTGGAACACTGGGGGGCGCTACCTATACACTGACGGCGATGGCAATCAGGTAATCGTGGAAGCGAAACTACCGAGCTTACTAGACACTATCGCCACCGCTGACGAGATACCGCTGGTATTCGATTCAATGGCACTCACGTGGGACGAAGTAGATAATCTCAAGCGCACCATCAGAGCCAATTGCCCTGCAGTGGACAGCGATGACTTTAGGCGCAACCCGCAAAACCACAAAACCTGCGAACGATAGAAGTCAAAATAGAGAATCTGCCTGTTCAGCGATTCCAAATCGATGTAAAACCCCTCTATGGGCCGAACGTTCGAGAACAGAAAGCAAGCAATGGCAAAGCGTGGAGCTCGCAACTCCAAAGCTTTCACCAGAGCTGGTAGGCAGATTGCGATAGCCGTTAAGTCCGGCGGACCAGATCCGGAAGCCAACCCAAGTTTGCGGCGCGCCATTCAGAATGCTCGCTCCGTGAACATGCCAAAGGATAAGATCAAGTACGCCATCGAGAAAGCCTCTGGCGCGGGTGACACAGAAGCGTTCCAAGGAATTCTTTATGAAGGTTACGGGCCACATGGGATTGCCGTACTGGTAGAGACCACCACGGATAACCCTACCCGCACCGTAGCAAATGTACGTCACGCCTTCGACAGAGGGGGTGGTAACATGGGAAACTCGGGGAGCGTATCGTTCATGTTCGACCACTACGGAGTCTTCCGCATTTCACCGGAAGGGGTAGACAGAGAATCGCTGGAGCTGGAACTAATTGACAGCGGACTGGAAGAGCTCCTGGACACGAAAAGTGACGAGGGAACCCCACTGCTTTCCATTCGGACGGCCAGAGAAAGCTTTGGGCATATGCAAACCGCATTAGAAGAGCGAAAAATTGAAATCATCTCCTCCGGGTTCGAATGGGTTCCGCAGACTACAACGCCGCTAGATGAAGCTGGAGAAGAAGAAATAGTAAAGCTCCTGGACAAGCTAGAAGCGCTAGATGATGTGGAAGAAGTTTTCTGCAACCTCGCTTAACTTTGGACGATGTAGAAAAAGTAATAGACGGATTGTACCGCACGGAGTCTCAAAAGTTACTTGCGGTATTGACTCGCCTTTTTGGCGCGCACAACCTGGCGCTAGCCGAGGATGTGACGCAGGAGTCTTTTCAGAAGGCGTTAACGCAATGGAGAGCTGAAGGTCTGCCGCCCAACCCCGGCGCGTGGCTCACGACGGTTGCGAAACACAGTGCAATAGACCGCATCCGGAAATATGGAACACGACAGAAACTATCCAAAGAGGTAGAAGACTTAGTTTCCAATCACTGGACGCAAAGCTACAAGGTCGATAAGAAATTTAGTGAGCCGGCGATCGCAGAGGATCAACTACGCATGATTTTCATGTGCTGTCAGCCGTCCATCAAGCCAGAGAACCGACTTCCTCTTATCCTGAAGACATTGTGCGGACTGACCATCCCGGCAATCGCCCGAGCGCTGCTGCTCACCGAAGAGACCGTGAAAAAGAGACTTCATCGGACGCGGGCCGCGTTAAAAGAAGAGTCGCTGTGCCTACCCTCCCCTGATGGTTTGACCCAGGCACTCGACACGGTCCATGCGGCGCTCTACTTGTTATTTAACGAAGGGTACTACAGTTCAAAGAAAGAACGGGTTTTCCAGCTTTCGCTTTGTGAAGATGCCATCGGCCTCACTAGACTGTTGGTGGAGACGACCAACTATTGCAATCGAGACACCATTGGCATGTTCGCGCTGATGCATTTTCTAATTTCTCGAATTCACTCCAGACAAGACAGTCTTGGAAATGTGATTCCACTGGATAAGCAGGACAGAGGTTTGTGGACGGCCCCCTACATTGAAGCGGGATGTCAGCTTTTGGAAACGAGCAAAAAGTTTCCAAAAGGAGCAAATGGACGGTACGTGCTTGAAGCTCGCATCGCTAAAGAACATTGCCTTGCCGCAACCTTCGAGGACACCAACTGGCTTACGATAGGCACCTGTTATCAAGAGTTGGTCGCTCTTACCAACTCCCCGATGGCCAAACTAAATCACGCTATTGCGCAAGGGTATGCGGGAGATCCTACGCGAGGACTCAACACAATTGACGAAACAAAAACCTTCGACAACAAAAGATTTGAGCACTTGCGTATGGCAACGAAAGCCCACCTTTACGCACTATGCGGAGATAGGGAGAATGCAGAACGCTGCCTGAGCAAGGCCAAAGTGCTTGGGGGAACGGCGCGAGAGAATCAAACTATTGCCAAGCAAATTGCTGAGATCTTACGCAACCATTAGTTTCACGTTCGGCATAGCACAAACCAAGCATCAAGCGCTTTTCCCTTCTTAAAAGCGCGACCGATGGTTACATGAGTCGACACTTTACGAACGACGTCCTTGGTGCCACTGTACACAAAACGCGAAAGACGTCTATCGTTACGAATGATTGGTGGCCAGCCAGGCATTTTCCCAGGTGGCAGTTTGGTATAGTCTATCACCACATCATTGGCAGTTTTTGTCGCAATGAAGTAGCCCGGCCCCACTGCTTTCTCTACTACTTGCGAGTTTCTATTGTACCCCCACAGTTCGTCTGCCGATGCACCATTTCGCGGCTGGCAAAACACTTTTGCGAACCGCCGAAAAGCTGGCAGGCTGTTGAGTCCTTCGCAAACCGTCTCCGTCGGACCTGCCACGCACAAATCACTTAGCTCTGCTTCTTTAGAAATATCAAACAGCCTGGCCAAATCAGTTCTTTTCAGTTTGAGGCATTCGCTTAGTCGCTGCGTTTCCCCCAAGCGATCAAGCGCCGCACTTAACGTTGTCAAATCTAAATCTTTCGTAGCAAGGAGCTCTTCAATCACATCACAAACCATACCACATTCAGGTTAGTGGGAGTTGCCGAGCTATCATGCCCGAACCGAGTAGGCGACTCGATATTCCATCTAGACGACGCTTGCCGCCCCAGAATTCGGGAGCGACCATCTCGCGCAAACTGAGTCTTAGCTCGCTTGAATCAAGCTATTCTATGGTTACTCCCCCACTTTTGTGAACAGGACTGATGATACTGCCGTTGTTAACGTACACTCCATCAGCGTTGTTAATGACGATCGCTCCAGCTCCACCTCCACCAGCGCTTCCCAGCGTTCCATCACCCGCGGCTATTTCCGTAGCCCCATTACCACCTACCTTGTTCGAACCGCAGTTAGCGCCTTCAGCCGGTGTGATGCCAAACAGTCCGTCTTTGCCACTTTTTACATCGCAAGCCCCACTCCCACCGTTCGCTGCAATTCCGCCAGCTCCGGAAATTTCAACCTCGGGAGCTTCCACGAGGACTGAGCCACCTGCTCCGCCTCCGCTCACGCAGAGGTCCATTTGCACGCCTCCCTTGCCCATCGCATGCAACTCGCCAGAGATGGTCACTTTTGTAGATGAGGACAACTGTAACGCTCCCCCAGAAGTTACTCCACATCCGCCAACCAGCGGCTCAAGTGTCTGCGCGGCGTGTCTAGGCGCGCCAATGAAGCCAACCGCACCATCTCCTCCAGATGTTCCATTTCCTTGCCCTCCGCCACCTTCTCCAATACCCGGGCAAATGTCGGCGCAGTTTTGATCGTAGTATCCTGCATTGCCAAGGTT
>JAHDIH010000008.1:213-147968 GCA_020630875.1 Deltaproteobacteria bacterium | reverse complement strand
GCTGGTAACGACTGGAAGATCAAATTCGACAACCTTCAGAAAGATACCGACGCCAAAATCAAGGCTGGTAACGACTGGAAGATCAAATTCGACAACCTTCAGAAAGATACAGATGCAAAACTAAAGGCTGCGGGCGAATGGCGAATCAAATTTGACAACCTTCAAAAAGATACCGATGCCAAGATCAAGTCTGGCAACGAGTGGAAAATTAAATTCGACAACCTCTGGGCGGAAAAAGAAGAACTTCAAAACACTGTCAACTCAGGCGGTGAGTGGAAAATTAAATTTGACAACCTCTGGGCGGAAAAAGAAGAACTTCAAAATACTGTCAACTCAGGCGGCGAGTGGAAAATTAAATTCGACAACCTTTGGGCGGAAAAAGAAGAACTTCAAAACACCGTTAACTCTGGCGGCGAGTGGAAAATCAAATTCGACAACCTCTGGGCGGAAAAAGAAGAACTTCAAAACATCGTCAACTCTGGTGGCGAGTGGAAAATCAAATTCGACAACCTCTGGGCGGAAAAAGAAGAACTTCAAAACACCGTCAACTCTGGTGGCGAGTGGAAAATAAAGTTCGACAACCTAAACTCAGATTGGGAGGCTTATCGAACCGACTTTGGAAAGCTGCAAAACGAGCGCGACCAACTGGCTTCTGAGATAGCTAACCACAAAGTTTGGCTTTCTGAACGCGACAGTGAGCTACAAGGGTTTAAAAACTCACAAAGCGAGTGGTCATCTAAGTTCGAAAACCAACAACAAGAGTTGCAAACACTGCGGAACCAGCTCGCGACATTCGACACTGAGCGAAACGAATGGACGACCTACCGTACGAAGTGGGAATCAGAGGTAAGCGAATACGAAAATCGAATCTCTGCCCTTAACCAACAGCTTGATGGAAAAGAAGGCGAACTTCGTAACATTAAATCTGAGTGGGAAGGACGAATTACTACGCTTGAAACGGATCTCAAGAAAGCTACGGAGCTAGCTACAGACAGCCGCAATGAGTACGAAGATCTACTCACTCGCTACAGACGTATTGATGAAAAGTACAAGTCAACAGATGAATCTATGACTCGTTACAAAACACAAATCACTACGCTCCAAGGAAACATTGGAGAGGTGACCGGCGAACGCGACAGTGCGTACGGTGAGATTCAGAAGTTGAGAGCGGAGCTTGAAAGACTTCGGCTTGCAGCAGCTACACCAAAACGCAAAAAGGAAGACGGTCCGATGCTCTTCAACAAGCGTCCGAAGGGTAAGATTGACGACCTGAAGCGTATCAAAGGTGTAGGTCCGAAACTTGAGAAACTGCTCCACAAAAACGGAGTGTACTACTTCTGGCAAGTAGCGAGTTGGTCTGACGATGAAGTCGAGTACGTGGACGCGAAGCTCGAGGTGTTTAAAGGCCGCATCAGCAGAGATGAATGGGTACTTCAAGCAGGTGACCTTGCCGCCCTACCAGACACAGCTAATGCACCGGCTGAGTACAGCAAAGAAAGCATTCTGAGAGTCAACTAGTCTCATCACACTGAAAAAGCAAATGGCAACCTTCGGGTTGCCATTTGTCGTTTTCGGGGGGCGGATGTGACTGCTATCGCATTTCGAATAGCCGTTCGGTGTTGCTGCTGTTTAACGGAACAGAACTATGCAAGTGAGCTATTTGTGTCGTTTCACCGACTCTTACACCAATGGTAATCCGGATTGTCGTATTCTTTCCATTAGCGAGCCTACCTGGCCAAACGACATAAACTAATGCCGCTTCTTTTTTATCCCCGTACCTAACAGAGATTTCAAAATCGTCATCCAAGATAAGCCCCAAACTCTCAGCATGCACCGAGAGTTTTTCTTTGAAGCTTCCCTGAGAAAAAGGGCCAATGATGGTAGTTGACTCTTCAAAAGGCATAATTGCAGCGCCAGTCAACCAGTTTTCAACAGCTACTGTAAGCTCGTCACTCGATACCTTAAGCTGGGTCTCCACATCTTCTGTAGCAAAACGCGACTGCCTTTCCCATTTTGCAGAGTATGACAGGTGTTCATGTACCACCTTGTATCGTTGCTGCTCTACTTCCCAGACTAAGGTGGAGTCCATAGGAACACTAACTAAGCGATCACCATCACCTAAACGATAACTAAGTTGATCTGTCACCAGCCGCATGGCCCCTAACTTCACGACTTTTTGATCCCAACTAACCACTGACTTGATGTCTTTATGCGGCCGTAGGTCACGGAGTTGCTGTCCAGACATTGCCCAAATATGCACGCCAGTAGCGTGAGAGTCCGCCACTGCCTCCATGTTACCTGAGCTAATAAACCCTAAGTAATCTTGTGTCAGCGTTGAGATGTCAACCCTGTCGGGTAGCACTGGTGCCACGACATTATTATCTAGACTTAACGCTCGTTTGTTGCACGAAGCCGTTGTTGAAAATGCTGCAAATCCAGCGGTGAGTCCAAGTCCGATAGTACGTAAGGATCGGGCACAGCGACCCTTTGTACGCCTGGAGTTTCCGAAACGACTGACTTGGCGCCTAGAGGAAAGGAATTGCACTTTAACAATCTATCATAGACTTGACGTCGAAACAGAGTTGGGTGCCCCCCCCTGCCCTGATAGGTGGGAACAACCACGGGACCACCGGTGCAAACTACTGTTCTAACGGTTTCGGAGGTCACTCCAACGCAGTCTACGGGCCAAAGTAAACAGGCATCATTTTTGACTGATGCAAACCCTACTTCAACGGAAGCCCCCATTCCTGCAGTCCAGTTTTCGTTCTTAAGAAATACAACCTCCAGCCTTTGACAGAAACGAGCCAGTTGCTCTAAGTGCTGCTCGGCGCCTCCAACGACGTAGACTTTGCCAAGTTGATCTACCTGCTGCAAGGTTCGCAGAGTACGATCCAAAAGCGTTACTCCGCCCACCCTGATTAATGCCTTTGCAACACCTTTCATTCTACTACCTCGGCCGGCGGCCAGTATTACGGCGTCAACGGCTGGCACGTAGACTTACCAACTCTGCTACGGCCGCGACTGCAATTTCTTGAGGAGTCTCTGCGCCTATACTAATCCCAAGAGGCATTGAAACCCGGGCTAACTGAGATTCTTCAATTCCCTTGTTTGCGAGTCTCATTCTAAAGCGCGCCGCTTTCGCTTTACTACCTATCACACCTAAGTATCCGACGGGACGACCGAGCACACTCTCAGTAAGCGTCTCATCGATTTGATGGGCCCGAGTCATAATCAAAACGAAATCTCTCGTGGTTAACCTTCCAAACTTTTTTTCAACGTCGGGAAGATGAAAGGAAGCACAACATTCACCAACGTACCCCTCAAGTGCATCTGTTTCATTGTCATCGACAACGATGACTTCAAAGTCACAGTTCGCGGCAAGGTTAGCCACTTGTTTTCCTACATGACCATAGCCAAAAACAAATAACCTTGTATTGGTGTTTAGTGCCACTACGAACCCATTGCTAAGTCGCCCTTCTTGTTTTGTAAGATGCGTCTTACCGGTCCAAGTAACAAAAACGTTCTCTGCCGGTTTCGTGGGCCAATGAGACAAAGGCATTGAAAAAAGCTCCACGCTTCCTCCGCAGCACATCGCCAAGTCTTGAGCCAGATCGTACTTCTTCAGAAATGGATGTTTTGCATCCACGATTTCTTCACAAATTTGATGTTCTAAGGCTCCGCCACCAACCGTTCCCCAAAGACGCTCTCCCTCCCCTGACACCACCATTGTTGCACGATGATGGCGTGGAGAAGACCCGTTGAACTTGACCAAAAATGAAATCCAAGCATTTGGGCTTTTCTCTCGAACTCTCTCTATTTCGGAAGCTTCAGATATCAGCACGTTTAAGCGCTCTGATTTTTAACATCTGCTCAATCACCTGACGAAGACCTGCGCCTTCTGATTGTTCAGTGACCATTGCCGGCTTATGCTCAAGTTGGTCCCACCATTTCTTAACGTTTGCGACTCCGACTGAATTGGGAAACTTCCCAAACATTGGAGCATCATTGAGCGCGTCCCCAACGTAAACGTAAGAACTCAAATCAGTGGGATCTGCTTCCAAGACGTGCTCGATAATGTGCATGCATGCGCTCAGCTTATTGAATTTAGGAGGCCCAAAGTTGACATGAACGGACGATTTTACGGCGGCAAACCCTTGCTCCCTTAGACGAAGCACCATGTCGTCGGCGGCTTGCATTGGGATGGAGACGTGCTCGTTCCAGTCGATAGCTAAGTCAACTTCTCGATACTGGCTATCGGTGCTCATTCGAGCGCCAGGGTGCTCTGTGATAACGTCTACTGCTGCGGCATGCATTTTTCTGCGCCATTCCGGAAGGGTGGTCTCTGGAACTCCGTAAACCTTCTTCGTGCCACTGCCAACTCTTACAAAACTTAGCCCACCGTTTTCGGTTACTACTGCGTCGAGTGGAGCTAGCGTCATCAGCGCTTGGCCCCATCCGGCTGGACGTCCAGTCACCAGCACCAACTTAATGCCCGCCTGTTTTACCTTTTGAAGAGAAGCGTACGTTTCCGAGGCAACTACTCCGTCTGTGGTCAAAGTGCCATCAAGATCGAAGAAAAGCGCACGAAATGTTCCAGTTAGTGCCTGCAGCGACTGACTCATACTAAAGCGGTTTAACACGCACTGCTCAAGCCACCAAGGGCCTGAGCAGTTGCATTCGTTGCTCTTCGAGCCATTTGTTGAGATCAGAGTGAAGAATTCTCACAATCCCCCCAACCTTAAACACAGGCAGCGGATGGTTAGGGTGCACGGACATGTACCGACACCAACGTTCCGATCTCCCCATCTCAAATGCGATTGCTTTCCATGTTTCAATGTATTCTTGTTTTCGTTCCATGAACTAGCACTATGCAGAGTGCATGCCACAATGTAAGTCTCCGTAAATCCTTATTCTGGACTGCCAAACCGTTCAAGCTTCAACACCTTTCAACACTTTGAACGGTTTGTGCAAAATGTGGGGCATGTTCAGTGGCGAAACCAGATTCTCAGGGTTATTCTCTAAGTCCATGATTCGGTTGATACTTTTAACGCTGCTTGTCTCTTTGGGGATGAATGAAATTACTTGGGCTTTGCCCACAGGAGGGAAAGTCCCCATTTATCCTCTCGAGAACGTCAAGCGTGGTCAAAAAGGCACGGGACTTACTACCATTTATGGAACTAAACCTGAGCAATTCGAATTCGAGGTCATCGATGTAAAGCACAACTTCTTACCAAACATGTCCATCATTTTGGTCAAATCCGACGACCCCAAGTTTGCGGTGCGGGGCTTTTGGGCAGGCATGTCCGGGTCTCCTCTTTTTATTGATGGCAAGTTAGCCTGTGCTTTTTCCTACGGATGGAGTTTTACCAAAACTCCAATAGGTGCCTGCACGCCAATGAAATACATGTTGAAACAAGGATTTCAAACTCCGTTAGTTGGGCAAGCCAAGGACGCAAAGGCCGGCGCCGTCATATCGGAGTCGTTCATCGGGTCGCAATCCACATGGCAAAAAATGGCACCAGGTGGAGATATCAACGAACTCCTCCATTCGGAGTTCGTGCCCACTCCGAAGCTGAACTCAAAAACCATTCCTCTTTCAATCGCTGGAGCGACTACCGAAGCACTAAGCTATGCCCAGAAAATGTGGTCAGGTGGCATGACCCCATTCCGAGCCGGCTCTATTGCTGGCTCACAACAAATGAAGGGACCTTCTAAGTTTGTTTTGGGATCCTCTATCGCAGTGATGTTGGTTCGCGGTGACATGACGATTACAGGGACCGGAACGGTAAGCTACGTGGATGGGGACCGTCTGCTCGCTTTCGGGCATCCGATGTTTGAAAATGGAGAGGCGTACGCTCCCATTGCAACCTCCCATGTACACATGATCGTTAACTCACAGGCTAGTCCGTTCGTAGTGGCGTCTCCCATCAAAGAGGTCGGATCCCTAGTACTCGATACGCAAGCGATGATCATGGCAGATATGCGACTAAGAACCGCGATGATTCCGATGAGCATGAATCTCACCTTAAACAACGCCGGAAAGACTGTAAAAAACAAGTTTTATGTCGAAGCGCTAAACAGTCAGGACCTAACATCAACAATCATCAGGATCGCAACCATGAATGCGACATCACTGTACATGCCCGACAAAGTGCCGAGCAGTGTCGTTGTTTCGGGAAAGATTAAAATCGCCGGAGAATCCACACCGATTGAATTCACGGATCATAACTACAGTGACACTGGCGCAATTGGTCCTGTGATGTCATTCAGAGGATTCAAGGCGGTAGACGCCGTGATGTTTAATCCGTTCAAGAAAGCAAGAATCGAGTCGGTAGAACTATCAATCGTTGCTACGCAAAACTCAGAACCAGACATCATCAACGACATTAGATTGCGAGCGCCAAAACTTGTTCCTGGAGAAAAAAACTACGTAGACCTTCAAATGATTAGAAAAGGACAAAAGCCAATTTTGAAACGCGTTGGCTTTGATGTCCCCCCTGAACTAGCTGGCTCCAGAGTTCGCTTGCAAGTGCTTAGTGGTAATCTAGCCAAGGCTGACGCCGCAGTTCCCACCGACTGGAACAGCTTCCTCAATGTACTTAGAAGCTTTTCTGCTGGCACCGATCTAATCGTCAGACTAACTCCAAAGTCGAAAGGACTTAGTCGAGGCTCTCAAGTTGTTTTAGATCTACCAGATAGCGTGGCGGATCGAATTCCTGTGAAAGCAAGCCTTTCGCATCACGCCCCGTATAACCTCAAATACGACACGAAAATACCTTGGAAACCTGTATTGGCAAATGCCAAAGGCTTTCTCGTCGATGTTGCCAATCAAAAATAGGACCACCATGAAAATTCTTCAGATATTTTTAATTTCTCTTGCACTTCCATCTTTCGCGAGTAGTCAGAAAAGCTGGACCCTCGACACCTACGAGAACTTTAGCAAAGGAAAAAACGATGGAACTCTTTTGAACTCGCTTGGCGAAATTCGGACGGGTTACGCTACCACCAAGAGCGAAGGTACTGCTTTAGAAGGGGTGTGGTCATCGGCAATGCACAAGGGGACATTCTACGTTGGTTCCAGTGATGGAAAAATCTTCACGGCAACCAACGGCAAATCCCCAAAATTGTTCGCGACAATACCGAACGCAGTAGCTGTGACAGCGTTAGTATTCAAAGGAAACACTCTTTACGCGGGCACCATGCCTAATGCGGCGGTTTGGAAAGTAACCGCTGGAAATTCTAAAAAAGTTGCATCAATCCCTGATGCAGAATCTGTATGGTCGCTCGGGGTGCACGGCGGAAACATTTACGCGGGCGTTGGCCCGAAGGCGAAACTTTTTCGCATCAATGGCGGGAAAGCGAAACTGGTATTCGAAGCAAAAGACAAGCGAATCCTTTCGATTGCCACAACAAAAACTCACGTTTGGTTTGGGACTTCAGACAACGCTATCGTTTATCGACATGCTCCCAAAACCGGCAAGACAATTGCTATGGCGGACTTTGCCGGTAACGAAATAACCGCCATGACCCCTTTTCAATCAGGTGTTGCTGTGGCGGCCAACGACATTAAGTGGCCTTCGTCAGGAGGAACAAAGAGCAAACGAGACATCGACGAAGCCAAAGGAGATGCAAGCAAGGGCCACGTTCCCAAAATGCCAAGTACCGGTAGCAAACCAGGAGCTGACAAGCGTCCGAACTCTTCCGTTGAAATACCACGCCAAGGAGCCGCGAAAGGCAAAGGAGCGTTATACGCAATTTCCGCTGATGGAGATTTTGAACAGCTTCACGCTTTAACCGCGACTTACTTTACATCGCTTGCGACAACTAGTGAAGGAAGCATTCTCGCAGGTTCGGCCGAAAAGGGACGGATCTATTTAGTGAGCGATGCAAGTAGCAGCGCCACGGTCGTCGATGTAGATGAGAGGGTGGTCGCGACGATTGCTTCGGATAACGGCGACATGGCATTGGCAACATTTGACTCAGAGGCCGTCTACTTTCTCAAACCAAGCAGTGACCAAGGTAGTTATACGTCCAAGGTATTCGATGCAAAGAGCATTTCAGACTTTGGAAACATTTCTTGGCTTGGGGCTATTTCAACCTTCTACGTTAGGTCAGGTCATACAGCTGACGCTGAAAAAGGATGGGGGCCATGGAAACAACTGTCATCTCAGCGGAGCATTGGCCAGTCGTTTACTTCCAAAACGGGAGTGCCACGAGCCAGGTATTTCCAGTTCAAGGTCAAAATGGCGGGAAAAAAATCTTATCTTAGCCGAGTACAACTTCGATTCTTACCTTCTAATAAGCCAACAAAAATCGAGAAGATCGAAACCTCGGCCAAAGGGGCTTCCGCCATGGCGGTGGTGAAAGAAGGACCAACCAAACCGAGAACAAGAGTCGTGAAGATTAAATGGAAGGTAAAGAATCCCGACGACGACAAAACGGGATACACACTTTTCGCACGACGCGAAGGTTCCGCAACATGGACCCCTCTTCCTCTCAACAAAAAGCCGTATACGGAAACTAGTTACGAATGGAACACCGAGGTTTTCGAAGACGGCTACTACAGAGTTAAAGTTGTAGCTTCGGATGAAAACTCGAATGCTTCTTACAGTGCAAAGTCTTCACAGGAGATTAGCCGTCCGTTCGCAGTAGATAATCATGGGCCCAAATTGGGAGATGTTTCAGTTCGCTATCCACGGGTAGCAGTAACCGCCAGCGACTCCTTGAGTGCTATTCGAGAAGCGGCAATGCGTATCGGCCAAGGAAAATGGCAACTGGTCGGAGCAAAAGATCTTATTTTCGACGACCTTACTGAGGTCCTTTCTTTCGAGCTTCCCAAAGATTTGTCAAAAGGAACGCACCTATTGTCCGTTCGTGTCGCAGATGAGTCTGGAAACATCTCTCATAAAAGTTATACGATTAAACGTTAGGGCGCTCTAAGGCGAACCTTTATGCATGGCTCAAGAGGACGACCATTTAACTCTTTTGGGCAAAAATCTATGACATTGCGGCCGACCTCGGCAGTGATGTAGTGATGCTTTCTTCGGGTAATTTTCATCCCATCATCTGACTTGCATCTCCTCTTTCCTCTAACTCCACAGCTAATAGGATAGAGAGGTGCTCCCCCTCCTCCGGTTACGATGTAGCGAAGTCCGTCATCTTCTCCACGCTGATAGAGATGGTCGTGCCCAGCAAAAAGAAAGTCCACCTTGTGTTTCTTCATCAAAGGCACGTAGTGACTCTTGGCAAACGTACTGCCTCCATGGGGCCCTCTTGAGTACGGACCATTATGGGTGACCACAATAACCGCACGGCTGTTTTGGGAACCTCGCAACGTTTCCTCAAACCAACGGAGCTGTCTAGGATCTTGGTAAAGGTTGGAGTCTAGAACTACGAACCGCAACCCAGCAACATCAAAAGAATACCAGTTGCCAAACCGAGGTACATCACTTTTCATGGGCCATAGTGAGAACCAATCCCTAAACCGAAGTCCAAAAGAACTAGCGGTACCAGTGTCATGGTTACCAACGGCGGGATACAACGGAACTTCCGCAAGTAAATCAGATTGAATGTCGAAGAACATCTGCCAGTCTGCCAGATCGGTTCCACGTGCTACGAGATCGCCGGTGTTCGTTGCAAAGTGTGGTGCTTCTGCCCGCATGGACTCTACCAGCCTGCGGTGAATTTGGTGACCGTTACGCATGTCGCCATAGATGACAAACTTCAGATCGCGCGTCTTAGGCAACCTGAAACTTCTCAGTTTGGTATCAACGCCAGCGACAACAACTTTGTAATAGACGACCTCCCCCTCCAATCCATCTAGTTGTACACGATGACGTCTTGAGTACCCACCGTTAGTGCTCAGTGCCACCTTGTCGGTATCGATGGTGCTGCCAAAATGAACTTGCGCTTTCGTTGCCGAATGAGTCACGAAAAGAATTTCGGCCGATTTTTTGGTTACTCGCTGAACTAACGGACCTACTGCGAGCTTTCGACCATGCGTCAACTCAAGTGACACATCGAATACCGGATGATTCTTGGAGGCCGCGGGTCGAACCTCAACGGTCAACACGTTCTTGTTTTTTAGCGTGAGTACTTCGGTCGGAAGCAACACCGTTTCTTCTAGTGTTCCTCGCCTTCTCCTTGCAGGTAAAAGTCCGCTTGGCGCGCCTGCTCCGCCCCGCCAGTTTCTTCGAACGACCTCTTGTCCGTTCACTCGAACGACCACCGCGTCCGAGTAAACCATCTTAATCCGTAGGTATTTATAGTCGTTGGATTCCACCTCAAAGTTTTGGTGCACTCGAACCCAAGCTAGCCGATTGTCTTTGGTCAGCTTTGGAGTAAAGCAACCATTGCAGGTACCGACAGGAAGACTCGCCGCTTCTCCAACAGGCTTTCGTTCAAAGGCAAGAAAGCCAGTAGCATCCGACGTAGGAGTTAAGAGACTCGTCTCTTTTCCGTCAAGCGCTGCTGATAAAACCTCCCCGTATCGGTTCAACGGCTCTTCCATCTGCAGATGAGAAATAGTAGCCGGAGAACCGTAGGGTAGGATCACCGTATCTGCCACTGAAGCGTTAGGCAGCAAAAAAAACAGCCAGCCCAACACTAAAGAGACGTTACTTCTTCTTTTTGCTGGCTTTTCGTTGGGCTGCGTTGAGCTCGCCCGCCAATTTGGGGATGGGGTAGCTCGCCACAGATTTAACGTAGTCGCCATCTTTGCCGAGTCCTCGTAGGTCGGCGATGGTTTGAGCTGCACGTTGAACACCGCCGGCTTCACTAATTGTTCGAACTGCTCGCTCAAGGCGGAGTAGTCTTTTGTTGGAGCGTTTATCAAGTTCCGCGCCTTCGAAATTAGGAAGTCCTTTAACGATGGCCTCAACAAGCTTCTCCTTAGAACCGAATTTTTCTTTTACTTGTGCTAGTGGGGTCTTGATTGCCATTTTTTGTAGTCTCCTTTTGGAAGGCCGGAGTATGCGCAGCTGACAGCCGCTTGTCAATGGCATCTAACATCGCCTGGAGGTCGGAGTCAGTGAAGTTTAGCGTGATCGACGTCCTTTTATCCTTTACGTCAACCTGAGCCGCACTAACCACGGGACCAAACGAGAAATACTGTGCAATAACGGCAGCTTGTGGGAGTTCTCGCTTCAGAGCTTGCTTCAGGTTTTGGGCTTCCTTTTCAGTCGGCACAAACAGGTGCAAATTAACCTCATTGGAGCTTTTGGCTTTGAGGAATAGAGTCGCTACGGCGAGCTCGACACCGGACACGCGCCCTGCTGTCCTCTGGCCTAGGCTTTTTCTAAGTTCTGAAGGTACGACTCCAATAGCCCATGCATCAGCACTTCTAACCAAAGGAAAGTGCCTTCGGAGGAAACTAGGCTTGTCCGACTTCAGCGACGATTCGATGAACATCTTGCTATGACTGACAACCATTCCCACCGACGGTACCTGAACAGCATACAGCGTCCCCGACGGAGAGGAGAAGCTAATGGCGTGTTTCGCCCCCTCGAGCGCCAAGGTTTCCACAGGCCCTGCGGATAACGCCTCTAAGCATTGACGCCCCTGTCTGAAGTTACCTTGTAGGATTAACACTGAAGCTTCTGAACTACGCGAATGCGCAACCGCGACCGCAATTAGGTCCCGCTCCACCGTCATGTCACAAGCAGCTTCAACGTGCGACACCCGGGCACTAAGCGAAGGATCTATCGCAGCTACCTTCTTTTTTAAGAATGCAACCAGGTTCTCTTTCTTTAGAATCGATTTCCTAAACGCCAGCACAGAATCTGCATCCTTTGGGACTACATCCCAAAAGGTTAATACTGGCATTTGGGATCCGGTGTCTTTCTTACAAGCCCCCGGCAATAGTAGCAAAAGAACGACAATAACTCGCAACGTCATCATAGCCCTACCCTGGCGAGTATCGCCCCCAGCGTTGGATCCTGTTTGGCTACGTTCCACAGCCCTAACAAGTCCTGCGTCGAAAGATCCGCTTCAATGATTGCAAAGTTGGCATTTTGTCCGATTTTCACACTCTTCAAATAAGGGCCCAAGGGGGAATGTTTCAATTCTGAAAAGTCTTTGGTTGACTTGTTAACCTGTTTTGCCGCTGCCGCATTGTCCGCGAAAGAGAACCCGCCTCGTATCTTTAGGGAGTCTTTGTACGTGAGCCCAAGATAGAAGCTCTCGGCTTCCCCAACGATCAAAGAAGCTTCTGGTGGTAGCGAAGTAGCGGCGACAGCAATCATGTTTTCTTCTCCCGCAAACCCCAAAAGCTTCTTAATCGGAGCGACGTCCTTCATGCCAGGACCAAAAGATTGCAGCTCACTTGGTTTCCAAGAAGAAAGGCTTTTCTCCACCCATGTGCCTGTAGCGACAGATGGCCCACCGCTGAGCGCGACTATGTCCATGGTTTGCGCTTTTCGCTCAGCAGCAAACGGTCCTATCGGAAGTCTCTGAAGACATTCCGTTGCTCCAGCCACAGAGTCAATGGTCGGCCCATCAAGTAGTAATACCCCCAACGGAGGATTAAGGGTCTTTAGTCCTAGGTTTGCCCTCCGGATCGACTTTACCAGAGCAAGGCAACGTTCTGGAAGCCCCAGCTCTTTTCCCCCCATGGAAAGTCCCATGGCGAAGTAAGGAGACTTTTGAATTTCCGTTCCGTTGAACGCAACCACAAGTTTTGGCTGCGCTGGTAGATGAGGTAAAGTGCGAGTAAGCTCAGCTGATAGTTCCTCAAACGGTTGCGAAAGCTGTGGGGTCTCCGACTTCTTGGTTCCTTTACAAGAAGCAACCACCAGAAATAAACAGCAGATCGTTAGTCTCATCACAGCTTGGTTGTAGCACAAGCAATATTTGCGCAAAAGGAGATTGAGGCTTCGCCCGCACTTGGGCTAGCGTGGGTCGGTGACATGGATTACCAGGTACCTCCGCGGGAAAGCCGTCTTCGTAAAAGCCAACCCGGACGGTTCTCTGCCAGCAAACGAAAAGGGCTTGGTACCGATTACGTATCAAAAGTCTGAAACTGCCAAAGTCTACAACGCGCGAGCCAGCAACCTACTCCTCGAGCCATCAGAAGAGAGCCGCAAAAAAGTAAAAAAGAAAGCGGCCCCAAGCCAACGCTCAAACCGCCCCGCTCTCTACGAGGCTTATACTGATGGAGCGTGTTCAGGCAACCCAGGTCCTGCCGGTGCCGGCGTATTTTTAACGACTCCGAAGCAACAGATCAAAATCGCCGAACCGTTGGGCAATGGCACCAACAACATCGCAGAACTACAAGCCATTGCGATAGCATTGCAAGTCATTCCAATAGAAGACCGGGAAAAGGCTATCAATATTTACACAGACTCTACGTATTCTATAGGCGTACTCACTCAAGGTTGGAAAGCAAAAGCCAACAAAGAGCTGATTGCTGAAATTAAGGCACTCCTTCAGGATTTCTCAGATGTTCAGTTCATTAAGGTAAAGGGTCACTCTGGAGATCCAGGCAATGAAATGGCCGATGAGTTAGCACGTATGGGAAGCGCGGGAGAGGCACTAAAACAAAGTATCGATCGTTAAGTGTTAGGCTCAGGCAAAAATGTCGTCTGCGTGGTTTCAGCAGACTGGGTGAAGAATAAGAAGTTCACGATGTCTGGACTGTCCGACAGCGCGTCAACGTAGCTTCCGGTCTCAAACTCTTTGGGCGGATGACTCACTTCCCCCATATCAATATGTCGAAAGTCAAGCGATTCCAACGAGGCTACTAATTTACGAAATCTCTTGAGAAGCGGAGCGTCGTAAACCCCACTACGCCTCGCCTCAATGACCTGTAAGAAACCATCTCCTTCGCTTACTGAAATCGTAACTTGTTGAACTGCCGCCATTCGTTCCAAGTGACTAAATGCGATACGAAGGCAAACGTCAGAGCTACCTTCTGCAATATCTACCGTGCTTTGGACGCCAAGGTCTCTAACCATTCCTATCGCAGGTTGCCTGCCAATGCAGAGGACGTATACAAAGTCACAGTAATCACTTTCGCCACCTTGCACGGCCCATGTAGCGAGGCCAAGGTTCTCCTGAAGAAGCTCGGCTACATCTTGAACTTCCTCGAATGAGGGACCTCGTCCGAATTCATTGCGCATCTCTCCCCAGACTCTGGTTGGATACCAATAGTCGAGTGCGTTATCGACTGCATCTAACAAATCATCTTTTCTTGAGGTACAACCCTTTTTTCCGTCTTTGTTGGAACAACCCACTATTCACTCTCCAATTTGAATCCAGCATGAAGAGCACGGGTCGCTAGTTCCGCATACTTTTTCTCAATGAGGCAAGACACCTTAATCTCACTGGTAGAAATCAGTTGGATGTTAATTCCCTCATCCGCCAAAATCTGAAACATTCGCTGTGCGACGCCTGCGTGCGAACGCATCCCGACCCCAACGATGGAAACCTTCGCCACGTTCTGATCCGTACGGATATTACTCTCTGTGGCAATATCGGGAGCCTCTCGTTGCAAAACCGCTTCCGCTCTCGCTAAGTCGTCGGTCGGAACGGTGAACGTAACAGCGGTTTCACCGTTCTCGGATACGTTTTGAACAATCATATCAACGACAATTCCACCGTCTGCCAAAGGCTTAAAGATCTTTGCGACGTTTCCCGCAACATCTGGCACGCGCTTAATGGTTACCTTGGATTCGGAAGTTACGGCGGTAACTCCTGATACTACTACACTTTCCATATTCTCTCCTGCGGCAACCACCATTGTCCCGGGATTGTCGTTAAAACTAGAACGTACGTGCAATGGAACATTATAGTTCATTGCGAATTCGACCGCCCTAATTTGCAATACCTTTGCTCCAAGCGACGCAAGCTCCAGCATTTCTTCGTAAGTGATCTTATCGATCTTTCTCGCTTCGGGTACGACGTTAGGATCCGTGGTATATACGCCGTCAACATCAGTATAAATCTCGCAAACGTCGGCATTTACCGACGCCGCAATCGCGACCGCAGTGGTATCAGAACCGCCACGTCCCAAAGTAGAAATGTCTCCGCTGTCCGTCACCCCTTGGAAACCGGCGACGACTGCTATCGTATCGTTCGAAAGACACTCTGTCAGTGCAGCTCCATCTACGTTAGAGATTCTGGCGCGGGAAAAAGCGTCATCCGTTAATATCTTTACTTGATGACCAAGGAAGGACTTCGCTTTGCCGCCAATCTCTCGAATCGCTAAAGCCAACAAACCTATCGAAACTTGTTCTCCTGTGGAAAGAACCACGTCGCATTCGCGGTCGTTGGGATCCGACGTGAACTCTTTGGTAAGTGAAACCAGGCGGTTCGTCTCTCCCGACATGGCCGAAACAACTACCGCAACTTCGTGACCTTCGGCTTGTCGACGGACGCAGCGCTTCGCAACATTGCGGATGCGGTCTACTGAGCCAACCGAGGTCCCTCCAAATTTCATGACAACGCGCATGCACAAGCAGTGTACTCAGTTGCAGCCGTCCTGCCAGCAGAAAAGGAAACTATCCTCACTTTCTCGATTGGGGTATCGTCCGGTATGGAGCTTCAGGAATTCTGGGACATCGTGTTAGCGCCCCCCACTCAACTTCCGCCGAGTAAAGCTCAAAGCTGGCTAGTCGCCTATTATCAGCGGAAACACGCCCAAGACCCTAGATGGGAAGAGCATGGTGCGCAATTGCTGCTCACCCAAAACAAGATGCTATCGTCACTTGAACCGCTACGCCTTGAATCGAAATTCAACTCACAGTCTTGGGCCGAACAATCAACGTTGTTCGTGGAGTGTTGGAACATGGATCAGCAACTACTCGAGCTGACCGATGGCGATGTAGCATTAGCTGCAATGATTCAAAAACTCCATGGGGAGCAAACCAGAGCATGGCTGGACCGGCACATTCCTGCATTAGACTTTTTGACTCCGCGGCAATGCCTTACTGGCACGATAGAGCTCAAAAGACGACTATGCGTATGCTTGATGCGTAGTAGTCGATGGCTTATGTAACCACTTATGGATGTGACGAGCAGGCGAAAGATTGTCAGTCGCTCGTTGTAAACTAAGGTGTGACAACATTAGTACTGTCCACCTTCCCTACCCAATCCACTGCCGAAGAAGCTGCGCGCTCACTCGTCGAGAAAAAGCTTGCCGCTTGCGTCAACCTGATTCCTCAAGTCCGCTCAATCTACCGGTGGAAAGAAAAACTGGTAGACGAAAGTGAGGTCTTGGCAATCATCAAGACTAGTTCTCGAGTTACCTCTAAGTTGATGGCTCAATTAAAAGAAATTCATCCGAACGAAGTGCCAGAAATCGTCGCTGTCAATTCTAACAACGTGAGTGAAGCCTACAACGCGTGGGTTGAAGCGTCGGTTCAAGGGTAGCTACCCGGCCTCGCCTGCCATTGCTGAAACGCCCGCTACTAGTCGAAACAGTCTTTGGTTTTGTGGTTTGGAAAGCTCGGGATCGTCGCTGAGTATTTTTTGAGCGATACCTTTAGCCTGCTCCACGCATTCCAAATACGAATCTAGCCCTCCGAAGGGCATTGAAGGTAATCCTGATTGTTTCTCTCCCAACAACTCACCTGGTCCGCGCATTTGTAAATCGATTTCGGCTAAGGCGAACCCGTCAGTTGATGCCGCCAGCGACTCAAGTCGCTCCATTCCGTCCTCGGTGGGGTTGCCACTCGCAACTAGTAAACACTTAGACGGTTGGTCGCTTCGCCCCACTCGACCTCTTAGTTGATGAAGTTGCGCTAGCCCAAAGCGGTCGGCATCCAAAATCACCATAATACTCGCGCTAGGAATATCTACTCCAACTTCAATGACAGTGGTGGCGACCAACAAACGTGCTTCCCCAGATCTCAAAGCAGCGATTGCTTCACTTCGCTCTTCAAGCGGCAGCCGCCCGTGGCACTTTCGAACGACCCCTTCCCCCAACAGAGTGGTAAGTCCCGCAAAAGACTCTTCCACATTGGCCCAACCCTCTCGTTTTTCACTGGGTTCAATCATCGGACAAACGACAAATCCTTTTTCACCGGCGGCCAGTGCCTTTTTGATCACAACCCCTGCAGATTCATTTCGTCGTGGCCCTTTGGCTATCTTAGTTTTGATAGGAATTCTCCCACTTGGCATTTGAGTCATGGTGCTCACTTCAAGGTCACCGTAGAGGGTCAATGCTAGAGTTCGAGGAATCGGAGTCGCGGTCATGACCAACATATGAGGCCAAAGGTCACTCGCATCTTGCCCCCGCAGCCGTACCCGCTGCCGCGCTCCAAAACGATGTTGCTCGTCTACAATTGCAAGCCGTAGATCTGGAATCTGGACTTGCTTAGAAAGTAGCGAATGCGTCCCTACCACTAAGTCCACATGCCCAGCTGCGATCCGAGCCAATGTCGTTCGTTTTACCGGTCCGGGCAACGATGCACAAAGAAGCGCGACCGAGAGTTTTGCTTTATCGGCGAGTGAAGAAATCGTTGCAAAGTGTTGCTCCGCGAGAACCTCTGTTGGCGCCATCAGGCAAACCTTGCCTCCATCCCGGACGACTTGCACCGCAGCGGCAAAAGCAACTGCCGTTTTTCCCGCTCCAACGTCACCTTGCAAGAGGCGATTCATAGGCCGTTTACTAGCCAAATCTGAGGATATCTCCGCAATTGTCTGCTTCTGTGATTCCGTAAGTTCAAACGGAAACATTTGGTAAATATCCGCTGAAGGTACAGGAGGAGAAGCTGCTGCGACGTTGAGTAAGTTGTTTCGTACTTTTCGCTCTACAGAAACGC
Organism: Deltaproteobacteria bacterium; assembly: GCA_020630875.1. GTDB lineage: Bacteria > Myxococcota_A > Polyangia > Haliangiales > Haliangiaceae > JAHDIH01. The sequence continues at coordinate 130,206 of JAHDIH010000008.1, read as the reverse complement.
AAACGGGGATGGCCATCTCTAAGGAGACCCGACGGTGCCAGCGAGTATTTTGCTGTTGAAGCAAAGCGAATTCTTCTTCAGATAAGTCAACGGGAGGATCATGGAGGGTTTCTATAGACTCGGTGATCGATGGAAGTTCCAATGATCTTTCCAACTCCGGCGACAAAATGGGGATTTCCGTCGGTGCCAAAGCAACCGCACTTTTGATGCTTCTCTTGAGCGTCTTCTTTTTTACTTTTCCCAGATCTCGGTAAACGCAAGCTATTGCTTCGCTTGGATCGACGATCCGTGGGTTGGCACAACTAAGTTGGTGGTCGTCTTTAAGATTGACCTCTAACACCAACTCTTTACCCGGGGCAAACGTAGTTTGCATAGAAGGAAAAGCGTTAAACCAACGAAATCGAAGCTTCACAGCCGAGTCCACGCGGCACCGGATCGTCCCCTGAAGCCAGCGCATGCCTTTACCTCTACGCACAAACTTGACCGACTCTGATATCCCTACGCAAACCACCTGCCCCATGCCACTCGACAGACTTGATATTTCTTTGGGATTTCGACAGTCCAGGTATCGGAACGGAAAGTGGTATACCAGCTGCCCCGGGGATGTAATACCAGACTCAATCAAGCTCTCCGCTACTTTGGGACCAACGCCGTCCAACACTTTGAGTGCTTTAACTAACGATTTGTCGGAAGTATCAGGTGGAGCAATTTCACGTAGAACCCTTTGCAGTCTCGCCATCAAAACCGCTTGCTTAAAACGATCTGGCTCCCATAGCAAAAACTCACTGTCCACAAGCTTTGATGCAATGGCCACCAAGTGACTCCAGGAATCACGATCGCAGGGCAACTTTAGTTCTGAGACGAATCTCTTTAGTGCAGTTACATCTGCCACCTACAGAGACTAGTCAGCTTGGTAGGTGAAACGCAACTCGTAGTCGCAAAGATGAAAGACATCTCCTTCGTCGATACGTTTGTTGTCAATACGCATCCCTTTGAAGTCGATCCCGTTGGTCGACCCCAAATCTTTGATATAGTACGTGTCGTTCTTCTTGATTACCGCGCAATGTTTGCGCGAAATATTTCCGTCTTTAATCGGTAGATCTGAAGACTTAGAGCCTCTACCGATAATGAATTGTTCTTTATTGATTTCGTACCGATTACCGTCGTAGTGCAGGTACAGTGTTCCACCGGTTACTGCAGGAGTAGAAGCACTACTAGGCTTCGGTACTGTAGCCTTTCCGGCAGCCCCTTTGGCACTCTTCGAGAGCGAGTAATACCTCATCGCTTCGTTGACCAAGTAGTCAATTGAACAATCGAATTCCCCTGCCAAATCCTCGAAACTCTCCCAAAGAGAGTCGCGACAATAAAAGTGGCGCATTGTTTTCTTGCTTTGATCCATTCGGTTCCCCTTTATTATCCAATGTTTGACTGTCTATTGCCAGTCCTTCGCACAAATTTCACTTATTCTGCGCGTCGCGATGGGAAAACTTGACCGATCGCAAGGTAGTAGCATGTAGAGAATGATAGCCTGCCTCCATGCGAGCTATCGCGGCATCATTCGCGCTAATGATATGCGCAACCGCATCAGGATCCCCACTGGACAGAAATACTGCCGGTGTACTTCCGCTATTGGGTGTTACAGACGCCCACCCTGGGGTCATTATGTCCAACCCTGCAACGATTGGTTGGCTCAATCGTGGCTGGAACCTCTACATCGAAGGACGAGGGAAACTTAGTACTCTCAAGTTCTCTCGAAAAAGTATTGACGAAAATGGCAACGAGTTTGCCGAAGGAAGCGACCGAACCGCTACCCTGGCTCCCAGTGGCACCATTCTCGCTCACTGGCTTGATGATAACTTTTTCTTAGCCGTGGGTGCAGATATTCCGGTTTCTGAGAAGTGGCCTAGCGGGTCCCTTACGAAATATCACACTGACGGAGGCTACCTGCAGCGGATTGCCCCAGTCAGTTTTGCTGCAGGCTTCCGGATCGGTGGACGACTTTCATTTGCCGGAAGAGTCTCCTACAAGATTACTCGAGTGTCCTCTAGTTTCGCGATTGACACCGCGCTTGCCGGCGGAAGCTCTGGAATCGCTGCGCTCTGCGGCGGCATGCCATGCGGCGTAGAAAACCCACTGGCGGCAGAGCGCCACTCTATCGTGGCACGGACCGAACGTAGCTTAGACCTAGACAATTTGACCTTTTCGGGCGGAGCCATTCTGCGAACGTTCAAAGGAGTCGCTCATCGCTCCTGGTTCGTTGGCTTTAGTTATCAAGGAGAAGACTTTTCAAAGATCTCCACCAGAGGAAATGCGACCATTCAACGTGCAGAGTCACTCGGTGGTGGGACTGATACCGGGGAAGTAGAAGTCACCTTTGGAATGCCACAAGAAGTAAACATTGGCGTACGCGGCCCAATATCGCAAAGCCTCGACATCACGGCCCAATACAGAGTCCGGACTCTTTCTCAACATGGAAGTCTCGAGTATCGCTATCTTGACAGAGACCTGCCAGACCGAATCATCAGGCACCGCGGCTTTGATACCGTCTCGGGGCTGACGTTAGGAGTTCAACTAACAGAATCCACTCGTTATCGGTACTACCAGCATGGAGAAACACTGTATTTCCAGCAAGAGAAGCCATTTCGTTTCGGGGTAAACCTCAACTGGGAACAAGCCGCTATCAACAAAAGATCCACTTCTACGCAGCAAGTATGGCCTTGGAGTTTAGGGCTGGCCTCCACCGCCATTTTAAACATCGGTCCTAAAGTCAAAATTGAGGGATCTTACAGCCTGACTTACTTTCCTAGCGTGACGGTCACCAATAGCGGATATTCGCCGCAAGAGACCATTGAATGCGTGGACTCTGAATACGACTACGAAAAATGTGCGGTGCTAAGAGACGGCTTGAATGGACCGTCGGCTGCAGGTCAGTATCAGCATTTTGGGCACGACTTTCGGCTCGGTCTCCGGTTAAGCTTCTAGCAGAATGAAAGTTGCTGTTTACGGAGCCACCGGCTACACCGGAAAACTAATCACAAAACGATTGCTGAATGATGGGCATGAAGTTTGCGCGGTAGCGCGAGACGAGACTCGTCTCCAGAAGCTTGCCAGTGACTTCCCGAAGATCACAACCAAGGTTGCGCCGGTTCACAACCATCTATTGCTTCGGCGAGCCCTAGAAGGAAATGACACAGTAGTTAACGCAGCAGGTCCCTACGTTTCTTTCGGAAGTGCCATCGTAGAAGCGGCAATCGATGCAAAAATAAATTATGTCGACATCTGCGGGGAGCAAGATTTCCTAAAATCAACGTTTGAGCAGTACGATGAACTAGCAAAGGAAGCCGGCATTGCGGTGGTCAACGGTTTGGCTTTTGAAGTAGCAATTGCCGATTGGGGAGCCAGCGTGATCATGGAGCAGAAAACTCCGGACACAGAACTTTCCGTGATCTATCGATTACGTGGTAGCAAACCAACTCAAGGAACACTGCTATCGATTATGGAAGCGCTTTCGCGAGACGGTTGGATTTGGAAAGAAGGACTATGGGACCCCGTGGCACCAGGAGCCATGCTCCGAAAGACATCTCAAGGGAAAACTGCCGTATCCTTTCCCGGAGGAGAAGTCATTTCCATTCCAAGACATATCGACCTTAAATCGCTTCAGACCTACCTTTGGATTTCTAATTTTTCAGCTTTGAATAAAGGGCTGGGATACGTGGGACGGGTTCTTCCGTTCTTTGCGCAGACCCCCGCTTTCAGCTCTGCCAGAAGCCTCGTTTTCAAAAAACGTCGAATGCCCACAGAGAAAGAACGTCAACAAATTGAGTTTTCCATTGAGTTTGAAGCGGGCGATGACAAGCAACTAATCGCTGGGCAAGATATCTACGGCACTTCTGCAGACATTGTGGCGACAGCTCTGCGTCTTCAGCAATCTACGCAAACCGGAGTCATTGCTCCCTCTCAATTTGTAGATGCTAAACTTGCATTGAACGCGCTGAGTTTGATGCCCAAACCATCATGATTTTTCCATTATCGGAAACTACACTTAACAACGGAGTCCGGATGATTCAGGCGCAAAGCTCAAGCGGCGTTTGTTCGGTTCAACACTGGTTCTCCGCGGGGGCTGCACTAGATCCTGAGGAGCGGTCGGGTCTCGCTCACTTTTTGGAACACCTAATGTTTGCCGGCTCTGCCAAATTTGGCCCTCAGGTATACGACAAATTTATCGAGCGCTGCGGTGGAGATAACAACGCTGCGACGTGGACCGACTGGACGAGTTACAGAGCTACCGTCCCTACCACCGCGCTCGACGAACTCATGGAGATGGAAGTCGATCGAATTACCAATCCCCCAAAGCTGCAAGAGTTTCTATCAAGTGAACGAGGTGTCATTTTGGAAGAGCGGCAGCAAACGGTGGAAAACGATCCGGATGCCGTAGCAGAAGAAATAATGTTAAAGGAACTACTGCCAAATCATCCTTACGGACGGCCCATCATTGGCACCAGAGAAGCTATAAACCTCATCTCCACGAATGACTTAGCCAAAGCTCATCAGGAATACTACACCGCAAGCAATCTAACGTTCGTGCTTGCAGGAGGCGGACCTCGAGAATTCGAGATTGCGCGCAACCGGTTAGAGACGCTTCCGGCAACGAGTATCCCGAAGTCGGCTCCCCCTCGCCTGAGCAATCTGCAACCCGGGACTGTCGTCGCAGCCGATGTGCCATCCACTCGACTTCATTGGTTTGGAATCGTTCCCGGGCACGATGAGAAACAATGGGCGACGTTCGCGACCCTAGGCTATTTACTTGCAGGATCTAGTGCGTCTCTTCTCACCAACGCCCTGAAAATAGAAAAGCAATTGGCCCACGCGGTACACGTCTATCCGTCCACTGGCATTGGAACATCTCTTTGGCGAATGGAAGTAACGCTCATGCAAGATGCCAGCGCACAAGAAGCGATCGACCGCGTCCGCCAAAACATTACGCGAATAAAAAATGGTGCAGTAAACGAAGAACTAATCTTGGCGGCAACAATGCGAAAACGTACCGATTTTCACAGGGAATGGCTATCGCTTGACGGCGCAGCAGACTTTTTGGGATCGAGACTGTGCCATGGAACTACGTTAGAAACGATGCAAAACCTGTGGAAGGTTGTACCAAGCAACGAAGAGTTGGCGAGTGCCGCTAGCCAAGTTTTGGAAGAATGGTCGCTATTCTCGGTAGTTCCCAATGACTAAACTGACCACATACGTACCTTCATCAAGCCCTTTGGTTTGCATTTGGCTGGTCTGGGAAAATGGAGCAGCGAGGGATCCTGAAGGTTACGACGGCGCCTGCGCATTCGCAGCAACATTAGCCCGACGCTCCACCAAAATGCTGAGTCGCCAAAAACTCGATCTTGAGCTCGACAAACTGGGCTCCTCTGTGCACTTTTCGACGACTGCCACCCATCTCCATGCAAAGATAACCTGCTTAGAAGAAGCGCTAACAAGAACGTGGGACCTGTTCCTTTCGATGTGCCAGGGAGAAGGCATCACAACAGACAACTGGTTGAAAGTTGCAAAAGAGAGATTGGCAGAGCTGGAAGAAGCATCGTTGGATGGCGACTGGCTTGCAGCGCGTGGAGTGCAACTTTACGCGGCCCCGAATCATCCCTACTCTCGGCCGGTATACGGCGACGTCAACTCAATTGATCAAATGAAGGAAGAAGTACTGCACAGAGTTTGGAAGTCAGCGATGAGCGCTCCATGCACCGTCGGGGTAACCGGAAACGTTTCTCCCTTGGTAATCGAAAAGTTATGCGAAAGCATTCCCTCTTCTAGGGAGCAGGCCGCCCCCAACGTCACGGCAGACTTTAGCCAGCAACGACTAACACTAACCATCGAGCAACCCGTACTTCACGGAGTTCATTTATTGCTTGCTCACCCTGGCCCCGCAACCTTTGAAACGCGCGTTGCTTATACGGTTTGGGAAGCCGCGGTTGGTGGCTTATTTACATCGCGCTTGAATCGAGACTTAAGAACCAACGGCGGATTGACCTACGGGGCCGACTATTTTTCGTGGGCTGCCCCGCTTCAGTGGTGGTCCATGATGAGAACCGCGTGCTCCGGGGAAAACCTGCAACTTGTCTTGGAAAGGCTAAAAATGACTTTTACAGAAGCCCGCGACGGACTGACGCTAGAAGAGTTTGACCATGCGCGAGCGCACTGCTTGGGAAACCTTGAAATTGCTCACGCGACTCCAATCGATCGCTTGTCGCAAACCATGGAAGCATTCTGTCAAAACACCCCTACTGACTATAAAAGTCAATCGCTGGATATACTGAGCGATCTGACCAACAACAAGCTTACAGAAATTGCACAGCAAATTTGTGACGACTTTTCAACCATTGTGGTGACACCGCAATCAAGCGACACCACGATTTTGGCAAAAGAACTAGTGCTTACTTCCAAGCATCAATGAGTGCATTTTCTCAGCGAGAATACTGGCTTGCGCAAGGGGTGAAACGACAGTTCGCCGGTTTGGAGTCATCATTGTGGCTACGGCTTCAGGCTCTGCTAACGCCAACAACTCTGACATTGCGTGGGGGGCCTTGCCAGAGCCAACCGAGGTAACCGACACAGCCGCAAGATCGCCCATAAATTCAACGTTCTCAATCTTAGAAATATCGCTTTGCAGCTGAGACGGGTTGGGACTGTCTTTAAGACAGCAGAAAATACGAGTGGCGTCGGAACTTATTGCAAACAAAACTTCTGCTTGAAGAGAAGACAACTCCTCAAACACCGATTTCGCAAAGCGGCTGTCTGTAGCGACCATACAAACAGGCGACAGGCTCGAGACGACAAAACTTCCTGCTGTCGCTGCATTATCTATACGTGTCCCTCTTCCACTTCCTGTCGTCGCCCGCGCATAGAGTGCAATGCCGCTAAGCCGGGCAAACTCAACTGCTTCCGCGTGTAAAACCTTAGCTCCATGAGCCGCAGATTCGATCATCTCTTCGTGGGACAACCCATCAAGAAGTTGAGCCGCAGAAACCACTCGTGGATCTGCGGTGTAAACCCCATCAACATCTGAGCATATTTCGCAATATTCGGCGGAGAGCGCCGCCGCCAAGGCCACTGCAGTAGTGTCCGAACCACCGCGGCCTAACGTTGTAATTTCCCTCTTGTAGGAGACTCCTTGAAAGCCCGCCACAATCACAACTTTACCTCGGGACAGCTCGTCTTGAACTCGAACTGGTCGAACTTCAATGATCGAAGCATCAGAGTGGCGATCGTTGGTCATAACGCCAGCCTGAGAACCTGTAAACGAGATAGCTTCGTACCCCAAATTAATCACCGCCATGGATAAAAGTGCCATCGATGCCCTTTCGCCACAGCTCAAAAGCATGTCCAGCTCTCTTCGTGACGGTGCGTTGCTTACTGCGTTGGCGTTCTTTAGCAGTTCATCAGTGGTACTTCCCATCGCTGAAACTACGACCACCACATCATGGCCTTGCTTTTTGGTTTCCACGATTCTTTTGGCGACCAGCCGTATCTTATCCGGCGAGGCGACAGAAGAACCGCCATATTTCTGTACTACGATAGACACCTTTCCACTTTAACACGTAGAGACACGAATTGAATTCTCATAGCTTCCGATGTTCAAGATAGAAGGCAAAGACGCGTCTTCCGTGCTACTACCATGGTATGCGCCTAGCGGTCGGACTTCTCCTTTTGGTTTCAGCATGCGGTAAACCCCGCCCGAACTTTGCCTCAACAGCGCAGGGAGATGTCGCGCTTAGTTCATCAAAGCCTAGCCATCTGCGATGGCTGGCTCACTCTCCCCAAGAAAACGAAAAGAAGCTGGCCGCCGCTGCCGCGAACTCGGAACTTAAATCAGCAATTCAAAATGACGATTTATCTACTATCGAGTCAATGTCGCAGTTCGCTACAAAGAATAAACTAGGCTCGAAAAAGACGATACTACTAGCAAGAGACAGACTCGCCAAAGCAGGGAAAGCAAAGCCCGTATTCTGTTTGGGACAGGCACTGCTAGCTGGTAAAAAATCCGATGAGATTGCAAGCGATCAAAACACCATCGTTGATTTTATGGAAGACGTGAACCAAGTCACGTACAGCCGCATTGCAAAGTATGCAGCTCGCGTCGACTTGATGAATTTCAGCTTAAATTGTCACAATGATTCAGCAGCTCTTACGCAGCTTTCCAGACTTCACGTGGTGAGATACGCCTCGGTGGCTCGCAAGTTTTCAAGTAGCGGCTCTCAGCCGGGCGTTCTTAGAGTTCATGGCATTGCTCTCATACGTCCAGCGTGGGAACAACTTAGACTGTTTGCCTTGGGAGGTGAAAAGAAAGTAATAATTACCTCTCTTAAAGCGTTGCCACAAAACCACGAGACCAAGACGATTCTATCGCTTTTGCAACGTAGTAGTGAAAAGGATGCTCAAAACAAGCTAATCGCATTATTGCAACAACCACGCAGAGAAAGAGAAGACAAAGAGGCCGCCGTCTCACTTATGGCAAGGTTTTGCGACGCAACCAGCTGCGACTACGCCGAATCGATCGCTAACTATTTTGCAGAACGTGGCAACCTTAGACTGGCGCTAAAGTGGATACGAAGAGCCAAAGAAAAAAGCTCAGTCGAAGTTGTCACGCGGGTGGCAGAATGGTTACTCGAAAATGACCGCCCCGGCGAAGCCTCGCAAATAATAAAGAAAGAAATGGGCGCCACCAATGACTCACGACGTCGATCTAAGTTTGCAAGATTCCACAAATTTCGCCTTCGCCCTCACGTGGGAGCCTGCCAAGGCTGCACCCCTCATTTGAGTGCGACCGACAACACTTTGACATTTTCCTGTCGGGCCGGGGACTATGATAGGCTTTCCATTCAAATGGGAGTACGCTCTTGTGCCGCCGACGCTTCTGAAAAGTCTCCATTCTTGTCCACCAGAGTGATGGCATCGTGGTTAACTAAAGATACGAGGGGCTTTGAGTCCCTTGTGAATTCTGTCTTTACACTCAACCACGACGACGTGGCGGTTGAAGTCTTCACCTTTCTAGCGAGGCAGGGAGATTATGAAAAAGCCAATGATATTCTTTCCAAGGCATTGAGCCACACCGGATTTGCAGGCGAGACCAAAACAAAACTTTGGTTGTACTCTAGTTGGCTAAATCGCATAGGCCTTCCAATTAACCGTCACGTGACGATCTCCAGCAATAAAACTGCGTGGTACGGCCGTCTGGTCAAACTATGGCTTAGCGGCCAACCTCCAAAGCAACAACTTATGGACCTTGCCACCACGAAAAAGCGAAAGTTACAACTCACGTTATTGCTAACGATGAACGATCAACTCACAGATAAACAACTAACACGTTTTTCCGATAGCATCGATGACTCCTTACTTTTCGAGAAGTGGCTGGCTTTGAAATGGTTAAGCAGAGATATCTAATTGCCATAGGGCTGAGTGGCTTCGTCATTGTTTATCTTGCGGTAGACTTCATCTCTGTTGCCCATTTCTATTACTTACCCACGCAGGGTTCGTTTCGGTTGGGGCATCCTCCCATTGATACCATCGCTATGAGCTATTGGGGGCAAATCCTTTGGGGGATCCTAGGTTCCGCTGTTTCCGTAATTCTAGCAGCGTTACTTCCCAAAATTTCAGAGAAAGTAGCCGTTAGTTGGGCTATAGGTTTTTGTCTACTTGCAGTTGCCTATTTCCTTTGGGGACTTTGGCCATTTTAGAAATTCTTCATTACCAGAATTGCTGCTGCCGTAATCATGACGGTGGCAAGAATCTTTCGAGTGTGTTTCGCAGGCACCAATTGGGTGAGGCGTATGCCCACTTGGGTAAAGATTCCTGAGCTGGCTATCAAGGCAATAGCGATAGGAATATCCACGTTGCCAATATAGGCCTGTTGCGCCGAACCAAATAGCGTCGTTACAAACAGCACTAAAACGCCCGTTCCAGCGGCACGCACCATGTCAAAGCCAAAACCATAAAGCATTATTGGCACTAGTGTCACGCCGCCACCAAGCCCCATCATTCCGGACAAAAGGCCATTGACGGCTCCCACTACTCCGACGACAGGACCTGATACCCGAAGTGATAATGAAGGGAGCATGACGAGCGGACGTATCGGTAATCTCGCCAGCGGGCCCTTTTTGGGAGGGAGTTGCCGCTCTGGGGTTGGGGTCGTAAATAGTAGCAACGAAAGCGCCCCAAAAACCAGTACGTACATTCCAGCCAATACGAGATCACTTATCTGAAAGACCGTATCTGCAATCGTCACGGTGGAGAGCGTAGCGAAGTACTCCAAAAAGTACGTCCCTGCAGTGACCCCGACCACGCTGCCACCAATCAGCATGATATCAAAACGAACCTCAGCAGCCCCAAGTTTACGAAACCTAAAATAGGCTCCCGAAGCGTTGGCAAGGGTCGCCACCAACGCGGTCCCTACTGCAATAGAAGGAGTCAAGCCGACGAGAGCCACAAGCAAAGGAACGATGATAAACCCACCACCAACTCCGAACATGCCAGAAACCAGCCCCGCGATGGCACCTACCAATATGGCGAACAAAACAACCACAGCTTCAAATCATGTAGTCGATTTCGACCCTCTTTTTACCCGACTTGTCACTTCTTGAAAAAATCATCGCCCACAGCGCTCCCCAGGCAATCGGAACGATAATACAGGCGGCCGTGAGTCCTATCTGCTTAAGCGACACGCCTGATACTATCGTCAGACTCTAAAAGACGCTAATTCATGAGAGGTTCTTTTTGGATGTACCGAGTCTTGCGTCCCTACCCAGCTTCTTGATAGAACGCTAAGAGACATAGGGTGGCATGGCCAAGTGGTAAGGCAGAGCTCTGCAAAAGCTCCATTCCCCAGTTCGAATCTGGGTGCCACCTCCCTTAACACTCGCCGGTAGAGTGAAATGTCGCCGATCAGGCGACAAACAAAGCGAAGTTAGAGCGCAAGGCTTGCGAGCCGAACCTTACCCCACAAGATGTCGCCGCTCAGGCGACAAACAAAGCAAAGTTAGAGCGCAAGGCTTGCGAGCCGAAACTTGCCCCACAAGAGATGTCGCCGCTCAGGCGACAAACAAAGCAAAGTTAGAGCGCAAGGCTTGCGAGCCGAAACTTGTCCCACAAGATGTCGCCGCTCAGGCGACCAACAAAGCGAAGTTAGAATTATTCGAGCGCAAGGCTTGCGAGCTGGGATGGAATCCCAGGAAGGCGAAGTGACCTGGTGGTCACGAGCCCGAGTATAACGCCGCGCTCGGTGATTCTAACGAGCGACTAGCCACCGAGTTTGAGCACTTGCTGAGCAGCACTTGGCAACTCATCGACTTCCTTGAGTGATCGATGCATCGCCCTCTCCCGCCTTCTTGCATCTCCTATGACGCGCTGGGCTTGCGAAAGTTTCGTTTCCACTTTGGAAAGCACTTCTCCAAACTTCCTAAACTCTGTTTTCACTACAGACAACACATCCCATACTTCACTAGACCGTTTTTGAATGGCAAGAGTCCTAAACCCAAGCTGTAGTGAGTTAAGTAGCGCTGCCAGGTTACTTGGGCCGGCAACCATGATTCTAAAATCACGCTGCAGCATCTCGAGCGTATCCGGTTGACTCGCGATCTCAGCATAAAGTCCCTCTGTTGGCACAAACATCAAAGCAAAGTCCGTTGTAGAAGGAGGCTCCACGTACTTTTCTCGAATGGTGAGAGCGCTTGCTTTCACACTGTCTCGAAGTCGTTTGGACGCCGTACGCACTGCTGCTGGATCTGCATCTTCTCGGGCCTTCCTAAGTTGCAAGTAAGGTTCTTGCGGAAACTTAGCGTCGATAGGAAGCCAAATTTCTTTACCTTCTTCACTGCCTGGGAGCTTGATGGCGTATTCGACTCGGTCTCTACTAGAAGGCTTGGTGGCAACATTAGCTGAGAACTGTGCTGGCGCGAGTACCTGCTCTAGCAGCGTCCCAAGTTGAACCTCGCCCCAGGTTCCACGAGTCTTTACGTTGTTCATGACCTTTTTTAAATCACCAACTCCAACCGCTAGCGTACGCATTTCTCCCAGACCACGATGTACTTGTTCCAACCTCTCTGACACGGACTTGAAAGATTCGCCAAGACGCCGCTCGAGGGCTCCTTGAAGTTTCTCGTCGACGGTAACTCGCATCTCTTCAAGTTTCTTTTCGTTCGACTCGCGCATGGTTGCAAGCTGGTTGTCAACCACCGTTCGAATATCTGCCAGTCGTTGTTCCATCACTTGCTGTTGATTGCGAAAACTATCTTGCGTGTTCTCAACGAGGAGCTGTAGCGACTTTTGCGTTTGAGTCAGCCGCTGTTGCTGAAGCTCAGACTGTCCGGATACCTGCGCCGCCAACCGGTCTGCAATCCCGGTAACCTGCGCCACCAACGTAGTCGTCATGGACTGATAGCCACCAGCGATTTCCTCTCGTTGCAGCCGCTGATGAGTAAGCTGCCTGTCCATTACTCCAGTAAATGTATCTCTTGTCCGCTCGCCTTCTTGTTCAAGACGCTGCTGGGAAGCCTTATTTAAACTCTCTAGAGCCGCAGTAAGTTGGCCGATACGACTTCGCTGCTGCCTCCAAACGACAACAATCAAAACCAAGGCAAGAAGCGACACCACTCCCACTGCTAGCAAAAGACCAAACACTAAACCATTGTACAGTGCTGCTGTGACAGTAGCATCAACGCTATCTTTTGGGCACCTTACTCCTCAAGTGTTATCACGAACGAACCACGGGAATCTGGTGTTGTCGCGATGTAGCTCCCAGTGGCGAGAAACTCGAGTAGTCCCGTTTCAACATTGGCGGTAGCGGTATTTAGTGTCATATCCATTACGTACGGACCGACGATCAAGTTCTCTCCCAGACTCTGCCCTGCCAAACCTACGGAACTTCGACCACTAGCATCCATTTCTAGCTTTATCTCATCCAGCCTGTCGGCTTGTACAGTCAGCGATTGATTGTACGTTTCTGCCATTTCAAACACGGTAGTGATGGTGCCTAGTTCCTCTTGAGTCTCCAAAGTATCTCCAAGATCCGCGGAAAGGGTGACTCGAACCGTTCCCTGGAACACGGTATTCCATGCGGGATCAAGTCCTGCCCCCGACTCCCCCGAGCACCCCAAAGCCAATGTAACTACGACAATTAGTAAGTTCTTCAAGACCACAATTTTAGGACGCTGCAAGAGCTCAGCGCAACCTTGACGCTCCATTTTAGGTTAGCGAGTTAAACTACGCCTAGCCTCTAGGAATCTGTCAAACAAACCATTGAATACGTCTTTTAGTTTCATTAGCGACACGCCGGTCTCCGGATCGCGAGCACCAACCCCATCTTTTCCGTAAATGCGAACCACTTCCGTGGGGATGGTTTCTAGTTTATCCAACGTAGCGCTTAGTCGACGCAAACGAACGTCGTGACTTCCAATAACCGTACGAGAGATACCGCGCTCTTCAAAATAACAGCTAGCTTCGCCATCGACGAAGATTCCTAGGCGGCCGGCCCGTTTACGCTTAGAACGAACTTGCCCCAAATTACTTTTCTCCTTTTTGGGTACTGCATCCACAAAAATCTTTGCGTGATTTTCAGTTCCTGGAAAGAAACGGTGAACGCCGCGTTCGTGTTTTAAAAACTCACTTGCCCCCGGCCCTTCCACGTCTAGATAGACCCGAGACAGTTCGCCGTTTTCTTCAGAGTAACCAGCGACGGCGACTTCGAGGGACAACTGCCGGCACCAACGCATCTCAGCTACTGCCATCTTTTCAAGTAATTCGCTGTTGTCCTTAGTAGCTTCTGTGACGCCAATCATCAACCAAATCGATGACGGGCCGGCTTCCGCAAGTCTCATTTCCCAGTTGCGTTTGGCTGTAGTGAGCCTTTGAACCCTTCTAGCGATTCTTTCCGTCGGCGCAGACTCACTCAACGCTTCCTCTAGCATTTGTGCCGCTTGCTCTCCATTCTCCTGCATGCGCACCTGAAGATCGAGATTCTGAAACTCTTCTAGCAAATTATTGCGTCGGTCATCATTGGTCCATGCGTCCGCCGCTCCCATAAGTTTCAACACATCCGAGCGACGAGAGCGTACCGTCTCTAGGGAGTTCATCAAAGGTTCGAGTGAAGCGAGTAGCGATTTGGCATCGCTTATCCATTGTTCTCTTGTCCGTGCAGGAACTGTGGAAACACCATCGACGACCGCCGCCACTTTTGATGGGCTTGCAACGTAGGCAGCAATCTTGGCCCCTCTAACGGTAACGGCAATCTCTGATTCTTCGGGTGGATTTTCTCTTACAATCGCTCCGGCAACAGAAGTCGCTATAGAGCGCTCAATAGTCCTTCGTAAAAAGCGAGCGCCATAATTGGGATGGTAGCCATGAGTCGCAAGCCAGTCCAACACGGCTTCGTCGCATGACAAGGTAAGCCGACGCTGACTTAGCCCAACGCGCTCACCAAGCAACTTTAGTTCTCGTGCCGCAATCCTGCGAATACTATCGCGCTGCAGTGGAAAGAAGTGAACCAATCGATCGAACCTATTGAGTAGCTCATAGCGAAATAATTCTTGAAGCTTTCGCTCTACCTCTCTGGCTTTTTGTTCCACGCCTGCTTGACGGTTCTGGAACCCAAAGGAAGCGGTCCGATAAGCTTCGGCGCCTGCATTAGAGGTTGCAATAATAATCATCGAGCGACAAGAAACCGTCTCTCCAAGTCCATTAATAAATTCACCTTCATCGATAAGTTGCAGAAGCCTATCGTGAACTTGCTTGTGAGCTTTTTCAAACTCGTCGAGAAGAAGTACCGCAAATGGGAGTCCACTGACCCTTGAGGTCAATACTCCTCGCTGTCGTTCGACGCCGTTTGCATTGGGATTACCAAACAAAGTATCTGCGCCATTTTCATCAGCGAAATCGGTCATGTTAATGCGAATCATTCGTTCGCTACCACCGAATAAATAGGAAGCGAGAAGTTGTGCCAGGTGCGTCTTACCAACCCCAGTAGGCCCTGCGAATAGAAACACTCCAAACGGACGTCTGGGGTCTGAAAGTCCCGCCTTTATTAAGCCGATCACATCGACTACCGTTTCCACGGCTTTGTTCTGGCCCAGCACCGACTCGTGAAAGTGTTGCTTAAGCGCCGTGAGATCCAGCGGAACCGTTGGATCTATTAGACTCTTCGGGACTTGGTGAGTTTGACTAAAGCGAGCAATGACATCGCCCTCGCTCACGCTTTTCGTTCGCGTGGTAGCTACCACCTGCGTCATCAAGTCAATCGCTTTTTGCGGCATGCGGCTACGGGACAAAAAGCGATGGGATAAGTAGATGGACTGACTTCGCGCGGCAGCATCAACTTTAGTGCTTAAACTGTCGCACCATTGATCCATAATCTTACTCGCCGCCGCTAAGTTCGGCTCCTGTACTTGCACGGTCACATAGTGTTTCTCAAGCTCGGTATTATACTCCAACATTCGCTGCACACGCTTCTGCCCACCTTCTCCCAAAACGGGAAGGTCAAGTCTGAATGCCAGTGACTCAAGTAGTGGTTCAAGATCAAACTGGTACCCGAGCTCGATATCACGAAAATAGGGAATGATGTTTCCAGCAGAGAGTATCGCATCTACCAGTTTTCCCATTTCCTCTCCCATCTCTTCATTGGGTTTCTTTAGCCCTACCGCTCTACGGCGGAAAGAAAGTTGGTACAGGCTCATATTGCCATACAAACTGGCAAGTTCAGCAGTATGATTTCGAGTGGGATCGGCAAGTTGCCGTGCCAGTTCACCAATGATTGCGCTTTTCCCTACGCCACTTTCACCGACTAAGATTGGACATTTTTTAGCAAGGCAAATATCGACGACTCGATCGACCATTTGGTCGACCTCATACGCTGCTTTGACCTTGCCATTTCTGGCGTCTTGCAACAGATCTCGCTCAAGCCACTGCCCCCAAATATCGTCAGCCATGACTTGAGCGTACCAAAGTTAGTTTTCTGTGGCTTGGCCCCAAGCTAGTTTTGTCGCAATCGCGAGCAAGAAATGTCTAAGATTCCTTTTCGTCGCCTTCCAGCAGCATCAGAAGCGCAGGAAGAAACACCATGTCGGTGATAAGCGCCGCAATAAGGACCGTCGCCGTGAGAATTCCAAAGTAGACGTTTGGAACAAATGTACCAAAAGCATACATGCCAAAAGCAGCGACCAAAATAGCGGTAGTCACCACAAGCGCTGGTCCCGTTCCGGAGAACACTTTGCCGATGGCCACTTGAGACGCATCTCCCTGATTACGCCAATAGTCGTAGCTAGAAAGAATATGAATCGTGTCGTCAACAGCAATACCGATGCATACAGAAGCGACCAAGACCGTTCCTATGTCAATCGGTTTACCAATAATCCAAAGCGTGAGCCCACCAACCATCAAAGGAATGACGTTAGGAATAATTGCTATCAGACCAACCCGCAAGGACCGGAAGACGCAAAGCAAAAGCAAACTGATCAAAACTACCGCGGTCAAAAGTGACCGTATAAACGATTCCACCACGTGGTCGTTCATTCCCTGATACAATCGAGACTTACCGGTAACTATCGCGTTCAATCCGAGAGCCGTTGCTTTTCTTTCAAGCAAACGGGCGTTATCAAGCCACTCCGAAGATGCAGTCGTTTTTGAAATAAACCTGATACGTAGTCTTTGGTAGTCGTAGTCGATGGAATCATCAAGCCCCATACCTTGAGGCAATCCTCCTGAGTACTGTTGAATCAATTGCGCGACTTGCGGAGTGGTATCAGGAATGCGGTAATACTCCGGGTTATTTCCATAAAATGTCTCGTGGACCTGTTTGACGATTTCGACAATAGAAACAGACTTACCAACCAACTTGAGATCAAGGGCTTGCTTTTCTAGCTGCTCTACCCTCTTAAGGAAGTCCGGATCTTTGATGCCGTCTTTCTTGCCGGAGTCAACGACGACCTCGTAGGTCAATGCACCGCCCATGTCTTTCAATATGATGTCTTGTGCGTCTCTGAGTGGATACCCCTCTGCGAAATATTTATACGGGTCAGAGTTCACCGTGTTCTTTAAAGACAAGAAGATACTCACGCCCGCCAAGGCGAATCCGACAACCACAATCTTTAATCGATGCTTGTCGAGCACTTTGGCCCATCGCTTGGAACGTTCGCTCGCTACGCCGCCTTCCACAGTATCTACCTTCTTAACTTTCCAAGGAAGTAAAACGAGAAGCCCCCCCACCAACAAATAGGTAGCAAGCCATGCGACCAAAGTGCCGGCCGCTGCGATAATGCCAAGACCAATGATAGGTTTTAACGAAGCGGTTACGAAGGCCGCAAAACCAAGGGCCGTCGAGATGGTTGTGAGTATCGTCGGTTTCAGATTTTTGGAAAGGGTGTAACGCGTCGCTTCTTTTCGATCCTCACCACGTCGTCTTGCCAAAAAGTAAGATGTCAAAATATGAATGGCATCTGCCACTCCCACCGCTATCATGATCTGCGGCAGCGTAATGGTAATTGTAGAGACTTCGATGTCAATCCAACCGCCAAACCCGAACGCCCCAATGGTTCCCCAAATCACCACGAGCAACGGAAGAATAACTCCCGCAACAGAACGAAATCTCAAAAAGAGCAATAGAATCGTAATCCCGAGAAGAATAGGCATTATCCGAGACATGTCCGACTCAGCAGATTCTTTGAAAGCCGTATTAATCGCCGTACCACCGGTCATGTAGAATTCATGATCCGTCCTTTTGAGTTTCTCAAGTACCTTTTTGGCCGCGTTGGTAATTAACGGCGCATCAGGCGGATTGTCAAAGCCTGGGCGAACCCTTGCGTAGATTAGTGCGGTAGTCGCGTCTTTGGAAACCAAGTACTCAGGAAGTACTCGGTGAGAAAGCGCTACCTTTTTTCGTTGCTTCAGCACATCCGGAAACATCGCGACTTCGGGAATCGTAGACACATCAACTTTCCCCTCCGCAATTAGTCCCGACTCAGCCTCGCGTAAAGCTGCAATCATTTCTTGAGTCAACGGCCCGTTGATCACAGCCGCTTCTAATAGACCTTCTTTTAAAGCAAGAGTTTCGACCGCCTTGGCCTCCTCCATGGAAACCTTCTTGGGAATCAGAGCCTCTACGACCATGACATCGTCTACATCATGCACCCAGTTAAAATTGGATAGCGAATCCACCCGAATAATATCAGGGACCAACCACATCTCTTTAGTGATTTCCTGGAGCAACAGCGCGGAGTCTTCATCGAAAATTCCCGAAGGTGATTTCACCGCTATGAGCAAATTGTCATCATTGGAGAACTGCTTTTCAAAATCATTGAATTGCAGCACCATCGGGTCGTCGTCCGTAAAGAAAGCCGTATGCGTGAAATTCGGTACCAACCCTTTCACTCCAGGCGCCAACACCAAAAGTATTGCGACCGCACAAGCAATTGCCATCAGCGGTTTGTTTACGATGAATTCTACAAATTTAAATTTCTTTGGTTCGCTCATTTTGTTCTTTTCTAAAAGTATCGAGTCATCTTCGCATAGGCCTGATTCGCCCCCGACAACCAATCTGCCCCAACCCTGTTGTCGGGATCATCGGCAGGCAAGTGAATCAATCGGAACCCTGCGGTCAATTTCCAATCGTTTCCTAGTCGTCGCCCCAGTTCTCCGCCCAAGAGTAGCTGCTGAGGATCGGTGACATTGCTGATTACTGAAAATAGCAATGTAGTTCCTGCTTCATCGGAAAAGTCGGCACGCCACCCCAAAAGCGCGTGACGGCTAAAAGCCAAAAACGGTACTTCTTCCACCTTTGCATCCAACAGCCATTGCATCTCAAAAAGTAGTGTGGAGGAAGCTCCTGATTCGTGACTAATTCCGTACTCTGCCCCACCAGCGACGAGGCCGTAATCGACAGCTGGAAGGATTGTCAGCGACTGAGGTTCTGTCAGCTTTCTGTAAGCCCCTTCCGCTTTGAATATAAACCCACCTTTCACCAGTTGTGCGGTTCCACCAAACTGCATTACAGGGGCGTACAAAAGCCGAGCGGTCGCGACGCCATTGACAACATCCGGAGTAAGAAACGGCGATTGTCGATCAAGCTGATGCAAGACGTGGGCTGAGAGTTCCAGGTCAGAAAAACGATACTGCAACCGCACCGCCCACTGAGGTAGGAAGTTACTATCAGTACGCTTTCCATCCATGTCCGTATGCCAAGCCTCGGGGAGTCCGACTCCGGGCGGAGCAAAACGAAAACGTGACCGTTGACTTGGAAAAATAGGCTCGGTGAAAACAGGCATAGCCATCGCTTCAATACTTCCTTCACCAAACTTCAGTCGCGCGCTCACCATTAGTTCACCTATCTTCTCAGGGTACTGAATGTCGCCATCAAGAAAACGAGCGTTGATTACATCGACAGGATGAAACACCTCAAGCGCACTCCAATTACGCGTGTCGTAACCTGCGACGATACGGAGCTTCTTTTTTTTGTACTGAACCCAAGCCTCTTCGACAAACATCGCTGAGCGCTCATCATCTCGAGCGTCAGCTCGGCCAAACAGAGAAAAATTGGCCCTCCACGGCTTGTTCTTGTAAGTCGCTTTTAGCCTGCCAGCGAGACTGACGTTGAAATTATCTACACTGCTCACATCGGGCAGAAAACCACGTCCCTCCAATGTGAGCTCTCCTTCGCTGGAAAAGGAGTCCGCGTGAGAAGCGACAGATAATGCGACAACTATTAAACTACTGATCAAGTTCGTCGGCATCAAACACCTCATCATCAATCGACTTACCAAGTGTTCGTTTCGACCAGCTGATCACCGAGCGTTTTCGCGTTTGGTGGTTAGATATATCGATCTTGCCGACTCGCCAATGTTTTCCAAACTTTTTGTAGTTCGTAAACTTTGCTGTCTTTAACTTTGCACCCTTACGATCGTAGTAGTCGATTTGAAGAGGACCATGATACGCTTTATCGATCCACATGATTTGTTTACTGTAGCCGGAACGTTTGTCTTTCGGAATCCGCTCCATTTTCCACACGGCCCTACCACCGAATTTCTCCTCGGAAAGTAGTTTGAACTTGTATTTCTCAACTTCTTGAGACCCCAAGTCTTCGTACGCGAATTCACTTCCCATGAAAGAACCACTTTTGTTTCTCGCGGCAATGCGCTTGGTACGCTTAAAGGCGGGAAGGTACATCCACTGCTTGTCGTCGCCACGTTTCTTCGTCCATGTCAGAAGCTTCGTCCCTTTTACATCCGCAGGCGAAAGGAACGTGACGATAGATTTATCCCCGTCTTTCTTTGTCTCTTTTACTCGAGACTTCATCTTGCGGGAGTTCTTTGCGCCCTGCGCGTTATAAAGAATCATTTCCATGGTGGAGGATTCTCCGATGTATCCATCATTGGCTTTCGCATTCTTTTTCGCAATGGCAAGGCCCTCACTGGCCGCATCCGCGGATGCACCGGAGGCAAAAGACAGAAATAACAAACCTGTAAGAAATCTCATAAGTGAATACTCACTTACTCAGGTTTGGTTGTCAAGACTTTGCGTGAGCAATCAATGCTGAGAACGTTTTGGGTTTGTAATTCGCTTCAATAAGCGCTTCTTTAACCCCCACCGCTCGAAGCATGACCCTCACCGAACGTTCCAAAAGTTTCTCATCAGTCATGCCGTAGGACATGACTTCGGTAGGAGCCAGCCTGTAGGTCAGCACGGTTACAGAAGCGTGGTGAGCCAGCCAAATGGCCAATTCTGCGTCGTCTTCACTCCCGACAAGATCACCTTGAGCTGCCGCGCCCATGACGCAACGTCGCATCTTTTCGACCCATGGGGCCGAGGTTTTGGCGATGAACAGCTTGGCAAACTGGCCATCGTCCATGATGGAGCGCTGAAGTATGCGGTGTACCATCGCCACTTCAGGCTCTTTGGCGCCCGTTTGAATTTTCCACATCAAGGCGTAAACGCATAGAATTAACGTTTCAGTGCTGTCTGGTAGCTCTGACAGTAGTTCCACGGTGGCCGTGGACTGGCTGACGCATTCGTGCAGGATGGCATGATAGAGTTCCTCTTTCCCTGCGAAGTGCCGGTAAAGTAGTGCTTCTGATACGCCTGCGGCGTTTGCCATGTCCTTTGTGGTCACTTCTCCCGCTGCGTTGGATGCAAAAAGTGGCATGCAGGCTTCAATTATTTGCTGCCGTCTTGCCTCGTTGTTCAACCGCGCCACATCCCATGGTAGGTGACTACTTACTT
This sequence comes from Deltaproteobacteria bacterium, assembly GCA_020630875.1. GTDB lineage: Bacteria > Myxococcota_A > Polyangia > Haliangiales > Haliangiaceae > JAHDIH01. The sequence continues at coordinate 108,948 of JAHDIH010000008.1, read as the reverse complement.
ACAATGCAAGTGCTAATGAAACATCCGACGCTGGCGACGCTGCAAAAGGCATGTTAGCTAGGGTTTATGGCGCGATCAATCGACATCTTACGAGGCCAATTTCCTATCGGCGATGCCGCGATGGTACAAGGTTGGGTCCGGACCATCCGGCACTCCAACGCCGAGCTTTGCTTCATCAACCTGCTTGATGGAAGCAGTGTCACTCCGATTCAGGTGGTATGCGAAGGCGCCCTGGCCTCACGCGAGGATATCAAAAAGCTCACATCTGGCGCATCTTTACGGGTTCACGGCAGCATCGTAGAGTCAAAAGGCAAAGGGCAAAGCGTCGAGCTAAAAGCGGAAGAAGTCGAAGTCATCGGACTGGTAGCCGACCCCGAGAAGTATCCAATGCAACCAAAGCGCCACTCCATGGAATACCTGAGGGAGATGGCTCATCTTCGACCAAGGACCAATTTGATTGGGGCGGTCACCCGGGTTCGACATACCTTGGCCTTCGCCATCCACGAGTTCTTTCAGAAGAACCATTTCTATTGGATTCACACTCCTATCATCACTGCTAACGACTGCGAAGGTGCGGGAGAGATGTTTAGAGTTTCTACGCTTGATTTGCAAAACTTGCCGGTGAATGACAAGGGAGCGATTGACTACACCAACGACTTCTTCGGCAAAGAAGCTCACCTTACAGTATCCGGCCAATTAAACGTCGAGGCCTACTGCTTGGCCATGAGTAACGTCTACACGTTCGGTCCTACGTTTCGGGCAGAAAACTCTAACACCAGAAGGCACCTCGCAGAGTTCTGGATGGTCGAGCCAGAAATTGCATTTGCAGATCTGAGTACTGATGTAGACCTTGCTGAAAAATTCCTTAAGTACATCTACTCGGCACTGCTTGAGCGGAATCCGGAAGACATGGAATTTTTCAATAAGTTTGTCTCCAAGGGAGTTGTAGGTAGACTGCAAAACCTAATCGACTCTCCGTTTGAGCGTATCGAGTATACCGACGCCGTCACTCAGCTGCAAAAAGCCAAAAAGAAGTTCGAATTTCCGGTGACCTGGGGAATCGATCTGCAATCCGAACACGAACGATATTTGACCGAAGAGCTTATTGGTAAACCGGTGGCAGTGATTAATTATCCCAAGGACATAAAAGCGTTCTACATGCGGCTAAATGACGACAACAAAACGGTTGCGGCAATGGACGTCTTAGCTCCAGGAATCGGTGAAATAATCGGTGGAAGTCAAAGGGAAGACCGGCTTGACGTTCTCGACGCCCGTCTGGAAGAAATGAAACTACCGAAGGAAGACTACTGGTGGTACCGCGACCTTAGAAAATACGGCACCGTGCCTCATGCAGGGTTTGGTTTAGGATTCGAACGAGCCATTCAATACGCCACAGGGATCGATAACATTCGTGACGTCATTCCATTCCCGCGTGCTCCGCGACTTGCAGAGTTCTAAAAAAGTAGCAATTGAATTGCCCCGTCCCCACCAAAGACGTTTTTTGCGCTAGGCTCGCGACATGTGGCTCATCATCTTATTGGTCGTCGCTTCTCTGCTACTACTCGTGTTTCTGTACGACATCTTTCAAACGAAAGATCCCATTCTCCGAGTGTATCCTATCGTAGGGCACTTCAGGCACGTACTTTCCTCTTTTGGTCCAGAGCTTAGACAGTACATCGTTGCCGCCAACAACGAGGAACGGCCTTTCTCTCGCGACCAAAGACGATGGGTATACAATTCTGCAGCGAAAGGTAATACCTATTTTGGTTTTGGTACCGATCTAAACATCGAAGAGCCAACGAACCACTTGGTCATCAAACAGTCGGCATTTCCGTTAGACGAGCCACGCGACAATCCAGACTACTTGATCCCTTGCAAGAAAACACTAGGCGGTTGGAGAAACCGAAAGAAACCATTTACGCCCGACTCTACTGTTTTCATATCCGGGATGAGCTACGGCTCTCTTGGAAAAACGGCAGTGGAAGCAATGAACCGAGGTTGCCAAATTGCATCGGCTGCTCACAACACTGGCGAAGGTGGCGTCTCGCCCCATCACGGACACGGAGCCGACCTTATTTGGCAAGTAGGAACTGGTTACTACGGATGTCGCAACGAGGATGGGACATTCAGTCTCGATAGACTTGTCGCCGTATGCGAGGAATATAACGTCCGTGCCATTGAGGTAAAACTATCCCAGGGTGCCAAACCTGGACTCGGGGGGGTGTTACCTGGCAAAAAAGTGACCCCCACCATTGCCAAGATTAGAGGCATTCCAATTGGCAAGAGTTGCATCAGCCCTTCCCATCACACGGCGTTCTCGAACCATGATGAAATGCTCGCGTTCATTGAATCTATTGCGGACGCCACCGGACTACCGGTGGGAATCAAATCTGCGGTCGGTGATACCCCGTTCTGGGAAGAACTTGCCAAAAAAATGTCCGAGCAAAAAATTGGGCCAGATTTCATTGCCGTTGACGGAGGAGAAGGAGGAACCGGAGCTGCTCCTTTACCTTTCTCAGATCACGTATCCCTGCCGTTTAAGGTTGGGTTTCCTCGGGTAGTCGAAGCATTCAGAAAGCACGACATGGACAAAAACGTGGTATTTATGGGGTCAGGCAAGTTGGGCTTTCCTCAGGATGCTCTGTTAGCGATGGCCCTGGGCTGCGATATGATTGGGGTGGCTAGGGAACCAATGCTCGCCATCGGTTGCATTCAAGCCCAGCATTGCCACACTGGTAAATGTCCCGCAGGCATCGCAACGCACTCTGCGTGGAGGGTACGCGGTTTAGATCCGTCAGAAAAATCGGTAAAGTGCGCGAACTACCTGATCAACTTGCGTAAAGAGATTCTTCGACTCAGTGCGGCTTGCGGTCATGCCCATCCTGCGGAAGTCCCCATTGAAAGGTTTGAAATTTTGGACCGCCAGTACAAGTCAACTCCAGCCTCAGAGGTATTTTTCTCGTGAAGCATTACGTCTTACTCGCAGTGCTACTCGGATGCGGTGGAGAAGAAATTATTCCACTAGTGAAAGCGGAACGTACCATCACTACGGATGGAAAGTGGGTACGAGACAGTGAAGGCCGCATCGTCCTGATTCAGGGAATGAACTTCTCCGGTTTAGAGTTCGGCGACTTCATCGGAGAGCCGCGAGGGCCGCTTGCCTCCGACCTTGACAGGATTGCAAGCTGGGGACACAACACCATCCGTTTACCGGTGGCATGGAGGTACATCGAACCAACCATCGGAGAAATCGATACGTCCTACTTTACAGAGCAGGTACAACCGGTCGTCGATTGGGCCAGAGATGCAGGAATCATGGTGGTCATCGAAATGCACCAGTACCTATGGTCCCCGTGCTTCGATAATGGTGTGGGAGCTCCCCTTTGGACTTGTGACGCGTTTCCCCACGAAAATAGTGAGATCGGCAGCATCGAAGCTCACTGCGACTTATGGGAAAACAAAATGGCGCCAGACGGAGTGCCGCTTCAACAGCATTTCTTTTCAGCATGGCAAGCGGTTTTTGACCACTTCAAAGATGATAAAACCGTTGTTGGTTTCGACTTTTTCAACGAGCCCAATGGCGTCAGCTGCTACGAAAATGAGTTTTTCGCCACGGAGATTCTTCATCCCTTCTACGAGAAGATTCTCAAACAAATGCGAAATACGATGCCGCATGCCACCATGTTTTACTCCCCCCACGTCATTCGTAACCTAGGTATTGATGGCTACGTTCAACCGATAGGTGAAAATGTAATTTACTCTCCTCATCTGTACGCGGTCGTGAGTGGCTTTGCTGGCGAAGCCTACGATGGGAATCAACGAGCCATCGACCGTGACTACCGTTTGGCTCAGGAAGAAGCTGACAGCATGAACGCTCCATTCATTGCGGCAGAATACGGTGCAGACAGTAGCTTCCTTAGCGAAACTGAGCTTTACATCAACCACCATCAACAGTCGCAACTGGAGCGACTCGTCGGTGGCCTGGCATGGGCTTACTTCCCCGGCGACGATACCTTTAGCGTAGTCGATGAATCTGGTGCCGCCAAAGGGAACCTCGTGGAAGCATTGACCCGCCCAAATGCAAGGGCGGTTGCGGGTGTGCCAACGACGCAGTCGTACCGTTGGGACACAGGACAATACCAATTGACCTTTCAGCCCAACCCACAAGTCGCTGCTCCAACAATCATAGACACCCCTCACGGAAAATCTGTGACCGTGGAGGTAACAGGTGGCGTCAGCACAATGGTAGGAGACACAGTCGAAGTTCTAGCGAACTCAGACAAGCCAGTAGACGTAAAAATAAATACTGGGCAATAACTGGCGCTACTGTCTCATAATTTTCTCTAGCACGCGGCCACGAGCCAACTCGTCTACCAACTTGTCGAGGTAACGTACGTGTTGAGTCAATCGGTCTATTATGTCCTCCACACGATAGCCGCATATGCTACCAGTAATTAGGTGAGCGTTAGGATGAATCGTAGCTCGTTCGAAAAATGTCTCCAGCGTTACTTCTTCTGCGCACAACTTTGAGACAGTTTTTTCGTTGTAACCAGTCAACCATTCTATGACTTGCGATAGCTCCGTCTTTGTTCGCCCTTTGCGTTCCACTTTTGATACATAGTGTGGATAAATCTCTTTGAACGTATACTTCGCCCACAACTCATTAGATTTAACTTTCACCTTGAAACCCATACCTCGACGTTGGCAGAAAGAAAAAAAAGTCAAGAGCTCTGATGCAGTCAGAGTAGTTGAAGAAGACCAAACTGCTTCAGTGAAACTTTCCCATTTCTACTAAACACTACCCCCTCCGATTCAAGCATTTGTCTTTGAATCGAAGCCAGACCAGGACTGCGAATTGCGATATGGGCCCAACTCCCAGAGGACTTTCCCATGACGCGATACCAGGGAAGTAGGTGCTCTTTGGTACTAACCCTCAGCGCTCTGGCAACGACTCGCCCGCCTCTGGGATAACCGCAAACGAGTCCAACATCACTGTACGTTGCGATACGCCCTTGTGGAATCTCACGAATCGCTTGATAAATCGGCTCGAAAGTTTCGTGTGCCACCGGAGACTTGCTCTTTCCACCCATTGATCCGAGGATAAGGCAGATGAGCATCAAAGTCCTATACTTCGCGATACTTAGGCAGCGATTGGGTAAAGATTACGACGTAATCAACTTCGAGCAGCAAACCGCAGGAGATGTTGCAAAGTTTGTATCGACTCAGCAGACGTCGCTGGACAAGATTTGCCAACGTTGTCGAATCGCCGTCAATCAGGAATTTGTAGACTCTTCCCATCCTCTCTCCGACGGAGACGAAGTGGCGCTGATCCCACCGGTAAGCGGAGGGCAAGACAGCTACGTCGCACTTCTCAGCGAGCCTCTTTCCATTGACCGGTGCCTTTCAAAGGTAAAGTCACCACAGTTCGGAGGAATCTGTATATTCGTTGGAGTGGTTCGAAACCACAGTCAAGGCCGCGACGTCTCTCAACTACAGTACACGGCGTACCGCGGCATGGTAGAGAAAGTACTGCGAAAGATAGCAAGTGACGCAGAACAATCCCATGCACCTTGCCGCGTTGCGATAGAGCATCGCATAGGTTCGCTAACTATCGGAGATATTGCGGTCATCGTCTGTGCTGCCTCTCCGCACCGGGCAGAATCATTTGCCGCGGCCCGACAGCTGATTGAGGAACTGAAAAAGAATGCTCCGATATGGAAAAAGGAGCGTTCTAGCGAAGGCTTTGAATGGGTGGGCATGGGGCCTTAGCAACTCTTGCGCTGTCGGTTCGAATGCCTTGCGTGAGTGCAAAACGAAAAACCTTACAGCCCAAACGAACTGTGACCTCTCGAGGCAACGCACTAGTAGACATTAGGACCGGACAGCGCTTTCCATTAAAGTCATCTGGAGTACAGGTTGTTGGAAACAGCCGCGCTGCGGACATTTGCTTAAGCGATGAAACGCTCTCGGCCCTCCATTGTGACATTCGAGCTACCTCGTCGGGACATCAAATTACTGAAAAGTGCGCGCGTAATCAGATAGTCGTAAATGGAGTTATGGTTCAAACCGCACAACTCAAAGTTGGAGACAAGATTTCCTTAGGTTCAAAGACATTGCAAGTAATGTCAGGTCAGGAACTAACGCAACCTAAAACACAACTGATTGGTTCCTCCCGAGCGATGCAAGAGGTAGCGAGACTAATCACTCATGCGGCTTCAAGTCACTGCTCCGTTTTAATTCTTGGCGAGACAGGAAGTGGTAAAGAGTTGGTCGCCCAAAGCATTCACGCCTTGTCCAAACGAAAACACGCCCCCTTTGTTCCCGTGAACTGTGGAGCTCTTCCTGAGGCGCTAGTTGCTAGCGAACTCTTTGGCGCGGAGAAAGGATCTTTCACAGGAGCTAGCTCCCACCGGACCGGACTGTTTCAACAATCGAACAAAGGCACCATATTTCTTGATGAACTTGGCGAGATGCCAATACATTTGCAGCCCTATCTACTTCGAGTCCTAGAAACCGGCGTCGTTCGTCCAGTAGGGTCTACACTAGGTAAAAAAATTGATTTTAGGGTTATTGCAGCCACCAACAAAATTCCAACAGAAGACTCATTTTCGTCAATACGTGAAGACCTCTTCTATAGAGTTGGTACCTTCATTATCAAAGTACCTCCGCTACGTCATCGACTCGAAGATATAGAAGAACTGGCAGAGCACTTCTTACGAGCCAATGAACATCACTATGGCAAGTGCTGGTTCTCACCACATGCAATGTCGAGAATGAAGCAAGCGCTCTGGCCCGGTAACGTCCGAGAGCTACGCGGAAACATTATTCGTGCTATGGCTATGGAAGGGCCCGGTGAACTATCGATGAAGTTTATTTGGACAAACGCCACACACCAGAATGACTCACTCTCTACGATTCAAAAGATGATACGCGACCGAATGACCCAAGCACTACATGAAAACAACTGGAACATGAGGGCGGCGGCAAAGTCGATTGGCATGCCAAGCTCAACTTTTGCCGACCGGGCAAAACGTTTTTGCATCACGCGCCCTAATCAATAATCGGCGGAAGCGGCTCCCCATCACCGTCCTGCTCAGAAGGAAACTCGACATCCCGATCGTCTCTATCTCGATCATCATCGCCGCGGATATCATCAGATCTTCCGTCGTCGATATAATCTCCAACCTCTTCTCTATCATCAGCTCGTTCGTCCCGATTGCGACGATTGACGTCCGGGCCACGTCGTGGTCTGAGTTCATCGGCTATTTTCCCCTTCGAGTTCGTAGAGCTCGACGAAGAAGACGTTTTAGAAGACTCAGAGCTTGTGGACTTAGAGGACGAACTTTTGGACGACTTTGGCTTGCGAATCGTACGGTTTTTCCGTGGTGGCTTCTTCTTTTTGCCAAGTTCGCACGGTCTGTCGGGCAAACGAATTCTTCGACTTCTCCGATTACCTAGTTTGCCAAACCATTTCATATGGACTTTGCTGTCAGATTGCTTCGGATAGCCGTTAACTGCACGGTAGAAAATTTCGCCAACCTTTTGAGCTTCTTCTCCTTCGCCCCCCTCAACAACGAATTCCTTTACCTTCTCCGACACGCTGAACTTCCAGCATTGATCAAAGTCCCAGGCCTTACTTTTCTTGGCAAGCTTTAGGGTACCATTAACCGACAACTCCCCATCTGGTGACTGACTTCCAAAGTCGTTAAAAGTTATCGTTCCGTTTTTAACATCTAATTCCCCACCAAAGTCTCCAAGCTCCAACCGGGGGACTTCCATTTTTACTACTTCAGCATCGGCTTTTGGGCTCATTGCGAATTCAACGGTTTCAACACCATCTCCCATTTCACAGTCTTTGCAACGCAACTTCACTTTCCCGGTAGGACGCTCCCAAAGAACGCGACCTTTCTTACTCGGAAAACTAAGTTGAATATTCGCATCCAGTGGCCCTGCAAGTGGAATGCCCATTACCTTTTCTACGTTGGGAACTTTGCTTGTCTCAAGCTTATTCGTTTCCACAGACAACTTGGAGGTTCCTTTACCATCGATCTTAAACTCGGTCTCGATAACTCCATCACCAAAGTCCATATCAACATCGCCAGCTAACGTAGAGAATCCTGAAAACAACCCGCGCATGATTGAGACATTGACCGTTAACTCTTCCGCGGAAACTTCTCCACTACTCCAGCTCGCAGTGGGGTTCTCTAAGCGTACGCAACCAGGAATGAAACACGCGGAGACATCATCGTAGTCTAGCGATACGCTACTGTTGGCGAGTGCGCCATTGATCAGTCGCTCGTATGGAAATGACAGATGCAAAGCGTAAATAAATGCAACTACAGCCAAGACTGGGAAGCCGACTCTTCGAAGCAACTTTTCTTGTCGTTCGGTCACTATTCCTCTTCTTTCTCAACCACTTTTGAAAAGCCGCTAACAACCAAACGTACGTTTGACTTTTCTTTATCTCTCAGGTCTCTACGCATCTCGAGCTCTTTTATTTTTACAACGTCAGACTGTTTTTCTATTTCCTCTAGAAACCTCATCACTTTCGCAAGTTTGATACTCGACAAATCGGTCTGCATCAAAGTCTCTTGAATGTCGCCCTCTTTGCTTCCATCTAACGTTTTCTTGCGAGGAATCTGAATCTTCTCTTCTTCTGCGAAACCACTACTGGCCTTTTTTGCGGCATCGTCAAGAAGAGTCGTTAGTTGCGGCGCTTCTTCAGGTATTTCCACTTGACTGGTATCAGCGAGCGGAGGTCCTTCCTGTCGGTGAAGAGCCATTACCACCAACGCACTACGCAGCTCCGCCTCCTCTGACTCGAGTTTACTTTTCTTTTTTAGCACCGAATAAGCACCGACGAGCGTACAGCCGACAACCAATGCCATAGAAAGTCCAATCACGATAATTTGTTCGCGAGTTGTAATCCCAGAAAACCACTCTTTGACCTTATTCATTATCTTTCCTCCAACAGGCAGCATCGTAGGTCAGACTGGCTTTTGTCATCTCGTTGGCTACCAAGCGTTCATCGCCCTTCGTACGAAGCTTTAAACAACCGATGTTCTTGAGAGATTTTTCGACCATTACGATTTCTTCTGAACTCTTTGCTCGCAAATCAATAACGACTTGCGTTTCATCGATCGATATTTTGTCGACCTCCACCGAAACATCTTTTGGTTTGGGCAGCGCCGCACTTACCGACAACAATACGTCGTAGGCACTTAAGTCGGGCAACAGCGAGACCGAAGTATCATCTTCGTTGTCAATGGCATCAATTTGTGATGGATCTAAGGGGCCTCCGTATAGTCTTGTGGACTCTGCAGCGACCTTTGCCCGCAGCGCAGCGGTTTCTTCTCGTTGCGAATAAACAGAGGCAAGAAGCGCCAAGACTCCAAACATCGAGACGATTCCTAGCGCCAATGCGATTCGCAACGCAGGCTGGAACAAATGCGCTAACTCTGAGCTAGATGCTTGTCCTAACTTTAAGTCAAAATCTCTTCGACGGTTGGCAGCATAAGCAGAGGCCGCCTCGGCTAAAAACGCATCTCCCACACCTAACTCGCTGGCAGCAACCACCGGCATTCCAAGCTTGCTTTCGAACCAGCTTGCGACTCCCGGAAGAGACGAAGCACTGCCACCAAGCACCACTAAATCAACTTTTTTGTGCGAGGCCTCCACAGTGGCTTGAAGTGCCCTTCCTAAGTCTCGCTGCATAGCAAAGAGCTCACTGCCAACTACTTGGTTGTAACGGGCGGCAAACTCATCATCTACATTAGCAACCGCGCCGTATCGATTCATAAGCTCTTCCGCTTGAACCACGTCGCAATTCCAAGTCCGTTGAATTGCTGAGGACAAATCGCTAGTACCTCGCTGAATCGATCGTGCATAGATCGGGGCATCTTGGTGGCTCACGCAAAGCTCAGTAACTTCTCGTCCTACGTCGACTAAAGCTATCGTATCGGCGACTCGAGCTCGGCCGGAGGTTTCCTTGACCTGTCCAATGAGGGTCGCTGCAGCTCCCGGAAAACTCACTACTCTTTTTACGGTCAACCCCGCAAGTTCCACTTGCCTCACGATCTCGCTACCTTTTTCGATGGGGACAGCTGTGGTGAGGAAAGCGCCAACCTCCTCCCCTTCTTCTGCTGGAAGTGGCGAATAAGAAATCGCAAGGTCCTCAAGATCCAATGGCAGATGGGCCTCGAGTTCACTTCCGACGACTTGGTCAAGAATGGCTTTCTTCGTTGGCACGTGCTCCAACGTCAATACGCGAGAAAAGCTCTGCGACGCTCGCACAATCACAATCGCAGCCTGACCACTTAATCCGTGCTCCTGCACTGCAAACCGAAGGGCGTCTGTAAAATCTCCAGAATAGGGAGCTGTCACCACTTTGCCGTCAAAAGCGAGAGTCACTTCACTCGGGCTAATATCTATTCCAATACTCATTTCTTATTCCTCTCGCCAATACACCCAGCCACCGACTGGATTTCCCGGACGTTTGGCATCCCAGATACCAGTAATACGCCACTTCATGCTTTGAACGTTATCAACGTGACCTTCGTCATCGTAGGTAATGAATGTGGGAGCAGTTCCTTCTCCAACTACCTTATAGATTCTTCGAGGATCCTCGTTCGCTACTTGCCTCAATTTAGCAATGTCTAATTCGATGCCTTCGACTGGCTCAATATTCGCTTCTTCTATCATCTGAGCTGCACCTTCTCCCAACGCTTGCATTGCTTCCAAGCCTTGTGGATCTTTTACGGTATCAATGAAATCTTGGAGCTTTCTTGAGGCAGCAGGCATCCCTAAAACTTCTTGCACCGCCCCGGCTAACTGCCAAAATTTAACCTGGTCGCGAAGAACAGGATCTTCAGGATTCTTAGCCGAATACAGAATTAGTCCTGCGATCATTTTTACACTCTCCACAGAGCCGATATTGACCTTACAATCACCGTAGACCGTAAATTCATCGCCAAAAAGTGCCCAAAACTTATCGTCAACGCCACGTATCATTCTTGCTTCGTCGACCGTATCCAAGTAGTTATTGTGAGCGGAGTAAGAGTCTTTGAGGTTGCCATAGCCGTACTGCTCCGCTACGCCATCGGCGCCGTACTGAGTAGTATCAGGATCGACGTAATCGATAATTGCCTCCACTTGCTTCTGACGATCACGTCGCCAGCCGCTGGCGTCTTCGCTCTGAAAAAACTCGTCGTAGGCAGTGTGAGCCATGAGCGACTGCAGAGAGTCATGCAGCGCTTTGCGCTGATTTTTGTTGGGCTTTCCAGCACAGTTCAGATTTATCTTTCCATCGAATCCGACGATGGGAGCGGCCATTTCGCCACTAGAAGCCATTAGACCTTTGATGCCGCCTCCTAAGTCGTTCTTCTCTTCCACGCTCGCGGAAAAGAGGCACATTACCTGGTCGCTATAATCCAGGATGCTATCCGAGTTGATCATTTCTTGAACTTTCGGACTCGTGTCAACAAGTGTCATCTGCAACCGGATTTGCGACTCCGCAATTGCCATGGACGAACGCGCAAGAAACTCGGCACGCAACCTGTCGGCGTGGCTATGGGCGACGTAGGAGTCTACTATCGTAGCGCGAAAGAAAAACAGACACATGGTCCACGCCGCCGCCATGATTAGAAGCACCACAATGATAGCAATTCCACGCTCTCCTTGCTTCTTTTTGAGCAATAGCATCATCGAAACTCCAATCGTGTTGTCATAGGGATTTTTACGCGAGTAACGTACTCGATCGTTTTATTTTCTTGGTACGGATTAGGAACTTCCAGCTTAACTTCAACCCACTGCGGCAAGCGGTTGCGCTGAGACTCACTAGAAGAGTCCCAACTTTTCTTCCAATCGTCAGCCTCAAGATCAAAGTAGCGAAACTCAAGCCCAGAGACTGATTCCAGTAGGACATCTACTCGCTGCGGTACTTTTTTCCATCGGTGTTGCCGATCAGGCAATCGACGCAGCTCCCTACGAATCAGATTAGTCCGGTCCGATTCCTTGTCACGTAGTGCTTCGTAAGTGACCAACGTTAGTTCTGACTCACTAGCATTGGCATAGAATGACTGATGAGACATCGAACTAAATCGCAACTCTCCCACAGGACTATCGTCTTCTCCCTTAAACAACGTCCTACGGCTCTCCGCGGACAAGGATGTTTGATCTTGGCCCTCCTCTGAATGAGCAGAAATATACGCATGGCGAAGATCGCGAGTCACTACCGCCATTGCCACCCTGATTTGTTGGTCTCGTTGGTGCCCTAGCCCGACGGTCTCTTGAATATCGATGGTCGAGTTAAAAATTGAAAGCAGGCCAAACATCACCAGAGAGAATGCTGCCATCGAGAGCAAAATCTCGATCATCGTCATGCCAGATTGCCGGATCATTTCACTCCCAACATTGCCTTTAGTGGCGTAATTGAGTCTTGAAACGCAACGGCGTTAAAAATGTAGAGTTCTACGGTAAAGTCTTCGTCGGCTTCTTCTGCATTTTTAGGAACACCTCCGAAGTTGTTCCAGTATACGGTCAGCTTAATCTTTCGCAGGCTCTTTTCGAAAATCCCCTGAACCAGTGGCATAAACTGCATGGCCGCTTGGGTGGCTCTTGACTCGGCTTGCGAGCGCGCCGTGTCGTCAACTTCTTCACCGCTCTGCTCTTCGGCAATATCCAGCATTCCACCCAAACAGCGATTATTGATATCGGCTAACGCTGCGGCATCAAATTCTTCTACCGCTTGAATCTCTGCTTCCCACTTGATCGTAGGCCATCCTTCGTCGTCGAAATCCCCACTTTCGTTTTGGGTACCATCTTCAAAACCGTCCCTAAGGAGTTTGGCTTCGATTTCGTTTACTTTGAAGCGAGCCAGTGGGACAGCGGCGGTACTACGCTCAGAGTAAACCGATTCCTCTGTAGCGGCGGCGTTGATCGAAATAATCATAGTGACAGTACCGATGGCAATTCCCATCGCAATGAGAATTTCAAGCAGCGTCATCCCGACTTGCGTTCGCAATTTCATCGCTCATCCTCCCGCTCACCGCTAGGATCAAGCTGAACAAAATCTTCGGGATTGTCGTGCTTACGTTGCCACTCTACTTTGCCGTTCAGGCCATGGGACGTCACCATCATAATCTCCGTTTCATCTTCCTTGAGCGCCAACTCTACAATTCCACGCTGCATGCTGCCGAGGGGAAAAATATGAAGACGCGCCTGTCCGTCCTTAACAAGAGCAGTTTCTCCGCGGGTGTACACCGCGGAGAACTTCACTTGCTCTGGAAGCTTGTAGCGAATCGCTTGACCACCACCACCGTCAGCTTCACTTTGCTTTTCCTTTTTGTCACCTCCACGCATTCCGAGCGAAAAATTTCGGTTATTCAACGCAAGCCCACACTGCATGTTCGGCCCGGAGTCTTTACCAGCAAGCACTTCTGCAGCCTTGGCGGCCTTTTCCGGCTCGAGCCCCATCATGAAAGCTGCTGGAATGTTCTTATTCTGCAGCACTTCTTCCGTAGACTGAGCCTCATCCTCGGTGTTCTCTCGCTTCCGCACTTTCCGATCTTTGATGCTTCTTTGATATTTGCTACCGAAGCTAGGAGGACTTTGACATTCTTCGACTTCAACGACACCTTCGTCTAAGTCAATGACTACCCGATGGTGATTTCCAGTTTCAAGCGCACGCAGTTGTCCCTCTGCTATCACAAGACTCACTTCGTTGGTTGAGTCTCCTAAATAGTCAGGATCTCCCCAAGAAGTAACTGTGACAATAATCGCCGACATGATTGCCAGCACAATGATTATCTCAAGTAGAGTGACTCCGCGCTGCGCCATCTTAGAACTCAGTCTTAATATCGTCCTCGGTACCAAATTTTTCGTCTGGGCCACCGGAGATTATTGAGATCTTTCCGGCAGAACATTCGATTTTCATTTCGTTGCCCCAAGAGTCCGTCACTTGCTCGTCTTTGTCTTTCTTTCTACCATTTGCAAGGTCACGAATATTTCCTGGGCACTTCTTTCCAATATTCTTTCGCTTCCAAACAAGATGCTGACTTTGCAGTTTCTGTTGTTTGTTTCCAGTGATATCGATATCAGCCTGATCTGCCTGGCCCCCCACAAACGAGAAAATCGCAACGATAATCCCAGTTAGCAGCGCCATTACGATGATAATTTCGAGCAAGGTCATTCCTGTTTGCCCAACGCGTGTGTTTCTTAATTTACTATTCATTTCTCTATCTCCTCATTGCTTGTTGAATTTCTTGCATCGGTCCAAGTACCGAAACAACCACCATTACTACGAATCCCGCCATCAAAATAAGCATCAACGGACCAATCACAGCCGTCAAACGCTCAAGGCGAGTATCAATGTCACTTTCCATTTCGTCGGCAACATGCAGCAGCATGCCATCCAAGTCGCCAGTACGCTCGCCAACCTTAATCATATGCAAAAGACCACCCGGGAATTCCCCCGTTTTCTTCAGGGCATTGGAAAGCGAGTCCCCTTGTTGCACGTCTTCTCGAGCCACATCAATTGATGACATAAGTACATGATTGCCCATCACATCTCTCGCCGTTTCCATCGCGGCGAGAATCGAAACGCCAGACTTGAGCATTGTACCAAGCGTGCGTGCGAAGCGAGCTACCGCAATTTTTCTTGCGAGAGAACCGATTCCTTTTATCTTTAGAATCCAACGGTCCCAGGTTTTCTTTCCGTCTTCCGTGCGTTTCCACATGACAAAACCAACGATGCTCCCCACAAAAAGAATGATCATTAGCCACCAATAGCCAATGACCAGGTCAGAAAGACCAATTAAGAACTTAGTCAGCGGAGGAAGCTCGACATCTCTTGTCTCAAAAATCTTTGCAATCTTAGGTATGCCATTGGTTAACAGGTAGACAACCACCAGCCCGCCAACCGCCATCATAATCACTGGATAAATCATTGCACCAATAATCTTTGATTTCATTTTGACGCTGGATTCAGTAAATTCAGCGATGCGAATCAAAACTTCTTCGAGGTTTCCAGCTTGCTCCCCCGAACTGATCATCGAAACAAACAGATGATCGAATACTTTAGGATGGGCGCGAACCGCATTTGCCAATGACGTACCTTCGTTAACCGCGGTCCGAACTTCTCCGACGATCGATTGGAGTTGTGGCTTTTCAGATTGTTCGAACTGAATTGTCAGAGCTTCGGCAAGGGGCGTTCCAGCGCGGAGCATGGTGCCCAGTTGACGGCAAAAAAGAGCAATATCTTGTTTGCTGACGCCACCAATGCCAAGAGACTCAGCGATTTGAAATTCTCTATTGAGTCCTTTGCCGCCGCTTTCCTTCTTGCCACTCTTCGTCACACGCTGCTCCAAAACGGTAACACCGTCTTTGCGCATGGTTTGCCGAAGTGCTTTGGGAGACTCGGCGTCGAAGAGACCGCTTACCTTTTTCCCTTTGGCGTTGACGCCTTTATAGGCATACATCGGCACTAGTGCATTTCCTCTCGCTCAGCGGTTACGAGTAGTACTTCTTCAGGGGTGGTTAACCCTTGCATCACTTTGCGCGCACCGTCCATGCGGAGCGTGATCATGCCTCGTTGCATTCCTGATTGTTTAAGTGCCGTGGCATCAGATTTTTCAAGAGTGAGTTTTCTTACAGGGTCGTCAATGAGCAAAAGCTCATAGATGCCGGTTCGGCCGCGGTACCCTAAGTTCTGGCAAGCTTTACACCCCACCGCTCGCAATACTTTTCCAGGAGTTACGGGGCGCATTCCAATCACGTTGGGAGGCTTGATTTCTCCGCGAAGAAAACGCTCCGGATCGAGACCGAGTTCTTCCAAAATTTCCGTATCGGGAACTACTTCTTCGCAACAATCGTAGCAAGGACGACGAACGAGCCGTTGCGCCAATAAACCAACTAAAGATGACGCCACGAGGAACGGCTCGATGCCCATATCCACGAGCCGGGTTACTCCGCCAGCAGCATCGTTAGTATGGATGGTCGAGAAGACAAAGTGACCGGTCAATGAAGCCGTAATTGCAATTTCAGCAGTTTCCTTATCCCGAATCTCCCCCACCATTACCACATCGGGGTCATGACGTAAGAACGAACGAAGCGCAGAAGCGAACGTAAAGTCAATTTTGCTATTGACCTGCACTTGAGAAATACCATCGAGCTGATACTCCACAGGATCTTCCGCAGTAAGAATGTTTAGTTCAGGAGACTTAATTTCCGACAAACAAGCGTACAGAGTCGTGGTCTTTCCGCTACCAGTGGGGCCAGTGACCAACAGAATTCCATGAGGACGCTTGATGATCTTCCTTACTTCTTCGAGAGTGTCTTCACTCATCCCAATGTCGCCGAGCCCCAGCAGTACAGAACTTCGATCGAGCAAACGAATGGTTACTCGCTCTCCGGCGGCAGTGGGAACCGTAGCGACACGCATATCGATATCCTTACCGCCAATCTTACGCCGAATGCGGCCATCCTGGGGCAGTCGCTTTTCCGCGATATTCAAACCAGCCATAATCTTTACGCGCGTAATGATTGATGGCAAAAACTTCTTTGGCGCCGTGTTGTGCATGTGAAGAGCCCCGTCACGACGAAAACGTACGGCGACTTCTTTTTCACCTGGTTCGATATGGATATCGGACGCCTTCTCTTTGGCGGCTTGAAAGAGCAGAGAATTGACCCAGCGAATAATCGGAGCTTCATCATTAACGTCGAGCAAATCGACTAGCTCTTCGGAATTAAAGTCCGTGTCTTCCCGCCCCTCACCTTCAAGTTCTGCGCCGGCGCGAAGTCGCCCGTAAACCTTATTGATAAATTCGGTAAGTTTTCCTTCGGGAGCAACCACAGGAACGACCCGTGTCTGCAGAAGTACCGAGACATCGTCGATACCATCCAAAGCAAGCGGGTCCACAATGGCCACTCTAATTCGACCGGACTCTTCTATGGCGAAAGGAACGAGTTTGTGAGCTTTAGCGAAGGTGATTGGAATCGGCTCTATCAAACTTAGGTCTAGTTCGTCGGCAGGTGGCAACTCGGCAACGACTTCTAAATATTGTTGCGTCGCTAACGCTTTTGCCAGTTGCAGGTCGTTGATAACGTCTGCCTCCACTAAAAGTTCCCCAATCTTTCGTTTTTCCGAAAGCTGTTTCTCCAGCGCAGTTTGCAATGCGTCTTCTGACACTCCCGCCTCTCGGATGAGTATCTGACCGAGAAGCATGGGATCCAGCCCCAGATGCGATGCAGGTTGCATCACTGAACCCCTTCTACTTTAACTTCGCTCTCGCCATCAGCAGGTTTGTCGTCTGGAACAAAGTTAACCGCGCCGTCTTCAAACTCAACGCGATTCTTATCCAGTTCCTCCAACTCCTTGCGCTCGCGCTCAAACCGTCTTGCGGTTGAAATGACTTCCTCCACCATTCCACGCTTCTTTCTATAATCTAGATTTTCACTGAACGGTGTGGCGTCGAAGTTGGTTTCTGCACGTATAAACTCCATTCTCTCGAGTTCTTTGCGAGTCCTTATGTCTGCAAGCTGCGATTGATGATGAATTACGTACGGCGTGATCATCAAAAGAAGATTTGTCTTGTTTCGGCTCTTTTTCTTGTACTTAAAAAGAAGAGAGCCGAGCACCGGAATGTCACCTAGAATCGGTATTTTACTTTCTTCGACCTCTTCTTTTTCGGACATCATACCGCCGAGCACCGCGGTCTCCTGATCAGGAATCGTAACTACTGTTTTCAGTTCTCTGGTCGACCATGAAGCTCCTAGTCCACCAAAGTTAGCCGAGGCAATGTCTTCATTCTTCAGCTCGATCTCCATTCGAACGTTTCCAGACTGACTAACGTGCGGCGTAACTTTTAAAAGTAGTTCAATGTCTCGTCGTCTTACGGATTGTTGTGCGGCAAATGGTGATATTTGTCCAGCGGCGCCTCCTCCTGCAAGGCCGTCGAGGTAAGGGATATTTTCTCCAATTGACTCTTCTGCTTCCTCGTTATCGGTCGTTAGCATATGTGGCGTACTAACAATGTTTACCGCACCAGAGCCGGCCAAGGCTTGGAAAAGCACACCAAAGGAAGGAATGCTTGTACCAAGCAATTGTTCTGCTCCCGGAAGAAGCGGCCCGATTAATCCACCAAGCAATCCCGATTGAGTAGCAAGACTTGCGACATTAAGAGAAGACAGGTCGCTGTGTTGCAGACCACCTAAGACAATGCCGTCGCCTACACTATCTGGATCGCCGCCATGAAAACTTGTCCCAAGATCCATGTTGTTAGAAACGTTCACTTCCAAAACATAAGCCTCAATAAATACCTGTTTTCTCGGAATATCGAGACGACGGATGACATCTCTTAGAGAGTGAAAGTCTCGAATTGATGCAATGATCACCAAAGAGTTCGTAGGTTTATCAAACGCCACGTTTACGTCCCCTTCGAACGCGGGCCCCGAAGAAGAGGCAGCTGCCGTAGCAGTCCTTGTTCTACGAGCCGGGGCTCTTCGGTTGTTGTTATTGTTGTTGTTAGATGATTGTTGTTGAACCCCAGAGATCACAGACGTCAACGTGTTTGACATTTCTTCTGCGTCTGCATTGTCAAGGTAATGCACGTGAACGCGACCACCACCAACGCCATCGAGGGGAACATCTATCCGCTGTACCAACGCGCGCACGCGCTGATACGCCGCAGGGCTTCCTACGACGATGAGGGAATTGCTGCGCTCTTCTGCCATCAGACGCTTTGGAATTGCACCTTGAGCGTCCTTGGCCGAAGAAGTACTCGTCTGAGTATTTCGAGTATTACGACCGCGACGACGGTTGCGAGCTGGTGCTGCGCTTCCGGTAGTCGAACCAACACCAAGAATCTCAGTTAGTTTAGTGGAAAGCTCAGTTGCGTCACCGTGTTTTATTTTTATCATGTAGAGCTGCTCCCCTTGATTAGGAACGTCTATTTCTCTAAGGATCTGTTTCATCTTACGAATCGAATCACCATAGTCAGTTACGATGAGTACTCCTGACTTGGGCAGGGACGTCACCGCCCCATCTTTTGAGACGAGCGCATTGAAAGCCGCAGTGGCGTCTTCAGGAGAGATGTTTTCAGGCCTTACCACCAACCTAATCATCTGCGCGCCGCTGGGGCCGCCTCGAGTGTAGACCGGAAGCGTTTCCTTTTTGGCTGCCCCTATCTCTACGATCTTTAAAACGTTCCCTTTGGGAACCACGGTGAGTTTCATAGCTTCCATCGAGGTCAGAAATAAGTTCCACGCTTCGCGTTTACTCATCTTCTTGGGAGCAATAATTGTAACCTTCCCTTTTCGACTAATTACTCCTGGGGCAAAGACGAAATTCTTACATGTGAAGCCCATCGCCCATGTCACCAAGTCCTTGATCTCTACTTCCGGCTTGAAGGAGACGGAGACTTTGCCTTTATGCTTTCCGCAATTGTAGACGGCTTCTTCTGGAGCATCCTTATCTTGTGCGTAAGACACCGACGGGACGACTAGCGTCAGGGCGACGAAGGTAACGATAATATTTTTTATGTTTTTGTTTAACATGATTTTTCCTGATGACCTTACAAGTGAACTCATTGCACGTTGTACTTTAAATTTACGGGTTTGTTGCGGCGAGTTGCTGAGACATCAATACTGTCCGCGGTTTTCATACGATTTGCTAAATCGAGCATGTCTTTGAAGTTAAATGAAATATTCGAACCGTTAATGGAGTGCAACGTATCTCCGTTTTTAAGTCCAATCTTCGAGAGCAAGGAGTTCTTCTTTATTGAGTACAACCGCACTCCCACTTCTTCTCCATTCTTACGCGCTTTAACCACTCTGGCCATCCGCGAGAACACCCAGGGTTGGTCCATCGCTTTTTCAATTGCCGAGCGCTTGATGGTAAACTCAGTGTCACTCACTTTCTCTACGGAGGTCTCAAGATCTGCCAGGATCTTTTTCTTCCCGGTCAACGGCTTCCCTGCCGGCTTCTTCTTTTCAACTTTCTTCGGTGGCGGGGCGGCATTTTCGAAAAGGTAAGCTCTTTCTCTCCGTTTACTATCGTTGTTAACGAACTCCACGTAGCGTCCTGCCACTAATTCAACTTTTCCCGCGGCGGGAATACTATCGCCCACCCAATAAGCTCCTTGAGCCCCTGTCTGCGTATTAAGTATTGTTGCGAAAGAATGCGCCTCTTTATTGGCTAAACTAGTAGCTACTAGCTTCAACGGCAAAGACGTCTTTACCGCGTCGCCTTCAATAATTTGTTCTTCCACGGTTGGCACGCATTCAAGGCAAAACATGTTTCTGTCAACCAATGGTTGTCCCGACTTATCACGCTTTGTGGCTTCCTTCTTTTTACGCTTTTTAATAGGTTCACTAGATGCTGTGGCATTCGTAGGAAACGCTTTCGTACCGACAATGTATCCAAACGCCTTAGCAGCAAAGAACGCAGAGAGGATAATGACCACAGCGATTGTGCTCAGCCAAATGTTACGTTCACTCATTTCTCTTCTACTCCTTCTAACCTTCTGTAGATTGTCCTTGTCGCGATTCCAAGCAACTTAGCGGCCAAACGTTTATCACCACCGGTGTGCCGGAGAGTCTCCAGGATTACTGTCATTTCAATTTCTTCTAACGGAGTCCCGACGGGAAAGGACATAAATTGACTCGAGGTATTTGCCGTGACGTTTCTAAATTGGTTGGGTAACACAGATTCTTCTATCCACTCACTTCGAGACAACACTACGGCACGTTCAATTGTATTTTCTAATTCACGCACGTTTCCTGGCCAGTGGTATCCGCAAAGACGCGCCAGTGCGGCCTCGGTGAGTCCTTCAATCGCCCGCCCGTTCTTCGCGGCGTAGAGTGAAAGAAAATGTTGCGCCAAAAGCGGGATATCATCTTGTCGTTCGCGTAACGGAGGAACGCTCAAGGAAACTACATTGAGTCTGTAATACAGATCTTCTCTAAACGCTCCAGATTTGACAGCGCCTGGAAGATCAACGTTCGTAGCTGCAACCACTCGCAGATCAACGGTTCTCGTTTTTCCGGAGTCTCCCAAGCGCTCAATCTCGCCCTCTTGCAACACGCGCAAAAGCTTAACTTGAACGTGCTTAGGAAGTTCGCCGATTTCATCCAGAAATAAGGTTCCTCCGGAGGCAGTTTCAAAACGACCGGGTCTGGCGGCGGACGCGCCGGTGAAAGCGCCTTTCTCGTGACCAAAGAGCTCTGATTCCAAAATACTTTCTGGAATCGCGGCGCAGTTTACCGCAACAAAGGGCTTATCGGCTCGATTGCTGTGCTCGTGGATGTATCGAGCCAAGAGTTCTTTTCCGGTTCCACTCTCACCGAGCAAGAGGCAAGTAGCATCACTCGGTGCGGCTTGCCGCAAAGTCTCCATGGTTCTTCGCCACGCCAAAGACGTGCCAACTACCGACCGTTGTTTACGTTCTTGCAACTGCGCCCGCAGCGTTCTGTTTTCCGCGACGAGATTCTGCTTTTCCAATGCGTTGTTGACACTACGAACCACGTGAGCTCTTTTTAGAGGCTTAGTGACAAAATCGTACGCTCCCTCTTTCATAGCCTCTACCGCTGTTTCAACCGTTCCGTAAGCGGTCATCAAAATGACTTCCGTCTCTGGAGACACGGCTTTGACGCCTTTCAGCAGATCCATGCCGCTAACTTTCGGCATCATCAAGTCGGTCAAAAGTACACCAATGCGACGTTTACGTAAGATATCAAGCGCGACCGAGCCATCTTCCGCACAAACCACCTCGATACCTTCACGTTCGAGGGTTCTTTTCAGGGATGCCACGATGCCAGGCTCATCATCAACCACCAAAACGGTCATCAAGTTGGCCAGCTTCAAGTCTGTATTGGGTGCGGGATCAATCACAGATCTAGTTAATACAAGAACCGTTCCAACATTTCGAGCCTCTAACCTATTGAAATTGTGTCAGCAAAAAATGAGTTTGTGCCAAAATGGCATTTTCGTAATACTAATCCGTCATGTTGTCACGAGGTTGAACATGAGGAAGTAAGACAGTGAATGAGGTTCCTTCCCCTGGACGACTGTTTACGGTAATGGTTCCACCATGACTCTCAATGATATTGTGAACAATCGATAGTCCTAGCCCCGTCCCCTCGCCAACGTCTTTGGTCGTAAAGAAGGGATCGAAGATCTTCCTGATAACGTCCTCGGTCATCCCCGAACCATTATCGGCAAAAATGACTTCGACATAAGTCGCATCAAATTTTCGAGAGCTAATGGTCAAAACTCCGTCCTTCTTTTGTTCCAATACCTGCAGCGCGTTCGTTACCAGATTTAGAAATACTTGACTGAGCTGCCCCGCTCTTCCTTCGATCCGTAGAATGCCTTCTTGCTTTAGCTCAATTTTGGAATCGCTGCGTAGCGAATGCCTTGCTAGCTCCACCGTATTCCGAAGTGAGGTATTGAGGTCAAAAACAATCGCCTTACGCTCGTCCGTCCTGGCGTACCCATGAAGCGCCGAAACAATTGCTTTGGTACGTTCTGCCCCACGGTGGATTACCCCCAACATGGCGGCAGCATCGGTCGCTAATTCCTGTACCCCCTCGGCTTTTTCAGCAAGCTCGTCAACCGTTTCCGCCAGTGGCCCAACGGTGTTTACCAGAGCATTCACCGGGTTGTTAATTTCATGCGCGATTCCCGCGACAAGTTGACCAATCGACGCGAGTTTCTCTGAGCGAACCAACTGGCTACGAGCTGCTGTAAGTGAATCTAAAGCTTTCGCGAGCTCATGGTTTTTGGCGGCCAAGTCATGGGTTCGCTCGGCAACAGCGGTTTCAAGAGCTTCTGCTTGTTCCTGAGACGTGCGTAGTTTTTGTGCCAGTGTTTGCCGCATTTCTTCCATGGCGAAAGTGAGTTGACCGATTTCATCGGTATCCGCAGCAGAGCGAACAGGACTATTTAAATCACCATCGGCAAGTCGTTTGGCTTGATTCTGAAGCTGCGCCACGGGCTGTGACACTTGGGTGACCACCAAAACGACGATGCCTCCACAAGCGACGACCAGAATGAGGAAGAAGAATAAGAGTTCCTGAAACGGCTTGCCCGTTTGTCCGGTGGCTAAGGCAGACTCGGGATGAAGTACCGCAAAATATCCCAGTTTGTAGGGTTGGTCCTGCCACGTAACCGACACATGAGCATGGTGGCCGGAGATATCGGCTTGTGGGAGTCGTATGGAGCCTTTCTCTTCTGTCAGCATTTCAGCTGTGAAATACCAAGGAACCGCACCGATTTTGCCAAATTGCCAGAGGTACGCGCCGGGTTTCTCGGAGTAAAGATAGACCGTGGCCCCTCTTCTTTCCTCGTACAGCTCCGATAAAGCTTTCACGACATGGACTGAAGTTGGCGGGGTTTCCGAGCGTGTCACTTCTCTTTGAATTGCTAAATTCGCGACTTTTAGACCTAATGCCGCCTGTTTGTCGACAAAGTTACTCGACAGGTTTTGGTACTGTGCGATGGCCCATAAAAAGGACAGCAAACAAGCAAACAGCACTACGCCACCGACCGCAAAAATGAGTTTTTTCCATAGGGATAACACTCGTTCATTGGCAATCCGACTGAACCTGTACGCCGCGGTGAGATAGGTCATTAACGTTGCCGTCTTCTGCCGGTGGGCAAGGTTTTCATACATGTAGGCCCCGAAAATAAGGATCCCCCCTACCGAAGTAATCATCAGCGTGGTGTCGAAATCGGCGGCAAACACCGTGCGTAAGTAAACGACGGAACAAGCAATAAACGCACTGAGGACGAAGGCCTGCACCATTGCCAACCTTGCTGGTATAAAACGCAACAAGCTGAATGCTTCTTGTGGGGTTACCGTCGCACTAGCACTCTCAATCAACTTTTCACTGGCAAGAAAAGTATCCAAGCGCTGAGTGACTTTTGTGTCGATTAAGATACGAATGACGGTTCCGCCCAACAGCCAAAAAACAGATAGGGCCGCAATCTTCCGATAGGCCTCTTGAGACACGGGAATAAAAAAGTAGAGAAACATCAGGAAGGCGGCAACAAAACCGCCAGCCACGCTCATCCCCACCAGACGGAAACGGTACTGATACCCTTCCACCAACCTCATGTTTAGCTGTTCCCCCGGAAACGTTCGATTTCTCAAACGACGAAGAATCATTGCGGTTACGATGGCCCGAATGCACGCCACCACGTAACCATGCATCGTGGCAACAGCGACGAAATCATGAACCCAATACCAAGAATCGACGACGCCAAGCCAGTACCAGAGTGCACCAGCCAAGAGCGAAAAGAACAGCCACAAAAAGAAACGATGCCCAATGATGTAGACCGGAATACGAGCCATCATTCTCGCAGCACCAATAATCACCTCTTCATCTGCTTTTCCAACGTTACGGCGTTGAGTTAAAAGTTTAGAGATCGGTTGGAGCCAATGGTTGTAACTTCCCGCCCACACTGCAAGTGCGCCAAGGTAACAAGGGATCGCGACAACGGCGACAAGGGGCTGATTCAAGTCCTCAAAGCCCAAAAGTGCCCACAATGGCCAGATTGATGCTAGCAACTCAAAACTAGTGAGAGGAATTCCGGCTAGAAACAGTTGTCGCTTAAGCGGCACCATCACTGGTGACGACGACTCGAACGTCCCACTTTCAAAAGTCTTTTTCATTGCGCTTGATAATTTTGCACCTGGTCGCTCGATGCTTGCAGGTAACTCAGCTAGACTCTAAAACAACATCAGGAGTAAGCAAGTGTTAATGAGAACATATCTAATTTTGTGCAGCGCCCTACTAGTTTCATCGTGCCAGAAGGGTTCGAACGACAAAGACCCAGTCCCCACGAAAAACAAAAGCAAGACTAATGCGCCACGTAGCGCAATGCCAGCGCCCGTAAAGCCTCCCACCGTGTTGAAGAATTCGGCAGGCAACAGTGACGTTTTTGCACCGCAAGCGTCCGACTTGAAAAAATATACGTCAGATATCGAGGGCTCTGGAAAACTGATCGCAGCCATCAAAACATCGATGGGCACCATCAATTGTGAGCTTCTGGAAGAAGACGCTCCCGCAACGGTCGCGAATTTTGTGGGACTCGCGAGAGGACTAAAAAGTTGGACGCACCCTAAAACCAGACAGCTAATGAAGAACAAATCGCTGTACGAAGGTGTGATATTTCATCGGGTCATTCCCAAGTTCATGATTCAAACCGGAGATCCGTTAGGGGTTGGCATGGGGGGCCCTGGCTACAAGTTTGACGACGAAGTTGACAACGACCACACGTTCAACAAGCCAGGCATTCTTGCGATGGCGAACTCTAACCGGCCGGGGCAACCAGGTATCAACGGTGGAGGCACCAACGGCAGTCAAATCTTTATCACTGAAGTACCAACGCCTCACCTCAATAATAAACACACCATCTTCGGTTATTGCGATAACGTAGAGCTGGTAAAAAGTATCGCGCGGGTCCCCAAGGCTGAAGGTCGCAGACAAAAACCTGCAACGGACATCACGATTGATAAGGTCTCCTTCTCAAGAAAATGAAAAAAGTAACGACTATTGTCGGACTGCTAGCAATCGCTAGCTCTGCAGCTGCGGACGAAAGTGCACTAACACTTAGGCAAGCATTGCAAACTGCGGTTGCCAGTCAGCCCGACTTGGAGTCGGCTACGATTGACACACAAATCTCTCAAGCTCAAGTCTCCGCGGCCAATGGAATCCAAGATTGGAGCATCACTGCCAATGCCAGTCTCGAGAGGCAACCGTTTCAGGTGTTTGGAGTAGATATCCAAAACACGCTTAGACTGGGGGGCAGCATCAGTAAGTTGCTACCGACCGGTGGCACGGTCTCGGTGTCTGGAACCGGCAGGTACACCGACGAACCACTTGGTTTCGATTCGAAGTACCAAACCGGATTAACGCTAAGAGTCGATCAGCCACTACTTCGAGGAGCGGGGAAAAAAGCAACCAACTCTCAAATCGAAGTTGCCAAGCGCGGAGAAGTCATAGCTCAACAAACAGGCTATGTAGTCGCAAACTCCCTCGTGCGAAACATCGTGGCGGCCTACTGGGAGTTATCGTTCGCTCAGAAAGAAGTACAAGTCAGACAAGAAAGCGTTGGACTTGCACAAGAACGACTACGCGTTACCGACATTCTTGTAAAGGCACAGAAAGTCGCACCGATGGAACGATTGGCCCAAGATCAAATCGTGGCGATGCGGAAGAACGAACTCGCACAAGCGCAATTTCGTTTGCGCAGTAGAAAACTGACACTCGCAGGGTTAATCGGTGCGACTACAAACGCGAATATCGTAACGACTGAAACTCCCCCGGAGCATGCCTTTGCCGGCTCGACTGCCGCACTAAAAACCAAAGCGTACGATGTCAGTCCTTTGATGGTACTTGCAAAAGCACAGAAAACACGAGCGATAGCGGAACGCACCGCCGCTAGACTAGATAATAGGGACAGACTGGATTTAACCCTGCAAGGTGGGCCTACAGGAATTGCCAACACGCTGGGCGAGGCAACCAAGAAGATGTTTAGCTTAGACAACTACACTATTGTGGCTGGCCTTAACTATCAAACCACACTCGGACGCACTAGCTTAGCCGCCGGCGAGCGAATTGGTGACCTGGCTACAAAAAAGCAATCACTAGAAGTCGAAAAGATAAAACAACAAATCGACATTGAACTAGAGCAGGCTTTTTCGCTGGCCCAACTCTCAGAATCGCTGAAGAAAAACAGTGAAACGATTCTCAAAGTTGCGCAGCGAAATATCAAAGCCGAAACGATTCGTTTCGAGCAAGGAAAGTCTACAAGTTTCGACGTACAACAGCGGCAGTTGGAAGCTCAAGATGCCAAACTAGCACTGGCACGGGCCACAGTGGATCTTGCCATAGCGAAAAGTAGAATAGATGCCGTCATGGGAACGCTGCTTACTAACTATCAAATTTCGCTAGCTAGCGCCGCGCAATAAATCCCATGTGGATACCGGCATCTTTGCCATCGCGACGATAAGAAAAGAAGCGGTCCTCATTGGTCATGGTGTCAGGAGGCGTCCAGTCAATTCTTTCGTCAAGGACACCACATTCCAACAAGCATAAGCGAGCTGCCAACTGAAGGTTGACGTGCTCTTTTTGCGGGCCCATCACGACCAAACCGTCTTCCTTGCCAAATTCTCGCAAGAACTTTTCTGCAAGCTCAGGTCCCGTCTCGAA
The DNA here is from genome assembly GCA_020630875.1 of Deltaproteobacteria bacterium. Classification (GTDB taxonomy): domain Bacteria; phylum Myxococcota_A; class Polyangia; order Haliangiales; family Haliangiaceae; genus JAHDIH01. The sequence continues at coordinate 81,735 of JAHDIH010000008.1, read as the reverse complement.
ACTACCGACTGAAATGGAAGGTCCGATCGCAACGCGTATGTCGGAAGGCTTACTTCCTAGTTTTATCATTTCCGTAACCATACTCTTTCCCATTCGCCCCAGAGTTCCCCGCCAACCTGCATGAGCCGCACCGCAAACGCCCGACACAGGGTCAGCAAAAACCATAGGCAAACAATCAGCCGCTTTTGCTGCTACAAAAACATTCGTTTTGTCAGTTACGATACCATCGTAGGTTTCAGGACCAGCTACTCCAAAACTTAGAACATCAGTGCCATGGACATGACGTGCGCTGTGAAACTGCGCCTTGTTAAAGCCTACATGGTCGGCGAGCAATTGTAGATTCTCAGCCACATTTTGCTTTGAGTCCCCCCACTTGCTGCCGAAGTTCAACGATCCTCTACGCCCGACGGACACACCACCATGACGTTCGGGAAACCCATGAGAAAACTCTTCTGGAATGACAAGTGATTGATAGAGCTTGATTTCCGACACGTCGAAAGCCTATCAACCTTCGCGCAGAGAATGTAGGGCTGCGGCAATCTCTGTTGGTAACTCTGACGAAAATTGCATCTCTAAGCGGGTGTGAGGATGAATGAAGCCAAGGGTTGCCGCATGCAAACAGTGACGAGTAAGCCTACTTTCAACGTTTTTCAGCACTTCGCTTTTCGGTTTCTTTCCGTAGACCTTGTCCGCAAGAATTGGATGACCGTTGTCCGCACAATGTACCCGAATCTGATGAGTCCGTCCTGTTTCCAAACGGAATCTCAACATCGCACCGCCGCCGACAAACGTCTCTTCTGTGACGTAACGAGTGACCGCGTTCTTTCCGGATTTCACGAGCGATGAATACCTCTTTCTGTCACGAGGATGCCGACCGTGAAACGTGTCGTAAGTGCCTTCTGGCTTTCTAGGTCTCACAGAACACAAACCGATATATTCCCGCTCGGTGGAGTGAGCTTTGAATTGAGAGGTTAGATCGAGCAATGCCTCGTGAGTCTTTGCAACGACCAATAGACCAGAAGTTTCCTTATCGATTCGGTGAACCAACCCAGGGCGGATTTCATCGCCCACGGTGAAACCTTCGCAATGATACAAAAGCGCGTTGATTAGCGTTCCCGTAGGGTGTCCGGGCGCCGGATGGACCACCATTTGTGCGGCCTTATCGACAACTACAACATGCTCGTCTTCGTAGACTATTTTTAGTGGCAAGTTCTCTGCTAAAAGCTCCGTTTCCTTAACATCAGGAAACTCGACTTCCACTTTGTCACCAACTTTTATTCTGTAGGATGGCTTACCTGCAGCGCCGTGAACCAAAACCAACCGGTCATCGATCAAGCGCCTCGCTTGCGCTCGCGTCAAGTTGCCATGGTCGGTTACAAACTTATCTAAGCGTTTACCTGTGTCCTCTTCGCAAGCAACAACTACCAGATTTTCGATTTGATTTTTCCCTTATTCTTTACAAGTACGTTGACGATAGCGCAATCGTAAATATTTCGAGCGAACACTTCTTCCGTGACGCGGCTTTTGAAAAGTTTGCGCCCCTCTTCTATATCAGCATTCATTACCTGAAATAGGGTATCATTGGAAATTCCTTCCAAAATTTTGGCTTCGTTAAACACCACAAGGTCAGACGCAATGGCTCGAGCAAGTCGTCGTGCGCGATCAGGATTGTCGATAAGTTTAGCCATGACTGGTATTCTATCGGCCTTGGGGGATGCGGGTCAAGTTTGCAAGCTGAGACCATCTAGCCCCGTCCAGACGCTAATTAATGGTGAGCAACTATGAGTTCGTCTTTGGCAATGGTCTTTCCAGAAGTCAAATCAAGCTCCACAACGGTACGATACTCGTAACTCGCAGTTCCTTCGTCACAGTCGCGTCCCGCTCCAGCAAGCTGCATCAAAAGCTTGTTTCCTTCATTTTTGAAACTGATTTTCTCCAAATTACAATCGGCGCTTGCGACAGTTACTTTCTTTGATGTTTTCGTTCCGTTCTTTACTATCGCAAGCTCGAGCCCTTTGTGCGTGAATGCGTCATCCACCAGGTCTCCGCCCAAGTCCGCCACGCATACCTCTTCGACTCCGTTCGGTAACAAGTTCAGTGGCACGCCACTTTGCTTACCAAAACTGCACGTGACATGTGAAAAGCCCTCGAAGGGCTTCATCGCAAGCTTTCTGCAAAGTCCTTCGTTGTGAGCCAACGCTTTTACCACTTTATCTTCTGCACCACGCATTGCAGAGACATTGCCGGAATACGGAGAAGAATGTCGAGAGGCTATCGAGTAGCACTCCTTCCCGAATCCGGCTTTGTAAAGTGCATAGGTCAAGTCGCTAATGTACCAAGCTTGCTGTTTCGACTCTTCCGTCTCGACTTCTTCATTGGCATACCAGCATGCCGATTGCTTAAACTCGAGCACCGCCCCGACGTAGTCTTGAGCTTTGATAAGAGCATTCGCTTTGGCGCGAGACTTTTTAACTTCGTCCAACGTACAGTCGCGGGAGTCCTTGGCGAGCGGCACGCCTTTCAGTGCCGAACGCGGAGTCTTTTTTGGACCAGAAGCGAGGGCGGCCGGTTCTTGCGTAGTTACTAAAGCCGGAGTTACCGCCGGAGCAGGAGTTACTATTGCGTTTTTCTCCCCTTTGCAGCCTAAAGAGATACCAATTAGTAGAGTCCAGGGTAAAATTCGCATTCGAGATGTAAACACGCCCCCGACTGTTTTCCAAGTCTCAAAGGCAGGGCTCCTACATAGGATTTTTTCTGAATGCCGTGGCCGGCCCGCTTGATTGCCATCGTACTCGCTGTACTATATGTCGTGGATGCTCAAGCCGTTTCCTCGCTTCTTGCGGGTCTCGTTGTTTTAGCCATAGGTGCTTCGGTACTCTTGCGCGACAGAACAAGACGCACCTACACATCTTTCGCCGCCTTTACTTTCATGGTCGCGGCTTGGCATTTAGCGACTTACATTGCGCTCGCCACCAAAAGCGAACTCGTGGCATGGCTAGCCTATTGGCCCGCCGCATCGATTCCTCCGACTGCCGTTTCTTTCTTTCGAGAGTTTTTGGCTCAACCTTCCATAGGAGGTACCCCTCGCCCACCACGGGTAACCTTGGCGTGGACGTTCTTGGCGTACCTCGCCCTGGTTTACTCTGCTATCAGTGGACAAAGGCTCCATACCCAACTTTGGTTTCAACTGCCATTCGGAGCCTACGTCTTCGCCGGCCTGTACCGCTGCGTGCTGGATCTCTTTCTCCAGTATCGGAAAACGGCTAATCAAGTCGCCAAAACCAGGATTTTCTATCTGCTGATTGGAGGATTTGTCTCGACTACTTTGGCGCTTACCGACGTCCTGCCACGTTTTGGAATTACATGGCCGACCATCGGCAACGTGCTAACGATTCTCTACCTATACTTTATTTCTCAAGCACTTTTCAGGCACCGACTGATCGACGTGCAAGAATTATTGGGCAAGATGGCAGTGTTGGGGACTCTGGTGGTTCTTCTGTGGGCGACGTATGGGGTGCTGCTCACTTGGGTTGGAGGAGAGCGCGACGGCTTGTTTCTTCTCAACGCCATCGTCGCCTCGTTTGTGATTCTTATCCTGTTCGAACCAATACGCTCTAGACTCGAAAATGGCATTAACCGCTGGTTGGTTCGTCAACGAAGTGCCCTTCGTGGCCGGATTCATCGCTTACTCGCGGAAATGCAGGGGGTTGTAGATACGAGACAAATGACCAGCAAGATCATTCACGCGCTGGAGGAGTCCCGGCGAGCGACCCACGCATCGCTGTACTTGCTGGACTCGACGGGAACGAAGTTCGAACGACAAGGTTACCTTGGCACCGAACCTTCCGAATCAATGGACGCCCCCGTGGTTCGGCACTTTCTTGACCGTCTCAACGACGGCCATCTCGACAGATTCTCGTTAACTCGGGAGCTCACAAAGATGGAGGCCGGAGATGCGGATGCTACAGGAAACAAAGAGCCCCTCTCCAATCTCATTGATGAACTTGAGCGTGCGCACACCGATGTCGTAATTCCCATTCTTGGCACGGCAGAAGCTACCGAAGAAAGTGCTTGGCTCCTTGGTCTTTTGCTAGTTCGTGACGAACGCACCAACGATGCTTTTGACGAAGATGACATTCGCTTGCTACGGCAAATTTCAGCGCAGGCTGGCAGCATCGTCGAATCTTCCCGAGTTTACGAGAAAGTAAAAGAGCGAGAAAGACTCGCCGCTATTGGTGCGATGAGCGCCGGTTTGGCCCATGAAATTCGAAACCCGTTAGGAGCGATCAAAGGTGCTGCACAACTGCTCCTAAACCCGGATGGCACCCCCGCAGATCCAACCCCTGAGTCTGGGGAATTCCTAAATATCATCGTCGAAGAAGTAAACCGTCTCAACAAGGTAGTCACTCAGTTCCTCGACTACGCCAAACTTGCAAAGTCCGAGACGCAGGAGTACGAAGCCGTCGATCTAAATGAAGTGATCGCGTTCACCATTCAACTTCTTGAGAAAAATGAAAATGCCGAGCCGATTCAAATCAATCTGAAACAAGACGAACTTCTTCCTCATATTTCTGGAGACAAGGAAGCCTTAAGGCAAGTGTTCCTCAACCTAGGACTTAACGCATTCCATGCCATGCCTGAAGGAGGCACCCTAGAGGTCTTAACCAGCAGACGCCGACGTTCAAGACTTGGGTATGGAAGTTTTGCAGAAGTACGATTTAGAGACTTTGGCAAAGGGATCGCGCCAGAAGTACTTGAAAAACTATTTATTCCGTTCTTCACCACCAAAGAAGGCGGTACCGGGCTGGGGCTGGCGATTTCACAACGTATAATAAGTCAGCACGGAGGAACCATCGAGGTTCACTCTAGAGTGGGAAAAGGCTCTACTTTCTCGGTGTTTCTGCCAGCTATTCCTTCTCCAGCAGCTGCGAAGAGTACTCAGGAATTGCTTGCTGACAAAGTCGGCGAAATCATCGCGTCGTCTGAGTGACCCCCCTCTCATTATTAGGCCTCACTCGCGCTTTCAGTTTCGCTCTCGCTGTGCGTAAATCATGCTGTGTCTGAGTCCGCTGCCATATTGATAGCAGATGACGAGCCGAACCTTCGGCGCGTGTTGTCCGTTATTCTACTTCGCGATGGTTACACGGTCAGAACGGCTGCCAACGGACTGGAGGCGCTGCAAGCTGTTGAAAAAGAGCAACCCGACGTCGTCATCACCGACTTGAAAATGCCAAAGCTTTCCGGAATGCAATTGCTCCGTAAATTGAAAGATCGAGATGAAACCCTTCCGGTTATTATGATTACGGCTTTTGGAAGTGTTGGCGAAGCGGTGGAAGCCGTAAAAGCGGGAGCATTCGACTACCTCGAAAAGCCGTTCGAACAGGAACAGATCCGACAAGTAGTTCGCAAAGCAGTAAACCAAAGTATCGCTGCGCAAAGTCAGCCGCGAGCCAAGGGCGCTTCTCAAGAATCTGGCCGTTTTGGATTGGTTGGCGGTAGTGAGCCCATGCGAAAAGTTTATGATGTAATTGACACCGTTGCCGACTCACCATCGACGGTTCTAATCACGGGAGAGTCCGGTACCGGCAAAGAGTTGGTAGCAAGAGCGCTGCACGAAAACTCTTCAAGAGCTGACCAAGCTTTTATCCGAATTAACTGCGCTGCGATTCCAAAAAATCTAATGGAATCCGAATTGTTTGGTTACGAAAAGGGAGCCTTTACCGGCGCGACCGCCAGCAAGCCCGGCCGTTTCGAACTTGCAGACGGCGGCACACTATTTCTTGACGAAATTGCGGAAATCCCGGTCGAGATGCAGGTAAAGCTTCTCCGTGCTCTGCAAGAGTCAGAGTTCGAGCGCGTGGGCGGTATCAAAACACTGCAGGTCAACGTAAGGCTAATTACGGCCACCAATCGTGACTTAGAAGAAGAAACTAAAAATGGTAATTTCCGAGAAGACCTATTCTACCGCCTTAACGTGGTCCCGCTTAGATTAGCACCACTGCGAGAAAGACCTGGGGATATTCCGTTGCTGACTAAACATATTATCGAAAAGTTTAACAGCCGCTTAAGTAAAGAGATCAAAGGCATTTCAAAAGAAGGACTGGCCAAGCTGACGGAATACCATTGGCCAGGTAATATCCGCGAATTGGAGAACGTTCTTGAAAGAACAATCCTCTTTGCCAACGGAGAAACGATTCAGCTTGAAGACCTTCCCGAAGAGCTTGGGCAGGTAGGTGACAAGCCTGAGAAAAGTATTACGGACAGTGGGCAATTTTCTGCCGAATCGCTTGCGGACTCCTCTTTAAAAGAAATAGTCCGCGAACAAACAAGCAAAGTAGAAAAAGAGCTTATTGTAAAGGCCCTTGACGAAACCAGCGGCAATGTCACGCAAGCTGCAAAACTGTTAAAAATCAGCAGAAAAAGCCTGCAAATGAAAATGAAAGACTTCGGTCTTCGCAACGACAACTAGTAGTCTTTAATTGATTCATAAACCTCTCGCTTTTTCACATTCAAATGGGTCGAGAGAAGATGCGAAACGGTTTTGGAGCTTAGTCCTTCTTTCACCAAAGCTATCGCAAGATGATGCCAAGCAGGCATCTCTGGAGTTCCTGGCGAAAATGCCACCACAACTTCTCCCTTTTCCATAATTTCTTGCTCGAGGAGCTCCTCAGCCGTGCCCCGATAAATGGACTCATGAATCTTCGTTAGCTCACGCCCAACTACAATTTGCCTACCGGCTTCAAATACCGTTGCAGCATCAGCAAGCATACCGCGAAGTCGTTTGGGGGATTCAAATACCACACTAACCCAAGGCGAAGTCTTAATTTCAAGCAATCTATCTTGTCTCTTTTTTTGAGTTCTGGGCAAAAATCCTAAAAATCTGTAGTCGGTGGCAGGAAGACCTGCGCAAGAAAGCAAAGTAACAATTGAGCTCACTCCCGGGACGGGAACCACTGACAGTCCTCGCTCACGTGCTCGGAGAACTAGATGCCCTCCCGGATCCGATAAAGCTGGAGTTCCAGCATCACAAACCAGCCCGACCTGCTTTCCCTCTTCTACAAAGTCAAGTATCGAGTCAGCCCTCGCTCTTTCAACCTCAGCGTAACATGCTACAAGTTTTGGACATGCAATATCTAAGGCGGCCAACAAGTGTTTGGTTTTTCGAGTGTCTTCACAGGCTATCAAAGAAACTTCAGACAAGACTCTTTTCGCACGGAGTGTCACGTCCTCGAGATTTCCTATCGGCACAGCAATGACGTAGAGGGTTCCCTCCATCAGATACTCCCTAGAACGTGCTGCTTAAGCTTATTCGCGGCTAAGGGCACCAATATCAACGTCCGTCCCCCAATTGGTCTCAAGAAATTTGCGAACCTTGCCAAGCAGTCGCTTCTCAAGCTGTCTGGCTCGTTCACGAGAGACGCCAAATTTGTCACCCAGAACCTGCAGGGTCTTTGGTTCCTCAGTTAACCAACGCTCGCGAAAAATGATTTCTTCTCTGCCTTCCAACGTTGCGGCGAACTCTTCGAGTAGCTCTTTCAAGGTATTTTGAAACTCGTTCTTTGCCGCTTCCGCATCGGGAAGCAATCCATTGCTGGGCAAGTAGTCAAGCCGTGAACTCGTACTACCGTCATCCGTTATTAACGGCGCATCAAGGCTTGGCTCCGGCATCAGCCGCTGCTCCATCTCAATTACCTCTTTTTCAGTAACATCGAGTCTTTCGGCAAGCATCTGATGCGTGGGAGTAAATCCCATTTGCTCTAATTTTTGTCGCTCTTTTCTGAGATTGAAAAAGAGCTTTCTTTGAGCTTGGGTCGTTCCAATCTTGACCATTCTCCAGTTGTTCAGAACGAAGCGTAGAATGTACGCACGAATCCACCAAGCTGCGTAAGAAGAAAGCTTAACGCCTCGCTCAGGATCAAACTTCTTTACAGCTTTCATAAGACCAATGTTGCCCTCTTGAATGAGATCTAAAAGGTTCTTATTTGCCTTACGATACTCGTAAGCAATCTTTACGACGAGCCTCAAGTTAGATTCAACTAAGGTCCGCGCTGCGTCGAGGTCACCATGCTCCACATAACGAACTGCGAGCCGGTGCTCTTCATCGCGGTCCAGCAAAGGATAGCGCCGAGTCTCTTGCACGTACGCGGTCACCGGGTCGTACTTGATAAGTTTGAGTCTTTGATCTCCTCCGCTGCCTGCAATTTTTGCGAGCTCACGGTCTACTTTAGTGAGATCCGTTGATTCATCAGTTTCCTTGAGCTCAACCTCATCGATCTCATGCTCTAATTCATCGACGACCTTTTTGTCGTCCTCGTTTGAGGGCTCTGTTGGGTCCATCCCTGCAAGGATGCCAAGCTGAACTAGTATTGTCATCCTATGTCGTCAAAAATCCGACACGACAACCTTACTCCTTCGAGGCTGGCGAAACATGACTCAGACACGTATACTGTCAGTTATGGCCTCTAAACTGTCGTTCGCCCGAGTTGCCTTCCTTCTATCCGCTATGGGAGCAGCTGGGATGGCGTTCTATCTGCCGCAAGCGGAAAGTTTTGCCGACCGCGTGAATCGTCCGCAGGCTGGAAAGAAACCCAAAGCCAAGAAACACAATCTGGTGGCTTTGGAGGTTTTCAACGGCACGCTTGTAAAAATCCAAGAGGAATACGTCGAACCCAAACGCATCGATCCTAAGAAAATGTTGTACAGCGCGTTAGATTCCGTGCAGTTCAAAGTGCCGGAAGTGTTAGTGGAACCCAGGGAAACAGAGAACAAAGTCGTCATTTCCGTTAACAACAAAAAACGCACATTTTCTACTGCCAAGGTAAATGCACCATGGAGACTGTCTCAAGAACTCCGAAAGATTTTTCAATTTATTCAAGCCAACTTAAGCTCAGATGCCGACTTAGCAGAAGTCGAGTACGCAGCAGTGAACGGAATGCTCAAAACCCTAGACCCCCATTCGGTACTACTGCCGCCAGAAGCAGCCAGAGACATGGAGGTATCTACCAGCGGAAAGTTTGGTGGTCTTGGAATCGAAATCCGAATGGTAAAAAAGAAACTTACGGTGATACGCCCCATGAAAGGAACACCAGCATCACGTGCAGGTCTAAAGCGTGGCGACCACATCTACAAAATTGAGGACGAGTTAACTGAAAACCTCACCAGCAATGAAGCCGTGGAGCGTATGCGGGGCGAACCCAAAACTCCAATCACCATCTATGTGAAGCGCCAAGGCGAAGCGAAACTACTCAAGTTTAGAATCATTCGAGACATCATTAAATTGGAGTCTGTGGAAAGCAGAATGCTGTCCCCCGGCGTCGGATACATTACGATCAAACACTTCTCTCGCACAACTTCCCGAGAGCTCGCCACGGCGATGGCTGCGCTTTCGAAAAAAGGCGCAAAAGGTTGGGTTTTAGATTTAAGGTGGAATCCTGGCGGTCTACTCGACCAGGCCATTTACGTCTCCGATTTATTTGTAGACTTAGGAGTCTTAGTCACTACCGTTGACGAAGGCGGTAAAAACAAAAGACCTCGAAGCGCCACCAAAGGTAACAGTGACACCCAGTCTCCTTTGGTAGTTTTGGTAAACAGCAACTCCGCTTCGGCCTCAGAAATTGTTGCGGGAGCCATGAAAAATCTTGGGAGAGGCTTGGTCGTTGGTGCTCCGACTTTTGGCAAAGGCTCTGTCCAGGTACTCTACGACAATCGTGACGGCTCTAAACTGAAACTTACTATAGGTCAATACTTGACGCCCGGAGATAGATCGATTCAATCCGTTGGCATTGTTCCAGACATCCAACTGCAACCAATGTTTGTTCCGGAAAAAATTAAGTCGCACAAAGATCAAATCCGTCTCACCCCAACAGACCGAAGTTATCGTGAGAAAGACCTAAACGCCCACCTAACCAGTAAGTTCGTAGACAAACCAATCAAGTCAAAGTTCACAATGAACTACCTGTACAAACCGGACAAGAGACTAAAAGTACTCGACGACGACGAAGACCGCCTGCCTCCGCTAGACCGATTCCGAAAGGATTTCGAGATTGAGTTTGCAGAACAACTCTTGCTATCAATTCCCAAAGCGCGGGACCGTGCCACATTACTCAAAGGTGCTCAGTCGGTCATCGCGAAAGCAGATGCCAAGCAACAGCAAGCACTTGAATCTGCACTTGGCAAAGTAGCAATCGATTGGAAATCAGGCACAAGCAATGTCTCAGCGACGCAGCTTTCCTCCAAGGTAACTTTCTCCAAAGGTGGAAAGGTCGAAGCTGGTGACATTCTGACCGTCAGTGCAGAAGTCAAAAACAACGGTAACACCACAGCGAACCGGATCCTGCTTAGACTAAAATCAACCAACCCTCATCTTGATGAGATTGAGATACCACTAGGACGCATCGATGCGGGTAAATCTCTAACGAAAACGACGCAGATAAAAATTCCGACCGACGAACGAGACAGACTAGACAAAGTGTCGCTGGAGCTAACGTCAGACAGGAAAAAGGTTTCGACATTGAAAGAAAAAGCACTTCGCATTCGAGCTGCTAAACGACCGGTTTTTGCTTACTCCTACCAACTGGTAGACCAAGGAAACGGTGATGGTATCCCGCAATCAGGAGAGTCTCATAAACTGCTCGTTACGATTAAAAACATCGGAAAAGGTTCTGCGAAAGAACCATCCGCCGTGCTGCGAAACGCTTCAGGGGACGGACTCCTTCTCAAAAAAGCTCGTGCAGAACTTAAAGAAATCAAACCGGGCCAAAGCTCACAAGTCGAATTCTTGTTCAACGTACGAAAACCAAAGCGTCCAGAGATAGCGATGGAAATGAGCGTCTACGACTCCAAAACCCATGAAAGCGTAAACGAAAAGCTACGATTCGCTATGACATCACCGGTATCGTTTCAAAAGTCGGAAAGAAAACTGCAAACGAAAGTTCGCGCAACCATTCGCCAGGCTGCCAGTTCTAGTGCTGAGATCGTAGGTTGGTTACCAACAGGAACTAAGCTAAATCTTGATGCCGAATCAGGTGATTGGGCTCGGGTCAAATTACCAGGAAAACGGACGGGCTTTGTTTTGTTGAAAGAGACCAAAAGAGGTGCTGGTGCTTCTAAGAAGCTCACGGAACATTGGCAGGTCACTCCTCCAACAGTTGAAGTATCAGCTTCGGCCTACCAAACGACGAAGTCTCACTTTCAAGTACTGGGAATCGCCAAAGATGATAGCAAAGTAAGAGATGTATACATTTTCGTTTCTAACAGAGAAGCAAAGATATTCAATCGTAAGGTATTTTATCGCGCTGGTAGCGGCAACTCTCTGAAGTTCGACGCCTCTGTTCCGCTATGGGATGGCAGTAATAGAATCACTGTCGTAGCCAGGGAGAATGATAAGGTGCAAAGTGGCTACACCCTGTACGTCACCAAGTCTAAGAGCCCCTTGGCCGTTGCAAATGACTGAAATCTATTGATAATCACGAAAAAATGAAGAAATTCACATTTTGGGAGGTCTAAAAATCATGCTTACTCTAATTCTATCCATAGCCATGGCTACGGGGTCATCAACCAAAGTGAAAGTGGAGGCTGTGAGCTCAAGCTGCAAGGTTAAAACTACCATCGGCGACGTCCTAAAAATCGAGAAGTCCGAGAGTGCGATGAGTGCCAAACTTGGCGAGTTACCGACCATGACTGGAAAAGAATACAGGGGCGGGCGATTTCGACTCAAAGCTAAGACTGAAGGAAAGAAGTATTCCTTCGCAGGAAAAAGAACCGGCAAAAAGTTGTCGGCGAAGCTCGTCATTCAACATACAAAAGGCGATGCCAGCTGCACAGAGACCTTTTCAGTTCTGAACTGATCGTTTGTAAACCCGAGAGAACGTAACACCTTGTACCTTCTCCTCGAAAACCACTGAATACTCCGCACCAGGGATGCATTTGGGGTGGCGCGAATTTCTATGTGGGGCGTAAACTAGAAACCAATCTGCTCGACTCGCATTAGTTGGTTTCCAAAGATCATGCCGTAGCCACGTCATATGATTTGGTTCAACGCAGGCCCAAGGATGCAACACTTCATCACCAACCTCCGCATGCTCGTTGATGTATTCGACCGATTTGTCTAGGCCCTCTCCCCACCAAGCTACCTCATAAGTGTTGTTGGCAGCGACCTGCTCTACTCCACCAACTTGCATTCCATAATAGTCTATCTGGTACGGATGGATTTTGTAGTTAGAGACGACCAAGCCAAAAAAGCAAAAAAATGACGCAACCAGTGCGACTTTAATGTTTTGAGAGATTAGATCTAGTCCTCGTCCAGCAACCAAACAAACGCCAAGCACCGCCGGAAGTACGTAACGAACGCCGTCTTGCTTAACCGGGGACATTATAATCAGAAAGGGAATCAATATCCAAAGCAGGAGTAAAGGTTTGTGGCGTTTGCCGAAGAAACAATAAGGCAACATGAGGACCAAGACAATCACAGGAGTAGTCGCCCAAAAGTAGTCAAAGAAATAGTACCAAGGCTGTTCAACTTGAAAAACGGAATGATACGGCTCAACGCCATGAGAGGCAGTAAGTTTGCCAACTGATTCTGAAAGTTTGGAAAGTGGATTGTGCCAAAGTCGAGGCCATAAAACGAATACGGTCAAAGCCGTCACCGGAGCCACAATCACAAAACCTCTCACGACTCTTTGCTTGAGGTTCTCGAGTCCTAATAGCAGTGTAACGCCAACCGCGATGAAGACGATGCCGTTGGAAAACCTGCACAACACGGCGAGTCCTAAGAAGAACCCGAGCCACACAAAGGACCGTTTCTTATTGAAGTCGCATGCCACGCACAGCCACAAAAGCATCGCCCACAGAAAGAGAGACATTGTTTCATGACCACAGATTCGAGCGTGCCCGACCACGTGAGGCGTCAGAGCAAACATCGCACCAGAGAATAGGCCAGCTCGAAGACTGAAGAGTCTCTGTCCAATGAACACTAATACTACAGCGGTTAAGCTGGACAATACCGAAGTAGCCAATCGCGCCGACGCGTAGTCGGCAGACCAAGTGCCAGAAACACCGAGAAAATACTTAGTGAGTGGAGGATGCTGATAGTTAAAGTGCCAAGCCGCCGGACTGAAGTCTCCATTCAATAAATTCTGTATGTAATTCCGGCCCGCCGACCAATTGACGTCTTCATCCCATGTTTGCCCCGCAGACTCTAAGCCTATCAGCCGAACCAGCAGCGCCGCGAAAAATATTGCAGAAGCTGATAGTACGACACACCTGTTGTCTAAAATCCAACGCCTGTGCCACATAACGAATGTCGCCAACCAAACCGCCAAGAGAGCTAGCAACCACCAAGCATCACTACGATACGTTCCAGGATGAATGAACGTTGCAGACTCTGGCGCAGCATCGCTTAACGAAGATTGCGGGACGTACTCATACTCGTTGTGGCCTCTCCGCCCTGGCGGATGCCACACAAGAACACCTGTCCCGACTTGCCTGAATGAATAGACTCCTGCTTCCATCACGTGCCGACATCGATAGCTTTCGCCACAGGGAACAACAAGCTTGTCGTTCACCCAAAGCTGTCCATCTGTCGTGTTAAGCAAACCAAAATTGTAAGGCCCACCAGTGGGCAACAACCAAGCACCTTCGGTAATGGGATCTGGCTTATTCGCGTACCTTGCTAGCAAAAGCGACGTTGAGAGTAACGCTGCAACGACCAGAAGGTTAGACTTCTTTGCCACTAACGTTGCTACCGACATTTCATTTCTACAGACTTCTTACGAAGAAACGTGTACTGAGTATTTCCGTGACTGAGTCCTGACACGGCGACGCTGTCCCTCACATAACCAGCCCGGTTCCATACGCCTTCTTCCCCACACAACCTTCCCTTTATCGGGGCCCGATGAATCCGATAACAATGAAACACGAAGTCGGGATCGTAATGGTCCATCAAAAACTGCGGAGGTGCCCACTTATTATGTCCTGGTCTCGGACGCGTCGGTTTTAGTTTATGAGCCACTTCCTTAGAAACAAGGCCAAAAACGTCTACGCCCTGTGCGCGCGAAAAGAACGGCTGAGCGCCTACCCCGCCAAAAATAGAAAAGTGCTCTGGCTCGAAGCACCCTTCCATCGCCTTCCCAACAGCCGCTCGGTCGTCAGCGTATTCTTTCAAATACCCGGGGGCATCGATTCCGGAGTCGGCTGACTTTTGCTTGGCGGCTTCAGCGGAAATGGAGTACTGGGACACGCCAAAGATCAGCGGCGCAATAACTACAGTCGCCGGATGCCACTTAACAAGGGAAAGCAACGCTTTCATTCCAAAAACTGAATATACGAAAATGAGTATCGTCGCAGGCATCATAAACCGATGAAGTCCCATGAAGTCGCCGCCTACTCGAATGGAATAAAAACAATAGGCAACAACAAGCAACAGCGCGGCCAGGCCACTCCGCTTTACCTGCGAAACTATTCCTAGAGCAAAGAATGGCGCCAGATAGTACAGAAAAGACTTCTCACACCACTGATTCAGATAAAATGCTCCCTGATCGCTCAATTGCCTACTGTACAGCTCCGTAGATTGACCGGCTTTTACGAAAAACGTATTGGGCAACCATTCACCGAAATACAGTTTCCGGCAAGCAATCAAAATCGAAAACAAAACGAGATAGAGCAGAAGACTTTTGAGGGCACGCAACGAAGGACCTTTCACAGAGGTTAGAGCGTCAAGCACCGAAGCGCCCCACAAGCACAGGAAAAGAAGCGACCCTTCCGGTCTTACGAGGGTTGCAATCAGGCATAATGCCACCACCCACCTGTCATTGCCATGATTGTGAAACCTCAAAAAGCTCAGGACGACTACATACGCAAACATCATCGTTTCCAACCCTCCAGAAGTCCAACACGCAAATGATGCAGAGCTCGCGAGGATTAGAGCAATTGCCAGCTGACATGAAAAATCTTCAAACATAGTCATGCAGGAGCGAATGGTTAACGCCGCGAATGTAAAAGCCAATACGAGAGATGCCGTTTCGATGTTAAAACCAACGAAGTGAGCTGTAGCGAGAGCGACGGTCCACAGAAAGTTGGTAACCCCCTCCACTCGATCTCCTAAGTTGAAAACAAGCTCACCATTTTCCGACAAATTTCGCGCGTAAACGAACGAAATATAGGCGTCATCAGTGATAAAATTGAAGCGCAAGGAATGAACAAGAAGAAGCACCGAGGTTGCGATCCAGCTCGCAAGCAGGCCTATGGTCCTCTTTGGCATGCGGAATGTTACACTGAAAGACTGATACAATCACCATATACATTGACAAGCACACGTCATTCGATAGCCTTCTGATATGAGCGCTCTACCCAACCAGGAGTCGAAATCGCTCAAGGACCATCTTGTCACGTTATTCTTTAGCGCTTTCTTGCTTGGATTGTTTCAACAACTATTTTGGTGGCAGCTCTTAGGGCAATATTGCCCCTCCTTTGGCAGTAAGGTTGGCGCGATCATTTTTAACGGACTTCTATTCGGAACGTGTTTCACCTTAGTAGGTGCTGTCTTCGTCGGTCTAGTCTCTCTTTTGCCTTTCAAGCTGCCATCCCAAAGCGACAAAGTTCTGGTGCCTGCCGCTATCGCAGTCCCCACCCTAACCTTACTCTTGCCGAAGATCGCGACGCTGTATGCAACGAAGCTTAGTAGTCGTAACCGGTTAGATCTGGTTCTAGAAGTTAATGCCTTCACCACGGTACTTTTGTGCGGCTCGACACTCGTTGTCGCCCATTGGATAGCGAAAAAGCTGCTTCGCCTTCCGCACACAAACAAATTTATTGTTCCGATGCTCTTAGCTTCGTTTTCGATTGCGGCCGCGATTTGGTGGCTGTCTCATCAATCAGATGCCAGCGCCCTGGGACTGCAAAGATGGTTATTCTCTATCATCGTTCTACCTCTCTGTTGGATGGTTAGTTCAAGGTCTTTGCGAAATCGGAGGCTCCCCAATCGGTCGGCCTTATTTCTATTTTCCGTTTGTGCTTGCGCAATGCTAGCTTTAGGCACTTCACCTCACGTCAAAGCTGCTACAGCGCACGCTGGCCCCGGCAAAACCGCAGTAACAATGCTACAGGCCATTTCTGATTTCGACAGAGACGGTACCGGCACCATTTTAGGAGGAGAAGATTGCAACAATTTTGACAGCTCTGTCCATCCAGGAGCATTGGAGATTCCCTACGACGGCGTCGATCAAAATTGCATGGGAGGAGACCCCACGCTACCTACGAGTCCCCCAGCGCAAATTTTTTCTTCCACTAAGAAACCCAGACATATTTTGCTAATTACAATTGATACAGTCCGAGCGGATCATTTTGGTGCTTACGGCTACTCTCGGCCGACTACACCTAACATCGACCGCCTAGCTAAAGAGGGGCTATTGTTTGAAAATTCATGGGCCCACGCCCCATCAACGCGGTACTCCATTCCAGCCATTTTATCTGGGGTATTTCCTCTTTCCGTCCCCTACGACCACAGCCACCGAGGGTGGCCTGGTCTGATGCCGGAAGCCACTACGGTAGCAGAAATTGCCAAAGACGCAGGTTTTACAACAGGTGCGATTCTCAATTACTGGTACTTTGACAAATCCAGAAGAATGAACCAAGGGTTTGATTTTTACGACAACACCAATGCTAAACTTCACCGTTCGGTAAGCGGCAAAGGGCCAGCACAAACTAAGGGAAGCTCATCTAAAGAGCAAACTGACAAAGCAATCCGTTTTTTGGCTGAACACCCCGAAGAATCCTTGTTTCTTTGGGTCCACTACTACGACCCCCACTACGAGTTTCAGTCCCACAAAGGCGCGCCAAACTTTGGCTCGGCCCCCAAAGACCGATACGACCAAGAAATCTGGTACACAGACCATCACATTGGCCGACTACTTGAGGAGTTAAAAACGTTGGGAGTCTATGATGACAGCGCGATAATTATCGCAGGGGATCATGGAGAAGGCTTCGGCGAGCATGGGGTCGACTTTCATGGCTACCACCTCTATGCCGCACAAACTAGAGTTCCGATGATCGTGAAATCGCCTGATAGCGGCAGCGGAACCGTAGCTTCGCCTGTGAGCCACGTTGATATTCTGCCAACGATTGCCGACCTGACCTTGACCTCGGCAAAGCAAACCACTAGCGATGGCCAATCGCTTTTGACAGTGGCCAAAAAAACGAATGAAGCGAGAACGATTTATCAACAGCTTTCGTTTGAGAACAACAATGAGCAACGAGCTCTTGCATCCCGAAAATGTCACGTCATTCGTTGGCTAAGCCCTACGTCAAAAATCGAAGCCTACAGAATCGATCGAGACAAAAGTGAAACAACGGATGTCTCCGCCAGCGACTGTGAGAGCGAACGAAAGTTACTCGACAAGCAAATCGATATGGAACCGTTTACTGCTTTAGCCTCAAAAGCACTGTCGTCGCCGGCGCTAATCTCAGGACTTTCTCCCAAAGCCTCGGCGAAGAACGTAACGCTCAATAAAGTGGATATCCCGACGAAAGGAATCAGAAATACCCCTTTCACAATCGACTTTGGATTTCTTCCCAAAGCGACGTTTCACGAGGACTGGAAAGTATTCGTTCATTTTGAACGCAACGCGCGAGTCGTTTTTAAGGCAGATCACAGGCCTCCGCTTGCCACGACGTGGTGGAAGCCAGAATTCGCGATAACGTATTCTCAGACAGTAATTCCTAAGCATCGTGGTACTTTTGAGGTTTGGATGGGGCTGTTTCGTGGCAAAGATCGTCTCCCATTAACTAGTGCGGACCATAAGGTTGTTGACAACCGACTCTACCTTGGGACCATGGTAGTTCAATAATGGGAGCATTCGGAAAAATTAGACCGTCAGTGGTGATAGGAACCGTATTAGCTATTCCTGCCATCTACCAAATAGGATTGCTTCTCTACGCCATCATATTTCGGGTGCCTTACCCGTACGATTTGGAATGGATGGAAGGTGGCTTGCTCATCCATGGGCAACGGCTATCGGAAGGCAGCTCAATTTACCCCGAACCCTCGGTGGAATTCATTCCCTACTTGTACACTCCCCTGTACCCCACGGTCCTCGCGATGGGCGGGTACTTAGTGGACATCACCTACCAGTTGGGTAGGCTCATCTCTGTGGCATCACTGCTCTTTTTGAGTTGGCAGATAAGAAAAGATTTAACCTGGCGAATCGCTCCAGAAGAACGTCCGCTCGCCAACCTAGGGTGGTTCTGTGGACTAGGTGTTATTGCTGCGGCTTATCCTTACATGGAGGGGTGGTACGATCTTGTGAGAGCCGACACTCTATTCTGCGCCATGGCATTTACTGGTTTGTTTCTCTTAAGACGATGGGCCCAACTTAGAGCCTACGAGCGAGGTGATCTTCGAATGACCATCGCAACTATGCTCATCGCGATGTCCTTTTTCTGTAAACAGACAGGAGTACTTTTCACCATAATGGGAGGCGTTCTCCTCCTCTTTTACAACTACAAGAGACTTCCTATGTACATCCTTATTTCTGGGATAATCGGGCTAGGAGGCACCCTACTAATGAACCTCGCCACTGACGGCTGGTTTTGGACGTACGTATTTGAAGTGCACCAACAACACGACTTTAACGCTGATAGATTTTGGTTGTCGTTTCACAATATGCTCTTCAAGTTTCCCCTCCTTACTTACTTACTCGGGGCGGTACTAGTCTTTTCGTTTACTACCGCTGTCACCTTTTCTAGATCTAAACAAAGTCAGCGCACCCTATTTTCGTGGGCCGCAATCCTAACGTTTTGTTGCCTACTAGGAGCTATCGGCTGGGGCACAGAATTTGCCCACTTCAATGCGTACATGCCGATGTTCATTGCGCTGGGGGGAGCCACAGCAGCCTCTATCGCAGCACTGTACCAAACTACCCGTTTTTGGAAGGTAAGAGTCGAAAGTCTCCTGGCAAAACGGCTTTTCCTCAGAAGCACTTTTTTGACAGCATTCAGTTTGGGAGCTTTGGTAACATGCGACGCCCTAACGGCAACCAACTTTGTTCGCCAAGATAATCACTTCATTTATCTACTACCAGCAAGCATGCTAGGTGGTGGATTTATCTTACCAATGATTTCCAAGTACCTCTGCGCTTTGCCCCGCGAGTACGCAAGACGCGTCCCATTTACGATTCCTCTTATTGCTGCAGCAATAATAGCAGGTCAACTATCGTTATCAACATGGAACCCCAAAGATTTTATCCCAACGGACAAAGATGTTGACGCAGGCGACAATCTTATCAACACCATTCAAAGCTACGATGGTGAGGTTTGGATTCCGTGGCACCCTTGGTACGCGGAAAAAGCGGGAAAACCAAGCTACGTTCACAGAATGGGACTGGTCGACGTGCAGTTAAAGCGCACCTACTTCAGCATCGAGCGACATTGGAAATTAACCATTGTGAAGAGTCCGGGCTTAACCAAGATTTTTGGTCCTCCCCAAAATATTCCTGAGACAAAAACAAGTCGTTCTTGGCAGGTGGCTGAACTTGCAGCACGTCTACGGGAACAGCGGTTCTCTGCCATTATCCTGGACAGGAAACCGGGCGTAGAATTTGGACCTCTACTGACCCACTACAAACTGAAGCAAAAACTTCCGACCAGTTCTCAACCAAAGGTCTACAGCGGAGCCAAATCTGCTGTACCGAAGTACATCTACGTCCCCAAAGAAGACGTTAACGTCTTTTCTCGTTAGGTCGCACATAAATACTCAAAACAGGAACGCCGAGGTGCGTAATCACCTCAGACGGGGCAAACGTTCCGTAGTCTTGCCAAATCAAATAGTCGTGGCGATTGAAGTGCTTCTCGTGCACAACCAAAGCAGCATCAGACTTCGCGATACCAACTTTCTCTCTTCCGCTGTGACGAACTCGAGCCGGAAAACGATTGTCGATAGCGTACAGGGGGAACGCCATATCTGCATCGTGGCCGTAAACCTTCGTGATTTCAGGATGCTGGAACAAGAATGGAGCAGCATGCAGCGCGCTGTACCCCCAATACTGTCGATTCATTCCCATCGTTGCACCGCCTATTGGTCCTCCAACTTGCGCCATGTAGTGAGACAATCCAAGGGGCCGCGCCTGCCAAACTTCTGCGGCCCCCGCCAAAAACGTCAAGAATACCAATGCAGCTTGCACGCCCCAGTGCACTAACTTTGTCACCTCACAAAGCGCCAAAGAGGCGGCCATTGCAAAAACGGGAAGAGCCGCGAGCCAATGTTTATCGCTGGCAAACACTGGGGTATTCGGAAAAAAGAATAATACCATTGAACAGAAAAGCGACACCAAAAGTAGCGAGTAACCTGGGGACGAAAGTCGCGAAACAAAGACCAGCAAACCAAAAACCGCTGGGAGTAAAAGTGCAATCGGGACCGTACTCCAAAGGATCGCAGGAGTGACCAGCTTCGAGAACGGAGGATGGTTGAGGTTTTCTCCGAGAACTTCAAAATTGTAATGGACGTGCTTGAGGTGAAAAGAGATCCAGTCAGCAACATGCTGCGGTTGGTGCCACAGCTTAGGCCAAAAAAGAAAAAGCATCACGGTGGAAATCGCGAATGCCAGCCCCAAGAGAACCAAGAGATTCGTATGCTTGTTGTTACTAACGAAAGACACTGTAATCCAAAGTAAGCTTGCGAAAGCTGCCGCGATGAAAAAAAGCGGACTAATCAAGGAGAGCAACCCCAAACACAAGCCTCCCACTAAAATCATTTTTGGGTTCCAGCGAGGAATAGAAAAGCTCCAACGTCGCGGTCTGCCAAGCCAGACGGTCAAGCCAATCGTCACGACTAAAGCGCAAAGTGCTGCGATGGGGAGAGAGGTAATCTTCGCGACTAGCAAAAAGCCGACAACGCACACCGAAGAGACTATGAAAAACCGCTTTCTAGATAGGGAAACCAACATTAGCGTCAAGCAATGATGGCCAAGTAGCATTGGAGGAAGAATGAGACCGTTGTGTTTCGTAAGCAACGCGGCACCAACGGACAAGCCTAGTAACAGAGCGAAACGTGCGTCCTCGCGCATCTTCCAATAAAAAAAGACAGACAAAATCCAGAAACTAGCAACTGCCACATCGAAACAGGCGAATCCCGCGTGAAAGAAAAGTCTCGGCATCACCAAGGTCAACGCTGCCGCGCCAACTCCAACTCTCACTTGCCAAAGGTTTGCAGCAAGAAAAAACACAGCTACGATCAGTAGAGCGAACAAAAGAGCAGCAGGAATTCGCGCAGCGGTAGTTTTACCGCAAATACGTAAGGCGTCATGGAAGAGCGCAATCGAAACACCAATTCCGTACTTTATGAGTGGAGGATGTTCGTTGTTCCCAGCATCAGCTAATTTCTTTCCAAACGTTGCTTCTATGCGTTGCTTCGAAAACGCCTCCCAACTAGAAGTTGCGTTAGTTAGCCAACTTGCATAGTTCTCCCCTGCACGAACGTAGACTATCTCATCTCGCGCGAGCCCTTGTTCTGTCTGTGCGAACATCACGGCCATCGTAGCTGCACAGAAGAAAAGAAAAGCAATCAGTCGGTTAGTCACTCAGCACCTCGCCTTCTAAGCAAATCTTCCGCTGCTTCGCTTCTGTTGAGAGTCTGACTCTAACGGCTCCCCCTGGATGGTCTAGCTCAAACCGTTGCCACCCATCATTCACACCGACCAAGCCGCGCAGCACCGCGGAGCCACTCTCCATGAAAAGTAACGCCGGCTCTCGGATATCCCGTCTGGTAAACACATCAGCCACGCCGAGAAACACCTGAAGTTTTCCTGCAGGAACGTTGGCGAACTCATAAATTTTCTCTCTTCCAGGAAAAAGGGTAGCAGACAGACAGCGTCTGGGAGAAAATTCCACCTCTTCTATTGAGTGAGGCTTCACGGAGCTAAAGCGGTACAAAACTTCAGAAGGCGCAAGTTGCGTTGACGCTACAGCCAATGGACCAAACGTTCCCTGTTGCGCATCGTATTCTACGGTCCAAAGACGATGGTAACCGGCGTTACTCGGCCGTACCAACATATCCAAGGTAATCACGTCTTGTAGGTACTTACGACAAAGGGGATCCAACCACTCAGGTTGGCAAACCACCAAGTCCCCAGGTCCTACCCGCTCATTCAAATACGCTCCAACACGTTTCCAGTCTGTCTCGGAAACGTGGCTTCGGCTGTAGCGACATGCAACGACAATCTCCCAGGTAGCAACTACAGAAAATATGACGATTAAAAGGGGATACCCCCATGTGGTTTTGAATCGCAAGTTGCGTGATGGTAGCATCTAAATCCTTGCCAGGACTACCACTACCACTAAAGTCAAATTTGGCTTCGACGTTATTGTTGCAATACGTGATCTCAGCGCTGCTACTTTCTCTCTTGGCAGGGAAGTCCGGTTGCAGACAAAGCGAATCACCCCACTTTGTTCTGCAAGCCGATGCGTGGCTTAACGGTAAAACCGACATCGACAGCGCCGCGAATGGTCGTCAACCTAAAGGCGACGATTGGGCAAGGATTGACCAATTCAAAAGAAAGTCGAACGGCGCCTATGTCAGAGGGCGCTATTTGATGTCCAAACCTGGCAAAGTAGCGCTTCTATCAGGCGAAGAGCTCCCAACAAGTGCTCTCAGTCGAAGCGGAAAGCCTAGCTACTACATGACCTTCCCTCCTTTTCCGTCCGTCTTGATGCTACCCGTCGCGGCCCTAGGCGGAAAAAGCGCTACCGACACGCCAGTGGTTATCGCAATTGCTTCTTTGTTCGTCCCTCTGTTCTTTCTGCTCTTAGTGCGACTGAGGACCTATGGATTCGGGACGCTCAACAACTCAGATATATTCTGGATTGCCACTGCGGGAACATTCGGGAGCGTGTTTTTGTTTAGCGCAGTTCAAGGAAGTGTTTGGTATGCGGCTCACGTCATCGGTGGAGCTTTGCTGCTTGCGTTTTTGAACTTAACCTTAGGTTGCCGTTTTCCCTTGCTGGCGGGTCTTGCGCTTGGCTTTGCAGCGACCACCAGAACGCCTTTGGCTTTCGCCTTTCCCCTATTTTTTCTTGAAGCTTGCAGAGTACATCAATTTGCTACGAGTCAATTTTGGAAAGTTAGTTTTCGGTTTGCTGCCCCCGTCGCCGCAATTGCCACGGCCATGGCGGTCTACAACTACTACCGCTTCCAAAACGTCCTTGAGTTTGGTCACTCTTTTCTAGCTGTAAAACAACAATTTCAAATGGAAGCGCTCGGCTTGTTTGACTTGGCGTATCTAAAAAGAAACCTTTTTGTAGCTTTTGGCCTTACGCCGCAACTTTCCACAAGTGCCCCTTATATCGCCATAAGCGGTCATGGACTTGCCGTATGGATCACCATGCCATACCTACTACTGCTCATTTCGTTCAAGACTTGTCACAATAAGCTGAGTAAGCACGCCAGTTGGGCGCTATTTGCCGCAGCCCTTGTGGTAGCTCTACCAACCCTATTCTATCAAAACACAGGATGGATTCAGTTCGGTTATCGCTTCTGTCTCGACTACCTTTTGTTATTGCTACTTGCATTCGCAATACGTCTTCCCAAATTGCGACTTCATGTCAAGTTTGCGATAGCGCTTGCAGTAGCCATCAACTTGTTTGGTGCCATTACATTTGGGCAGTGGGGGCCATGCTCCCACTACGATACGTCAACCTACGAGACCGTGAGTATCCAAGCTAATGCATCGGTACGTTGCCACAAACATAAAATATCACAACGTCAGGCCCCCTCCTGAAGGGGAGCTCATTCCAAGATGCTTTCAATTCAAGAGTCTCAGCTACAGAGAGACTCTGAAGCTCGTATTGAGCGAGTAAAAAATCCACCGAATGTTTGCGGTCTTCGAAGTAAAAATACATCGACTCCACTACAGTTTCAGTGCGCCACAGTTCTTGGATTGAGGCTCGCGTACGGAAATTGTAATGCTCCCCCGTGCGCATCAATGCACTGCACAGAGGAAGCATCGCCTCAAAGTTTCCGGAATTAGCGGGGCCGCCGCCAAACGTAGCGACAACTCTTTTTCTCGCGACTCGCTCCATCTCAGAGGCTATGCGACATGGCTGGGTATCAAGAGGAAGCACCAACGACGCAACGACCGTATCGAAACTGCGGTCTGCAAAAGGCAAGCGGCTGCCATCCAAAAGCAGCGTGGAGCCTCCCGAGCTCACCAAGTCCCCACCTAGCACGTCATGGCAGCAGTCAGCCAACGTACCACTTCCAGCTCCCACATCCAAAACACGTCCTGTTGTTAGCGATGCGAGCCAATCGTAGTACGACACGCCCTGACGGTTCTTTAGCTTAGAGAACTCCTGTTCTAACCGAGCCGGGAAACTCTTATGGTAGTCAGTGACCCACTCGCTTGAAGGCATTTTTACCTGCGAAGATGGCTTGTTCCCCAAGCTCAGCTTCAATCCTGAGAAGTTGGTTGTATTTTGCAATCCGATCCGAACGAGATGCCGAGCCCGTTTTAATTTGTCCGGCGTTGGTCGCTACCGCAAGATCCGCAATAAAGCTGTCTTCCGACTCTCCACTTCGATGTGAGATTACTGAGGAGTAACCCGACTCTGTAGCTAGACTTATCGCTTGCATAGTCTCTGTAAGACTTCCGATCTGATTCACTTTGATAAGAATGGAATTTGCAGCTCCAAGCTCGATCCCCTTCGCCAGACGCTCCGTTGACGTGACGAACAGGTCGTCTCCGACCAGCTGCACTCTATTTTCTAACGTGTCAGAAAGTGATTTCCACCCGTTCCAATCATCTTCATCAAGTCCGTCTTCAATGGAAATAAGCGGATACTCTTTGCACCACTTGGCGTAAAGAGTAGACAGCTCTTTCGAGGAGCGTGCGCCGCCTTCGAACGTGTAAACCCCATCGCTGTAAAACTCTGATGCCGCAACGTCCAATGCTAAGGAGATTTGTTCTCCGGGGCGATAACCTGCTGCTTCAATTGCTTGCAGGCATAGATTTAAAGCTTCCTCTGAGCTCGCGATTTGTGGTGCAAATCCTCCCTCGTCTCCGACGTTGGTAGCTTTACCTTGCGATTTGAGAATCTTCTTTAAATAGTGAAAGGTTTCGACTCCCGCTCGCAAAGCTTCTGCAAATGTGTCGAATCCGGCGGGAACGATCATAAATTCTTGGATGTCCAAGCCGTTATCGGCATGAGCGCCTCCGTTGATGATATTCATCAGTGGCACGGGAAGTGTTGTCGCCATCATTCCCCCGAGATAACGATATAGCGGCAGCCCTACAGACTCAGAAGCCGCGCGTGAACTAGCCAGCGAAACCGCCAAAATGGAGTTCGCACCTAACCGCGCTTTGTTCTTGGTGTCATCTAGACGAATCATCGTGGTATCAATTTCAACTTGTTCCGTCGCATCGCGCCCTAAAAGAGCTGCGGCAATCTCGCCGTTAATCGACTCGACTGCTTTTTGAACGCTTTTGCCAAGGTAGACGTTGGGGTTGCCATCCCTAAGTTCAATAGCCTCATGCTGACCGGTGGATGCTCCAGAGGGGACGATAGCTCTTCCGAAACTCCCGTCGGACAAATGGACATCCGCTTCCACCGTGGGATTCCCGCGCGAGTCAAGTACCTGGCGACCTTCGATTCCAATAATTGCTGACACCCAAGAACCCTACACCTGCCAACGGGTTCGCAAAAGTCTTTGGTTAAAGATTCAACGAACCCAGCAGGTATCGCTCATTTTTGGTAGCATCTCGCATGAGCGAAATTGGGGTGGGACTTTTAGGTTTGGGCAGCGTTGGTAGCGGAGTGATCGACCTTCTTTTTGAGAATCAATCAAAAATCGTATCCCGTCTTGGCGCTCCACTGAGCGTTACTCGGGTTTGCGTCCGCGATATGGCAAAAAAACGAACCGTACCGTTAAAGGGCGTAGAAATTACCGACGATCCCATGGCGGTGATTCGCGACCCTTCCGTAAAAATCGTGTGCGAACTCATCGGTGGAACGAAAGAAGCAAAGACACTGGTTATCGAAGCATTGAAAGCCGGCAAGCACGTGGTTACTGCTAACAAAGCCCTTCTTGCTGAACATGCGGAAGAAATATTCGGAACCGCCAAAAAGCATGGGGTCGACGTTTACTACGAAGGCGCTGTGGCTGGAGGGATTCCGATCATTAGAACCTTGCGCGAAGGACTTGCAGCGGACCGGATCGAGTCGATCCATGGAATCGTCAACGGAACTTCCAACTTTATACTGTCCCTGATGGCCGACGGCCAAAGTAGTTTTGCAGAGGCTTTGGCGTCAGCGCAAAAAAGTGGGTTTGCGGAAGCTGACCCATCCCTAGACATCGGCGGAGGCGACGCAGCCCACAAATTATCGATCTTGGTCACGTTGGCTTTTGGCGTTCACATTCCTCCTCACAAAATACACAGAGAAGGAATTCAAACGATTGGCAGCACGGACTTTAAATTTGCCGAGCGTTTTGGCTTTGCGATTAAGCCATTGGCCATCGCGAAAGAGCATGGCAAACATGGTATCGAAGCTCGAGTCCACCCCACCCTAGTCCCCAAGCATTGGCTACTAGCTTCCGTTCCTGACGCGAAGAATGCCTTGTACGTTCGATCGTTCGCTCTTGGCTCATCCATGTACTACGGAGCCGGCGCAGGCGGGATGCCCACCGCCATGGCGGTTATTTCAGACCTTATTGAGGTTGCTCGCAACATCACGAGCAAATCTGAGGGGCGTCTTCCCGCACGAAGTTTCCAAGATATTAAGTCCGCGACCATTTACCCCGACGAAAATGTGACATCACGATTCTATTGCCGGCTTTCGCTAAGGGACAAACCTGGCGTCCTTGGTAAAATCACCAACATATTAGGCGAATACAGCGTTTCAATCGCGCAATTAATTCAAGAAGACCGAACGCCACAAGAAACTGCCGGAGAGTTTGCCTCCGTGATCGTCCTTACTCACGCAACCAAAGTGCTGCAGTTCAAAAAAGCTATGGCGGACATTGAGAACTTAGAAGACTGCCTGACTAAGCCAGTGGTGTTACGAGTCGTCCAATGATCGTTCAACAAAGAGTCATATTCGGAGACACGGATCAAATGGGGGTGGTCTATCACGCCAATCACTTTCGCTTTTTCGAAGGGGCACGGGCCGAATACCTCCGTCAGCTAGGAATGAGTGGCAAAGACCTAGATAATCTGGGCATAGGTTTTCCTGTAATCGAAGCCCATTGCAACTACAAAAAGCCTGCCCACTATGAAGACTTGTTAGACATCGACATCACGGTCTCTAAGCTCACCGGCGCAAGCGTCACCTTTACCTACAGCTTACTACTGGACGGCGTGGTACTGGCCACGGGGCACACCATCCACGTGGCAGTGGGACGCTCAGGAAAGGCCTGCGCTATCCCGGCCGAGATTAAAGAACTAATTTCCAAACACGAAGGGCTCTAAGTTCCACCCTTGCGCGCGTCCCCATGCCATGGTTAGTTCGGGGCATGAAAGACCGCAACCTTGCTCTTGAAGCCGTTCGGATCACCGAAGGGGCCGCGATCGCCTCCGCTAGATTAATGGGAAGAGGCGATAGAGACGCTGCCGACCAAGCAGCAGTTGAGGCAATGCGACGAGCCTTTGATCATATCGATATTCGAGGCACCGTTGTTATTGGAGAAGGCGAGCGCGATGAAGCTCCCATGCTTTACATCGGAGAAGAAGTGGGAGCCGGTTGGAAGAACGATAACTCTCCCCGAGTCGACATTGCAGTGGACCCGTTGGAAGGAACCAACCTCTGTGCCACGGGCGCGCCAGACGCACTGGCAGTAATCGCCCTCGCAGATGACGGACAGTTCCTTAACGCCCCAGACACCTACATGGAAAAGGTTGCCGTAGGCCCAGAATGCAAAGGGGTCATCGATCTGAGAGAGTCGATCACCTGGAATCTAAAACGCGTGGCGAAAGCACTAAATAAAGAAGTGGGAGATCTCACCGCAATTATTTTAGAGAGAGAACGTCACGCAGACATCATACAAGAAGTACGAGACTGCGGAGCACGAATTAAGCTGATTGGTGATGGGGACGTATCTGCAGCCATTGCCACTTGCGATCCCAGTACCGGTATCGACGTTCTCTTTGGAACCGGCGGAGCACCAGAGGGCGTAATTGCTGCCGCTGCGCTTCGTTGCCTTGGGGGAGAAATGCTCGGAAGACTTCACTGGCGGTCGGATGCAGAACGCACGCGAGGCATTGCAATGGGGGTGAGCGACGATGATTCCAAAATCTATACGATTGAAGAGCTTGCCAGCGGCAATGTCATGTTCGCCGCCACAGGCGTTACGCAGGGAGCTTTCTTAGATGGCGTTCATTTCTACGGAGGCGGAGCTACGACCGAATCCGTGGTGATGCGTTCCAAATCGGGAACATCCAGACGAATTCGCTCACGCCACCGCTTTGATCGTAAACCGCAGTACTCGTGGTCGTGAGCCAAATCACAGTCTAAATTACTGAAAACACAGACCGCTAATGTAGTTGCATGTACTGCCTGATAAGTGTTGACCTACAGAGCCAAATTTGGCACGTTCCAGCCGACGGCCATCGCCGTGCTTAAGGAACAGAAAGAAAGAAAATGAAACTAATCAATTTAATAGTATGCACGGCTGCTCTCGCGCTGTCCGCTTGTGGCGGTGGTGATGGTGGTAACGGAAATAATGACGTAGATGCTGGAGTAGTGGGTGGAACTGCCTGTACTTCCGACGCCAACGGCAACCTAACTTGCCCAACAGGATTCACCTGTAACGTCGCAACCAACTTCTGCGAAATGGACCAAGTTGGTGGTGGTGGAGAGTGCGATCCACTCAACCCATTCTCATCCAACCGATGCCCAGCCAACTTACCTAAGTGTTCGTACGCGTTCATCTCGGCTCCGACTATGGACATGCCGAACGCTCCTCTTATCATTTCTACCAAATGTCTGGCTCCAGAGGATGGCGCCACCACCACGTACGATGAGTGCAATCAGTTCTTCTACGACGAAAACATGCCGGTTGGTGACACTTGTGGTGTTTTAGGCCTCGATACACCAGCAGACCCAACAGACGACAAGACATTCGCTTGCGTTGCGGTAGCAGAAACAGCTCGCTGCCAACAATTATGTAACACCGACCCAATGGCGGACTCAGGATGTCCTGCAGGTTGGGGATGCACAGGATTCAGCAACGTGTTTGATGATGTATCTCAAAGTGTAGGTTTCTGCAGCCCTGGTTGCGACCCGCTACAAGACCCGTCCGCAGACCCCAACGGAACGGTAAACGAGCGTTGCACGATTGACGGAACGCAATGCTACGCGCTAGCAAGCGGAACGCGAACATGCGCATCTCCTGGTACCGTAACCACGCTTCAAGACTGCATGTTCTTAAACGACTGCGCAGGACCTGGAGAGAGCTGCCGCGACTTCAATGAAAATGGCGGAGGAAATAACCTTGGATGCGGACTTTACTGCGACCCTACCGTTACCGACAAAAACACGGAGACCTACAACGTGTCGTCTCCGACACCAGGTGCTCTCTCTACTTGTGGTACCGCGATTGCTGGAACGCAACATCCAAACGCGCTTTCCGGTGACAACTTTACTTGTTTGCCGCTATCAGAGCTCTTCGACGACGTAGACGCAACAGAAGGAACATGCCACTTCTGCGCAAACGCGGTAGACGGAAACGCATGCTGCAACGGAACAGATCCAAACATGAACGACCAAGGTCAAGTGTTCTGCTTCCCATCCTGTCTTGAGCTACTAGGCTGCCCTCTTCCTGCAAACCCTGTTACGGGTAAACCAATCAAGGTTGAGATCGCTAGACCGGACCTACCGACAACTGACATTGCCAAAGAAGCTAGCCTTCTTCAATAAAGTCAGTAACTAACTAGACTAGGGCCTGCGCATCGCGCAGGCCCTTTTTTTGTCTTCCCACCAAGGAAGTTTTCTCTTTTATTGCTAGAGGCGACGGTGTATTTCAACGGGGCGCGAGCCAACAGATTCTCTTTTGTTAGTCGACTTTCACTTGCTGGACTCCTCTCGGCTTGCGCACAAGAGTCCGAAATGGAGATGACGGATGCGCGGGACGAGGCAGCAGCCATCACTTTGTGGTGACGGGTTCGTTGAAGGAGTAGAAGAGTGCGACGACGGCAACAAATTGACCGGAGATGGCTGCAGCCTGGACTGTCGTACCGAGCTCGGTCCTTTTTACGCTAACGCCATTCTTGGAACTGCCGTCGCTGGTCCTGGAGTAACTGAGCCCGAGCACCTGATTAATGGTATTGGCGGAGGCTACGATGTCTTTTCTCTGGGATACAGTCCGGAGAACAGTCGAGTAGCACTCTATTGGAAAGGATTGAGTATCCTCGATGGACCGGGTGACGACTTTGTCGTGTTTGAAAATGGTTTCCAAATAGGTGACTCTGATAATTTCTTTATGGATCACTTAGTCGTCGAAGTAAGTAGCAACGGCGAAGAATGGCTTTCTTTTCCCTACGACTATACCGCTTTAGAAGAAACAAGCTATCAGCCGAAGAGGGAGTACTGGCAGGGGTTCGCAGGAGTCAACCCGGTATATTTTCGAGAAGAACAAGGCGGAGATCCGTTCAACTTTGAAGTTTCCGGAGGTGACGGGTTTGATATATCCGAACTGGGGCTTACGAGTATTTCCTACGTTCGATTAACGACCGCCCCAAGTCTTACAATTAGTGACACAGGGATGCCCTTTGTCCGAGATGGCATAAGCAATGGTGCAGACATTGACGGTATCTACGGACGTTATCTAGTGAATAACAACTAGTAGTACACGAAGCTGAGCCTACCAGGTACGAGATAATGCGACGAAGCCACCGCCACGAACGGGAGTGGCAGCCACTGAGGTTTGTGAGCTCTTATTGCTGTTACTACCCTTCAAAAAAAGATAGGTAGCTATTCCGCCCAACGCGACACCACCGCCAACCAGTCCCCAACCAGCTTCTCGGGTTTCATAAACTTCAGGACACGCCATAGCATCGGCCGAACAAGTTCCTTTTCCATCAATCGACAAAAAATAAACCCCAGTACCAATCGCTGCCACGGCCCCAGTTGCCACGACCCATTTCATAGCGCCACCTCCACCTGATTTTTGAGGTCCACCGTCTTTCGAGAACCTAAAATCGAATTCTTGCGCACCGCCAGTATTCACCGTGATGTCTTTCGTGATCGTCGGGAACCCTTGTTTGGTAGCTGATACATAATGCTTACCGGGCGGAAGCATCACACGAAAGGGATCGGAGCCACCAGTCTCCCCTACTTTGAAGGTGGCGCCAGAAGGCACCGAACTAAGAGTGACGTCTACCATTTTGCCGGACAAAGCATTTACCGCATTGCCAACGGTACGACGGATAGCGGAAGCCAACTGCCCCGTGGTGCATACCTGGCAGGTATCTCCCAAAACAACAACCTTTTGCACTTTGCCCGCACTAAGTACCGACATTTCGATTTGGATCTTATAACTGCCGCCAAATTCTTCGATCGTAGCCTTAACAAATATTTTTGGTTTTTCTTGCAGCAAGCTACTTAACTTAGCCAGACAACCAGCATTACTACACCCCTTCAAGTCACGGTGTTTTCTCTCGAGTTTTTTTACTTTTCTGGTGCTAACCACTTTGCGCGTTGAGTTTTTTATACCGTCTTCACAAGCTTGCACCGTCAAAGCTTCTAAGGCATCGGATGCCTGCCCCGTCAAGGCTGGTTTTTGAACAAGCACAGGACTGGATTGCGCGCTTGCAACAAATGGCAGCACAGCCATCCCCACTAATATTCCCCTCCACACCCTGGTATTATCTCTTGATTCGGAGCGATTGAGCTACTAAAAGCGACGCAAAAAATCGCCACTTTGCGACTTTCCACCATGTTCCCGGTGTAGCATTCGTCATGCGCCCCTTCCTGGTACTATTGACACTCGCGGCTGTCTCACTTCCAGTGACAGCTACTCCGCTCCTTGCCCATACCGAAGGTGTTGAGGCCCCATGGGACATTACTGCGAATCCGTCACTCCTCTGCGACCCAGCATTGGGCAGTATCGGTGGAACTTTGGCATTTAACGAAGCGCAAATATCAGAAGTGTCCCTATTTGCAACGACTCAACGAGGATGTCCTTCTCTTCGATTCCTTCCGATCAAATTAGCCTATGGGGCCGGATTTTCCTACGATAACGTTCACAGCATTGCAACCGGCTACTTGTCTTACGCCTTTGATCTTTCTGGAGTTGTTATTGGCGCCACCCATCGAGTCCCCATGTCACGGGACAACCAAAATCGTACGGGGCTTGACGTTGCCTTGCGAGCTAGAGCTAACAATCACCTTGCCGGGTCTCTTGTGCTAACTAATGCAATTGCAACGCAAATTGGCTCAACCAAAGAGTTCAGAGCACTATCCTTGGGAGTCACACTTCGACCGTACGGCAGCGACAGACTTCGACTGCAAACCTCGATGCAACTCTCTGGTAGTGACGAAGGCGCGCTAAACCTTCTCTCGCGAGCGAAACTCTCTAGAGGGCTCGAGGTGATGATCGGCGGTTCGATATCAAGACAAGACGTACGCAAGAACGTTAACCAATTTGCGTTATCTGCAGCGCTGAGGATGTCCCTCAGCGCCATGCGTACCTCTTTGAGTGGGCAAGCCCAAAGCTCTGATGCAGATGGTATCACTCGAAACTATGCGGTAGGGGTTGAACTAGGACGTTTCCCTAGTATCGCCGCTCGAGATACTTACGCATGGCCCATTACCGTTGGCGGCGATTCAGTAGAAGCACTGGTGTCCATTTCCAGAAGAATGACAGCTGCAGCTCACGACCCGAAGTGTGCGGGAGTTGTACTTCGAATAATTAATATTCCGACAGAAGCCTCCGGCGCCTACGCCATTCGCAATCAAATACTTCAATTGAAGAGAAAAGGAAAAGTCGTCGTTGCTCACGTCACGTTTGCCTCTCTTGAAACACTTTGGGCCATCGCAGCAGCAGACTACGTCTATGCAGACCCCGCGGGAAACGTCGATTTGGGTGGTGTGGGGAAAACAACATTTTTTCTAAAGGACGCTCTAAAGAAGTTCGGAATTTCTGCTGAGTTCGTAAGAATCGGAGCCTACAAATCAACGCCGGAAACCTTACTTAAAAATCAGTCGTCGCAAGAATCGAAAAGACAAAGAGCACTGTACGTCAAGGAAACCTACAATACGATGATTGATGGCATCGCAAGTAGTAGAGCGATACCGAAGAGCAAGCTTGTCGCAATGACGAAAACCAGAAATTTTACGATGGCCCAAATCGCAGATACCAAACTTGTTGATGGCTTGTCCCCCTACTCAGAACTAACGGACGTCGCTGAAAAACTAACGTTGGCCGGTCATTTCGGGAGAGATTTACGACAAAACAATGGATTTTGGAAGAAGGACAAAATTGCAGTGGTCAAAATTGAAGGAGATATTGCTAGTGGCAAGTCAAAGACAATTCCCCTCATCGGACGCAAAAGTGCTGGCTCCTACTCCATCAAAGAGTCGCTGGCGCGAGCGGCGGCAGATAGAGGAACCGCGGGTATTATTGTCTACATCGACTCTCCTGGCGGCGGCGTCTTTGCTTCCGAGATTATCGCCCGCGCCGTTAAAGCAGCAGCCAAGCGCAAACCTACCGTGTGCGTAATGGCCAACCTTGCAGCGTCCGGAGGCTACTATTCCTCCGCAAACTGCCAAACCATTTGGGCTACGCCGGTCACCCTGACAGGATCGATTGGAATATTTGCGGGAAAGTTCAACTTTGGTGAATTGCTAAAGCGCCTTGGTGTCGCGGTTGAGATCGATGAACAAGGCAATACGACGCAAACCAATATGACGACGAGTTACTCCAAAGAAGAACGCGAAGGCATGCAAATGTTGATTCAGTCTTATTACGAACAATTTCTCAAGACCGTGGCGGACGGGCGAAAAATGACTATCAAGCAAGTAGATCAGATAGCTCAAGGTCGAATTTGGAGCGGCAAACACGCCCTTAAAGTCGGCCTCGTAGACAGGCTGGGAGACATCAACAGCGCCATTGCTTACCTTGCGAAACGTAACCAACTATCGATGGAGCAGCTATCCATTGACTTTTATCCGAAACAAAAACCATCGATTTTGTCCTCGCTCGGGGTCCCACTTACCAAAGAACTACAATTCTTTTCATGGATTCCGGTCTCTTTGGTCGTTGATCCTAGCGTCGCTCAAGCTCGACTCGAGTGGGTGCCTTCGCGCTAGTGCCCTCGGACTGTTTCAGTACGTAATAGCCAGCAACCACATTGGCGAGTCCAATAAAAACCATGGCTCCAATAATTAGCATCCAGGCTTTTTTTCCTGCAGGTTGGTTTTGTTCTGTCATTTTAGTACCTCTTGCATATCCACCGGTAAGGGGGCGTAGTAGCGGACGCGACCGCCTTTGGGATGTGTAAACTCGATTGAAGCCGCGTGCAATGCTTGACGGGGCATCACCATCGCTCTTTTCATTTCTTCCGTGATAAGTCCGTCGCAACAATCTCTAAAGAACTCATCACCATGCCGGTACAACTTATCTCCCAAGATAGGAACGCCCTCGCTCGCTAAATGAACCCGGATTTGATGCATCCTCCCAGTTTTGGGACGACAAAGAACTAGGGCATAGTTCGGTGCCAACGTCTTGAGCACTGAAAACTCCGTTTTTGAAGGCAGTCCTTCTGAGTCGACCATCATCCTAATATCGATGATCGCATCAGGGTCTGTGGTAATTTTTAGCGGCTTGTTGACGACGAAACTTTCAGCGGGAGGACTGCCGCAAACAATGGCTAAGTACTCCTTACGGACTTCTTTTTTGGCAAACTGCTTTTTCACAAAAGCCTCACTGCCTGTAGTCTTTGCAAAGACGATAAGGCCAGAGGTCTCTTTATCAATGCGGTGGCACATATGGTAACCATGATCGTCACCGAGTCGCTCACGCATTACCATGGTCAGGGTGTTGAAATAGTATTTGGCGGAAGCATGCACCGGCAGCCCGGGAGGTTTGTTAACCACCAAAAGATCTTCGTCTTTATGAATGATGGTAAAGGTTCGTGGACAAAGAGGTTCTTGTCGCGCAGTTTTTCGTACCATGACCCTATCGCCAAAACGAACCCTAGATTTGCACTTGGTAGTTGGCTTGCCAAGAATGTCGACAGCGGTAGGAATAATTTGTTGAATCCGATTGCGAGACAAGCGTGGCATTCGTTCTTTTAGATACCTGTCCAATCGAAATCCATCACACTCTCGATTGACCTCAAAAATCCGTTTGATAATCACAGGATTCCCGTCGGGATCTAAGTGGGTATTGAATCCTCGATCGATATCGTGCCGACTAACCAACTTGAACGGACCGTACCAAAATGGCCAGGGTTAAGCACCCCCATTTTTGCTAGCGAAACTGTGAAGGGGACAAGCTAAATTTCTTAAGCTTGTTGTAGACGGTTCCACGAGAAACTCCTAAAGACCGGGCAACCTTCAAAATTTGTCCCTTATGCTGTCGCAGCGCTGCTACCAGCAGTCCGCGCTCGTTGTCAGCCAAATTTAAGTCTATAGAAGCTCCGCTCCCCTCTGCCATACGAGCATGGGAAAGGTCAGGACAGCCGGCCAATACTCCAGCCTTAAGTAAAACGTCTCTTTCTATGGTGTGAAACAGCTCCCTGACATTGCCAGGCCAAGTATGTCTCTTAAGCTGCTCTATGTAGTCGTCTTCTATGTGAGCCGAATGTTGCGCGGCAAAGTGCCTGGCCAGGAGCTCGACATCTTTTGGTCGCTCTGCGAGGGCTGGCAATGAAATATGCAATACCTGCAGCCGATAGAAAAGGTCCGAGCGAAACCGCCCTTCACGTACGGCTTGATGCAAATCTTGATTCGTTGTTGCGATGATCCGACAATTCACCTTTTTGGATTTGTTGCCACCGACGCGATAGTACGTTTTTTCTTG
The DNA here is from genome assembly GCA_020630875.1 of Deltaproteobacteria bacterium. GTDB lineage: Bacteria > Myxococcota_A > Polyangia > Haliangiales > Haliangiaceae > JAHDIH01. The sequence goes on along the minus strand of JAHDIH010000008.1, from coordinate 45,737 downwards.
CAGTACTCTGAGAAGCTTAACCTGAAGTTCTATTGGCATGTCACCAATTTCATCCAATAGAAGTGTACCGCCGCTGGCCTGTTCAAACTTTCCTGATTTTCCACCAACGCTTGCCCCTGTAAAAGCGCCAGACTCGTAGCCGAACAACTCGCTTTCGATTAACGATGAAGAGAGTGCAGCGCAATTGACGCCAACAAAGGGGTGCCCCGCTCGTTTTGAACCTTCATGGACCGCTCGCGCAAATACTTCTTTGCCGGTACCACTTTCCCCAGTAATCAGTAGCGTGGCACTCGAAGTCGCTGCAATCTCTGCCCGACGTTTTGCTTCCATAATCGGGGCAGAACTGCCAATCACAGAACTCCTGCCACGAGGGACTTTGTCTGACTTTTGCAGTGCCCTTTGCAATAGACTTATCTGAGACTGTTTCGACTTGGTTTCAAGTTCTATGACCGCAGTCGAGAGCTCTGGACATACGGCAAGATAGCCATCAACAAAGTTCTGAATTGACATTGCATCGGCAGCAGCAAAATTGTGTCCGAACAGCTTAGCCAAATGACGTAGAGACTGAGCATCTCCTACCTGCGCCAAGTAAGAAACAGCTGACTTATCTCCCGACAGTGCTGCCAAAATTCGAGTCCGCGTTATGGGTTCCAGGTCGCCATTCAGATAGTTTTCAGCAACGGCCCGAACTGATTTGTCGCCATTCAGTAACGCATAAAAAATACCCCATCCCCTGAGTCCGGCGTTACTTTCGATAAGCCTCTGACTCGCGACTGAATCTCCCACCAGAGCTAACCCAAGCAGACTCAAATCATCATCATTGCCGGAGAAAGACTCGCGTGCAGCTGTCAGGTTTCCTTGCGCGATTAAGATCCATCCTCTAGTTGTCGGACTAATGGCGGGAGTGACCAGGGACAATGCAAACTTTGGATAACCTAGGCGCGCTGCGACACAAGCCAACTCATCTGTCGGGCCATCAACAGCAGCGAAATGCAAAAGCTCACTTAAGCTCCCCCTATTTACACAGTCTTCAAGCAAATGCTTAAGACGCCCCCCGAAGTCCCCCACACATAAAGCATACATGAATAAGATTCACATTCATATGTAGCTATTTTCACTACCTCGTTTTGGCTGGTGCTTTTCCAGGGAATTTACGGTCTTTGGCCCCTTCTTCAGCGATATTTAACTCTTTTAACGTTCCACTTTTGTAAGAGAACAATTTTCCGTCAAACGTGCCAATGAGAAGCCGGCTGCTCGATTGATGCCATGCGGTAACACCAGAAGGGAACGCTCCGATTAATTTTGATTCTTTTATGGCATCGTTTTCGACAACAAACAGCTCCAACTTGTCGCCGCGTTTGACCAATAGATGCTTTTTGGCAAACCCCAAAACCTCGCCGTTGGTCAGGGCTGTCGCGGCTATCGGGGTCAGGGTTTGTCCGGAAAGTAGGTACCACGACTCTGATGTTGGTGTGGAATACCGTGCCAACGCCATACCGCTACCACCGTGCAACGTGACAGAATCGATGCCTTTAAGTCCTCGTGGTGTTGTCAACGACTGCAATTTTGCCTTTTTCTGTCGGCGCTTTGTTTTCTTATAGATCGTTACACGCTTTATCGACCGATTTCTAAGACTGACGTATAGGGTCCCGCTTGGATCTACCCACGCGGAGACAACGTTGCTTGGAAGCGTCGCGGCCTTGTTCCATTGACCTTCAACAAAACGATAAACGTGACGACGGATGATCAAATATTGCTTGGAGCCACTAGAGACAATGGTGCGCCCTCTGTTGTAGATAAGTTCGCGTTGCCAAGCCCCTTCTGCTCCCAGAGAGAAAACTGGAGTTCTAGCAGCAACCGCAAGGGTTTTACCGTCAGCGATATAGAGCTGTCGACTCACCCTGGAAAGGCCGCCGGCATTGCTTCGCTTAAAAAACCCAGGGGAAGTCTCTGCGTAAAGCTGTCCTTTAGAGGAAAGCAGGATCGTGTTTCCACTTGGGTCTTCAGCGATAGCTGAGAAGTAAGGCGTTGCACTTGCCTGTAGCGAGATGAGAATGACGCTACAGAGAAGCCACAGCTGTCTACTTTTCATTGGCTGCCCCGAACCCTGGGCAGGTTGCAATAGACTCCGATGTTTTCTTTGCAGGATCCAACACGCACGCCACAGACTCTTTAGACACTGTGCTGATGCACTTTCGTACATGCGTATCGATCTCCGACTCCTTGTCGCGATTTGTCGACAACCCTTCTAGGCCTCGAATTTTGATGAACGCTTTTCTACAATCTTCTTTCGATGGTCCGTCGCAACCGATAGCTGAGATTAGAAGTACTACTACAAATAATTTTTTCACCATGGTTCAGTCTCTTTTCCTAACATACTTTCTGCTCGCTGCAGATCTTGCGAAGTATCGATTTCACGCCAACTGCCCTCGATAACGATAGGCTCCAACCGAACGTTGCGATCGATTAAATGCTGCAAATAATCGGAGAGGTATGCGTTTTGAAATGTCTTGGCGCGAACGAAGGGCTTTTCTTGATCTTCATACCGAGCCACCAGTGCGTGCAGTTCGTTTCGAAAGAAGTCAGCAGCGGAAGCCGACATTTTCATCAATCCAATGTATTCACCAGACGCATCTTCCACGGAGACGGCGCCCTTCCCCACTAAGCTCAACGCACCATCTTCGTAGGCCGCAACTTCGGCTTCTTCAAGTGGGTGTTCTGTCCGACCTTCGTAGATACTTCGAAAATCTTTGTCGCAAATCAGTCCGTAGTCGGCTTTGCTCTCCGCGGCAACTTTTGCCACGGCATGGGTAAAAATAATGTCTGAGTAGGAAATCAGTACTTCCCCCGTGATAAAATCTACGGCTTTATAGAGAGAAAGTAACACGTTGTTACTCTTGAAATCGTCGTTGCTAACAAACTCGATGGGAAGTGGAGAACGATCAACAATCGAGTCGAGACACTCTTTCAAGTAGCCTCGAATGATTACCACTTTCGTAACTCCAGCTTTTGCAAACGCATCAAGTTGACGCTCCAAAATACTTCGTCCCAACACAGGAACTAGGCACTTGGGCCGATTGTCGGTGTAGGGATGCAGTCTTCTGCCCATCCCGGCAGCTATGATGATCGCTGTTAATTCCATTACATTTTACTTTCGAACCTACCAAGTTTGAAAAATACGATGGCGTAGGTTCTTAGGAAATATAGCGCATGAATCGACGCGAAGGCCCATAAAAACCAATCCATTCGATTCAAGAGCGCAGCGATCCAAATGTATTGGGGATAGTGGACGAAAATTCTACCAATCCAGTTGAGAAGCCAAACTATCAGTTGAATCGGTCCCCTTTTGTTTGGTGACGGGGGAGTTTCTGCTTTTGGACCGGTGTACTCCGGTCGACGTGTGAACGACGTTAAAGCCATGCCTGCGGACAAGGCAAGAAGACCAAAGAGTCCGACGAGCAAATACCTGTCATCGGCAGCCTCGAATGCGACTCGAATCGAAACCGCCACCATTAGCATCATTGCCTTAATCTCATCCATCAAAAAGTCTAAGTGATGACCGATGGGGGATCCTTTTCCTCGAGCCCGTGCGAGCTGGCCGTCTGCACAGTCGAGAATGAAAGAAAGCTCAAAAATGATCGCAAACATCACCAACCAGAAATAGCTCGGCAAAAACGCCAGAATTACCGCAGCGATCGCACAAACCAGGAAAGATAAGAACGTAATTTGATTGGGGGAGATCCTTGTATTCTTAACCAACACGACCACCACCGCCGCCGGTGGGCGGCAAAGAAACTCAGTGAACCAGTTGATATCATTGTTTTTCTTCGTCGACTGATAAATGTTTCGTATGGCAGCTAACACAGCTGCAGGTCTACCTCAGAAACGTAAGTGTTTGATAGTGAGAATAAAATTCAGTCACAAAATGAATCCCCTTGAGTTTAGGTGACGATGTAGGTAAGTTGCGCCTGTCTTGGCGCTGAATGGTCAGAGCGGGATTGAGAACAATTTTTTACAACATATTAGAAGAAAAGGAGGGGTTTAGGATGCTTGAGCACACGATCCCAGAATCACTTGTCGACAAAATTAAAAACGGAAAAGTCGTTTTAGTTGTCGGAGCCGGCCTCGGAATTGCAACTTGGAAGAACGTTCTAGAAAAAATGAACGAACATCTCGCTAAAAGAGATGAACCTGGAGACGCGGAGGCTAGCAAAGACGTTGGCAAACTTCTAACCAAAGGAGCATTTGCTCCTGCCACCAGCTTTCTGGGCCGAGTTCTTGGCCAAGAGACCTGCGACAGTATTATTCGCGAGCATTGGAGCAACGTCACCGAGATGCCGGAAGTAGCCTCCGCACTGGGTAAACTACCAATTCGAACCACCTGGACGACGTTCCCAGGAGACTTGCTAACGGAAGCCTTGAGAAAAGGCGCAGACGCCAGTTGGCCCGATATCCAAGTCTTCACCTACGCAGACGTCGATAAGATTACTTCCAGCGGACGCAATCTCGTCAAGATTCTTGGAGGACTCGACAATTACGTCGTTACGCCACAGTCCATCAGGCGCGTGATGTCCGGCGCTGAAACGTTTAAGAACTATGCCAGAGAGCACTATCACGACACCACCCTCCTCTTGGTGGGCTTCCGCCACGGAGACCCGGATCTTACGGCCGTTCTCGACCGAATCTTCGGGCAATTCCCATTGCCGACCTCAAATCACTACCTCGTGGCTTCTGGTATTGGTCCGGTTGCTAAAAGTGAGCTCGAATCCGAGCATCACATTGAAGTGATTAATCTCGAAGGCAAAGGGGCCGATCAAACGGCGCAAGAAGCTTTCATTGGTTTCATCGAAGACCTGGTTTCGAAATGCGACGGGGCAGGAATCAACGACGAAGTACCAGATGCTTCGGATACGGAGGGCTGGCTGGACTGGCTCGCTCGCAATCCTGGTGATGCAACGGCGCTGAACGCGCTATCAACAATTACGGAACAAGCGCTCGCAGACAAAAACTGGGACACCGCTATCGCTTCGCTACTAGGTCGCCTAGAGCATGCCACCGATCAGCGCGGGAGCCTATGGCTCGAGCTCGCGGATGCCTACGAAGGAGCTGACGAAACAGAGAACGCTTTCGAAGCACTAACTGCGGCAATCGATGAAGATCCAACCCAAACCCATTTGCTGGACCGAGCAGAGAAACTCGCAGACCAAGGACAACTCTGGACGGATCTTATCGCGGACATCTCAGAGATCGCTTCAGGAGTGAAGAACAAGAACATCGCGTCGGTGTATTGGAGCTACGTTGGCGACTGGTACGGACGCTACGGCGACCGACCAGACTACGCGGCATCATCGCTAAAACAAGCCCTGCGACTCGATCCAGACAACCATAAAGCCAACACCCTACTGGCAGACAGCCTCCGCAAAGTGGGACGTTGGGTAGAACTGGCAGACCATTGGGAGTCCATGGCAGGTAAGGCCTCAACCGACGATCAAAAAGTCGACTTGTACCTTTCTTTAGGCGAACTCTACGAAGGACAACTAGCGAGCACGCCGAAGGCTGCCGAAGCTTACGAAAATGCTGCAAAATTTGACAGCGGAGAAGACTCCCTTGTGGCCCTCGAGCACCTCTACAGAGGAAACGAAAGGTTCGGAAAGCTGCAAGACGTACTGAAAAGGCGTCTCGACATTATCGGAAAAGATGACAGCAGAGCTGTCGCAATTAACAAAGAGATCGCGGCATTGGCGTCAGGCCAAACTAAAAATCCTGGTGATGCCATCCAATCGCAAGAAGCTGTACTCAGTTCCAATCCTGAGGACATCGGAGCGCTGAAGCAGCTGGAACAGCTGTACGACAACTCTGGAGATACTTCCGGATACATCAGCACTCTTGAAAGAATTGCTTCAGCAGAAACAGGAGAAAAACGGATTGCGGCGTTGCGGAAACTAGGTGCAGAACTGGAAGCATCCGAACGAATCGAAGAGTCTATCGAGCGCTACAAAGAAATTCTAGACACCAAGTCGGATGACGTAATCGCTTTTTCTCAAATCGAAAGACTGCTTCGCGAGAAGAAGAAATGGTACGATCTCGTTGAGGTCTACGAACAACACATCTCCGTGGCCGACGCGTCTGAGAAATTAGATCTTCATAAGCAAGTTGCTGAGCTCTACGAAAACGAGCTAGACGACCCTCATCGCGCGATCGAGTTTCACCTCAATGTGGTGGGCGAAAGATCGAACGACAAAGAATCCATCGAAGCACTGGGACGACTCTACGAACGAACAGAAAGTTGGGAACGTGCCGCAGAAACGCTATCGCAAGCGGCAACGTTCGCGAGCGGAACTCCTAACGAAGCTCTTTATTGGGGCAAAGCTGGGATTTCTGCAAGAAATGCTTCAGCCAAAGAAGAAGCTAGAGTTTATCTGGAAAAGGCACTGGCGCTTGCACCCAGAAACTTGGAAGCGGCCCGAGCCCTTGCTGATTTGCATATCGAAGAGAAAAACTGGGCAAGTGCCATACAGACGTACGTACGTTGTGCAGAGTCCATCGACAATACGGTAGAACGAACGGCCCTTCTAAACGACGCCGCCGAACTAGCCTCGACCGAATTAATTGATGAAGCACAAGCTTTAGAACTACGATTGCGCATCCTGGAACGAGATCCTGAAAACCTTGAAGCAGGACAGCTCGTTGCACCTCAGCTTCAAAAGGCAGGACGACTCAAAGAAGCATTGCCGATTCTTGAAATGCTTGCACGCAAAGAGACAGACGACCGCTTAGAACGATCGCGTCTTTACGCGAGTCTCGGTGCTACCGAACAAAGTATCGGAACCTTGGACCGAGCTGCCGCCTTCTTCCGGAAAGCGGTGGAGGCAGATCTAGACAACCTAGATGCGGCTGTGGGACTTGCCGACTGTACTTTGAAACGAGCGGAAAACGCCAAAAGCGAAGAGCTCTATCGCGAGGCAGACAAGTCGTACAGACAAGTTCTTGCTCGACATCGAGGCGCCTTACCTGAGAGCACGGTAGCTGGCATTTGGTTTAATCTCGGCGAAATCTCTACTGCCACAGGCGATAAGAGAAAAGCAGAGAGTTCCTACCGGCGAGCACTCGAACTGGACTCCCACCACCTTCCGACAATCGATGCGTTGGTAGCGGTGGCATCAGAGAAAGGCGACTGGAAAACCGTCATTGATGCAAAGCGTGAGCTTTTGGAAACCCAACAAGACGAAGCGAAAGCAGACACCTACGAAGCCATCGGCGATCTCTACGCCAAGAAACTTAACGACCCAGTCAGTGCTCTGAGTGCCTATCAAGAGGCCAAGAAACATCACTCGAAGTCTAGAGTTCTTCTGCACAAACTACTCGACATTTACCAAGGTCAGAAGCAATGGCGAAGGGCCGTCGAAGTAATCGCTGAGCTGGCTATGCACGCGGACAGCAAGGAACACTCCGCCAAGTACAACTATACAGCAGCGGTAATCGCACGAGACAAACTCAACGACCGCGACTTGGCCGTCGAGCAGTTCAACTTGTGCCTCGACAACGAACACGACCATGACAAAGCTCTCGCTGGAATAGATGGAGTGTTGTCTTCTTCTGGAGACTACAGGCAACTGGCTCGCTCCTACCGAAAAATGTTGAAGCGAATCGGCGACGAAGGGTCACCGGAAAGACTACTAGCTCTTTGGTCCAGACTGGGAGACATCTGTGCCAATCACCTAGAAGACAAAGATGCAGGAATCGCGGCGTACGAAGTAGCAGCGTCTCTTGCGCCACAAAACACAGAGCTTCACGAAACACTAGTGGAACTCTACTTGTCTTCTGGAGAAGAAAGACGAGACGACGCCATCGATGAACTGCAAGTTCTACTTAAGCAAAATCCGGACAGAGCGGAACTCTACAGAGCCCTTTCCAATCTCTACAGAGAAGCTGGTGAAGTAGACAAAGCATACTGTCTGGCTCAAGCATTGGCATTCCTCAACAGTGCCAACACCGAAGAAAAACAACTCATAGAGAAGTTTCAAGCAGAGTCGCTCAAAGTTGCGTCACGCAGATTGACAGAAGAGCTTTGGCAAAAGGCCATTCTTCATCAAGAAGAAGACCGTCACGTAAGTGCTGTCTTCGGCGCTATCGGGCAAACGCTTGCCAACTCAAGCGCTAAACCCGCGGCGGCTTACAATCTGTCTGCGCAAGACAAGTTGGAAGCTGGCAGCAGTAAGGTGTCTAAGCTAACGAACTATGCAAAAGAAGTTCTAGGTTTGGAAATTGGAGCTCAGCTTTTCGCCACAAGCGAAACCGAAGGTGAAATCAAGGTTGCTAATACCACGGATGGTTCAAAGCTCTCTCCGTCATTGCTGCTCCCAGCAAGCTACACCAAAGCATTGCCTGAGCGAGAACTAGTCTTTCATCTGGCCAAGCGACTCAGTTACTTCCGAAAAGAGCGCTATGTAAACTATGCCCTACAAACGGTACCAACTCTTGAGGCCGCGTTCGAAGGCGCACTCGTAGCATCGGGAGCGAAAGACGTTCCCACCGATGCGGCAGCCCAGTACGTAGGAAAGATTCAAGGACTGCCGCAAGCCATTCTCGACCAAGTTTGCGTGGTCGGTAAGCCCTTGAAGGACGAGCTTGATGACGGACTTGTAACGAACTGGCAGTCCGCCACGGATTTGTCAGCCAACCGTATCGGACTCATTCTTTGCGACGACCTTGAGACAGCCGCAAAAGCAATTGCGGTTGAGAAAACCGGACTGTCAGGAATCTCAAAGAAAGACAGATTACGCGACCTGTTAGCGTATGCGGTGTCAGAAGAGTACTTCACCGTCCGACGCCATCTTGGTCTATCTGTAGAATAGCACATAACTCGATCATGACGGTCGTGGGGTTGTCCCATGGCCGTCAGTTGGCTACACTTCGCGAATGCTACGCGTATTGCTTGCAACTGTCTTTCTTGCTGCTTGTAGTTCCGACGACAAAAACGTTGCGGGACCGTTAGTCCCACAACCTGTTCAGCCTGAAGGAATGGGTAAGACGGCCGACGAAAGACTACTTCTTGCGTTGCACGAACGGCTCGGACAAAACTGGTACAGTTTCATTTCAGACTGCGAAAAGCGATTGGAGAAAGACCATCCGTTAAATGACAGGTCGCTAGCTTCCAAAATCCTTCTTCGCATCGACCCAAGTGGCGTGTTAGTAGACGCTTCAATCGACCGAACGAGCGGCAACGATGACTTTGACAATGCAACGCTCGAAGTTGCCAAAGATATTCCCCTGATAAAGGTAGCTGCAGAGACACTATCCGATGATGGAACGGCGCGCGTGTATTGGACCTTCGCACGCGACGAAAGAATGGCGAGTCCCAAACTTGCTGAAGTAAGGCGAACGCACCTGCCACTCACCCAAGCTGTAGAACAATTTGTAACCTTGGGACGATGGGACATCGCTGCGCAGAGGCTCCGCCATGACATGCTGCAAACTCAGGAGCCTACCCCGGAACAAACAAGTGCCACCGTACGCTTGTTGTCCGTTGCCCTAGAGAACTCTACTCGCTCTAAAGATAGAGGAGCTCGGGTCGCAGCGTTTCAAGCAATCCGTCCCCTTCCTGAGGTAGTAACGACACAGGGACTACTTGAAGCACTAACCAAAGCAGAAGACTCAGAGGAAAAAGTCAGCATTATTTTGGCGCTCGAGCCCAAACAAGACGAAGAAGTTACCAAACGTCTTGAGTTAATGCTCGAAGAACCAGACACCACCGTCGCGAGCGCGGCTGCAGGAGTCTTAAGTCGAGGGGGCCACAAAAATTCCGTAGAAGCCTATCTCGCCAGAACAAAAACCGACCAAGGGAGACTTCTGATCATGCTACGGGAAAGTGCTGTGGCTGGATTTGATGACGACGTTACGAATATTGTGAGTTCTGCTACCGAAGCGGCGGCAACGCTCGGCTGTCAAGTGGCGGGAGCACGCTGGAATGCCAACATCAACATGGGCAAAGCTCTCGCTCATGGACTAAACAGCAAAAAGAAGTCTGTAAGACGAGCATGCGCCAAAGCGATCGCTGATGGAATCGTCGGCAGAAAAAGCAAAGCGCTTTACTGGAAAGTCATGGAGAAGATGAAAACGAAAGATGCGACTTTCAAGGCGCACTTGATCGTTGGGGCTGCGGTGTTAGCTCCATCAAAATTCAAAGATATTAGTTATCTTTCTCGCAAAGACAGCAAGAGCCCAGAACTAATGCGAGCATGGATGCGAGCCTCTTCTATCGCAAAGTTCGCGCATGCAAGCAAACTGAAAAATGCCGCGGCGGGTACAGATGACGTACTCTCTGCGACGGCGTTCGAATTAGCGAAAGACTCTAACGTTGATTTGACCGAACAAGCGAAGTCGGTGACGGCTTCGAGTCCCAAAAGCAAAATTCTCCCCGCCGCCCATTTCTTTGAGGAAACAAAATGTTTGGAATTTTTTAGAACGGCCGTAGACCACGACGTAAGAGAAGCGGGATTCCGCTGTTGGGTCCACAAGAGAGGCCAACAGGCCTCTGCATCTGACGTCATGCAGTACGTAATGCGAGCTCAAACTGAAAAAGACCGCATCCTATTCGCATCGGTTTGGCTATCTTCATCGAAATAGCTCTCGCTGTGGTAGTGCACCACACTAGCAGTATTCCAATAAAGCAAGGTGTTATCAATCCGCCTGACAAAAGCGAACTACGAGAAGTTGCGTTAGAATGCAACAAAGTGTTGCCTCGGCACGAGCTTTGCCGACAAATTCATACTAGCAAACGACAACTCATTCAGTCGTTTTTCATGGACCGGTACGAAGTAACCGTCCAGCAATATAGAAATTGTATTTCTCACAAGAAATGTAGTTCGAAGCCAATTGCCTTAGGACCAGCAGCCGCGTTTAGCAACGACCACCTTCCCATGACCTGGGTTTCGCTGCGCGAAGCTAAAAGCTATTGCGCCTTTGCGGGCGGGACCCTTCCCTCTTTGGGGCAATGGCAAAATGCGTTTAAAAAGAATCAATACCCATGGGGCAACCGTTTTAGGGCCAATCGAATCAATCATGGTATGGCCGTGATACCAAACCACTACAGAGGGACCATTTATCAATACGCTGTCCGTCCACAGCTCATGCCCGAGGGATCCGATGGCTTCTCAGGTCTGCACCAAGGCAGCGATAATATCTCTGACATGACCCCGGATGGTGTTTATCATCTTGGTGGGAATGCAGCGGAGTGGACAGATGAAAAACTCCAGGGATTGTCAGTGGTTAAAGGTGCTTCATGGTTAAGTCCGGCATATATGGCCCACCGCTTAGCTTACCGTTTAGAGGATGGTAGTAGTCGGTTTGCGGATGTTGGGTTTAGGTGCGTTCGCCCAATAGCCATCCGCCGAAGCCTGTGATAAGGAGTAGACGTGATTCGTTCGATTATTGTTTGTGTATTTCTAGCTAGTTGCAGCCAAGGCGAAGGCGATGTTTGCCAAATTACAGCCGACTGCGACGACGGACTGGTCTGCAATCAACAAACCGCTCGGTGCCAATTATCAACCGGCAACGTCGTGGTAGATGCGCCTGTTGCGGTAGATGCGCCTGTTAACGTAGACTCTGCTATTTCCCCCGTCAACGGATGCCTTCGCGCCAATGCTACCGACCAAACGCCGAACGCTAGTATCGTAATCGGATGGGCGGATCCGCATGCAGCTTGCACCGTCGTATCAGTAGGAACGATGGTTCAGTTTCAAGGTGACCTTGTTGCTCAACCAATCACTGGTGGCATCGGTGGCTCGACTCCCGCGCCAGACGCAACAAGTCCCATCACCACCGCTACGCCAACCGCTACTGCGGTTGACGTTACCTTTACTACTGCCGGAGAGTTTCCTTACTACGGAAGCAATGCCCCTACAACCATGCTCGGCGTAGTCTACGTCGAGTAGCTCGGCTAAACAGAAATATTGTCGGTACGAGGCGGAACTTCGAGCCATTGTACTTCGAGAATTTCGTACTCTTTGCCTTTCATCGACGTTTCATCGCCGACGTACTTCCCTATCAGCGCGCGAGCTAGTGGTGCTTTAACGTAGAGCCTGCCCTTTTTAATGTCCGCTTCGTCTTCACCAACGATGGTGTACGTCTTTATTTCGCCGGTCTCCACGTTCTCTATTTTGACCGTAGCGCCAAACATCACACGATCACCGCTTAACGCGGTGGGATCTATGACGTCTGCAAGCGCGAGTTTGGTTTCAAAATTTCGAATGCGCGCTTCGATAAGACCTTGCCTCTCTTTGGCTGCATCGTAATCTGCGTTCTCAGATAAATCCCCATGACCACGAGCAATTTCGATGTCTTTGGCAACGGCAGGACGTTCTACATTCTTAAGTCTACGAACTTGTTCTTTCATCCAAACTTGGCAGCCTGGCGTCATTGGTACTTTTTCAGACATCTTAATTCTCTCCGATCTAGAGCGTAATTCTACTAAATGTGAACCAAGCAGCAACTAGTGAAGCCGCATAAATGCTAAATACCATGAACAAAAGAGAGTCTGGGCGGAACCAATCACAAGAGCGGCTATTGGCCAATCACTACAAGACTGCGGTTAAAAGCCCGTTCTGCATCGTGCATTCGCTCCGAAACCGCGAACTAAATATCGTGATGATTCCTGCAGAAGAGGCATGCTTTTTATTGGTAAGACTGTATCGACGAAACTTGTAAGGTGGTTTGCGATTGCACCGCAATGGCCTCTGCCGCGGCAAATGCCGCCCGCATGGTGGTAAAGTAGGCAACTCCACTGGTCAACGCCGACCGACGAAGCGATTGCGAATCCAGAATTGCCTGACGCCCTTCGGTGGTGTTGATAATCAAGTGGTAAACGCCACTAGTAATACTGTCCACACAATGCGGACGGCCTTCCATTACCTTATTGACTCCAGTAACCGTAAGCCCTTTCTCACTTAGGTAGCGAGCTGTACCGTGAGTAGCTTCAAGCTTAAAACCTAAGTCTTGCAGTCTTTTGGCAAGCACGAAGGCACGTTCCTTGTCTGCATTTTTTACAGAGATAAATGCACAGCCTCCGTTGGGAAGTGGGTTGCCGGCTGCCAGTTGCGACTTAATGAACGCGAGTGGAAAATCACGGTCAATGCCCATGACTTCGCCAGTGGAGCGCATCTCTGGTCCAAGGATTACATCCGCTTCATCAAACTTTCTAAATGGGAAGACCGACTCTTTGACCGCCACGTGTTTTGGGTCCGTGGTTGGCAGATTCAATTCGGAGAGTTTTTTGCCAAGCATCAGTTTTACCGCATGACGCGCGATTGGCGTACCAATCGTTTTGGATACAAATGGTACCGTGCGAGAAGCTCGAGGATTCACCTCAATGATGTAAACGCCACCGTCGTAAACGGCGCATTGCATGTTCATTAGTCCGACGACTTTGAGTTCTTTGGCAAGCCTTGTGGCCACATCCCTAATCTCGGACACAATGGCGTCATCAAGCGAGTAGGGAGGAAGCACGCAAGCAGAGTCACCGGAGTGGATGCCAGCCTCTTCAATGTGTTCCATGATGCCGGCGATGTAGGTTTCACCACTAGAATCCGAAAGGACGTCGACATCAAGCTCGATGGCGTCTGGTAGAAACTGGTCTATCAAGAGTGGAAACGCTCGCTCATCAATGCCTTCCCGCCCGACGTTCCGTGCCAAGTAATCCTCAAGGCCTTGGTCATCGTAAAGGCGTTCCATTGCGCGACCGCCCAGGACGTACGACGGGCGAATCATGATGGGGTAGCCAACTTTCGCTGCCACTTTATAGGCGTCATCAATTGAAGATGCAATCCCCCACTCTGGAGCGTTGGCCTTTGCAGCTTTGAGTACCGCACCAAACCTTTCCCGGTCTTCAGCCCTGTCAATGGCGTCCGCAGTTGTCCCCAAAAGCTTAATGCCATTGGCTTCGAGCGTTTCCGCGAGCCTAAGTGGGGTTTGTCCTCCGAACTGAACGATCACGCCTTCGGGCTTTTCAATTCTGCAAATTTCCAGCACGTCTTCTAGGGTTACCGGTTCAAAGTACAGTCGATCAGAAGTATCGTAGTCGGTCGACACGGTCTCAGGGTTGCAATTGACCATGATCGACTCAATTCCCTCTTCCTTGAGTGCTTGCGCGGCATGCACGCAGCAGTAGTCAAACTCAATTCCTTGTCCAATTCGATTGGGACCACCGCCAAGAATCATTACCTTACGCTTGTTCGTAGGAAGCGACTCGCACTCTTGTTCATAGGAAGAATACATGTACGGGGTATGGGCCATAAACTCAGCCGAGCATGTGTCGACGCGTTTGTAGACCGGAAAAACACCTTCAGCATGCCTTTTCTTGCGAAAGTCGGCTTCGGTCATTCCGAGAATTTCACCTGCGCGCCGGTCACTTACGCCTAGACGTTTGGCTTCTCGAATGGCATCAGCGTCCAAGTTGCTGGCCTTTAGTTTTTGTTCTTGCTGAACCACCGAATGGAGCTGCGTTAGAAACCACAAGTCAATATGCGTAAGCTGGCGCGCTCGCTCTATCGTAAGACCTTGCGCAAATCCCTGGGCCACGGTGTAAATGCGATCTGGATTAGGAATGGCCATCTCTCGGCATAATTGCTCAAGAGACCGTTTGTCCTCTCCATCAAATACACTAAAGCGGCCGGTCTCCAAAGAGCGAACCGCTTTGCCTAAAGATTCTCTAAACGTACGTCCGATGGACATCGCCTCACCTACAGATTTCATTTGCGTCCCCAGAGTTCGCGGCGCATCGGGAAACTTTTCAAACGCGAATCGCGGCATTTTAACTACGACGTAATCGAGAGTAGGTTCAAAACAAGCTGGGGTAACTTTAGTAATGTCGTTGTCCAGCTCATCAAGACGGTATCCAATAGCAAGCTTCGCGGCTATCTTGGCAATAGGAAACCCAGTAGCTTTGGAAGCAAGGGCGCTACTGCGCGACACCCGCGGATTCATTTCAATTACCAACTGCCGTCCCGTTTTTGGGTCGACACAAAATTGAATATTGGACCCTCCCGTATCGACACCAATTTCACGGATGATTTTCAGCGAGGCATCGCGCATCGCTTGGTATTCACGGTCCGTCAAAGTCATAGCCGGCGCCACCGTAATCGAGTCTCCGGTGTGTATGCCCATAGGATCGAAGTTTTCAATAGAACAAATAATGACAACATTGTCGGCGTTGTCGCGCATCAGCTCGAGTTCAAACTCTTTCCAACCGATGACCGACTCTTCAATCAGCACCTTTCCTACAGGACTTAGGTCCAGACCTTTGATTACCTTCTGATCAAATTCAGTAGCGTTGTAGACAATCCCTCCACCAGCACCGCCCATAGTAAACGAAGGGCGAATCACAGCCGGCAGACCGACATCTTCCATAGCTTTTCGGGCTTCTGCCAGAGAACCAACATGATGCGAGCGTGCGCTTTCAAGACCAATTTTCTCCATGGCCTCTTTAAAACGAGCGCGGTCCTCAGCTTTATCAATCGCATCCACGGAAGCTCCGATTAGCTGCGAACCATGCTTCTTCAAGATACCCGCTTTTTCCGCAGCCATTGCCAGGTTTAGCGCCGTCTGCCCGCCTAGGGTCGGCAGTACTGCATCCGGTTTTTCCTTCGCCAAAATCAAATCCAACATTTCCACGGTTAACGGTTCGATGTAGGTGGCATCCGCCATTTCTGGATCGGTCATGATTGTCGCTGGATTACTATTTACCAGAATGACGCGAATGCCTTCTTCGCGAAGGGCTTTGCATGCCTGAGCTCCCGAGTAGTCAAACTCGCAAGCCTGCCCGATGACAATAGGGCCAGAACCGATGATGAGGACGCTGGAAATGTCGGGACGCTTTGGCATAATATTTCTCTACTTTTTCTTAACGGTATCTTTAGGAACTCTAAACTCAGGAAAATTTTCTAGCACTAGGGTGCGAGCTGGCTTTTTGTGGTCGCCTAACGGAATCTCGTGTTCCGCCAAAAACTCAAGGATACGAGCTTTGAAACGGCGGCTTTCTTCATCTTCGTTCATCAACGCTTCGATAAGTGCGTCTAGCGATTCCACGCAAGGCTTTTGGTCTAGTGCTTCGACAGCTGCAAATCGAACGCTCTCGTCAAAGTCTGCGAGATAAGGAGCAATTCGTTTGCTAGCTTCTTGCGGTGACAGGTCGTCTTGCTCCGCGACCCATGTAAACAGTGATATGCGCTTGGAGGTATCAAGTACGTACCCTGGCTCTTCTTTGGCCAGCAGTTTATCGATGATCTGCATCGCACGCTGCGGCGATGCCACATCTTCAAGCACGCGAAGTGGGTAAGCGATGGTGGCGTGGGTTTCCATGTAGCGCTCAAGAGTCGGCAGAATCTGCTCCCCCATCGCGGTAAACGTGCGAACGACCCACGCTTTCTCCTCTTCGTCGTCCACCCCTTTGATGCACGTCATGTTGAAACGTTTTGCCACGGTCAAAAGCGACTCGTCGTCTCCTTCTGCCACGAGGCGTTCAAGTGCCGCCATACGTTCTACCGTTTGAGCGTACTTGTTGAGTGCCTTTTTCTGGGCGCGCTTGAGCGAGCCACCTTTTGAGAACATGCCGAACATTCGCCGGGGTATAACACGTGCGACCGATCTTTTCTTTCACTGAGTTTAATTCGATCGGTAGGTATTGACGCTTGTACGTGTATAGTCCGCCGAGCCATGGCCAAGATAGAGAAACTCCGTAACATTGGTATCGCAGCCCACATCGACGCGGGGAAAACCACGGTAACAGAACGCTTTCTGTTCATTACGGGCAAAACCCACAAGGTAGGCGAAGTTCACGATGGGCAAGCGCACATGGACCATATGGTCCAAGAGCAAGAGCGGGGCATCACCATTACTGCCGCAGCCACTAGTTTTGATTGGAAAAAACATCAAATCCAACTAATCGATACGCCGGGACACGTAGACTTCACCATTGAGGTGGAGCGAAGCCTTCGCGTGCTTGACGGCGCTGTCGTTGTGTTCTGCGCCGTTGGTGGCGTGCAGCCGCAATCGGAAACAGTGTGGGGACAAGCCGACAAATTCTCAGTGCCACGTCTCGCATTCGTCAACAAAATGGACCGTGTTGGCGCGGATTACGAAAAAGTGCAAGAAGCGATGAGGGAGCGACTGGGAGCGAACCCGGTGCCGATTCAGATCCCCATGGGGGCTGAAGATAATTTCAAAGGGGTTATCGATATCATTGCAATGAAAGCCTACCTCTTTACGGGGGATCTCAATGAAGCGCCAGAACCAACGGAAGTCCCCGCCGACTTTGTAGAGGAAGCCAAAATGGCCAGAGAATCGCTACTTGAAGCACTCTCTGATGTCAGCGACGAGATCGCCGAGAAGTACTTGGACGGTCAAGAGATCGAAATTGCGACTATCAAAGAAGCCGTGAGGAGCGCATGCATTGCGGGACAAATCGTGCCAACGCTTTCTGGAAGTGCCCTTCGCAACAAAGGGATTCGGCCACTACTCGATGCCGTTATTGCGTACCTGCCCTCTCCAGCAGACCTTCCTCCAGTGGCTGGGCATCGTCCTGGCAAAGAGGAAAAACTTACCAGAAGCCCGAAGGACAACGAGCCTACTGCCGCGTTGGCATTCAAAGTGGCCCTCGACGACGGGCGCAAAATTGTATTTCTTAGGGTGTTCAGCGGAACCGTTACCGCCGGCATGGAATTGTACAATCCGCGTACTAAGAAAAAGGAAAAAGTTGCGCGACTGTTCCAGATGCACGCCAACAAACGCAAACGCATAGAAAAGGCGGGCGCTGGGAGTATCGTAGCCGCTAGTGGTCTAAAACACGCATCGACGGGAGACACCATGTGCGATGCGAAAGACCAGATTGTACTAGAAGCCATCGAAACCTACGAGCCCGTGATATCTGCTGCCATAGAAGCTAAGAACAACGCCGCCAAAGAAAAACTTGATGGCGTGCTGGCGAAAATGGTTGATGAAGATCCTACGTTTAAGGTTCGCGAAGACCAAGAAACCGGTCAAACGTTGATCAGTGGAATGGGAGAGCTTCACCTAGAAATTATCGTCGACAGGCTAAAGCGTGAATTCGGTGTAGAAGCGAAAATAGGAACACCTCAGGTCGTGTTTCGAGAAACAATTTCTCAGACCGCAAGCGTCGAATCCACTTTTGAGCGCGAGCTTGCTGAAGGTAGATTGTTTGCGGTGGTCGGTTGCAAGCTTGAACCAAAACCTCGTGACAGCGGCGTAGAAGAAATTTGCGAGGTAGCCGTCGATAAGTACACGATGCCGCAAGAGGTTGTAGATGCCGCGCAAATGGGGCTACGAGATGCCATTCAAACCGGTCCCGAAGGCTATCCAATGCAGGATCTGAAAATCGTATTGACCAAAATCGAGATTGCTGAAGATGCGCAACCCGAAGTGTCAGCCCGAGCGGCAGCAGCGGACGCGTGCCGAAAGGCAATTGCTGCCGCAGCGGCCCACAGGTTGGAACCAATCATGGACGTGGAGGTAGTCGTCCCCGAAGAACACCTTGGCGGAGTCATTGGCGACATCAATCAACGGCATGGCCAGATTCAAGAAATGACCGACCGTGGCCCGAAAAAGGTTATTATGGCGGCGGTACCGCTGCGCAATATGTTTGGTTACTCCACCAAGCTTCGGTCACTCTCCGAAGGTCGCGGTACGTTTTCGATGCAGTTTAAAAGCTACGACAAACTGTGATACGGCTGGTTGTCCGAGGACTGGTCCTGACGATTCTTAGTATCGTAC
Source organism: Deltaproteobacteria bacterium (assembly GCA_020630875.1). Taxonomy (GTDB): domain Bacteria; phylum Myxococcota_A; class Polyangia; order Haliangiales; family Haliangiaceae; genus JAHDIH01. The sequence goes on along the minus strand of JAHDIH010000008.1, from coordinate 26,957 downwards.
TCTTTCATGCATTGCGTGCATTAGCAGCCGCCATCGCCTTTAACTACCAGCTGTCGAGTGGTTCTTCATTCGACTATGTGGGACTCACGCTATACTTGCTCTTAGCGATAGTCCTATTGCTAGTCCCCCTTAGCCCAAAAGATAAGGCGCGCAAGCATGAGTCGGCGTTAAAAAGAGATTTCCTCATCTTCTCCGGACTTCTGCTTCTTTACAAAGGTTGCCTTATCTCGTTTCAATCGTGGGAGAGAAACTCACTTCCAACCCTGCAGTTTATCTCGTTGCATGAACTGTTAGTTTACGTGATCTTAGCTCCGATATGTGAAGAATTTTGGTTTAGAGGTTTCGCATGGAATCAAATTGTAGCAGGAAAGAAAACGAAATTCGCCGTAGCAATCGCGAGTCTGAGTACATCTCTGTCGTTCGCTTGGGCGCACTTTCCTGTCTCTGAACCAATGCAGAAACCAGTTCTGTTGGTTCCGTACATCGTATTTGGTATGTTGATGGCCGGTGCTCGCACAATCTCCAAAACGGTTACGCTGTGTATTTTCCTTCACGCACTAGGCAACCTAATAGGTGCTAGTTTTTACTTTCAATAGCCGGTAATTATTACTTCGTTGACGCTGCCGCGCTTAGCGGCGTTACTATTGATTGCTCTACTGCACTTCACTTGTTCGACCTTGAAGTCGTGGTAGAGCGACCGAATAAACGGAGTATCACTGTTGGATAACATCACGTAGCAGCCTCGGTCTTTAAGCGAACGTGCGGTTTCGGCTAGTAGTCTTTGATCGTCTTCTGTAAACGAATTCTTGGTGTAGCTAGTAAAATTACTCGTCGTTGAAAGTGGGTGGTACGGCGGATCAAAGTAGAATAAGTCGCCTTTTTTACCCCTTGCCGCGGCCTTCAAATAGGAACCAACGGACAGATGAGTGCTAACAAGGAGTTCCGCCGATCGCTTAAGCTTAGCGGTATCGCAAATTTTAGGATTCGCGTAGCGGCCAATCGGAACATTGTAATGTCCCTTGCGGTTCACTCGCCACAAGCCGTTGAAGCAAGTCTTATTTAAGTAGATAAATGCCGCAGCCCGCGCGGATCCCACAAGCGCCCGTCCCTCTCCGTTAAACCGACTGCGAATGCGATAGTAGTGCGTTTCGCAATGCGCTGCTTTAAACCGTCGTAGCGTAGCCAGCACACGCTCGGTGTTGATGGACAGCTCTCGGTACATGCCTATCAAATCGCCGTTAGAGTCAGAAAGGTAAGCTTTTTGTGGAGCCAGATAGAAATACAGAGCCGCACCACCAGCAAATGGCTCAAAGTAACGGTTGTACGTCTTCGGCAGCCGTGCGGTCAGTTCGGGCAAAAGTTTCGTTTTACCTCCAACCCATTTCACCACTGGAGTTGGCCTCAGCTTGGCTGTGACACTTTTGTCGAGCGTGATTCGCTTTAGATTAATTCGCGCAACTTTCTCCATTACACCATCTTCGGCGTTAGGATCTCGCTGGGCAAGTTTTTGGATCAGACCTGCGGAAGAAGAGACGCCCCGCCGTAGCGTTGGGTGGACGCATCGTAGTCGATGAGTATCCCGTCCGCACCAAGGGTTCGAGCCGTTTCGATCATGGTCATTGCGTTTCCTTTGACCACCATCATCGGAACGCCATCTTCTGTATCGGACTCTTTGAGAAACTTTTTAGCTCCTGCTGCATTTTTGAAACTCAAAACAAATTTGTGTTTTGTTCCCGATTCTACAAGGACTGGTAACTTTGTTTTTTCACCAGCACCGTCTTCCCGATCCACGAGCAACATCCACATTCCTACCAGATCGTCTGAGCTTTTAATTTGCGTTTCAAAGGGCACGACGCTGTAATGCCGTTTTAGCCCCTTTTTGTCAAGGATAAAGGGCCACAGCTATGCTACAGCTCGTCTGTGAGTCTTTTTGATGCTCAGAAGCGGGTCATCCGTTACCTGCGTCTTTCCGTGACCGATCGCTGCAATTATCGTTGCCACTATTGCATGCCTGAGGATGCCACGTTTGGCAGCCGAAACGATCTCCTGACCCACGAAGAACTCACGCGACTGGTAAGCGTCCTGGCCGCCCATGGACTGTCGAAGGTCCGATTGACCGGGGGAGAGCCAACGGTTCGAAGGGGCTTGGTGCCGTTGGTCGAAAGTCTGGTAGCGATTCCAGGAATCAAGCAGGTAGTTATGACCACAAACGGTTCCACTCTCACTCAGCTCGCCGGGCCACTGCACCAAGCGGGACTAAAGGGCATTAATGTATCGCTTGATACCCTCGACGAATCGCAGTTTGCCAGAATCACCCGCGGAGGAAACGTTCTGGATGTAATCCGAGGAATAGAAAATGCTTTGGCGGTTGGACTAAAAGTAAAAATCAATGCGGTAATTGATGCAAGCATGTCTTTACAAGAGGCCGCGGCACTGTGTCGTTTTTCTTGGCAACGAAATATGGTCGTTCGATTTATCGAGCAGATGCCGCTCTCTTCGGGCTCTTTGATGGGGGGACAACTATTAACAGGAGCGCAGATCAAAACTCACATTGAGACGCAATTCGGGGAGACCTCACCGGTGCCAAGCGCGAATGAAGCGGGGCCGGCAAGAACGTACCAAACCGCAGATGGAAACGCCTTCGGACTAATCACTCCGATGAGCAATCATTTTTGCGGTACTTGCAACCGGATGCGGATCAATGCTCTGGGGCAGCTTCATTCTTGCCTCGGTCACGATCGATTTTTAGATCTGCGAGAGATCTTGCGTAATGATGCTTCCGACGACGACTTAATGACGGCAATAAAACGCGAGTTACAAGGAAAGTCCGAAGGGCACGATTTTCTTACCATTCGCAAGAGACCTAAAAAAGCGATGGTCTCCATGGGAGGTTAGGTTGTCACCAGCCTCCGGGATCGCTACAATCAAACCATGAAGAAAAACCACAAGATCGCACTAACCGTCATTGTGGTAGCTGTTGGTGTAGGTCTACTACTTACAAGTGGTGGTGGGGCCAAGTACCAAATGGTTGATGCGCTGATGGCCGATCCAAGCCAGCATGAAGGCAAACACCTGCAAGTTCACGGTTGGGTTCGAGCAGGGACCATCCGCAACAGCGTCAAAGGAAATACGGCTACCACCGCATTCATCGTCGAAAAGAGCGGCAAAGAACTGTCTGTGGTTCATTATGGAGCGGTCCCAGATACTTTTGAAGACAATGCGGAAGTCGTTGCCGAAGGCAAACTTGAGAGGCAAGGCGATGTCTACACCCTTCATTCCGACAAACTTTCTGCCAAGTGTCCTTCCAAATACGAAGGAGCACGTAACAATAAAGACGTTTTCTGAGACAATTCACCGCAAACAAACCCGCTAAGCTACTAGAGCGTAGCATTACGGTCGGTTAAGCTCCTTGCTGGAGGAGCTCTTGAATTCATCCATTCCATATTCATCAACCGCTACTATGGGTACTGTCGTACTGCTGGTAGCCTTTGTCATTGCCGCATTTAGTGCTGCCACCGGTATCGTAGGTAACGTTCGCCGGCAACCTGGACTCATCCGTAGCTCCACGCTTGCCCTGCACGCCTTTACCATGCTGACGGTCTCAGCATCCTGCCTGCTTATCTACGCTTTCATGGCGCACGACTTCACGATTAGCTACGTCGCGCACAACAGCGACTCTTCGATGAGCCCGTGGTACAAGCTAACCTCGTATTGGGGAGCACTAGAAGGAAGCTTGATGTTTTGGGTCTCCCTTCTCGCCATCTTTTCGTCTCTTGCGGTATTCACCAGTCGCAAACGACACGGCGATATGATGGGCTTTGTGAACGCTACCATCATGGTGGTGCAGCTGTTCTTCTTGTTCATTCTCATCTACAGCAAAAACCCGTTTGATACGAGTCTTACGACCCCACCAGCAGATGGAGATGGACTAAATCCCCTGCTGCAAAACTACTGGATGGTCATCCATCCCCCTAGCCTTTACCTAGGCTTCGTATCTGCGACAATCCCGTTTGCGTTCGCCATTGGCGCCCTAGCTTCTGGCAGACTTGACGACCTTTGGATTAAGTCCATGCGGTCTTGGACGCTCATTTGCTTTTTCTTTTTATCAGTAGGTTTGTGGCTCGGCGGACAGTGGGCTTACGAAGAACTTGGTTGGGGTGGTATCTGGGCCTGGGACCCCGTTGAAAATGCGGGTCTTCTTCCTTGGTTCACCATCACAGCGTTTCTCCACTCCATCATTGTGCAAGAAGCCAGAGGAATGCTTAAGATTTGGAGCCTCACACTAATCATCCTCACTTTCTTCTACACCATCCTTGGCACCTTCATGACCCGGTCTGGTGTGGTTCAGTCGGTACACGCCTTCGGAGAAGACAAAGAACTCGCCGCGCTATTTATCATTTTCATGACCACTACAATGTTAGGAGCTTTTGGGCTTCTTATCTGGCGGGCGCGTCGACTTAGAACCACCAACAAGTTTGACTCGTTTCTCTCCCGGGAGTTTGCATTCGTCGCCAACAACTGGATTCTTCTTTTTGGTTCTCTGGTAGTCACCCTACTGACGCTTCTTCCAACGATACAAGAACACTTTGGAGCTGCTCGTGACTCGTACCCGCCCCACGTATTCAACCGTATTATGGTACCGACGTGGTTGGTACTAATCTTTCTGATGGGGGCCGCTCCAATGCTTGCGTGGACCAAAACCTCGAAAGAAAAACTTTGGAAGATGCTGATGGCCCCCACCGTAGTCGGCGTGCTGTCCATCATTGCCATGGCGGTATTATTTCCCCGCTCGCGCAATCTTTTTCCAGTGGTCGTCTCTTCTGAGTATACGTTCTTTCAATGGCCTACGGCCTTAATTTGTGCGGGGTTAATTGGTTTTACGATTGCGGCCCTGATCCAAGAGATTGCGCTAGGAACGCGCGCTCGCGCTAAAACTATGGATTTGCTTAGTGCCTTTACGGGACTTTGGATTCAGCGTAAACGAACCTATGGCGGACACTTGGTCCACATAGGCGTAGCCGTAATGACCATTGGTTTCGCGGGACGCGGTTTTGATACGTCCAAAGACTTCCTCTTCACTCAACCATGCGTAGACATCGACGGCCAACCAATCTCCCCTTGCAGTCGCGGAGAAATACGTGGTTACGGGATCGAATTTCTAGGTATTACTGAGCGACGCAACGATCTTTACCAAGAGGTAATTGGCTCCGTTCGAATTACGCAAAACGGCAAAGAAGTAACCAAACTTCACCCATCACGAAGGACTTACTTCAAGGGTGACACCAAAACGAGCGAAGTCGATATTGACTATGGCCTCTACGAAAACGTGTATACCGTGCTCGCAGGCGCTCAGCGTGGCGGCGACGGCACTGCGAAGGCAGTAAACTTTGTCATCAAAGTGAATCCACTGATAAGTTTTGTCCCATTGGGATTCGTACTCTTTACAATTGGGATTCTCATAGGACTGTTTCCTACCTCGGTACTAAATACGCTTACTCCCGACGGACAGAAAGGAAAACTAGGCAAGCCAGGACAAGTAGCCGCAATCGTACTACTAATCGGCTTGCCGATGTTAGGTGGCGTTTCCATTGCCAATGCGCAAGAAGGAAAACCACCTCCGACACGACCTGCCGAACATCAAGCGGGAGGAGTTGCAGAGCAGATTAGCTCAGGACACAACACAGACGGCGCGTTTCTTCACCGCTGCCAACAGGGAAGCCAAGATGCGTTTGAAGTACTAGGTGCCGAGCACGCGAACAAATCGATTATCGGAAAAACGTTTAAGAACCTCATTTGCACGTGTGGATGCCCCAGGCGCGACACCAAAGACTGCGAATGCGGATTCGCGATGCAAATGCGTTGCGATGCTCTCAAAATATTCAAACAACAATTCGATAAAGGAGCGACAGACGACGAAGCGATGGAAGCAGTAATTTCTTTCTTTGTCGCAAGAGATGGAGAACTCGCGCGGGCGGAACCCAAGGGAAGCGCGACTACCGCGGGACCACTCCTTTTAGCGGGAGGTGGAGCCATCGTATTGATCCTTGCGGGCTTCTTCATGGTGCAACGAAAAAAGAACGACGAAGTCGTGACACAAGAACGTCCGCCAACAGAAGAAGACCTAGACTACCTAGATCGGGTCGATGAGGAACTATTGGATGCGTAGTTTCGCAACAATACTTGCGCTCTTCGGCATCGCTGTAGTCTTAACTTTAGGGCTGCTTGCGTTCGTTAACTCATTTTCGAGAAACCAGCTTGATAAACGGTCAGCAAAGATTTTGGCTGGCATCATTTTTGTGCTGTCGCTTCTCGGGGCATTTGCATTTCTTGGATGGGCTGGCGCGGGCCGTATTGATGCAGGAATTTTTCAGGTCATCGGATGGATTTCTATCGTCGTCACGTTGGTCCTACTGTGGACTGCGTTTCGGGGTGACGTGTTGCCTCAGGTGGCTTTTATTGGAGGCACAAGCCTTTTGATAGGCCTTCTGATTCTTGCCTACTCCCATCACGACCTCCCCTATGACATTCATCAATCAGGGTGGATTGCCTTAACCATCGGAGTGGTGGTTGCCTCGGGATTTTTATACCTTTCCGCCTGGCGTCTGCGTTCTCGTGAAATTGCCGTAGCCCCAATGCCTGAGCGAGCAGATCTGCAAATCGAAAAACGAATTCTTTTAAAAGCAATAAAGGAAGTCGAATTTGACAGAGCCCTTGGAAAGTTGTCTGACGAAGAAGCAGAAAAAATGACCAGCGACTACAAAAGTCGTGCCGTCCTCGTACTCAAAGCTCTCGACCACCAAAACGACGGAGAAAAACGCAATGAGGATTGGGTCGACTCAATGATAGACAAAGAGCTAAAGGCAAGAATGGCCATTGCCGGTTTGGTATCGGGAGCGGTTCGGAAAGCTAAAAAACAGAAGGAAGCGCAGTCGTCATGAAACCAATAATCCTACTGCTTCTTGCAGTGTTCGCTACAGAAGCTTCAGCCCAACCGATGGCGGCGGCTGCAGGTAGGGCCCTGCCCAGGGCGGAACTTGAAGTCGGAACCGTGCGGGTTAGAGTTTTTAATGGCGCGATGGACAAAATCTTAACCGACCACGAAGTGAAACTTGTCGCGGCAGCCAAAGACAGACAGCCACTCGTTGTCAAAACGAATAAAGAAGCCCGTGCCTTCTTCCGAGGTGTCGATCCTGGAACGAAGTGGTTCGCGCTAGTGGAAAAAGATGGCCAAAAAGCCCAATCAGAAGTATTCGAAATTCCAACCAGCGGAGGGATTGCGCTCTTTTTATCTCCCACGCCATTTGCCGGGCAACGCACGCAGACGCAGGCAGCCCCTCCCCCACGTAGGGAAGTGCACGTCACCATCACAAGGCAGTCTACTGGCCCCGTTGCAGATCAGGACGTTCACCTTCTTCAAATGAGCCATACTGGCGATACCACCCTAGTGACATCAAAGACGGACCGTCAAGGTATTGCGAAGTTCGGTGGACTTTCTTTATCCCCGCGTTTTTCCTACATCGCTTATTGTAACTTACTCGGTTTAGGTGATGGAGAAACTCGCTACGACCGACTGCAGAGTCAGCCATTTAGCATGCCACTTCAAACCGGAGTCGCCCTGACGTTTGAAGGTTCTGCATTTGGCGAGCGCGATATGCTGACCTCCTTTCACGCCAAGCCCAAACCAGGCACGGTGCTACTCGGCCTCTACGATCCCAGCGGTACGGGACAACCAGGCACTACAGAACTTGTCGACCTAAGAACCAAAAAGGTCGTACAGAAAATAGAAACCCAAGCTTCAGTAGCCGCATCGGCAGATGAAATTATTGCGACCACGACACAACAAGCGACTAAGGCATCTGACGGCGTCCCAGCTGGAAAAATATCTGTATCAGCAATACGTGCGCTCGGGCCGCAACAATCTGCACCAATAGGCGGAACGTTGGTAAGCATTTCAGGAGCAGGTAAAGGAATTAAATCAACAGGGCCTCAAGGCACGATTAGCTATGATTCATTGTCTCCCGGAACCTACCAGTTGGAGATCAATGTAAAAGGAAAAATCATCGAGGAGTCGGTCACCTTGACCGGTGACAATAGCGTAACGGTTACCGTAGTGGCTCAGTGGACCAACATCAGTGGCGCCCGCTTCCCCCTGAGCGCAGATGCTCGCGCTCCGCAAATATACCTAGCACGCTATACGTCAACCAATGGCACGTTTTACTCGACGCCATTTTTTCACGTCCCTAACCACGGTTCCCCTGTGGGGGTGGTAGTGGGCAAACAGTTGATGTTTGGATGGCAATACGAAGTATCAATGGATGACGAATACATGGGTTTTCAAGGAAATTTAACCATGAGTAATCCCGGCGCGTTTCCCTACCAAGAAAATGAAGACGGTGTGTTGATTCCTTTCAGTAATGGTTTTATCGGCGGCCAGATTCCAGAAGAGCTGTCAAAGCAAGCGTCAGTCATCCCAACAAAAGGACTTCTATGGAGGGATGCGGTTCCCCCGGGACAACATAGAATTCGTTTGGTGTTTTCGCACAAAATCGTGGATGGTGGTTTCGACTTTTCACAACCTCTTCCGTGGGGGGCGATGGAATACGGAGTAATCGTAGTAGCTAGGCCCGGCATGAAAATAAAGGTAGGAGCGGAAACGGTTAAGCTTCTCCCACCCGAGCTCCAATCTGCAATCGGGGCAAAGGCAACGTTTGAAGACAAACATTTTAAGTCCCTTCCGCAGGTCGACTCGAAATATGTCGCATTCAAAATGACGCGCGTCGGCGCTCCAGCTACGATCGACCTTGATTTTTCTGGGCTACCAGCACGTCCTGCATATCAAAAATATGCCAGGTGGCTTGTGGGGGGACTTGTAATTTTATTTTTGATCTGGATTGCCTCAGTCCTATGGAAAGCAAGTAGAAACCCAATACAAGATGACAAAGGAACGCTCTTCGAATCACTTGTGGCGCTAGAAAAGAAAAGACAAGCTGACAAGTTAGAAGAAGAGGCCTACCAAAAGCAAACTAATGCGATTCGTGAAAAACTAAAGGTCATCTACGAAACCGAAGGCAATGGCGCTTAAAAAAATCACCTTTGACAACGTCAGCAAACGTTTCAAAAGCAAAAAAGCTGTGCAATCTATAAGTTGTAGTTTTGACTCCAGCAAAATCTCACTCATAATTGGTGCCAACGGTGCTGGAAAAACAACGATGCTCTCGCTCTGTGCCGGGCTTTCCAAGCCCACTAAGGGAACCATCAACTTCGATGGTCCGCAAAACCTTGTAGAAAGGCGTCAGTCCATAGGGATGGTTAGTCACGAATCCCTCCTGTACGAGGGCCTAACCGCGAGGGAAAACCTACTATTCTTTGCTGAGGCGTATCGCGTGACCAGCCCGGAAGGCTACGTAGAAGAACTACTCAACAAGGTCGGACTCGAACAAGAAGCATGGAACCGCCCCGTCGCGACGTACTCCAGAGGAATGCGTCAAAGGTGTTCGCTGGCCCGGTCTATCGTTGGCAGGCCTTCTCTACTGCTTTGGGACGAACCCTTCAATGGCCTAGATGCCGGAGGGGTCACTCAGATCGCGTCGTTCCTGAAAGAGCAGAAGCAAGCTGGTATCGGTGCGATTATCATCAGCCACGATTTAAAACCACTGACTGGCTTGGTCGACCATGTCCTCGCTCTACGCCGCGGCTCAATTGTAAAAAATCAAACGCCATCTTCTCCGCTTTCCGAGAGCGAACTAACCGCTATTTATTCAGAATCCCTCCTCCCTTAGCTTTTCGCGAGGGTAATCTTGAGGGATACTGCTTGGGTGTGGGGTAAAGACGCCTGGCGAGTATTCGCCAAAGACATGCGAGTCGAAATGAGAAGCAAAGAGCTGCTGATTACCGTTAGTTTCTTTGCACTTATTCTAATCGTGGTGTTCTCTGTTGGCTTTGTTCCCCAGGGAGAAATAAATCAAGCCGACGATATTGCCCGGCGCGCACTTCCAGGAGTCATCTGGGTCACTATAGCTTTCTGTGGCGTGCTAGGGCTGGGCAAAGCTTTTGCCCGTGAGCTAACGGGTGACACCATGCGCGCCCTACTTCTTACCCCAATGAGCCGCTCCGCTATTTTCGCAGGAAAAACTCTCGCTATAGCGGTCTATATGCTCTTGGTAGAAGCGGTAGTGGTACTGTTCGCTACCCTGTTTTTCAACGCCCCCGTGGGAGAGAACTTTGGCTGGCTTTGCCTCTTTTTGCTCCTCGGGACCTTCGGATTTGCAACGGTGGGCTCTCTGTTCTCCGCCGTACTTTTGCGAAGTAAAGCACGAGACGTGCTTCTTCCTGTCATACTGTTTCCGATCTTAATGCCGCTACTGCTGGCGGCTGCAAAGGGAACGTCTGCAATATTACAAATGCCAATGGATGCAGCATCGATGACCAGCTGGCTCAAGTTTCTATTAGCGTACGACATCTTCATGTTGATCGCCGCGATGTGGACTTTCGACTCAGCAATAACGGAGTAACTTTTTATGCCTTACATTCTCACCGCACTCACCGCCATAGGCTTTGCCGCGACCCAGTATATGATCTTCTGGCAAGCACCAATTGCGCGAGGACTCTACTTTAATCAAAAGATTTTCTACTACCACGTACCATGCGCATTCACGATTTTCGCGTGCGTATTCTCACTAGGGTTCTGCTCTATCAAGTCACTTAAATCTAGTGATAGAAAGTACACCAGTTGGGCGCTTGCCAGCGCGCAAGTAGGTGCATTGTTTGGGGCGCTCATGCTCATCACCGGCTCCCTTTGGGGAAAAGCAGCGTGGGGAATCTGGTGGCAGTGGGAAGCAAGGCTAACGACCTCCCTACTCCTATGGTTGCTTACCGTCGCCTATATTATTGTTCGCACTTACGCCGGAGAAGGCAGCGAAAAAATAAGCGCAGTCGTGGGAATCTTCGCAATGATCAACGTTCCATTAATCTACGTGAGCGTTAAAATATGGCGAAAACTTCACCCTCAAACCACCGTCGTATCGTCTCTTGATCCAGCGATGAAGCCAGCTTTTTGGTGCTCGGTGCTTCTCTTTTTGATTTTCGCATTCCTGTTGATTTTCATCCGCTCAAGACAGCTTAATGAAGCGGGTGAACTAGAAACTTTAAAAAATGACCTACTAGACCAAGGATTCTCGCTATGAGCACAGCTAAATTCATTCCAACCATCCTTCTGGTTATTTCAATAACCTCTACTTCCGCATCAGCGGAATCTCCACCAGATCCCAGATGGGACGTTTGCCAACAGCTTTCAGTGAACACGCAAGACACTTCGGGCGCGCAAAACAGCGAAGAAGCGGAGAAGTTTAACACCTGGCGTAAAAGGTTCCATTACCTCGCCTTAGTGGAAAGCAAAATATCTGCAATGAGCGCCACGCAAGTCCTAGCACCACCGGCAGAAGGCAGCCAAGAAGCCAAATGCGAAGCGTTTCTAAGAGAAAACGCAGCCTTTCGTAAAGCAGTAGTCGAGTCGCTTTGGGCCGATTACCACGACCGTCACAGCCGTCGTCAAATGACGGACTGGAAACACGTTTGGGTCACGTACGTCATCATATGGCTGTTGTCTGTCGCCTTTATCGGTTTTCTCTGGCGTAAGCAAAGCCGTCATAGAGCGGAGCTTAGCCAGCTAAAAGCCCAGGTGAAAACGCTACTGGATAGTGACAAGTGAGTAGCGCCCACTTCGTTTATATTCCTTTAGTTGCTTTTGGTGGGCTGATCATCGGTTTCGTATTGGGGGCACGAGCCGCACAAAACGCTATTGCGCAGCAAAAAGAGAAGGATGCTCAGCGCGCAGAAGCGAGAGCTCGCAGAGAAGCGCGTAAAGCAGCAAAATAGCTCATCCAGTTCGCTGTAGGGTTGCAAATCGCCGTGGGTGATCTATTGTCGGTGCGCAATGTCATACAATCTAACGTACTCAGATGAACAACAAGCGCTCGTACAAACCGCGCGTGACTTTACCAAAAAAGAGATCATTCCAGTAGCTGGGAAATTGGACGAAGAAGGAAAGTTCCCAACTGAACTCCTAAAAAAGGCCTGGCAGACCGGACTCATGAATGCGGAAATTCCAGAGGAGTACGGTGGTCTGGGAGCCAACTGTCTTGACCATTGCTTGATTCAAGAAGAAGTGGCCTACGGATGTCTCGGCATCAATACTTCATTGGCAGCGAACATGCTTGGGGCTATGCCCCTGCTTATTGCGGGAACACACGAACAAAAGAAAGAATACTTCGGACGATTAACTTCTGAGCCGAATACTTTCGCAGCCTACTGCTGTTCTGAACCAGATGCCGGCTCCGATGTCGCGGGACTCTCCACCAAAGTGACCAAGCACGGCGACGACTACGTACTTAATGGACAAAAGCGATGGATCACCAATGGCGGCGTCGCCAACTGGTATACGGTTCTCGCAACTTCTGACAAGTCCAAGAAACATGGCGGAATTAGTGTTTTTGTAGTGGACGCCAACACTCCAGGGGTCAAAGTAGGACGCAAGGAAGACAAGTTAGGGCAACGAGCCTCCAATACCACTGACGTAATTTTTGAAGATGTAAAAATTCCCAAGTCAGCGCTTATTGGTGAAGAAGGCAAGGGTTTCAAAGTGGCAATGAAAACTTTTGACCGCAGCCGTCCTTGGATTGCTGCTGGCGCCGCGGGAGCGATTCGAAGAGCACTGGAAGAATCACGCAACTACGCGCTAGAGCGAAAAACTTTCGGTGTCCCGATTGCCAAACACCAATCAATTCAAAACATCGTTGCAGACATTGCGGTTTCCTATGAAGCCACCAGACTTCTATGTCACAAAGCAGCTTGGTCTGTAGACCAAGGGAAAATTGACTCGATTGTGTCATCGTACGCTAAACTTTATGGTGCAGATATGGCAATGAAAGCAGCAGTAGATGCGGTACAAGTTTTCGGTGGCTACGGCTACACTAAAGAGTATCCGGTAGAGAAGCTAATGCGAGACGCCAAACTTCTTCAAATCTATGAGGGAACATCGCAAATTCAGCGAATGGTTATTGCTCGTAACCTCTTTGCTTCTAAATAGAACTCAGGCTTCATTTTTTGATGTAAATGGTCGCTTTCTGGCGTAGAAAACGTCGGTGAGCGACCTGAAACAAATTTACTGGCAAGCCAACCTAAAGTACGTATCTTGCCTGATGTCTCTGTGGGCATTGGTGTCTTTAGGATGTGGAGTACTCTGGGTTGACTACCTAGACCAATACCAAATAGGTGGCTTCCCACTCGGATTCTGGTTTGCTCAGCAAGGGGCCATCTACACCTTTATACTGATCACCATCGTCTATGTTGTCTTGATGAACCGTCTGGACCGAAGGCTTGCCAAGGAACGTATCTCATGAGCGTTCGAGCATGGACACTCCTTCTCGTTGCACTATCGTTCGCGGTATACATTGGAATCGCGATTTGGACGCGCGCTCGCAATACCAAAGACTTCTACGTGGCGTCTGGAGGTGTGTCACCTCTGGTAAATGGAATGGCGACTGCGGCAGATTGGATGAGTGCCGCATCCTTCATTTCCATGGCAGGCTTAATCTCATTTATGGGAAGAGATGGGGCTGTGTATTTGATGGGATGGACTGGCGGCTACGTCCTTTTAGCTCTACTAATCGCGCCATACCTAAGAAAGTTCGGCAAGTATACGGTACCGGACTTTATAGGCGACCGATACTACTCACAAACCGCACGCGTACTTGCTGTAGTTTGCGCCATATTCATCTCCTTCACATACGTAGCAGGTCAAATGCGAGGGGTTGGAATCGTTTTTTCGAGGTTTCTAGATGTTGGCATTAACCAGGGCGTCTTAATCGGCATGGCCATTGTATTCTTCTATGCCGTACTTGGAGGTATGAAAGGCATCACGTACACGCAAGTCGCACAATACTGCATTTTGATTTTCGCTTACATGCTTCCCGCTATATTCATTAGCCTTATGATTACGGGCAATCCCATCCCACAGATCGGACTGGGAAGTACTGTCGACAGTGCAGAAAAAGGCGTCTACTTGCTCGACAAGTTGGATGGGCTGTCTACTTCACTTGGGTTCAATGCTTATACCTCTGGCAGTAAGTCAACCATCGACGTTCTGTTCATTACCCTAGCTCTCATGGTCGGCACCGCCGGTTTACCTCACGTTATCGTTCGTTTTTATACTGTTAAGAAAGCCGCATCGGCCAGAGTCTCTGCGGTTTGGGCACTTCTATTTATTGGTATTCTCTATACAACAGCTCCCGCGGTCGCGGCTTTCGCCCGGACTAATCTAATTGAAACCGTTGCTAACAAACCATACCAAGAGTCTCCTCCATGGTTTTTAGAGTGGGAATCTACCGGACTAATAAAATTCAACGACAAAAACAAAGATGGGCTCATCCAATACTTGGCAAACGAAGAAACTAATGAGCTCACAGTAGACCGAGACATCATGGTTCTGGCCAATCCTGAAATCGCGAAACTTCCGAATTGGATTGTAGGGCTAGTTGCGGCAGGTGCTCTTGCTGCCGCCCTGTCGACTGCGGCAGGACTACTTCTAGTTATTTCGTCTGCGGTTGCTCACGATCTGCTAAAGAAGGGTTTCAAACCGGACATTTGCGAAAAAGGCGAGTTGCGCTCGGCGCGAGTCGCAGCAGGACTCGCGGTACTGATCGCCGGATACTTTGGAATTAATCCACCGGGATTTGTTGCACAAGTCGTTGCCTTTGCATTTGGACTTGCCGCGGCCACGTTCTTCCCTGCGATCCTTTTGGGAATTTTTACAAAATGGGTTAACAAAGAAGGTGCCATAGCGGGAATCATCTCCGGGCTAACTTTCACTACGTGCTACATTGTGTACTTTAAGTTTATAAACCCAAGCGCTAACACTCCTGCAAATTGGATTTGGGGAATTTCACCCGAAGGCATAGGAAGTCTGGGAATGCTTATCAACTTTGCGGTATCGGTTACCGTTTCAAAAGTTACCCCTGCTCCACCTTCTAGTGTGGTGGACTTGGTTGAAAATATCCGAACTCCTTAACGAAGCGCAAACTCCTTCAAAAAACATCCTATGTCGCAAATGATATTTTTATGGGGGGAATCTTCTCTAAATATCAGTTTGAAAGTGTCAGAAAGAAGCGTGCGCTTTGGAAACAGCTCGACCAACTTGCCCTGTTTCACGAGCTTCTTGACGTAATATTCGGGCAAGACGGCGACCCCCTCGCCATGGAGTACCACATCAGCAATCGCTTCTATTGTGCCGCCGCATACAACCTCTGAAAACAGTTGGGCAGAAAAGCCTTGCTTGCTATCCCTGAAGTAGCGAAACAGAGGCAACGTCCGATCGACATCTACTAGTTTACGCCCTTCCAGTTGAGCTCTACTGGTAGTCCGCGAGAACACTTTTGCTGAACCAACCAATTTGTAATTTTCCTCATGAAGTGTCACGAACGAAAGTTTGGGACCTAAAAGCTGATGAGAAGAAACCGCGCAGTCCAACTTACCGATGGAGACGAGGTCGTTTAACTCTAGAGCCGAACCAAAGTGAAGATCGACTCGCAACTTCGGGAACTGTTTCAACATTTTTCGCCTGGCTGGAACCAACCAAGAAACTCCTAATTCATGACGCGTTCCTATGAGCAAATGTGCAGGAGGGGTCTCTCCTGGCGCCATTGCAAGGAATAGGTCCTGCGCCTTTTTAAGTAGGGATTTCGCCTCAGGAAGAAGTAGCTGACCATTTTTACTAAGGGTTACCTTTCTTGTGGTTCGATGGAATAACGTAGCGCCGGCTTCTTCTTCCAACGCTTTAATACGTTGCCCCAGTGCTGCAGGCGTCAAGTTCATCCTGGCCGACGCGTTGCGGAAATTTAGTGTTTCTGCTGCGGCCACAAAGCAACGTAAGGATTCTAGTGACAGGTTCATTGTATTGATTATCTATACAATAGAAGAAACAATATACCGATTGTGCAAATTAATTTTGCAAGTAATATAACTTTATGAAAAATGAGCTCACAAGAAGAGAGGTACTAAAGAAATTCGGCCTAGCAGGTTCTAGCATCGCGCTATTGTCGGCGTGCGGTAGAGACAGCACTCCACCTCTTCGACCAGATGCACGTTTGCCAAATGACGCCGCCCCTGCCAGTCAATGTGATTTGACCGATGGCGATATCGAAGGCCCATTTCATCAGGATAACTCTCCCTCCAAAAACGATTTTTTTACCGACGCGGTTGGTGGCGTAGAGCTACTTCTTGTTGGCACGGTCAAAAATAGCAACTGCATTCCGCTGTCAGGAATTTTGATTGATATTTGGCAAGCAGACAGCCAAGGGCAATATCCTGACAATCTGTTTCGAGGTCGCCAACTTACCAACGACTCTGGTGAGTATTCTCTAAGGAGTATTGTGCCTGGAAGGTACCTAAACGGAAACACCTTCAGGCCAGCTCACCTGCATATTAAAGTCGGTAGTGGCAGCTCGGAACTGACCACTCAACTCTACTTCCCTGACGACCCTTTCAATGCAGAAGACCCATGGTTTGATGAAGCAAGGATGGTTACGGTGACCTCGGAAACGGCAATCAGAATTGAAGCGAGCTACGACTTCGTTTACGACAACTAAACTATTCTTGAAGCGCTAATTTGGCAGCTTTGCCGTTTTTCCCCTTGGGATCTTTTGCGAGGACTTTTTGGTACATGTTTCTCGCGGCGCTTTTCTTACCTAGTTTCGTTAGAATGTGACCATGCAACAAGAGTGTAGAAGAGCTCGAGCCCGCATTCTTGACGTAGCCATAGGCGGCGCGATTATTCCCTAGTTGAAACTCAGACAGAGCTGCCAAGTAGTTTGCTCGCCGTGCGATGCCACTATCTCCGGCGTCTTTAGCCTTTCTAAGTGCAAGTTTCGCTGACTGGCGCGTCGTTCGCCATTTGTACTTTTTCTTTCCGGCTAACGCTTTATTTAGGGCCGATGCCGCCTCGCGCTTCGCTTTTGCTCTTCGTTCCTTTTTTGTCAACTTTGGCGCAGACGATTGAGAACTAGAAGCAACGGTTTCTACTTTAGCAGCGTCAGTCTCCACCGCCGCATCCAAGAGCTTGCGGGAAGCATCAATAGGCCTAGCATCGATTGGTGCATCAGGCACCGCGTCTGCCATGGCGTCTGGGGCTGCATCAAAGTACTGAAATGCGGGAGCTGGTTGCGGCGCAAGTACCCCGGAAAAATATACAGCTGCTGCAGCTCCTGCGAGTGCGAGTACAGTGAGGGCTGACCACAACAACCACCGAGACTGCTTTGCCTCCATCACGGGCAGATCGGCCGTCATTGCTGGCATGGCACGCGTTGCGATTCGGTGTGAATCTTCTGGACTCTGGTACGTTGGCTCTGAGGAAAACCTTGAAACCAACTCTGACATTTCCAACATTGTCTGAGGCCGCTCGCTTGGGTTTCTGGCCATGGACTTGGCAACCACGTCGGATACATCTTGTGGTATCTGAGGATTTAGTGAGTTCACTAACGGTGGGTCGACCGTAGCCTTCGCAGACAAAATCTCCATGAAGTTCTCTCCAGAATACGGAGGACGCCCCACTAACATCTCGTACAATATGGCACCAACCGAATAGACGTCGGACCTAACATCAGCGGGCCTACCGGCGGCTTGTTCTGGCGCCATGTATTCCGGCGTTCCAACTGCGACTCCCGGCGTCGTAAGCTTACGCTCTCTTGCTTCTTCAGCTTCTATATTTTTGGCAATTCCAAAATCTAATATTTTTACAAATGGAGCCCCAGAGCGAGTATGAGTTACCAAAAGATTTTCAGGTTTCAAGTCGCGATGAACAATACCAGCAGCATGCGCTGAAGCTAGCGCATCGCAAACTTGTAGAATCAGCTCTCGCGCGACCGGTATTTCCAATGCGCCTTTTTCTTCCAAGACGTCGCAGAGATCTTTCCCCTCCAGGTACTCCATCACGAAATATGCCGAGCCATCCGCCGTGGTACCAGAGTCCGTGATGTCAACGATATGTTTGTTACCAATACTTGCGGCTGCCCTGGCCTCTCGCCGAAAGCGCTCCACCAAATCTGGCATTGACTGATAGACGGGA
Source organism: Deltaproteobacteria bacterium (assembly GCA_020630875.1). Classification (GTDB taxonomy): domain Bacteria; phylum Myxococcota_A; class Polyangia; order Haliangiales; family Haliangiaceae; genus JAHDIH01. The sequence goes on along the minus strand of JAHDIH010000008.1, from coordinate 8,842 downwards.
TGCAACACTTTGATCGCAACCCTCTTTGCGATCTCCACGTGTTCGGCGCTGTACACTCGCCCCATGCCACCCTCGCCGATTAAACGTTCAACGCGATAGCGGCCGTCCAGGACTGACCCGACAAGTTCCTCCGTTCCTAGCGGGTTTTCGCGAGAACCAACGCCTTTATTTTCATTGCGCCTATCCTCATCGAGCCTTCGATCGATAGACTGAGCACCACGGTCGTCGGCTCGTCGTCCTGTTTTTCCTTGTTGTCTGAGAGGAAGTTTTGATCGACCACCAAATCTGGTGACTCCCTTTTTGAGAGTATCTAAGAGCTCACTGTTTCGAGTTTCTTCAGCTTCAATGTCTTCGATGAAAAGTTCTCTTAGGAATCCTTGAATCCTAGACGAGTCGGTTGTCGGAGCATGCTTTGACAACCACTTAGTTAAATCCCGCTGCATCTCGGACAAGTTTTTGTATCGGTTTTCCGCCAAAGGACTCAAAGACTTACTGCAAATGACATCGAGCTCTGCCCCTACCCTTTTTGTCGCGGTGGATGGCAGTGGCGCTTCTTCATTTTTTGCGCGGTCTATCAGCGCCTTTGGTTTGTCTTGTTGGCTAGGATAAAGTTGTCTGCCTGTCAGAAGTTCCCAAAGCACAATCCCTAGCGCGTATTGATCGGACCTGCCGTCTAACTCTTCGCCTCGGGCTTGTTCCGGTGACATGTACGAGACTTTCCCGTAAACGACTCCTGGCGCGGTCTTTTCTGTTTTGATCGTCGAGGTAGCCAAACCAAAGTCGGTTAGTTTCACTTCTCCCGAATAGGAAACCATCACGTTCGGCGGAGATACGTCGCGATGAACCAGTCCAAGCGTCGGGAACGAATGCGCGTAAGCCAACCCTCGACATAACTCTCGAATTAGGTAAACCGCAACGTCGACAGGAAACGCGACACGTTTTTGCGCGCACCGATTCCAAATGGCTCTAAGATCTTGGCCGGCAACGTATTCCATCGCGACAAAAAGTTCGCCGCCAACGGTGCCTGCATCAAAAACGGGAACCAAGTTGGAGTGAGCAAGCTTTACAACAACCTTCGCTTCATCTCTAAACCGCGCTTTGTATTCCTCATCGGCCAGGTGCGGCAACACCGTTTTAATTGCGACCAGGCGCGGCATTCCAGCTTCACCGGCCGCAGCCAGATACAGTGCTCCCATCCCCCCTTTAGCCAATGGGGAGAGCAAGTAGTATCTACCAAATTCCAACGGAAAGTCGGTATGTGACTGCTGCAAGTTCTCCATTTTAATACGCTACCTTAGGCTACCAAACGTAATACCAGGTTGGCAGTTGTAAGGCGCTAAAGTTCGCACTACTATTAGCCCACATGGGAGTACAACGCATACTTGTAGTTGACGATAGCTCTACTATCCGACAAGTAGTTTCGTTGATTCTCACCAAAGCAGGAATTGATGTCACCGTCGCTGAAGACGGAGAAGAAGGCCTAAAACTGGTAAAATCCAATAGTTTTGACCTGATACTTCTCGACTTCGTCATGCCGAAGGTAAACGGCCACCAGTTCTGTCAGTCCCTGATAGACTTCAAAGACCCGCCTCCTGTAGTTCTGATGAGCGCCCGAGGCGATCAGATAGGAGATCGCTTCGTGAGCCAAAATCGGGTGGTAGATTACATCACGAAGCCTTTTTCACCCGAAAGCTTACTTGCTGTCACGGATGCTGCGATGCGTCAGAAACAACCTAGGGTTCGAGGCCTTACGGTGGCTCCTGAAACCAAACGAAGTAATTTGCTTTCCAACCTAAGAGCGAGTCTTGCGAAACGTTTAGCGGATGCTGGAATCTTAGACTCTACAATGCGGGAGGCTTTCGTTGAATTTTTCGATGATAACCTGACCGTAGAGTTTGCAAGAAACGTGCTTACGCAAGCCAACAACTCTCTTGCCATGTATGGAAACCTTTCCATATTGCCACTAGCTGAAATTTTGCAGCTACTCGAACTTCAAAATCAAACTGGAATCCTGTGGGTACGTAGTCGTCATCAAACAGCAAGAATTGCGTTTTTAAAAGGAAAGTTGATGCTTGCACTCGGAAGCGGCCTTTCTGGAGAGCACGTCTTTGGCAAAATTGTAATCAGAGAAAACTTACTGAGCGAGCAAGAGCTGAACGATCTACTCAAAACGCGAGCGTCCACCAGCGCACCAATAGGAAAATTTCTTGTCGGCTGCGGAAAACTTACTGAAGAACAACTGCAACACGTTTTGAAGAAACAAACGTGTGAGATTATTTACGAGACGTTGCGTTGGCAAAAAGGAACATTTGAATTCGAAACGCTTGATGAACTTCCTAGAAACGTAACTTCTGCGCAGATTACCGTTGGCGTGCAAGGGTTGGTAATGGAGGGGCTCCGTAGGATCGACGAATGGCACCTGATAGAAGATGAGATCAGAGACTTCGACGAAGTATTTTTGGCGTGCAATCAAAACCAAACCCATTGGGGAGAGGCCGAGCTAACGCTGCAAGAAAAGAAGATACTATCAATGTTGGACGGTCAGACTACGCTTAAAGAAGTAATACAGTCTTCGCACTCGACTTCGTTTGATGTTGCCAACATCGTGTATCGATTTCTAACCGCCAAACTAGTTAAGAGAGCTCGAAGTTCCGTTGAAAGATGAACCAGTCGTAATAGTTAGGTGCGATAGCGATATCGTGGCACTAGCTGGTGGCGTACAGATTGACAAACTCTCTCGAGTCACAAAACTGCCGCTGCCGTCTCCACCGCTAAAAGGACTGATTAACATCGATGGTACTATTGCCTCACTGATAAGTTGGGCCGGCGATGCCAACCACTGGATTATGCTAACCCACGAACGCGAGGCGTTTGTGGTTGAAGTCTCAGAAGTAATCGGTACATCTCGAGTTGCACTTGATGCTGCGTCCGTAGAATTTTCTGGTTCCCTAATTGGGGTGACGCGTCCTCGAGAACTTTACCAACAGATTTCTAAACGGATGACTAAATAGTGTTTGACGGACTGACAGAGGCAGAAAAAGAAATGTTGCGAACTTCCTTTGAAGAGGAGTGCACCACCTGCTTCCAACGTTGCCAAGATTGGTTGCTTGAGCCAACAAAGCAAGCAACCCATCAGTCCATTCCCCTGGAAGCGTTACATACAATAAAAGGCAGTGCGGGAGTAATCGGACGTCATGACTTTGCGTCGATCGTCCACGACCTAGAAACCATAGTTGCAGAACTTTCCGTGAGTAGTTCTCAATTAACTACCGCCTTTGCGGCGGTGCATTTGGCCAGCCTGTCTCCTGAAAAAGAGTCCCTCGCACGGCGTACCATCGATGGACTGAAAACAGCCTCAAGCGATGTGGAAGCCTTGGGTGACGCGATTCCTCAGTCGATTGCCGAGACGCCGTCAGTCCCAATTCCGATGCCTAGCATTTCCATATCAGAACAAAAAGTCGCCAATTTAGTGCACCTGAGCGGACAACTTGTTTTTGATCAGGCTGCGCTGAAAACCAAAAACGCTAGTTTCAGGCAAGAACTGACGATTCTTTCGCAATCTCGCGAATCGCTTAGAGACCTAATTTCAGGACTCACCAGTGCGCGTAGGCAATGGGAAAGAGAAAAAAATGCGGAATCTTTGGCGAAAGTAGAAGGTACGTTAGCCGTACAAATCGCGAAGCTGCAGTCCCTTCATCAACAGATGGCAAGAGAACTAGCGGGCCTGCAAACCACTTCTACCAACCTACAAGAAAGTATCCTAGAAACCCGCTTGGTTTCAGTCGAAAGATGGCTCGGCCGTCTCCTTCCGGGATTCAGACATGCCGCCATTCAACAGAAAAAGGAAATCGCTTTTGTTATCAAAGGTGGAGCCACTCAAATAGATGCGTTTCTGATAGCGCAGCTTTCGCCGGTAGTCATACAACTTGTCAAGAATGCTATCGCTCACGCTGAGTTTGGCGAGCACCCACAAGTTACAATCATCGCCAGCCGTGGACGTGACAATTTTTACCTTGAGGTTAGAGACAATGGTAGCGGCGTTAACATGTCGCGACTAAAGGAAAAGCTGGCCGAAAGCTGGAGTGCTCAACAAATCGAAAGCAGTAGTAAGGCGGCCCTACTCGCAACCTTATTCGCCGAAGGGCTCACTACCAAAGATAACGCTAACGTCGCATCTGGCCGAGGGGTCGGCCTAAGCGACGCGTTAAAAAGAGTAAAAAGTATCAGCGGACGAATAGACGTAGGCTCTGACGACCAGGGTACGGCATTTGTCGTAACCATCCCAAGAGTCACCTCCGTTGGGCAGGCGTTGTTATTCAAGGTGGGCGACACGGTGTATTGCATTGACCAATCGAGGGTCCAAGGAACCATCGAAAAAACAATGTCACCAATCAACTGGCAAGAACGTAGCGTTCGCGAGTTCGATTTACGTACGACGTTTTCAGTTGATGCCAGCTACCCCGCACCAGTGATAATTGTACGAGGTGCAAAAAATCCCTATGCGATCTACGTCGATAAAATAATTGGCGAACGTGAAATCGTTGTGAAACCTCTTCCCAAACTAATGTTACCCATGTCGCTTTTTTCAAGCGGGACCGTCAGTGGCTCCGGAAACGTCCAGCTGGTAATCGACACGGAAGCCCTCGAAAGGATGCACTCAAGAAGAAACAGAACTACGCTTGCCAACAAACGAGTTCTTGTAGTTGATGACTCTGCCGTCGCGAGAACGGCGGTTGCAATGTACCTCAGCAGACGAGGAATGATCGCGGATGCTGTTGAAAGTGCCACCTCAGCATTAGACTTGATGCGCACTCGCCATTATGGTGCCGTAATCACCGACATTGAGATGCCAGAGATGACTGGGGCCAAACTTGTCGCAACAATGAAAATGGACGAGCGGCTTAAATCAATTCCAATATTTGTAATGACGTCATTGCCGATATCACAAGCAACAACCATGTTCTCGCAAAGTGATGTCGAAGCAATATTAAGTAAGCCCCTGGTAGACCAAGACCTCAAAAGTATCGAAAGTCGACTGCGAAAACACTAGCGTCGTTTCTTCTTTTTGGTAGTCTTTCGCCCCTTTTTCGCTGACTTGTTTGGCTTACTTGTATTCGGTGACTCGCGTCTGGACTTCTTTCCTTTGCCTCTGCGCTCTCGGCTTTTGGGCCCCTTTTGAGACTTACGCGAACTACGCTTTCCATCCTTGCGACTATTTTGAAAGCCACGAGTTGGTGAAGGAATATAGCCTGCGCGCCTGAAGTCTAATCTTCGAAGCGGCATGTTTACTTCAACCAATTCAACTTCAATCGTGTCGCCAAGCTTGATAGTCGTTTCATTTCCAACCGCCTGCCTGACTACCGGGTCGTACGTAAACCTTTCATCGCCAAGCTGATCGTACTTAAGTAACCCTTCAACGAATGGTTCGTTGACCTGAATAAAGATACCAAAGTCAGTAACCCCAACCACTTGCCCGGTATAGGTCTCGCCGACAAACTGACGCATGTACAGCGCGCGGTAAAAAGCCAATGCGCTTCGTTCCGCATCGACGGCTCTTCGCTCAAGCTGAGATGAAAAGCTTGCAGCGCTATCTAGTTCCTCAACGGTTGGCTGGTTAAACTTAGGATTGCCCGCAGGCTTTCGTTCACTTTTGAGCACTCGTTTTAAGAGCCTATGAACTGTGACGTCGGGATAACGTCTGATGGGGGACGTAAAGTGGAGATAGTCTCTTGCGGCCAGTCCAAAGTGACCAAGTGGCGTCGTAGTGTAACAAGCTTGTTTCAAACTTCGAAGCAGAGCAAAACCAAGGGCTTGTTTCGCATCGGTGGTTTGTACTTGGTTTAAAACTTTTTGTAAGCCAATAGGGGTCGTGGCAAGCTCGGTGTCTAAAGGAATCCCGAACGACTCAAGCAAAGGCCGAACTTCTTCCAGCCTGTCTTGATCTGGTGGCTCATGGACGCGCCACACTACTTTGGGAGCCCGCTTAGAAAGAAACTCACCAACGGCAATATTAGCGGCAATCATAAACTCTTCGACAAGTTGATAGGCGTTGGTCACCGACTGAGTTTTTTTAGACTTTACAATCTCCCGTACCGTCCGACCGTCGTCTTCATCGAGCACGACCTTAGGCTCAGCAAGCTCTAGATTTAGCGAACCGTTAGCTTGCCGCTTCTTCCTTGCTTGCCTTCCGATTTTTGCCAGAGACGCAACCATCTCGTGATACTCACCTAAGTTATTGCCGCCGTCTTCATACAATGCCTCAGCAACATCTTCATAAGCAAAACGCGCATGGGAACGAATGACCGCAGCGCAAAAGTCTGTAGAAGTTCGCTCCCCGTCTTGGGTGTAATCCATCTTTACAACCATCGCCATACGATCCACTTCCGGATTCAGCGAACAAATTCCCGCTGAGAGTGCCTCGGGAAGCATTGGTATTACTCGGTCCGGCAGATAAACTGAAACGCCGCGATTTTGCGCCTCTCTATCAAGATGGGTTCCAGGATTAACGTAGTAAGAAACGTCAGCGACTGCCACAAAAACGCGATACCCAGACTTCGTCGGCTCACAGTAAAGCGCGTCGTCAAAGTCTCTTGCGGTGATCGGATCAATCGTTACGAACGGCAACTGCCGCAAATCTTCTCGGTCGACCATTTCACTTTTTCCAACAGTCAGTGGAACAGCTTCAGCTTCGGCAACGACATCGCTTGGAAACTCCAGAGGAATCCCGCCCCCTACTAGAATTTTTTTGGTCTCAACATCGGGGTCGTTGGGAGCACCAAGAATAGAAACTACTTTACCCTCAATTTCTCTGTCGTATGCAGTGGGATACCGCTCGACGTTGACTACAACGCAGGTCCCTACCTCCGCCTTTTTCCCCCTTGCGAGAATTCGGTCGACGGAAATTCGTGGGTCGTCAGGATAGATGACAGCCTGGTCGCCGCGGAACCGCGCGACAACCCCGGTAAGTTGTTTTCTTCCCCGCTCTACCGTCCGAATGACTTCACCATCCCAGCCTTTGGCGGATGGCCAGATAGAAATTTCTACTGTGTCGCCATCAAGAGCATCTAACTGTTTCTCCTGATGAACGTACACCGATCTGCCTTCGCTCACGTGCACAAAAGCGTAACCTCTATGATGAACAATAAGTTTTCCTTCTTCCGTTGTCTGAGAGGCAAACGCGTACTTTCCCTTACCGACACTCTTAACTCTTCCTGAGAATACCAACTCGTCTAGCGTTTTTTTCACCGCTTCTCTGTGCCGTTTCTTTACGCCTAACTCTGAGGCAATTTGTCCCACACTTAGCGGGGATGGATGAACCTCTTCGAGGCATGACAGAACGTCATCTGGATTAAACAATTATTTCTCCGATAGTTGGTAGGCTCGCAGTATGCCGTCATCTCCAGCAATATACAATCGACCGTCGTTAGTTACCGCCAAAGGACTGTCCACATCATCATCAACTTCGAGGTACCATAGCAAGCGACCCTTTCGGTCAAGAGCGTAGACGTGCTCGTCTTGCGCTCCAAACATCACTGAGCCGTTAGGGTCGACCAGCGCCGGGCCATGAATTCGTCCCGCCGCGTGAAAGATCCATTTGACGTCTCCGCTGGGGTTAATGGAGTAAAACTTCCCGTCGTAGGAACCAACGAGCACCGTCCCGTCCAGGGCTAATGCCACCGAAGCCCGAACGTCTCCCTCCGTTACGACACGCCACTTTAACTTTCCATCGCGGTCGTAGGCGTGGATATTGTCATCATCTGCTCCAAAGTACACATTTTCATCAGCGTCAAGGGTGGGCGCAGACTCCACGTCGTGAGTCAAACGAACTTTCCACTTTAGTCCCCCCGAAGAATCAATGGCATAGACCGCATCAGCTTGCGACCCACCGTAAATGGTTCCGTCGGGCGACACGGCTACCGCGGAAGAAACATGTTCTTCCGTTGCCATTTTCCATCTAAACGTTCCATCGGGCCACACTGCGAAAATTCCGTCTCCTCCAGTATAGATGGTTCCATCGCTTCCAATGACAGGGCCACCATCGACATCGCAACGCGTCCCATCCGGCCCAAAACCTGTCGGATTTCTGCAACTTCCCAGGCGAACTTTCCAATTGAGGTCGCCAGTTTTGCTCAGCGCGTAGAGATGGTCGTCATCAGAACCAACGTAGACCGTGCCATCTTCAGCCACCGCAGGAGTACTCCAGATTCGGTCAGCGGCTTCGAACTTCCACTTTTCTTTTCCAGCATCGCTTACAGCATGCAAACTTTTACCATGAGATGCTACGTAAACAGTCCCATCAGGGCCCACGGTAGGCCCCCCTACAATCGGAAAACCGAGCTTATACGTCCACAGCGGTTTGGGTGGTGTCGAGCCAAACGAGACGGAAACCCTTCCGGTGTTCGCCAAGTCGCCGCCGAACATAGAAAATGGTGGCGCCCCCTTTTTTATTACTTCGGTCTCGCTCGGTGCTTCCATTTGAGCTTGATTAAAGGGCGAGATGCACCGACTGGCTTCACAAACGCGGTTGCCTTTGCAATCCTTGTCAGAGCTGCACCCAGCCTGAGAAACTTGCTTTGGAGCGCATCCCTGGAAGCCAACACAAAGAATTAATAGGAGAACTTGCCGCACC
>JAHDIH010000008.1:0-113 GCA_020630875.1 Deltaproteobacteria bacterium | reverse complement strand
CCATGAGTTTGCAGCAAACACGCTCCTAAGGCAAAATCTGCGCCCTACTTTACGCACCCCATGAGTTTGCAGCAAACACGCTCCTAAGGCAAAATCTGCGCCCTACTTTACGC
>JAHDIH010000013.1 GCA_020630875.1 Deltaproteobacteria bacterium | reverse complement strand
GCACACATCCCTGAGAACGTCAGCAGATAGAACATCGCTCAGACCTACGCCGCACAGCAATGCCGTTCAATCCAAAGCGATCATGTCGGTAAAGGCCCAAGTGGTACTCCCTAGGTCAAATTTCTAGCATTATTGATCGCTCTCAATCGTTATTAAATCATTTTATAACAATAGCTTAGTTTGCCTCCGCTCTCTCAGGAGCTTACACTCAATCTCAGCCAATACCGGACCGTGAGATGGAGAAAATGATGGGTAGAAGAGTTGGGCAGTCGCTGACAGTGAAAGGTGCGAATGCGTTAACCGAACCGGGCATGTACTGCGACGGTGATGGCTTATACCTAAAACTTGACCCTAGGGGAGGTAAGTCGTGGGTTTTGCGCACTACCGTTTTCGGTAGGCGGCGGGACTTCGGTCTAGGGTCTTACAAACTGGTCTCGCTGTCGGAGGCGCGTCGGACTGCTTGGGAGATGAGGAAGATCGCTCGTTCTGGTGGGGATCCTGAAACCTATCGGACCCAACGCACCCTGACTTTTGAAGAGGTCGCTTCAATGGCATTCGATGCGCTCAAGACGACGTGGACTAGTCCGAGGCACGAGAAAAACTGGTGGTCGTCTCTTGAACGATACGTGCTACCAAAACTCGGGGCAAAGCCGATCGACCTGATCGGAGTTCAGGACATCCACGGGCTGCTCTCGCCAATTTGGCAGACCAAGTATGAAACTGCCAAGCAAGTCAAGCATCGCATTAGCTCCGTTTTCCAGTGGGCCAAAGGCGCGGGACACTATCATAAAGAAAATCCTGTTTCAGGACTGACTAAGGTTTTGCTTCCACCCAAGGGACAGGCGAAACATCACTCCTCCATGCCGTGGACAGATTTACCGATGTTTATGTCCAAACTTGCCGAAAGAGATGAAATCTCCGCCCGACTATTGGAGTTTGCAATATTGACGTGTACGCGGTCTGGGGAGGCGAGGGGCGCACGATGGGATGAGATAGAAGGTGAAACGTGGGTCATTCCCGCAAGACGGATGAAAGGCCGCCTAGAACATCGGATTCCAATGGCGCCGAAATCGCTAGCTATCTTAGAACAAGTCTCTGGCGCAGGGGATGTTTTGATCTTCCCAAACTCCCAGCGTCACAAACGTGGAAATGAAACAGAACTCTCTTATAACGTTTTTTCCGCTCTAATGAAGCGAATGGGTGTCGAGGGGTATACCACACATGGCTTCCGTTCGACTTTCAAGGATTGGACGCGAGATAACGCCGTCGCGGATAATGAACTCTCCGAGCATGTCTTAGCCCACAAAGTAGGAAACGCCGTTGAACGAGCATATGCTCGCTCTGATCTTTTCGAAAGACGACGAGGTTTGATGCTAGAATGGGAACGGTACGCACTAAGCGCAATCAAGCCATTCAAAGTACGCCCTAGACCGAATCGCAGTAAACGATAGGTGCGGTGAGCCTGCAAGATGAATCAAAACACTTTCGATCCGTTAGCATGCTTAGAAAAGTCAATTACCTCTGATTTGAAATCGCGATTCCTTACAATCAGCCGTCATCCTTTTGACCTTAAAAGGTTTCACTGATTGCAAGGATTGCGTTCTAAATACTCCTAACGCTCTGAAAGAAAAAAATATTTCCGCTTGCTCGTCTAATTGAATCGCCCAATGCTTAATGAAGTCGCAGTAACCGCAAAGCTGCTATCGGTTAGGTCAATCGGAGAGGAAAGAAGAATGAGCTTACAATTGTTGACTGTTGGTCAGGTGGCGGGACTTCTGGGGTGCGGCCAATCCACTATCTGGCGGTGGCGTAAAGAAGGTAAGTTCCCTCAGCCCTTAGCTATAAATGGAACTACACGATGGCTTCTCAGTGATATTGAAGAGTTCGTTGAAAATAGGGGTGCAGTGAAAGCGGAAGTAAAACCGAAAGCAGCGGTAAAGCCTCTCCGGAGAAAACACAAACGGAAATGACGCCGAAGTACTATTCCGACAAAAGAGAAAAACTTTCACAATAATATGTGCGAAGCCCGCCCCTATTAATTATTGTTCGAAAAAATCTCAGTCTTTTTCGAAATGAGCCTACGGGCATCAAGCGACATTCCAGATTGAGAGGTGCCGGAACTACCGAAGTTCTGTCAGTGGGGCAAGCAGCCTATAGAAATTTGAGTATAACGGATTTGCGAGAAAATTAGCATAACAATATGGTTTTGCTTAATAATTTTACCTGACCAATGTCTACGGTAGCGAGCAACCTTTCTGCTAGGGCTGGAGAAAGCATATGATCCGAGAAAGATCATCTAAAAACAGAGAATTGAGCTCAAGGCGTTGCAGCTCAGATACCAGAAATGGCCAATTGATGCCGCTATCGGCAAAATTGTCACTCAAACCTAAAATAGGGCAAACAGGTGCCCATGTCTGTTCACAAGCAAACCAGCGTTTACATGTGAAGGATAATTAAATGGCAATCTGTTATATCACCTACCTCCGCGTCTCAACACAGCGTCAAGGCGAAAGTGGTTTAGGCCTCGAAGCCCAGCGCGATGCGGTCAGTCAATATGCTGGAGCTAATGGCGGGACTACGGTTGGTTCCTTTGTCGAAGTGGAAAGTGGCAAGCGTTCGGACCGTCCTGAACTCAAAAAAGCCATTGCTGCTTGTCGAAAGTCGGGCGCAGTTTTGTTGATTGCAAAGTTGGACCGACTCGCCCGAAATGTGCATTTTATTTCAGGGCTGATTGAAAGTGGAGTGAATTTCATTGCTACCGATATGCCCAATGCGGATCGCTTCATGCTGCATGTTTATGCTGCAATGGCAGAGGAAGAGGCGCGGCGGATAAGCGACCGAACTAAGAGGGCGCTTGCTGCTGCAAAGGCTCGTGGCGTGAAGCTTGGAAAAAATGGGAAACGTCTTGCAAGAGAGAATAAAGCGGCAGCTGACTGTTTTGCCAATGAGATTGGACCAGTAATTTCGAGACTGCTTGAAAACGAACAAATGTCATTTCGCTGCGTTGCTGATGAGCTTAACTCAAATCAAGTAAAAACAGCGCGTGGGGCTAAATGGCACACATCGAGCGTTCATCGTACATATTCACGTTACTTGAGCGGAGTTGGGACATGATGACGCTGTTGGCGCTATGCAAAGTGCACTGCCCTTGTATTACCCCTGTACGAATTGATGGATCTACAAGCTTGTGAGAAAGCAAATTGTACCAGATTACTTTGCCACCCCACGGGAGTTGCCACCTGCGTTCATCGACCGTGTTGATATGGTTGTGGGAGACTACGCAATAGGTGGGACGCCGACAGCAGCTACCCGAACCCTAGAGGCACTTCAAAGCATCAGCGTAATTTCCACCTCAAACCAGTCGCGAGTGTTGTTCAATACGCCCAGATCTTCGAGAAATGGTCGGTTCCTAGAATGTACTGTGAGCGCGGGAGGCGCAGGACAACAAGCAATCAGGACTCGTCCTGTTTTCCAAGGTGTCCTCAAACCTATTTTTGACAGCGATCGATTGTTGCGACTAAGCCAATCCGCTTATGAACGTGTTGGATTTGAGGCCAACTTTAATCTCAATACGTTCATTGCCGCTCAAGCCGTGGTTGAACGGAGTCGGTTAGACCGCCCGCGAGTACAAACACCGTTCGCCACTGCTGTGGACAGTACGCTGATCAGTTACGACAACGAACATTGCCTGACAGGAGACAAGAATGTCGTGATCGGGCACCCTATGCTGTATCGCTATGTTTGGTCTCGACCTGTAGAGGACCATCTCGAGGATGTGGTCAATCTCATTTCCAACTTGCTGGAGGATGGGATGCGCGAACAGTCTAAGGCTTACGATGGAACGCTTAGCCGAGAAGAGTATTACTCACTTCGAAAGATTGAGTTCTGTTGGGAGTTTGATCACCCTAACCCGCCTAGCTTTGTCTTCCAAAATCTTCAAGCAATCTGGGCTCTGTCCAACCGTAACGTTAATCGTGCAACGACCATCAGATCTTTAGAACAGGAATACGAGAGCCTCTCTGCGAATGCTACGATCGCGGGAGGTACCACCTTCGCCGTCTATGCTAAGACAAATAAGAGGTTACGTTTTGAAATCCGCTTGAACGATGACGCCATCGCAGCGGTCCTTCGTTCAGCCTCAAATACAGTATCCATGTCGGCCGGACGAACTGCGCTTTCTATGAATGATCTGAAAACTAAGGTCGGTGTGTTGAGACAGCGTGCTACAGTGTTAGTGGGCGAATGCCTCGCCGACATTGATCGAATGGCGCGGCTTCAAGTCAGTGGTGTGGGGCCAATTCCATTTCTGGCCATGTTAATCGAGTGGCTTGGCGACGTAAGATTTGCGGAAGAGACGATTGAGACATTGTGCATGCGAGGTAGCTTGGCTCTTCCAGGCGGGGCGCGACCCAATGGTGTAATTCAGACACTCGTGGAACAGGGGGTTTTGCGGAGACGGCGCCCACGTATGAACGTTTTCGTACCGACTGACCCTTATGTTTATGCGGTACGCAACTTGGCTAGATTGTTTCATCCGCATTAGTTTCAATGAAATGAGCGAAGTTCTTGGAGTCGATTGCAAGAGACACCGCTTTTTTCTGAGATGGGAAACCTCTATGTACGCTTGCCGCCTCCACTCCCAGCTACAGTGTGGATGAATCCTGGACCGTTTCAGTGTTCAAGGGTCAAAAACTGGCCATCCTGTAGATTTAGGGGGGCGGGTAGCCTGTGAAGTCTGAAAGCCCTCTAGCGTGGCAAAATGCAGAGTTTGCATAGGAGGCGGTGGTGAAGCTGCTTATGTGCCTGGCCATAACAGATGGGAGGCGGGCTTTCGCTGCCGGTGCAAAACCAATTGCATCATCGCAACAATGCAGACTTTTGACGATGCCAAACTGGTAGTGCCGTTTAGCCAGTTATCCGCATTTGGTCGCACCATTGTTTATCAAAATCCACTTAGCTTGGCAAAAATCCGAGATCGAACACCTTCGGACGCAGTTTTGTTGTCAGAGCTACATAGGCGGCCTTAAATGGGTCAAAGTCGGTGAATTCGGTATCGCTATAGGCTTCGAGTGCTCGGCGGACCTGATACCAGCCTGCATCCGCGCGGCCAAGTTTGAACTCCAGTCTGATCTTGTTGGGGAAGCCGATGGCGTGGAAGCGTTGGAACAGCTTTTCCCCTTCGTCGAGGACGGCTTGCGCTTCGGGCGACAATGTCATGCCGTCCATGTATCGCACCATAAAGTCACTCTCGAACCGCGCCTTCGCCCCCACCTGAGCTTCGGTGAAGGGAATGAAGTGATTGGTGATTGACCAATCGCGATCATTCCAGTGCAATCCGTCCGCGCCAGCGGTAAGGTTGCTGCCGTTGAATAGCATCCAGGCGAGGCAGTCCGATTTAAATTCATCTGAAAGTGGTTTCGACGGTTGTAGGAATTGGTCACGGTCATTGAGCCATGTGCGCAATACTAAACGTCGAACAGCAAACATGACGCCCGCTTTCCAAAGGTTTTCTTCTGTGACAAAGTAACCACCGGCATGCCCGATTGAATGGACCGATGAGAACATCGCTGTCATCGTACCAGCATTTTGCATATCATTACCGTTGCAAAAAAAATGCGCTATTGCTCCATCTGCCCAATGGCGGTTTCTGACTCCTGAGACCTTTCCAGTTGGCGTAACGGCGTTAATCAACGGGATCGCTTCAGTAGCGTTTTTTCTTGTTCGAGGAAGCCATCCACTTAGAAAGCGGCTATTCGAAATTGTGAAGAAACTCTTTTCACCTACTTCATTTCCATCCTTGTCGAGGGCGCGGGTGGTTATGACTTGTTTAGGTTTGTTATTGGCTAAGTTCCAAAGTAAAAAACCGATCGGGAAATTCCCCTTCAACCCATCGAACGCCTTACTGTGAACGGCAAAGCCATCCAAAAATTCCGCGTTCCATCGCTCTCTAAACTCTTCGAAGTTCGGCGCATTTATGTACTTAAAGGTGCTGAACATGGCCAAAGTCGCGCGTGGCAATTCGGCCAGGATTCGGTGAAGAAATTGTACGAACAATTCTCTCGCTGCATATCCAAGTTCGTTCATCCCATGGCTTACGCGGGTTGTCGCAATACCTGACTTGCCCGCATTTCCTTGAGAGTTTGAAGCTTCGCCATACGGCGGATTGATCAGCACCAGTATGGGCTTAGCACCCTTTTTGCGGTCGCGCGCATCGGCAATCGCTTGTCTGAGCGCTTGTGGCAGTTTGTCAGACAGGGTGTAGTCAATCTGTCCAAAGTCATCCACATCATCGTTGAGGTAGTCGTATTGGAAAATTTCGGCCCCTGCGAAGGCAGGGTTGCTGCGCATGATCGTTACATCCTCTGGATCGAGGGTCGACATGTAGACATTGCGCAGATTTGAGTGCTTGGCCTCGAGATTCCCTACACCAGCGCACATATCCCAGACGATATATTTCTTCTGCCAGTTCTTCCCAAGCGTGGCGGTCAATTGATCATAGGCTTTGTCAACAATGTGCAGCGGAGTGTAGAATGCTCCCTTAAATTTCTGATCGTCCATCGGCAGCAGGCTGTCACGCCGCTCGAGCAAATAGTGCCGGTGCTCTTTTTCGGGCGGGCGGTGGTAGATGTTCCAGAAGTTGCGGTATCCGCGTTCGCTGGCGAGTTCGTATTGTTCGGCTCCGATGATGAACACCGGCTTATTGCCGCTAAACAAAAGGCGAGCTGGAAGGTTACGCATCGCTTCATCGCGACCGTCGTGCATTATGTCAGCAAAAAACAAGACGGCATAGTCCGCCTCATCCTCAACACCAAGTTCAACGCCAACCATCGCAACCCATTTGTCGAAAACCTGTCGTAGGTTATCTGGAGTAATGGGTGTTCGGATGATACGGCCCTCACTGACCGCATCCTTCGTTGCTTTGATGAATTCCGCCTCGTAATCCGCGATTTCGTATAGCACAAAGTGGGTTTCAATGACTGGCGCGATTTTAGCGGCCAGAACTTTATCAGCCTTGGAGCCGGACTTAGGCCAAGCGATTGTCTTATCCTTAAGCAGCGGCAAGGCGTGCTCGGTTGCCATCAAAGCTGCCTTCTCACGGTCCATCACGCATAGGAAGCCTGGGATAGGTTCGCCACGTTTCCGCGCTGCACGAACGTAAACCAGCAATTGAGCAAACATCAGCAGTGGCGGCGTGGCGGCTTCTTTTGCCTCGAACCAGATTTCCTCAGTCTGGATGTCGACGAGACCCTTGTTAACACCCTTCAGGCCGAGAGCCGCAATATAGGCGTCCTTAACGTCTTCTTCAGTCTTCGCTGCCGTAAGCGCCGCATACAAACTCATATACGAAATTCCTCGTCAAATGTTGTGCCGGTAACAGTGCTGAGCGATTGGCTTGACTAAGAATGACCGAGTTCATGCTTCATAGGCTCGCCGATTTTTGTCAGTTCTTGCTGGAGACTGCACTTTGAGAACCAATGACCGCAATGAGAAAAATACGTTTCAGCGAAATGTAAGTTGTTCAATGTCGGGAATGGGTCGCTTAGATACTTAATTGTCACTCTAAGACAGTGGGCTCCGCAATACCTCAATTTTGTCGCCGAGACGATAGCTTGGCGCCCGACGCCTAGCAAGTGCTTTCAGGGGGTAACCCCTTCTGTCAGGTCGGCATGCCACTTATCGAGGCTTACGTTAAAACTCCGCGATAGTTTCATCAGGCATACCCCTTAAAACTGTGACGGATTACTGAGTTTTGCTCAGTGGCGGATCTTGTTGCCACGTACCAATCCTCTAACTAACGCCGCTTGCGGCAATTACGTGAGAGGTATTGAGAGCATCTGAAGTAACACAAGCACGACCACCCGCATGATGGAGGAAATGATGGGGTATAATTTCTATTATGTGGGAAAACTTATTGCTTACAATCGATTGCAAGACCCAAGTGGTACTCCCTAGGGGAATCG
The DNA here is from genome assembly GCA_020630875.1 of Deltaproteobacteria bacterium. Classification (GTDB taxonomy): domain Bacteria; phylum Myxococcota_A; class Polyangia; order Haliangiales; family Haliangiaceae; genus JAHDIH01. The sequence continues at coordinate 27 of JAHDIH010000013.1, read as the reverse complement.
AACCCCTCTTTCCAGGTTGAAAACCTG
>JAHDIH010000005.1 GCA_020630875.1 Deltaproteobacteria bacterium | reverse complement strand
CGCTGATTCCAGAGCCCGCCGCAAACTTAATATCGTTAGCCTCTATCAACACGCCACCTCCAGAGCCTCCAGCCGTTATTGCGGTCTCAAACGTGTTCACAACTATCGAGCGGCCCCCAAAGCCAGCTGCGTTGATCATACCGCGGTTGATCACCAAGTTTCCCCTCGTCGCGAAATGAATCGCTCCGGCGCTACGATCCCCGCATCCGCCCCTGAGCGGTGACATCCTTGCCACGCCCGACGTTCCGGCATAGCTCACCGATGTACCACCACGTCCCCCAGCCCCTCCAAATCCTCCACCTGAACCAGACGCCCGCCAGGCGTTTCCACAAAGGCTTTGATTGGCGCGGCCTGACGTTCCAACATCAAAGGTGTCATTCAAAACAATGTCGTTATCCGATACAATGACCAACGCAGGCGCACCTTCCAGAAGTATGGCGTCCGACGTCCACGAGCTAACACGAACAATAAGTTTTGGCACCGATCCGTTAACGCCTGGAATCAACAGTGAATCATTAAACTCAACTTCACCGCCGGAGTCCAACCTAATGATTCCTCTCAGAGTGTCCACAACTGCAGGCTCGGAGATGTCGATTACCTGACCAAGCGCTTCTACATCATCAACACCAGAGTAATAAGCTCCGCTGCACTTGAAGCTTTCTGTATCGCATCCAAATGCGCAAGAAGTTGACACAGTTAGTTCACCGGCATTGCAGCTGTATTGAACCCCCTCAAAACAAGACTGGGCTTGTTCCTCGCAGTACACCGACTCAGGCCGCGGGATGCATGTGAACCGAAGGCCGTTTGACAACGGGTAGACACCGTCCACGTCGCAAAACGGCTTATCTGCATCGGAGCAAATGTTGTCTGCATCGCACGCAAGCGGGTCTTCAGCCACGCAGCCCGCCATAGAGGCAACAGCTACAACAGAAACGATAAAGCTTTGCACAACCGCAATACTACGGAAATTCAGTTCAGTTACAAGCATTCTTTTTGTCACCCAACTTGTCGAGCGTGCGCGAAAATAGTTGCCTTCTTGGGGAGCCTGGAGCTTAACAAATCAAGGCAAAATGTTTGGTTTTATCTAAGACTATTTTTAGACAACAGAGCTAGGCTGTCGGCTAGAATCGCATAGCCATCGCTGTGAAGCGTTCGACCGTCGACGGCTTGGAGACTCCAAGTGAAATTGTGGCCGCCTTTGTAGAATAAAACACGAATCTAACGTGAGTGTCCGACTGGTCTACCAGGTAATCTTCGAAGACTTTCATAAAGCTTTCATCCAAGGCTTTACCTGCTTTAAAAAGATCTTTGTACGTATGGTCGTAGAAGAAACTAGCAGGATTATCACCCGCCAGCTTCAAACGTTCCCTAAACTCTACCAATTGCTCACGAGTAACCAGTTTCTCTCCTGTGGAAAATGAGTCAAACTCCAATATCTTGTCGTCAAACATCGTAACTTTCATTGCCAGTCTCTCGCCTCCCAAACGAGGGTAACGTGGCATGACTGAATTGTGAAACTCATAGATGGCGTACTGGCTATTGCTGGACTTTTAGTAGGAGGAAAACATGCTATGGAACTCGGCAGGCACGTTTTTGCCGGCAACAAAGATTCGACCATACTTTGGCGAACCAACAAGTAACTTAGCCCCTTTAGCCAAATCTGCTTGAAATTCTCGAAGATGCTCTGCAGTGACGGCCGACTGTAAAGAAATGCCGGCTGAAGGAGCTATCTGGACATCCTCCTTCATCGTCTCTTTTTCAGGCGCTCCCTTTTCGACATGACTCTCTACTTGCGAGCTACTACCGTTACAAGCGAACAAAAATGCGACCCCCAAACACATCATTGCTGACATAGAATTTTCTCCGTTTCTACTGGTGGTCCCAGCAGGAATCGAACCTGCGGCCCCCGGATTAGGAATCCGGTGCTCTATCCAACTGAGCTATGGAACCTTGGATACGTCAATCCTACTAAAACCCTATCCAATGACAAGTCTCACGGTTGCACCATTTTAGTTCAATGATGCCATTTATTTCGACTCGAAGGCTTAAATTGCTACGATTGAGAAATGAAGAAGGAAGCGTTTGTTGAGTCACTACTGCAACTTATGGAGCGCAAGGATCACTGGGCTTGGCCCAGCTTCACAGATGGCACAGTGAAATTGGAAAACCTTCATCATCACTTTGAACAAGAATATGAAACCTACGTCAGAGACTTTCCTGTAATGATTGGTTGGTCGTACGTGAAATGTCCGTTTCCTCTGGCTAGGCAAGAGCTGGCGGAGAACCTCTACGAAGAAGAAACCGGAGGGTTGGAAGCCGGGAAGCCGCACCCAGAGCTCTTTTTGCGCTATCCAAGAGGTCTGCAAATGGACATGTCACGGTTTGAGACCATCACGCTATATCCTAAAGCGCAGGAATTCCGTGATGCACTTGATACCTACACTATTAATGGAAGTTGGGAACAAGCTGCAGCGGTAACCACCATTTTTTTAGAAGGCACAAAGTTCGAACGCGGCGAGCTTGATCCCAACGCCCCAAAGCGCCCCTCTCGCCCCCTAGAAAAACACCCACTTGTTGTAAACTACGGCCTTCCCATAGAAGATCTTGAACTAACCAAAGCGCATGGAGGCGTCGAAGGAGACCACCGAACGGCGGCTTGGAAGGTAATGACAGACTTTGTGCCCCCAAACGCTAGAGCGTCGGTGCTGCAGGCCGTAGAAGACGTACTAGCTCATTGGCTTACGTACCGGGACGAGGTGGCCGAGAAGTGTGGTCTGACTCTTCAGAGTCCTTCTTGATCCCGTTTTACGTCTTTGGCGGTGTCCGTACGGCCTTTCTCCGCCCGCTGAAGGCACGCCGTATACTCCGGACAGGATAGCGTGGGCGAACATGCGAGGTAGATTTCTACCTGTCTTTTATTCATCTTAGTAGCGACGCACTTATCCTTAAATTGCCTAAAATGCGCTTGGCCAACGTCTTTTAGATTAAAGCCTTGGTACTCGTCTTTCCCTAGATGTTTTCGGGAGTCAGCAACGAAGCATTCAGATAGTTTACGCATTGATTTGTCGCAAGCGGCATCAAGCTTTGGGTTGGTGCCAGATTTTTCTGCAGTCTCTGCTCCGTCAAGCAAAGACGCTTTCGAGCTGGGCTCATCGACGGTGTTCTTGTTGCCTGAACACGCAAGTGCCAGCAGGAGTATTAAGTAGCGCATGGGTGCCAATAGTAGCAGCAGTGAATTTCCGACGACAATGCCAATGGTCGGAAATAAAAAATCGTCCTAAGCGTCCAACTTTACTAAAGAACGCACTGTCGCCTGCCCCTGCAGTTTCTGGCGGCCAGGAAGCCCAGACAGCTCAATCACAAACCCGTAACCACAAACGATCCCACCCAGTTGTTCGACGAGTGCCGCCGCCGCTAGCGCCGTACCGCCTGTAGCAAGTACGTCATCCACGACAAAGACGTTTTTACCGGACAAAGGTGTATCCCGGTGAATATGGAGCTCAGCCGCACCATATTCCAACCCATACGACTCAGAAACAGTCGGCTTGGGCAACTTGCCTGGCTTCCTAGCGAGATAGCACGGAAGATTCTTAGTCACAGAAAGCGGTCCCGCAAACAGAAATCCACGTGCCTCGATTGCAACAATAACCTCCGCCTTTGCAGCTAGTGCTGATTCGCCCAGCTTGTCAGCAATGAATTGCAGGGCCACTGGAGATGCCACAAGCGGAGTGATATCTCTGAAGTTAATCCCTTTCTTAGGAAAGTCAGGTACCGTATCGATTAACTCGGCCAGGTTCACTGAAGCCCCCGAGTTACATCTTGATCTTCCCATGACATGGACAGCGGAGTAACTGAGATTTTGTTTTCCGCTACCACTGAGACGTCAGTATCGTCACCGGCAACAACCTCTGGCAAATCGCCACCAAGCCAATAGTACTTTCCTCCGCGAGGATCGCGACACTCCACCACTCTGTCCTGGTAGTCGCGACGACCTAACCCGCAAACCCTAATCTCGCTCGCATCTACAGACGGAATATTAAAGTTGAGCATTCGCCAATTGTCTTTGGAAAGAGCGAAACGAACGGCGTGCATTGCTGGGACCGCGAGGCCGGTGGGATCGCAACGTCGGTCTGCCGACAACGCAATAGACCGTATCCCCCTAAGCGCTCCCTCCATTGCCGCCGCAACGGTCCCCGAGTAATATACGTCTCTACCCAAGTTATACCCCTTGTTAATGCCTGAGATGATCAAGTGGGGCGACTCCTTCATCACAGCAAACAACCCCATGTACGTACTGTCGACCGGCGTCCCTGAAACGGCATGGACTCCATCAATCATCGTCACCCGCAATGGCTTATGGAGCGTGATAGCATGAGACATTGCGGACTGCGGACGCTCAGGTACTACCACCGTCACATCATGCCCGTCTTTAGTGAGTGCGGCTGCGAACGGCCGGAGATTGGGCGCATCAGCCCCATCGTCGTTAACGACTAAAATTCTCATTTGCGTTCCGCGGGAACTTCTGCAGTAATTCCCAGTTTTGAGTCCAACGTATATCGATAACCAGAAACAAGGTCGTAAACCGTTTCGGTATTTTTTCCGTCGGGCCAACGAACGGTGACGGTGGCGCGGCAGGCTCCCGCTAACCCGAAGTTCAATACCATATCGTGTTGAATACCGTAGTGACCATGACCGCCACCAACCTCTTGCGTTTGCACACTGCCGTCGTCTAGAGCCACAGACACCTGCGCACCAATGGCCGCGCGGTTGACATTGTCGCCACGCAACTTGATTTGCAACCAGTTGTTTCGATTGCCAACTACGTTTCTAAACATTTTAATTTGCGTCGTTTCGTTGCATGGAAGCGCATCTGTAGAGCCGCAACGGGAACGAGAGTTTCCAACGATCACGTCCACATCTCCATCTCTGTCGAAGTCTGCCACAGCGATTCCGTGTGAGCGAACGTGGTCAATGCCAACCTCGTGAGGAATCAATACGAAACGACCGTTGGAAGCCTGCCTATGCAACCAACCTCGGTTTCCATCGTAGTCGCTTCCGCCAGTGTAGATGTCCATCCAACCATCGTTGTCAAAGTCAAATACGGCGGCCGTCATGTGCCCTTCGTCCCAGCTTACGGAACCGTGGTCCAACTGAAGTCCTGATGTTGCGTCTGGATACCTCACAAAGCTGACCGCACCATCAGCTCCGTTGTTAATTAGAATTTCGGACCCGTCAGAGCCGGCACCGGCCCACCAGTGCCGAATCTCGCTTGTGTAGAGGTCCATCGCACCATCGTTATTAATGTCTGCGCAAACGGTGGTTCCACTGTTGCCGCCTAAGCGGTTAGGACGTCGGTCACGTGAATGCAACCACGCTCCATCGGGACAACTACTGACCCGGGGGTTGGCGACATCGGCGCATCCCTCAGCATCTCGATTACTCCGGCAGTAACACTTCGCGAATTCGTTATCTTGCCAGCTCTGGTCGGTGTCGAAAGCGTAACCTGAGGCGACTGACCGATTGGAAAACGCTCCCGTTCCATCGTTTTGCCACAAATGATTTGGAGAACGACCGTAGTTGGCGCTCATGAGCTCTGCGCTACCGTCCCCATTTACGTCGCAAGCCAACGTCGCCCAAGACCGACTGTGGGTTTCTGCATTATCAATTTTATCGGCGTCGAGCCACTCAGAGGTGGTCAGTCCCAAGTCTTCGGTGGCATCAACAAAACCGCCATTACCATCACCAATAAGCAGTCGATCTTGCGGTATCACAAAAGCGCCAGTCGTTGGATTGGTGTAGTCACCATGCCCCAACCACAGGTCGATATTGCCATCGAGGTTCACATCGACAAAAGTAGCACCGGCAATGTTTTCGTGGTCGGTGACCGACACCGTATTGTTTTCGGTAAGCGTAAACACCCCGCTACCATCGTTCAAGAGTAGTTCGCTCCGCTGCCCCGCCGGTGAATTGTCTGCCGTATTATTTGTCCCCGCAAAAAGATCTAAGTCTCCATCGTTGTCGACGTCTGCGAAAGCCACGGTCTCCAATGACCGACCTAAGCCATCTGCCCCACGAAGCTTCGTAATTCCCGAAGCTTCGGTAACGTCTTCAAATTCCCCGGAGCGATTGATAAGCAGCCATGTATGACGAGTTCCTCCCTCAGAGAAGTCGTCTACGCGAACGCCACCACGGCGAACGAGCAGATCTGGCCAACCGTCCCCGTTCACATCGGCAGTGGACAGTCGTACTCCTTGCACGCCATCAAGCCCCACCGCCGACGTCGCATCTTCAAATGCCGCTAAGTCGCTTTTGTAGACGTTTTCGGGCAGACAAATCGGCTCCACGCTAGATTTCAAAGTCTTATTAGATTGTGAACAGGATAGAAACCAAAGTACTGTCAAGCAGATGCGCATAGGGACGTGATACGACATCCCTCAGATGCGGTCAATTGGGTAAGTCCCCCCCTCTACCGGGAGTAGGACTTACTGCGATGCCATCACCTTCCACGGACACGTAGAGCGCGCCAGCGACCTCCTGAGCTAAGATTAACTCAGATGCCGGCTCTAAGATACTGTCAGCAATTTTTCGCCGCAGAGGCCGCGCCCCGTACTTGGGGTCGTAGGCATCTCTCGCCAGATACTCGGCAACACTAGGGTCTATAAACAATTCGATTCCTGCCTGTTGCAACCTCTCGCGCGTGCTCTCCAGTTGAATGGATACAATTTTCGATAAGACCGCAGGCTCAAGACGATTAAATCTCATCACCGCGTCAATTCGATTCACGAACTCTGGCCGGAAACGAGCCGCGATGTCAGCTTGAATCGATGCTTCGCTGTCGTCGCCATTTAATATCTTTTCCGCCCCAACGTTCGAGGTCATAATGAGGACGACGTTGCGAAAATCTACTACTCTACCTTGGCCATCCGTTAGCCGACCGTCTTCCATTACTTGCAATAGGATATTGGTGACGTCGCGGTGCGCTTTTTCTATTTCATCGAACAAGACCACGCAATATGGTTTGCGACGTACTTGCTCGGTAAGTTGTCCGCCAGCATCATGACCTATGTACCCAGGAGGTGCGCCAATAAGACGAGCGACGCTATGCTTTTCCATATATTCGCTCATGTCGATACGCACCATGTTTCTCACATCATCGAACAGCGTTTCTGTTAAGGCTTTTGCCAATTCGGTTTTGCCGACGCCCGTGGGACCGAGAAATAGGAAGCTTCCGATGGGACGGTTGGGATCTTGCAGCCCCGCCCGGGACAAACGAACGGCACGAGCAACCTTAGCTACTGCATGATCTTGGCCGACAACTCTTGAGCCAATCGACTTTTCGAGCGCCAGAAGTTTTTCCCCTTCGCCAGTTAGCATTTTTGACACAGGGATCCCGGTCCAACGAGCCACTACGACAGCGATATCTTCGTCGGTGACGACATCCTGAAGAAACGTCCCGCTCTCTTGTTTTGACTCAAGTTGCTCTTGCAGTTCCGCGGCAGTTTTTCGATTCGCAACTATTTCGCCGTAAAGAATCTCAGCGGCACGCTCCAGGTTTCCGGCACGCTGTGCTCTGTCTGCCTCAATCTTTAATTGCTCTACATGTTCGTTAATCTTCTTCAAGCCCACCACGAGATCGCGCTGGGCCTGCCATTTCCCTCGCTCGGCAAGCGCCACTTGCTCTTTGTCAGCGATGAGCCGTTGCAGTTCGTCAAGACGGACGTTTTGGTCTCCTTCCATTTTCAAGGCGTTGGCCTCAATTCTCATGCGCGTAAGTTCTCGCTCTAAGTCATCAATTGCGGCTGGAACACTTTCGATTTCCATTTTCAAACGACTTGCTGCTTCGTCCATTAAGTCGATCGCTTTGTCAGGCAGAAAGCGCGACGTAATGTACCGATCCGACAGTGACACCGCGGCAGTAATCGCGGCGTCGGAGATACGAATTCCATGGTGCAGTTCGTATCTTTCTTTCACTCCCCTGAGAATTGCCAACGCATCCTCGAGCGTTGGCTCGCCAATGGTTACAGGTTGAAAGCGTCTTTCTAAAGCTTTGTCTTTTTCGATGTACTTTCTGTATTCATCAAGAGTCGTGGCGCCGATGCAACGAAGCCTGCCTCTCGCTAACGCTGGCTTCAGCATGTTCGCAGCGTCCTGAGCCCCCTCTGCGGCGCCTGCACCAACCAACGTGTGAAGCTCATCAATAAACAATATGATTTTGCCGTCAGCTTGCTCGATCTCTGCCAGCACGGCTTTAAGCCGATCTTCGAATTCTCCTCGATACTTAGCACCTGCAATCAAGGCACCTAAATCGAGCGCCATGACCCGCTTCTTTTTCAAGCTGTCGGGTACGTCGCCCACCGATATTCTTGCAGCAATTCCTTCCGCAATCGCCGTTTTCCCCACTCCTGGTTCGCCAATGAGCACGGGGTTGTTCTTGGTCCTGCGCGACAGTACTTGCAACGTTCTTCGGATTTCTTCGTCTCTACCAATGACCGGATCAAGGCCGCCCTCTGCTGCCAATTGAGTCAAGTCTTGTGCGTATTTCCCAAGTGCGTCGTAGGTGGATTCAGGATCGAGACTTGTCACCTTTCGATCGCCGCGGATGCCGACCAATGCGGCTTCAATAGCAGTCTTATTTAATCCAAGAGACTTCAGGGCTTTGCTTGTTTTACTGCTTCCTTCTGCTAACGCGATTAGCAGGTGTTCGGTCGAGATGAAGTGGTCCCCCATCTTGCTCTGCACCGCCGAGGCTTTCTCGAGCAAGCGGTTGGTTTCAGGAGCCGCATAGACGTCTCCGCCACGTACCTTCGGAAGTTCCGCCAGCAGGGACTTTAGCGACGAATAAGCATCGGCCGGCGAAACCGACAAATGGCTCATAACAGCCGAAACAGCCGTATCCTCCTGTTTTACGAGGGCGCAGCCGATGTGCGCAGGTACCACCTGCTGGTGACCAATTTCCCTCGCAAGAGCTTCAGCGGCGGCAAATGCCTGCTTTGAGCGAGTAGTGAACTTATCTGCATTCATGGGATACAAGCTAAGCAGCAAATGCGTGGTGTCAACCTTCAGTGCCAATCGTCAACGATTTCTGATATGGTCTGGCTATGGCAGTTAAAACTATAAAGTCGTTTGATGAATTCTGGCCTTACTACGTTTCACAGCACATGGACCCAACGTGCCGACGTTTGCACTTTGTCGGAACCACCGGCGTGATTGGCGTACTACTATTAGCTCCAGTGATGCCACCGATTCTGCTAGCCGGTCCTTTAGTCGGCTATGGTTTCGCTTGGGCTGGACATATGCTTTTCGAGAAAAACCGTCCAGCGACTTTTACTTATCCGCTGTGGTCGCTAATGGCTGACTTTGTAATGTACAAGAAAATACTTTTTGGCCAAATGCAGGGCGAGCTTGATAAAGTACAAGCAATGATCGACAACGGCACCGTTTCCTGGGAAGAGCCAGAAGCAGTCACAGTTCACTAGTCATTTCCATCGGAGGTGTCAGCATAGGCACCTCCGTTCCATCGCAAAATGGTTTCGCTTTCTCTGAATTGCACCCTGATGTTGTGCGGTTTGTCTCCACTTTGCACGTGCAGTCGCACATCTTCAGTTGCAGTCATTACAGACTCAACCCCTACAGAGGTCACGCTGTAGATCGTCTTCTTAACTTTAGAGATGCCCTTGGTCTTCACTACGAAGACTCCAACGTTTCCACCGACGTTCAGCGTCCGAACGTCAACGTACGACTTTTCAATCTTGCCATTGACCTGACGTTCCACCAATTCATAAGAACTGATCGCATCGCCTGCAGACCAAGCCCCTGAGTTTTTATAGAGGATTCGCATTAGTATTGGTGTGGTGTATTTGTTTTCAATTACGTCGTTGTTTTCAGTGCGTCCACAGGAGTCAACACATGAGCTTTGTGCACTTCGCTGGATTACAAAGCACAGCCCTGTTTCATCGTCGCGCTCAAGAGGATGCAAAGAAACGTCGTCACCAACCTCCAGAGACATTAAGCGACGACACAGCCCTGGCCCCAACTCTTCATCGCGTGGAGACGAGTTTACTCTTGAAGAAGGCGGAGTGGGATCGTTTCGGCTTATCGCATGAGGCCGTATTTTTTGTTTTTGGGGAGCAGGCTTGTCGCTTGCGCATCCGATGAGAATAATGCCGCATAGCAAAATTCTAGCGCTATGCATGTCGGTCTCGAATACTCTCTATTTCCCCGGCTGACAGTCCACTCGCCGCTTCAATAGTCACCTTAGCTTCGTTGCCGGTGGCTTGATCTACTGCGGTAACTTGAAGGATTCCATCTGCATCGATAGAAAACGATACGGTAACTCTAACCTTACCAGCCTTATCCTCTGGCAATCCGCTAAGCACGAACCGACCCAAACGCCTATTGTCTTTCACATTCTCGCCTGGGCCCTGATATACCTCAATGGTAACAAAAGTCTGACTGTCTTCTGTTGTAGCGTAGGTTTTAGACTCCCTTGTTGGGATCGTCGTATTACCAGGAATCACGACGCTCATTCGATTGCCAGAAGTTTTAACTCCAAGAGGATGTGGCGTTACGTCCAGCAGCACCACCTCTTGCAACTCCCCTCCCATGACGCCGCTGTGCGCCGCAGCTCCCATGGCCACTATTTCGTCAGGGTTCACCCCCTTGGAGGGTTCTTTGCCAAAAATTTCAACCACCCGACTTTGCACTGCGGGCATTCGGGTCATGCCTCCCACCAACAGCACCTGATCAATATCGGCGGGCTCGCACCTAGCGTCACTTAACGCTTCAGCACAGGGCCCCTCCAGACGTGCCAGAAGACCTTTGGCGGCCGACTCAAACTCGCCCCTTGATAGTTCTCGCTCTAGATGAACAGGACCTGCAGCGTTGGCAGCAATGAAAGGCAAGTTGATGTGGGTCGACATGGCGGTAGAAAGCTCCACTTTCGCACGCTCCACAGACTCTTTTAGTCGCTGAAGGGCGACAGAATCTTCGCGCATATCCACATCGTGAGCTTCCTTGAACTCATCGCAGATCAAATCAATCAATGCTCGGTCAAAATCATCCCCACCTAGACCGGTGTCACCGTTGGTAGCCAAAACTTCGAAAACGCCATCCTCAATGGTGAGAATGGATACGTCGAAAGTACCGCCACCTAAGTCAAAAACAACAATCCTTTGGTCTTTGCCCGTTTGAAGCCCATAAGCAAGTGCCGCCGCCGTCGGTTCGTTGATGATGGCACGAACTTCAAGCCCGGCAATCATTCCCGCGTCCTTAGTGGCCTGCCGTTGGACGTCGTCAAAATAGGCAGGAACCGTGATGACGGCTTCGGAAACGGACTCCCCTAAATAGTCCTCTGCAACTGCGCGCATCTTAGCGAGAATGAAAGACGAAATCTCTGGGGGAGCATGGCTGCTGTCACCAACTTGAATCCACGCGTCGCCGTTAGTGTGCTGAACCACGTCGTAAGGTAAGTGCTTCATCATCTCCTGGACTTCGTCATCTTTGAATTGACGGCCGATCAAACGTTTAGCACCGAAGATGGTACGTTTGGGGTTGGTAACCATCTGCCGCTTGGACGATGCCCCAACCACCACATCCCCCTCCGCGGTCCAAGAAACCATCGATGGCGTGGTTCGTCCACCTTCCTGGTTGTGAATCACCATTGGTTCTTTTCCGTCCAACACCGACACGACAGAGTTAGACGTCCCCAAATCAATTCCTATCACTTTACTCATCGCGCAACCCCCTTAGAACGAGCGTCCGTTTCAGATAGCCCTTTCAAAGCAAGCCGCAACTGAGGGTTCAATTTCAACGCAAACGCAAACTCCCCCCTCGCTTTTTGCAGCTCCCCTCTGACCAGGTACTCGAATCCCCAGGCTGAGTGCATCAAAGCAGTCAACGCTTTGTCATTTGGCTTCTTTTCCACAAGGCTTTGAAGCGTACGTCGAGCACGCGCCCATTGTTGTTGCCTCAAATATTCTTTGGCTCGATCAAACGTCACTCCCAACACACTGGCCTTCGTGTTGGAAATTCCCGACGCCACCGTCATACTATCTTTGGAGAACTCAGCTACGGCCGGACTTGGAACGGTGCCATTCTTAACTTTCTCGTAAGCCTTTTTGACACAGATAAAAATTTCATTGGCGTATTTCACATCGGAAGCAGCGGAACTTTGACACTTCGCAGGGTGCCACTTTTTGGAAAGCACTAGAAAGCGTTTCCTAATTTCTTTCTTCGACGCTCCTTCTTCCAACCCCAGCACCTGTAACGGTTCCTGAGTTTGCATGAGCTTAAAAATACGCTCTAATGACTGTTCCCCCACCCTGTCATCTTATCGCCTTGCTGACATGCGGTTCAACAAAATTGGCTTAAGAACCACAGCCGTTAACGTCATCGACTTCTGGGGGTGGGTATGCGCCGTACACGGCAGCCATCTTTACCGACACGTGACGTTTCACTTGATTGGCGCCAAGAATTAGAAATTCAACGGAGTGATTTGGTAGAGAGACCGCAATCGTTTGCAGCGAGTCCATATCTTCTATTTCGTTCCAACGTTCCGGCGCCGAGAAACGCCACGAAAGAAGACGATCTCCCGCAATGATTCCAGCCTTTGCGGCAGGGCACCCCACGACCTCATCGACGAGAACGCCACGTTCGGAGTCCTCACCATGACTGGCAACACCAAACCACCCACTTGCGAGCGGGGAGCCCTCAGGGACAGACAACTGCGTCGCATACGCATAAGCGCCAAAGAGCAAGGTCAACTGAATCATAATCGCGAAGGGCATCCATCTTGCGCGACGACTTACGATGATCATTTCAGGCTGAAGGTAGGAGGGAGACATACACGCGAAGTTACCTGAACTCCAATTCAGTGTCATGAACAAAATTAAGCGGGAAGTATTTTCGCCTGAGACTCGCCATGGTAAAGCGCAACCATGTTTACTGGGTTAGTCGCAGGAGTTGGGACAATCACAAAATTACTACCAATTTCCGAAGGGTTACAAGCTGACGTGGCTTTTGAATGGGACACTTCCTTAGAATTGGGTGAATCTATCTCACATGACGGTGTATGTTTGACTGTGACCAATATCTCGAGGGAGAGCTACACCGTGTTCCTTGGCGCTGAAACCTTGAAGTGCACCACGGCTCACGATTGGGTGGTGGGGGGAGCAATTAATCTAGAAAGGGCCCTACTCGCAACCGACCGGTTGGGTGGTCATTTTGTCAGTGGTCACGTCGATGGCGTGGGACGTGTTGCTTCTGTCACTCCAGGCGAAGGAAATCATATTTTTAACATCGAGGCTCCATCAGAGCTCTCCAGCCAAGTAGCCAAAAAGGGCTCCATTTGCGTTAACGGAGTGTCGCTCACGGTGAACGAAGTGGAAGGCAACCACTTTTCGGTAGCCCTAATCCCCCACACCCTGTCCGTAACGACGCTCGGGAAGCTGTCGGTTGACTCTCAGGTCAATTTAGAAACCGACGTTTTGGCCAAGTATTGCGAGCGGATGCTTGCACTGAAAAGCTGAGGTAATTAGTAGACACCGGTTCAAGCATCCATGCTAGCGTGCCGGCGTTATGGCGACAGTCGCAGAAAAAGTAGAAGTAGCGATCGCAGCAATTCAACGTGGCGAAATGGTGATCCTTGTTGACGATGAAGGTCGCGAGAACGAAGGTGACCTGATACTCGCTGCAGAAAAGTGCACGCCTGAAGCGATCAATTTTATGGCGACTCACGCCCGCGGGCTTATTTGCTTACCCATGTCCAAAGAGTTGGTTGAAAGACTTCGACTGCCAATGATGGTGACGAACAATGAAGCTCCACTCGGGACCGCCTTCACAGTCTCCATCGAGGCTCGCGAGGGGGTAACGACGGGGATATCTGCATCCGACAGAAGCACCACGGTGCTGGCGGCCGTCGCAGACGATGCCAAACCCTACGATATCGTCTGCCCTGGGCATATTTTTCCGTTGAAAGCGAGAGACGGTGGCGTACTTGTCAGAATGGGGCAAACCGAAGGAGCTGTGGACCTCAGTAAAATGGCAGGCTTAAAACCTGCAGGTGTGATTTGCGAAATTATGAAGCCAGATGGCGAAATGGCTCGCATGGCGGAGCTGGAAGTCTTCAGCGAAAAGCACAACATTCCCATTCTATCCGTAGCGGACATGGTGACCTATCGTTTGCAAAAAGAACGAATTGTACGATGCGATGCGCAGAAACAAATTCGACCGCAACAACTGGGGGCTGGAGAGCCTTTCGACGTTCGCCTTTACAAGTCCGATGTCGAGGACACTGAGTACGTAGTCTTTATTCGTGGGGATCTAGAGGCAGCCAATGCTGCCGGAGAAGCCGTTGACGTTAGAGTTCACTCTTGCGAACCCGCCGTTGATGTTTTCGGTACCAAGACCGACGCCATAGACATTCTTCGGTACCTGGACAAACAAAAAACCGGCGTGTTCATGTACGTCGTCGGCGGTAAAAAAACAGTCGACTTTGATGCGCTCACAAAAATCTCCGCTGCTCCTCAGATCGCCGGGCCCGTCTCCAGCGAAACCATGAGGGACTATGGACTAGGAGCGCAAGTCCTGGTTGATGTCGGCTGCAGGAACATAAGACTGCACACCAGAACGAAACGTCGTCTCATTGGTATCGAGTCCTTCGGCATCAACATCGTAGAACAAGTAGTGATGAAAAAAGGTATCATCGCAAAGGAAGCCTCATGATAAATACACATCAAGGAAAGTGGGACGCATCAGCTCTCAAACTTGCAATCGTAGCGGGAAAGTTCAACGAGTCCATTGTTGAAAAACTGGTCAGCGGCTCTAGTGACACGTTTATCAAATGCGGAGGACTTGAGCAGAACATCGATCTTTTTTGGGCCCCAGGTGCATTTGAGATTCCACAAATTGCTCAAACAGTGGCTGGCTCAAACCGCTTTGACCTTGTGGTATGCCTTGGCGTGATTATTCGAGGCGGAACACCGCATTTCGAGTACATTTCATCGGCGTGCACCCAAGGAGTCGCGAAAGTAGCGTTGGAATCCTCCGCGGCCGTTTCCTTCGGCGTTTTGACCTGCGACACCACGGAGCAAGCGATGGAGCGTGCGGGGGTCAAAGCAGGAAACAAAGGACAAGAAGCGACGCTCGCCGCGATTGAAACCGCAACACTACTACGCGGAGTTTCATGAAACCTCGACGGAAATCTAGAGAACGCGCGCTGGTAATTACTTACGCTCAAGACATCTCTGGAGAGCAAGCGACCCTTGGAGATCTGGCAGTCGAGCTGGAGGAAGCAAGCGATGATGCGTTTGCAGAGTCACTCGTCAAAGCTTCGACCGAAAGACGTGCCGAAATCGACGGGCTAATCGAAGAGAGTGGATCCAAATGGAATATTGGGAGGATGGCCGCTATCGACCGCAGCATCCTACGAATCTCCGTGGGGGAGCTGCTTACGCAGGAAACTCCGCCAAATGTGGTATTGAACGAGGCTGTCGAACTAGCAAAGAGCTACGGGAGTGAACACTCTGGACGGTTTGTAAACGGCGTGCTTGACGCTATCGCCAAGAAACTCTCCAGAGTGACAACTCCAAATATCTAAGTAGTTCACACTAATTTTCTTACTACTCCCACCAATCATTCTTCGCAGCTTGCGACGTCTTTGCGGTGATAATTGCCACGGGAATACTTCCGCATGCACCAAGTGTAAACACCCAGAACGAGTACCCCAGCATCATAGACTCAGGTGCTCTTGTCATGGCAACCATTATGGTGCCAATCGAAACAAAAGCCAGTACCAAAACCCCCCAGAGCAGCTTAGTAGAATTCTTCCCCAAAAGCTCAAGCAAGGCTAGCGCCGCTAGCAAAACAATCAGACCGAGGACGAAGTAAAAGCAGACTTTGAGAATGGATAAGCTTGAAAGAGCCCGATCTTCTACCTTTTGCCTCATCGCCATCGCAGCTTCGTAAGAGGCAACCACACGGTCTTCGTCGCTTTGCATTTGCGAGAGGCCTGGTATCACAGGAGCCGACTGCCCCAGCTCTTTCATGACCATCCGCTCCGTCACGAAATGCGCCCACTGGTAAGGAAGTTCTTTGTGTTCGATCGTTTCACAATCAGGATCGCAAAGCCTAGCCGATTGCATGCCCACAAAAACCGAAGTCCCTTGAACCATGGCAATCTGATCATTGTGGATAAACCACGACTTGCTAAAGGCCGCTAGAGCCAAACATCCAGCACAAAGGAGCAACAGAAAGGCTTGAATCTTACTCATGCGCAGTCAATAGCACAGTAATCACGGAAAACTAGCCCAAAGTATCCATGGCGCTTAGAATTCTTCGGTGTGGGACGAGCGATTTGACGACTATATGGCCTACCTCAAGGCTGAAAGAAGTTTGTCGTTGCACACCGTTGAAGGCTATGCCGCCGACATTAATGCCTTTCTGTCCAGCCTAAACAAACAGCGCAAGACCGTCCGCCCTAAAGATGTACTCGATCACCTCGGCGCTCTTAGTGAGCAAAATCTCTTACCTAGTAGCCGATGTCGAAAGCTGTCCGCCATTCGTGGGTTCTTTCGCTACCTTCATGAAAACAAAATCGTCCAGTCCAATCCTTGCGACTCTATCGTCCCCCCAAAAAAACGTAGGCCACTGCCCACCGTCTTGTCGAAGGAGCAAGTAGAGTCGCTTCTCGCACTGCCGGATGAATCGACATGGAAAGGTTCACGGGACCGCGCGATGCTCGAGCTTCTGTACGGTAGCGGGCTTCGAGTCACTGAGTTGGTCACCCTCCCCGTATCAAGTATCGACTACGAACGCGGGATACTGCGTGTCATCGGCAAAGGTGAAAAGTCTCGCATTGTCCCGATCGGTGAAATCGCGCTAGCGGCGATCGAGGATTATCTACCTCATCGGGGGGCGATTCTAGGTAAGCAAAGCTGTGAAGACCTCTTTATTACCAAACGAAAAAAGCGCATGACCCGCCAGGGATTTTGGAAGAGGATTGCGGCTTACGGTCGAGCAATTGGGGTCCCCAATCTCTCTCCTCATAAACTGCGGCACTCCTTCGCCACCCACCTGCTAGGAGGTGGCGCAGACCTACGGACGATCCAACTTTTACTTGGCCACAGTGACATTTCAACGACTGAAATTTACACTCACGTAGACCGCGCTCGCTTACTAAAAGTATACGCTGAAAAACACCCGAGAGCTTAACTCAGTTTCCGGCAAGCATCATCTCTGAGACCCTAAGCGTAGGGCTTGTCGTCGAGGACCTAAAATCCAAATCGTTGCCTATCGCATCGATATTCATCAGCAAGTCGTTGAAGTTTGCCGAAATTGTTACTTCCGACACCGCGTGCGACAACTCTCCATTCTTTATTAAAAAGCCGGCGGCACCTCGAGAGAAATCTCCCGTCACGGGATTGAAACCAAAGCCCATCATGGATGTCACGTAAAGCCCGTCCCCCGTCGAGCGAATAATCTCTTCGGGTGACATATCACCGGCCTCAAGGTAGAGGTTAGACGTAGATGGGCCGGGGCCACCACCTACTCCTCTACTGGCCGAGCCTGTCGAAGCACGGTTTAGTTTGCGCCCCGTATACGTATCGCAAAGAATCGTTTTAAGAACGCCACCGTCGACAATCACGTTTCTTCGAGCCGCCAGTCCTTCGCCGTCAAAAGGACGCGATCCGGGAGCGCCAAACCTTAAAGGATCGTCAACCAAGGTGAACCCTTTTGCCGCTATGGCCTGACCTTCCTTTTCAAGCAAGAACGTAGACTTCCGGTAAAATGCACTGCCGTTGGCGGCACCAGCAACGATACCAATAATGGCCCTGGCCGCCTCGGGATCAAAAACCACAGCCACCTTGCCAGTGGGAAGTTTTTTTGCGCCGAGTTGGTCCAAAGTTCTTTTGGCCGCCACTCGGCCTACTTCTTCTGGAGTCGCCATCTCGCTGAGTTTACGACTGCCAGTCCACCAGTAACCGTTACGTTTTTTGTCATCTTGATCTTCGCAAACCGGCTCAACGTAAAGCGAACCGTAACTACCGCGATAGGAACCAGCAAACCCTTGCGAGTTTGCAAAGGCAACTTCCCCGGCGACTCTAGACCACGACGCACCATCTGAGTTGGAGATACGTTTGTCTGACTCCATTGCTGCTTTCTCTCCACGCTTCGCCATCTCTAACGCATCGTCGGCAGATACCGACAAGAAGGACTCATCGTACAGTCCTAGATCTGGCACTTGCTCAGCCATCAGGTCTTTGGTTGGCAGCTCGTGCAACTCATCGGGCTCAGAGAGCTTTGCAAGCGCTACCGTCTCCTGCGCCAGCGCCAAAAGCGCATCATCTCTCATGTCAGAAGTGTAGGTCAGTGCTTCTCGCTTGTCTTTGAAGACGCGAAGTCCCAGCGCTCGACTGCCAGCTTCTTGTAAGAGTTCGACTTTTCCCAGGCGAATCTTGGCAGTCATCTCTTGCCCGGTTCGGGCAATCACCTCGGCTTCATCTGCGCCACTATCCTTGGCAAATTTCACCATTTTTTTCGCTAGTAGTTCTAAATCCTTACTCATCACTTTGTCCCTCCCACGGTGATCTGATCAATTTTCACAGAAGGCGTCCCCACTCCTACAGGGACCGACTGTCCGTCTTTCCCACACGTCCATATTCCATCCGAGCGCTCAAAGTCAGAGCCCAACATGGAGACGTTCCGTAATACTTCGGGACCATTCCCAATCAAATTTACCCCTTTCACCGGAGCTGTGATTTTTCCGTCCTCAATCAAATAGCTCTCCGTAAGGGAGAAGACAAAGTCCCCATTCGAAATATTGACTTGCCCACCAGAGAATCGCTTTGCGTAGATGCCGTAGCTGACCGACTTGATGATGTCCTCGGGAGCATCTTCACCGGCAAGTAGACTGGTGTTGGTCATTCTTGGCAGAGGAACGGCACGAAAAGACTCTCGCCTGCCATTCCCTGAAGGTTTGATTCCATAATGCTTGGCACTCATACGGTCGTGCATGTAACCAACCAGCTTGCCGTTTTCGATTAGGGTATTGTATTGCCCTTCGTAGCCCTCGTCATCGACGTTGATGGCGCCGCGCGAATGAAGCACCGTTCCATCGTCGACTACCGTACAGAGGCTGGAAGCCACCGATTGCCCCATGGCGGATGAATAGTTTGAGGTCCCTTTGCGGTTAAAGTCCGCTTCGAGTCCGTGTCCGACAGCTTCATGCAATAGGATTCCAGAGTCGCCGGAAGCCAGTACCACCGGATATTCCCCCGCAGGGGCGTCAACCGCATCAATCATCGCCAGGGCCACCCTTGCCGCTTCTTTGCCGTGAAATGCGGCATCTCGGTCCGTGGCAAAATACTCCAGGCCGTAACGCCCACCTCCACCAGAGGAACCAGATTGGCGTTTTCCATCTATTTCGACCACGGCGCGAACTCCTAGGCGCACCATCGGTAACACGTCGTGAGTCCAACGACCGTCTGAGGTGATCACCATCACTTCTCGGTACTGCTCCGAAAACGATGCCTCGACTTTGGCGATGTGAGGTGTCGCCCCTCGAGCAGCAGCATCTGCTTGCTTAAGTAACTCCAATTTACGTTCTGCACTTACCAACAGTGATAAGTCGCCAACGGGGTACCTCGCGGGAATCTTCAAAAGAGAAGCGTCCACCGGCTTTGTTTTTGCTTCTGTCTTCGCGATCTTCCCTGCCGTTTTTGCGGCACGGAGCATATCATCAAACTCTAAATTTTCTGCATACGCGTAGCCGGTCGCATCACCGACGACCACTCGAACGCCCATCCCTAACGTTATTCCTCGGCCGACGGACTTAACTGACTCTTCTTCTAGGACGTAACTGGCTCCCACCCGATATTCAAAAAACAGGTCAGCGTAATCGCCTCCAGACTCTAAAGCTGCGCTCAACAGAGAGTGGGCTGTTTCCGTAGAAATAGCGCCTTCGCTGTCTGGTGCAAACGGTGCTCGCATTGTTTGTGCCATATGGCACCATTATGCACTGGATTCCCCCTGGCGCACGCCCGCTACCCCTGCGAAGTTTCGTTTTCTTTCTTTTCTTCGCGAGATTTCTTTAAACGTCGACGATTTAGCTCCGTATCTTCCCGAGCGACCTTCCACTTACCGCGAGACTTCGCCTGACTGTTCGCCGCCAGCCCCACCGCCTTACGCAGCATATCGACTTCTTGCTGCCTGAGCTCTCGCGCATCCCCCACGCGAAGCCCATAAAACGAGATGCCTCCGTAGCCGACGCGCTGAATTTTTTGAACCGATTGACCTAGTGCTTCTACCATCCGGTGAATTTGTCTACGCTTCCCCTCGGTTAGCGTGATCACAAGCCAATCGTGCTTACTTTCATTTTTAAGACGGTCCACCTGTGCGGGCCGTGTTTTGTAACCGTCGTCAAGCACCACTCCGGTGCGCATTTGTCGGATCTGTCCTTCGGTTAACGTACCTCTGACTTTCACGTGATAGGTCTTTTCCACGTGGTAGTCAGGGGACTGCAGCCTCATGGACAGTTCCCCGTCGTTAGTGAAAAGCAGTACGCCCTCACTGTTGAAATCCAGGCGCCCCACAGGATTGACGCGCACCGGAACTCCGACCAAATATTCCATTACAGTCGGACGTCCTTCGGGATCACTAACCGCGCTTAAACACCCCTTCGGCTTATTTAACAAGATATAGTGAAGCGCCTGGGCGTACACCGCTTGGCCCTCGCACGTGACGCGATCGGCGTCCGGATCGACTTTTGTTCCCAGCACGGTCACCGTTTGACCGTTTACCTTCACTTTACCGGCCACAATAAGCTCCTCTGCTTTCCTGCGAGAACAGATTCCCGCTTGAGCAATTAGTTTCTGCAGACGAACGGACTGGGATGGTAGATCGGACACATTTGCCAATATCACTGCTCCAAGAGGATATCCAGCGATTTATTGCCGCGTTGACTTGAAACTGCGTCTGCACCCCTGGCCTACTACTGACGAGGGAAAATAATGAAAAGAATTTTATTTATATTAACGATTTTTTGCACTACTGCAGCCATCGCCCAAGGCGGACCGGTAACCACTACTGCACCTGACGGTACGATGACGACGTCCTATCCAGACGGCAGCTCGATTGCCATTGCACCAGACGGAACCAAAACAGAGGTTCTTCGTGACGGCAGCAAAATCATCACGACACCTGATGGGAAACAAACTAAAATTCCTGCTCCCGCCGCGACCACGCCGGCAGCGACCACCACAGAGGAACCGCCAAAGGAAAAGTCTTCCGAGCCTACAGAGCCTAAAGTTGAAGAAGAACCGAAAAGCCCCCCCAAAGAAGAAGTTCCAGAGCCGGACATGCCAGATGAGCCGGACAAGGTAAAGGCAAACGTTAAAGCGCTGCCTACCGCGATGAGAAATCAAAATTCACGTACGCTCAACGGACACACCTTTAACTCAAGTGACTTGGTAAACGATCCGTTCAACCCTACCTACTTCGCCCTTGAAATGGGAACTGGTCGAGGTTCCGTAGAACAAGGTGGCAGTGACGTTACCGTCGGCGGAATGCAACAACGCCTCAGCGGTCAGCTGCATCTCATGAAGGGGTTCAGTGTTGCGACAACCTATGGAGGCGAAACAGTATTTAACAACAGCTCGGGGCTTGGACTTTCCACCAATTTTGGTCACTGGCTCAACGCTAAATACGGATTCGATCTAACCCCATCGGTTCGCGCAGCATTTTCAGCGGATGGATACATCCAAACCACCGGTATGCTTAAAGGGATCACAGAGAAAGCCTATGGACTTTCCGGGCAAATTGCTTGGGGTTCTGGAATCCTCGGTGCCTACGCGGATCTTGGAGCGGGATACGCCACAGAGGTGGAAGCTGTATACTTCGATGCGGGAGTCGGGGTTAGCCTTGATCTAGGACCGGTAGGAGTACTTGGGACGTACAAGATTGATTCTAGCTTTCAAGATGAGACACAATACGTCCATAAGTACGGCGTGGCTGGGAACGTCACCGTCGGTCAAAACTTCTTCTTCGGCCTTGAGCTGCAACGTCAAAGTATAAAGGCGCAAGATCTCGGTCTGACAAGCCTCATTTTCCGAATGCGTTACTACTGGGATGCGGATCGTGAGTACGATGAGTCTGAACTCAAACGAGTCAAAGAGCAGCGAGAAGAAATTGAAGTACAAAACAATGCAGCAAAAGTAGAGGCGGATCAAGCCAACGCCGCTGCCGCAGAGCAACATGAAAAAGCCAAAGCGGAAGCCAAAGCCGAGCATGAAAAAGCCAAAGCGGAAGCTGAGAAAGCAGCGACTCCTCAGTAACAACTAATTGCCAAAAAAAGGCCAAGGCTTAATCGCCTTGGCCTTTTTTCGTTGAAGCCATCAAAAATTCTTACTCAGCCGTATCTTGTTCTTGAGCCACTTCATCTTCAGGCTCAACTTCCTGTGCCTCAGACGCCTCACGTTCAGGCGCAACGTCCTGCTGCTCGGGCTGTTCTTCGGGCTCACCGCCAACCTCTACCCCAGCATCCGCCTTCTTGGCCGCTGCGGCTTCTAGTGCCAGCGCTTCTTCGCTCCCCTCTTCGGGCTCGTCTTCAATCCGTGTGTAGTTGTCATCACGCGGTTCTTCGAAACCTAGCTTACGAACCATGTCCATACTTTCACTGGAAAGCTCTCGGAACTCCCTTAAAGTCGGCAATTCTTCCAAATCGTTCAGCTTGAAGAACTCCAAGAAGAATTTTGTGGTGCCGTAGAGCATTGGTCGACCAACCTCTTCTTTCCTGCCCAGTACTCGTACCAGACCTCGCTCCACCAGTACGCGCACCGTACCGCCAGAGTCTACGCCACGTATCTCATCGATCTCCGGCTTGGTAACAGGTTGCCGATACGCACAAATGGCAAGCGTCTCGAGTTGCGCGCGAGACAACCTCACGGGTTTACCCGCTATCAAATCCTGAACCCAGCCGGATGTTACGGGGTTAGTCCTAAACTGATAACCACCAGCTACTGCATCAAGCACAATGCCCCGCGTTTCATAATCAGCGACCAACTTTGCCACCGATTTCTTAACTTCTTTTGCATCGTTGGTTCGAGCCAATCGAGCAATGTCTTTTATCGTAAGCGGTTTATCTGCCGCAAAGATGAGACTTTCAATGATCTGGCTTAAATTGGCGCCGTCTTCGGGCTCTACTTCTTCAACTGTCGTATTCATAACTACTTGCCTTCGCTACTTTGTAGGATGCTTCTTCTTCGATAGAACTGGACTTTCGTATTATCCAAAGTTCATCAGAGTTTTCTTGTTGCGTTACTCGAACCAATTGCAAACGGCACATCTCAAGCACCGCCAAAAACGTCACAATTGCTTCTTGTTTTACTTCTTGCGCAGATACCGCCTCTTTATCGAGAATGTTTTTGAAACACGAAAAAAAGGTGATGCGATCTTGATTGCCTAGTTTATCGACAAGCTGATTGATTCGTTCTGAGACACTCAGCTTCTCTACGCTTACCTGATGAACAAGCGAAATGCGCGCCCTTTCAAACACGCGCTTTAGTGCCATCAGAAGCTTATCCACAGGAACCTCAGCAAGTGCGGCCTGCGCTTGTTGGTTCACCACATCCGACAACGCGTCTTCCTGCGAGGTGCCACGAGACCAAACGTTACGTCCTACCACCGGTCGATTGCCAAGAGACACCGCAGCGTCTTTGTATTTCTGATACGCAAGCAGACGGCGGATGAGCTCTCCTCGTGGGTCTCCCAGTTCCTCTTCTAACTCCTCATCCTCGATGAGATTTTGCTCTCTAGGTAAAAGCTCTCGTGACTTGATCTGCGCGAGCGTTGCAGCCATCACCAAATATTCACCAGCTACGTCGATATTTAGTTCCGTCATGACATCCAAATACTCGTTGTACTTAGTCGTGACGAACGAAATGGGAATGTCCAAAATGTCCAGCTCGTGTTTGCGCACAAGATGGAGCAAAAGGTCGAGGGGACCTTCGAATACCTCCAAATTAACGCGGTAATCCATATTCACTGCTGGTGTTAACATCTTTGCGACCGATCGTAAGTAGAAATCGATGGCACCATACGATCCCCCTATGAGAGATCGAACAGCAGGCATAAGGCACTGAAATTATTAAAACATCATGGAGACCAAGGTCATCAGTTGCTCAGCAGGCCAACCAATAACGACGCGAAGCGGCTCGATAAAGATAAAGGCCATCAAGACAAACGGACCGTAAACCGAAAGCTCACGATACTTCGGAACCGCCTTAGCGGGCAAAAGCCCTTCCAACACGGCGCCGCCATCAAGAGGATGCGCTGGTATGAGATTGAAAATCATTAGGATGAAATTTAGGTAAATACCAAAAACGAGTGCGGTTTCGATGGGGTACGTTCTGTCGAAATAGACGCCCCGCCCTGCTGCCTGACTCATTATTTCAGGTTCAATAACTCCGGCCTGAGCAAGTGCAAAGGCAAGTGCGATAAGAAAGGCTGCGAAGATAAGATTCATTGCGGGGCCTGCCAGCGCCACAAACATATGCCCCGTGCGCATGGTAAAACGCTTCGTGAACGATGGAGGATGAACCATGACAGGCTTTCCCCAACCAAAACCAGCCCCACCAAATAATGCGCCTATCAAAGGAAACGCAACCGTTCCCACGGGATCGGCATGCGCCAGAGGGTTCAAAGTTACTCTACCTTGCAGCACTGGTGTTTTATCGCCAAGCTTGGCAGCAACCCATGCGTGACCAAATTCATGTACGCAAACGCTAAGAATCAACGTGACAAGCATTTGTACAATCATGACAATTTTATCCGGGCTAAGGTCTACCATAGGCCCATAGTGGCCGGCGGCAAGCGCCTTCGCAAGGATTCACCAGAGCTATTGCACCACGCTGGAGCAGAAGTTACGATTACGACGTGCGAGCCTTATTTGCTTTGGTCTTATTGACCGGATGTCCTGGATCGGCGCCTTTCGGTACCGGCCCCGACGCAGGTCAAACCGACGGTGGCGTTTCGATGGAAAGTTGCGTGGCCAACGTCGAAGGAATCGGAGATGTTGCCATGGAAGCGGACTACTTACCTGCGGTGGTGGCGTGCGAAAACGGCAACGCCGACAAGGAGGCTCTTAAAGCACAAGCGGTCGCCACTCGAGCGTACCTCTACTACACCATCGAACAGAACGGTGAGATAAAAGATGGCCAAGCCAATCAAGTGTACACCTGCAACAACCCACCGGAGCAGAAACATTACGATGCCGTCGCTGCCACGACAGGTGAAATACTAATGTATCAGAACACTCGCGTTGCTGCCTTCTACGTCGCAGGTGCCCGGCAAGCGCCACCAGCCTGCCTAGGGGGAACCGACGAAGATTTTGATACCGAACGATTCGTCACCTACAACGAAGGCGTCAGTGGGGACGAGCTTACGCAAACCTCATTGGGATTCATCGACCCCAACAACTACGCCAACCGCGGATGCATGTCGCAAAATGGTGCAGATTGCTTGTCGGAAGCAGGCGTATCGTACCGAGAAATTCTCAAGTTTTACTACGGCGAAGACATCGAGCGTGTCATCACCACCGAATGCCCGTAACTGCGTAAGTAGAAAGTTTAGCACTTGCTTTTTAGTCTTAAGGATTGAACGAAAAAAAGAAGCGGAAATTCATGAGGTTGCTCCCGAATCCGCGGCGATTGCGGAGGTACTCTTGCGTTGCCCCTCGTTGTCTTATTGGAGCCGAACTGCGTTCGAGAACTGATAACTCGTGGTAGGGTTACATCATGCGCTATGCCATTGTTTTACTATTGATTGTCTCGTGCAAAAGCGACTTTGAGATAGTGTACGAAAAAATGAAAATGTGTGCCAGCGAGGAAGGCACATCAGTCAAACTACCGTCTCGTTCTGAGTCAAAGAAGGCCTGGTTGTCGCAAAGCGAAGCAATTCAAGATATTTACTTACAATGCTCTAAAGAAGCGAGCTGTGAGACGATGACATCTTGCCCCCATATTAAACTGGCCGAATTACTGGTGAAAACTATCGATAAACCTACATCGACCAAGGATATCGATAGCAACTTCACAGATATTCTCACCACATTTAAAGAAGGACTACAGAGCTCCGTGAACGAAGGCAAGACGCTCCCTGAGTCCATCGCAAGAACCCCAAACAAAATTACCTGCGATGGAGGATGGATCCAAGAAGCACAAGATTTTGAATCATGGTCCAAGTTGGGACTTTCCGAATGGCCATTGCACCAGTCTATAGAATACATCAAGACAAGCGAAAACAGTGGCACCTTCACAATGTACATTGACGAAAAATGCGATGGCAAAATCACTTCTAGGAGTTCTACAATATCAATAGTCCAAGAAAACACAGTCGCGACGGGAGTAATGAGTAAGAAAAAAAACGTAACTCCAGCGAAAGTAAGCGAGGCTGAGATAGTAATGTCTAATGTCGCCACCGCGGTTATCGACCACTACCTAAAAAATGGAAAAATGCCAAAGTCCATCTCCTTAACTCCGTCGTGGATTAGCTGCGACCGTGTTAAGTGGAGGCAGCAATACGAAACATACCACAGCACTCCGATGCGTGCCGACTGGGAAGCCTGGGAGGCCCTCGGCGTGGTTTTCCCTAAAACATTTCGCGGTCACTACGAGGTCATACGAATTAGCGACAAGAGCATGCTGATTCAGTCTCATTTCGACTTATATTGCGATAAAGAAGTCAGCCGCTTCATGATGGAAATCACCAGCCTGAACGGCAAAGTAGTGGCTGGACCAATCACACCCAACGATTGAGAATTAGAAAGATTCCAACCCATGCCCCACATCTACTAGTAATCCCAAAACATTCGTACAATCAGCCCTATATCTCGTCTATTGATAGTAGCTTCGTGCACGTGTTTGGTGTCGCCGCAGTAGTCGCAAATTACAGCGAGCATTGCGCCGACATTCTCACGGCTCATGCCTGCCATCCCCGACAGTTGATAGCGGTGCATCATGCAATGAAGATTATTGCAGCTTCGGCAGCGATAGGTGGCGGCAAGTACATCGCTCCGCGCTGACTGATCCGTAATTGTCGCTAGTCGCTCATAGTAAAATTTGAGCTTGCGACGACCTTCGTCGTTGTCATCATCTAAGCCTGCATACAACCCTTCGATAATTTGGCTTAGAATGCGAATTGGCTCAGGACTGTCCTTGAAATCGCGTGCCAGTCCCGATTCACTCAAGCAAGTGCTACCTGGACGTAGAACTGCCAAAGCTATCCGGGCAAGTTCTGCTTCCCGGCTATTGGGAAATTTTTCTATGACAAGTTCGTAGACATCGGGCGCCTGGTCAGCAAGCTGCCCCTCTCCCTCCTCAAACATTCGGGCTAGTTTCAAACCCTCGGCTGCACTTTTCACAACACAATTGTACCCAAAAACAGCGAAAGCCGCTCCAGAGAAGCGGCTTAAAAGCTGGTGACCCCTACGGGATTCGAACCCGTGTCGCCGCCGTGAAAGGGCGGTGTCCTAACCACTGGACGAAGGGGCCAGCGAGCGCAAACTAGCAATGTCGCTCGGATTACGCAAGTTCTGTTTCACCAAAAAAATGGCCCCAAAAAGGGGCCGTTTTCTAGATATCTATGATGGTGACGCCGCGTCGCTGCTTGTCCGCCGGGGTCGCTTCTGGAGTTTCCTCGGGGCGAATCATTGGGGGCTCAGGTGGCTCAACCCTTGGCCTATTGTCGCGCTTTTCTCGTTTTCGTATTTCTTCTATGATCCACGGGTCTAGCATGATGTGCCTTTCTGTGTTTTGGACGTTCTGCCCATTACTTTATTTTAACCTAACCACAGCAATTTGACATGCAATCCGTGAAGAATATTCATGCCAACTTTTGGCTTTAGTCTAAGTCTTTGATTTTCCACTTACCTACTTCTCGCACAAGTACCACCTGATACAGATCTCCATACGACATTTGTGCGGTATCCACGTTTTCAATTATCGGCTCACTGAGATTTTCTTCAAGTAATTTCATCTTTTCTACTAAATCTTCTGCCCCAACCCCAGAAAACTGCGTTTCAATCTGCTTTGCCGTGGTCTGCTCTCTGTACCTCCGTGGAACGAACTCAAGCATGACGTCCCAGCGTTGATGTTTAAAGGCGCGAACAAACGAACGTAGTGCCCGTCGCGGCGTCTCAGCACCGTAATAGTCAATTGGATTTGACACCAACTTCCAAACGCCACCGCTGCGAACGAACCTAAGTCGATCTCCGAGCCCATAATCGTACTCGGCCGACACCGTGACGTCTTTAGGCCGTTTTAGTAATGCTTGGGTTTCGTCTACTAGCTGCTTGTTTTGCTCGATGAGTTTTTTAAATTGGTCTAGCGTTACCGTTGCTTGAAAGTCGGTAGACATGAGTGAGTACGCTTTGTCATGAGCCCCCGATGCCAGTGCCTCTCGATAAGACTCAATTACTTGCTCTGGCCCTGCAGCTTTACTGTTGGCCATGCATGACGAAACCAACCAAAGGGGTACAAGCAGCCATCTCATAACGAGACTTTAGCCCGTACCCCTGGCTTTGGCCAGTTTCAATCTACTGTGAGACTACTTCAAGCTCTTCTTCTTGATTCTCGAGCGGAGCCACTACCAAGAGAGTCACGTCTTTGAGACGCTCCATATTTGCTTCCGCTTTGACCGATCCTGCATCTGCGGCTTGCCCGTACGCCGCTTTGGCCAATTTAACTTTTCCAAGGTGCTCGTAGGCGTGTCCAAGGTTGTTCCACATGTAATGCTTTGGTTGACTGCCTGCCGTGGCTCGCTCAAAGCTTACTACGGCCTCTTCTATTCTTTTTTGCTTCATCAGTACAAGTCCAAGGTTGTTCCATGCGTAGCCGTTGTCTTCGTTTTTCTCGACCGCCGTCGAAAATGCGTCAACTGCAGCTTCCAGATCTCCCGCCATAAGTTCAACCCTTCCCAACGTGTTCCATGCGTAAGAGGACGACTCACTGATTTCAAGAGCACTTTCTATGGAGTCTCTCGCGGCCTTAACGTCTCCCGCGGTGAGGTAAGCCCTGGCTAGTTCAATGCGAGGTTTGGTTCGCTTGGGATGCAGCTCCATCGCTTTTTCAAGAAGGGGAATGGCCTCCTCATGTGGCGACGTTTTCGCAAGAGCGATTATGCCAGCGTAGTCTTTAGGGGCGGGAGTTGGTTTTAAGACCGGCTCTGCTTTAAGTTCCGGCTCCGTGGGGACGACAGGCGCAGGAACGGGCTCAGGAAGTATAGGGGCTTTGTATTCTTGCTGAGCAACAAGTGGCTCGTTCTGTTTAGCCACTTTGTCTTTACTGCAAGAGATCGAGAAAATAGAAATCGTGAGAATAGGGATTATGTGTTTCATTGCTTTGTCCTTTTTTGGTTATGCCAAGGTACAAAGCAGGATGCGTGCCAACTAGTATTAGGGCTCTACCGCCAGATCTGACGCTGGTTGTGTCGGCGGTGACGCAGGGAGTGCGTCTGGTTCCACCACAAATACGCTCAGTTCATAGTTAGCAACCTTACTCGAAACCACCCTCATGTATATTTTGGCTCCAGCGGTGGGCGTGGCACTCCACGTGACCCCGTCGAGTGAATACTGGAGCTGCCCATTGCTTATCGTTGCGGCAACGGTGCCTCCGGCGCTATTCACGACGTAAACGTCTGCGTCTGCCTCATCTACGGTGCCTAGTGCTTTCTGTCCAGAAGCTAGCGACTGAGCGCGCTCGGCAGTATCGTTCGGTTCACTTTCGAAGTCCGGCCCTGCAGTGCTTTCCATAAGACTCACTGAATAAGGGGTGCCGTCAGACGAACGGTCGGCATAGACAGCGAGGTAGAGACTTTTCCAGTCCGCTGACGGAGAAAGGTTTGTCACGGATAGTGTCCCGGCCTTTTTCTTTGTTCGCTTTAGTAGCACACCTGTTTCATCGTGAACCGAAATGCTCCATTTGCCTCTCCCTTGGTTTAACACCTCCAGGTGATAACGAAACGATGAGTCGACCACCTCCCGCGTGACCACGTACCAATCGGTATCCTTATTCCAACCTATTGTGCCTTGCTTTAAAACACCAACGGCTAAAGGAGCTGCAAGTTCCTTCTTGTCATTAGGTTCGTAGTCCCATGCTTCTGGCTTAGCGGAAACTTCATGCCACACCAGTTGGTAGGTCGATGCTTTTACTTTTTTCTTCGTCTTATAGTGACTGACAACAATATACGAAACGCCTTTTACCCCCGTCAGGTATTCTTCGACCCCACTGCCCCCCCGGTCACTTTTTGCGAGCACGTGGCCTTCACTATCTAAAGCTTGCAACACCAAGTCAGCGGTGTTGTAGAGGTGAATTTTTAGAGGGTGTGAGGCGCTGATTGCAAACCAGTCCTCATCAGTGACATCTGAGATGGCACCACTCACCGCTTCTGAGAGTTTCTGAGCGGTAGCGAGGTCGCCATTTGGTTCAACCTCTTGCGTCACGGACTTGCCATCAAGGGATGTTGCCACCACTACCTTGTTTTCGCTAGGAACCTCCCAGCCTTCCGAGCTCCCCTTTGATTTCCGGCAAGATGTCAGCGCAACGTTACTTAATAGTAGCAATAATATTAGCTTCACAAACTACCTTACCTTCGACAAAGACTTTGCCTTCTGCTTTCATGATACGCCCGCCACGGGTTTGCCGAACGTGGAACTCCACTACATCCCCAGGCACCACTGGCTGACGAAACTTCGCCTTCTCCACTCCCATAAAAAAGACTTGCTGCGTCTCTCTGTCAAAGCGCCCATTGTGATGGGCCAAAAGAATGGCCGTTTGAGCGATACCTTCCACCAGTAGCACGCCTGGCATCACCGGAAACGAGGGAAAGTGCCCCGAGAAGTAAGGCTCACCTGCCGTGACGCATTTCTTAGCTACGATGGACTCCTCGTCTACCGAAATTACCGTATCTACAAAGATAAACGGAAATCGCTGAGGAAGTATCTCACGCACTTGTTGATGGCTCAGAGCGTTCATGTCGTTAGATCTAGCACAAAAGAAAAAGACGTGCTTACTGCACGCCTTCTTCGAAGCAAAAACTTAACAAACAATTATTTGATGCGTTTGTTCACTTTGTCGGTGATGTCTAGGCCGGCAGCCCCCCAAGCAACAGCGTTGCGATCGAGAATTACGGTAAACCCTTGTTCCTTAGCAATCGATTTGATGATTGGCCCTGCTTTATCGAGAACTTGTTTGATAAGTTTAGCGCGTTCTCCAGCAAGATCTTGCTCAAGTTTCATAAACGTTCCTTGTAGTTTGGCTGCTTTTTCCTGAAGAGCACGCCCCTTTTTGGCAAATACTTCAGGCTTAAGGACTCCGCGTTGCTTCGCGAGTGCCGCCGCTTCCTTCTCAAGAGCTTTCTTCTTTTTATCCAACTCTTTTTGTTTACGCTTTCTCGCTCTTTCAAACTTTGCGCTAGCGGATTTTCCGACTTTGGTTTCCATTAGCGTTCGCTCTAAGTCTACAAAGCCTACGTGACCTTTGTTGCCGCCAGCAGCACTTGCGCCGGTCATGCCGATCATAATGAGGCCTAAGCCTAAAACTAGTAATGGTAAATTGCGATTCATCATATATCTCCTGTGTCAGTACCGTTATTAAGTGTATCCGTCAACTCTAGAAAAAATTCCCGATTGTAAACTCGAATACAACTGGGTCTTCTCCTGGTTGACGATCCAAAGGGATGCCCCATTCAAAACGAAGTGGCCCAATTGGAGAAATCCAACGAATTCCGAATCCTGTAGAGAATCTAAGTCCTTCAGTAAGCGAGGTTCCAAGGTCAAAACATGGGTCAAACTTAGGAGAGAGGGTCCCTCCACCGCTTCCTGAGCAGTAACGGTCTTCAAGGTTAAATGCGTTCCCCATGTCGAAAAAGGCGACTCCGTAGATCTTCATTTCGTTAAATATGGGAAATTCAATCTCAGTATTTGTGATCAATTGCATATTTCCTCCAAGTGGGAGGCGTCCAAGGGGCTGTCCTACTTGTCCTGGAGGACTGACCCGCAAAATAGGCCCTAGGGAACGCGGGGCAAATCCACGAATGTCAAAGATTCCTCCAACCAGGTAACGTTCGATAATCGGTACTCCGAGAGGATCTCTAGAAGTGGTGACCCCAAACTCACCGTTCAATCGGAGAATAAACGGACCAATTAATGGGCGGTAGTGACGTAGCCAACCGCCGTAACGAAAGAATACGTTTTCAGAAGCAGTGAAGTTGTCAGCAATTTCAACAAATGCGGTGTTGAACCAGCCTTCGGTGGGTCGCACCACTCGGTCGTTACGACTGTCGTAGGTGACCTGCAGACGTAAAGACGAGGTAACACCGCCACGATAAAGATTCGCGACGCTCTGAGCTTGCACCGGTGTAGTCACCCCTCCAAAGGAAGCAAATCCGCTATTACCTGTAGTGACCCCCACTCTCTCCAGCTTATAAGTTGCCAGAAATCGAGACTCCCAAGAAAGGTTGTAGCCGAGGGAAAGACTCCCCCCCAACGCGTCGCGGGTGAATGTTCCAAAGCCTTGCGCTTGATTGTACAAGTTGGCGCCGAAGGTTAACTGAGTATCTAAAAATTGAGGATCGAAGAATCGGAGCAACACAAGCTGCCTAAGACTTGAAAGCTGCGCTTGCAAACCGATTGTTTGCCCTCTTCCAAGGAAGTTTTGCTCTGTAATTTGCGCTTGCGCAATGAAGTTCTCCACAGAAGAGAACCCGGCACCGATTTGAAAGGAACCGGTGGAGCGTTCGGTGACCTCAACATTAACCTGCATAAACTCTTTGCTAGAGCCTTTGATCACAGAGACATCAGCCCGTTCGAAAAAGCCAAGGGACAGCACCCTGCGCTTGGAACGCTGAATATGCGTTTCATTGTACAAATCGCCTTCGCTGATTTTGAGTTCCCGACGAATCACTTTGTCACGGGTCTTACTGTTACTGTAAACGTTGACACGTTCGATGTAGACCTTTTTGCCTTTGACAACATTGAACTCTAGGGCCACGAGATTCTTTTCAAGATCTGGCGTATGACGCATGCGTACCGCCGCATGGGCAAAACCTCGGTCCTTGTAGAACCTGGTCATCTTCTCTATTCCCGTACCGATTTTGGTCCGAGAGAAAGTCTCGCCTTTGCCAGTACCAAGCAACTCTCTAAATTTCGTTTCCTGTTTGTCGATGTCCCCGGTAAACGTAACTTTGGAGATGTCAAACACAGGCCCCTCGTCGATGGGAATACTCACATACAGATGTCGACGATCTGCTGAGAGTTCGATCTTAGGAGTGCCAATATTTACCAGAATGTGTCCAAGGTCGAAGTAGTAAGCCTGCAAACGCGACATGTCCGTAGAAAGCTCACCCTCCTTAAATTTGCCGGAGCCGCTGAGGAATGCAAGCCCGTCTTTTTCCCTGGTAGCGATCATCCCACGCAACTCACTGTCGGGAACCACTTCATTGCCAACAAACTGCACCCCTCTGATGCTGACTTCTTTTCCTTCTTTAACCAGAAAGACCACGTCTACCTCAGCCTCATTTGCGGACTTAATTTCGTAGTCTACCTTGGCTAGGTAGTAACCTTCTTCCTCATACAGTTCTTCTATCTTTACTTGCAGCTTGCGAATCTTACTGCGATCCAGAATCTTATTTTTTATATTCGTGGCGTTATCAATTTTCCCATTGATATCGTCGATAGAAACTTCATCGTTGCCTCGTACGATTATCTTTCGGACGGAGGGCTTTTCTTGCACCACGTACGTCAACACCACGCTATCGCCTGGGCCATCTGCAACTTCCACAGAGATGTCAGAAAAGTATTTTACTTTGGTCCAAAGGTTGTCGATATCTTGCTTCACTCGGAGAGGAGTAAGTGCCTGCCCTTTGCGAGAAACAATGATCTCACGGATGGCTGCGCTTTCTACCTTACGATTCCCCTTTACTTTGATTTCAGCGATTTTTCGACCCGTATGCCGTTGTTGAAGTTCAGGATCGAGCCAGTCCTGCGCTGAGGCAACAGGAGCAATTGATAAGACGGCCAATAAAGCAAGCAACAGTCTAAGCACGGAGTTCCCCATTCTTTGTAGGCATGCTCTCCGATGACAACGCGCCAAGGTCTCCCATTTCGAACTCGAAAGGCATCATCTCTGCCAGCCCTCGATTATGGGTTACTACCAACATGGTAGATCCATGCTCCCGATTGAGTTCCACTAGCAGTTCATGAATCCCTTGCCCCGTAGCCGCATCGAGATTGCCTGTGGGCTCATCTGCTAAAAGTAGCGACGGCTCTAAGACCATGGCACGCGCCAATGCGACTCGCTGCTGCTCTCCTCCCGACAACTCTGACGGACGATGAGCCAGACGCTTTTTCAGCCCTACCTTCTCCAGAAGCGCCCTTGCGCGATCGTGAGCTTCTTCTTTTGAGCCTCGTGACACGAGAATCGGCAACATTACGTTTTCAAGTGCAGAAAGCGCCGATAGCAAATGATGAAACTGGAATACAAAGCCAATGTTGTTGTTGCGGAATTTAGAGAGCACGGGGCCCGACATGGTGCTCGTGTCTTGCCCATTGATCAGAATCTTTCCAGTAGTCGGGGCGTCAAGGGTTCCAAGCAAATGAAGAAGTGTTGACTTACCAATTCCGGAGGCGCCGACAATTGCTGCCATCTGACCCGGTTGGAGTTCGAAGTTGATGTTCGATAATACCTCGACGGTGTTGTCCCCTCGGGTGTAGGACTTACTTAGGTTCGTGGCGACTACATGAGCGCCTTTGCTTGACTCGTTCATTGAATTATCTAATGGAGGCGGGACGTTACGGGCAAGACCCTGTCCTGTCAACGAATACGACCAGCTCCGTCCTGCACCGGTTGCCTCTGGTCATCGAATATCTTTTAGCCCTTTCACAGGTTTGAGACTGGCTGCTAAGTGAGCGGGATACAGTGTTGCTAAAACGCACACCAAGGCGGCTGCAAAAAAGATTGCAAGAGTCGCCTTCAGGTCGAACTGAATGGGCAAAACGTCGATGTACCAAATGTCTGGGGGGATCTTGATTCGGTTCTTCGCCAAAATACAAAAGAGTGTTCCTAGCAGGGTACCAATGCCACTGCCCACAATTCCAATGGTCAACCCTTGCGCCATGAAGATACGTTTTACCCCGGCGCCGGAAACGCCAATGGCTTTCAAGATTGCGATCTCCCTTCCCTTCTCGACAACAATCATTATCAAGTTACCGAGGACCGAGAAGGCAGCGACCAAGATCGCGAGTACCAGAACGAGAAACATGGTCTTTTTTTCCAATTTCATCGCCGAGAACAACGCTTTATCAAGTTCTTGCCAATCCTGTACTCGATACTCTGGTCCAAGAAGAGCCTTTATCTGCGTCTTAACGTCTTCTGTGTCGTCGGGATCTTTAAGCCTCAGTTCGATTCCACTAACTTCGTCTTCAAGATCTAAAAAACGCCGCATTGACGGCAGTGACACGTAAACGTATTTCAAATCGAACTGAACCATCCCAACGTAAAATTGCCCTGCGACCCTGTATTCGCGATGAAAAGGAACAGGGCCCGCCGGTGTAATGTCCGTAAGCGGTGATACCATCTGTACCGCTTGATCGACGAACACCTCATGTTGCATGGCGAGCTCTCGCCCAACCAAAATCCCATCTAACGTGTTAATCCGTTTCCTGGTCGCGCCGCTGTCAAACGGATGCAACTCTGCCTCGTCTGCTTTTTTCATCGGTTCATCTGGCGTGGCAGAAGAGGAAAAGTCTTCGGGCTCGCCAAGCTCCACCGGCGCATCGACACTTTCGACCTCCTCGGTGGCCACTTTTCCGTCTGGTGTCAATGGTCTCAGCCGAGCGATACTCCCTTTTTCAATATCTTTTTCCAAGTTTAGTACGGCACCACTCTTCTTCGGATCAATCCCCCTCACGATCACGCTAACTGGATTTTTATCAAAGGCCAATATCGCTTCCGTCTCGTAAAACGGAGCTTGAGCAAGAAGCTCCGGCAGTGCTTCTAACGTCTCACCAATTTCTCTGTAGGCCGTCATATTGCCGCCGATCTTTTCGATGCGCATGTGCGCTTTGACTCCGAGTATTTTGTCGCGGAGATCTTTTTCGAAGCCCCCCATCACCCCCAAAATCACAACTAAAGCCATGGTCCCGAAGATAAGCCCCGCGATCGCAACGGTGACGTAGAAACTGAAGAACACCCGAATCGCCAAAACCACCACAAAATACGACGCAATTCCAACAATAGAAGCAGCAACCGCCAAACCGATAACGCTCAATACGGAGTTTGCGGAAAGTAGCTTGGCAGAAAGAACAAATTGGAAAAGGTTGGTAAAATGGTCGTCAAACGACAGAGCCGACAGCGTTGCCCACCCCAGGAAAATAACGACCGACCACGGGTTGGACAGTACTCTTTTAGCAAGAAGCAAACCGCAGCTGATTGTTGCAAGCAACGACACGCCCAAAACAACGCCGTAGCTCCACGAAAAACGAGCTCCCCATTCGGAAGCGGTATAAGCGATGAATTGCCCGTCAAAAGTTTGCGTTTGCGCGGCGACATCCCACTCACTACGGTACATCTCAAGAAACCCGTCTAGCGATTCGACGAAACCAAGATAGAAATAATGAAGAAGAAAAAGCGAGGCCAAGAATGCTATTGAGGAAATGACCAGCTTAGTCGTTCTTCGCGACCTGGTCATCAAGCTCCACAGCAAATAGGTCATGCAACTTGCATGGAACACGCTGGAGAGCCAAAATGAAAGTGTTCCCCCTTGCAGCTCAACCCCATCTTTGGCGCCCGCCAAAACTACAAGTCCTGTCATGGGGGCAAACGGGACAAGCCACAGCGAGACCGCTAATAGACAAAGCACCGTGCACAGAATGGGGCCCGACAGTTTTCGATCTGGCGAAAAAAGGTAAGAGCCGGACAGCAGACGCTCGTATTGGAGCCGGTGCCCCATTAGCTCTTGTCTGGCCTCATTAAAGGAAAGAGGATCACATCACGAATCGAGTCTTGACCGCAGAGCAACATTGCCAAGCGGTCGATTCCAATGCCTTCTCCTGCCGCTGGAGGCATCCCCAGTTCAAGCGCCTGGCAATAATCCTCGTCGTAATCCATGGTCTCATCAGCCCCTTGAGCTTTTGCATCAAGTTGCGCTTGAAACCGCGATCTCTGATCTATCGGGTCGTTCAATTCGCTGAATGCGTTTGCGATTTCTTTACCACCAACGAAAAGTTCGAATCGATCTACAAATGCTGGATCAGACTCTTTCTTTCTCGCTAATGGCGACACCGCCAGCGGAAACTCGGTGATGAACGTTGGTTGTATCAACTTCTCTTCGACGCGAGCTTCGAAAACCAGATAAGCCAAATGTCCTATCCGCTCCCTAATGTCTAACTCATCGCGAGATTGAATGAATGAGTTTACTGTAGTTTCCGTATCGTCTTTTAATGCTGCACCTGGCGAATCCATTCCGACGGTTCGTTTCTCAACGTCTTCCAGCGAAAGGCCACCAAGAAGAGCTCGCGCAATATCGTCAGGGCGAATACCGCTTTCAAGCGCTACTTTCGTCATTTCAAGAGGCGAGTCCAAGGCTTTCCGATCGACGCCACCAATTTCAACAATCGAGTCACGTACCGAGAGTCGCTTCCAGGGAGCCGCAAGCTCAATCTCATGACCAAGCCAGTTCACGGTGGACTGCCCGTTAAGTTCTTGAGCTAGCTCCGCCACAAGCGACTCCGTAAAGTCCATCAAGTCCTCGTAGGTAGCATAGGCTTGATAGAACTCGAGCATGGTAAATTCTGGGTTATGTTGGCGACTTAACCCTTCGTTTCTAAAGTTACGGTTGATCTCGTAAACTCGCTCGAAGCCTCCAACGACCAATCGCTTGAGGTAGAGTTCTGGTGCAATGCGCATATATAACTGCATATCTAGCGCATTATGGTGTGTTTTAAACGGTCTCGCTGCCGCCCCACCAATAGTAGGATGCATCATCGGCGTTTCGACTTCGAGAAAGCCATTGCTGTCGAGCTTTTCACGGATGAGCTTGATCATCCTGCTTCGTTTTACAAATACATCGCGCACTTCAGCATTGACGGCTAAATCGAGGTAGCGTTGCCTGTACCTGGTTTCTACATTGGTCAAGCCATGCCACTTATCGGGTAGTGGACGGAGACTTTTAGTCAAAATGGATAATTTCTTAACCAAGACGGACATCTCTCCGCGCTTGGTCCAAAACACCGCGCCCTCGGCAGATACAATGTCCCCAACGTCCAGCCTAGGTTTAACCTCTTCAAAGTCTTTCGCGTCCAGGTGGTCAATGTTGATAAATAACTGAATCTGAGCGTTCGTGTCACGAATCGGAACAAACATCGTTTTTCCAAATCCTCGCTTTGCGACCACTCTCCCTGCAAGCGCAAGTACTTCCCCATCCACAGGTTTCATCCCGGGCTTATGTTCTTCGGGTTTGGTTGACTCGTATTTTTTACGAACCTCTCCGATGGAATGCGACGGAACGAAGCCATTGGCATAAGGGTTTCTGCCGCACGCAGCTAAGGCTTTTCCCTTCTCGCCGCGTTCGCTCATGATCGTGTTTAGGGATTTTTGTTCTGAGTCTCGCTTTTCGGCCATCTGCGCGGAACATAGAGGATATCAGTAAGTTGCGCCACCGCAAATCGGGGGTCAAAACACGAGAAGTACGATCTGTGATAAAAGCGGGTTCATGCGATTTCTCATACTACTTGCACTCGTTTCTTGCGCTTCTTCTAAGGAACTGCCTCAGAAAGTCAGCGCTTCCAAAGCAATCCATGCCCCAACCGCCACGATTCATTGGCATACCGGGGCAGAGCTTGACCTGGCCCTTCAAAAGGCAGCAGCGCAGAAAAAAACAGTCGTTGTCGATTTTTGGGCCAAGTGGTGCCACAGCTGCCTTTCAATGAAGCACTACGTTCTAAAGGCAAAGGAACTCGGCGCGTCAGCACAAGACGTCATTTGGGTGGCGGTAGAAACAGACAAACCAGAAAATGAAGCACTGATGAAGCGTTTTCCGGTTGCCGCATGGCCAACGTTTTACTTCTTAACGTCGTCCGGCGATGTTTTACTCAAAAAGCAAGGCACTACTTCTGTGGAAGGCTTTAGGCAGCTAATCACCACCGCGTCCAAAGTGAGCAAAATAGAAGACAACGAAAAACGATTACAACTTGCTGCAGCACTACAAGCCCCGAGTGACCACGTTGCGAGCTTAGAGAAAATGGCGATGGACAATCCTTGGCCAGGTAGAAATATGGCCGCGCTAGCGCTTCTAGACGTACGCGCAAGGAAGCACCACAACTGCAGCTCATTTTTTCGCTCTTACAGAGAAGCGCTTGGCGGGATGGAAAAGGTAGACTTCGCCTACTCAATGGCCAGTTGCGAGATTGGAAAAGAGCAAAAAGAAACGTCGCCTAGTGAGTCACTTGAAATTGCAATTAAAGACATTGCTGACGCGAGTAACTCCCCCGAGTTCGCCCCAGACGACAGGTCGGCGCTACTAGGGGCTCTTCGATACTTTTACAAGCAGTCTCCCGAGTCATGGAGAAAGGCGATTTTCGTCGCAACAGACCAAGACTACGCCAAACAGCAAAAAGAACTGCTGCTACAAGCATTTGACAACGCCAAATCCCCACAACAAGCCATGACGTTTTTGTGGCCCTTGGCTGAAGTGCATGATTTTCTAGGAGAACATGAGGCGCTGCTGCCACGAATTCACGCCAATGAGAAAGCGCTTCTCAACGAATACGACCCGCCGTACCGACTCGCATGGCTCTATCTAAAACTCGGGCGGTACAACAAAGCCAGCGCTGCAATTGAACGTGCACTTACTAAAGGATACGGCCCACGCAAGGGACGTATCCTAACACTTAAAGCAGAAATCATCGAAGCTGGCGGAGACGTTGACGCTAAGCCGCATTGGCAAGCAGTCGTCGACTACTACAACAGTCTCCCTAAGCACCTCCGTTCGCCTCGAAGTCTCAAAAATGCCCAGCTGAAAGTAGCGGAGAAGCCATGAATGCAAAACTACTAATTCTGTTCGTTTCTCTTAGTGGTTGCGCAGGCAACGAAGGCCCCGAGACAGCCGCATCTTGCGAAGGTCTCGAGCTTGCTGCCGAACTCGTTACCTCTGAACTTGAAAGGCCCGTCGACGTTCAGTCGGTAAACGGTGACCCCAACCAACGCATTTTCGTCGTTGAACAACCAGGGCGGATTCGCATAATTGAAAATGGGAGCCTGATCCCTCAGCCTTTTCTCGATATCGAGACGCTGGTAACCGATGGGGGCAACGAGCAGGGACTCCTCGGCTTGGCCCTCCACCCGGACTTTTTGCAAAATGGAAGACTCTTTGTAAACTTTACGCAAGACGACGAAACCGTGATTGCTGAATACCAAACTGGCAGTCCCAACACCAACGCCCCGCCGACGCTCGTGGGCAATCTACTTTCGTTTGAACAGCCCTTTGCCAATCACAATGGCGGCGGAATGACGTTTGGACCGGATGGCTACCTCTACGTGGGAAGTGGGGACGGAGGCTCTGGAGGAGACCCACAAGAGCAGGGAGAAGACCCACAAACGTTACTTGGTTCGATATTGCGAATCGATGTGTCTGCCTCCGGGACTGCATCGTCCCCTCCCTCCAATCCTTTTGTAAACGGGGGTGGGCATCCCTTGGTGTGGGTCTACGGAGTCCGAAATCCTTGGCGTATAAGTTTTGACAGTGACGCCGACAAACTCTACGTAGCAGATGTGGGACAAAGCACAGAGGAAGAAATTTCCCTCTTGACCACAGCAGACGGAGGACGCGATCTTGGTTGGGATTTCTGGGAAGGTAATCACTGTCACGAAGGACCTTGTCCTACGCAAGATGTAAAGCCAGCCGTCACTCATACTCACGCCAGTGGTTTCTGCTCAATTACTGGCGGCGTCGCCTACCGAGGAATGAACCTCGCAATACCTCAGGGGACCTACTTTTACGCCGACTTCTGCAACGACGGCCTCTTCGCTTTATGCGAAGGCGTAAGTCAAGAGGTGATGTCGATAGGCGATGGCACGTCCACCTTTGGCTATGGACCCTCCGGCGAAGTATACCTAGCTAAGCTTGCTGGCTCACTTTATAAACTGACGCCACCAACCAATTAATCAATCTATGCTCCGTCGTGAAAGTATTGAGTGCTTCCTGCGGGGGGCGGAGTACGCTTTGGTGCAACCGTTGGGTTGGGTGGATTGCGGGGAGAAGTCAGGGGCTTTTGGTGCTCGTAGAGCGTGTTGCCACCGGGAACCGAAGTCTTTAACTTAGGTGGATACTCCCGGTTCAACCTCTCCCTGCGGCATTGCTGCGCCAGTTCTCGAGCCTGCACCGCCTGGTCACTGGCGCGTCCACGCAGAGCTGTAAACAAGCTCGTAGCAACAAGCGCGGCCTCTCTACAAGCGACAACTTTTCTTCCTTGTTTACTTGCAAGGGCAAAATTGTAGTTGATGAGCGCTTCCACTTCATGCCCTGTCCCCCTCACAATACGCCTTCCCTTTGCAAGGGTTGCCACGCTAAGGCGCCAGTCATCCATTGCTAGCTGGGTGATACCGATGCTGTTCATTGTTAGGGCTCTATCCAACGGCGCCTCCTTCAACGCCAAGCTCCTTCGATAGAATGCAAGTGCATCGGTAAAGTGCAACTTCATTCGAAACACTCCCCCAATATTGTGAAAATGCCGTGCCAGTGATTTCTCGCGCCCTGCTTCTTCGTCCAGCGCGAGGGCTCGCTTATGCAAGCTTAGAGATTTATCGAGGGAGCCACTCAGCCTGTACGCGTTAGCGAGTGCGGTCAGAATATCCGACCGCGTCCCATCAAGGGAGTTTGCTTTCTTTAGCCGCTCTATCGCAACCTCGAGATTTCCTTCATGCGCATTAAGTTCGCCATCAAGTAGTAAGTTTTCGACTTGTAGTTTTGCTGGGGTCACCACATGGGCTCGTTGAATACCTTCCGATTTAGCAAGCCACCCTCGCGCCTCTTTGAGATTACCCGCAGCAGTTGCTAACCTTGCTTGCTTAATGGCGACAAGTCCCGCATTTGCTGACTGCGACGAGTCATCAGAGTACTGACATGTTGCGGGATCCAACGCAGGGTTTTCAAGGCATTGTTGTTGCGGCTTAGTGATACCACCGCGGACACAAAGAGCCGATGCGGTCTTTAGCACCCGTGCACTTTGATGATGCTCGTAGGCACGTGAAACATTGTCCATGCACCCCCAGCCGATTGAGGAACTTTCCCGAGTGAAAATCGCCGTGATCACGGCAACAATGCCAACAAAAAGCAATAGAAGTGCGAGTTGACGCCGAGATTTCTTCGGTGGTTCTAGCGCTTGGGCCAACTTTTGAACATTGGAGTATTCCCCTCGCATTGCCGCCGCGGCAACTAGATCGCTAGCTACTTCCTTGCGCTTAAGTTCCATAAGGTGACTTGGTCCTTCCGCTCCAGAAAACATTTCGCAACCAGAAGTAAGTTCCTGGAGCACTTGCCCTAACGCGTAAACATCTTCGCCGGGGTCGCTTCCACTTTGAAGTTTCTTTGGTGACATATATCGTGGAGTGCCTCCTCCACGACTCGCGAGTCCTAGATCAATCACTACGACGCGAGAACCTTCCAGGACGATATTGGCAGGCTTAATGTCTCCGTGACGAAGCCCTACTTGATGAATAGCCGCAATGCCTTGGCAAACGTCCCTCATCGCTTGCGCTATCACGTCCCTTGGCTTGTTGCGTGCCCACGCATCAATCGGCACAGCATCCTGAAGCAACTCGGTGACAATAGCGACGTGCGTGTCGCTCTCAATCACATCGAACACCGATAGTACGTGAGGGTTCTTAACTTTTGCCAAATCTTGCGCTTCAGCCAAACAGCGAGCCGCATCGATCATCCGCTTATCTATGATCTTTATCGCTACCTCACGAGCTAACAATGGATCCTCTGCTGCGTAAACTACCCCAAAGCCTCCTTGACCTACTAGCCGATAAGGAGTGTAGCGCCCTACGTTCTTCGGCATGCTGCTTCCACTAACGGCCAGTGCCAAAAGCTCACGACAGCTTATGCAGGTATCGACGTGATTATCTACCTCGGTCATGTCCGGCCAGCTACCATCTGCGATATCCAGAAGCTTTGCATCGTCGAAGCATGTTCCTGCGGCTGGCACTAGATTATACTTTTTCACAAGTGACTCCTTCCAGCAATGAGAAAACCGCTGAGGCCTGTGTGGCCATAGGTCGAAAGCGATGGCCCGAAATCGACGTGAGCATCGAGACGCTTCTTGAACTGCTGGCTGCATACGAAATCACTCCCCCGACCTCTGCCGCAGGTTTTGAATCGCTCTACCTTGCTGCGGCAGCGATAAACGAAGACGCTAGGGCCGTGAAACAAGTAGAGCTTTGGCTCACTCGCGCCAAAGTAAAGGTTGGCCATCTGATGGACGGTCATGACTTTGCTGATGAAGTGCTTCAACGTACTCGGGAGAAGCTGCTCCTTGGCCCCCCACCGGCAATAGTCCGTTACGCGCACAGAGGAAACCTCCCTGGACTTGTTGCGCTAATTGCAGGTCGCACGGCGATTAGTATCCATCGCAAGACAAAGCCCACCACA
Source organism: Deltaproteobacteria bacterium (assembly GCA_020630875.1). Taxonomy (GTDB): domain Bacteria; phylum Myxococcota_A; class Polyangia; order Haliangiales; family Haliangiaceae; genus JAHDIH01. The sequence continues at coordinate 412,237 of JAHDIH010000005.1, read as the reverse complement.
AGTGAGGAAGCACTGGAACGTTTTCCTGACCTGACCGTAGCTGCTAAGAAGCATAATAAGGAGTTCAAGGCGGCATTCGCCACCGCGGTGCAAAAACTTTCTAGTAGAGAGCGAAACATCCTTCGTTTGACGCTAGATGCTAGTATTGCCCAATCCGATATTGCCACATTGTACCAGTGCCACCCAGCCACCCTAAGGCGTTGGCTGGTAGATATTCGACTCTCGCTACTCAAGGCCACCAAGGAGTCCATGGCCAACGAGCTGGGTGCCTCCCCAAGCATAATCGATGAAATCGTGGCGTCACTAGGTAGCCAGTTGGATGCTTCATTTTCTAGAATTCTTGCTCCCACAGAGGCATAACGCTCGGGAGTACCGCGGTGCGCAAAAAAAACGCGTAATGAATGAATTAGCAGACCGTTCTAAGTTCTTGCGTTCTAGCCGAAAAATGCGAAACGCCTGGAGTTCCAGGCGTTTCTTTGTAGCGGGGACAGGATTTGAACCTATGACCTTCGGGTTATGAGCCCGACGAGCTACCAGACTGCTCCACCCCGCATCAGGGAGTGTCTTATAAACTTAGTCGCAAGCCGATGTCAAATATCGGCTCGAGTTTTTATTGAGTAGGATATTTTCGGAGATGAAATGCGTACAGAATGCCGCGATTCGATACAAAGAACATGTCCCCGTCCGGATGAACCCAAGGCGTGGTCGATACCCCGTCTCCTGGATCAAACCGCTGAAGCGGAGTTCCGGTCGTTTTATCCACCACGACCACCCCACCATCTCGCAGAGAGTAAATCAGGTAGTTTGCATGAATTACGGGAGGGCTGGGGTCGCCGTAGCCTTCCGTACTATGCGACCAACGCAAAATCCCCTTGTGATCCAAAGCCACGGTCTTGTCGACGGCAGTTAGATAGATGAGATTTCGATCCGCGGCGATCCCCGCTACATTGGAGAGCGGAAACTTCCAACGGACGCCACCACTTTCCCTCTCAAGGCCGTAAACCCCGGTCCCAGCGTTGGCAGCAACAACGAGATCGCCGACGAGCTTAGGGGTCGCGTCAACGTCTGTGTACTCATCTCCGCCTTCTGACAAACTTGATGACCAGACAAGACTTCCGTTAGAAATACGAATCGCTCTTAAAGAACCATCTGAAAAGCCAGTAAACGCAACTCCGGACGCAATCGCCAATCCAGCACTGCCTCTGAGCTGATTAATCGGACCGGGCTCGGGAGCGTACTCCCACTTGGGCTTGCCACTTTGATAATCTAACGCAACCACCTTATCGTTGGCAGTTGTAAAAAGCACCATATCGCTTGCGGCGGCCACTCGAACCCGATTGTCGACCGCCCCCTTCACTTGGTGCGCCCAATACTCTTTGCCGTCGTGACGCTCTAACGCTTTAACACGACCATCCCTCGTGCCTACATACACCCGACCTAGATACGGGGTCGGAGCCGCTGCAACGCTACCAATTGGTTTGCGCCAAATTAACTCCCCGGACTGCTTGTCCATCGCCCACATTTCTCCTGCAGAACTCGAAGCGTAGAGCGTTTGCGAGTCAACGCCAGGCTGAGAGAACTCCTGTGGAGCCTGCGCATTCATTCGCAGAGCCAAATCCTTTTTCCACAGGTAACTCAGGACTGCTGGAGGTGATGGCAACGTCGCAGGTGGCGGCTGACACGCCACAAGCAAGATGGCTAAAATTAAGGGGCGCAAATGTTAGTTTTCCACCGGAGCCGTCTCAGGTTCCGTGCTTGTGGCAGGTGGAGGCGTTGGCAATGTTGGCGATGTCAGCAAGTGATTCGCAAGCTTTGCAACTCCGAGCTCTTCGCTTTCTTTGATCGTCTCGAGGATGGACTTAGCCTCCTCCGCTTTACCGCTGGCAATCAGAAGCTGAGCGTGCATTAGTTTATCACTACCTGTGGCTGCTCCATCAGCAGCTAGAGAGCTCGCTAAGGACAGTGCCTCTCCTGGGTTCCCAGCAGCGTCAAGGGCGCGAACTCGTGCTTGCTTTGCCATTCGTTTGATTCCACCAGGCATGTCGCTGCCAGCAATTTCTTGCCATGACGCCGCAGCTTCCGCGAACTTGCCGCTCCGAAAAAGTGCTGAGGCTCGTAGTACTTCTGAGCTAGAACCAACCGGTTCTAAGGCAGCCCCACGAGAGTCAAGTGCCGCCAAAAGAAGCTCCTCGCGACTCTTGGTTTCCCCATCAGGGATTGCATCGCCTCCTATATCGATCACGTCAAGTAAGTTGGCAGTAGCTTCTTGAGATTTCTTGCCCTGCATGTGCCTGAATCCAAAGAGCGCTACCAACGCCACCAAAATTGCTAAACTACCAAAGATGAGCGCCTTCTTATAGGGCTTTAACTTTTCACCGATTTGCTCGGTCTTAGATAGAAATACGTCTTGCTTTTCACTTAATTGCTCTTTTTTGGCCATATCTGCTCCGGCTTGGTTGATACCAAGTCAATTTCCTCACTGTCCATACCATAGACAGTAATTAGAACCAATCCGTTGCCAGCGGCTAAAGCGTAAGCATTAAATAATGGAAGCCATCCTCCAGCGTTTGCCCCGTGACACTTGGTGAGCCTCCTTCTTCAAAAGTTAGTTCAATCACCAGTCCGGCCCGTCCCCAACTACTCCGCTTTCCTACCCGCTTCACACGGATCTCCTGCAGACTTTTCTTGAACCCGGAGGTGTCCATGCGCCGCCACCAGTTTCCGCGCGCCGGGCGAATGCCTGGAAGGAAGACCCAAGCCTTCTTGCCTTGCGCTGAGGTCTCGTGGGCTACTTCTGACGATAACTGCAGAAAGATTCTGTCCTTACTTGGTAAATACCCGGCCCAATACATCGCATTCTTTCTATTATTCTTCCAAAGAATCCGCTTCTTAGGGAGTGCTTCGTAGGGGGTCACCACCCCCGGCGTAACCCCACCATACTCTCCTTCGCGATGTTGAGCTGAAGACGAAGACGCTCCCAAAGCCGCAGTGAGCAATACTAAACCAATCCCTTTTCCCATGAGAGGAGTTTACGGGATGATCACCCCTTGGCGCAATTCTTCTCCCACCACTAGGGGATCGGTCGGTTCGTCAAGAAAGAGTGCTCGCGCTTCCCCTACCAAAAACAGACTTCCACAAATTACAATCGGACCGACAGGGATACGTTGTACGGCTTCTGCTAAATTGCCTGCGAGTTCGCACGTCCGCCATGATTTTGCGACTTCTGCAGCGGCCTCAGCTCGCGGATGCGCTGCTTGCGTCACGATAACGCGGCGGGCCACCGGAGAAAGAATCGAAGCAATAGCACCATGATCTTTTCCCTTAGAGCCAGCAACCACCAACGTTGGTCGCAAGTCCCTTCTTTCTATCTCGTCGCGGACGGCCAACGCCCCAGATGGATTGTGTGCTCCGTCGCAAACGACCAAGGGGCTGCGTTGCAAAACTTCCCACCGTCCCGGAAGTCGAGCGCTGGCAATTCCCAGTCGTAATACTTCCTCGTCGCTTAACCGAGGGAACCATCGCGTCAAAGCATGACAAACTCCCAAAGCCGTCGCAGCATTCTGACGTTGATGTTGACCTTTCAGTCCCGTTTCCAAGTCACTTTGCTCGATTACATTGATCTTTGAGCTTCCCCACTGCTTTGCGAGGTTGTCAACGTAGTGGTACCGACTTCCGTTTACGCTCACCCTGCCGCGAAACACGGCTGCTTTCTCTTCGGCGATTTCAGTAAGCGTGTTTCCAAGCCACTCTTGGTGATCCAATCCAATCGATGTAACTGCCGCTACCGATGAATCCAGTGCGTTCGTCGCGTCTAAACGCCCCCCAAGCCCTACCTCATAAACTCCCAAATCAACACTTGCCTGTTCGAATATCTTAGCAGCCAACAACGTGCAAGTTTCGAAAAAGGTCAGGCCCATCTTCAATATAGGACCTGCCACCGCCACAAGCTGCTGCTTTGAAACCTCGTGCCCGTTAACCCGGAAACGCTCGGTAAACCTATTGAGATGCGGCGAAGAAAACACCCCCACAGACAAACCAGAAGCGATTGCCACCGACTCTACAAACGCGGAAGTAGACCCCTTACCATTGGTTCCTGCGACGATGACATTAACCGCTCGTGCCTCGGGCCGTCCCAACTGCCCAAGTGCCACCTGCATGCGCTGAAGACCCAGGACAACGCCCTTTCGCTGCCTAGAATAAAGCTCCGTTAGAATGTCTTCATACTTGGCCATCGGAAAACCAACGAAGGTACCGGGCGATTCGCGATTTCAACTCGTGTCTTTCGACGATTTGGTCCAGCATCCCATGCTCCACCAAATATTCTGACCGTTGAAATCCTGCTGGTAATTTTTCGCCAATGGTTTGTTCAATCACGCGAGGCCCCGCGAAGCCAATCAACGCATTGGGTTCCGCGATAATTACATCTCCCAGCATCGCGATGGATGCGGCCACCCCTCCCGTTGTTGGATGAAGCAAAACCGCAATATAGGGGATGCACGCCTCACGCAGACGCGAGCGTGCCGCAGATGTCTTGGCCATTTGCATCAGCGACAAAACGCCTTCCTGCATTCGAGCCCCGCCCGAGGCGCAAAAGACGACCGCAGGCCGACGTTCTTTTAAGGAACGTTCGAATTGCCGCGTAATTTTTTCGCCAACCACCGACCCCATCGACCCCCCCATGAATTCGAAAACGAAGAATCCCACTTCTGTGGCGATGCCCTCAATGTCGGCAGCCCCAGAGATGTAAGCGGATTCCGGCCCCTTTTTGTTCCATTGTTTTTGCAGCGATTGAACGTAGGTTTTTCCTGCTGCAACAAACTCGAGAGGATCTTCTGAACGCAACGACTCGTCATGTTCTACGAAAGTACCTTCGTCAACAATGGATTCGATACGAGCCAGTGTCGGAAGTCGCAGATGATGCCCACAATCGCCACAAACCCAAAGGGATTCCAGCAACTGCCCGACACTGATGGCCGCTGCACAATTTCCACATTTCTCAAAAAGCCCCTTAGGAACCGAAGTCTTCGGCTCGGAAGCTAATTCGCGATTGCTTGACCACCACGACATACGGTTGGGATACCACAGAAGCGTATACGAACCATCGTCACCAACGAGCTAACCTTTTATCGGTCCAAAATATTGCACTTTATGGTGCGGCTGGCCCATAATAGGTTTTTGTAAGCAACAATACCAACTAACAAGTAAAGGGGGTCGAGATGTCTTCAGTCTTGATCGTCAATGAAATTACCAGCGAACGTCGTGAATTAGCCCAGTCTTTGGAAGCCGAAGGTTTTCAAGTGATGGAGAGCGCCAGTGCCTCAGATGCCGTAAGAGACATTTGGGAGGGTTCCTACGTCGTCGTGTTTATCGCCTCGGTCTTAGAAGGAACCAATGCCAATCAATTGGCTCGCCAACTCAAGCAACTGGCTCCAGAGATCGAAACCATCATTCATAGCAAAAGCGACACAAGAAACCGTCTCGTTAAAAAAGCTATTGAAATTCGCGATGGTGTTGCGGCGTAGTCATTGAGAAGAAACCTATAGGTTTTAAAAATTCGCGTTAAACGTAAAGCCTTGATAACGCCGCCCGACTCGATGCGTCGAGAGAGTCTAGCGACAAGGGAAGTACACCTCGGTAACCAAGTCTTTTTCTGCGGTTACCGCGGGGTCGTTCATGTACTTCTCAAAAGGGTCCTGCGTTTTCGACTGTTTAAATTGCTTAGCTTGGCCGTGCATCATCCCAGCGCTCCAAGCATTGCCTAGGTGGCGATACGCACCGGTATGCACTACCTTGTAAGCATCGCTGCGATTGTACGTTCCTGACACGAATCCTGCGGGTAACTCGCTTGGTATTTCTTCCATCGCCACTGCCGCGGTGTAAGAAGCTTTGCCGTTAACCATGTCCCACTTGTGGTAAATTGAGAAGAACTCTACTCCCTCTCGTTCCTTGTCTGCCAACCACGTTTTAAGCGACTGAAAATCTTTGGACATTACCTCTCCGATTACTTCGTTGTCGCAAGAGTTGGAAATACCCACGTATCGAATACCTCTATGATTAACTCGGCCAGCAAACGCGACGTTGGAAGGAACATCCCCTGTTTCCACATAGTCTTTTAATTTCGCTAGTCCCCTTTGGTAATCCATGCCAATCCACGCAACCATTTTATTTTTCATAAAAAACATGAAAAACGGCAGTGCGCTTTTCATACTCCAGGTTACTTTTGTACCGTCGGAGGTTTCGGCGAAACGAAACTCTACATCAGCCTGCGATTTCCAAGGTTTGAAAAAAGCTAGATCGAGTTTGATTACCTCACCATCGTCAGAAACATGGTGCATTTTTCCACTGCCGATGATGTCTCCATCCCACGAGTACCATGAACCATCGTCGGCATAGTCTAGCTTGCAGTCCGGTTCAGCGACCAACCAAGGAGACCAGTTAATCCAGTCCTTGAAGTCTAAGATCTTCGGTTTAACAGCAGATATCGGGGCATTGATGACAACCGATTGACTCACTTCAAACTTAGGCATGGCGGCACGCTAACAACAATCAATGCTATCGGTCAATTGCTACGAAGCGTGGGGTTACTCACACCAAAACCACTTCTTGGCAAGCCATTGCCAAACATGCTTGTCATGCATTCTCGTCTCGCGTAACCATCAGCCATGATTCGATTTCTCACCCTATTCACCTGTCTCTCAGCTGCATGCATTTCACCAGATCGCCCCAGCCAAGGCGACGGCTTTATCCGCATAGTTCCACAGTACCCGCAAAGCAACTATCAACCAGGCGGTCAACCGATTTCCCTCGAGTTAATGGATGCTCGTCAAGGAGACAAGCAAATCTTGGGTCAGAATGAAAGAAGTCAAACCCCTGTCATTGCAGGGAAACCTGGTGCGGGAATGGCAATGGTTTGGGATGGATTCCGGACGGAACTCGCCAAACGTGGTTTCACTGCACAATACCCAACGCAAGAAGGGACGGTAATTTTGAGAGTTTACCTCAACCAACTTTGGGTAAGCGAAAATAGAAGCTACCAGGGGGATGCCTATGCGCGAATCGATGTGGTGGCACCTGGCAACCAAGTCACTTTTTCTTCAGAGAAACAGGGAACCGTATCTACTTGGGGCCGCTACAGCAGAACCCGAGACTATGAAAATGCACTAACGGGGGCTGTTGAGAAACTCTTTTCAGAGACTTGGCAAAGCCCGGGGTTTCAAGATGCCTTGCGTGGGACCAACGTAACCTACGGGCAAGGCGTTGCACCACAACCTGAGCAAGGGGTTCCCTCGCAACCGCAGCAAGGGATTCCCTCGCAACCTGAGCAACCAGTCGGCGTCACCCCAGAAGATCCCTTCGACGCTCCTTCGCCAGAGGTAGCTCCCGGAGTTCCACAAGCTCCTGCTTCTGAGACTCCACCAGCTCCCACCGTACCTGCGGGGCCCATAGATCCTACCGCTCCGTAGAACATCTATCGGCAAGATCCGACGCGATAATCAGCACTCTTATCCGGAGTGAATGTGGTGGCTGGTCGTTGATAGCGCCCGCCCCCCTTGTAATCTGCAGTAACCCCAAAGGTGTAGACCCGGCAGTAGTTCTCACCTTTCTTCTTGAGAAGGACATCTGCCACCCAACGTTTGTATAAGGGAATCCCAAGGCCATTCTTTTCAATATCGGCCTGTGAACTTCGAAGGCCATACTTCACAAATTTAAAACCGGATCCCTTGGTTGCCTTTTTAAGTGCGAAAGAGACGCTACTTTTCTTCCCCACAGGCAGCTTCCTGCGCTTTTTCTTTGCGGCAGCGAATATCTTGAGTCCGTGAGCGCCCTCTTCTACCCAGGAGTTAAACGTACTCGCTGGTAAGGTTGCGCCGAGCTTCTTGAATATGGCTGAAAACGATCCTCTGTCTTTTTCAGCGCGTTTCCCAATCCCCTTGAGATCCGCAATATGACCATCATGGGTCATTCCATCCTTCAACATCTTTTTGTTCGACTTTTTATCAATCTCAAGAATGTAGTCGTTGTGCTTTTTTACTGACTTTTGAGCGAAGGTCTTCATATGCACCTTCCACTCTTTGGCGGTAGCGCAAACTTCCCCTTTGGTCCACTTCCAACGGCGAACGGTGGACAAGGAGTCTTTTAGGCTCGCGTACTTACCATCGCAATCTTTGGCAAGAGACTGCAACGCTTCGCTTTTTTCGTAAAATTTTTCTACCGCACCAGGAAAATGGCTATGATTGATTATGCTTTCTCCATTCTTTAGCTGAGTGAGCTTATAAATAGCGTCGTAATGCTTTTTTTCAACGTCTGCAGTGAAGTTTCTCTGCAGCGCTTGCGTCGCCCGACGCTGGTTTGCTTTTCCGTCCTCAACGGCCTTCCAGTGATTGTAATTCTTCTCCATCGCGGCATACATCGCGGTATATTTTCTAACAACGGGGTGGTTGAGATCTTTTGGGTCCACTTTATCAAGCCGTTGTTTTTGCTTTGGCAACATTCTCGGGCAATCTCGCGGCAAACTATCGCTCTTTGCCGGACAATCTGAGATCCAAGCCTTAAAGCTCTGAAGTTGGCGTTTACTCATAGGCTGAAGGCCTGACATGTCGTCCTTTTCAGCCAAAGCAGGAACCGATACCAACAACATTGCAACCAATAGTACTCTCATCTGGGGTTCGTAGCACCGAACAAGAAAGGCGCAACAACTATCATCATCCCGCCTCCTCGGTGTCGCCGGATTCAATTTTCAAATCGTGCTGCTCTAGGAACAAAAAGTAGTCTATCTCGTCTTTAAAGCCAGCGGGGAGCGGAGGTGCTTTGAACTGATAGACGGACGGAGGTATCGAATAGCCCTCTACTACCCGTTTACCGCCGCAACCTCTTTTGACTGGATTTTTAGCAAGACGAACTATTTTAGAAGCGACTTTAACAGTAGACATTTCGTCAATTTCACCAATTCCCTGTGGAGAGATGGAGCTCTGGCGCGGACTCTTGACATGACGCTAGCTACAAGAGGTAAAAAGTAGAGATGCAAGAATAATCGTTTTCATAGGGGGACAAACGAACGAGCTTGAGATTAGGTCTATCGAGCTCCATTCCAAGAAGTTATTCTTTAGTCTCGATGAAACGCAGATGCCCCAACACCTTACCTTTCCCTGAAGGTGTATCGGCGTCTCTAGGATGCTCGCGTCCATTGAGGACTGGCACCTCGGGAAAGTCAAATGGGGACACCCCCGCTAAACACGCGACATTAATACTGATTTTCTCGGGGTTAGAACGTCTTTGATGATGCGTGTAGATGCCGCAATGTTTGCAAAAGTAATGTTTTGCGACGCGCGTATTAAATTGATAGAGCGTCAGCGCTTCTTGACCGGCGGTTACGGTAAGTTGCTCCTTTACGGCACTAACCACCACTGCGCCACGCGTTTCACATAGAGAGCAACTGCAGCGCCTAATGTTGTTAAACCCATTAAGCAAGACAACGTCGAACTGGACTGCACCACAATGGCAGTGGCCTTTAAGGACTTGCGTACCACTCATTGCAAACATACGTATTTTGCAGACAAATATTCTCCAATACCTTCCTGCCCACCTTCGCGTCCCAACCCTGATTCTTTTAGGCCACCAAACGGCGCTTCTGCGGTTGACATAAGCCCAGTATTAAAACCAACCATCCCATATTCGAGTTCAGCTGAAAACTTTGCGATTCGCTCCTGATTGTGGGTGCAAGCGTAGGCGGCGAGCCCGTAGTTGGTATCGTTCGCTTTTTGAATCACATCGTCAACATCCGCAAACTTTTGTATGGCAACCACGGGACCAAAGATTTCCTCTCGTGCGAGAGGCATTTCGTTGGTGACGCCTGTCGCCACCACAGGACCAATAAGTGTCGCGCCATTCTCGGGAATTATTCCTCCAACCACTTCAGCGCCAGCATCAACAGCGGCAGATAGCAAACGTCTTACCTTCGCTGCCCCTTGTTTGTTAATCAGTGGACCAACATCCGTTGCTTCTTCATGACCGCTACCAACCGTGAGCTTAGAAGTCGCTGCCACCATCTTTGTCACAAACTCGTCATGACAATCTTCGTGAATGAAAAAGCGGTTCGCTGCCACGCACGTCTGCCCTGCATTGCGAAACTTGGCGGCCATGGCGTGCTCCACTGCGGCATCAACACTTGCATCGTTACAAACTATAAATGGCGCGTTGCCTCCTAACTCAAAGCTGACCCGTTTCATCGTTGCCGCAGAGTCGGCCATCAGAAGCTTTCCTACTTTGGTCGATCCGGTAAACGTAACTTTACGAATGATGGGAGACCCAGTAAGGGTCCGGCCGATGCTAACGGGATCGCCAGTAACGATATTTAAAACCCCTCGCGGAAGCCCACATTCCTCAGCGATAACGCCCCATACCAAACCTGAATAAGGAGTAATTTCTGCGGGTTTGCAAACCACCGTACAGCCAGCGGCTATTGCGGGCGCGACTTTTCGAGCGATCATAGCCGAAGGAAAATTCCATGGGGTGATTACCGCACAAGGCCCCACCGGCTGCATTACCACTTGAATTTGCCGTCCGGCGCGAGACGCCGGCACGATTCTTCCGTAAGCCCTCTCCGCTTCCCCTGCAAACCAAGAAAGAAAGCTGGCACTGTAACGAACTTCCCCCCTCGATTCCTTTATCGGCTTACCAGATTCAGCGGTCACCAACTGCGCAAGTGGCTCAAGGTTTTCCAAAACCCAACCGTGCATCTTTCGCAAGATGCTCGCGCGAGTGGCAGCGGTTGTCGCGCCCCAGCTGGCGCTGGCCTCTCGCGCAGCGGCAATTGCTTTAGAGGCCTGATTGGCAGACAACGCTGGCACCGTACCAAGTACCGACTGATCGTACGGATCTAGCACTGCAATCGTGTCATCGCTTCCCACCCACGCACCATCAATAAAACATTTTTCCCGTAGAAGCTTCACCGAGAAACGATATATCGTTGTAGCGTAGGGCCCAACACTTCATCACCGTTTTTTTGGAAAGCGACTAGGACGGTCAATGACAGTGAGATATGGTCTGACCATGTTTCCATACACAAAAGAGGCCGATGTTGAAATTCACTCGCTGTTGGTAGAAGAAACCGCCCGACAACGCGACAAACTCAGACTAATTGCCTCTGAAAACTACGTTTCTGCGGCTGTACTAGAAGCGACCGGGTCCGTCCTTACAAACAAATATTCAGAAGGTTACGCCGGCAAGCGTTACTACGAAGGACAAGAGTTTATTGATGCGATCGAAGGACTGGCTATTTCCCGCGCGAAGACTCTTTTTGGAGCCGACCATGTCAACGTACAACCCTACTCTGGCTCGCCTGCCAACCTTGCGGTCTACTTAGCTTTTGCTAAGCCAGGAGATACTGTAATGGGAATGGGGCTTTCTGCAGGGGGGCATTTGACGCATGGCCACCACGTGGCGATTAGTGGAAAGTTTTTCAATGCAGTGCAGTACGGCGTGAGAGAAGATACAGGAATGATAGACCTAGACGAGGTACGTGATATTGCTCTCAAAGAAAGGCCAACGATTCTATGGGCGGGAGGAACAGCGGTCCCGAGAATAATCGACTTCGAAGGCTTTGCGGCAATCGCCAAAGAAGTCGGGGCTACTTTTGTTGCAGATATCGCACACATCTCAGGCCTGGTTGCAGCCGGTGTCCACCCGTCCCCTGTGCCTTATGCGGACGTAGTATCGACCACCACGCACAAAACGCTCCGCGGCCCCCGTGGCGGCATGCTGATGTGTAAAGAAGAACACCAAAAAGCCATCGACCGCGCCGTATTCCCAGGGTTGCAAGGCGGACCTCACAACCACACTACTGCAGGACTTGCCATTGCACTCAAAGAAGCGAGCCAACCAGCGTTCAAAGTCTACGCGCAAACGATCATCGACAATGCCAAAGCGTTGGCGGCAGCAATGCTGGCGCGTGGGTATGACTTGGTATCCGGCGGAACCGACAACCACCTGATTCTCTGCGACTTGCGCAACAAAAACACCCTTGGCAAACCTCTTGCCAAAGCTTTAGACAAAGCAGGCATTAGCCTCAATTACAACTCCGTGCCCTTCGATACCGCCAAACCGTTTAACCCATCGGGGATTCGAATTGGAACACCTGCCATGACGTCGCGTGGACTCAAGCCAGAGCATATGGACAAAGTCGCGGAATGGATGGATGCCGTGCTTTTAAACATGGAAAACGAGTCAAAGCTCACTGCCATTGCCAACGATGTAAAAGGCTTCCTCTCCGACTTTCCCGCCCCAGGAATCCCGGTGGGAGACCTAGGGTGAAACAGGTTATTCTTTTCGCGATTTGCATGCCGTTGACTGCACTGGCTTCAGAGGACGAAAAACTTCTATCGCTCGAGGGTGGCTATCAGTACGTAAGAGACGATGAGACATCGGGCCATGGTGCGGACGTTTCAGCAAACCTACTTTTCGGTGTAAATCAGCATTGGTGGCTCGGCGGCGGACTTCACGCAGGAGCGACCATTAGCGAGAGTTTTTTTATTGGCTCCGCCAACCTAAGCGCAGCCTATACGTTTGACGTTTTAAAATACGTCCCCTATGCAAGAATTGATCTCGGCGGTACTTTCGTGAGCAAAACCAACAGCCTGCGTCCTACGGCGGCGCTTACCTTTGGACTAGACAAACTGAGTCAACGCTCTCGATCTTTCGGTTTTTTTGCGACGGTTCGTGGCGGCCCTTCAAGCCACGTCACGGCCATTGCTGGCGCACGACTGTTTTGGCGATGGGGTTTTTTCTAGCCACTCAACATTCATACTTCGCAGGCTCTATGATTGGTCTGCTCGCACCAGACTTGGATACCGTATGGCCAGCCAACCACAAAATCCATGAGCTCTGCCGCTGCGGTTGAAGTCATGCCCCAAACGTTATAGTACGCTTCAAGAGATTTCGCCGATTTTCTTCTTCCAAGCTTAGTAAGTCCTTGCACTGCGCAGTTAGCGGCTGCAACCTGCCCTCCTGCAGGTAAGTGCGCAAGCGCTTCCTTCGCGAGGGAAACGGCAAGAAGGTCTGCACCGACGCGCAGAGCAGAGAAACACCCCCTAGAAAGGTAGGGGCCAGGGTCGCCAGACGCCGCAGCTCCGTGAAGCAACAACTGCTTTGCGTGTTCTGGCTTCTTTCGTGCAATTCGGGCAGCCTCGAACGCGAGGAACCTGGGGTCGTCAGGGTTCTCTCGATGCAGTGCTAGTGCAGCGCAGGTTCCGCCTCGCCATACAGACGATATGCAACCAGCAAGTGCTCGACTGCCGCCGTACCACCCTTCCGTGCCAGCCCCCACAGAAGCTACGCACTCACCAGCATAAAGGCAGCTAAAGGAGCGAGCAAACGCCGGTTGCAATTCAGGCCACAAGAACTCCCCCATTTGAAACGTTCCTGCCGTCAGTTCTCGAAATTTTTTCCCAATCGGATGAGCCTCGTTGGAATTACCTTGCCAATACGCGTTCCAATAGAAGGGATGTCCGAAGTCCTGCATGGACTCTACTAACGCCAGGGAAAACTGGACTTCGTGAGATGGCCATGATTCCACACGTGCCACTCTGGCCACTAAGATCAGCTGCCACAGAGGCGCAACTTTAAGACTTTCAACACAAGCATGAGTCCAACTCCTATCGGCAATACATCGAAGGTCCTCTCTATTAACTTGCAGCCCTGCCCCTTCCCACCATGATTCAATTTGTGGCGCCAAACTGTGGTGCCAAAGTCCCTCCGCGCGCATCTTTTGGAACGCTTGCCTTTTGGCACCAATGCGCCAGAGCTCCGTCAACGTGATCGAACCGAAATGGCCAGCTGAATAGTCTCGTCCTGCTGCCCGTCGTAAATCCCAAATCCTAGCTGCCGCAACGGCCGAGTTTCTAAGCGAACGAGGAGCCGCGGCTCCCAGACGTTTAGCTTGGTTTATATCATTGAGCGCTGAACGGGTAGTTTGCTTTTCCGCAAGACGCAATGCTGCTCGCTTGAGGTAAGCTTGCGCTAGGCTCTCGGCTTGCGATGTTGTCCCTCCTGAGAGTAAGTGGGACTCAACATCAGGGAAGTCTTGCCAAGAATTCACGCCTTTCTTAGGCGTAACGCACGACAGCCAAATTAATACAACCAGTAAGCTACTTCTCATTGAGAAGTGACTTGAGATCACGACCAACGACAAACCGAACCGTCGTGCATTCGGGTATTTCGATTTTGTCGCCAGTACGTGGATGCGTCGTTACCCGCGCCCCCTGCTTACGCTTCGCAAAGGTCCCAAACCCTGGATACGTAAATCTAGGAGTACTGGTTCCTTTGATTTGCGTTTTAATAAAGTAATCTCCAAGTTCACCAAAAACACCATCAATCAATGATGCTACCGTCTTTTTGGTAAGCCCCGCATCTTTTCCATGTTTTCTGTACACTCGGTCGATTAGTTCTCGTTTTGTCATTCACAAACCCTTTATGAGAGCGGAACTCTAGAGACTCCTCATGAACACGTCAAGTTGCATTTAGAGATCAACAAGAAAAGATTTTTTTCAATCCACGGAGTATTTTTTTCGTTGCTTTTTGCAAGATGAAAGCTACGACCGAGTGACGCCCATTTCATCCAGCTTCTTCATCACGAGTTGCAAATCTTCCCAAACGTTGCGTTTCGCTTCCGGATTACGGAGCAGATACGCGGGGTGAAACGTAGGCATCACAAAAGCTTCCCCAAGCGACTGAAATTTTCCGCGAATGTTGCCGATTTTATCATCATTGTTGAGCAAAAGGTTGGCTGCAGGTCTGCCAAGCGTAACAATCACCGATGGTTGAACGGCCTGTACCTGCTGAAACAGAAAAGGGCGACATTGCTCGATTTCCTCTGGGGCAGGATTCCTATTGTTTGGCGGTCGACACTTAAGCACGTTAGCAACGTAAACGCCATCTCTGGTAAAGCCCATTGCTCCGATCATTTTGTCAAGGAGCTGCCCGGCTTTGCCAACGAAAGGGATGCCTTGAGCGTCTTCGCTTTCGCCGGGAGCTTCCCCGACAAACATAAGTGCGGCATCAGTATTCCCGGAACCAAAGACAATATTCTTTCTAGTGGAATGGAGCGAACAACGAGTGCACTCCCCTAACTCCTTCCGCACTGTCGTTAACGAAATGCGGTGCGGAGACGGCAATTTTGGTAAGCCCACAACCCCATTCTCTTTGAGCTCTTTTAGATGACTACTCAATTCGCTGGCGATGGAAGATAAGGTATCGGCCGACACCAGGCCTTTGTAGCCCTAGCTCAGCCAGCCCGCAACTGATTCGATGATATTTGTCGCTACGTCGGCTTTGCTGCCAAAGGGAACGTCAACGCAATCGCCGTTCGCACGTACGATAACTACTTTGTTGGTATCCGATTCAAAGCCAGCATCCTTGCGCGACACATCGTTGGCCACAATCGCGTCGCACCCCTTTCGAGCGCATTTACTCTTAGCATTTGCGACAACATCGGTGGTCTCCGCTGCAAACCCCACTACAAACGCAGAACTATCTTTGAGTTTGGCAAGCAAGTCGGTAGTTTGCCGAAGCTTAAGTGACCATTCTCCGCCAAGCTCACCTTTCTTAAGTTTTTGCATCGCAAAATCCTCTGGAGCATAGTCGGCCACAGCTGCCGCCTTAAAGACCAAATCCGCACGCCCCACCACCTTGTCTAGTGCATCCCCCATATCGCGCGCCGACACCACAGAAATCACCTCCACTCCCGGAGGTGGTTGAAGTTGCGTAGGGCCAAGAATAAGGGTAACGGCTGCGCCGCTTCGACTGGCTGCTGTTGCCAACGCCATCCCCATTTTTCCCGTGGACCGATTCGACAGAAAGCGCACCGGATCCAGCATTTCTCTAGTGGGGCCTGCGGTAATTACCACTTTTTTCCCCGCCAACAAGTTAGGACTCAGTGCAGCCTCGATTGCAGAGAGAATCTGCTCTGGCTCTGCCATGCGTCCTTTGCCCGTCCAATTACAAGCGAGATACCCCACATCCGGTTCCACTATCTGCGCGCCACAAACACTGCGTAGCGTCGATAAGTTCCTTTGAGTAACTGGATTATTCCACATGTTGACGTTCATGGAGGGAGCCAACAGTAACGGTGCCGTCGTCGCGAGAGCAACGCAGGACACAGGATCGCAAGCAGCACCTGTAGCAAGTCGCGCAATCGTAGTCGCGGTTGCTGGTGCTACGACAACCAGGCCGGCCTTGTCAGCGAGGGTAATGTGTCCGATATCGGCTTCCTGCCTTGCACTCCAAAGGTTTGTGAAGACTGGATTACCAGACAACGCCTGAAAGGTGGCGCGACCTATAAATTCTTGAGCAGCCTCTGTCATTGCGACAGAAACGTTTGCGCCAGCTTTAACCAATAGCCGCGTTAAATATGCAGACTTATACGCCGCAATTCCGCCAGACACGCCTAGTACAATATTGGCTCCACGTAGCACACTTTACATTACCGCGGCGTCTACGAAATTGCTAGTCAGCTCACTATTAGCCTAAGAACGCTATTGTAAACAACGTTAACCGACCATGAGATCTTCGAAAGCAGCCAACCCGGCCTTCGCGCCCTCGCCCATCGCGACAACGATTTGCTTATACGGCACCGTAGTCACATCTCCTGCCGCATAAATCCCTTTGGCGCTCGTGCGGCACTTGTCGTCAATCTCAATTTCGCCGTAGCGATTCATTTCCACCACGCCGGAAAGAAACTTACTATTGGGGATGAGCCCAATCTGCACGAACACTCCCGCTAAAGGGATGGTTACGGCCTCCCCACTTTCGCGATTTTCGTAGACCAAAGCGGTCACTTTGCTGTCGTCGCCTAAAATCTCTGTTGTCTTTGCATTAACTACGAAAGACGCGTTGGGAAGCGACTTTAGTTTATCAACAAGCACAGCATCTGCTTTAAGCTCATCCGAATATTCGACCACCACTACCGACGCCACAATGCCCGCCAAATCAATCGCGGCTTCGACTCCGGAATTGCCCCCTCCAATCACGGCGATGTCTTTCCCTTTATAATAAGGACCATCACAATGAGGGCAAAACGCAACGCCTCGCCCAAGGTACTCTTTTTCTCCGGGAACGTTGAGCTCTCGCCATTTGGCGCCAGTAGTGACAACCAACGTTTTAGCTTGCAACACTTCGCCGCTTTCCATTTCTATTCTTACGCCATCTCCAGTCTCTACATCCGAGACCCGCCGATGTTCGAGCAAGTCAATATCGTAGGCCGACATGTGCTGGCCGAGATTAGCGGAAAGCGCAGGCCCTTCAGTGTAAGGCACTGAGATAAAATTTTCGATACTTTTAGTGTCTTGCAGTTGGCCACCAAGACGGTCCGTGATCAACACGGTCTTCATTCCTTTACGGGCGGTATAAATTGCCGCCGTCGCACCTGCAGGGCCACCACCGATGACCGCAACATCGCAACTTCCAAGATCGGCGCTATCTTCTGCTGAAGTTCCAAATTCGCCCTCAAGCTTTGGCAGTAAGTCCGCCATAGTCGCAGCGCCAGAACTCAACAGCTTATCGCTAGCAATCACTGCCGGCACCCCCTGGATACTGAGCCGGTCAATTTCGCCTTGAGCAAACTCTCCATCTACCATCTCGTGAGTCACATCTGAATTTAGTGCCGCAATGAGGTTTAACGACTGCACTACTTCCGGGCAGTTCTCACAAGACAGCGAAACGAACGTTCTTATCGTCGCCCTGCCAATTCCACGGATTCGTTTTTGCATCGGCTTGTCTGGTAGTTTGCCTTTGCCGTCGCCGTTCAAGATTGCGAGGATAAGCGACGTAAACTCATGACCACCGGGAATTCCCGTGAACGCAATACCAACCTCCACTCCGTTTTTTTCGATCCAAAAGCGAGGCACCGGCGACGCACCGTCCGCTTCTCTAGCCGTAATCCTTGCACTGGTCTCTGCTACGCCAGTAAGCATTTCGACAAGCTCTCCCTGTTTCGCGTGATCTGATTTTTGATAAACGAGTGCTAACGAGTCATCGAGTTTTTCGAAGACGACAGTCAGCTGGTCGACAATGGCTTGGTCCAGCATGAGTTCCTCCAGTTGAATTTGTTAAGGTAACGCAGCACCAATTCGGTGCTGCGTTCTAGTCGAATGGTTGTGGTTAGATTTTTCCTACAAGATCAAGACCCGGCTTTAAGGTCTTAGCGCCTGGCGTCCATTTCGCAGGACAAACTTCGTTTGGATTTTCAGCCACAAATTGTGCAGCTTGAACTTTACGGAAAAGCTCGTCAGCATTTCTGCCAACGGCATTGTCTTGTACTTCTGCAATCTTGATCTTGCCATCAGGTGCGATCAAGAACGTTCCGCGATAAGCGAGCCCTGCTTCCTTGATGTAGACCCCAAATGCCTTAGAAAGTTTCCCTGTTGGGTCTGCGAGCATTGGGTAGGTAATTTTCTTGATCGTGGGGCTGGCATCATGCCATGCCTTATGAGTGAAGTGCGTGTCGGTGCTAACCGAGTAAACTTCTACCCCTAGCTTTTGAAAGTCAGCGTATTTGTCTGCCATGTCGCCGAGTTCGGTTGGGCAAACGAATGTGAAGTCTGCTGGGTAGAAAAAGAAGATAGACCATTTGCCCTTCAAGTTGTCGTTAGTGATTTCTACAAAGTCGTTTTTGTAAAATGCTTGAGCTTTGAATTCGGGTACTGTTGAGTTAATTAGTGTTTTCATATCGTTTCCTTTTGTTTGATGGTGGCAGCATGCCAAAGCTTAGCCCGCAGGTAAAATAGCTGGCGCAATACTTCGATAGGCACAGGCTATCAAAGTATGAAGGTGGCTTAGCTCAGCCGAATTGGAAGTACTTCTTCATCCGCCAATGTTGGGCTAAACGCAGCAGGAAGTGTTTCCTGCACCAATTCAGCCAATGCGGAAACAATCGACGTTTTCCAAGTTTTGGAGTGATGAACCAAGCTAACCTCTCGGGTTGGAACCCGCGTTGAAAACGACCGCACCTGTCGGTTTCGCACTTCCCACGGGAGGGTCCTAGCAAACGTCTCGGGAATCAGCGTATATCCAGAGGTTTGATCGATAAGGTTTTTTATGGTTTCAAAGCTGCCGCCCGCAAACACTACGTTGGGTAAGTTAGATTGCTTGCCCATGCCGCACAAATTAATGACCTGCGCACGAAAACAATGGCCGTCGTCAAGCAGCCATAAATGTTCAGCATCAAGCGCAGAAGGATCCATGCCTTCGTTCTTCAGTATGGACTCATCCGGATGGGCGTATACGTAGAACGGATCGTAGAACAACCGATGCTCAACAAGGCCCCCCTCGCCGAGTGGGGTTGCAAGTATCCCTGCATCTACACGGTTTGCGGCAATTTCACTGATGATTTCGTCTGTCGTGAGCTCCACAACCTGAAGCTGCACGCTCGCGTAGCGCTCGGAAAAAGACTTCACAAACCAAGGAAGCACGTATGGGGCGAGCGTTGGAATCAATGCCAACGTAAACGGGCCTTCCACCTTCCCTTTGTCACCAGAAGCTGCAGCCATTAAATTGCTATGTACCGCCACGACTTCAGCGGCCAACTTTAAAATCACCTTCCCCGCTTCTGTTGCCTGAATGGGTTTGCTTCTGCGATTAAAAATCGGCGTTTCAAGTTCCGTCTCTACTTTCTGGACCTGCGACGACAACGTCGGCTGCGACACATCGAGGGCAGCCGCAGCACGTCCAAAGTGGCCGTGTTTTTCCACTGCGAGGAGGTACGAAAGCTGAGTGATGGTTGGCATTGTTTGTAATCTACGATCAAGCGATCGCAGTAAGCATCATTCAGACGAAATAGTTTCCATTCGCACTGGTTAACCCGTCATGAAATCAGCAATTGAGGCCCTTCTCCTCCTTACAACTTCCTCAATAGCCTCTTCAAAAGTAGTGGGAATTTTCGCCGAAACTTCGAACGGGACATTTAGATGCCATGGCAATTGCGACTTCCGATCTCCCGCCGCTTCTACCTTCAGCAAAGGGGGGCGAAGACGCTATATGGAAAAACTAGCTGGTACAGAGGTGAGAAGAATTGGAGTACATAGACATGCTCAACTCACTAAAAGTACTATCTTACAGGGTAAGCTCGTTGCCAAAGACAACGATCAAGCAGCCTTTTTGCCAGAAGAATGCGGTTGTACTAGGTAATCTGCAGCGTGTTGAACCAAGCGGGCGGCTGCAAGCTACTCGATTGTGACGGTGCCCTCTTTATGGACGGGGCTGATAACGGTTCCCTCACCTGGTTCGAAGATGCCAGCCGAACTGTTAATGACGATGATGCCCGCCCCGCCCCCGCCGGCGGCCCCCTGCCTTCCGTCACCTGCTCCAACTAACCCAGCAGCGCCATCCCCGCCAACACCGTTTGCTCCGCAGGATGCTCCGACCTTTGGTTGGTCACTAAATTCTCCATCGTTTCCACTTTTGGATTCACAAGCTCCACTGCCGCCGTTCGCAGAGATGCCACCACCATCTGAAATCTCCACTACCGGCGCTTCGATAAGCACCGAGCCACCTGCGCCACCGCCAGCTACGCAGGCTGCGCTTTGAGTTCCACCCTTGCCCATCGCGTGTATTTCGCCGGTGATGGTGACACTGGTCGACGACGCGAGCTGCAGCGCGCCGCCAGAGAGTTCACTGCATCCCCCAACCAAAGGCTCGATGGTTCTTGTAGCGTGCGCACCTCCTCCATCAAATCCAACAGCTCCATCTCCCCCCATTCCGTCATTGCCTTGACCGCCGCCTCCGACACCTCCCGCGGGACACTGGTCCGCACACCCTTTGTGGTAGTAGCCGGCGTTGCCAATTTTAAACGTGTTACGGAGTTCAATCGGCCCGGTGGCCACAATAGCGAAAGCCGACCTGCCGACTACCATGACCTCTTCCGCGGAAAAGCTTTTAGCAAATAGAACCGCCAACTCCACGCCATCATTTTCGTTGGAGGGAATAAAGAGCATCGGTACCGGCACCGGCACTCCACCTTCCGTTACTAACTCTGCGTCTGTGTCTATGACCACCTCGTTGCCAAACTTGAAATGCTGAGACTGGTGCGTCATATCCATAAACTGCAAAAGATTATTGGAAGGTACGATGCGTTTGCAGTGGGGAGTTCCTTCTTCGCTGCATCCTAAGTTGCAATTGGTTGGCGTGGTGAATTTTCCCGCAGCACAGACGTAGAAATCATTGCCATCACAGAAGGTGCCATGGGTCTCGCAGTAGAATTCGTCTTGCTCGGGAATGCAGGTATTCGGGATGTTTTGCGACTCCGGATAGACGCCGTTGACGTCACAGAAAGGTCGTTCTGGATCAGTGCAAATACCATCAGACGGGCACTTGAATGGAAATTTCTCTCCCGTGGTACATGACACTAAAACCAGTAATATCGCCAATAGCCGAAACATGATGTCTTGTATCAGCATTCTCACTGATATTGAAGGTAAAGAGTCCCCAGCGATGGCCTCGGCGTGATCAATCCCTCTCCGGTCCATCCATCAGCTGTATTGATGCGAATCCTGCCGACTCCGCCGCCTGCGGATCCTTCCGCTTTATCACCGCCCACAGGGGAACCACCGCCGCCTCCGACGCCGGCTACGCAAGCATCTGGCCCTTCTGTAACGCCCAGTTCCTTGCTTCCTCGATTACCTGGAAAAGTCTGGTTCCCAGACGGACTTATGACAGGGAGGCAAGCTCCCGAGCCGCCATTTGCTGTAATGCCTGACCCTCGCGCAATTTCCAACTTGTCGGCCTCAATTAAGACACCGCCACCAGAGCCGCCAGCGGTCATGCGGCCGTCAAAACCGCTGACAGTAGAAGTCCCCCCGTACCCTGCAGCATTGATGAAACCTCGATTGATTCGCAAAGTTTGCTGCGTAGCGAAGTGAACGGCCCCAGCTCCTGACGGGCCACACCCACCACGTAGTGGGGTCATTCGAGCCGACCCCGACACACCGGTAAAGCCAACGGAGGTTCCGGAGTCTCCCCCTGGCGCCCCAAACCCGGATCCGGAGCCGTTTCCACCCCATGCCGCACCACAAACACCCTGCGACGCCCGTCCCGATGTGCCGACATCAAATTCGCCATTGAGTACGATGTCGCCTTGAGAAAGTATCACCAATGCAGGGCCTCCCTGAACATTAACATCGTCAGTAGTCCAAGACGCGACTCGAACCACAAGTCGAGCCGCCCCACCTTCCACCGCCGGCTCTATTGCAGCATCGCCGAATGGAATTGTACCGGCGTCTGTCCGAATTTCTGCGGCATTCGTATCAACTATGATAGGAGTATCGAAATCAACAACCTGCTCCCCGTCTCCTACGCTTGCGATTCCTGTGTAACCAGGAACATCACAGCCGGTACCCGCCCTGTTGCAACCGAACTGGCAAACTGAAGAAGTGGTCACTTCCTCCTTGCCGCAGTCGTATTGCACCCCATCAAAACAAGCATGGGCCTCTTCAGAGCAATAAACCAACTCAGGTCTTGGAATGCACGTAAAGCCAATACCGTTGGAAATCTCGTAAACCCCATCGACGTCGCAAAACGGTCTGTCCGGGTCGCTACAGATGTTGTCCTGGTCACAGGAAAGCGGATCCGTCACGGTACACGCTGTTACTGCGAGCAACGCAGCTATCTGAGTCAGCCTCAACATTGAGTAATTCTACGGATTTTCGCCGCGGATACAAGGGTTCTTTTGATTAGCACTTAAGCTATCGAGCGCTGGCGAAAAGCGTTGCTAATTTCAAAGTCGACAATGGACGACAACACTAGAGCCGATGGCCGGATTTGAACCGGCGACCTACGATTTACGAAACCGTTGCTCTACCAACTGAGCTACATCGGCGACGATGGAAAACTACCCTGAACCTCAGTGGCGAGCAAGTCACTATCCGTTGGTATTGAGAGAGATTCCGATCAGGCGATTAACCAAACCAGGATTCCGTGAGGTCCGGAGTGCTGTCAGCACAGGCGAAAGTTCTCCCTGATCAAGCCACAGTCCTTGGCACTTGCCGCACTGATCTACCGTAGTGCCCAACACATCCAATTGCCCAAGGTTTCCGGAACAAGCAGGACAAGATATTTTCTGGCTTGGAGGAGGCACCGGGCCGTCGGCTTCCCCGTTTTGCAGCTCAGCAATGAGCTTTGGTTTGGCAGCCAGTTCCAGCTTTACAAGCTCACCAGCATCAAGCCAAATGCCCGCACAGGTCGGGCACACGTCAATCTCAAAGTACTCTACTTCTTTTCTGTCAAGTACATCGGAGCAGCGAGGACAAGCAAACAGCGACATGTAGTGAACTATACCACTCGAGGGTTGATTTACAATAATGTCCGCTATCTCAGCAAAAAACTTGAATGTTTTACTCAGGTAGCCGATTCTGAGGTGTGCCGGCAGTACCATTAGCCGCTCCCTATGCGGGCAGCGTAGGCCTCGCCACCGGCGATGGCGTCGGAGTACAGGACCTCGAAATGGTGCTGGAAAAGCGCGGACTGTCCGTTCAGCCTTGCAATCTGGATTCCCCCCCAGCCTCCATAGGGGCGATCGCGTACTGCCCCGAGCAAGTGCTTAATAGTAAAATGGCGGCCAGAATCGCCAAGCACGCCACCAAGCTAGCTAGCGGCGGTACTCCTATCGTTCTTTTTTCCAAGCCTCCGAACACGGAGTTGGAAGTACGTGAATGCGAAATAGCGAGCGCTTACCTTCGCGCTCACGGGGCAATTGTAGTCGACCACTTAGATGCTTGGATTGAAGTCTTAGTACTTGTCGCTCATCACGGAGTGCCACCGGGAGCAAGCTACTCACTCATCACCGATCCTAACAGCTGGCTTTCCATGATGCTGCCTGTCGGTAAAAGTTCATCAGCCACCGATGTGGTGCTAGTGGATGTTTCCTACAGCGGAAAAGCGAAAAAAACTCGCGCCATGCAGCTTCCAATTGCCGCGCGTTTAGAACTGCAAAAGAACCCGAGCAATTTAACCGGCAGCAACGCCGCAATTGCTGCCGTGCTGCATGGGGGAGCGCTAGGAAGACGGCTGAAGAGTTCGGAGTTCGGACCAGCTGATATCAGTCACGCTGAGCTGTTATCTCCCGACTGGCCTCGACTGGACAACCAACTCAGTAAACTTGGTCTACGCGCAGGCGATCACGAAACAAAAGTTCTTCTGGCCTCCCTAGGCGTTCAAGTGATTCGTCAGGCGGTCGCGACTACTCCATCGGCCGCTGTGAGAATCGCCAAGAAGGCCGGTTACCCCGTGCAAATGAAAACGTGGGGGCCCGGCGTTGCCTCCGAAGCCAAAGGGTGTTTAGTAGAAACGGAGCTTGAGTCTGCCGCAGACGTCCGGCGCGCTTTTGCGAGTCTGCAACGCGCGAGCGGCAACGATGAATTTGCAGCAATTGTGCGCGAAACACCACCAGAAGGTCGTCGGTGCAGTGTCGAACTTGAAAACCACAAAGACCTTGGATGGATCATCGTTTTGACCGCCGGTGGCGACTCTCATGCGGAGGTGGCGCCTCTGAGGCAACCTGATGCGATGAGGTTGGCCGCTAGGATCGAGTCATCCAGAGAGAGTGATAGCAGTATCAACACAGAGGCTCTGGCCGATCTGCTCGTAAGGATTTCTTTTGTAGCGCCGTGCAGAAGCGAGCACTTCAAGAAACTTTGCGCTCACTCCGTAGTTATTGGTTCTTCCGGCTGTATTGTTGTAGATGCTAGCGCTGAACTGTCTGCGAAAATTTAAGTAGCTTTTCTTTGATCGCAGCTTCGTTGTTTATTGAAGGATCTTTGACGACTTCATCAACCAAAAATTTTAGTGCCTCTCCTAAATTGCGTCCTGTAAGCGTCGGATACCACTTTGCGATCTGTCTACCGTCAACGACCAAGTCCGAGATCCACAGAGGATTGTCTTTCTGGCTGTAGGCAGTCGAATGTATTTCAGGGTTGAGTTGCGCCAAGCAATGAAAATAGCTTTCGTGGTCTTCCCTTTTCATCTGCGACAAAACCTGCCTTGTTTCCATGGCATTTTTGGGCAGCTCCTGTAGTCTAGGAAGTATCCGGCCCACTTTACTTGCAAGCTTGTTGGGAAGTTTGAGTTTGAACAAACTACTTGTCTTAGCAAGGCTTGCGCCAAACATTAAGTGCGAAAACATTACGAAACGGCTATCACCTACGGGAACATTGCCAACAAGTTGAAAACTGCACTCTTGTCTGTCGGGAAAAAGATAGCTCAAGACTCCAGACTCTCGAGCGACGTCCAGCGCTTTCTCCGGGCATTGGCCGTTAAGCGTTTTGGTGAGTTCAACGAAGATTCGCTCCCAAGCGACCAAGCGTAACATTTCTCTTTCACTCGCGACCGCCTCGAGGGTCTTTCTTTCAATTGAAAACCCTAGCTTGGATGAAAAACGTATCGCTCGAAAGATACGCAAGCCATCTTCTTTGAATCTCTCTTTAGCGTCTCCGACCGCACGAATGGTTTTCGCCTTTATATCAGCCATACCGTTAAACGGATCGTGCAGCGACATATCGCTCGGTCTCAAAGCAATAGCGTTAATCGTAAAATCGCGGCGCGCCAGGTCTTCACGAAGTGGTACTCCCAGAGTCACCGAATCGGGTCGGCGGCCATCAGTATACGTCCCCTCCCCGCGATAAGTGGTAACTTCAATGACCATCCCCTTGTGGACCACCGATACCGTGCCGTGTTGGATGCCGGTGGGAATTACATTTGGAAAAAGTTTCGAAATTTCTTCAGGCATAGCACTAGAAGCAACGTCCCAGTCGTCTGGTTGCCCTTGAAGAATTAGGTCACGTACGGCACCACCTACGCAAACCGCTTGATGCCCCGCCGCTTCTATTACCTTGCAAACTTCTCGAACTACCGAAGGAATCGCCTCGGGATCAAGCACTCGCGAGTCTCTGCTTTACCGCCATTTGCAAACCGTAGCGCGCTTGTTTAAAGCTGTCCCGAAGACGTGTGGCATCACCTGAGAGTCCGGCGCGTTCTAGTAAGTTAGCAGCCTTGATGTCTGCGCGGAGAATTTCGAATTTGTTGTTACGATTGCCCCATTTACGTTTTCGCAAAGCTTCTATTCCCAGTTGCCGGTCACCAAAAGAAGCGCTAATTTGTGCTTCTGTGAACTCTAAACGACACAGCAGTGCATCGAATGGTGCTCCACTAGCCATGTGAGATGCGCGCTTGAGCTCATCGATAGCCGCTTCCGCATTTCCCTCAGCAGCAAGTGTCAGAGCCAATACACGAGACGCCTCACCAATCCCAACAGCGAAACTTGCTCGACTGGACAGTGTTTGACTTTGGGCAGCCAAGGCTTTCGATTGGGAGAAGTCGCCTTGTTCAAATAAGAGCTCGCTCAGAAGTAAATTACTCATAGCTTCCGCCCGCCGGTCGCCAACAAACTTTGCAAGACCGATGCACTGGTCCAAATGGGCCCTCGCATCATGAATTTGCCCAACCACCAACTTACTATCTGCCATCGCAAGCATTGATCGAATGAGACCAAATCGATCGCTAAGATCGGATTGCAATCGAATCGACTCCGCCAGATGCTCAACGAATTTACGGTAGTCACCACTGCTTTGGCACGCTTGTGCGAGATACAAATGCGCAAGTGCAAAACGTTCTCTACGCCCGAAGTCACGAAGCATCGGCAGGCAACTATCGATCAGTGTAATTGCGGCATTCACATCACCCCGTAGGAGTAACAGCTTGCCATGCTCAAGCATGACGTTCGCACTGCCGAGTTTATCCCCACTGCCTTCGAAAAGAATCTTTGCTGCAGCAAAGTAGCGTTCTCCCCCTTCAAGGTTTCCCATACTTCGCTCGATTTGACCCAGTCGGCTTTTTGCTACTCCTCCTTTGGGGGCGTTATCGTAGAGCCAAGCCAGCCTCTCCATGGCGGCAAACTGCTTTTGTGCAGCGTCCATGTTACCAACGAGTTCTTCACACAGCCCTAGCTCTCGATAGACTTCAAACCTTGATGCTGCTTGATCAGGTGGAAGCATCTCTTCCGCTTGACGATAAAGCGTTACTGCCCTTTCGACTTGCCCGGACTGTTTTGCGCGAGCGCCAGCTTGCAAGTAAAACTGTCCAGCGGAAGCCGCATCTCCAGCTTCACGATGAAGGATGGCCAAGGCTTCGTACTGTTCTTCGTTGCCCGATCTGGTCTCAAGCCATTGAGCAGCCCACCGATAGTAGCGGTTACGATGCTCAGCATCGGTGTTACTGCTTATCTGCTGCCTTTCCAGGTTGTGTTTGAACACGAGCTCGTCGTCCCCCATCATAGAGTCGCTTCGGCCTAGTCTCAAAAGGTAGTCGTTATCTACCAACTCCTCCACAATCGCTAACACCGCTTTGCTGTACGGGTCTTGCTCTGCCTCAAAGGATCCACTTCGTGCTTGCCCACCATCGCTGAGGCGAAACATACTGACGATGGCTGAGGCCCAAAAAACGTTACCGAAAACAGCGCCCATTTCTAGGACCCGACGTTGTTTGTCGCTTAGATTTGAAATACGGGCTTCCACTGCGTCTTCCACTGACAGAGGCAATCGCGTCGCTTGCATTGCGCTTGCATTGATGCCCGAGGTACCAACCACCCCCTCCGCAAGGTAACGGTGCGCAAGATCAACTACAAACCCAGGATTACCTTCACATTTCACCCACACGTCATCGGTAAGTTGTTGGTTTATCTGATTTTGCTCAAGAAGCATGTGGCACAGTTTGCTTGTGTCCGTCTCTGACAATGGAGAAAGCATCCATCCTGTGTGCTCTTGCGCCTGCACCAAAAATGACTTTTGCCTGCTCGCAAATGAAGGCTGCGCCGTAATAACTGCCAAAATGGGTAACCCACGAGCCGCAAGGGCCAACTCGTCTAAGAACTCCATGCACGTCGGTGAGCTAGCCTTGTCGATATCATCGATTAATGCGCACCATGGATATCGTTTCCCTTGCGCCGCCAAAAACTTTGCCAAAATACGACTTCGAACCTTAGCGTAATCGCCGCGAAGTTCGCGTAGTACCGAGATAGTATCGTGATTGCCATTACCACCAAGGCACTCCAGCAAAAGGTCGCGCGTGACCCCATCGATACTTCCCCAACTCGCTTCCGCTCGCTCTACTTTTTCGTCAGCACTGCATGCAGGAAAATAAATATCGAAATGGCTTCTGACCAACTGGGTAGGAATGTCGCCTTCTCCGCCGGTGGCTCGCGTCACTACGATGTTTTTGTCGCGCTCGGTGAGGTCTTTGTGCAACTCTTGAAGCAGCCGAGATTTCCCAGCCCCTTTGGCCCCGGTAATAGAAACAAATTGCGAGATTCGTTCCGATCGGGCGAGCATAGAAATATCTCGAACCACTTGCAGCTCGCGTTGCCGCCCGACAAATGGGATCTTCTTACCGCTCTGAGAAAAGTACGCTTCGCCAATCACGAGTAAATCTTATCTATTTCGGAAGAATCGGAAAGCGCCAAATCATGGAAAGTGCGAATTACGCTTGCCTGACACCGTTAATTGTTCGACGATCCCCTGGTGGAAGACGTGACAGAAGGAATCGACACATGGGAGGCAGACATTCCTCCCATGCACGTCACCCAAGAACTTCTATCCCAGCTTGATGAGGCCGTACGAAAATGGTCGCGCAACAAGCCCCGTTACGTGATTGATGGCAATGAAAACGAAGAGTTAACACTCCCCAAAACATCTATTGAAATTCGCGGCGGTGATGACAGAGGCGCGGTGGTTCTCACGTTAGCCAGCTACACCGGGGAGCTGGAACTCACTGGCAACGACGAGGACCACGCAGAAACTCTTTACAACTCGATTAAATCTATCGTGACACCAAACGCCAAAAGCCTGCACTATTTCACCCACTCTGACGGCATGTTGTTGCTCGGTGGTGTGCTGGTGGGGTTGATACTCGTCTTTTCAGGCGCACATCGCCTCACCTTATCCTTCTTCGCAGCGGGAATATGGTTGCTCGCCGAGCTGTGGGTCCTTCGAAATCGCAAATTGCATTACTGCCATTTCGTTCCCCAAGGTAGTTCTCCTCGACCTGCAGATTAGGGTACTCTTAGAAGGTGCGTATTGGGGAAATATTGCTGCGGCAACGTCGCATCTCGAAGACCCAACTGCAAACCGCACTTGGTGCTCAAAAATCACGTGGTGCTAGAATTGGCACCAATCTGATCGATTGCGGGTTTGCAACGATCGATGACATCACGGCCGCGCTGGCGATCCAGCATCAGGTTCCTGGCGCCATGTCCCGTCACCTGTCCAAAATCGACAAGGGGCTGTTGATCTTACTTTCGCAACAAGCGGCGGCTCGGTTTCACGCGTTTCCCCTCGCCGCTCCGCCGGCCCCTCAGCCAACCATCGTTTGCGTCATGCGAGACCCGTACTCAAAAGCTACCGTACGTTCCTTGGAGCAGGTCATTGGGAATCGAGTCGTCCCCGCGGTGATGGCCGAGGTAGGTCTTTTCCGCAAACTGAACCAGTATTATAAGATCCCACTTCCTCCGCGTTACGAAGACAAATCGATGGATATTTCGTTTGATGCAGACAGCGTAAATGTTGCAACAGACAAACAAACGATGCTTGGGATGTCGCCACTAAGCGATATTCCAAAGCCGAAAACGATGACAAACCAAGGTTTTACTTTGACCACGCTAGACGATGATTTGGTCGAAAAAGATCTAAGTTCCTACAGTCCTAGAGGAACGATGCAACTGGCGAGCCCACTTGACTTGGCAAAAGCACCTCAGTCCACCACGACTAAAGAGTCAGCTCAAAACGAAATTGGCAGTGCTTCTACAAGGGATGATGTAATCAAAGCCATTCTTAGCTACTGCAAGGGTAGATTCGATCACTCCCTGTTTCTTGTCGTACGCGGAGACTCGCTACAGGGACACATGGCTTCTGGAATAACGGTGGCCCCTTCGTCTATCTACATTGCGAAAGAAACTACTACTATGTTTGCCCCCGTGTGGATGCAAGGCGCCACCCTCGCGCCGCGTCCCATCACAAGGCAGGCTTCATCAGACGCTCAGTTCTGCAGCAGCTTAAATCTAATTCCCCCCCGTCAATACGTGATTGTACCAATCACGTTGGCCAAAAAAAATATAGCAGTGCTCTATGCCGACTTCAACGCACGCTCGCATCCGGGAGTACGCGCGCTCGCAGATCTTAACGCGTTAGTGACTTCCGCGGGAACAAGATTTACAGAGCTCATCAAGCAGGCTAAGCGTGGAAAGTAACACGGCACAAATTAGGCTCGGCGTCTTCAACACCGAGCAAAATCGCTTGTTCGACTTACTACTTGAAAAAATTCATCAGTGGTCTTCCAAAGACTCTGAAGTAATCAAACGACAATGGCGAAGGCTCATTGAACTAGGATACGTTCTTGATTCAGAAATTCCACTCGCTCAAGACCGTCCGTTTTTTGGGCAGGCGCGCACCAAGGAGGTGCTTGTCAAACGCCTATGCCATCCCGATCTCGACTTAAATTTGGATTTGCCAGGTAAAGCGGTAGTAGCGCGCGCTTTCCTTTTTGCCAAAATCGAATTTTTGAGGACGGCTCTTATCGCCCTTAACGCCATAGAGCCTAACCAAGCTGAACGAATCAACGACTCGATTGACAAGGAACTACGACTCGCGATTTATACGCTCCTGGGCCAAGAAGTACTTCTGTCTCTACTCCCTGGAGGTAACGACGTCGCAGTGAAAGCTGCAAAACAACTCATCACCTTATGGGACAACGCTTCGTTGGCGATTGCTGACTTTTGTCCGATGCTTGAGGCGGTTTGGAGCTCAAGAGCTAACGCGTTTCCAACCATGGGGTCTCTTGTGGGAGCGTCGGAGTACTTTGAGTTGGTTGCCAAAGGGTGCCCTAACTCCTTCCTGCATTTCTTCACCCGTGACGACGTTGAAGAAGCGGAGGCCGCGGCATTTCAAGAGTTCTTGTTCGAGTTAACCTACGAAGAATTAGGCTATGTACGAAGCGAGATGGAACAGCGCGGCGTTTCCGTTGCCAGCCCTACGTGGTGCAGCCAACTGTTAAATCGGGTACTTCGTACGAACAGCCAAGACGCCATCGGCTGCTACAATGAGTTTGGTAGAAGAATGCGGGCTGCCAAGTCGCGTGCTCTGAACAATCGACCAGGCCCTCGAAAGACCGCCGAAGCGTACATGATGACGTTCCTCCTACAGCAACAGGCGCTTTAGTCTTCTAATAGAAAGCACACGCTCATCACATCAAGCGACACGCTTGACAGAAGGCACTTCTTTTTTTCGACACTCCAACCGTTTGAGCATTCCCGCATTAGTTTTCTTCTCTCTACGTCTTTTGCGTCAACCAAGTTTTGTGACACGACAGGTTCGCCAGAGTGATTCCAAACTACCGCATCGACGACGTAGGAAGCCACCGTGTCGCAATCAACGCTTCTGCCGTTCCATCGTGGAGAAATACCGCGAGTGGGAGGAAGCTGACAACGACTAAGATCAGCAAGGCTCGTCGCTGATCTTTTGCAAATCCTCGCTTTTTCCGGCCAGTCGTAGTCGCGGCAAAGTTTTGAAAACGCCGACGACACTACTTTCCGAGGTACGCCTGAAACTGGAGCGATCAGCGATGCCATGTGACTTGCAACCGAATCGCAATCGCGTGAAATCAAATTCAAAGAACCTCCGCCGATCGTAATGTTCGTAGTCGGAGTAACTTCAGCTGTGGCTCCTTGCTCAAGGGAAGACTCTGCCGTGCGAGATTCCGGCTCGTTGCTACCGCAAGCGACGAAAAAAATGATCAGTGCCAACCTCACCTGGCAGATACTACCATAAAGTTACTAGCGCGCCGTTATCACCATGCTAGACTGGCTTGTGCCAAGGTTCGTAGCAATATTGACCCTATTGACAGCGTTTGCTTCCGCCAAACCACTTCATACCGATGTGCCCTCCCCGTTACTACTCGGGAGTGAGAATTCCACTGTCGGTCCCAAGCCCGGCGCAAACAGTAGCCCCGATGCCATCCGTACCGACGGACACTACCTGCCAAAACCAAACCTTTTGGAGGGAAAAGATGCTTCTTCTCGCACGCAACGCAGCGACAGCATGACGATGGACACTTCAACAGGTGTTGATCCAGCCCTGACGTACCGCGCGGTATTTAATCCATCGATCGCTCCATTTAAACGAGACGATGCTTTTGACAAGATTGGCGCCGACGGGGAAATGAAAAAAGGATTGGACTCCACGTTAAAGATCGGTGTGGGCGGACAAGACGACGACGACAGAGACTTGTTTTGGGCCACTTTAGACATTGAAATGAAAAAAGGACGAAAGACACCAATACCATCGGTGTCACCAGGCATGCGAATCCGCTCTTACGAAACAGCGACAAAAGTTAGGTTAACCTTCACTAAAGATCGTGCGGGCAACTATTTCGTAACTCCAAAGAAAACGGTTCCTGGAGCTCAACGAGTGGTAATGTTGGTAGATGGAGCCGCCGACTACTTTTCTCCCCGACCACCTTTCGGTCATACTTTTGCAACTGCAAGTAAACAAGCGCCGGCCGACAGCATCGCCAAACTTCCCGCCAACCTTTCAAAAGAAGCAAGTGCTGCTGCTGCAACTCTTGGCCTATCGGCGAGTAGCGACTTAAGAGATGGTTTGGATAAGCTTGTTGCGTATCATCGGGCTTTCTCAGCGAAACAGTTGCAACGAAGGGGATCATTGTTCTCTGATCTATTTTCCCAACAAGCTGGAGTTTGTCGGCATCGCTCTTACTCATTCTTTGTTCTTGCAAGTCATCTGGGTCTCCCCACTCGTTACGTTCAAAACGAAGCGCACGCTTTTGTTGAAGTCTGGATGCCCACAAGCAACTGGGGAAGAATCGATTTGGGAGGGGCGGCGTCTCAACTTGACATCAAAGATGCCCAAAACAAAGCAATGTACCGTTCGCGCGGCAGCGATCCATTTCCACGCCCCAAGAACTGGAGTTCGTCTTACTCAGACTTACAAGGCCCCAACGTCACAGGCCTCAGCGACAAACAAAAACAAGACAAGATGGTCTCCAGAACCGACAGCAACCAAAGCAATCAAGCAACCTCTCCGAGAGCCGACGTCGGGTTGCCCGAGATTACAGCCAAAGATTCGGTGGGGAAAAAGAAAAGCACCATCACAATCGTCTCAGTCGACAGCGAAGCCTTCCGGGGGGAAGACATTGTCGTTAAAGGCTCCGTGACGTCGACTGAAAAAAAGACTGGCCTGCGGGTCGACGTGTACCTTGCCCAAGAGGCCGACGGAGCTGATGCCGTGTTGGTAGGCCATGGGGAATGCGACAACCTCGGCAACTACTCGGTGCTTGTTGAGCTTCCCAAGTCCCTTGCCACTGGAAAACATCGCGTTTTTGTCACGACCGCTGGAAACAGCCAAATCGGCCCCTCGGTTTCAGAGTGAACTAGAGGTTCTAGCTCCGTCTGCAGGCACCATCGCAACTTTGTCGTAAGTAATTTTGAGCTAAGGGTTGACTACGGTTACAGCCGCGCTAATTTGTCCCATGTACTTTAAGTGGATAACGCTCACCCTTGCCACCCTGATCGCTGCTTGCGCCCCGCAAAGGACCAAAAGTCCAGAGGTCGCTATGCCCACACCAGCGGTAAAAACGCTGGAAGAAGGTCCATTCCTCTGGACTGCCAAGTTACCCCAAGGTGACATTCACCTTTTTGGTACCGTTCACATTGGCGTGGACGTTGAGCAAGAATTACCTAAAGTGATCGAAATATTCAAAGGTGCTACCGAACTTGTATTGGAAGCGGATCTTTCCCAGGTTGACCGTAAGAAAACGATCGCTACTTCCGAGTGGATTTCTGCTATCTCCGACTCTGAAAAACAGCAATATCAGAGCCTGACCAAAGTTCCCCTAGAAGCCTTGCAGGGCTTCAAGCCGTTTGTGGCCTACACGCAGTTAATCGTTTCGCAACTACCGACCACCCCGCCGATGGACCAGCACCTTGAACGAAGTGCCAAGCAATCCGGCGTTGCGGTTGGCTACCTAGAAAGTGCCAACTCGCAAATTGACCTTCTTTCGTCTCTGTACGGCGCGAGTGAGCTCAAAGAATTGCTAGCGGATCCAGCAGCAATCAAAAAAGACAGCGATGAGCTTATTGCCGCTTACAAAATAGGCTCAGAAGACAAGATGTGGAACGTCATGAGCACCTCCCCGACAATGGATGAAGGCATGCTTAAAAAGCTTCTCGACGACAGAAACAAGGCTTGGGTTCCAAAAATAGAGAAACTCAATGCGGGAGCTTTCGTAGCGGTTGGAGCCGGTCACCTTGTTGGACCGAGGAGCGTTGTCGCGCTGCTGCGGGAAAAAGGGATACGGGTTGAACGAGTCAAACTCCACTAGACTACTAATCACTTTCGTTGTCGCCGTAGTGGTGATGATTGCTGGCATGGGGCTCATCTACGAGTTGGGTGCTCTCCCATTAGCACTCTGGACGGTAGTTTCTGTTTGGGTCATCGCATTCTTGTCGCTGCGTGGGCCTCTTTTCAGAGAGTTGACAGCCCCCGCCACTCCAGCACAACTAGCGCAGGCGGCGCTGGCTGGATTTGGTCTCTGGATATTGATTGCCTGGATTGTAAATTGGTTGCTCCCGTTCATTCCCAACGCGCTCGAGTCGGTAGAAGCCATCGAACAGGCCGTCTTTGATATTCCACTGTCCATGCCCGAGAGGCTCGTGTGTTTTGCACTGGCTCCGGCACTAGCGGAAGAGCTCCTGTTTCGCGGGTTACTCTTTCGCGGACTCAAACAATACATGCCTGTCTGGGGAGCGATCTTTCTTTCCTCCATTGCCTTCGCTGCAATCCACGGCAACATCCCTCAGGGAGTTGCCACATTTTTCCTTGGGTCATTCTTTGCTACTGTCTGCCATCGCACGGCAAGTTTATGGCCATGCGTGACAATGCATGCCATTAACAACGCCTTCGTACTGGTCGCCCACCAATACACCCCGCCTCCAGTTCTAGTAGCTTTTCTCCTTATATCTGGAGTAGTTGGCTGCTTCTTGCTCCTAAAAAAGAGTTAGCAAGCTAACATTCTTGTGGGGTAATGCGAGCCTTGGTACACTTATGCGGTGGAGGCGATTAAGAAGATTCAGTGGCATCTCCAGCGGATCCCGTTCTTCCAACATGCCACAGAAGCTCAGCTCACCAACCTCGCGCTAGATATTGAATATCTAGAGCTAAAAGCACGCAAAGTCGTCTACCTCCCGGGCGACAGTGGCGACAGTTTATTTTTTGTTGGTAGCGGCCGGGTGAAAGTATCGCGTGTCACTCGCGATGGCAAAGCACTAACCTTGGGATACCGTTTGGCCGGTGACCTTTTTGGGGAAAGTGCCCTTGCGGAGCTTGGCCCTCGGCAAGAAATGGCCGAATCTTCTGCAGCATCGATTCTACTAGCCTGTCCGGCGAATGCACTTTCGAGCTTTCTAAAAGAAAACAGCCAATGCGCCTTTTTAGTTGCTCAATACCTAGCTAACCGAACCCACGTTTTTGGGCACAAGCTGGAAACCCTGATCTATCGCGACGTTCCCGACAAGCTGGCGGAATGCCTATTAGACTTAGCGAGCATTCATGGCCAGGACGATGCTCGCGGTACCCGCATCGCAATAAAAATTACGCATCAAGAACTGGCTAACTTAGTCGGAGCCACAAGAGAGACGGTATCTCTTACCTTGGCTCAGTTCAAAAAAAAGAACCTCATCGACAACGACGGACGACAGATAATCATCGCCTCTTCAGAGGGACTTGAAGCGATGCTCTAACATCGTGCGGGCTGCGGTCAGTGCGGCTTTAAAACTTTGTGGAGACGCTTTGTCCATTCCTGCGATATCGTAAGCCACACCATGGTCTGGTGACGTCCGAACAATAGGAAGTCCCAGCGTTACGTTCACCGACTCTTCGAATGCTACCAACTTCATAGGGATGAGGCCTTGGTCGTGGTACATCGCGATTACCGCGTCATAGCTGCCGCTTGCAGCCTGTCTGAACGCGGCGTCGGGAACCAGCGGGCCGGAGACCTCCAAACCGGCGTGTATTAAGTCTCGAACCGCTGGGGCAATAATGCTTATCTCTTCGCTTCCAAGTAAGCCGCCCTCTCCGGCATGGGGATTCAAACCAACCACCCCGATCCGTGGACTTGCGATACCTAAATCATGGACCAACGATCTATTGGTCAAGAGAGTCGCCGACGTTACAAGTTCCTTTGTCAAAATCTCACTTACTTTGACCAGTGGTTCATGAATCGTCACCAAAGTAACGATTAGCTTTGGCGAGTAAAACATCATCGCAAACTCATCGACTGAAAATGCATCTGCCAGATATTCCGTGTGACCAGGAAATGCAAAGCCTGCTTTTTTGATTTGGGTTTTACTGATAGGAGCCGTTACCAACGCTGCAATCTCGCCTTGCTTAGCCGCAACAACCGCGTCGGCCAAGTAGTCCGCCTGTGCCTGCGCGGAAATCATGCACGGTCGGCCATGGACAATGCCAGAAATATCGCTTCCCGGCGAGCGGATATCAAAGCGTCCCGCAAGCCTTGGCAAGCATTCGCTGTGCCCGAAAATAACTACATCATCAGCCGCAGTAGACCACAGTGACTTTTCTACAATTTCGGGACCAATCCCCACAGGATCCCCAATGGTTATGCCTACTTTCGTACTCTTCACGTGGCCCTATGGTACAGTGAATATTAGGTGCTGCAAGGTCGTCTCAAGGTTATGCGGGGAATATTAATGATTACGATTTTGGCGGCTTGCGGGAGTCAGGGAATGAATCAAACGGCCCCGGTGCAACCAGTCTACACCCCATTTGGTGAGAAAGTATGTTTAGTCCCAGGAGAGCACATGTCCTTCGCCATCAGCGTAGCAGGAATCACGGGAGCAGAAGCTACGGTGACCAATAAGGGGTTTGACGTTGTCGATGGCGTGAGAGTCGCTAAATTCCACTCTACAATGGAGTCCAAAGGGGCGGCGAAGCTCATCAAAGTAGTCAAAGATGATGTGACCAGCGGTATCAATGAAGAAACCGGCCACATTGAACTGCTTGATGGCGACTTTCTGTTCGGTAAAAAAAGATTTTACGTTCAAATAAAAAGGCATGAAAAACATGGGTTGCTCGTCCGCTCGCGAATGACGGGAAAAATGCGTCGACGCCATCAGCGCTACCCCGACCTCTCACGAACCTACGACAGCCTTGGCTTTATGTCGGTAATCAGGTGTTGGAGTCCAGAAAAAGGAACTACCCAAGTCGCCTATACTCACGCGGGGCGACGACTTTGGCAGTCCAAAATTGAAGCGACTGGTAAAAGCTACGTTGAACACAACGGTACAAGGCGGCAAGTGAGAACCTTCTCGGGAACGTCGCATATGTTGACGGCCTCTGGCGCGGTCAATAAAAAGAAGAAACCGCGCAATTGGACACTGCATGTCTCTGATGATGCTTCGCAAGTGCCCTTGCTCATCCAAATCGACTCGCCGTTTGGTAAGGTGTCCATCAGACTGGTGGACCACATTCGGCCTGCAACTGCAGCAACCATCGAAGACTAAACAAACTGGACTTATCCCGCGTAACTCTGGTACGCGTAGGTATGTCGTCGACGACACAGCTTCTACTGCCCACAGTAAAAGAAGCACTCAATCACCATCCAGAGCAAATTGCTCAGTTGGCGGAGGAACTTCATCCCGCGGACATGGCGGATATTGTAAACGAACTAGAAACTGCGGAAGCAAAAACATTCCTCAGGGCACTGAATGAGGAAACCGTTACGGCTGTTTTAGAACACGTAAAACAAGAAAAACAAATCCATCTATTTTCCTCAATCGCGCAACGCTCTACCTCTCGCGCACTATTGATTGCAGAAGCGATGTCACCGGACGACGCCGCAGACATGTTTGGGATTCTTCCCGCTCGCTTGCGCATGCAGCTTCTTGCGGACATGACCAAGTCGGCACCAGACCAAGCTCGAGATATCAAAAAGCTTCTGTCCTACGAGGAAGACTCTTGTGGTGGCCTCATGACTACGGCATTCGTCGCGCTGCAAGCTGACATGAGCATCTCCGAATCCATTGACCATGTGAGAAATAACGCAGAGGAAATGGAAACCGTATACCAGGCGTATGCGGTAGACCCGAAAGGAACCTTACTGGGGGTTATCTCCCTTAGCGATTTGGTAACGGCGAGAGCCGGTCGCAGTATTGATACGATTTTGAACCCGTACGTAATCACCGTAGAAGCATCGCAAGATCAAGAAATTGCTGCTCAAACTATGGCTAAGTACGATTTACTTTCGCTGCCGGTAGTCGATAAAAATCATAAGATTATTGGGATAATTACGATAGATGACGTCCTGGATGTGGTTGAAGAAGAAGCCACGGAAGATGCGCAAAAAATGGGAGCGATCGATCCACTCGAAGCCCCGTACATGGATGCCTCGATCTGGGAGCTCGTGCGAGCGCGCGCCCCTTGGCTAATAGCACTCTTTCTCGCTGGAATTGCGACTGCCAGCGTTCTCGAGTCCTACCATGATGCTTCTCTGCTTCCTGCAATGGTCGTTTGGTTTCTTCCGCTCATTATTTCGTCAGGCGGAAATTCCGGCTCGCAATCCGCGACGCTAGTAATTCGAGCCATGGCTCTGGGTAAAGCAACCGCCAGTGACGCAACAAAGGTGCTGGCTAGAGAGGTCGCAGTCGGCGCCATCTTAGGATTGCTGTTGGCGGCCGTAGGAGTGGCCCGCATTGGGTTAACCGAAACAACTCGTAGCGGTGCAATGATGCTTGTGATGGGTGGAGCGGTGTTTGTCGTGGTTGTTGTGGGAGCCCTTGTGGGCAGCGGCATTCCATTCCTGCTGCAAAAACTTAAGGTTGACCCGGCGGTTTCTTCCACCCCAT
This sequence comes from Deltaproteobacteria bacterium, assembly GCA_020630875.1. GTDB lineage: Bacteria > Myxococcota_A > Polyangia > Haliangiales > Haliangiaceae > JAHDIH01. The sequence goes on along the minus strand of JAHDIH010000005.1, from coordinate 373,278 downwards.
TTATCGCGTCGGTATTGGACGTTGCAGGGCTTGTCATCTACTTCGAAATAGCGAGTTTGTTTCTTTAAGGAACCACAATTTTGTACCCCACTCCGCGTACCGTCTCGAGGTAATGTCCGGCAGAACGAAGTTTGACGCGCAACCGCCGGACGTGAACGTCTACCGTTCTATCGCCACCTTCATAGGTATGGTCCCACAAAGCATCAAGTAACATAGCACGATTGAAAACTTGGCCTGGCCTTGTCGCGAGGAAACAAAGCAAATCAAACTCACGAGGAGTCAAAGGGCAAGGTTGGCCCTCCACCGATGCCACGCGTCCCCTTCGGTCTATAGTTAGGAGCCCAAACTTGATGGTTTCTGGCGAGATGTACGCTGCGTGCTTCCAGTCGATTCGTCGCAGCCTGCAATAAACCTCTGCGTCGCTAGCGGGCAGAACGACTAGTTCGTCGTACGGTCCATCCACAGGAAGACGGGACACGACAGTATCCGAGACAAACAAAATGGTAGGAGCTTCTAAGTCAATTTTGGACTGTTGAGCCAACCAGTTTAACGCCGGCAGCGGGAACCGCCCACCGTCGAGAACTACTAAATCAGCCTGTTTCAGGGCATTAGAGTCCACGGTGAGATACGTACTTTCGAGCACTTGGCAGCCAAGCCGCCTCAAACGCTGTTTTGCCCCATCTTCATCATCTGTTGATGGGGAGAGCACTAACACCTGCATGTACACTATATGTCGGCGGTTTAACGACAAGAGTCAACCGACTAAATGATAAAGTTATTGCGTTCAAATGCTGCCCAACTAGTTCTCGTATGCCACAATAAAGAGGATGGAAGAGTTTCGCTGCTCATTTTGCGCAAAAGAACGCAATGAAATACGTAAGTTGATTTCCGGACCACGAGTCTTTATTTGCGACGAATGCGTCACATTGTGTAACGAAATTTTAGACCGAGAAGACACCACCGAGCGCCCGCGTTACCCTAGTCCCAAAGAAATTGCCATCGATCTTGATCGCTACGTCGTAGGACAAAGTGGAGCGAAAAGAGCACTGGCAGTCGCGGTGTACAATCACTACAAGCGTTTGGGCCTTCGAGCCAAATCTTCAGAAGTAGAAGTTCAAAAAGGAAACATCCTTTTAATCGGCCCCACTGGCTGTGGTAAAACACTGCTCGCTCAAACGCTAGCCAAAAAACTCGATGTTCCCTTCGCGATAGCCGACGCCACCACGCTGACCGAGGCAGGTTACGTTGGAGAGGATGTGGAGAGCGTAATCAAAACACTATTCCGCGCTTCTGGAGGAGACGTAGAAAAGGCTGGTCGCGGAATACTTTGCATTGACGAAATCGACAAAATTGCAAGACGCGGAGGCTCGTCCTCGACAACCAGAGACGTTTCAGGCGAAGGCGTTCAGCAAGCGTTGTTGAAGCTCCTGGAAGGCAAAACTGCTTCGATTAGTCCCGAAGGCGGTCGCAATCGACCTCAACAAGAACTAATTCAAATCGATACTACGGATATATTGTTCGTTTGCACCGGTGCCTTCAATGGACTGGAAGATATCGTTCAAAAACGGATGGGTGGAAATGGCTTAGGATTTGGAGCCGACATAACCAAAACGACCGATGACAAAGACCAACTTCGTTCCGCGGTTAAAGCTGAAGACTTGATCAAGTTCGGCCTCATCCCAGAATTTATCGGACGAATACCAGTAGTGGTGACTTGTGATGAGCTCGACGTAGATGCCTTGTCTGAGGTACTTTGGCGCCCAAAAAATGCACTTACGAAACAATATCAAAAACTTTTCTCACTAGAAGATGTGAAGTTAACGTTTACCGATGAAGGGCTTCGTGCCATAGCGGAGCAAGCGCGCGCAAAACGCAGCGGCGCCCGTGGCTTGAGAGCAATTTTGGAAGAGCTTATGCTCGATGTAATGTACGAGCTTCCATCCATGGATAATGTCGTTGAGTGTGTGGTAGACGACGAGGCTGTAACGGCTTGCCGTCCGAGAATTGTTGAATCAACCAAAGCTGCTGGCTAGTTCGCTCTTGGCTCATCGCAGTTCATCTGATAGCAACCTACACATCGCGACACTGAACAATCGCGCAGATGCGGAAATTAGTGATTAAACGCCCATTTCTTGGTACATTAGTAATGTAGGAGTACACTGCATTAATGGGCGACCGCTACACAATAACTGAACGTCTTGATCAAGGCGGCATGGCGGAAGTCTTTCGTGGGGTTGCGGAGTCAATTCAAGGTTTCAAAAAGTCCGTTGCGATTAAGCGTATTCTACCAAGTCTAACCGAGGACAAACGTTTCGTTACGATGTTCTTGGATGAAGCGAAACTTTCGATGTATTTGCAACACGCGAATTGCGTACAAGTATTCGATATCGGAATGGCGGATGGCACCTATTTTTTGGTGATGGAATACGTCAACGGCGTGAACTTGAAGCGCTTGATGGAACGAATGAAAACTCGCCGTCGTCGCATGAGTATTGGCCATGCGATCTACATCATGCTGGAGACTTGCAAAGGTCTCAACTACGCACACAACTTAGAAAACCCTGAGACGATGGAACCGCTTAATATCGTCCACCGTGATATTTCTCCACCTAACATTCTGCTATCTCGCAATGGTGAGGTGAAGGTCGTAGACTTTGGCTTGGCAAAAGCAAGCAGCCAAGTAGAGGATACAGATCCTGGCGTAGTTAAAGGAAAATTTTCTTATCTGTCGCCTGAAGCAGCCAGTGGACTTCCTGTAGACGCCCGAGCAGATATATTTTCCGTAGGGGTCGTACTCTGGGAATTGTTGACCGGTAAACGTTTGTTTGTTGGAGAGTCGGACTATCAAACCGTAATGATGGTCCGTGAAGCTCGCATTCCCTCCATTCGCGCCATTAATAGTGACGTTGAGCCGGAGCTTGAGGACTTAGTCCGCAAGTCCCTTGCTCGAGATCCAAACCAACGTTTTCAAACAGCGGCGGATTTTGGTGATGCACTGGCTCATTATCTATTTAGCCGCCGAATGAAAGTAACTGCTCTGGACATTGCCAAGGTCGTAAGAGACGAGCAAAAAAAGGGCGGAAAAAAAGCGAAGGTCGCCACATCACAACAAAGCAACTCTCTGATTGATGCGCTCATTACCGAAGAGATGCAAAAGCTTACCTCGCTACTTAACTCTCCTACAGAGAAACGGTTAGCGGAAGGTTCAAAACAGTTAGATCCTAGTAGCTTTATCGACACGTCGGCATGGGCCTCGGACTTTGGGATGGAGAGCCAAGATGCTTCCCCGCCACCGCTCAACTTTGGAGACGGGCCAAAAGCTGCCTCTGAGCCTGACACGTCATTCGAGTCATTGCACCAAATACTAGAACCCGATGGTAATGAGGCAAAGTCCGGCGACTCTACGGGCCCCAATGTACCGCTTATTGCGGGAATTGGTGTGGTGGTTCTAGGTTTAATCGTAGCCGCGGTAGCTTTGCTTTAAGTAAGGCCAACCGGTCGCATGTACAGAAATGACACGCTTAAGTGCCAATACTGTACCAAAGATAGCCATCAATACTGTCAGCGCTGCAACGTTCCGCTGTGCGACTCTCACAGGCATACTGACAGCACACGCTGCGAAGGATGCGAATCAGAAGTAGCGCAAGTAACGTCTGATGCCTCACTGGCGCTAAAAATTCAACACACCAAGCAAAGTGGTGTTGAACTTGTCGTTGCTGGAACCATATCAACAACCATGGGATGGTGGTTTATCAACTCGGCGTACTTAGCTGGCTTTGGAGCACTCGTAGGCGTGGCGGGTATTGGCCTTCTGGGCTATGGAACGTCGCAGGTAATACAAAGACGACGAGACAAAAAGAAGGCTGAAGTAGAGGAAAAAGCGATACGTAACGCGTTTCTCAGCGAGAAGAAAACGCGACTACTTCCGTCTCATGTGGAAGAGTAGCTACTACAAGTCCGCGAGTAACTGCTGAGCTGCCTCGGCCTCAGAGCTTTCGGCACTGAGCTGAATAACTCGCCTAAACGCATCTTTGGCAATTTTCTTTTTGCCGGCACCGTGCGCGGTCTCGCCAAGTTCGAACCACAACTCATGATCAGCCGACCGAACTTTTACTACCCGCTGCCTCATCTTTAGGGACAGTTCGAGATTTCCAGATTCGAATGCCGCCATACCCAAACCACGGATGGCATCAAAGTAGTCCGGCGCTAACTTGAGCGCGGACTGATAACTCTCAATTGCCGCGGCGTACTTTTCACCGCCTTGGTAACTTTCCCCTTGCAGGACATAATACTCGGCACGTAAAAGCGGAGACAACTTGCTGGTATCGATCGTCGACAGTTTTTTCAGCGCCTTCTCCGTACTTTCAATTAAAATGCTACGACTTTGCAGCATTACCACGCGCGGATGAGTTGCGCCTAGTTTGGCTTTGAGTTTGGTGAGTAAACTAGCAAAGGCCTTGTCGTTCACCACGGCTAATGCCGACTTCGCTGCGAGCTCTGCAGCTTGAGTGGTGTACTTCTCGGCAAGGGAGGTTTCCAGCGCGGAGAACGCGAGCGAAGGTGAACCGGAAGCTGCGAAATTACGCCCTGCCTCTTGCTGAATTAAGTGCTCCGCAGCGCTTTGTTTTCTAGCAAGCTCTAAGGTTTCGGAAGCCCTTGGGGTAATGTGCCCTTGGAACGACAATACCTCGTTCTTAAACGCCAAAACGTTCGGAGTTCTTTCTGTGTCTATCTGCTCGAGTACTTCGAGGGAGTCTGCCGCCTTGCCGATATTGAATAGGAACTTGGCGTACTCGATCTTTTGCTTATCCCCTCCTCCTTCGATGGAAGACTTAAAGTGAGTCTTTGCCTGGCCCCAGTCACCGTTAGCAATGGACAGATAAGCTAGCTCGCGTTGCGTTTCCGGCGCTTCTTGGTCAGCGTTCTTCAACGTTTTCTCGGCTTTAGCAATATTGCCGTCCAGACGGTACGCCTTTGCAAGAAGTGTGTAGCCGCTGTTAGTCAGCTGGTCCGCGGCGGACAAATTCTTAATGGCCTCCTTGTGGTTTCCAGTGGCAAGCTCGAGCTCGCCGAGAGCCACCAAAGCAGCCATTTTCGACTCTGGCAGTTTAGACGCGGCGGTTAAATGTTTTCGAGCTTCGTCGTATTCTTGATCGGCAAGCGCTACCTGCCCCAACAGCGTCAACGCGCTTCCTCCGTCTTTTTCCGTTAACGATTTGGCAATGGTGCGACCTACTTCCAGCTCACCAGCCGCGACCGCTATGGTCCCCATTCCAGCTACAAACGACTTGTCCGTACCGAAACGTTGAACCCCAGCGTTAACAAATGTATTCAGCAGACTGGTTTCGCCAAGTCGCCCAAGCAAGCCGACCGTGGTAAGGAGCTCTCTCTTCCCAATGCGCTGTGGGTTGAGCTGCCCGACAAGCTTCAAGGACTTTTCTGCATCGCCTTCCGCGGCAGCGATACGCGCATTGAGTAGCGTGACCTTGAGAGCCGTTCTCGGTGATTGTTTCCCAGTAAGTTTTGAAAGCGCCAGTTTCGCTTCGGCAGTTCCCGTCAACAAAGCAACCTCGGCAGCGCTAACCGCAATAAGGTTGTTTTTTGGCTGAAACTTCTGTGCGGTTGATAAATTGGTCGCCGCGGAAGCATCTTTTCCTGCTGCTAAATGAGCAGATGCCAAGCCATGAAACGCCGACGCCTGAGAAATCAAACTTTCGCCAGGGGTCTGCCGCACCACGGCATCAAAAGCCTCCTCGGCTTTGCCAATTTGCCCATTGGCCAGAAAGTAGTGAGCTGCAGCGTATTGTAGCTCAGGCTTTGCTTTCGAATCGACAGCTAGAGCTTCTGATTGCGCACTTCCATCTTCCGAAGCGAAAAGCAATGCAGCGGCTTGAGACAAAGGGCCCTCTCCCATTTTCTTCGGCTTGTCTCGAGCTTCCCCATACTCCACCCTGAGACGTGCTTTGACAAAAGCCAACCGAGCCACTGTTTTTGACTCACTTAGCTCTACCGCATCTTTAAGTTTTTCCTCCGCAGCTAACAAGGACTCAAACGTATCCACCGCCATTTGTTTGTCAGCGGAAGCGATTACGTCATCAACCTTCGCGCCTGTACGACAGGAACGAATTTGAATCCCCAACACAATGCTCACGGCAACCGCAACAAGCACGGCGCTGCCAAGAAATGCTTTCCGCTTTGGTGGTAATGCCGTACGAGCTCTTTTGCTTTCGCGCCCCTTGGTCTTTTTCTTTGGCTTTGCTTCGGGAGCAGCTTTGCGCTGACTCGTATCCTCCATTCTCGAATTTTGTTTCTTAGGTGGAGGTGGTGCGATCATATCATCGTCGCCATCAGCAAATAAGTCATCGACCACATCGTTGCCGCCGACCCCGCTTCCAACGCTGGCTGGGGGAGGAGCCGCTACCTTTGGTGGCTTCTGTTTGGGCTGTGGAACTTTTCCAAGTGTCGCATTACCACTACGCGGTTTCTGAGCCAGCGAAGGAAACTCCTCCTCTGCCGCAGGTACGGTCGGACGCCCCGTTACCGGTGGCGGAGCTGGACGTTTTGGCTTGGGACTGTCAAAAATCCGGTCGCTCATCCTTCGCTCGTCTTTTAACGCCGCGCCAGGAGCTACTCTTGTCGCTTCATCGTCAAAGTTTGACGAAGGGCGCATGCGTCCCATGTCCGAAGCATTCCCAAGGGATGGGATCTCAAGCTCCATCGTCCCATCACGAGGATCATCAAATGAGCTTGATTGCGTCATCCTGCCCAACGCTTGCTTTCGCAAAACGCTTGCCCTTCTGTTTGCTGGCTCTAACGCGAATACGCGATCCAACACACGATGCGCGGTTTCAGGCTCACCGTTATCCAGCAGTATTTCTGCTTGAAGAATAATCCCCTCGACATTGTCACGATCGAGCGATAGCGCCGTACCGATATGAGTCAGTGCCTCGTTTAAATTGTCGTCTTCTCTAAGCGCTTCAGCCAACATCAACCTACCGGCAACCGATGCGCCGTTTCGTTTTAACCCTGACCGGCAAATGCGAATTGCTTCATCGACCTGCCCTCTCGCTAAATGATGACGAGCACGGCTTACGAATTCTTCAGAACTTCCCACCCTGTCTAGATTGTACGTCTTTTTTAGCATCTGCGTCAAAATTCATAGGGGACTGTTTGTCCATTGGCGCCAAAGCTTCGGTGGTAGGTAAATCTTTGCCTCTCAAATGATGCTGTGCATCAACCATCCACGCTGGCCCAACCATCTTCCAATCCTGAACCACATGAGAGCGATGCAGTGTCCCTTCGGAGTCTTTGAACCAAGTTACCTTAAGGTGCACTTTCGCTTGATCTCCTGGCTTATTGAAGCGAACGCGAATGACCTCATAGTGGTGGACTAAAATATCTTCTTCCATCTCGGTCATGTGGTCCATGAATTGGTCGCGTAACGTGTTTTTGACCTTAGAGGCCGCCCGAATATGACGTTTCCAGCGGATGGAGTCGTTGTAATCGCGAACCGCCTCAGATAACGGTGCTTTTTGGATTTTTGACATGCACCCTGCAAAAACCAGGAAGAAAGATAAGATTAAGATTTTCATTTTGGACTTTCTTGGCGTTTTCGCAGTCGTAAGACTTCTTGTAAGTCTTGTTTACCAATTTCTTGAGTTGCCCAAAGAAGCAACACGTAGACTACCGACACCAAGACGCATTCTACCAAGGTCATGACAAGGCCGCTAGTTTTCCACAGTTGCCCCAAGAATACAGCACCGGCCGCGCATGCTAGAACGCGGCACAGGGTTGCAATGGGCATTGTGGCACCAAAACTCTTCCGCATTGCCACTAGCGAACTGACGGCCCCTAAAACCATTGCCACAGAAATGGAAGCTGCAGTAACTTTTAACAGATCAAGGGGGGACTCGGCGCTTGGAATGAGCACAAACCCTAAGACCACACCGCCAATTGCCGCGACCAGTCCGCAGCCAATTGCTTTGCGCGTCTCTCCCGCAGCGTTCAGCAAGGCTCCACCAATCGCGAAAATAGAAAATGCGAGATAGCCTGCGGCCAGAACTAGCAACGCGGTTTCTCCAAAAGTAGCGCTCTCTTGTTTGTAAACTACGTTGATAATTCCATAGGGATTTGCCATCAAAACGATGGCAGGTAATGCGCCAAGAATCATTGAATACCGAAGGGTCCCTTGCACGTAAGATGCGGTACGTACGCGATCTGCTTCGAAAGTTGCTTTTGACATCAGTGGGAACACTACAAACGTTACGGCAATCAGTGCAGAATAGGTAATCCTCGCCAGATTGCCCGCTTTACCGTAATACCCCACCATATTGTCTGCGAAGTCCGATGCTGACTCGCCTCCCATTCCTGTAAGCCACATGTCAGTTGCAAAACGTTTTAAAAGTACCGTATCGATCATCATCAGAGCGTTAAGCAACAATAAATAGAGTGCCACACTACCCAAAAATTTTGCCATGGGCAGCGAAGGGGTCTCCTCCGTCGGTTTAGCGGGACGCCCCACCACCACAGAAGCAACTCCGACAATAACTACAGCAGCAAATACCCACCCCGACAGCACTCCGTACAGTCCCAGCCCCACCGCCCCCAGTCCAATAATGAGACCGGAACGCAACGTTGCAAAACAGACGTCAAGCAGCGCTTGTTTATGGAAGTGCCGCTGTCCGTTGGCAACCCCAACAAAAACCGCATAGCCAGAATACAGGGCGATGATTGTACCAGCCAACATCAACGGCCCTACTTTGGTGGGATCTTTGAAAAACCAACCGATAAGTGGGGCTAGGACAATAAATAGAATCGCAAGAGGTAGACCAATGAATCCGTGCATTCGAAGCCCCGCACCATGCCAGTTCTTTGCGAGCTTCTCTGATGGCGCTACGAATTTTGACAGCGTTTGAATGGTTCCCGCTATCAATACATTATTGACCACCGATACCGTCAGCTTAACCAAATGCCATGCCCCAAAAACCGCATTGCCAAGCACGTTTGGAAGGATGAGCTCAGTCACAAGCCCCACCAACATGAAATAGACTTTTGCTCCGGCAATAAATGCCGCGCCGCGGCCTGCCGCAGAAGCTTCGTTATTATCTTTGCCCACTACTTGCTAAATACCGTTGTTGGCGTCGTTAGCGCAAGCTCATTTGGCATGACCAAAACACAAGGCTCCTGTAAAATCCCAAACCAATCGCCCCCCCCGCTTTTGCTACCTCAGCCTGTGATGCATAGTCCTGCTATGAGACTGGTTGTATTCGCACTTCTAATTTCGTCTTCCATGTCTGCTCATGCGGCGTGGCCACCAAGTCCTGGTGATGACTTGTCGCAACCTGCCAATTGGCCCAACGACCCGAGCTACGGCGGGCAATGGTCGCTGTTCAGCTTTATTCCAGAGGCCAACAAGGAAAAGGTCAGCGACTATGAGAAGTCCATCGGCTCTGGATTGCACGCGGACCGAGCGTGGATGCAAACGCTTGGTTCCACCAAAGTCATCGTGGCCATTACCGACAGTGGCATCCGGTGGGGAGATAGGGATCTCGTCAATCAGTTTTATTTGAACCGTGGGGAGCTACCAGTCCCAAGTCCGGCTTGTGGCGTAAATACAGCAGATCCCCATGATGCCAACGGTGACGGGACGTTCAACGTGCAAGACTACACGACCGCCACCGGCCACGAGCAACCATCTGCCACACTGATTTGCCACGCAGGCCTCAGCGACATGAATGGAAACGGAATCGTCGACCCGCAAGATTTGATCCTGCTTTACTCCGACGGAGGAGACGAAGATCTAAACGGATGGATTGATGACATCTCAGGCTGGGATAACTTCCACGACGACAACGATGCATTCGATGAAACTAACTTCGGTCATGGCACCGGGCAAGCCAGTGGTACGGCCTCTGAAGTCAATAACGGCATCGGCAAAGCCGGAGTATGCCCTACCTGCCGTCTCCTAATGATTCGAGCTGGAGATAGTTTTGTGGCCGACTCGAACTACTTTGCGATGGGAGTAGCTTTTGCGGTGGACAGTGGGGCCACCGTGTTGGAAGCAGCGCTTGGAACCATCAATGGCAGCCAAGCTACGCAGCAAGCTATCGACTACGCGTGGAAAGAAGGACTTGCGTTTGTAGCGTCAGCCGCAGACGAAAACAGCTTTCACGCCAACCTCCCTGGCTCGTACAATCATACCATCTACGTTCACGCGAACGTTTACAATAACGTCAATCGAGACAACGCGACGTCTTACCTGGCTTTCAACAACTGCACCAACTATGGCGCCAACCTTCAATTGTCGGTACCGGCGTCCGCCTGTTCCTCAGAAGCCACCGCCTTGGCGGGAGGAATGGCAGGACTTCTGTACGGTGCCGCGCTAGAGGCAGGTATCGCGCCTAAAGACAACGCGTTTGCCCTAACAGACGTTTTCCAGTCCCGTGTGCTGTTAGGAGAAGAAGTAAAACAATTGATGCTGACAACCGTCGACGACATTTACGACCCGCAAGATGCTAACGACCCAAGCCGCTACATCACTTACGAGGGATGGGAGAAGCGTTTTGGCTACGGCCGAACTAACCTAGGCAATGCGGTGGAAGCTGTGATGAATAAGCGCATTCCTCCAGTGGTCGATGTTATCGAACCTCGGTGGTACAAAGTGGTAGATCCTGCAGTAACTCCCAATTTGAGCATTACTGGTGAAATCGATTACCGAACCGAGTATTTCGACTCCTATGACTATGTTGTGGAGTGGGCTGCCGGAATAGAACCAACACCGAGCGACTGGCAGACCATAGCATCCGCTGAGAATCAAACTGCGCCCATAAAAGGTGAAATCGCGACGCTAAATACGTCAGAGCTCAACATCGACAATCCTCCCATGCCGATCCCTGATGTAGACGTCAATCGCTATATGGTTACGGTAAGGATAAGAGTAACCTTGAATTCATCTGACCCGACAAGAGATAAAACTACGGGTCGCATTCGGCGGGCGTTTCACGTCAGACACGATGCCGACACCCTCCAGGGATATCCCATCCAATTGCCTGCTTCCGTAGAGTCGCCTCCCACGTTTTCAGATTTAGACGGAGACAGCGCTATGGAGCTGATTGTAGCCGACTCGGCCGGGACGGTTCATGTTTACGATCAAAGCGGAAACCAACGCGCTGGTTTTCCCGTTAAACTAGGAGTCATTGATTCGTTGAATCCCGCCAATCCGGCAAACAAACTTTCTAGTAGCGCCTTTGCTAGCGGAGGCATGGATGCCAATGTGGCCCCGGCGGTGATGGGCGCGGTCGGAGTTGGCGCAATTAAGCAAGGAGAAGCAAAAAGTATTGTCGTCACAACACTTGATGGTTCGGTGCATATTCTAAATGCAGATGGAACGCCACGTGATGGTTTTCCAGTGAGAACGTTCGCGGAAAATGCGCGCCCCACAGATGCGCAACATACCATCGAGCGAGGGATCTTTGGAGCGCCAGTATTGGAAGACATTACCGCAGACGGAAACCTAGAGATTATTGTCGCTGGTTTAGATGGATTTTTGTACGCCTGGACCCACGATGGCGATCAAGCCCCTGGCTTTCCCGCGGAGTTAAGTAGTGGCGACCAACGCAGACGTTCCATACAAACCCCTTCCGTCGGTGATATAGACGGAGACGGTAAACCTGAAATCGTTTGCGGAAGCAACGAGGACTACAACGGATCAACCCGACTTTACGCATTCAACCACGACGGAACTATTGTAGACGGTTGGCCTGTTTTTGATACGTCTCCTGGCGTGCTTCCGTACGTGGGAACAGGAATGCCTAATAGCACTGCGCTGGTGGACGTAGACGACGATGGCATCGTAGAAGTGGTGTCTTCTGCTATAGCATCGCTCCCTACGGTGTACAACGGAGCGGGACAGGTCGTAAAAATAATGACCGGAAGCCCCGGCGGCCCGCTTGCCTCATCAAACGACACCCCCTCTTTCGTCACCATCAGCTCCGGAAGCATTGGAGACCTAAACAACGACGGCAAAGGAGATATTGTGTGGGGGACTGCAGGTCTTCAGTATGCGACGGCATTTGCATTCGGCGGAGAGCGTATCGACTTTGACCACCAAGTATCGGCCTGGGACATTGAAACAGAAAGTTACATGAACGGGTTCCCACAACGTGTCGACGATCATCAGTTCTTCATGAACCCCACCATTGCGGACGTCGATGGCGACCGAAAGCCTGAGGTTATTTCCGGATCTGGCGGCTACTACGTGCGTGCGTGGGATGTTGACGGTACCGCAGCAGGCGGATTCCCTAAGTTTACCGGAGGATGGATTATTGGAGCGCCAGCTCTAGGCGATATCGACGGCGACGGAATGCTCGAAGTTGCGGCAGCTACCAGAGAAGGTGACGTGTTCGTATGGCGCACCACTGGAAAAACAGAGGGACGCGTAGACTGGCCAAACTTCCATCACGACGAAAGGAACACCGGAAACTTTCACACGCCACTGGACTTCGGTGCCAGCGAAGTCATTGCGCCGGCGGGATGCTGCGATGCGAGTGAGCGCTTGCCCACCACGGCCCTACTCTTGCTAGCGTTGGGGCTTCTGGTACTACGCCGCAGTTACCAACGTCACTAGCCAAAAGTGGTGAACGACAATAGCGGAATACACTCCGGCCATCAGGTAGATGGACTGACGTGCAAGCGACCTTTTGCGCCATTGCCAAAGCAGCACCACCCCAGCACTGACCAACAATAGCTTTATCACCATAAAGTGTATGTTGCCCCAGTTCAGCGGCACCGCCATGAATGGATTGGCTTCAGTGGCAAGACCAGTCCTTACAAACGCCATCGTAAAAAGCCCATCGACGAGGTTCAGAACCAAAGTCATTGCTGCAGCGCACCATAGCATCAAAGGTCCTGCTCGGAAGTGGAATTGAGAGTCTGAACGTGGTCGGCGCATTGTAGAGGTGTGTTGCATAAGGTTTCCAGGGGATTTAAGTGTTTATATAAACTTCGCTCATGTAGTATATACACCGACAATGAAGTAAAGTCACTACATAATTTAGTCAGGCACGCTTTCTTCTGTAAGGAAGAAAACACTTTAATATGAACTAGATCCAGCACGGTGAATGCCATATGCTGAAATTGTGTCCGGAAATGTACAAATCTCATCTTCACGTCTGAAACGCCGCTATCCAAGGTTCGACTGGGACATGCCAGCCGAAATGGGAGTATCCGTAACGAGTAAAAGATTCGGACGGAAAAAGGTAGCCGTACCTGTGTCAATCAAGTCCATCGCGCCACATGGTCTGGGACTTGCCACGATTGGAACCGTTGGGTTGGACCTGACTCGAGGGAGAAACATCCGAGTCAAGTTCGCAGTAGATAATGAAGAGATTGAAATTCCAGCTTGGATCGCGTGGTCACGACAACTTCCAAGTGAAGAGCGGCGCATTGATTTGGGAATCAGACTCTTATTAGGTGTTGCACCCGCTACGTTCCGCCATCACTATGCAGAATGGTTCGTCGCGCGGTTCCGTTCTGAAGCGGGACTACCGCCAGCAGCACCTTTGTAAACTCCAAAAATTTGATGCGATTGAAAACTCCTAGGGTCAAAAATGAGGAGCGAGCAGACAAAGCCTCAGCCTCAGCCTCAGCCTCAGCCTCAGCCTCAGCCAGAGTTGACAATTACTATCAGGAAGACAACCAAAAAATTGCTATCTTGTGCAGTCAAGCCGATGTAATTGCAGTTAAAGGGAGTTGGATACGTCAGTTTTCCATGCTTCATGGCAACGAATGGGTCAGCTATCAAGCCTCACGGACGAGGCGTTGGAAATGCTGGGTAAACTTGTAGACGAGATGTTTCCGCAACGGCAATTGGCTGGCGCTGGTGGCGAAACTGTTGGAAAAAAGACCTACAACGCAAAAATGGATGGCGGTACCGGTGGCGGGCCCACTGGCCTATTCGGAAGAAAGCAAATTTTAAAAGCTGACTCTGAGCTAGATGGAATGGCCGTTGAAATGCGCAACGCTTTCGGAGCCAGTAGAGAGTTGACGCTCATGGATACTTTTTCAGACAAATTTGTCGTTCTTACGAGAGAGCAGGCTGACAAAGTCGGAAAAGCTTTTGTTGGAGCGAATCCTAAGGCATCTACACTGGCAAATGGTCAAACACAATATCTAAGCAGGAATGGTAGCTACAGGTACCGAACCGTAAAAGAGGTTCCGAGTGCCAATACCAGCACAGGCAAACAAATCAACATCGAAACATTGGCAGCAGATGGATCCGGCTGGATCAACACTCATATCGACGTTCTCTAGATCTCTATTCGATCACAGAAAACGGTATCGATCCTATTAGTTGCCCTTGGGTGGTTCTTACTTCGCACTGCCACTTCCCCTCTTCAGCCAAAGAGATGGCTAACATGGAGCGGTGGACCACACCTTCTTTTTCGCAGCCGGACACAATTAAGGGTTCGATCTGTTGGACGACTTTGCCGTCGAGACTCCACACGTGAACAATGTTGCTTTTGATGCCACCGGGCTCCGTTAAGATTGAACCACACCGTAGGCCCACCAGCTGCGCCGACGAAATGACACTCTTTTGGGGCGGTGTGCATTCATAGCTAGAGTAGGTACCATGCCCTACCGAGCCGTCTAACATGGAAAGCGGCGCCGGGGGAATCGTGTGTTTGCCAAACCAAGCAAGCGCCAAAGTAGCACCAGTGCAAAGCAGAAGTAGTCCCATCCCCACTGGACTAAATACCTGCTTCAAAGAAAAGGAAAGTAGTGCCACGCAGATTGGTGTTGCGGTGGCCGCTACAAGTAGCCCACTAAAATGGGTAACTTCGAATACAAGTGGAAGCATCACGTTGAGCACTCCAAACATTGCCAGACCGTACATGGCGGCGGCGAGCTTCCGTCTTTCCATTATTACATTGTCAAAAACCAAGTCCATGGTTGAAATAATGGCGAAGATAAGAAGCAGTGGCGCTATCCACCAGTTCCAAGACTCAAGCATCCACGTGGTGCTGGCTGCATAAAGCGGCACGAGGAAAAAGAACATTTGCTGATACAGCTGCTTGATTATGTAATTGGTGACAACCCTTACGCCTTTGCGAGCGACCCATTCATCATCTTTGCGGTTTGCAGGACCAACAATAAATCGTAGCGCGACGAACATGAGCAGCCAGGAAACCAAGAGCACGACTAGTACTTTGTCGGCGTAGGCAAGCCCCTTACGAGCAAACAGCATGACAAAGACGCCAAACAGCAACGCCCCAAAACTGTGGAGCCACCACACCTTTTGCATGATGGCTTGAAATCGTCCAGGAGCTTCAGTAGGAGTGGACGACATCTTTTAATCGCTCTAGCGCCAGTTGAATCGAAGCCATCGGCGGTCCAAATGAAAAACGCAGATGGTTAGAGAAGCGAGATTTTCGACCGCTTCTACGTTTCCCCGGATCTACGTCAAAGAATTCGCCAGGAACCGTGATGACCTTTTTCTCAAGGGCCGCTTTAAAGAAGTCCATACCTCGGTTGAGCCCCGCCGGAAGATGCTCCGCGCTAGCCCACACGTAGAACGTTCCTTCTGGTGGAACGTCAACCATGAACCCCAGATCACGCAAACCATCCAATAGTTTCTGGCGCTTAAGTCCGAAGTTTTCTCTAATCGCTTTAGACTCAGAGGACACATACTCTTCCGTGAGTAGCTCTATCGCCGCCCGTTGCATAGGGCGGCATCCACCACCATCAAGGAAAGAGCCAGCACTCGTGACAGCCTCGATCGTTGCTTCCGGAGCGACAATCCAGGTCACTCGAAACCCAGGATAACGCCAATTTTTTGTCAAACCATCGATAATCACAACAGGGTCGCGGTTTACGTCTTTGACGTACGCCGCAGCGCTTGACATTCCTCCACCCGCGGCGACGTCGGGACGCCAAATGTAGTGAGAGTAAAACTCGTCCAAAATCAGTGCGCAATCAAGTTCCCTTGCGGCTTCTACCCAACCGAGCATGTCGTCGCCACCGACGAGTTTTCCTGTAGGGTTGCAAGGATTGGATGCCAAAATAGCCCCTAGCCCGCGGCCGAGAATCTCTCGTCTCAGCTCGTCTACCGTAAAGGTGTAGCCGCGGTCTCTTTCTAACGCGATGGGAATTGGGGTGAACCATCGAAACAGATCAAGCAGCTCTTCGTAAGCAGTATAGTCCGGAAGAAAGTGTCCAAGATTGATCTTGCCTAACGCTGCCGCAACTCTAGTGAGCGAAGACCGGCCTCCCGGGCAGATGGCAACATTAGCCGCAGTGTATTGCGACCCCTGGCCTTTCCGGTAGGTTCGGTTGTAGTACGCCGCTACCGTCTCGCGAAGCTCGTTGATCCCCTGAACCGGCGCGTACTCGAGATCGCCTTCCAACAGTGGTATTTCCGACAAACGCTTCGGCGCCCCCGGAAAATTTCCAGTCTCGGGCATGCCCTGCCCCAAGTTGGCCCAAACGTCGTCATCACTTCCGAAACCTTGCCGACGCGCCTCTGTCGTCACGTAGATCACACCAGTTTTGGCGACAGCCCGAAAACTACTATTTGAATCAACGTTCATTGCGCTGAGACTACGATGTGTTTGCTTTAAATCCAAGCCTGGTTGTGTGTTAGGCTGCGCTTGTGAACCACGACACGGCCATAGCTAAGCTGCGTAACGCCGCCGCCAAGAGCCGACTGGCTCAGTCGTATTTACTCACAGGTGGTACCCCACAGCTGCGAACGAGGATAGCCACAACGGTGGCACAAGATGTTAACTGCCAAGAGAAAGTAAGTTGTGGCAGTTGCGAAAGCTGTAGACTCATCCAGGAGGAAGTCCATCCGGATATCGTGAAATTGGAAGGCGAAGGCGCAAGCGGGCAAATCCCCATTCAGGCCATCCGCCAGAGGCTCATTCCACTTCTTGCGCACTCTCCTCACCAAGGAAACAAACGAATCGTCATCATTTCTAATGCGGAGCAGCTCGCAGGCCCATCCGCCAATGCGCTTCTCAAAACGCTGGAAGAGCCACCGGCGCACACTCACTTCTTTCTTGGTGCTGACAATGCCATTGCGCTTCTGCCCACGATTAGAAGCCGATGCGTCACACTTTCTCTTGGCGCAGATAACCGCATCTCGCTTTCAGACGACTCCGCCGCCTTGTACGCAGAGATTGAAGACGCCACCAATCACCAACAAATCGCTCATTTGGTAAAAAAGCACAAAGATCGTGAGCAATGGGTTCAGATTCTACTTCACCATTCCTACGAATGCCGCAGCAAACTCGTGAGTTTGCTTGCCAACCCGGCTGAGACCGCAGTACAAATCAAACGAATCCGCCAGGCATTAGACTTGGCGCGCAAAATCGAACGTCATAACGCCCACCTCGGTCTTGCAATCGAGAGTTGGTTATTGCAAGAGCAACATGTCAAATCCAAGCGAACCAAATAAACCTACCACTCCGGGTGAGGCTAAAAAAGCCACATCGAGTGACCCCAATAAACCCAAAAGCCAGAAACGTAGACGCCGTAGAAGGAAAAAACCTGGCGGTGGCGAGCGCAACGAAAACAAGCGCGACTCAAAAGAGGGCAACTCCTCCACCGATGGAAAAACGGAGAAAGAACGTAGTTCTTCCAAGTCGGACCGCGCTCCACGCTCAAGGTCTGGCAATCCGAGGCAAGGCAACTCGTCTCGCGACCGAACTAGCAACCGCCCTTCCCGCGACGCACCGCCACGAGCGGCGGTTTCAACAGAGCCGAAAGTTAAACATGAAGGTTTTGTCCCAGCCAATCCTATTGGTGATTTGGTTGACGACAACTTCGAATGGCCTCACCGCGAACTCGCCCCTTTTGATCAAAAGAAAATCGCGGAAAAAGTAGAGTCCGGCACCAACAATTGGGACACCGTCTACGAGGTAGTTGGCATCCGCTACCACCAATCGGGACGCTTGTACATTTGCGAGGCGCTGAAGCAGTTTCCTGTGGGGGCCTACGTCGTAGTCGCTACGGACAAGAGCGAATGGGTGGGAAAAGTTTGCATCGCCACCCAACGCAAAGCATTGCGGCAACGCCCCCAGTTCCGAGTTACCCGGGTTGCGTCGAACGCAGAGTACGAAGCCCAACACGTGACCACTCAAGACGACCGAGATCTTTTGGAAGAAGTTCGAACCATCGTAAAGCGAAGCCGTCTGGCTATGAATGTGTTCCGGATCTCGAAAAGCGTCGATCAAAAGACCGCTGAGATTCACTTTACCAGCGAACAACGGGTCGACTTTAGAGGAGTTGTTGGCGATATCGCCAGAGTCGTGGGGTGCCGCGTTGAAATGAAACAAACCGGAGTCCGCGACCGAGCGAAAGTGATCGGAGGTATCGGAACCTGTGGAGAAACGCTGTGCTGCACCACTTGGCTCCCGGACTTTGTCCCGGTATCGATTAAAATGGCAAAAGACCAAGGATTGGTCTTAAACCCAACGAAAGTGTCTGGCCAATGCGGGCGACTTAAGTGCTGCCTCGTATACGAACAAGACACCTACGCTTCCTTGCGCAAAGGACTACCGAAGCTAGGAAAGCGCGTTATTTCCAATGCCGATGACAGAGAAGGACGTGTGGTCGAAGTCGACGTTCTAAAACAGCGCATCAGGGTAAGTTTTCCGGGGGGCGAGAGCCAAGTCGTCCAGCCATCGGAAATTCGGCCGATGTTCGCCTCGCAAAATAAGTCGAATAAAAAGCCGGCAAGTAAACCAAAGCCAAAAAGTGAATAAAACGGTTGGTAACCGGCCTTCTCCGCCCTAGACTGCGATGGCGATGACCGAATCATTTTACGTAACGACACCAATCTACTATGTCAACGGAGCCCCTCATTTGGGACACGCTTACACAACGATAGCTGCCGACACCTCGGCGCGGTACCATCGCATGCGCGGCACCCCTACCAAATTTGTTACGGGCACCGACGAGCACGGGCAAAAAATTGAAGAGTCCGCTACCGCACAGGAAACTACACCTAAGAAACTCGCCGATGAAATTTCAGAAACCTTCCGTAGCGCCTGGAAAGCTCTAGGAATCAAACACGACGACTTCATCCGCACGACAGAACCGAGGCACAAGAAAGTCGTAGCTGACATTTGGAATCGGCTGCAGGATTCTGGCGACATCTACCTGGGCTCCTACGATGGTTGGTATTGCGTGGGCTGCGAGGCATTTTATCAGGACGCCGACCTTGCCGAAGGGAAGAAGTGCCCCACTCATGAAAAAGAAGTTACTTGGGTGTCGGAACCTTCCTATTTCTTTCGCATGTCCAAATACCAAGATGCGCTAATTAAGCATTTCGAAGACAACAAAGACTTTGTCCAACCGAAAGGTTACTACAACGAGATTTTGTCGTTTATCAAGTCCGGGCTCAGGGACTTGTCCATTAGCCGAACCACTTTTTCGTGGGGCATCCCAGTCCCCAACGATGACAAGCATGTCATCTACGTATGGATCGACGCTCTCACTAACTACATCTCGGCGTTAGGCGGACCGGAAGGGAAAGACTTTGAGCTCTTCTGGAAAAACTCGTATCACATCATCGGGAAAGACATCTTGCGATTCCATGCCGTCTATTGGCCTTGCATGCTTCTTTCCGCGGGACTGCCCTTGCCCAAGTCCATTGTCACCCATGGCTGGTGGACGGTTGGTCGCAAAAAGTTGTCCAAATCAATCCCAACCACCCGGGTCGATCCAGAAATCATCGCCAAGGACTTGGGAAACGACCCCCTTCGCTATTACTTGCTGAGAGAGATTCCCCTTGGCCCTGATGGTGACTTCGACTACGACAGCCTCTTCGGACGCTATCAAGCAGAGCTCGCAAACGACCTTGGAAACTTACTCAACAGAAGTCTGTCCATGTTCAACAAATACTTTAGCGACGTGCCACAAGTCTCAGCAGATGCGGAACTGAAAGCACAATGTCAAAACGCAAGTAACGAAGCCGCCGCCCATTACGAAGCTTTTTCTTTTTCTAAAGGACTTGAAGCGACTTGGGCACTCATTCGCAATATCAACAAATACATCGATGAAAACAAACCATGGATGCTAGCCAAAAGTGACGCCCCCGAAGACAAGGAGAAGCTAGCAGCGGTAATGATGAATGCGCTGGAGGCCATCGCTTGGAGCGCAAGGCTCACCACCCCGGTCCTGCCCGAAAGTACGGCTAAGATTTTCAGCCAAATGCCCATCGCTGACGGACTTGCTAACCAATGGCCTGTTTCAGAAGACTTCGGCAAACAGGTGCTGTCGGTAGGCGCGCCAACCCCGGTCTTTCCACGAATCGAAAAAGATGACAAAGATGCGTTGATTGCAAAGTGGCAAGCGCATAGCGCACCTCCCGCTGAGCCCACGAACCAAATATCGTTTGATGACTTTTCTAAAGTCGAGATGCGCACAGGTACCATCGAAGCCGCAGAGAAGATTGAGAAAGCCAAAAAGCTATTAAAACTATCGGTAAACGTCGGAGAGGCAAAGCCAAGGCAAATAGTTGCTGGTATCGCAGAAGCGTTTGCCCCGGAAGCGCTGATCGGCAAACAAGTCATCGTGGTTACCAACCTCAAACCCGCCAAAATACGCGGAGTCGAGTCTCAAGGAATGATACTCGCTGTGGGAGATAAGAAAATATTGGATCTTGCGACGGCCGCGGTGAGTTGTCCTCCAGGGAGTCAGGTTCGGTAATGTTGTTACCCTCAATAGAAATCACAATCGAAGCGGCATTGGCGGACATCGCCAACGGAAGTGACCAAGCGAGAAAACGAGCCGCGATGGCGCTTGGCGGCAGTGACTCCAAGCTCGACGATGTCACCATGGCCTTGCGCGGTGCGCTCTCCGACAACGTCACCGATGTGCCGCGGCATGCCATTCGTAGCCTCTACGAGTTGGCTACACGTGGCCATAGAACCAACAACGTCAAATCAGCTTTCGAAGAGGCACTTAACTCAAAAGACAATGAAGTACTGGAAGTCGCCGTGTCTTCTTTGCGTTTTTTTCCAACGCCTCAATCGTTTGAACAAGCCGCCAACTTCACACGCCACGACTCCGCAGCCGTGCGTTACGCTGCAGTCGTTACCTTGGGTGCCCTTGACGCGACGGGCGCACGCGATCATTTGCGAAAAATGCTCAAAGACAAAGACTCGGAAGTCGTAGGCGCCGCGGCCCTGGCCTTAGCGGATGCCTCCGACGCCGACACTGCAAAAGCGCTAAAACAGGCCCTAAGCACAGTGACGTCAGTGCATGCCTCCATTGACGTAGCCTACGCGCTGGCCTGCTTAGGAGACTCAGCAGGCAAAGAATTACTATTGAGCAAAGCGGCGGATCCAGAGTTTGCGTGGGACGCGCTACCAGCACTAGACAAAATCGACGACGACGATATCGAAAAAGCCCTCGCAGCGCACCTCCCCAACGCGCTAGCAGCGAAACCCCATCACATTGCGATAGCAAGAACGTTGCTATTGCGAAATCAATCGGCCGAGGTTGCTATTGGTCTACTATCGAAGACTGCGAAAAAATGCCGCAGAGGAGTCGCAGCGATTGTGATAGACGTCTGTGGTGAGGTCGGTGCGCTCCCTTGGGGCGAATCCATCTTAAGTTCACTTGAAAGTGGCAAACATGGCAGCTTCTTCCAAGAAGAAATCACAGAAGCCAGACAAAAACTAAGAGGCAGGCATGTGGATTGATTCTCATTGTCACATTGACAAACCAGACTTCAACGAAGATCGGAGGCAGATGCTCGACCGTGCAGCTGATGCAGGTATCGACGCAATGGTGGTAGTTGCTGCATCGGACACAATCGAAGGTGTCACTAAAACCGTTCGTTTCGCAGAAAGCCACCCCAACTGCTTTGCTTCTATAGGATGCCACCCTCACCATTCATCGTCCGCAGACGACAAGTGGTGGCCAGCGCTTAAAACGCTAGCCTTAGAGTCGCATGCTGTAGTCGCCATCGGTGAAACCGGACTGGATTACTTCTACGACAAAGTTCCACGAGAAAAACAACGAGATGTGTTCATCGCCCAAATCAATCTTGCCAACGAACTAAAGCTTCCCTTGGTTTGTCACATTCGGGACGCGCATTTTGACGCGTTCGACATTTTCGCTTCGTTGCCGGTTCCGCAATTGATTATTCACTGCTTCACAGGAACAAGTGACGACGCCGAAAAGTATTTGGAACTAGGAGCCTACATTTCATTCTCAGGCATCGTGACGTTCAAAAATTCTCATGAACTAAGAAAAGCAGCAGCAATGGTTCCTACCGCGAAACTACTTCTCGAAACCGACTGCCCTTACCTGGCCCCGATCCCAAAACGCGGCAAACGCAACGAGCCATCATTTTTACCTCATACGGCAGAGGTGATTGCAAAAGAGCGTGGAATGTCCATCGAAGCGCTGGCGGCTTCTTCCAAAGAGGCAACAATCCGCGCTTTTGGACTGCCACGCTAGCCCGAACGCCCATCACCACATCGTTGTAAACCACCTAAATGACGGGCTTTTGTCAAAACTCAGGCTCAAAGCAACGAAACTGTGTGAAATCATTGACTGAAAACCGCTGCTCGCTTGACCTACGCAACATTAGCAGCTACAAACGCGCCTCTTACGAGACGGAGATATTACTATGGCAATGCGAATGGGATTAATGGGTACTAAAGTTGGAATGACGCAAGTCTTTGCGGAAGATGGCGAATGTATTCCGGTGACAGTACTGAAACTAGACTCTTGCTATGTCGTAGGCAAACGGACCGAAGAAACAGACGGCTACAGTGCTGTCATCGTGGGATTTGGCGCCAAACCAGAACGACTTGCAAAGAAAGCTGAAATCGGCTTCTTTAAGAAAAGTGGCGCTCCACTTTTACGTAACGTGCAAGAATTCAGGCTTCCGGCAGAAGAAGTAGAAAAGTTCGAACTTGGAAAACAGCTAAAGCCTGCTGACGTATTTGAGAATGGTGACGTTGTCGACGTTGTTGGTACAAGTAAAGGTAAAGGCTACCAAGGTGTGATCAAGCGCCACAACATGCACGGCACGAAAGCCACTCACGGTGTCCACGAAGTATACCGCCACGGTGGTTCTATCGGTTGTCGTCTTACTCCTGGCCGAGTTGCCAAAGGGAAAAAGATGGCGGGACAGATGGGCAACGAAAGAGTGACAATTCAAAACCTACAACTTCTTCAGATCTTAGAAGAAGATGATGCGGTACTTATTCGCGGTTCCATCCCCGGTGGAAAAAACGGAGTGGTCACACTCAAAAAAGCTGCAACGCGAACCGAATACCGAGTCAAAGGTGCAGGCGCTGGAAAACAAGAGCGCTCTAAAAACCCACTTAAGGCTTCTAAACAAGCTGCAGCTGGTCGCGCTTAGACTTAAATTGTGGCTAACAAGCTTTCTGACAAGCGGGGGCGAAAAGACAGGTTTCATCGCCAAGCCCGCTCAGAAGGCTATGTGGCGAGAGCCGTCTATAAGCTCAAGACCATTGATGAAAAAACCGGCTTGCTTAAACAAGGCAACAACGTTTTGGATCTCGGTTGCTGTCCAGGCTCGTGGCTTCAGTACGCGGACAAACAAGTCGGCCCTTCTGGACACATTGTAGGAATCGACAGAGACGAGCCCTCGGGTGCTCCTGGGAGAGCGCGTATTATTATCGGTGACGTATTCGAAATAAGCGCAGAAGCCTTACTGGCGGAGCTTCCCCACTTTGACGTGGTGCTTTCTGACATGGCACCAGACACCACTGGGATTCGTTCTCTCGACCAAGACAGGTCCGAGGCTCTTTTTGAACACGCCTACTTCCTCGCGACGGAAACCCTTTGCATGGGAGGTCACTTTGCTGCCAAGCTATTTCAGGGGCGTGATTTTCAAAACCTTCAAAAGATGTGTAGAGAACGTTTTGAGAGAGTAAAACCTATGAAACCCGAAAGTTCACGGAAAAAGTCTATTGAGCAGTACATTGTTTGCTTGGGCTTCAAAGGCTAGTGAGAGTCTGTTCACTATGCTAGCTTCTCGGCATGGCGATTGACCTAAGTTTAGTAGGAAAAAGTACCGAAGCTTTGCAGCACGACTACGATTGGCGAGACTGCGCACTTTACGCACTCGGTGTAGGAGCCACAACATCTGCTGACCTTGATTACCTGTTCGAAATGAATGGGCCGAAAGTTCTACCAACCTTCGCGTGCGTTCCATCGTTCACCGCACTCATGGATATTGTAGGAAAGCTAAAGTGCGACTTCAGTAAAATCCTTCACGGCGAGCAAGAGATCGTTCTTCACAAGCCAATTCCTTCCAAAGGTACTTTCAGTACGACGGCAACGGTGGAGGGAATATACGACAAAGGCAAAGGCGCACTGGTCGTAGTGAAAGCCGCGACGGTAGATAAAGATGCGCAGCCCGTATTTGACAATACGTTTTCCGTTTTCGTACGAGGAGAAGGTGGATTTGGCGGAGACCGAGGGCCTGAGACAATCAAACGCACGCCACCGGAACGAGTGGCAGACTTCACGATGGAAGAAACCACATCTCCGGAACAAGCGGCTCTTTACAGACTCAATGGAGACTACAACCCACTTCACATTTCCCCCAAGCTCGCAACGGCGGTCGGTTTTGACAAACCAATCCTGCACGGACTTTGCACGTACGGCTTCGCAGGACGAGCGGCTCTCAAACATGCTTGTGATGGCAATCTCGCTTCCTTCAAAAGGTTTGGCGCGAGGTTTGCTGGAGTGGTACTTCCCGGCGACACACTAAAAACCGAAGGCTGGAAAGTATCGGACACCGAATACATTCTGTCAGTGAGCGCCAATGGCAAACCAGTGCTTGCCAATGCATTTTTAGAGATTGGCTAAGCGCATGTCGGAGAGTGAACTAGACCTGGTAAAAGCGATCGCGCGCGATGCTGGGGCGTTAGTTGAACAAGTAAAGTCTCAAGGGTTTGAAGTGGAGAAAAAGACAGGTGACGAACCTGTAACGATCGCAGACCGAATGGCTTCCGAGCTCATTCTTTCCGCATTGAGAAATAAGTTCCCTTCCGATAGCTTTATTTCCGAGGAATCACCACCTCCTCCGGACGCCCAACAAGCGGAGCGAGTTTGGTTTATTGACCCCATTGACGGGACCAAAGATTTTATCAAGGGCACCACAGGATACGCTGTTATGATCGGATTGGCCACTGCGGGGCGCCCCACGCTAGGAGTCGTTTTTAGAAGCTCGACCGACGAGTGTTTTGCTGGTGGCATCGGCATTCCTGCCCATAAAGAATCCAATGGACGTAGGAGTGACATCACGGTTTCTACCCAAAACGTACTGTCATCCGCCAAGTTCGTCGCGTCAAAGCAAAACAGACCGCCAATATTGGACGAAGTAAAAGATGCGCTGGGGCTTACTACCGAACATAACTTGGGATCTGTTGGGTTGAAAATCGCCGTAATCAGCGAAGGAAATGCGGACATCTATGTGAACCCGTTGTCACGCGCCAAAGTTTGGGACACCTGTGCGCCAGAGGCCATCATATTTGCCGCAGGAGGGCGTATGACTGACGTCTACGGGAATCTTTTAGACTACCGTGGTCCCCTCACCCGGCCTCATGGTATTCTTGGTACGAATGGACGGGTACACGATGAAGCAAGCGAAAAACTCAACTTGCTATTCTCTCCATCGTGACAAAAACATCTTGCTGTACGATGGGGAATGTGGACTTTGCAGTCGCTCCATTCAGTTTCTACTGAACCGCAACCCTAAAGCGTTGTACTTTGCTTCACTCCAAAGTGACGTTGGCCTGGCACTATTAAGCGAGCACGGGATTGCGGAACAGTTAGACTACGTAGTCTACATCCGCAAAGGAGAAAGGAATGTTCCATTCTTGCGTAGTCGAGCGCTACTAAGCGCTCTGAGCGACCTCGGAGGCCTTTGGAGAATAACCGGGGTCTTAAGAGTTCTCCCTAGCTTCCTAACAGACTTCTTGTACAATCTGGTTGCCAGAAATCGCCATAAGCTCTTCGCGAAACGTTGCATGCTTCCTACTCAAAAAACTCGACATTTATTTCTAGACAAGTAATCCCGTGGTACAAACGCGCCATGAGAACTCTGTCTCTTGCAATGTTGATGCTTGCTGGGTGCATTGAGCAGGATGAGCGTGCTGCAAATTGGCAGTACATTCATGCCGCGATCATCATTCCAAGTTGCGCCACCTCCAACTGCCACACCAATCTAGGAGCTTCTCCTATAGGAACGTCAGCCGGTGGCATTGCTTTTGATGATTGGGAGACCTCCTACCAAATCGTTACGGGAAGTCCTTGTGGTGAACCTGTCACGGGGAACATCATTATCCCGGGACGCCCTAATGGCTCTCATCTGATGCGTCTGTTGCGTGGAGACGAAGTGCGAAGGATGCCTCCAGATTCTCCTTTGCCACCAGCCGAACAAGAGCTAATCGAACGCTGGATACTGGAGGGTGCACCATGCCGATAAAAAGTGCCATCGTGTTTTTGTTCCTTTGCAGCAAAGTGGCTTTTGCCTACCCGCAGTTTCAGTTCACCACAGACAACGTTAAATGCGCCAGCTGCCACTATTCTCCCACGGGGGGCGGACTGATAAACGACTGGGGACGCGAAGAGTCAGCAGACAGCATCAGCATGGGCGATGCCGACAGCTTTCTGGGAGATCCCAGAGCACTAAACGGAGTCCTTCCTTCCACCTCGTGGTTCCAGCTCGGAGCAGACCTGAGAATGGCGGCTCTCGTTAAAGAAGCAAAAGACGAAACTCCTCGCTTTTTGGTTTTCCCGATGCAAGCTGACCTCTATACACGTTTTGCATTTGGAAAGTTCAGCGTCGCCGTCACGGCCGGCGTTCGCGGAGATGCCAGGGATAGTGCGAGCTTTGCGCAAAGGCTGGTCTCCAGAGAACACTACGTGATGTGGAAACAAAAAAAGGATGACCCCGACGGCTACTACGCTCGCGTTGGACGATTCTTTCCAGCATATGGGCTGCGCCTTCAAGATCATACATTCAACCTCCGCAGACGACTTGGCTTTAATAATCTTGAAGAACCCTATACCGCCTCGCTCGGAAAAGTATCTGACCAAAGCGAGTGGCACCTTAGCGGGTTCGTACCATCACCAGTTTTTCAAGCGGGCCGCAAGGAATCGGGACTCGCATTTTTGTACGAGAAACGAGTGGGAGAAAAATCTTCTTTTGGAGCGCAAGCTAAAGCCTCGTATACGGATCAAACGCATCGCTACCTTGGAGGTCTTACGTTTAAAAAATACATTTCAGGAGCGTCACTTCTGCTCATGGGCGAAGTAGATGTGGGAGCGGAGTCGTACCGCGCCGCAGGCTCTTCCAGGCAGTTGCAACTGTTGGGGCACTTTGGAGCTACCTACCTTTTGGCTAATCACCTGCACGTTAGTGCCACGGCAGAATACTATGATGCTGACGTCCGCCTCAAAGAGAGTGACCGTCTTGGTGCCACCGTAACCTTGCAGTGGTTTCCGCGGGCTCATTGGGAACTGCTATTAATGTCTAGGATGCAATTTCAAGCGCGAACGTACTCAGATCGACTTCACTTGCTAATGCTTCACTACTACTTGTGAGAAATAAAATGCGACTACTTCTACTATTTTGCTTTGTCTCTTTGCCATCATGCCAAGAAGACGCACCGACCTCTCCGACCTGGGTCGACGTTCAACCAATTTTGCAAGCAAATTGCGCGCGTTGCCATGGCGCCGCTACCAGCGGGGGGGCCCCCGCTTGGTTCCGTCTGGACGTTTACGACGACACATTCAACAACTATCGTCAGATTTTGGGAGCCGGCTCGATGGCCGAGTTCATCTCACTTCGTGCGTCTCATGATGGGAGCTTAGCGGAGACCATGCCTCCTATTGGTGGACTTAACTCATACCAAAAAGAAACACTGGAAAACTGGTTCAAGTCCGCTCCCATTTTAGGACAGCCTGCGGAACGTGGCAGCCGCGTCAACGCACCACCCAAGTTTGAGACAATAAACGTTGTCAGCCAAAATGACGCCACCACTACCATTGCTTACGAGATTTCAGACGCAGACTTCGACATTGTAGCGGGAACGGCGGTGGACCAAAACGGTCAACTGGTGGCATCGGTTAGTGACGGGAAAGCGTCGTTTAAAGTAAGCTCACGAGTCACCAGTCTTGACGTAACCATCAGTGACGGATTCGACACCGTTCAAGAGAATCTAGGTATCGATACCTTCACAGGTGATTTAACACCCGACATTGCTATATCGGGCGTCAGCCCCTACGACTTGATCGCGGCTTCGACTCCCCTTGACGTTACCATTCAGAACGAAACCCCTGTGGACCTTGAAGTGACCCTAGTCAAAGGAGAGGACTCCGTTCCAGTTCTTGCAACACAAGGTGCTACGGGAACCGTCTCGCTGTCCGTTGCTCCTTCACTTGTGAGCGGTCCTGGGTGGACGTTGCAAACCAAAGCTACTGATGCTTCTGCCGCATCCGTAAAAGCAATTGGACCGTTAGTCTTTGGCGATGGACAAACCACTGAGTCTTTCGACACCATTGGGCCCATTCTAATCGCCAGATGCGCTAGTTGCCATGCAGGAGGACGCATCCCAAACCTTTCTTTTGATGTAACTACTTATGCGTCACTAGCGCCATTCATGGGGCTGGTATACGAGCGTGTGGTCGTGCAACAAACCATGCCACCGCTGAGCACCCAACTGACCCAAGAGGGACAGCTGTTGACAGAGCAGGAAATAGAAAAAGTAGCGAACTGGATATTAGCAGGAGCGCCGGAATGAAAATAATCACTTTACTCGTTGCGTTAGTGTCCGCAGGATGCTCCACGGAGATTGACACCTCAAATCTATTGAGCATAGACAATTACACTGATTGGCCATCCATTGAGATTAGTGGAGATGTCGCCGGTCACGGAAATACAAGACGCGTGGTATTCATCAACGACGTAGCATCTACGTTTGATGGTTCGGGCCCTTATCTACCGGGAGCGGCCTTGGTAAAAGAAGTACGCGACAAAGACAATGACGCACTTCTCTACCTAGCGATTATGCGGAAGCTAAAAAGACAACAAGCGGACGTCGACTCGTCCTATGTCAACCGCGGTTGGATATACACCCAGGCTGATAAATTAGGAGACCCAGAAACTACTGCAGACTACTGCTTTAGCGCGTGCCACACCCAAGCCCCTTGGGATGGAACGTTCTTACGCTATTAGTTTGATGATTGTTTCGCTTTCGACTACCATTGCCCCATGCAATGGAGTGGGGACGGCTACCAGATTGTCCGAAAACTCGGAGAAGGTGGCATGGCGGAGATTTTGCTGGCCGAGTCTGCAAACGGCCCTCCAGTAGCAATCAAACGCGTAAAGGAAACCTGCACCGACGAACAATACCTTAAGCTCTTCAACGAAGAAGCTCGGGTTATGGCTGCACTTTCCCATCGCAATATTGTGTCCTTTATCGGAAGAACGATGGTCGATGGTTCTCCAGCGATGGTACTAGAATATCTGGAAGGCTATGATATTCGCGGTTTAGGAAACCAATTAGCTCGCCGAAAGAAGCGTTTCACCGCTGAGGCGATTTACTCGATTGCCTACCAAATATCAAGTGCCCTCGCCTACGCCCATATGGCTTGGGATCCTAATGGTAGCGAGCTCAAAATTGTTCATCGTGACATTTCCCCAGGTAACATTTTCATTAACAAACAAGGCATCGCCAAGTTACTAGACTTCGGTGTGGTTAAGGCAGAACAAAGGCACGACACCGGCATCACGGTAGGAAGTCAAATTAAAGGTTCGCTTCGCTACATGTCACCTGAACAAGGACGCGGAGAAGACGTCGATGGGCGAAGCGATCAATTCAGCCTGGCAATTGTCTTATATGAAATTTCGGCAATGCGGCGCTACTACCATGGAAGTGACTCCGACCTGGCCGTACTCAGAGAGTTGACCATGCCTAATGCACGAGCGGAGCAAGCCTTGAAGCTTCAGTACGACTCCTTCGCTCAAACACTTCACAAGGCACTTTCTTACTCCAAAGAAGACAGGTTCCCTGAAATTCGTGACATCTGCCGACAGGCCCAGCTGGAGTTGCAGAGAGCTGGGATTTCGAACCCCTCCCGCCCACTAAGTGATCTTTTGAAAGAGATTGAATCCTCCCCCATTCCGCCGCCGCCGCCTCGTTAAGCACCTGTAATTAAAGGGAGGTGCAGGACCTACTTCAAATTACCATTCATAAATGGTAAACCCCTCAAATGATTAGAACAATTTTGTGCCTCGCTCTCTTCGCCGCCTGTGGTGGAGATGACCCTGCAGATAATAAGACCGCTGATGCCGCTCCTGGTGGTGGTGATCAAGACGCCGGCCCACCGCCAGTAGATGCGGAGCCATTTACGGTGACGTTGACTGGTAGAACTTCTGAGATCGGCCTCAATGGTGAAACACCAGTTTCGGCTGAAGTCGCTCTAATTGAGAATGATGGAACCGAAGTGACACGTGTCACCTCGGATGTTAACGGAGACTTTACCATCTCGACTACCACGACAACTCCAGTAACCGGCTACTTAAAGGCAACCAAAGCTGGTAACTGGGACTGCTACCTTGAGCCGCCAAAGCCAGTGGAGATGAATCTTGAGAACGCACTTGCGATCTTTGGTTCGGACCTTATTTGGAATACCTTTACTCGTATTGTTACAGGTGCTGAGCATACCAGCGGAAACGGTATTGTTGCCGTGGTAATCACCAACAGCGCAGGAGGAGCGGAAGTTGGTGCCACACTGACCAACTCACTGGGACTCACGGTGTACTACCCAGACCTCGACAACGCACTGCAACCAGGATCTTGGCCAAACTCTGTTGGCAACCGCGGACTTGCCGTCATGTTCAACGTGCCTGACGGTCCGATAACGTTGAATGCCACAGCGGCAGACGGAAGTGCCATGCTTGCGAACGACCTGACGGTTCGCCCTGATGCTTTGACCGCTACAATCATCGTTCCCAATTAACAATAAATACGGTTACGGTTAATGAACAAAGGCCAGGTACCTCACGGTACTTGGCTTTATTCATTTGTGCGCAGGGGTTTGTTTGTGCAGCACAAAAAAAAGGACGCCCAACGGACGTCCTTTTAAATAACTGAGCACTATTGGTTTATTTTGGTGCTACCGCTCCAGCCGCATCCTTAGCAACATCAACGGCTTTGTGTCCCGCATGCTTAGCAATACAACCAGCGCATGGCGTCGCGGCATCTTTGCAGCCATCGCATCGAGCAGCCTGCTCTTTAGCCTGGCAGCCTTCGCATGGCGTTGCTTTTGCTTGGCAACCTTCGCATGGCGACTCGGCATCTTTACAACCATCACAGCGTGGAGCGCTCGCAGAACATCCAGCGCAAGCGCCATTTTTGGCTTTGCAGTCAGCGCAAGGCGAACCGTTTTCTTTGCAACCCGCACACGGACCATGTGCTTTCTGAGCTTTATGCGCCACGCACTTTGCACAAGGTGTTGCTCCTTTTTCTGCGCAGCTAGCACAAGCCGAAGCCTTGGGTGCCTCAGCTTCCGGAGTAGAAGAGCAGCCTGCTACGGTGAGTAGAAAAACTGTAATTACAGAAGATAAAATTCTCATACCCAATTATATCGGCTTTTGCGTTTGTGGATCAATATTGGAGTTCGAATTGTAAGGTTCCCAGAAAAAACTTCCCTGCAAACGCAAGCTACTTGCAGCAACAAATATCTTGCGACTAGTTTTCACCTTTCATTTTGAAATAACGTAGAGAGTTTGCCAGACTCTTTCTTCTTTCACGAATCAATAGATATCGAATGATTAGGCAAGCGCAAGACGCTGGCAACGAACTGTAACCCAAACAGTTTCAATGTTAGAATCGACCTAATGTCTATCAGTCGTGTTGTCATCGGATTCCTTACATTTGTATCAGCTTGCGGCCCGAACAGTACCAACGCTGGCGGTCCTGGAGGAGCAGAAGCCGATGCTGGTAGCGACGCAACCCCTCCTCCACCAGCTGCGACTGCAATTGTTTACGGTCATACCCAAGATCAAAAACTGTTTTCACTCGATCCAGATACCTTAGCCTTAAACGAAATTGGCAACATGGGCGTAACGCTTATCGACATTGCGGTAAACAAAGAAGGCGAAATTTTCGGTGCGTCCAACAACAAGATATTTAGAGTAGATAAAAACACCGCAGCACTCACAGAACTTTCAGACGTCGGACTGGCTCTTAATGGCCTCACTTTTGTTCCAGACCCACAAAACTCAGAAGCGGAAATACTAGTTGGCGCTGGCGGTGGCAATGGCGAAATATGGCAGATCAATACGACCGACGGCTCCTCCACCATAGTAGGAGACTATGGTGGCAACTATACCAGTAGCGGCGACCTCTTTTTCGTTGATGGGATAGGAATCCTCGCGACGCTTAATGGAACCGGCGGCGACATCCTGGCTCAGATTAATCCTACAACCTACGCAGCGACAGAAATCGGAAACACAGGTGTCCCTGGGATCTACGGATTGGCTTTCTGGGGAGATACCGTGTACGGATTCTCGAGCGGAAGCGGGATACTAAGCATCGACCCTGATACGGCCGCAGCTACTCCAATATCAACTGCTGGCAATCAAATCTGGTACGGCGCAGGCGTTACGACAATAGCTACCGTAATAATCGATTAGCTACCAATCAATCGGAAAGTAGTCTTTTAGAAACTTTCCGTTCCAGTGCTCGCCACTATTGATTCCATCGAAAAGTGGATCCAAGATCCGTGCGGCCCCATCTACAATATCTAACTGGGGTTGAAAGTCGTGCGCGTCCTTTTTGAAATCTGCGAGCTGTATCGGATCTTCATCGGTAACCCATCCTGTATCTACAGCGTTTGTGAAAATCCCAAAGGGAGCCAGCCCTGCGGCAGATGTATGAGTGAGCATATTCAGTGCGGCTTTTGCCATGTTGGTGTGCGGGTGCCGTGCGTACTTCTTAAATCGGTGAAATTTTCCCTCCATCGCAGTAACGTTAACAATGTGCTTACATCCCGTATCATGCAGCTTCATGAGCGGTACAAGACGGTTATTAAGAACAAACGGTGCAATAGCGTTAATCAGCTGAACTTCCACCATCTCTACCGTATCAATCTCCCCCAACTTCAATCGCCAGCTGTTCGTTGTCCTCAAATCGACTTGCTGTAAGTCGCAGTCAAGAGTCCCCGCAGGAAACAAAGATTGGTCCGTCACTTTATCTTCCAACGCAAATGGTGCCTGAGAAAGAGCTGCTGAGGCAATAAGCCCAATGCCCTGTTGCTGATTGCCGTGCAAGCTTGGAACGATAGATTGTGCATCACCTCCCCCTAAGGAGCCGGTACAATTCACGTGGCTCTCCAGAGCTTTAGATTCCAAACCGGACCGATCCGTTATTGTCATCTCATCCTTGATAAGGTGCTTATAAAATCCCGCCGGCCGTCGTACGGTTTGTGCGGCGTTATTAATAATCGCATCGAGCCGCGGAAATTCGCTTCTAAAATATTGAGTAAACAACTCCACGCTCGGGATATGACGCAGGTCGAGGCCGTGAATGTGGAGCCTATCTATCCATTGGTCTGCGTCTTTTTCACTTGCGTATCGTTTGGCTGCATCAACGGGGAAGCGAGTGGTCGCCACGACGTTCGCCCCTGCTCTCAGTAGCATTAACGCGGCTTGGAAACCAATCTTCACTCTGGCACCAGTAATAAGCACGACTTGCCCCGACACATCAGCAGTCTGAAAACGTTTACGATAGTTGAACTCTGAACAGCTTGGACACATGGAGTCGTAGAAGAAGTGCAGTGTGGTAAACTCGTCTTTGCAAACGTAACAATTTCTAGGTCTGTTAAGTTCTACTGGCGGTGAATCTGGCGGCGGCGGGAGCGCTTTGGATGGAGCAGAAAAAACGGCGCGTTCTCGTGCCTTGCGAATTCCCGTATTCGCCCTCTTCTCCTTTTCCGCAAGTCTTCGCTCCCTTCTTCTGCTGCGTGTTACATCTCTCCTTCTTTTGCGAACTTCGTCCCTAGTAGGTCGAGAAAGCCGGCCCGCCTCTCGAAGTAGAGACAGCCGAGTGTCCTCATCCAGCTCGGTTAACAGTTCACTTTGCGAGTTTAGTGTTTGCAGGACTCTTATCGCTTTAGCGACGTCGTCTTGATCTAAAGAAGGCACGAGGTCGTTTACTGCGAAAAAGACCTCATCACAAGTAAGATCCGATTGGCGCGCCATCTACTCGTCTCTATGCTGACTTGGTCAACTGTCTATGGTACGCCCCAACCATGCCGCTTATTGGAGCCTCAGACATTGTAAAACGGATTGGCGACCGAATGCTCCTTAGCGGTGTCTCCCTGACCATAGAGCACGGAGAAAAAGTAGGAGTCGTGGGGGACAATGGTTCCGGCAAGAGTACGTTTGCCAAAATTCTTATGGGAGTCGCCGAGGCAGACAGCGGTGAGGTCGTAGTAAACAAAGGAGCTACCGTAAGCTACTTGAGTCAGACTCCTGACGTTGACGAAAGTCGGACCGCCGTTGACGAAGTGTTATCCGCATTGGGAAAGTGGCAACAAGCGAAAAACGATTACGAGGCCGTAACGAGTAAGATCGCCGCCGACCCAACCGACGCTTTCATTGAAAAGCAGCTAGAACTTGCATCTCAAATCGAAACTCTAGGTGGTTGGGAACTAGACCATCAAGCGAAAGCGCTTCTCAACCATGTCGGCATCCCTGACGGAGACGCTACCATCGGCAAGATGAGTGGCGGCGAAAAAAGACGGATTGCCCTCGCTCGAGAGCTGTTGCGCTCCCCTGACTTATTGGTGTTGGACGAGCCAACGAACCACCTCGACATCCCAACAATCAACTGGTTGGAAAGTTTCCTGACCACACGCTACCAAGGCGCCGTGCTTTTCATCACTCACGATCGTCACATGCTGAACCGTGTGGCCGATAGAACCGTTGAGGTAGACAACGGTGGGCTATTCGTCTCCAAAGGTGGTTGGGAGGCATTTTTACTAGCTAAGCACACCAGACTAGAGCATGACGCTCGAGTTGAATCGAACCGGCAAAACTTTCTTCGGAGAGAACTCGAATGGCTAAAACGACAACCAAAGGCAAGAACCACTAAATCCAAAGCTAGAATCGACAGGGCTCACGAAGCCATGGACAAGCCAAAGAAGTCTCAAAAACGAAAAACCGAACTTGCGATCACCTCATCCAGACTAGGAAAAACCATTCTCGACATCCGAGATCTTGAAATTTCAGTCCCTGGAAAAAAGTTAGTCAAGGGACTTACCTTCTCGCTTGCCAAAGGAGACCGAGTCGGAATCGTAGGCGCTAATGGCTGCGGCAAAACAACCCTACTCCGGGCGCTTTTGGGGCAACACCAGCCAGATGCGGGTACCGTCTCGTTTGGAAAAAACACCGAGACAGCCTACTTGGACCAGAGTCGAGACATGCTAAACCCCACCGACACGGTATCGGACGCCGTGGCCGACGGCGGAAGTCATATCACGCTTGGAGACGAAACCATGCAAGTCCGGACCCACTTGATCCGCTTCGGTTTCAGCGTGCCGGAACAAAAGAAAAAAGTGGCAGTTCTTTCAGGAGGAGAAAAGGCGCGATTGGCAATTGCCAAGACGTTCGGAAAGCCTGCAAACCTGATTGTGTTAGACGAACCTACTAACGACCTCGACGTGTCTACCTTAACCGCGCTTGAAGCCTCGCTTATCGACTCTCAAAGTTGTGCCTTAATCGTCACCCATGACAGGTATTTTCTGGACCGAATTGCCACTCACATCATTGCCTTCGAGCCTGATGGAACGGTAGCGCTTCATCATGGTAACTACTCCGACTACAGGGAACGAATTCCAGAAGCGCCCATCAATACAACAAGCTCGAACGCCAAAAAGAAAAAAAAGAAGTCGACGTCTCAAACGAAGTCCGCACTTACCTATGCAGAACGACTTGAACTTGAGTCTATTGAAGAAAAAATAGAAGCAGCAGAAAAGGAAGTTGCAACTCTTCAGCAAAAAACCACATCATCTGCATTCTCTTCATCTCCCTACGACACTCAATCAAAGACCCTTGCCAGTCTGGTTGAAAAACAAGCGCACTTAGATGAGCTAATTCTTCGCTGGGAGTTTTTGGAGAGCAAAAAGACTCAGGAGTAAGCCTTACCTCGTATCACTTGACGTGTCACACAGGTGTGCAATAGTTCAGTATGCGAAAGACCCCCAGAGACGTTCTGAAGGCAGTCTTCGGTTTTCCGCAATTCCGTGGAGGGCAAGAGCGAGCGGTCGACGCCCTAGTAGCGGGTAACGACGCGCTGGTGCTTCTTCCTACTGGTGCTGGCAAGTCACTTTGCTATCAAGTACCAGCGGTACTCGCTCACAAGACTTCTAGGGCTACCGCAGTTGTCGTTTCACCGTTAATCGCTCTAATGAACGATCAAGTCAGTTCCCTGCAAGGTTTGGGAGTGAGTGCTGAGGCAATTCACAGTAACCTTGCAAGAGACCAGCAACGCGAAATAGAGTCCCGACTCTTAAACCAAGAGATTGCCCTGCTCTACGTATCGCCGGAGCGAGCCACGTCTGATTGGTTTTTGCGAATGATTGGCAACGTCAATGTCAGCCTGAACGCAATTGATGAAGCGCATTGTTTGAGTCAATGGGGTCACGACTTTAGACCCTCGTACATGTCTTTGAACAAGTTGACGACTCAAGTCAAAGCTCCGACTATCGCACTAACCGCCACGGCAACCGCTAAAGTTTTCCTAGAGATTAGTAAGCGACTCGGTCTGAAAACTCCAGAGACCGTCATTGGCGATTTTAGTCGTCCTAACCTTAAATTTTCGGTCCACCCGCTGAGTAAAGACAAAGAACGTCTCGGCAAATTGGTAGAAATAATGCGAGAGCGTGGTTTCAACAAAGCATTGGGTGAAGGGCGAGCGTTAATCTACTGCAGCACTCGCAAGCGAACCGAGATGGTTGCGAGCGAGCTCACCGCAGCGGGTATCAATTGCGGTGCGTATCACGCAGGCAAAGAAAAAGAAAAACGAGATCAAATTCAGCGCGCTTTTGCGGCACGGAAATACCGGGTTCTTGCAGCGACCAACGCATTCGGAATGGGGATTGATTACCCGGACATTAGGGTATCGCTTCACTTCGATGCTCCAGGCGATCTTTCCGCCTACTACCAAGAAGCAGGCCGCGCGGGACGTGACCGGCAGCCTGCAGAGTGCATCCTATTCTTTGGGGAACGAGACCTCATGACCCAAAGAAGAATTCAAGGCAGCAAAAAAGGGATCGACGAAGCACTTTCTGCGGTCCGAAGCTATGCCTACAGCCAAGACTGCAGACAGCTTACAATCTGTCGGCACTTCAACCCCACGGTGAAAAGCGTCAGCTGCATTGAGTGCGACGTTTGCCTAGGAGAAACTCCTACGGCTCCAAAGCCCCAGGCACCACCTGACGTTTCGCAAGACTTACTCGATAAAGTGCTTGAAGCCGTCGGCAACCTGCCTTTTCCCATTGGCAGGGCCACAACTTGCAAGATGCTACGCGGAAGTCGAGCGCAAAACATAGTAAAACTAAACCTTCACGAGCATGAAGACTTCGGGAGATTTAAAAGATTTAAGGATGCGGACATTACCCAAGCCATCGCACTTCTTATCGAAGAAGGAAAAGTCAGTGTCTCCGGAACCAAGTACCCTACTATTTGGCTTACCGGAAAAGCCAGACCCACTCGCGGAAGAAAACGAACTACGACACTCCGAAGCAAACCTATCAGGGCGCGCGCCAACCCTAGAAAATTTAGTGACATACGTAGAGGTTTAGACAACTACCGACGCCGCATGGCCAAACAACTCCAATGGAAACCTTACATGGTGTTTCAAAAGCGTGTGATCACCGCAATCGATGACAATCCCCCTACCTCGCTGGACGATCTGGCCAGGGTTCCTGGACTTGGTCCTGCCAAAATCGAACGCTTTGGAGAAGACATCCTCGAGATCGTTCGAAGCGCCCAACGATAGTCGATCGCTGAAATGGCTGCTTGCGGTATTCTTAGCCATTGACGCTCCATGAACGCGGTGAGACATTTCGACACATGAAAGCTTGGTGGTTATCGTTTTTCTTTTTGGCAGCTTGCGGACCTTCGAAAACCAGTGAAACTAGTCCTGATGGCGGCAATGGAGAAGCCGATGGGGGAAGTCCGCCAGCCTTCACGCAATGCAGTGGCGACCTCCATCATATCCTGGATGATGTTGGCGGCATCGTTCAAACTTGCCCGCTGAACCAAGGCTGTTCAGAAGGTAAATGCATTCCAGCTTGCGAAGCTGCGGCTAAAAGTGGCGGAAACTTGGGGTGCGAATTCTACGCAGCGACCCCTCACTTCCATACTAGCACTGCACCTCCTTGCTTTGCTGCTTTCGTTGCCAATGGTTGGGGAGAAGAATCTCAAATAAGCGTTTCTCGAGCGGGAACGGACTACGACACGGCATCACTAGGCCGCATCGCTGCCACAGGCGCCGAATCTAACTGGGCCGCCATTCCTGAAACTGGTGTGCCTACCGATGAAGTGGGAGTTCTCTTCTTATCTCACGATCCTGCTGCCAGAAGCTCAATGACGTGCCCCGTGACCCTCGCGATCTCTAATGCTGGGGGGACTGCGGCAGATACCACACGCTCAGTCAACGCGGCGTCATTTAAAGGAACGGCCTGGAAAATCACCACCACAAGACCAGTAAGTGCGTACGACATTTTGCCTTACGGTGGAGCGGACACGTTTTTACCAAGTGCACAACTCCTCAACCCTTCCGCTTCTTGGGGGACCAACTTTGTGGGGGTTTTGCCCATCCCCGGTTGGGGGCAAGGAAACCACTGGATGCAAGTTCTCGCGAGAGAGGATAATACCACGGTGACATTGCAGGCCAAAGGAGTCTTGCCTGGCGGTGCCTACCCAGCGGTTGCAGCGAATGTGCCGCAAGTGATTTCTTTAAATGCTGGAGAATTTGCACAGTGGCAATTCAATGACGGAATCGACAATAGTGGTTCTGTAATCGACTCAGACAAACCGATCTCGTTTATCGGAGGCCACACCTACACCTGTTACAGAAGCGCAACGTCAACCAGTGGAGGCTGCGATTCGTCTCATCAGTACGTTCCCCCGGTTAATGCACTTGGGACCCAATACGTCGGCGCACCTCACATCAGCAGACATGGAATAAGCGAGTCCATCGTATACCGAATGGTAGGGGTCGTTGATGGAACTACGCTCACGTTTAGTCCTGCGATTCCTGGTGCTCCTACTGAGCTCGCCAAAGGGCAAGTCGTCGACTTCGAAGCGACAAGTCCATTTGTGGTCAACTCACAAGATGACGACCACCCCTTTTATTCCGCGCAAACCATGGCAGGATGCATTCTCACTGGTGGAGGGCCGTGCTTAGGGGACGAAGACTACGTGGTCATGCTTCCGCCAAAGCAGTTCTTAAAACGCTATGTCTTTTTCACAGACCCGAGCTATCCCACCACATCACTCGCCGTCACTCGAGTTGCAGATGAAAGCGGTAACTTTTCTGACGTAACGATTGACTGCCTGGGGGCAGTATCAGGCTGGCAAACTGTAGATAGTAAACATGAGGTGGCGGAGGTACGCTTAGTAGAAGGCGGAGTAGGCCAAGGAAGCTGCGAAAATGGTGCGCAGCTCGCGGAAAGTGCACTCCCCTTCGGCATCACCGTTTGGGGGCTTGATAGCGCATCGTCTTATGGCTATCCGGCTGGGGGCAATACAAGCACTATCAACGACGTCGTAGTAGTCATTGACTAACCAGCCTGTAGAGCCTCTGACCAATGCACTAATACCAGAGCTTTCATGGCTGCCAAATCGATACAAAATTGTTGATTGTATGTTTACTCCTCTTAATCCTGAGTAGTTTCCACTAAAACGGTAAGATGAGAATAATTACTATCGCGTTATTGTTTCTATCCGCTTGTGGCAGTAACTCAAACGAAATTCGTGGAGATGAAGTATTTTTGGAGCCGTCAAGCGACGGAAATTCGTTCGCATGCGGAACATGCCACGCTGAAAACGAACCGGCTGCAGATGGGTTCACCAGACCTGGACACCCCATGACCAATGTCACCTCCAGACCTCATTACAAAAACGGAGAAGTAGACAACTTGATAGATGCTGTTAACTCTTGTCGGCAAGAATGGATGAACGCTCCAGAGTACACGGAGAGCAGCGATGAGTGGCAGGCACTGCTCGCCCACCTCGAGTCACTAGACGATGGGTCATCGCCACAAGCACTAAGCTTTGAGATTCGACAGCCCCCAGCGACTCTTTTGGGTGGAGACGTCATGGACGGCCAAGAAGCATTCAACTCGAGGTGCATTGTGTGTCATGGAGAGGATGCCAAAGGAACCATTCGTGGTCCCAACCTTGTCGGAGATCTACTCACAGAAGAACAAATCGCACGAAGAGTCCGCACTTCGGGAAGAGGAGACAGCGATGTGTACGAAGGACTGACCGGCGGAATAATGCCTTTCTGGGCACCTGACAGACTCTCGGATGAGCAGCTCGTTGATGTTATCGCTTTTGTGAAGACCCTAGAAGAATCCGGCGGCAACAACGGCGGAGGTAATACTGGAACAGACTGCGACAAAACTCACCCCAAAATTGGGCAGACCGCAAATCTATCAACTATTGCTCATGGAGTATCAGGAACTGCCACCATCATCGATGACTGTACGATTGAAGTAACTAGCTTTGACTTTGATGGTCAAGGTATCGACGTCCGCTTCTACGGTGGACTGTCGGGCAACTACAATGCTGGCTTCTCAATGAGCGAAAATGACATCAGACGATCGGGTGGCTACACCAATGAAACCATCACGGCGACCCTCCCCTCTGGTAAGACGTTAGATGATCTCGACGGAATCAGCGTATGGTGCGTCCCAGTTGGCGCAAGTTTTGGAGACGGACTTTTTAACTAAAGCTCACCAGTCGCGGAACGCAACGGAGACAAACCACGTAGATGTTTCAGTCTACCGCGCGAGGTGAAACCTCGCCACGCGACAGGTTGGTTAAGCTCCCGCGCGACTAAAACGGAATGTCTTCGTCACCAAACCCAGGAGGCGGGCCATCTGGAACCGGAGGCATATCTCCAAACCCAACCGCAGCCCCCACCTTAGCTAACTTCCAAGCGTCGAGGCTGTTGAAGTATTTTACTTCGCCTTTAGGACTGGTCCACTCGCGGCCACGTAAGCTAAAGTCTACTGCCACCTGGTCGCCGACTTCATAATCGTCAAGGACAGAGACTCGGTCTCCTGTCAGTTGGAACAGCACCAACTGAGGGTATTTGGGGTTATCAGAGACTTCCACCACAAATTCGCGCTTAGAAAAGCGTTCTGTGACTTGTTTGGTCTCAAATACTGCGTGAAGTCTACCTTGAATCTCGATGCCCATATTTACCTCTGTTTCCGCCACTTCTTGACACGTGTCAAGCTGTGCTTTTCTCACTATCGCCCTTAAGTGTGACAAGTTGCTGCAGTTTCCACTCTTTACCATCCACATCGCTGACGAAACTAAATTCATGCTTGTGTGAGGCAAGTTCGTGCGGCAGGTTCCGGTCTTAGGAGATTATTGAATTTATGGGATTAGAAGGAAAAGTAAAAGTAGCTCCGGCAAAGGGCCGACTCGGTATTTTGACTCCGGGCATGGGGGCAGTTTCAACCACGTTCGTTGCGGGCGTGATGGCAGTTCGCAAAGGACTTGCCAAACCAATTGGTTCGCTCACTGAAATGGGCACCATACGACTCGGAAAGCGAACGGAAAATCGAGTTCCCACAATTCGAGACTACATTGACCTTCCTGAGCTCGACAACCTGGTATTTGGTGGCTGGGATATTTTCGAAGAAAACATGTACGACGCGGCAATCAAAGCCGGAGTACTAGAGAAGGATCTCCTTAACGAAATCAAGGACGAGCTTGAACAGGTTAAGCCCATGAAAGCGGTGTTCGAGCAAAAATACGTCAAAAACATTAACGGACCGAACGTTAAAACTGGCAAGTCAAAAATGGACTTGGCCGAACAACTGATCGAAGACATCAAAAACTTCAAAAAGAACAACAACTGCGACCGTCTCGTCGCGGTGTGGTGCGGCTCCACAGAGGTGTATTGTGAGCCTTCCGCGGTACACGCTACGTTGGCTAATTTTGAACAAGGACTGCGCGACAGCAGCCCCGACATCGCCCCTTCTCAAATGTACGCTTACGCATGTCTGAAAATGGGCGTACCGTACTGTAACGGCGCACCAAACCTAACTGTCGACATTCCGGCAATAATCGAGCTTGCACGTGAAACGCAAACACCGATCACTGGAAAGGACTTCAAAACGGGGCAAACCCTAATGAAGACAATCCTCGCGCCCGGCTTCAAAGCACGCCTACTAGGAATCAACGGTTGGTTCTCCACCAACATTCTTGGAAACAGAGATGGCGAAGTACTCGATGATCCGGATGCGTTTAAAACCAAGGAAGTTTCTAAGCTTGGCGTGCTGGACTACATCCTGCAACCTGACAAATACCCAGATCTGTACGCCAACCTTTATCACAAGGTTCGCATCAATTACTACCCACCACGCGGTGACAACAAAGAAGGCTGGGACAACATCGACATAGCTGGTTGGCTTGGGTACCCCATGCAAATCAAAGTCGACTTCCTTTGCCGCGATTCCATTCTTGCAGCGCCATTGGTACTCGACCTCGCACTATTCTCTGACTTTGCGAAAAGAGCCGGAATGGCGGGCAATCAGGAATGGCTGTCGTTTTACTGGAAAAGTCCACAAACCCCAGACGGAGTTTATCCGGAGCACGACATTTTCATTCAGTTGATGAAACTGAAAAATACACTTCGCTATGTCAATGGTGACGAGCTAATCACCCACCTAGGCGCCGAATATTACGACTAGCTTGCAAAGCATACGTGAAGAGGGCGGGCACAAAACACGGTGCTCGCTCTTTTTAGTTTTCGGCAGGCGGAAGTTCTAGTATCCCGGCGGCGCGTAGTCTTTTCTCTGCCTCGTCTTTCATTTCCGGGTAGTCGACATCTTGCCATACCGCATTAGGAACCGTTACCGCCCTAACCCCTTTGTCATCTAGCAGGTATTGAATAATGTTGCTTACAGAGGTAGCGCCAGCGCTTACTTGCTCGGCAACGACCGCACCATACCCCTTGGGGAAAAAGAACAACCCCGTGTCCACTAAGTCGTAAGTGGTGAGTTGCTTACTGATGCTCTTAATCATTCCTGCTGACGACTCAACCTTTGTCGCATCATCCATGTCAAAGACATTCTCTAAGTCTGCGTCGCACGCCAGTGCCGGCATTGACGCTTGCGCCTCGGCAAGCTGGACGAAAGAACGAATCGTTTCAGGCGAAAAGATATGATCGCACATTGTCAACAGAAAGGAATCTGCGAAACCACTTGCTCCAGCGCCAAACGACACCCCATTCCCCTTTTCGTAGTCCGGGCAATCCACAAACGAAACGTCAATACCATCAAGAGAATTCGATGCCGACATGACCTCGCGAATCTGCTCACGGTAAGACCCTAGTACAATTCGGAAGTGGCGAACCCCTGCTCTGTGGAGTGTAAGCACGCTCCTTTCCATGAGCCGCAACCCACCAATGGAGAGCAGCACCTTAGGTAGCTCTACACCGTTTTCTTTGAAGCGCGACCCCTTACCTGCTGCTAAGATTACTGCGTTTTCGGCCATTAAGAGGTCGTGTAGCACTAATGCTTGGTAATCTCAATCCGCTCGCGAATGAAGTCCAGAAGCTTACGCCCTCGCGCATCCCAA
This sequence comes from Deltaproteobacteria bacterium, assembly GCA_020630875.1. Lineage (GTDB taxonomy): Bacteria > Myxococcota_A > Polyangia > Haliangiales > Haliangiaceae > JAHDIH01. The sequence continues at coordinate 329,378 of JAHDIH010000005.1, read as the reverse complement.
GTGAGGGTGGCCGAGAGTTCCTTCGAAGCTTCGGCAAGCCGCTGGGCCTCGGCTGCATGTTGCTTAAGGTAGTGCAAAGCGTTCACGGTCTCGTCGATGTTGTCCAGCTCCACCAAATAGCAGTTTTCGTTATGTTTCAATAACTCGGCAGTATCAGGCGACCGAGGCGCCACAATAGTTCTCCCACAGGCCAGATAAGTAAAAACTTTAATTGGCATTACCGTATTCCCTGCAGATAGCGGCGCAGACGAAGGTGGAATCATCACCACATCACAGGCTGCCAAACATTGCGGTAGTTCGTGCGGCTTTTTCCAGCCGAGGTAGCTAACCTGAGAATGCTCTTCTATTCGAGACATCAAGGACTCCTCTCCTCCTCCGCCTGCAAGTAGCAGTTGAAAAGACGGATCTGCCTCGATGATATCAAGCAGCATATCAGTCCCCTTTTTTACTCCAAAACGCCCGGTGTAGCCTATGACGTATTTGTTGCGATCGATGCCGCATGCGTCTTTCGCGTCTTCTTTGGACATAGGCTTGTCGTACAAAGACGCGTTGAACCCATTGTGCATGACCCTTAGTTTGTCCCTGGCAATTCCTGCTTTCGCAAAAGATTCAAGCGCTAGCGAAGAATGGAACACGCCCCCTACAACAGCAGCACTTTTAAAGAGTTTACGAAAAAGCGGTTTCATTACTGGATACTGTTTTGGCCATGGCCTGTACGTGTCGTAGAGCACTGGCGTGTTTCTTCGGACAGAGGCGACAAGAGAAGGTAGGTTCCTCGTATAGACAACGTCTGCATCCGCCGCTAAGGCAAAAGCTTTACGAGCAAACCTAGCTTTCTGCCCCCCACGGCCCCCAAAAGAAGACACCTCTACAGCGACAGCTTCTAGTTCAGCACCTTCGATTCCAAAGCTTTGAAGAATTGATTTTCCCGTGGTGGTATCGGGCGCGCCGCAATAGACAAGTGTGACCTCCGCGCCTGCTTTGGCTAGCGCGGCGCACGTGTTGGCAACCTGCAGCGCATCGGCGGCGCCAGAGGGAAACGTCCCATCATAGAGATAGACAATCTTCATACAAGATTTCGCTCAAGCTGGCCTAATTTGAATTCGTTCATGAATACACCAATTGCCATAAGTACCGTCCCCCCAGAGAAAGACCAAAAGGCAAGCTCAGGAGCTCCCACTGCGGTCATGATAGCGATGACAAACACAAAGAAATCTCGCTTCATTATGATACGTAACCAATACACGAGCTCGCCAACGAGACCACTTGGGTTGGACGAAACCACGTCAGGTATGGCAAGAAGGTCCCCAGTACCAAGCTTCAACATCCGTCGATACAGTAGGCCAGAAACCAATACTTGCAAAAGCAGCACCGCGGATCCGTAGACAATATAGTCTTGTGTGGCCTGCCCCCGAGCTATTCCTACAGCGAGGCCAAAGCAAAAGGCGTAATTGGTGATGTCGTCGCCGATGGAATCCAACCACTGCCCGATAGGAGAGAACTGATACGTCAAACGAGCGATTTCACCATCGCAGCCATCAAGTACGGATTGAGCCTGAAAGAATAACCCGGCAAGCAGCAACATCCACCAGGGTTGTCCGAATGCTGCGCAAACCGCCCCTGCTATGCCAATAAAAGTAAATAATACTGTAAAGGTGTTGGGCCTAATTTTTGTCTTTACCAACAACGTCGTGGTGGCAATGCTAAGATGACGATTGAGATGTTTGGACACAAGACCGTCAATCGGTTTACGCAAATCTTGTTTTAGTAACTTGGCAGCTGTAGAGATAGAGCTTTTGTCAGTCACCAGCTGCGCCAACTTCTCGCCGAAGCGCCCTCCAGAGGGCATATCAATCTTTGACTTGCTGGCGGCGACCTCCGCCGCGGTCATGAACTTGACTGGCAAACGCTCATCAACCTCACGAAAAGCTTTTGTGTTCACCACCGTGTTCGCAGCCACCACCCAACACCGGGTGTCAGGACTAAGTGACTCCAAACTAACAGTCGGTAACCATTTTTGCGCAGGCAGCACCGCCCCCCCCACATAAACGACTTGTTCGATGCCGCTATGCATCATGGCCAAGTGAAGCCGCTGCCAGATGGAAAGGCCAAGTACGTTCGATGACAGGTATTCCCGCGAATCGCACAATACTACTGCTGTTTTCGCCATTGCGGCGACGCTGTCATACTCCCCAAAAGTGATCAATTAAAACTTCAAAAACCTTATTCATTGGTGCGGAACGCACGATCCGCTACGACCCAAATCGACCAAATGATGCAATTGGTCGTACTTTTTCCAGTGGCGCCCTCATTTTTCTATGCTAAGTGCTCCCCATGGATAATTTTCACTTCTCGGCGCTGGATGCCATGAAACGCTCGTTTCGCATCCTTACCAGTAATATCGGTGCTTTTGCGCTTCTAGCACTTATTGTGTTCCTTCCGCTGGGAATATGGGCGGCTACCGTTTTTGATGGATTTCAAGGGTTTCGAGGCAGCAACCTGGAAACAACGCAAACAACTTACTTGATTGCGAATCTCCTCACGTCACTCTTAGGGATGATCTGCATCGGCGGAGTAATCCATGGGGTTCGTCAGCACTATCAAGGACGCTCTGCATCGTTTGTAGAGTGTTGCAAAGTGGGCCTCAAAGCAACGCCGATGATGTTCTTGTTAGGGTTACTAACAGTGGTAATTTTCATCGCTGCGATGATCCCATTTTATTTTGGGATACTAGTCATAGGGAACTCGAGCCTTGTGATACTTCTATTAGCGATTCTAATGTACGTTGTCTTATTCACAATATTTATGTCGCTTTTCGTTTCTGGCGCAGCGCTAGTAGTAGAAAATCTTAATCCGATAGATGCACTCAAAAGAAGTCTTCAACTCATGAAGGGCGCGAGACTCGCAACCTTCGGAACCATTTTTCTTGAGGGAATTGTATTGGCGGTAATGATTCTCATCTTTGCGAAAATGATGGAGGGTGCAACTTCCGCGGGCATGATCAAGTTTGGTTCCATCAGTGTAATGGTTCTTATGGTACTACACTACCTACTCTTAGCAGTGTTCTCGGCAACGACTTACTTCCAACTTCGTCTTGCACGCGGAGAAACGCTAGAAGGAATGACGCAAGCGAAGTCTCTTTAACAGATTGCCGAATACCAACGAAAGAGTGTCCCAATCTAGGGGCGCTCTTTTTTTTATTACACCAAACGCAAGGCCTGCTGCAGCTCTTCGAAGTCAAACCAAACCCCGTGATCCCAGCATTGGTCAAGCTCCAACCCATCGACCAAGATACGAACCATCGCGACCTGACACTCCGGACATTTCAGCTCGCCATGGCCCGAGACGGCAGTGGATAACACCAACTCATATTCGGGAGACATTTCGTGTAGTAAATCTTTGAACTCCGCAAGGGTGGTCCAGTTCCCGCCGCAAGCCCCGCACTTGATTAGTCGTTTATTGATAATATTGTTGAACGGGGTCATCACTTCACGACACCTCGGGCACTCAAGATTTTGCGCTCGGTACATTATTTCTTCAAACCTTTTGTTAACCGAGACACAAACAACTCAGTTGCTTGCGCTGGATCCTCTGCGGCCTCAATTGCCTTAATCAACGCGGATCCCACGACTACACCGTCGGCAACTTTTGCATAGCGCGCCACATCGTCGGCATTTTTCACCCCAAAGCCGATAGCAATAGGCGCCCCGGTGACTTTTTTGATTTCATCTAACATGGAGGCATCTAAAGCTTGATCACCCTTGCCTCCGCCAGTGATACCTGTTCTTGCAATACAGTAGACAAATCCCCAATTGTCACCTGTGAGCAAATGCACTCTGTCTTTGGAGGTGGGGGCAAACAAGGGAACTAAATCAATGCCAGCAGCCAACGCAGCTGGCGCTACTTCTTGTCGCTCTTCTGCTGGCAAGTCCACAAGCAGCAGACCGTTAACGCCGCTTGCTGCAGCAGCATTGAAAAAGTTGTCGACGCCAAATTGCAAGATCGGATTGAAGTACCCAAACAAGACAACTGGAATAGACAGCCCTCGGCTTCGGGCGACCTTTACTACCTCTATGGTTGCTTGCAAGTTCACGCCATCTGCTAATGCGGATTCCATTGCGCGTTGAATCGTTGGACCATCCGCGGTCGGATCACTAAACGGAATCCCAAGCTCCACCACATCCCCACCTGCTCGCTCGCACGCCAGCAGGATGTCAACCGTCGCTTCAATCGAGGGGTATCCTGCGGTCACGTACAAAACCAACGCCGCACGCCCTTCTTTTCGCGCGTCTTCAAATCGTTTTCTTATAAGAGACATCTATAGTCCCCCTATTCTGCCAGCTACGGTTGGCATGTCTTTGTCGCCCCGGCCAGACAAACAAAGCACAATAGGCCGTTCGTCTCCATTCCCAGAAAAATCAGTTGCTACTTCTCGCAATGCCGCTACCGCATGCGACGTTTCAAGCGCGCAGATAATGCCTTCCTTCTTAGCAAGCCATTGCATCGCCTCTAACGCCTCATCATCGGTACGCGCAAGGTACTTAACTCGCCCGGAGTGATGCCAAAACGCATGCTCCGGTCCCACCCCAGGATAATCTAACCCCGCGCTTATAGAGTGCGCCTCATGAATCATGCCATCAACGTCCGTAAGCAGCATGGTCTTACTGCCGTGGAGCACACCGACTTTTCCTCGTAGAATACTCGCCGCATGAGTACCTTCGCCATGAAGATCGGTCCCTGCAGCTTCTACGCCATAGAGCGCAACGGATTCGTCCTGAACAAATGCAGAAAAGATGCCGGCGGCATTAGAGCCGCCACCAACGCAAGCCACCACTGCAGCAGGAAGGACCTGTAACTGCGACTTCGTTTCGTCGCCGATTACTGCTTGAAATGCCCTTACAATTTTGGGGAACGGATGCGGACCAGCAACCGAACCAACCATGTAGTGTGTAGTGGAAACCGTCGCCACCCACTCTCTCATGGCATCATTCATAGCATCCTTAAGCGTAGCGCTACCTGACTCCACAGGATGCACTTTCGCGCCTAGCATACGCATACGCATGACGTTTAGACGTTGCCTTTCAACATCTTTCGCCCCCATGTAGATCACGCACTCAAGACCAAACAGCGCGCAAGCCGTCGCCGTAGCAACGCCATGCTGGCCAGCCCCGGTCTCCGCGATAATCCTCGTTTTGCCTAACCTCATCGCAAGCAATGCTTGTCCGAGGCAGTTGTTAATTTTGTGAGCCCCCGTGTGATTTAGATCTTCTCGTTTAAGGTAGACGGCCCTGCCCAGTTCTTTCGAAATTTTCTTAGCATGGGTAAGAGGCGTCGCCCGGCCAACATAGTCGCGCAACAAGTCATTTAACTCGTTCCAAAAAACAGTATCGCCCTGCAACTTATCAAACCCTGCTTCTAGCTCCACTAAAGCGGGCATCAACGTTTCCGCGACGTACTGACCGCCAAACTGACCATACTTACTCATGCTATTCCTTTCGCTGCAGCTGCAAAGGCCGCCACTTTCGATTCAGACTTAATCCCTGGAGATTCTTCTACTCCAGAAGCCACATCAACGCCCCAAGCGCGGCTCTGCGAAACGGCAACCGAGACGTTCTCTGAGGTTAAACCTCCGGCGAGTAAAACACGCGGATGCATCCTACTAACAGACTCTGCTTTGCTCCATTGCCAAGCAAGTCCAGCTCCACCATGATTCTCCTGCGGTGCATCAACCAACAAGTAGTCACCAAAGTACTCATTGGCTTGCTGGACCACAACGGCCTGAACTACCGGCAACTCTACGTTAGAGGCAAACGACTTTGACTCCCCTCCATGCAACTGCACTAAGGAAAGCCCCACCTCGGAAGAAATCTCTTGAATCCAACTGAGCGGTTGGTTGACGAAAAGACCAACGACTTCTTTGACACCTGATTCTTTGGCCGCAGCCGCGACTTCTTTAGCAAGAGAAACGTCTTTCACGAAACGCTTACTGCCTGGCCAAAAGTTGATACCTACCCAATCAATATGCCGACCGCAGCGCATGGTGTTCTCCGCGCTTGTAAACCCGCAAACTTTGACGATCACGTTCCAGCCTCAACCAAACGTTTCACACTCGAAGTCTTATCCTTAGATTTCATAAGGGAACTCCCGACCAATGCAGCGTTGACATCTCCCCCTCGAAGTTGGCTGATGTCACTGGCGTTTCGAATACCCGACTCAGCGACTACCACTTCGGCCTCCAAAAACTTTGCCAGCGCGCCAGCAAGCTGGTAGTTAATCGTGAAGTCGTTTAGATCGCGTTGATTGACGCCAACAATTTCGAGTCCTAGTTGATTGGCTCGCAGGGCCTCTTGTTCATCGTGTACTTCGAATAGCACTTCCAGTCCTAAAGATTGCGCCTCACCAACCAAAACCTTGACGTCGTCGTCCGTAAGCGCGGCAGCAATCAGAAGAATCGCGTCGGCGCCGTAGGCCCAGGCTTCAGTAACTTGATACCGTTCTGTGATAAAGTCTTTGCGAAGAATGGGCATTTGGCAAGCGTTTCGAGCTTCTCGTAAATACTCGACGTTGCCCTTAAAGTAAGTCGGCTCAGTTAGCACGGACATCGCAGAGGCCCCGCCTTCCTCATACGCCGCTGCGACCTCCGCGGCAGTCGCGTTCAAATCAATGTCGCCTGTCGAAGGCGCCGCTCTTTTGAACTCCGCGATAATCGAAATCCCCTGGGTAAGCAGCGCGTCTTTTAGACTACGCGCCCCATCCCTACCTTTGCCGATTGCTAGCAGTTCGTTTCGACTTACAGATGCTTGACGTAGCTTCGAAAGCTCTTTGGAAGCAGCGACAATCTCGCGCAGCAAACTATGCAAACCCGCTTACCTTCCATTGGTTCAAACTTTCAAGTGCGGCACCACAGTCTATTGCCTCGAGCGCCATCGCGGCACCGTCGTCGTAACTACTTGCCAGTCCGGAGACAACGAGGGCCGCCCCAGCAGTCATTGCCGCTACGCATCGTGCTGCGGGAGTACCTTGCCCCGACAACGTCGACAAACACTGCGCTGCATTTTCTTTGGGGCTGCCTCCGGCAAGCTCGCGTGGATCTTGCGGGCTAAGATGAAACGTCTGCGGAGAAACTTTGTGGGTTGAAACCACCCCTTCTTTGAGCTCGGCGACAAAGGTTTCCCCACGGACTGCGAACTCATCGATTCCCCCATGCCCATGAACAACCAGCACATGCTCAGAGCCTAGTTCTTTCAAAGCATGAGCTACTGGTTCGCACCACTTCTCAGAAAAGACCCCAATGACTTGCCTTGTAACCCCAGCTGGGTTGGTAAGAGGGCCCAGCAAATTAAAAATCGAACGAACCCCTAATTCGCGACGGGCAGGCGAGGCGAATTTGGTGGCAGGATGATGATCTGGAGCAAAAAGAAAACTTATTCCCGCGTTTTTTAGCGAAGCCTGATGCTGTTGATCACTTGCACTAGTATTGATCCCAAGTTCGCCTAGCACATCAGCGGAACCGCTTTTCGAAGAAATTGCCCGATTTCCGTGCTTTATGACTTTAGCACCTGCCCCTGCTGCTACTATTGCTGACATGGTCGATATATTAATCGTACTGAGACCATCGCCACCCGTACCGCAAGTGTCTACCGCGTTAGGATATTCTTTCAAATAGGGCACCTTATGGCAAGCTGCGCGCATGGCTTGCGCGGCTCCGACAATTTCTTGCGAAGACACACCACGTCCTCGCATGCCGACAAGAAGTCCCGCTATTTGAATGTCAGAGTACTCTCCCTTCATAATCCGACTGAAGACGTCCCTCCAATAGTCTGGTGGATGCCTTATCCCGGCAAAAATGTCTTCCAAGATTGCTTTCACAAACTCATCTCCAAAAAGTTCTTAAGCAACGGCTTTCCATGAGTCGTCATTATCGACTCGGGATGAAATTGGACCCCCACCAAAGGTGCACTGCCATGAAAAGGCCGATCAATTCGAAGCGCCATGATGTCTTCCTCCCACGTCTTGGCAGTAACTGATATGCCAGGGACCGACGTTTCTAAAACCAAAGAGTGGTAGCGCGTGGCAACAAATGGGTTCGGCAGACCTGCAAACAAACCTTCTTCATCATGGAAAATCTTAGAAGTTTTGCCGTGCATCAAGACCGGCGCGCGTACAATGGTTCCACCATGCACTTGCGCAATAGATTGATGTCCCAAACATACGCCTAAAATAGGTACACTGCCACCAAGCGACTTCACCACCTCTAGTGAAATACCAGCTTCATTGGGCGTGCATGGCCCTGGTGAGATTACGATTTGCTTAGGCGCGAGCTCTCGAATTCTTGAGATGTCCAAGGCATCATTTCTTTTTACGACGACTTCGGCCCCCAGCTCTCCAAGGTATTGCACAAGGTTGTAGGTGAATGAGTCGTAGTTATCGATTACGAGCAACACCATTGTATTGTAGAGCACTGACGTCATCATTTCTTGCTGTTGAGTACATTTTTGCAAAGGGATGCACGTAACCGCCTATTGTAGCGTATGCTTCGCTACGTGGCCGAAGTACGCAGAGCGCAGCTGGATCTTCACCTGGCCGTCTTATTGTTTTCCGCAACCGCAGTGCTCGGCAAAGCAATTTCGACCTCTGGCTATGGTGTAGTTCTTTGTAGGCTCACTTTGGCGAGTGCCGTATTGCTTCTTTTTCGTCCCAGACTCAGTGTCATAGCCGAACTATTTCGGTCTGATTGGCGTAAGCTTCTAACCAGCTCGTTTTTGATCACCAGTCATTGGGTCGCCTTCTACGAATCAATAAAATTCTCGAATGCCAGCGTAGCCGTAGCCTGCATTGCCACCTCAGCATTCTTCACTGCGCTACTTGATCCACTCAGGACAAAAAGTAGGCCTAACGTCACCCAACTAGGCCTAGCAATTCTCGCAGCAGTCGGCATGACACTGATTGCCGGAAGTTTACCAACAGGATATTTCTTCGGATTCACCCTCGGCATTCTCGCTGCACTCTTGGTTGCTTTGTACGGAATCTACACTAAGACGTTCATAAGTCGCGTAGACACTTACGCACTAACGGTGTGCCAGTTTGCCATCGGAGCTGCTCTGCTTTTGCTATTCCTTCCGCTCTACTTAAAGCTTCACCCTACGGCGAGTACGATGCCAAAAGGCTCCGAAGATCTTTTATGGCTTGTAGTGTTAGCTACCGTCTGTACTGCAATACCGTTCCTACTCAATTTACGGGCACTAGCAACGCTCTCTCCTTTTACCATAGGCCTCACGTTCAACCTGGAACCAATCTATGGGGGAGCACTAGCAATCCTAATCTTTGGTGAGAACAAAATGATGACCAACGGTTTCATCGTTGGTGCTTGCATTGTAGGACTCAGCGTCGCCATTCACAGCTGGCATTCGTTTAAAAGTCGCTAGGTATTGTCGCGCCAAGCAGCGGTCCCATTCACCCAATATTTATGCAGCACATCGCCAGAGAAGTGGCAACTCTCTTTTAGCGTCAACGAGGCATCCAAAGAACCGTCCGCGCTCCACCCTACCCCATTAGGCCCAAGTACTTTGGGGGCAATGTAGAGATGAAGCTCGTGCGCGAGCTTCTTGGAAAGAAACTGCCCGCAAAGATGCCCCGCCTCTAGCATCGCGCAGGTCATTTTTCGCCGACCAAGCTCTGCAATCATCTTCTGCAAATCAACTCTCCCTGCCCCCATCCGAAGCACTTCTGCCCCACGCTCTTCAAGTGTTCTTTGTTTATGAGGGTTCGCATCATCTACCGTAAAAACAATCACCTCTCGCGTTGCATCAAAAAGCGCCGCATCCGATGGTGTGATAAGAGCGCTATCAACGATTGCCACAGTCGGATCTTTGGCATCTCCCAGTCTGCTGGTCAGCCTTGGATTGTCCGCGACCACAGTCCCAGCTCCAGTAATGAGAACGTCGGCCCATTGCCGCAGCTTTCGAGCGTGTCTGCGGCTTGACTCATTCGTCACCCATTTGGATTCACCGCTAGCCAAAGCAATTCGACCATCGACAGACGATGCTACTTTGGCAATCACATAAGGACTACTAGTGGAAGCATAGTTGTAGAAGCCACTATTTAGCCTTACGCATTCGTCGCGAAGTACCCCAACCTTTACTTCAATCCCGGCCGCTCGGGCGGCAGCGATCCCTCCAGCATGCGACGCGATGGGATCTTCAGCACCGACAACGAGTCGGCTAATATTGGAAGCTACCACCTTCGGCGAACACGGGGTGGTTTGCCGCTTGCCTTCGTGAGCGCAAGGCTCCAGATTCACATACATCGTGGCGCCGCTTACATCGCCGCAGCTCTTCAAGGCCTCCGCTTCAGCATGAAGGTTCCCGTAGGCCGTGTGGAACCCCTCCGCCACAATGGTACCATCTCTGACAATAACGCAACCCACCATGGGATTTGGAGAAACCTTCCCAAGGGCTTTCTCTGCTAGCGCCAAACAACGGCGCATGTAGAATTCGTCAGTTTGCTTTTGCGCTGTCATGAGCTCGAAGTTCGTCCAACTCCCTTGAGAACTCTTCTATAGAACGAAACTCTTTGTAAATAGAAGCGTAGCGAACGTAGGCCACGTGACTCACGGCCCTGAGTCGTAGCAGAACTTTCTCACCAATCTCGCGCGCCGCAATTTCCTTGGCTCCGGATTCAGCCACTTCCGACTCAACCGCGGCAGCAAGTTCCGCAATAGCAGCGGTGGTAATCGCTAACTTTGCAGCAGCATGGTGAATTCCACGTTCAATTTTGTTCCTATCAAACGGCTCTCTGCGACCATCTACTTTGACCACCACGGGCAGTGCCTCCACCACTCGTTCGTAGGTCGTGAACCGCCTGTCGCAGCCTACGCACTCACGGCGGCGACGGATTTCTCCACAATCTCTCGATTGCCTAGAATCAATGACTCGGTCCTGAGTCTCTCCACAAAAAGGGCAACGCACGAGTGTATCATGCACCATTTCCCCCCTGGTGCAACCCTCAATTTTGCTCGAGGGCTGATATTTTGGCGACTCGTCGCTGATGACGGCCCCCCTCAAACTCAGTGGACAAAAACATCCGCAAACTTGCGAGTATGACTTCGATTCCGGTCACACGGGCGCCGAAGCACGCCACGTTTGCATTATTGTGTTGACGAGCGGCTTTCCCACAGAATTGATTGGTAATGAGGGCTGCTCGAATGCCATCGATTTTGTTTGCAGCGATACTAATGCCGATCCCAGTACCACAAATTAATACCCCAAAACTCCCAGGGTTGCATGCCACCTGCTGTCCGAGTTTTTGTGCAAAATCAGGGTAGTCTACCGAGTCAGCGGTAGCCGGACCGCAGTCTTCAAAGGAGTACTCTTTCAAAGACTCAACAATCTTATGCTTTACTGAAAAGCCTGCATGATCCGAAGCAATAAATAGTTTCATAAGTTCCTTAACACAACCGTCGCATTGGTTCCGCCAAATCCAAAGGAGTTGGACATGGTGGAAACAACTTTCATTTGTCTTGCCTCTTTTGGGATGTAATCGAGGTCGCAGCCTTCGCCCGGGCTTTCATGATTGCCAGTCGGCGGAACGACCTGATCTCGAATCGCCAAGGCGCATAGCGCGATTTCAACCGCACCAGCAGCACCAAGCATATGTCCTGTCACCGCCTTTGTAGAAGAAACGGGAACGCTATCTGCGAAGCTCCCTAACGCTTTTCTGATCGCGATGGACTCGGTTTTATCGTTGGCCATTGTCGATGTACCATGGGCGTTAACGTAGCTAAGCTCACTTGCGGAAACTCCTGCGTCTTTCAAAGCTTTGGTCATGCAACGAATCGCTCCATCTCCGTCAGGACTGGGAGTGGTAATATGATGAGCGTCAGAAGTGGCAGCGTAACCTGCTACTTCCGCATAAATTGTGGCACCTCTCGCCTTGGCAGCTTCTAGTTCTTCCAAGACAAGCGCTCCAGCGCCCTCTCCCATGACGAAGCCATCTCGCTCTTTGTCGAACGGACGAGATGCTCGCTCAGGTTCTTCATTGCGCATAGACATTGCACGCATTGCCGCAAACCCACCAATTCCGATTGGCGTGATATCGGCGTCGGTACCTCCAGCGATTGCGGCGTCCGCATCCCCGCGCTCAATAAGTCGCACCGCCTCACCAATAGAGTGAGCTCCTGTAGCACAAGCGGACACGTGCGACAGACTCGGTCCCTTTAGCCCAAAGCGCATGGAAATAATTCCGGCCGCCATGTTGATAATGGAATCTGGAACAAAGTAGGGAGAGATTCTTCTAGGGCCTTTTTCCAAAAGCGTCCGGTGAGTGTCTTCGATGCGTTTCAGTCCCCCCATTCCCGACCCAAAATAGACCGCCCACATTTCTGCGGTTGCAGGAGGGATTTTTCCATCTTCAAACCCCGCATCTGCAAGTGCTTCCACCGTTGATGCTACCGCATATTGTACGAACTTGTCGGTATGCTTCAAATCTCGCTTTGCAAAGTAGCGCTCCCCATCAAACCCCCGAACTTCACATGCAATATGAGTCCGGTAGGGTTCAGGGTCAAAGTAGCTGATTCGCGTTGCCGTCGACTTACCGCTAAGAACACGCTTCCAAGTCGACTCACGCCCTAAGCCGGCTGGGGTTACCAGGCCGACGCCGGTGATGGCAACGCGTCTCATCAGCTCCCTACTTTACGGCTTGTTTGATGTACTCAACAGCGTCTTTGACCGTCGTGATTTTGTCTTCATCATCGGGAACTTCAATGTCAAACTCTGTCTCCAGTGCGAGCACGAGTTCAACAACTGCAAGAGAGTCTGCTTCTAAGTCGTCAACGAAAGACGCGGACGGAATGACTTTATCGAGTGGAACTTCAAGCTCTTGCGCAATTAGTTCTTTTACTTTTTTTTCAATTTCTTCGGGGCTCATATGTGCTTCTCCTGAGTCGATACTGTCAACTTGCTTCAAATGACGCAATCGTTCACATCAACAATCCTCCGTTGACGCGGATTACCTGCCCCGTGATGTAACTGGCCTCATCAGACAGCAAAAACGCTACAATTCCAGCAACTTCCCTGGCACTTCCAATTCGCCCAAGGGGGATCTGTGCAGCTACTGTCGCTCGTGCTTCTTCGGTCATTTCGGACTGAGTCATGTCGGTTTCTATGAACCCCGGAGCGATCGCGTTGACGCACACGCCACGTGGAGCTAACTCACGGGCCATACTTTTCGTTAAGCCAATGACTGCAGCCTTACTCGTGCAGTAGGCAGTTTGCCCAGCGTTCCCCATCTCCCCGACTACAGAGGAAAGGAAAATAACCCTTCCATCTGATTTTGCTTTTAGCAGATGTCGCGATGCGGCTTGGCAAATCCAATACCCACCTGAAACGTTAACGTCTATAGTCTTTCGAAAGTCAGGCTCTTTTACCCTCATGAGTAACCCGTTAATCGCGACCCCGGCATTGTTCACTACCGCCGTCATTCCTCCCATGAGTTCGGCGGCCTTGGTTACGCCCTCTTTACAAGCATCTCTACTCGACACATCAAAAGGAACGAGGTGAACGTTGTCAAAACCTTTTGCTACGCTCTCAGCCGCTTCAGCATTGCTACGGTAGTTTAAGGCCACCGTCGCGCCACGACTTGCGATCAGCTGCGAAATAGCCGCACCGATCCCTCGGGAACCTCCAGTGACCAACACTTTCTGTTTACTCAAGTCACCCATTGCTATTGCTCCAAGCTTGAATGGACTCGCTGTCGCCAAGCGGCGTTATCGAAAAACTTTTGTCCATCCGTCGGCCCAAGCGTTTCAGTGTCTTTCCGCAACCAACCTCCAGCCCATCTTCAGAGGCATCCCTTGCTTTCGCAAAGCATGCCACCCATTCAACGGGGCTTGTCACCTGCGTGACCAACAACTCCTTCGCAGATTCGCTTGTGGCAAAGTCCCCTGTCACGTTACTAATCACTGGAAACTTCGTCTGTCCCACACTAACCTGCTTCAGCGCGTCTGCCAGCTCTTCTGCAGCCGGCGCCATCAGACTACAGTGAAATGGAGCAGAGACTTTGAGTGGCACCACTTTTTTGGCTCCTGCTTTTTCAAGCAACTCACTTGCATGCTGCACGGCGCTACTATTGCCAGAAATGACGGTTTGCGACTCTCCATTTTTGTTCGCTACTGAAACCACGCCATGGGAAGCATCAACATTTTGCAAACACGCGGTAATCTCTGATTCTGTGAGGCCAAGAATTGCAGCCATGGCACCTGTTCCAACAGGCGTGGCTCGTTGCATCGCTTGCCCTCTTAGCTTTACCAGTCGAATCGCGTCCTTGAATGCAAGCGCTCCTGCTGCCACCCAAGCCGACCACTCCCCGAGGGAATGGCCTGTGGCGCAAGCTACTTCGACTCGACGTTCAATGACGCTCCAAGCAGCGACCGATGTCGCGAGAATCGCAGGCTGCGTATGTTCCGTGAGCATCAAGCTTTCTGCCGGGCCTTCAAAGCAAAGCTTTGACAAACTTTCGCCGAGCGCGTCATCTGCTTCTTCAAATATTTCTTTGGCTTCTGGGTAATGGGAATATAAAGACCGTCCCATTCCGACAGTCTGCGAACCTTGCCCTGGGAAAAAAAGTGCCGTCGCCATAATATGCTCCTTAAACAAAATGCAACGCCCCCATTACGCTATGGAAGCGTTGCTAAAATCAAACTGCGTGGCGTACTACTCAGCAGTATCTTTGATAACTTCTTTGCCGCCGTAGTATCCACATCCTTGACACACGCGGTGTCCCGCTTTCGCAGAACCACAGTTTGAACAAGTTTGAATTTGTGGGTGACTCGCAGCGCCGCGCATCCAGGCGGATCGTCTTCGGTGGATACGTGCAGGTCCCATTCTTCGTTTTTGTAATGGCATTTTTCATTTTCTCCTAGAGTTTGATTTCTTTCAAAGCAGCAAGCCGGGGATCAATCGCTGGCTCGCACGTGCAAGTTGTTTCGTTTTTATTATGTCCGCAAGAGGCACAAATGCCCTTGCAGTCCTCGCTGCAAAGCGGCGCAAAGGGAACCGAGAGAACCGTCATCTCTCGAACCATCGCCGTCAAGTCAAGATTCTCACCGTCGTGTCCGAACACATCAGCTTCCGAAGGGTCAATGTCTTCACCTTCTTCAAACTCATCTTTGGGTACGTTGCTCATGGGTACGAAAGTCGCGTTGACTTTTTCTTGTGGTTTAAGGGTTACGTCCGCCAAACATCGAACGCAGGAGACCGTGACAGAGCCACGAAAACTTCCCGTGGCCACTGCGTCGATTTCTCCTACAGGATAGAGGTCTGTAGCAATTTGAACGTAGTCACTGTCTTTCACCTCTACGTTTTTTCGCAACGCGAGGTCACCCAACGCATTGTCTACGAAAGCCATATCCAAACGTGCTTCCACACGTTTTGGTAGTTCAGTGAGTCTCACTGAAAGATTTGTGACAGTTTCCATAGAGCTCGGCTTTGTAGGTCGCAAACTCAATATTGTCAAGTAGTTACTGGGCTAGACCACCGATGGCTCCACCGGCAACAGTCAATAGCGACGTTAAGTCCCTGTCATCAAAGGATAAGTACGCCCCTACGAAAACGTCTCGACCAATTGGAAACGTTTCAAAGTTCCGTGGATTGTCCACGTTGCCAGCGTTCACAGGTAGTGAGTCACGCTCATTGAGAAGGTCGTCGACCCCAGCCATCAGATAGAGGTTCTTCAAGATTCTTACTTTCCCCGTAATTTTTAAACGAGGCAACACATCAAAGCTCGGATCAAAAACGTCAAACTCTAGCTTGAGTGGATTGTTAAACAGTTTCCCAGTGAGGTCGAGCCCCACACCTCCAGAGGAATCTTTGATCCCGTACCGGAACGTAGCCCAGTTCCAACGCTTCATTAGCATGAACGTAAATTTTGGTTTGTCTTCGATGGTGACCACCCTGTTGTACGCGTTACCACCATTTGCCGCATCGTATCGCAGCTCCACGCTTGGTTGGCCGCCACGTGGTCCGATCGACCCCTCGATATAATACCCTTTATCAGGACGCGTCATCAGCTCCACGGAAACGTAAAATCTGGCTAGATTCGTAAGGGTGGAGTATTCCGTACGCAATCCAACGTACGACTTCATACCAGTAAGCGTATTGATAAATTGCCCTGCGTCTTCGGTGATTCCTTCGATGTTGTCGGCAATCGTTCCGTCGTTAACAAGGCGGCCGAGCGTTCCTTCGTCGTCGTTGATCTTCTCGGCAATGCTGCCAGAGCTGTCTAGAATTCTGTCAAGTTTGTCCATCTTAGTCCGAAGCGCCTTGCCGGTGACCTCCACTTCGTTGCGAGCTGAAGTCAATAACGTCTTAGCTTCTGCGGAGGCCTCGTTGATGTTAGTAATGATTTGCTCGATTTGTCCGCGGTTGGTCGCTTTGTCCAACTGCTGCGAAATTCTTTCGATTTTCTCAACAGAACGGTCTACGTTATTTAGGATCGAGGTAACGGTAGGAGCCCCCTCTTGCACTAAGGAGTTCAGCCTGTCAGCCATGTTCCGAATCGGAACGTTGACCAGTTGGCGAATATCCTCTGAAAGACCGGTAATCGATCGCAACGTGTCGTCTATCACTGGCAACGTTTCCTCCACCCGGCGCATTAGTTGCTCGGGGGTCGTTGCTTCTGTCACGTTTATGATCTCACGTTTAATCTCTCGGCTGCCCTTAAACTCAGGACGGATATCATCCACACCAAGCAGCTGGTTGTTCTTGATGGTGCCTTGCTCGCCAACTCCACGGGACTGCGGATTGCCTGGTTCTAGCTCTAGGTAAAACCCTCCCAGCAGCGACTGCGCTCTCTTGTGAACAATGGCATCCTCGTAAACTTTAATTTCTTTCCTGACACGGAATTTCACTCGAGCGTAACGCCCTTCGATTCCGATTTCAGTAATTTCACCCACCGGAACACCAGCTACTTCTACCGCAGAATCAAGCTTGAGTCCTTTGGCATCTTTGAACTTCGCCGTTAATTCGTAACCATCTTCTCCTGAAGGAGTAGAACTCAGTCCTTTCCAGACAGCGTATCCACCACCAAGAAAGAGCAAGGTCAAAATGCCGACCTTCACGCCTTGGGATACAGTGTTAGATGCCATTGAGGGAATGTGGACTAGAATGCGCTTAGGTTCAACCCGTTAGATCGCTGATTGAGCTGGTCCGAGACTAATTAGTATCTCTGCCATGAAATAATCGATCACCAACACACTTACGGAGCCAATAACGACGGCCCTGGTGGTGCCAAGCCCCACTCCGCGGCCGCCACCGCTTGCATGATAACCTTGATAACAACCTATGAGTGTGATCACAAAGCCGAAGACAGCAGCCTTGATCAGTCCCTGACTTACGTCCCAAGTTGTAATGAGATTACGGAAATTGTCCATAAATTGTCCGTGATCAACACCTTGGAGAAAAACGGACACAAGGTACGCGCCGATCATTCCAACTACAAAAAATACAAGAGAAAGCATGGGGCCGACCAAAAAGCCTGCCACGAGCCGCGGCAATACAAGGTACTGGATAGGATTGACAGCCATCGATTCTAACGCATCGATCTGTTCGCTGATTCTCATGGTACCTAGCTCAGTAGCAATCCCTGAAGATACGCGACCAGACAACATCAGAGCTGTCAGAACCGGGGCTAACTCTAAGGACAACACTTTTCCGGTAACCCCGGCAACAAACTCTTCGATACCAAAAATTCGAAACGTCACCACTGACTGCAGCGCCATGACCATTCCAGTGAAAAGTCCTACCAGCAGAATGATGGGCAGAGAACCAAACCCGATGTACTCCATTGAGTCTAAGTAGTTTTTGAAACGAAAAGGCCGTCTTGGCAGCCAACTCAGGGCCTTCCCCGCTAAAATGACATGGTTGCCAACGGTTTCAATCAGCTTGAAGATCGGTCTTGGGATATCTTTAATTCCCTCGATCAAGTCTGACGTAAATGAGCTTTTCTGTGCCAAGGACTCATTTATACACGCGTGGCACTCGCTTGGATACACCACAAACAACTTCGTACTCAGACAGGCCGGTAATCTCAGCCCATTCGCTCGCCCGAACCTCGTTCTTAACGTCTCTTCCCAAAAGCACCACCCCATCACCAGGCCTGGCCTCCATCCCTGTAACGTCACATAGGATCATGTCCATGCAAACCGCCCCCACCACGGGCACAAAGCGATCTCTGATGAGTACTCGGCCAGCCCCAGTCATCGCTCGCGGATAACCATCGGCGTACCCCACTGGCAAAACTGCTATTTCAGAGTCCCTCGGAGCTTCCCACAAACCACCGTAGGAAACCTTGGCCCCCTTAGAAACCCGTCTGACTTGCCCGATGGTGGTCGATAATTTCATCGCTGGCTCGAGACTGGAATCTCCTAAGCCGTAAATGCCAAGCCCGCATCTCGCAGAGTCGAAAAGTACGGACTTAAATCGCAACGTTCCTGCCGTGTTCGCCAGATGCCTTGGGATGCGGGGAAACAACGTGGTGACTTGAGCAAAGCGCTCGATTTGTTTTTGGGTCAAGCTGTCCGTATCGCCATCAGCATCTAGATCCGCATTGGCTAAATGACTCGCAATGCCTCCTAGACTGAGGCAGGGATAGTCCTCCATGAGGATCGACTGCACCTCAGAAAATGCAATTCCTAACCGCGACATGCCAGTATCGACTTTGAGGTGTACCGTAATCTTTTTTCCAGCGTGCCGAGCTGCGTCGTTCAGCAGCTGCAGATCGCTTACTTGAGTCACCATCACGGTGAGGTCGTAGGCAACAACTGCGCCTGCCCCTTCAGGAGGGAGCATTCCCATCACGAGAATCTCGTCGCTAACTCCATTTTCACGCAAGAGCACCGCTTCCTCTACCAAACTAACGGCAACGCCTTTAACTTTCCCCGCAATTCCTTTCGCAACTTCCACCGCGCCGTGGCCGTAACCATCCGCTTTTACGACGGCCCAGATTGGAGTCGCATTCGAAAGACGGTCGATATTTCGCCGAATGGCAGAAAGACTAATTTCCGCGCGAGTAGCTCGCCACTGGGTCACATCTTTGTCTATCACATATCAGCCAACGGCGGCCAGTTCGTCGTTATTCCCTAACGGTTCATTAGTGCTGGCGTCACTACCATCGCACGCCCACGGGTAATGATTAAGCCGTCTCGTGCCAACTGATTAAACGAACGGGATACCGTCTCTCGACACGAACCAACCATGTTTGCAAGCTCTTGTTGCGTGGGCCTTTTCCGAACCAGTCGGCCTTCAGAATCTTCGATTCCTTCTTCGCGAGCAATTTTTACTAACGTTCGGCACAGTCGTTCATTGACGTCGCACATTGCTAGTTGAGCGATGGTGTCGTCAGCCATACGAAGTCTCCGAGACATCTCACCAAGAAGATTAAGGGCGGTCTGCGGGTGAGCCGTTAGGTGGCCAAGCAACTCCTCCCGACTCAACATAATCACGGTTGATGCTTCCACTGTAATGCAGCTTGCGGAACGAACCTTACCGTCGAACAAAGAGATTTCGCCAAAAGCATCGCCTGCCCGAAGAATGGAAAGCGTAACCTCTCTGCCGCTTTCTCCGATGATGGAAACCTTAACCTTTCCTTCCATGATGACGTACATTGCATGTCCCGGCGTATGTTGCTCCACAATAGCAACATTAGACGCTACTTCTTGTACGCTTACTCTCGCGGCGAGATCTTCGAGCGCAGGCACCGCGAGATGAGTTAACAGCGGAGACTTTGCCAAGGTGGAACGTACTCGGGCCGTTGTAGAGTTTATCGCGTAGTCGTAAGCTGTATTATTCATCATGGTGCCCTTTACTAATGCAATCCTGATGCCGAAGTTCGACAGAGGTGATTTCGGTCACTTAGCGGCAACTCGACCTGCCACTTGTCAATGATTGTTCACATCCTCGCTTTCACAGTGACGAGAATGTCACACTTTTTCCTCATATGTGCACCGCGTCACAGGCCGGTGGTGCTAGGGTCCGCTGGTGATCACCATTGAAGTGAATGGCAAACCGACGAAGGTAGACGCTTCTGCCACGGTAGTTGACCTTTTGAATGAGATGAACCTTGGCCAAACGCCGGTTGCTGTGGAAAGAAACAAACGAATCGTACCGCGCAATCAACACGCCACAGAACGGCTTGCCGATGGCGATACCATTGAGGTAGTGACTTTCGTAGGAGGAGGATGAGATGGATAGTTGGACACTTGCAGGAGAGAAAAGACAGTCGAGATTACTCGTCGGGACTGGGAAATATCGCACGCTAGAAGAAGCGGAAAAGGCCATTGACGCCTCCGGCGCGGAAATCGTTACCGTAGCGCTCCGTCGTGTGGACCTGAGTAAGAAAGTAAACGTAATGTCTGCTATCGACAGAAGCAGGTACAGCCTACTCCCTAATACAGCTGGCTGCTACAACATCGATGACGCGCTTCGTGTTGCTTACATGGCCAGAGAGTTAGGAGTTGATGAACTTCTAAAGCTTGAAGTGATCGGCGATGAAAAGACCTTACTACCAGACAACGAAGCAACCCTCGAGGCTGCCAAGAAACTGGTAGATGACGGTTTTGCGGTAATGGCCTACTGCAGCGACGACTTGATTCTTTGCAAAAAGCTTGAATCCGTGGGTTGTGCTGCAGTCATGCCACTAGCGGCACCTATCGGTTCCGGCCTTGGAATCTGCAACCCCTACAATATAAAAACGATTGCAGAAGAACTCAGCGTTCCCGTAATTGTCGATGCCGGAATCGGAACCGCCTCTGATGCGGCCCTTGCCATGGAGCTCGGCTGCTCTGGAGTACTACTTAATAGCGCCATCGCGGGCGCCAAAGAGCCTGTGCAGATGGCAACAGCGATGAAGCTCGCAGTAGAAGCCGGACGTCACGCGTACTTGGCGGGACGCATCCCAAAGAAGCGATACGCCACAGCGTCATCTCCACTCGAGGGCACCATCTAGCTTGAGTTTTTTGTACATCTTGCTGGATGGCTTCGACTCCCCCAAGTCACTACTTGCAGCATTCGAGAAAATGTCGGAGTTTCCTCGACCACTACACTTTCAGTTTAGGCAAAAGTCCTGGGACGAAAATACAAGACAGCAAACAACGTGGAAACTATTGGGCCTCATGGCTCCACCACACCAGTTGTTCTACAATGGACCACCAAGGGTTGCTTTTGACCTTGGAACTGACGGCGTTCATTTGCGAGATGATGGAAGCTCTCCAGCCGCAGCCAAAAAGCAGTGGCCCAACATGTTAGTAGGCAAGTCCACACATAGCGCAGCCAGTGCCATTGACTCTTCTCAGCAGGGAGCAGATATCACCGTTCTTGGCCCTGTATGGGAGACTCCTTCGAAAAAAGGAATGGGAAAACCTATTGGTATTGAAGCCATTACTGCGGCAAGCGCTGCAGGGGCTAAGATTTTTGCCATTGGAGGAGTCAACGAACCACGTGTTGGAGTAATAAGAAAAGCGGGAGCCGCAGGTATTGCGGTGAATAGGGCTATCGCTCTTGCGAACGCTCCTCTTGAAGCGATCCATCGATTCGAAGACGCATGGGCTAACGCTTCAGACTTGCAGTAGAAGCAAATCAGTGTACGCTCTCGTTCGTGAGAGCGACTAACGTCTTGATATTATTCTTCGCCGCAGCATGTGGTAGTGGCTCTGAAGCGCCGTCTCTGCAAATCGTAACCTACAGCTCGGACTTTGAAGTAGCCCGGATAACCCCCGCGCAAAATAGAAACAGCGTCTCCTCACTTTTTCTAAATCTAGATAATTTGTCGGCCAAAGAATGCGGCGGCGACAGTGTAGTCATTACCGACGCACTAACAGGAGTCGAAGTGGCACCGACCGCTAAGATAGCTTTGGTAGAAACACCTACAGTTTGCGAAATGACCCTGGCTTTAAGTTTAGCGAGCTTCCCTCTCGACCCCGGCGCGCCTCCGTTTATCGCAAGCAACTCACTCTTCTTTGAAGGAATTACAGAGTTTGTAAGGCCATTCCGTGTATCACTGCCCACCGATGCGGTGACGCGCACCGTAGAGGAAATTGACTTTTCTTCCGATGATATATTTATTGGCATCGACGTTGCTGCCCTATTTGCAAATGTAGCGTGGAACGCGGCGACCTTAGATCAAGACAACATTTTTACCGTAAACGCGACGGAGAATGCGGATTTACAATCCACCTTTGAAACCAACGCCGCCTCTTCGGTTAAGATTTTCAAAGACGACGGCGATGGCACGTTCTCAATCGCTTCCGATACGCCAATTAGTCAGTAGGCGCTACTCGACGTAAACTACACCGCGCATTCCTAAGTGAATCACGCAATAGTACGGAAAGGATCCTGAGGCAGTGAAAAGTACTTGTACTTCACCACCTGCAGGTGAATTACCGGCGATGGGACTTGCAGCGTCAGGGGTTGCCACTCCCTGCTCAGAGGTCCCGCCTTCTAGCGGATGAGTACCAAAGTTCCCAGCCCAGGTTACGGTGGTATTCGCAGAAACTTTAACACAAGCTGTATGACCAAAAGTCCATGCTGGAAGCGATACTTGAGCCATCCCTGTCATGTCCATCGCAGCAGCCTCAGTACACCCATTGACCATGGGGTCAACCACTACGGGAGCATCAACATCGGGAGCAGCATCGGCACCAGGAGAGGCGTCAATTGCGGGGTCTTTCGCCCCCCCATCGCTACCACAGGCAAAGAAAAACAACATCATGACATAAGCAATCTTCATTGAGAGAGGTTACAGGACTCCTCTCTTTGCTGACACCTATGATGGCCATTCCTTTACAGTTTGTCCTGATAAGATATTACAAGTTACGTTCACTGATATAGACTACGACAATGAGTCAACCCTCAGAGATTTTCCTTCGCGACTACCAACCGCCAACGTTTTCTGTAAAGAATGTTTCACTTCATTTTACGTTGCACCCTACCGCGACCAAAGTTCGGTCTACGTTGCACATCGACAACAGTGGAGAAACTGTTTTTCTCAACGGCGAAAAAATCACCCCCGACTCCATCAAACTCAACGGTGAAGAACTAAGCAATAACAGTTACAAACTGGATGATAAGGGACTCACTCTTACAAGCCCTCCAGGAAGCTTTGTGTTGGAGACTGAAGTAACCATCAACCCTGAAGCCAACACCGCCCTTGAGGGACTTTATCTATCCTCAGGAAATTTCTGTACCCAATGCGAAGCGCAAGGTTTTCGCAAGATTACTTATTACCCGGACCGTCCCGATGTAATGAGTGTTTTTAACGTGAGAATTGAAGCAAACAAAAATGACTTTCCGGTCCTATTGTCCAACGGAAACCCAGGAAGCACCGGCGACATTGACGAAACAACGCACTTCGCCGAATGGAACGACCCGCACCCCAAACCTGCGTACCTATTCGCACTTGTCGCCGGCAAGCTTGAACACATTCAAAAAGACTACACAACCGCGGAAGGTCGCAAGGTTGACTTGCGAATCTACGTAGAGCCAGAAAACATAGACAAATGCGACCACGCGATGACTTCTCTTATTAAATCAATGAAATGGGATGAAGAAGTCTACGGTCGCAGCTACGACCTAGACGTCTACAACATTGTTGCGGTCAACGACTTCAACATGGGCGCAATGGAGAACAAGGGGCTGAATGTTTTCAACTCAAAATATGTTTTGGCTAGACAAGACACAGCGACAGACAATGATTATCTCGGAATCGAAAGCGTCATCGCGCACGAATACTTTCATAACTGGACGGGGAACCGCATTACGTGTCGTGATTGGTTTCAGCTGTCCCTCAAAGAAGGCCTCACCGTATTCAGAGATCAAGAGTTTTCCGCAGATCTAAACGACCGCAGTGTTTGTAGAATTGGAGATGTGCGAGGACTAAGGGCAAGGCAATTCGAAGAAGATGCAGGTCCAATGGCACATCCGGTCCGTCCGGCATCCTTCATCGAAATTAACAATTTCTATACCACGACCATCTACGAAAAAGGTGCTGAAGTAGTTCGCATGCAAGCCAACTTGCTCGGCAAGGAAACCTACCGCAAAGCAACGGACCTCTACTTCGAGCGGCATGATGGTCAAGCCGTTACCACCGACGACTTTGTTCAATGCATGGCTGATGCCTCAGGCAAGAAACTCGATCAATTCAAACACTGGTACGACTATGCAGGTACGCCAGAGATTTCCGCAGCGGGCACCTACGATGAGGCAGCCCAAACTTACACATTGACACTCGGGCAAAAGGTTCCGGACACCCCCGGTCAAACCGACAAGCCAGCATTCTTGATCCCAGTCCATGTCGGGCTGGTGGGACAAAATGGAGATTTAAATACCAGCTACAAAGGAGTAGAGAGCACCAACCACTCTTTGGAGCTACGGCACCAACAACAGTCGTTTGTCTTCGAAAAAGTGTTGGAAAAGCCGGTACCTTCCCTACTTCGAAGTTTTAGCGCGCCCGTTAAGCTTTCATGCGATTACAGCGAGTCTGACTTGTTGCACCTACTTGCTAAAGATAGTGATGGATTCAACCGATGGGATGCAGCACAAGAAGCTCATCGGGGAGCCATTTTAACCGAGAACCAAAGCAACGATTACCTCTACGCACTCGAAACAATCGCTAGGGACACTACCATCTCGGACTCTTTGAAAGCTGAGCTTCTTACGCTTCCTGGTTTAACCTATTTAGCGGACAAGCAAGTGGTAGTTGACTATGAAACATTAGACCGCAAAAGAAACGCCGCCAAATTGGCGATAGCGCAAGCTCTGTCCGAAGACCTGCGGAAAATCGCAAACTCAGCAAAGTCTAAGTCGTTTTCGCTTACTCCAGCGGCCATTGGCAAAAGACGGTTACGGAACCTTGCCATCAGCTACCTGTGCGCCACAGAAGACGAAGAAGCACTTCTTGTTGCGCGCAAACACTTTGATACAGCGACCAACATGACCGATCAACTGGCCGCGCTTTCTATCTTAGGTGAGACCGTCAGCAGCCACCGGCAAGAAACCCTAGACGCGTTTGAAAAGCAATGGAAGAGCGACCCGCTGATCATGGACAAATGGTTTAGCGTGCAGGCTATGTCCTCTCGTAACAATGTTTTGGATGACGTAAAGAAGCTAATGGGGCACGAAGCTTTCTCAATGAAGAACCCCAACAAAGTACGCTCGTTAATAGGAGCATTTGCGCGCGGAAACTTACTTAGGTTTCACGCCAAAGACGGCTCGGGTTACCACTTCACCGCTGAGCAATGCATCGCACTGGACAAACTGAACCCACAAATAGCATCACGGCTGACGCTAGCTTTTGCACAGTGGAAGAAATTTGACGAACCAACCCAACACCAAATGAAGGCGGCACTTCAGTCAATCATTGACGCCAAACCGTCCAGCGATGTATTCGAGATCGCCTCAAAGTCGCTCAAATAGTGCGACGTTGAAAATACTTGAGGTCGGTGTGACTTTCCCTAACAACAATTCGTCCGAGTGGCATGGGGAAAGTCACGCAAAGTATCCTACGGGCACTTAAGCAGGCCGAAAATTGGGACGCCAAGATACGTGAGTATTGGCGCAACGAGACCTCCGACAGCTCCGGTCAAAGGAGCTCGAATAATCGGGCGCCGGCAACACCACAACGTCAACGGTAGTTGCATTTCGCCGCTCGCGGTTGGACAAAAGTTACGGTTCATCGGGATCGTTGCTTGTTGCAGGTGGAAGTGCACGGATTACTTTTTTAGAGAGATACTTTTTCCGCGCTTCGGCCACCTGTTGTAACTTGTGCGACTGCGGAGTTCGGTCTCCTTGCAGGGCAATTATAGAGCCACCAAGCGTCAAAAGACCACCAACAACAAACAGTGCTCCCCCGCCACCAACATTTGCGGCGGCAAACAAAAACGACGCCGTCAAGCCTACCACGCCTAGCGTTGCCGCTTTCGCTGCATTCATCATTCGCTTGTGAGATTGCTGATCAATGGCAACTAGTTCTTCGTGCTCCACATCTGACAGGCCACGCGTGCAGTCTTCACAGTAGAGGTTTTCGTGTTCGAAACATAAGGGAATGTTGCAGCGCTCGCATCTTGCCGTTTCAAGAGCATCACAATAGAAACAAATATCGCCTCCGGATCCCTGCCCTCGAAATGCCATGCTAACGACTCCACGTGAGAATTACGCCTGCGGTGTCGCTGTCGACCATGGGCAAGACCACGACCGCCGGTGCCTGGGAGGCTTCGAAGCGGGCCAACGCTCTTTGGTACCTACGTTGTTGCCAGAAATAGAAAATGGTGGAACTGGCAATACCTACCGCAGACCCCGTCAACACATCGGATAAATGATGCCGATTGTGATGCACTCGTTCCCAAGGAACGTATATTGATGCAGCTAGCAATGCGGCGTAGGTTACTCCTTCTGCCACCCGCGCCCCCGCCCCGCTTGTTTGCCGAAATAAGTGCCCACTCAAATAGAGCGTGGCGTAAGTCGTGGTTGCCAATGTAATCGAGGAATGTCCAGAGAAGAATGACTTTCGTTGGTCTCCAGTCTCCCCTGGCTGCCAGTCAGGCCTATGGCGAGAGAAGGTCCACTTTGCCAAATTCGTGAGCATGCCAGTAGTAAGCACGGCCTGGCTCATTCCTTTGACATGATACCAACGAGCATCCGACGGAATCGCGGCGAAGAGACCAGCAACACCAACGGTGCTACCAACCACCCAACTGAAGGAGAGCTGCTTATCTTTCATGTTCTCAGCACCGCCGGCGGTATCAGAGAAAAAAAGTGGCGTAGAGCGAGAGCCCGCGAACTCTAAACCGACCGTAGCTACCGCCGGAATATAGACAAACGGAACCATCCCTCCGGTCGTCCAAAAATCAGAAGAAAACTCGCGAGGATGCCGGCGTGAGGAGTTAGCCGCCTTAGGGGGCGAAGAGTCAGCAGTTTCGGCTTCCAGCGTCGCGGGGGCCACGTGTGATGAATTCTTAGCCTCTTCCAAATGTACTATGCCCGCAGGCGCTTCTTGCGAGGCAGCTGTCTCCGAAGCCTTTGGCTCGGCAGATGGATCGTTCGCCCCACCTTGCGCGAAGCTAAGCTGAACAGATACCAACACCAAAACTACGCCCATTAACTGTTTCCGCATGCCGCGGCATTATAATGGTCATAAAGTAGAAACCGCAATTATTGCCGCCCCAATTGGCAGCAATGCTAATCTTTGCCCAGGTGCCAAAAGTCTCGATGGAGCATTATTGGCAAACTTTTTAAAGCGTTTTTTTGCCTTTCGCGATACGAGCCACTTTTGACTTTTCCGTGCAGCAACGCCAACTCCATAAAAACTGCCACTCAAAAGCCCTAGTGTGGCTGCAACCCAAAACTCACCGGCCATAAAAACAACGAACGTTGTCAACCCCGCAAATGCCGATAACACGTGAGCTGCAACCTCAAACCAATTTTCTTCATACTCTGAAAGCGGTTCCTTTATCGACTTCAATAACTCACCCCATTCATCGGAGCAGCCTGAGCAAAGTAATTTTTCTTTCTCGAAGTGGGCATCGCAAATTGGAAGAACGCAGCGTCGGCAGTTTGCCGTGGCCCACTGGTCGCACATTCCGCAGTTCTCATTCACCTCCTGCGAACGATAGTTGGCCACCATAATCTTCAAACTAGCACAGAGGCCGTAGAAAGACCATCCAATCGAAACTCGGGCACGAAGAATTTCAGTCCGTCTAGTTATACAAAAGTACTACCGATGTGTTGGGGCAGTTGGGAGCTGGCCCCGAAATAACGAGCGTATTTACTCTCAAAAGAAAAGCCCATCAGTGATTTCCAGGTCCAATCAATTTCCGCTCAGAGGTTTCGATAAACTTCTTTCGGAGTTTATCTGTCTTTCGATCTTCAATTCGTTTGGTAACCTCTTGCACGGCCATGTCAGCAGCGACCCCCGCTCCAAGAACACCCGCTCCTGCTATCCACAGGGTGTGAGTGATAGGGAGAGAAGCAAAAATAGCCGAAGCCCAAGCAAACACAGCGAAACCTAGCGCAGGAGCAGTAAACGACCTTATCTCTTTGGGAGGCGGCGAGACCTTCTGCCACTCTTTTTGGCATCCGCTGCAAAAGCTTGTTTCTGGAACGAAATCGTTATCGCATGCTGGCCTCTTGCAGCGGACGCAACTCGACGTTGCCGGCACGTCGCACAGCCCACAGCTCTCGTGCACATCTTGGGAGCGGTAGTCTTGGTTAGTCATGCTCTAATTCTGCAACTTTTGGCTGTGGGCTCAAAGTAGTGGCACCTGAACTTAGTAACTTTCTCTCAGCAGAGACTAAAAATGCTTTTCTGGCCGCTTCGGACCTTCGTTTTTCGATCCTTCTTTTCACCGTTCGATTCACGGAATCGGCCACGGCGCCGATACCGAGGGCCCCTCCCGCGATGAATACAAGGGATAAAGTAACAGCGACTGGGGCGCCAACAAACATTGCCACAGCTGCAAGAGAGAACATGCCTCCAGAAAAAGGCACTATCGGTTCAAGTAGCGACTTAGGTTTCGCCACCACTGGCTTTGCATCAGCCCACTCCACAAAGCAATCCTCACAAAACCCGGTCTCAACATCAAAGTCATCACTGCAAGTCGGACGCTCACAACGAACGCAGCCAGACGTTGCAGGGGAGTCGCAAAGCCCGCACTTCTCTTGCATCTTCTGGGAGCGATAGCCGATGTTAGTCATTCCACACCGCTTTTTTGCGCTATGCACGCGCCGTGAACAGTGCTGCTACGACAAGTACAGCTAACCTTTGTCCATAAATGCAGACGCAGCCGAAGAGTAAAAACAATACGATTTTGAAAGTTCAGAGTATACTCCTTTGATCACAAATACCTCGCTGAAGGAAGCGACTCGCTAAACTTCCATTTAGTTTGACACATTCTACAAAAACCAGTGCCCTCACTACATTGGTTGTCACAAACGTAACTCCGACATCGCGCGCAACATGATGTCCAGCCCCAGAACACAACTCACACGTCTCAGTCACCGGACTCGATCAACTTTCGCTTTGAGGTCGCGATAAACTGTTGCATACGGGTGGCCGCATTTCGGTTTTCAATCCGCTGAGTCACCGCAACTCCCGCGGTCCCCATTAGAGAAGCTCCGCCAACAACGGCCAAAAGTAAGCTGACGCCCACCGACACTGGCGCGACCAACGCAGCAATTGCCATCCCGGCGAAGAATGTGGGTACTACCGCGGAAAGCGGCTTTTCTGGCGGTTCGCCTGCAATCTCTGTCCATTCAATAAAACAGTCTTCGCAGAACTTAGTGGCTTTATCGTGGTCGTCATCGCACGTGGGGCGTTTGCACCGGCGACACTCTGCGGTTGCCGGAAGCTCGCACATCCCACAGTTTTCTTTTGCATCTTGGTAGCGGTAGTTGGCATCAGTCTGCTGCACCTAGCAAGCATACCAAACCGCTTGGGTTAAAGACGTAACAAAGCGTATTTTCTTAAAGGGGGGAGCCGACTTATGAGCCCGCTGAGGTTTTAATCGTCCCCTGAATCTAGCAATTTCGTTTGCGCATTCGCCACAAACTCGTCCTTCATACTGCTCTCTGTTCGAAAACTAGCAATCACCTTGTTTCTGATTCGACTTGCGGCTTCGAATGCCACCCCGGCAACCAGCACAACCCCTGTAGCTGCCATTAAGCCTAACGACACCGGAACGCTAAAGGGTGCCACAAACAAAGAAAGCGTTAAGCCAAAGGTAGAGAGCTTAATTGCCGAAGCAGCGGTTCGATATTCAGTTTGGGTTATGGCATCCAAGCGGGAGGCTTTCCAATCGAGATGGCAATCCTTACAAAAGTCGGTTTCCTGTACAAAGTCGCCATCACAAGCTGGGCGCCTGCAACTGACGCAAACGTTAGTTGCGATAGAATCGCACAACCCACAACTCTCTTTCAGATCCTGGGAACGGTAGCTTGCCGCCATTACGTTGCAGAGTTGCCCATCATTAGCAGGTATTCGCGAATAAGTTCGTCGAGGTCACCATCTAGGACGGCATCCACCTGAGAAATCTTTAGCTCTGTACGGTGGTCGTTGACTTGCCGGTATGGGGCTAACACGTAGGAACGAATTTGCGATCCCCATTCGATTTTTTTTCGTGTGGCTTGCTCCGCGGCAGCTTCTTCTTCTCTTTTGCGAAGTTCTAACTCGTACAGTTTCGAACGTAACAAACGCATGGCCGTAGCAAGGTTCTTATGCTGAGAACGCTCATTCTGACACTGAACCACCGTATTGGTGGGTTCATGAGTAATGCGGATGGCCGATTCCGTCTTATTCACGTGCTGCCCACCAGCGCCACTTGCACGGTACTTGTCGATCCTTAGGTCTGAGTCGTTGATTTCGATGTCGATATCGTCATCGATGTCCGGAGATACCGAGACCGAAGCGAAAGACGTATGCCTTCTCGCGTTGGAGTCAAAAGGCGAAATGCGGACCAGGCGATGAACTCCCATTTCGGCCTTCAAAAGCCCATAAGCGTACTCCCCCGTCACCACGAACGTACAACCTTTGATGCCCGCTTCTTCGGCCGGTTGTTCATCTACAATTTGAATCGACCAGGACTTGCGCTCGCAGTAACGAAGGACCATTCGCAGCAACATGGACGCCCAATCGCAAGCTTCTACGCCACCTGCGCCGGAGTTAATACTGACTACGGCACCACCGCTGTCGGCTTCTCCAGAAAGCATTCGACGGAACTCAAGATCGGCTAACGAGCTTACAACACCTCGTATGCTGCTATCCGCTTCGGCAAAGGCATCGTCATCCCCCTCCTCCGCCATTTCAAGCATGACTTCCGCATCGGCGACCGCCTCGATTTGACTGTCGTAGAGACTAACAATGTCTTTGCATTGCTTTGACTCTCGCAACAGCGCTTGCGCTTTTTCTTGATTGTTCCAAAAGTCAGGATCAGATGAAAGGGACTCGAGTTCGTCTACGCGATCGCGTTTGGTTTCAACGTCAAAGATGCCTCCTCAGGTCCTCTAATTGAACCTTTACATCTTTTATCTGGCCGCGGACTCGATTGATTTCTGTACTCTCAACCATCAGTTTCTATCCTTTTTCTTAGAGGTATAATGGGGTTGGCGCCTCCGCTGAGTTCCACAGGGTAGTCGCCCGTAAAACACGCAGAACAAAAGCCACCATCTTGACCATTCACGGCTTTCATCAAACCATCATGGGAAATGTAAGAGAGCGTATCGCATGTAATGTAGCGAGCGATTTCCTCGACGGTGTGATTGGAAGCAATTAGCTCCGAGCGTGTGGGCGTGTCAATGCCGTAGAAGCAGGGATGAGTGGTGGGAGGAGCTGCAATTCTTAGATGCACTTCCTTTGCTCCTGCGGCGCGTAGCATCTTAACAATTTTGCGACTCGTCGTACCACGGACCAAAGAGTCGTCAACAACAACCACGCTTTTCCCATTCACAACGGCACCGACAGGAGAAAGTTTTAGCTTGACCCCAAAGTGTCGAATGGAGTCTTGAGGCTCGATAAACGTTCTTCCTACGTAGTGGGATCGAATTAACCCAAGTTCAAACGGAATACCCGATTCTTTGCTGTACCCCACCGCCGACGGAACGCCGGAATCAGGGACGGGTATCACGACATCCGCATTGGTCGGCATCTCACGCGCTAACTGACGTCCAAGTTCAATGCGAGCGTGATAAACGGTCTGCTCATCAAAGGTGGTATCTGGTCGGGCAAAGTAGACGTGCTCAAACACACAAAACTTCTTTGGTTTCTTTGGCAACGGCTTAGACGACGTGAGTCCCGAGTCGCCAATAACTACGACTTCGCCTGGCTCTACTTCACGGATAAACTCTGCCTCAATAAGGTTAAACGAAGAGGTCTCCGACGAGAAAACGAACGCGTCTTTCAACCGTCCTAATACCAACGGGCGAAAACCGTGAGGGTCTCGAGCCGCAAACAGCTTTCCGTCTGCCATCACCAGAAGTGAGTAAGCGCCTCGCACTTGCGATAAAGCTTCGACCAACCTGCCAAGCGTAGTGGGCTGGCCGGAGCGAGCCATCAAGTGAACGATGACCTCAGTATCGGAACTGGTTTGAAATATTGAACCAGCCTGCTCAAGTTTTTTCTTAAGGTCGCCTGCGTTCACGAGGTTCCCGTTATGAGCAATTGCGACTTGCCCATGGGCGTAATCCAGAACGAATGGTTGTGCATTGCGAATGTCAGAGCTACCGGCGGTAGAGTAGCGAACGTGCCCAACGGCAGTACGTCCGGGAAGTTCTTGCAGGGCATTGCGTTTGAAGGCTTCAGAGACAAGCCCCATTTTTATCTGCCGCCGCATTACCGTGCCATCACTGCAGGCTATCCCACCCGATTCTTGCCCACGATGCTGCAAAGAGTGCAATCCAAGATAAGTTAGGTTTGCGGCCTCTTCATGGCCAATTATTCCAAATACGCCACACACACGCTCTTTTATCACGTTACGACATCAGCTCCCAGGGGAATCGAGCACCTTGCAAAACTTGGAGTTAGCCTGAATTTAAGGCAAAATTACGCCGTGGCAGCAAAGATTCTATGGCGCGATGCGCAAGGACAAGAAGGAACCTTACCTCTAACGGCAGGGGAAGTCCGTATTGGCAGGGCCATGGACTGCGAGCTGCGCTGCGATGATGGGATGGTTTCTCGTTATCATGCCAAAATTCAGCTAACCCAATCCGGCTACTTGTTAACAGATCTCGGCAGCGCCAATGGTTGTTTCTTTCAAGAAGCGAGAGTCTCCACGCACCTTTTTGTGAATGGACAAGCGGTCCGTTGTGGCAACTTGTGGCTCAGATTCGTAGATGATGGCAGGCCGCAGGTTTCTGTGCCCCCAAGAGCCGTATCTCAGCAACCACGAGCGGTATCTCATGGTCCCCCGCCTGCCGCGCCGCCCCTTAGTGTTGACGTACCACCAGTATCGGTTTCTGCGCCCAACCCAGCGCCGAGCCTACCGCGACCTCAGTCAGCGCCATCCGACAACGGCAGTTTTGAGGAAATCAAACGGTTGCGTCGAAGGGTCGAGCAGCTCGAAACCGAGCTACGAATTATTCGGGGGAGCGGCGGCAAAGCGGAGGTCGCTCAAAAACTTGAAGATTTGGAGCGCGACCATGCCGCGCTTACGGAAGAACGTGACCAACTTCGGGACAAACTCGGAAACTTACAGAATGTAGTCAAAGATGAAGGACTCGATGCGCGCATGTCGCGGGCGAATCAAGTATTGGGTGATGCGGAAGAAGTGGTGTCGGAACTAAACGACGTCCTATCCAATCTTAGAATCAATGTGATGGCGGCAGAGGGAGAATTCTCTCAGTTTCCGAAAGAACTCCCCATCGCGTCCTTTGAGCTTATTCAAGACTCTCTTCGCTCTTGTTCCGAAGACGCCGAGACAGCCAGAAAACTTCTGCGAAAAATACGAAATCTTTGAAAAACGTAAACGTCTGTTATCTAGCGGGGAAAAACAGAGTCTGAGTGAAAATCTCGTCGGTGAGGACCGGAAATCGAAGTGGCAATCCTAGCTCGTTTTCGAGGCATCGGTTGGTGGTCCGCCTGTCAAAACTTTGAGACCCATCAGCGTGGACAAGGACGATAACGTCCATCGGAAAAGCGACAGACGTCTGGCAACTCGACGCAGCCTTTCTATTGTAGAACCCCCTAGTTTTTTGTTGAAAAAGGAGTTGAGCCGTCTGGAGCTGTTTCACGCGCGATGTGGAAATTTGATTGATTCGCTTCCAGACTTTTCTCGAGCTGGGGAGCTTTCGTTTTTGAAGCGCACGAGCAACCGCAGAACTTAGACAATTTGATAGTTCCGCGTTGTGGACCAACTTCTTTTTCTTGCCGTCTCTCACCCGAACAGAGAATGGGCCGTTAGGATAGGTATTGAGGATCACATCGAGTGGATAGCCAGAAGCATTTATTCGCACGCATTGTTTGAGGTCATTCTCTACAGGCTCTAGGAGTTTGTGTAGGCGCTCTACCGTAACGGGGAGTGGTTGCGGTCTCCGCATTCCCATACCACCATAAGTCGGTTGAATAATGGCGAGTTCACTGACGGTAAAACCATTTAAGTCTGCCCACTGCCGGACTTGGTTGGCCAAGGTCCCGGTCATGATCATGGCAATCGAGTCGTACTCATGCGCCCGGTTAATCTTTTTCGCCAAGTCACCTGCCCCACTCTCAATCATCAAGTACCCGACGGCGCAGGGAACGCCACGATGGTCAATGAAGCGAGGAGACCTTTGCGAATGAGAATTGTGCTGCGGGAATTGGCTCCCCTCAGAGTACTGTTTTAGTTTGTTAATAAGATATCGGCGCTTCTGCGAAGGAACGCGATCATTCTCTTGAAGTCTCTTGATAACGTATTGCAAGTGGAGCTTGATCCGCTTGATGCCATGGGTGGTCTGGTCCGGGTATTCTCCAAAGTGGTGCAGCCAACTCACATCCCCTATCACAGGATTGATGGCGCTTTCAGCCTGCAAAGACTCGCTGTATGCGTTAATGGGAATCAACAGAAATACTGCTAAAGTGAAAAACTTCTTCATGTTAAGAAAGTACGGCGGAGGCCGTAAAGGTTCAATCAATGACAACAATATCGCTTATCATGTGATGTTTGTCATACTCAATTAAGCCGACGAAAGTACTGGTTACTTCGAAGTTCTAGCCATCTCAATTGCGGCACAAATAGCAGCCGACTTTTCAATCGTCTCTTCAAGCTCTCGCTCTGCATTAGAGTCTGCAACAATGCCAGCACCGCTTTGAAACGAAATCTCTCCGTCACGCACCACCGCACTCCGGATGGCTATCGCCACGTCGGCGTTACCAGAAAATCCGATATAGCCCACCGCCCCGCCGTAGAGACCGCGAGGCGCGGCTTCAAGTTCTTCGACAATCTGCATTGCTCGCACTTTAGGAGCGCCGCTAAGCGTACCTGCCGGTAGCGTCGAAGCGATTACGTCCTTCCAAGTGAAACCATCGGCAATGCTTCCACGAACGTCCGATACAATGTGCATGACGTGGGAGTAACGCTCTACCGACATAAATTTCGTTACTTCGACGGATGCAGGTCTGCACACCCTTCCTACGTCATTTCGACCAAGATCGACCAACATTAGATGTTCCGCACGTTCTTTTTCATCTGCAAGTAGCTCTTCTTCCAGTTTTTGGTCTGCAGCTTCGCTGCCACCTCGCCTGCGTGTCCCAGCGATTGGACGAACAAATACCTCCTCCCCGTCGAACCGCACTAGGGTTTCTGGCGACGCACCAATAACAGCCCCATAGTCACTTTGAATAAAGAACATGTATGGGGACGGATTGATGGTGCGTAGGCTGCGGTAAATGTCGAATGGATCGGTTTCATCTTGAGAAACAACCCCTTTGCGAGAAAGTACCACCTGAAAGATATCTCCAGAAGCAATATATTCTTGTGCCGCTTTTACCGCATCGCAAAACGCTTGATCACTCATGTTCCATTGGGGACTAAGCGCGGCGTGCGTTGAAATCTCCAGCCGGCCGAGTGGCTTTCCAGGCGTCGTCATTTTTTCCACCGCTTGCTCAATTCGAGTCACAGCCTCGTCATAGCTCGCCCCAGCGGTAGAATGTCGTGGTACGTACGCCGCAGAAACTACTTTCACCCGCTGCCTAAGGTTGTCAAATATGGCGACCACATCGGTTAGCAGCATGTGAACGTCGGGCAAATCCGACCGCGAATTGCCGACGCTAGGTTCAAAATAGCGGACGCTGTCATAAGCAATCCAACCCACAGCCCCGCCCCAGAACCTGGGAAGCTCTTTGGACTCTGCAGGTGAAAAGGCTTCCAGAACTTCAGCCAGCCCCACTAAAGGATTATCGGTTTTCCAAGAGGCATTCTGCTCACTTTTTCCTAGCCACGATGCTGAAGCCACCCCATCCTCAAACGTATACGTTCCGCGGCAGCTAATTCCGACGATGGAATACCGTCCCCAATTTTCTCCGCCAGACGCAGATTCCAGCAGAAACGTATTGGGACCCGCTACTCGTTGATAGGCCATTACTGGCGTCAGATCATCGCAGATAAGCTCGTAGCAAACAGGTACCACATTGGACGTTGCGGCAAGCTCGACAAATTTTTCTTTGCTCGGGACGACCTTCACAAGCCATCGTCGCATGTAGAAAGGCCCCAGACCAGATCCAGACTTCTCTCTCCTGCGAAAAGATGCGATAAAGGGGCGTGCTGCGATTTGCCATAAGCCGAGAAGTGAAAGAGCGAGTCGAAAGACTCAACGTGAACTTCAACGAGTACGGTGTGGATGCCTATGGTCTCGATAAGACCGATCTAGCATTGATGTATTCCTTATTTAACCTAATGTATAAGCGGTACTTCACGGTCACAGTGGATGGAGCCGAGAATATACCAGCTCATGGTCGAGGAATGGTAGTAGGCAACCACTCTGGAGGTGTTGCCATCGATGGAGCTATGGTTCTCGCTTCGTTATTCAATGAATCTAGTCCACCAAGACTCGCTCACGGAATGGCAGAAAAGTTTTTGAATAAGCTCCCGTTTGCGTCCCGATATACCAATCGAACAGGAAACTTCACCGGCGTTCCCGAGATTGCCGAACACTTGCTACGAAACGACCGAATGCTCATGGTTTTCCCAGAAGGTGCTAGAGGTACTGCAAAACTCTACAGCGACCGCCATACCTTGGTACGTTTTGGTAGTGGTTTTGTCAGACTCGCACTACGAACCAACACGCCCATTATACCTTTTGCCGTGATAGGAGCGAGCGATGCCTTGCCGACTGTTTTTAACTTAGAAAAAATAGGCAAACGTTTTGGCGTCCCCTACATTCCAATTACACGCTATCTAATTCCACTTCCCCGTCGCGTTCCTCTGCGAATCGTTTACGGTAAACCTCTAGTATTCGAAGGTGACGGTTTTGAGGATGACAAACAGATCGAAGCTCACGTTCGCGTGGTCAAAGACAAAATTCGTGAACTCATTCAAATCGGATACGCGCGCCACCGCAAAGGACTTCCCGAATGAAAGTACTAATCACCGGAATTACTGGGCACATAGGACAACTAGTAGCGGAGTTAGCTGCTGCCGCAGGTCATCAAATCTGCGGAGTCGACAGACGGCCTTGGCCAGACGCGCCCAGCGACTATGAGATGATTACCGCTGACATTCGCAAACGCTCCGCAGAGGAAGCGTTTCGTAAGTTCCGTCCTGATGCGGTCATTCACATGGCAACGGTGACTCACTTAAGTGCCCCAAGCCATGATCGCTACCGAATCAATTTGCGTGGCACAAAATCAGTATTTGAACACGCTCATAAATATGGCGCGCGCAAAGCCATTTTCGTAGGGCGACATACCTACTACGGAGCCGCTCCCGACGCCCCGCTCTACCATAGCGAAGACTCGCCACCGATGGCCATGACTACGTTTCCAGAGCTCGCCGATCTGGTTGCCGCGGACTTGTATGCTGGTTCTGCGCTGTGGCGTTTTCCCAAACTTCAGACGATCGTGCTTCGTCACTGTTATACTTTGGGTCCGACGGGCTCTGGAACCTTAGCAAGTTTCATAAAGGGACCCAGGGTCCCAATTATCGCGGGTTACGACCCACTTTTTCAGTTTATGCACGAATTTGATCACGCAAGAGCCATTTGCGCCGCGTTGGAAACAGACATCAAAGGTGTCTTTAACGTGGCGGGATTGGACCCACTACCGCTTTCAATCCTCATTAGAGAAGCCGGTCGAACCGCGATCCCTGTTCCCGCACGATTACTCAACATTATTCAAGGTCGCTTCAAAATGCCTAAGCTTCCCAAAGGTGCGCAAGCCCACATTAAGTATCCGGTCGTAATCGACTCGTCGCCTTTTTCAGAGGCTACGGGCTTTGAACATCAAATTAGTATGAAAGACACCATTAACTCTTTTCGATTCCGATGAAATCTATTGCGGGGGCTAGCCTCCTCGCCACTGGGGAAACTCTCCTCAACTGAGGCGAAAAAGTATCGTTAAGGTTACCGCTTTAGCGTTTAAAGTAGGCACGACGCTTGCAAAACTAGCGGCATGAATATTTTTACGACTATGAGTTGCAGCCTAATATTTCTGTTAGGTGGCTGTGAACTAGGGACTTCGGAAACAACAGAAACAGAAGAAGTTGACGTGTCTTTTGTATTCGACTTTCCGTGCAGTCAGCTCGCAGAGGGGGAAGTTGAAGTCCGAGATGCATGCTTCTGCGAGGCGAGTGATGCCAGCGTCCTAGCACTTTGTACTAGCGATGCTGGCTGCGAGGTAGAAGAGATGAAACAACGATGCACGGACTCCTATTCTGGATTCAACATCGTAAAATTACGCTACCGCGATGGTGGACTATACGCTGACCAACAATCTTTTGGGCCTAGAGAGGCATACATCGCTGCTGCAACAGCTTGGAATATTATCAAAGCAAAATGGGACGAGTTAGACAGCCGACCGTAACGTTCCTTATAGCTCTTGGTAGCACTCACGAGAACTAGCGTCCAAACCTTCGCAATAGTCCCAAAGCTCATCGCATTTTTCCATATGGTCGTGTGGCCTGGACCTCTCTTTCTGACGAGCAAACATTTTACCGGTAGTGTTCGCAAGCGACTCATTTGTTAGTGCCCAGACCGGGGTTATCGCTCCTTCTTCCGCAGAAATTCCCTTTAGTTTCCACCACACCCTCATAACCTGCCGTAGTGGAAATCCTTGATTGTTTTGAATATTGGTAGCGACCATGCCCGGATGTACCGCATTGATGGTCACGTGTTGTAGTTTTCTAGCCCAGGCCCACGCAAGCATTCGATTGCATTGCTTACTTTGCTTGTAGGCTGAAATGGAATTCCACTTACGACTTTCAAACTGCAAATCCGAAAATTCGTAGTCCCCTATCATAGACGATGCTACATCCACGATTCTTGGCTGCTTGGCTTTTCGTAAAAGTGGCAAAAGGCCCTTGGTAAGCCTAAAATACGACAACACGTTAGTCGCAAATGTCAACTCCACACCTTCCGATGTTACCCTTCGCTTTCGTGGAAACATTCCCGCGTTATTTAACAATCCATCTAACTTGTCGAAACTTGTAACAACGTAGTCCAAAACCGCGTCAACTCCAGCCCCAGTAGACAGGTCGGCACTGAAAAAGGGAATGCCAAGCTCTTGGGCAACCTGTTCCCCGCGTTGTTGGTTACGTCCCACCACGATAACATGATGCCCGCTCGCTACCAGCGCTTTGGCGCTGGCTCGACCAACTCCACTGGTACCACCCGTTACGAGATAGTTGCTCACTGGGGTGTCAGGTTAATTTTGGCGCCAATGTTGTGCTTCCCAGAAGACTGCGGAACTTTCCACTTCATCGCAATGCGTTTCAAACAACTTTTAAAATCTGTAGAAACCGTAGGATTGATGGAGTAGGACGTTGCACTTCCAGCAGCGTTGAAACCCATTTGCAGCCTGACCGTGGTAGGCCGCGCTTGCAATGCAGAGTTTTTCTTTAGGGCCGATTGGTAGCAGCGTTGCATTGAGTTTCTAGACTTGCGTACATTAGCAGCAAGCGCCTGAGTACGAGCTGGAACATCTCCTGCTGCACCGCTTGGCTCGCCGCCAGATTTCCCACCAGACTTTCCGGAGTTTTTGCCACCAACAATCGTCGCAAGGGTTCCATTGATCTCGACTTGAATGACCTCTGCGTCTTCACTTTCTACTGCAGAGGTTTCCGCAGCGACCAATTGCTTCTTGCACTTTTTCAACTCTTCACGAGTTTCAGGGTTTTCTTGGACCACTGTCTCTCCTTTGCAGCCAGACAATAGTGCCAACGTGATTACTAAAACTCTCATGCCACGAGAGTAACGTGCTGCGTCAGCTAGCGCACGTCAATTCGCTATCTTTTTGGGAGCTAGTGCTTTAACTGCAGCGTCTCTCACCGACTTCACCGCACCTTCATCGTCACGAACGTACGTCGCGAACTCCCTTCCGTACGCGCCAGACTTGACAATCTCTGCTAGCACTTCCTCCATGTTTTTGGCGCCGGAGACGCGATACATCGTCACGTATTCTGTCAAAACCCCCAACCCACCGGCGGCGTGCAAGTTAGCAAGAGCTAGAATTACCGCGATGCGATCGTCGTCGGGTAATTCCGACGCGTGCAGGTGACGTCTTAGCGCTACCACAGCAGATTTTTGAGTATCTGCGGCTATTTCCTTTTCAGGTATTCCAGCCAGCGCCAGCGCAATTCCGCCGACTCCCTGAGGTTGCGTGTCAGATAGGTAGTCGTAGTTGGAGTCTAACATCGACACGTACAGCGGTGTAGACTGAGGATCGCGGCGAGCCGACAACGCCCTCACCGCAGCATCTCGGACGCTGTCAGAGCTACGCTCGGCTTTCGCAATATCGATTAGTGATTGGGTCACCACGACCCCTTCACGCTTGCCGAGTTCAGCGATGGCAAAAGTCTTTATTTCATCAAAACGACTGTCTCTATCCGAAGCGATTTTCGTTAATTCTGCAGCATGGTCAACCGGAGCATTGACGGCTGGTGAAAAACCATTGCAGCGGCAGAGTGCCCCAACTACCTCTTTTTCTACCTGGGCAATCGTCTCTAGCTTCCCAGCCTTGTCTGCTGCAAAAATGGCACCATCGTCGGTCACAAGGAGCATCAAACCATCTTCCAGTGACGTCGCAGAAACAATGTCCGTATCAAAGCGCTTCGCCCAGCTTGTTTTGCCACCATCAAAGGAAAACAAGTATCGATAATTGATTGCGGAAAATACGTCACTGTTCCCCGCCCAAAGAAGCTTTTTGCGGTCGGATGCTCCGTAGTTGGTAGTCGCGCCGTAAAGTGGCGTATGCGTGGCATGATTCGAGAATGCTTTAGGAACCGTAAGTTCTACAAAGTTACTTTCGGCGGTAACGCCAGATGCGGCTTTGGCATCGATAGCCACAACTTTTCGTCCCGCGCCAAAAAAGCCGTGCTCGCCATCATGCTTCAGAAACTCAACCTGTGCGTCTTTTCTCCGTAATCTAGCGATCGGAGTACCGTTATGAGAATCAAGAATACTGATCCATTGTTTCAGGTAGGGAACAAAAACGGCATTCCCTGCAGAAACTGGTGTACCAATTTCTCCTTTTTTGGCGGTATGCGTCCACACTATCTTTCCCGACTCACTAAAGGCTTGGATTCTTGCGCCTTCAGTGTCCTCAGACGAAACGATAATCTCAGCGTCGGTGGCGGATAACCACTTAATATTCCTTATGTCTTTGCGCCACGCCTGCTCACCAGTTTTATCACTGAGAGCTATCAGAGTGTTGCCTTGGACAAACCCAACCTGCGAAGCGGTGGCTGCAAGTCGCGACTCCACTTTACCGAAGTAGTTCCACTTCACTTGCTGAGAATTTAAGTCGAAAGCAGAAACGCTGCCTTCTCTTGCGATGTACAAAGTAGGCGTGGTGGCAGAGGTAGACTTGGCTGCTTCAATAGCTGCCGCAAGTTGCGTTTCGTTGTTGTCGTCAGCTGCGGACAAGTCAAAGGTAGATTTCTTTTGACACCCCAAAAGTGCAGTAACCAATATAATCGAGCGAATCATTTTTTCTCCTTCAATGCTTTGGCAAATTCAACAGCTTCCCGGCGTGATAATGTCGGCGGGGTCGCAGGAGTCTTCGCGATGTACGCTTCAAGTTGGGCAAGTGCCGCATCTCCGGGAGTTCGTCCTAAGAAGCGGACCAACGTCACAGAGGTTTTTTGATCGATGAGTGATGTCTTTCCTAAGATTCCACCAATGACTTTTGCCACCAGATTGCCAGGCGCAGTGGCTCGCAAAGCAAATGTATTACGTGCTACCGAC
Organism: Deltaproteobacteria bacterium; assembly: GCA_020630875.1. Taxonomy (GTDB): domain Bacteria; phylum Myxococcota_A; class Polyangia; order Haliangiales; family Haliangiaceae; genus JAHDIH01. The sequence goes on along the minus strand of JAHDIH010000005.1, from coordinate 287,475 downwards.
AAGTCTCCTAGAGTGACTAGAGCATCAGCCGCCTCTTCACTCCCCTTTTCTAAAAGCTTGTAGAGCAGTGAAAAGTGAGACCGCATTTTGTCTGCTACTACTTCACCGATAGCCCAATCTCTCACCGTTTTGTTCTTATCGCGGAGACCCGTAGCTATCGACGTTGGTTTATCCTTTGGGTGGTAGGCGTAATGCAGTTTATGGGCTGCAATACGAACTTGCGGACTTCTGTGGATTAAATAGCTGTCCGCAATTTTGGTGGGATTTTTTACTCTCTTGCGCGCCAACAGCTCAAGCGACGCTTCTGCTACCGAGTCATGGGTCCCCATGACCAACGCTTGGGTCAAAGCCCAATTAATCTTCTTGTCTTCCCGTGATCGGTATTTGCTCCAAGAGCCCACAAGTTTTAAACCAGTGGGCTCATCGGCAGATAACAATTTCTTGGCCATTTGCTCCTGCGTCTCAGCAGATGCTAGAGGTGTCCAAAAGACGGCTACTAATAAGGTAATGATGCTTACGCGCATTCCACGCGTTTAGCGGATTATTTAATCAATTTCAACAGGTTTCGTCCTACGTCTCGTCTGCTGAGAAATCGACCTTGCCCTTGAATTTTTCTCTCTCACCGAGAATCCTAATTTTGCCTGAGGCCATGGTCTTTCCACGGCTTTCGAGCACAATGAGCAGATCTTTATTGGCCCCAATATCCTCACGAGAAAGCTTAAACTTAGAGATATAGCTGGTCATTCCCTTTTTACTCAAATACTGAGCAAAACTGGTAAGAAGAACCTTTCGTTTCGTACTGATGTCGTAGATCCGTACCGTTATCTCTAACGTGTTGAGGGGTTTCTTGAAGAATGCCGCAAAGTACATCTTGTACTCTTTAGTCTCTTTGTTTTCCCAAAGACTCTTTTTGCGTTGCTTCTTGAGCTTTTTAATGTAGGCAGAAGCGCTGTTGGCAGAGCGAGGAAATGCTTTCTTGGAAAACAAAATTTGGCCTCTAAAGACCTTCTCAGGGCTTCGTCGAGCCTCTGCGGAAAATGAGAAACAAAGTATCGTGGTAATTGCGAATATAGCTTTGGTCATGGAGCCCTCCTACGACGACAATGCTACGACTTCTATTCATCAATTTTCAAGCTCACTCACAGGATTCTAACTATCCTACCCTTCCAGCAGCGTTTGAATCCGATCTAGTGCGGCTTGCGGCGCTTCGCCAAGTTCTCGCGCCATGGCAAGCGTGACCTGAGCTAAAGCCCGGTATATCGGCTGAGACGAGTCCTGCAGCGAACCAAGATGACGCTCCACCGTCTCGACATCCCCTCGGCGAATCGGTCCGGTAAGACCGCCTGGAAGCCCATTGGTTTTGATTTGTTCCACACCGCTAGCTGCCAGACTGGCGAGCGCTCCCAATGCTTGCGTGCGCTCCAACCCTGCTTCCGTGAGGCTGTCGCATGCGACAGACAAAAGCGCCGCAACTAAGTTTGAGGCCATCGACGCCCCTGCGTGATACGCGGCCATTTGCTCGGACTTCAGCGGCATCGCGCTTCCGCCAAGGGATTTTGCCAAGCGAGTGCCAACCTCTGTGGCACCAGCGTCTCCTTCGATACCGAATACAGTGGACGACCAATCTTTCGTGCCTTTTGAAATCGCGCGCAACGGATGAAAGGTCCCAACAGCAAAAACTTCTTTGGTCACCTTCCCAAAAGCCTGTGCCGCGGAAAGCGATCCAGAGCAATGAAGGAGAACGTGTTTCTTGCCAACCAAACCGGTGTCAACCAGTAGTTGAGCCGTCTTTTGAATCGCACCGTCCGATACCGCAAGAATGATACAGTCGCAATCCAACAGTACGTCTGGTGGTGCTGCAGCGTAACAAGCAACCCCAGACGCTCCACTAGCGTCTCTTGCAGACTCTCGAGACCTTGACCAAATACCAAGAATTGGAGCTCCGACACTGCGAAACCCGCAAGCTAGTGCGGTACCAACACGACCAGCACCAACGATAAACAATGTGGGATTTGAAGAAAGCATAATGACCCTTTCAGGTGTAGAGATTGTGCTGCAGAATATAGTCCAAAACAGAATAAGGCAATACGCCGGAGGCTGCCCTGGTCTCCGCTAGCTGCTGTCGGATTTCCGTCGAAGAGATATCAGGTATCTGCATCGGATAGCTGCTCACGCGTCCCTTTTCACGACGCCCCACAACAAGTAGCGGCGCCATTTTCTCAACGTCATCAAACCGATGCCACTTGTCCTTTTCTCTGAGAATGTCCTCTCCGATCAGCAGTCTGAAATGGATCCTGGGGTGACTTGCTCGCAGCTGCGTTAAGGTGTTGTAGGTACGACTTTGCCCCCCCATGTCGCGTTCAATGGTTGAGACTTTCACTGCAGCCCCGAATCGAGCTACTGCCAACTTACACATTGCTAGCCTGCGAGAGTAATCAACCAACCACTTTCCAAAGTAGTGTTGGTACGTCGGAATCCACCAAACTTCAGACACTTCACCTGATTCTAGCGCCCACCAAGTGACCAGCTGATGTCCGATGTGTGGTGGATTGAAACTGCCTCCAAAAACAGCCACACTTCTTTTTCCAAAACCTCCCATCGCTAATAAAGCAACCAGGATTCTCGCTGCGTTTCAAATTTTTGTTGCCCGGCCGCCCAGTATTGCTCTAGGCCAGTAGTCTCGCCTCGTTCGATAGCAAGCCGGATGAGATCGTTGCCGGTAAGTAAATCGATGGCAGGAACCTTATCGACGAATTCGTAGGGCGCATGACGCCAAGCGAAATCATTAGGATAAAGATTTCTCACGATGGCCAGCAGGGAGACTCCTGTGAGGTACGGTTTGAATCTGCAGGAGTCGGTCACATGAATTTGAACCCCACCGCAGTCCACGCCCTTGTGCTTTTGGAAGCTTGGTTGAAAGTAGGTAGGCCTAAAAAACACTCCAGGAAGTTGCAACTCATTTAGACCGCCTGCCAGCTTTTCGGCTTGAATGTACGGGGCACCAATCCATTCGAAGGGCCTGGTGGTCCCTCGCCCTTCAGAAACCTCAGTTCCTTCGACCAAGCACATTCCGGGATAAACAAGCGCGGTGTCCCGCGTTGGCATATTGGGAGACGGCGCAATCCGACATGGAAAATCGCATAGGTCATTTGAGTTCCAGCCTTCTACTTTGATGCAGGTCAAATCTAAGTCAAGCTTATCAACGTCCATTACCATCATCGCGATTTCCGCGGCGGTCATCCCATGTCGATTGGAGACAGAGTACGCCCCAACAAAAGAGTGGTAGCCCTCATCGATTAGTCCTCCTTCACAGACGCGCCCCAAAGGGTTTGGCCGGTCCAACACCACGAACTTCTTCCCGGTCTTCGACGCCACCTTCATCGCAAACGCCATAGACCAAACGTAGGTGTAATACCTGGAACCAATATCTGCGATGTCGTACACCACGACATCGATTCCATCCAGTACCGACAGGTCCGGCACCAGTGTATCTTCTGAGCTTCCGTAAAGACTGGAAATAGGTACGCCAGTGACCGGATCAATGGAGTCCTCGACTGCAACCATGTCTTGCACCAGCCCCCAGTACCCGTGCTCGGGGCCCAAGATTCTTTCAAGCTTGCAGTTATTCTTGAGCCATTCGTAGACCGGTACGCAGTTGCTGGTGACGGCAGTTTGATTGCCAAGAAAAGCAACCCTCTGACCAACAAGCTCAGAAACGCCACCTTCGAATAAAAGATCAGCTCCAGTCTTCATTACATAATAGGAACGGGTTTGAGCGTCACTTTGTTATCTTTGATTATGATCTTGAAACGCACGGATTCGCAGGCAAATCGCTTCTTTAAAGCTCCTTCGTTAAGCCGGACTTTCGCGATAAATTTGTCGAACGAAATATCAGACTCTTCCCCGAGAGACGACTTCGCTTGTATGTATTCTTCGTAGATACGTTTGTAGTAGTCTTGTTCTGGTTCAGCTGCTAGGGCCGCATTGGTTGCATCCTTTTCAGACATCTCCTGCTGCTCGAAAGCCATTGTAGTGCGTCCGGTCTGATCTCCAAACCCATCTTCTCCCGGTTCGGGTCGCCCCAACAGCCTTGACAACATTACATTGAGGCCATGCGACAGCCCATCCATTTCTTTGCCCACAGGCGGGAAAATATGGTCGACGTTGCCCCCAACAACCTCCGACACGCCCATCTGAAGTTCGTCTGCTTGCGAGATCAATCGACGAGCCGTCAGCCACATCCCGAGGAGCGCCAAAATGATCGCCGCACCGCCAATAAGCCATATGGACTTCCTAGTACTGTCTAAAGGAGCCAAGGCGTCATCAACGGAAAGAAGTACCATGAAGCCAGCACGATGAGTGATGTCCTTCGGTAATTGTTTCGTGCTGGTTATTGGAAGACGACCAGCGGCTGCGATAAAGCGTAGTTTTCCAGACTCGAGTTCGTACGAACGTGACAACTGCTTTTCGCGGGCCGTCTTCGCCATGGCCATGTTGTCCTTTTGCAGCAATTTGGTCAGGCTGTCTTTCCCCTCGGCTTTGCGCAAGCTGGTGGCATAGACGGTATCGTCGTAGTAATAGGCAAGCTCTTCACGCAAAGCGCGTTTGCTCTTGACCCACGCGGAAGTCACCTCTCCTGCTGCGACCACCGCACCAATGACTTTCTTCTCTCCGAATTCATCGATTTCGAGAACCGGTGCTAAACCGATTCGCATAAGTCTTCCACCATGAACCCAGAAAGAACTTAGCGTGTGACCTTCCAGTGCAAGCTGAATTTCACGACGAGCCACTTTACCATCCTTCAAAAACTCTGATGGTTCGGTCGGGGCTAGCATGCCTGGCCGGGCCACGACTTGACCTGTACTATCTAGCAGCCAGACGTCTCCCAAGTCTTTGTTTTGAGCTTTGAATCTGCTAAATGCCAGCTGTGCAAAGTCGGCTCGTGATTTTTCGTTCTCTACCCCAGCAGCCTTAATCGAGCGCCCAAGGTCCATGTCGGCAGAAAATTGCTCCATCGTTTTTTGACGTTCGAGACTTTTTAACTTTGCCTGTTTTTGACCAACGTTCGCCACAAGCTTCCCGTTACGGGTCTTTAGCTCGCTCAAGCTGTGTTGCTCTAGTTCGTTAATTACCACGAAGTTCGCGAGTGCGACGAGCGTCGCGATGCCGATTACTACCCCTGCTGCAATTAATCCCCGAGTCATTCAATCTCCTCAATTAATTCCCAGAAAACACCGGGAACTCAGAAGAATGTACGAATATTGGCTCCAAGCTGTCAAACTGCCTACGCACAAACCCGACCCAACGCTACGACGCGAGATCCCCATAAAAAAACGGCTCCGCAAGCGGAGCCGTCGTGCTGAAACACCTAATTCCTAGAAAAGGAGGCTAAGTCCCAGTTTGTAGGTAGCGTATTGATAAGGCTCGGGTGCGTAATAAACACTGGTTTCTCCGCGCCCTCCTCCGTAACCGTCGCCATAGTAAGGTGTCGCCACCGAGTCATCTGACCTTGAGACTTCTCCCATACGGCCTTCAAACATGAGATCCATTGACATCCCACCAAGTTTGAATCGGTAACCAATACCAGCACCGAGCTCGGCGAATACCGAAGCATCTTCGCTGTAGTCGTACTCGTTTGTCTCAATGAAACCAGCCCCTAAGATACCTTGGAGTCTGAGATTGGACTCGGGAAGCAAATCGATGACCCCAAAGAGTCCAAACTTGCCGCGAGACTCTAACTCGTAGTTGTCCAATTCCATTGCGCCCATTTCCCCTTGGAGCCAAAACAGCCCTCGGTTGTCCAGTCTGATTTTGGCGTTGATGGAAACGTCAGCACCTTCGTGATTCACGTCAGAGTATCGCTCTTCGTAAGTTAGAGAACCCGCCGATACGCCAATGCCGAATCGAGGAACTACTTTTTGTTGTCGTCTTTGTTCTTCCGGATAATAGGGAGCGTACGGATTGTACACCTGCGCATGCGGGTTACGATCTCGGTAAACCGGAGCGTAAGGGTCGTAGAGAGGTGCCCCGTAAACAATCGTGGAGCTCATGGGACGAACAACCCGACGTACTCGACGGTTGGCCCTACGCCGATTGGCTCTGCGTCGATTGGCTTGACTACGATTTCCACGACGGCGGACGGCCCGGCGCGTACGTTGGCTGCGGTTTCCTGCTCGAGCTCTCGGCGCGGATTGCCCCCGTGTGATGGAAACGCCAGCTTCAATCTTTCCCCGAACGGACACTCGGTCTGCGGAGGCAGGTATCGAGAAGGCGAATAGTAAAAACGATATAAATGTTAGACGCATAATGGCTCCCTTGTTCTTTAAAGAGAGTCTGACACAAAGAATCCGCCTGGTCAGCTAGATCTAGCAGTACCGGTTCAAAGCGTGACCAATCGCACCAACTCGCACCAGATCCCGTCTCAAGACCCGCATTCACGGATTTGAAGCCTTGGAAGGCCCTAAGTGGTCGGAATGGACACGATTGAGTTCTTGACAGTGACATAGGCCACCTTTAAGGTTTGCGCTCGATGGAAGGCCCTCCCGTGACAAACCGAAATAAACGCCCTACCGCCCGTGATATTAACGACTTAAAAGCCCGACTAGGACTAAAAAAGAGTGAGCGCTCTAAGCGAGGCTCGGGTATCGTACCTCCTCCGGGAGCCATTGCACCTCCTCCAGGGATGCAGCCCAATCCTAATCATCTGCCTCCGCCCCCAGGCGCGAGTTCCTCCATGCCGCAAGTGCAGCAACAGGCAGCACCTGAGGTAGTGGTAATACGCGAAGGCGAGAAGGTAGAAGAAGTAGGTTCGGGAAAGAATACTGGTCGCTTGGCCAAGTTCGGTGCCTTCATGCTCATCCCGTTGGCTATCGGCGGAATTGCCGGGTCGGTTCTGGCCAAACGATCTGTCGCCTCTGAAGGCGAAGCAGACAAAGCAGCGATCAAAGAACGTATTAAGAGTACGCAAACGTCTCTTAAGAAAATTGCGGACACCTTGGTCAAATCAAGAAACGCAGGATACGCCGTCGACCCTGCGATCACCAAGGAGCTTAAAGCAGCAGCAAAAGAACTTCCCGACTCGAAGGAAGTAAAAGGCATCTATTCACGAAACCTGGCGGGAACCAAAACAGCCTCGCTGACGCTCCAGTATTTCGAGCGCGTAAAATATGCCAGGAACTTACTTAGCGACCACATCACCAATGCCAAAAGCCTCGATCCGAAAGCGGCAGAGGTAAAAGCCAACAAGAAAGCAAAGAAACTAGGTTTCATGGGAGTTGTCGTAAACTACAACGATGGCAAAGCATCGGCTGACTTGGTTCAACTTGGTCGTTTCAAAGACGCGGGGCAAACGTCCATTGACGCCCGAACGTCGCTTACTGGCAGTGTTGCTCCGAGAGATTACTTTAGACCTGCCAGCAAAACGGACAATCCGAAGTTCGGAATGGTGATCCCGATTAGTGCTCCCAGCGAAGGAAGTATCATCAGAGAACTTCTGCAAGACAAAGACTTCCTGATTCCCGTAGCCAAATACCAAGACCGCCTCAAAGACTTGGACCAACTACTCAACGGGAAAATAGACGACGACGGTAATCAGCGCTCAGGTCTAAATGAGCTGTCAGGTGCGCTGCTAAACGACCTTTAGCACTCGTCCCATCCAAACGGCAGAACGTCTTGAATGTCCTGCGCTCCCGTCGCGAGCATAACCAGGCGGTCGACTCCTAACGCACAGCCAACGCAAGTGGGCATGTCGGCAAGAGCTCCTAGAAATTTTTCGTCCAGTGCATGGGTTGGCTTTCCCAACTCCTGCCGGGCGGCATTGTCGCTGTCAAACCGCCTGCGCTGCTCTTGCGGGTCGGTAAGCTCCCCGAAGGCATTGGCGAGCTCAATGCCCTTGATGTAGACCTCAAATCGCTCTGCGACCGTGGGGTTGGCGGAGTTTACTCGCGCCAGTGCTGCGAGCTGCAGTGGCCAATCGACAATGGCAACGATCTTGTCTTGCCTGCTAAGCCATGGCTCCACGTGGTCTACGAAAACCGAGTAAAAAATATCATCCCACCGCTGTGAACCATGTAAGTCCAAATGAGTAAACGCACGCTTTAGCGCTAACGCATCCATATCACTGGTAACCGCAACCCCCGCGCATTCTTCTAGCACCTCAGCAACAGAAATAATCTTCCATGGTGCTGAAGTGTCTATCCCCAAAATTCTAGAAGATGCCAGCTCCACTATTTTCTGCGTCTCAGCAAGCAAATCATTCAAGTCAGGCCACAATCGGTACCACTCCAGCATTGTAAACTCCGGGTTGTGCTGCGCGCCGGCCTCCTCCTTACGAAAGCACTTCCCCAGGTAGAAGATGTCCCCAGAACCCGCAGCGAGCTGCCTTTTCATTTGATACTCTGGCGAGGTAATCAGAAAACGGTTGCCTGTAACTTCAAAGCTTGCAATGTGTGGATCTATCGTCGCTGTCGAAACCAGGGTTGGCATCTCCAACTCAAGACAGCCGCTAGAAGCAAAGTAAGCGCGAATCCTAGCTAGAATACGCGCTCGCTCCCGAAGTCGATCAAACTTACTTTTTGACTCGTTCAACGTATTGACGCGTTCGTGTGTCGACTTTGATGAAGTCACCAGCGTTGATAAACAGCGGTACGGCGACATCGGCTCCGGTCGAAATTTTAGCGGGCTTAGTCACGTTCCCGGTAGAGTCTCCCCGAACCCCAGGTTCGGTCTCGGTAATTTCAACTTGAATAAAGTTGGGAAGTGCCACGTCCACGGGCCTGTCGTTGAAGAACAACACACTGCACTTTAAGTTGTCCAACAGCATCCCTGCGTTATTTCCAACAACATTGGCTAAGACGGTCGTTTGTTCGTAGCTTTGTTGGTCCATGAAAACAAAGTCTTCGCCCTCTTTGTAAAGAAACTCCATGTCACGCTCTTCGACGTTGGCTGGAGCTAGTTTCTCACCAGAACGGATATTTTTCTCCACAATGCTGCCAGTCAGCAGGTTCTTAAACTTGGTACGCGTAAACGCAGTCCCCTTACCTGGTTTTACGAACTGAAACTCAATAATATTGAATGGGTTGCCGTCCATGAGGACTTTAAGGCCTTTGCGGATATCCGAAGTATCGTACATGGTGACGTTGGTATCTCTTTGGGGCTATTTCTGTCAATTCTATGGAATCGTGAAACAATTGACTTGACCACGGTCACCAATTCTACATAATTACACTGCAGAACCGTAGAAACCATGAAACTGTCAACAAAGACCCGATACGGCGTTAGAGCCCTATTCGACATTGCATTCCACACGTCAGAAGTACCGGCGGTTCAGGCCAAAGATGTTTCTCGCAGAGAAGCGATCCCGTTGCGATACCTCGAGCAAATCTTGCAAGACCTCAAACGAGCCGGTCTTGTAGATTCGAAGCGTGGTCCTAAAGGTGGCTATTCATTGAAGCGCCCAGCAGATGATATCGTGCTTGGTGACGTCATGCGTGCTCTGGAAGGTCCGATTGATGTTCTCTTGGCTACCTCTACGGACGAAACAACAACTTATCAATCCCAAGACGTCACTCGTGTTTTGTGGATTGCGTTATCCGATCATGTTTCCGACTGGTTGGATGCCACCACCATCGCCTCGTTGGTGGCCCGCGCGGAAGAAATTGGACTTCCTCGTGATGGAAAACGTCGCCCAATGTACTTTATCTAAGGAGCTTTCATGTCCCCCATTGTGTCAAACCCGTCCGTACTGCAAAAGATTAACGAACTAGTCGATCTTATCGGCAATACTCCTTTGGTTAAACTTGAAAAGATAAGTGAATCTGGAAACGTTTGGGGGAAGTGCGAACAATACAACCCTGGGGGCTCTGTCAAAGATCGCATCGCTCTCGCGATGATTGAAGCTGCAGAAGAAGCTGGAAAAATAGTTCCAGGAAAGTCAATTATTGTAGAACCAACCTCTGGAAACACAGGAATCGGGCTTGCTTTGGTTTGCGCCTGCAAAGGCTACAAACTTACTCTTACGATGCCCGAGTCGATGTCGCTAGAAAGGCGCGCTTTACTACAATCCTACGGGGCAACGCTGATACTTACCCCCGAAGATCAAGTAATGGAAGGCGCAGTAAACAAGGCACAGGAGCTTTGCGACAAGCATGACAATTACTTCATGCCAGACCAGTTTAAAAATCCTGCAAACCCCGCGGTCCATGAAGCCTCCACGGCTCCAGAGATTCTTGCGCAGATGGCCGGGAAACAGATCGATGCATTCGTCGCTGGTATAGGAACCGGAGGTACCATTAGTGGTGTGGGCAGCGTACTGAAAAAGAAATTTCCCAGCTGCAAAATCATCGGCATCGAGCCTGAGACCAGTGCGGTGCTGTCAGGCAAACCTGCGGGACCACACAAAATTCAAGGAATCGGAGCGGGTTTTGTTCCGCAAGTGTTAAACCGAAAGATAGTGGATGAGATCCGTACGGTTTCCGACAGAGACGCCTACAACATGAAGAAACGCTTGGCTCACGAAGAAGGTTTGCTCGTCGGCATCTCCGCTGGCGCCAACGCGCTTGTCGCCTCGCAAGTTGCGAGTGAACTTGGACCAAACGCTAACGTCGTGACCATTCTGTGCGACACCGGCGAACGCTACTTTTCATTGGACGAATACTTTGCCTAGCATCGCGGTCATCGGAGCAGGAGGCCTAGGAGGCCCCATCGCTCTTGGACTTGCCACATTTGCAAGCAAGCTCGTGTTGTGCGACCCCGACAAAGTAGAACTGTCCAATCTTCACCGGCAGGTCCAGTTCGCAGAATCGGATGTTGGAAAATACAAAGTTCGTTGCCTTGCTCGCCGCTTGCGCGGGCGAAACCACAAACTCACCGTGGAACAGTTTGCGGAACCTCTGATCGCCGAGACTGCAAGTGACATCTTGGGAAACTGCGACCTGGTAGTAGACGGCACCGACTCGTTTGACGCAAAATTCTTGGTTAACGATTGGTGCGTCGAGCGCAACATCCCGTTCGTCATCAGTTCCATAGCTGGATCGACCGGTCATATTGTGGTTCGGCAACGTGACGAGCAAAGCTGCTATAGATGCTTGTTTGAGAGGCCGCCAAAGCATCAGGTAACCTGCGCTGGCGTCGGCGTGTTAGGACCGAGCTGCGGCATCGTAGCGGCTCATGTAGTCCAGCTAGTCAACCAAATAGTAAATCATCAATCACCAGCTTCGCTTTGGAGTTTTCCAAACATCTTCGAAGCTAATTCCCCTAGAAAGCTAACCCCTAACCACCGTCCTCATTGCAAAGCGTGCTGGACACAACGAAAACAAGGAACAAAGATGGCAACAATTAGAATCCCTACCCCCCTTAGAAAACTAACCGGCGGCAATGAAACCGTGAATGCAAGCGGAGCAACCGTCGAGGAAGTTTTGTCCAACCTCGAAACCAACTACCCAGGTCTCAAAGCTAGAATTTGCGACGACACAGGTGCTGTAAAACGTTTCGTAAACATCTACATCAAGGACGAAGACATTCGTCACTTGGAAAATCTTGCGACAAAGGTTGCAGAAGGCGATGAAATTTCAATTGTCCCTGCCATCGCCGGCGGCAACTAACAGGCGTGCGCTACGCAAGACAAATAGCAGTCGAGCAATTCGGCGAATCTGCTCAGGAGAAAGCGGCTGGGCTTACGTACCGACTCGCTACGGGCCACAATCCAGAGGCTGAAGCGACGTTAGTCTCTTACTTAGCGGGCGCAGGAGTGGGTACCATTCGACTGACCGGAGATGCAATCGTGGAAACCCCCACGGTTCACCTTCTGTCATCCTCCGATGCAGGTCACGATCTCGCTGACTCACTAGTAAAGCGCGCGCTTCAGCTCAACGGTAACATCTCCGTTTCCAAAGAAGGTACCGGTGGCGAGATTCTCCCAAAGTCAGACACGGTGTTTGCTGCTCTTCTACTAGGCGCAACGCGAGCGCAAGAAATACTACTTACGTTAGGTGAAAATCAAGATGCAAGGTAGCCGACCATTTGCTGTAAGAAGCCCGCTAGATTTAGTTGGCAACACCCCCATCGTTCGTTTGCGCAGCGTAGAAGCGAGAGCGGGCAACAAAGCACAAATTTGGGCCAAGTGCGAGTTTGCAAATCCTGGTGGCTCCGTCAAAGATCGAGCCGCAAAGCAAATTGTATTGGACGCCTTGGAGAGTGGTCAGCTTGCCGAAGGAAAGATCATGATCGACTCTACAAGCGGTAACACAGGTGTGGCGTATTCCATGATTTGTGCTGCGTTAGGAATCCCTTTGCACCTGGTAATGCCAGCGAATGTTTCAATCGCCAGGAAGCACATTACACAAGCGTACGGCACTAAGTTAATCTTTTCATCTGAGCTAGAAGGTTCCGATGGCGCGATCCGACTCGTCCGCAAATTAGTTGCTGAAAACAAAGACAAGTACTTTTTTCCGGATCAATACTCCACCGCATCCAATCCGAGAGCGCATTATCTAACTACTGGACCTGAGATCATTAAAGCACTGGGAGATAAGGTCACTCACTTTACCACTGGGATCGGAACCACCGGTACGGTGATTGGAACCGGACGCTACCTCAAAGAGTTCAATCCAAAGATCGAAGTCGTCGCCATTGAGCCGGACGACTCTTTTCACGGGTTGGAGGGGCTAAAACACTTACCATCATCAATCGTCCCAAAGATTTGGGAGCCAGACGGCGTGATTGACCGAATGCTGCCGATGGCAACAGATGAAGGCTGGGATGCTGCGGAGATGTTAAAAGAAGACGAGGGACTATTTGTTGGTCACTCTGCCGGAGCCAACGTAGCCGGAGCCTTGCGACTAGCGAAAGAAGCTGGCGAAGGTGCGGTAATCGTCACGACCCTTTGCGACCGCGGCGACCGTTACTTCAAACCAATGAAATGGGAGAAACAATATGTCTGGTAAACCACTGTCAATAGCACCCGCCCTGCTCGCTGATATCTACGCTCATGCGCAAGAATGTTTCCCCGCAGAATGTTGCGGGTGGATACGTGGGCCGCGAGAAGAAAATGAGCTTACCGCAGTCCGCAGGTGCAATAACGCACAAGCCACCAGCGAGTCAGGTATCGCGGGACGGGGAGCCGAGACCGCCTACGTGATTGAAGGTAAGGACTTGCTCGAGTTCACTTCCACTTACGAAGATGGGGATGAGCCGCCCAAAATTCTCTACCACTCCCACCCCAACGGTCGCGCGTACTTTTCCGATACCGACCAAGGCGTTGCTGCGCCATTCGGGGAACCATCTTATTGGGTACAGCACCTGGTTGTGGGACTCACCGCAGACAAATTAGTGGAAGCAGCACTATTTGACTGGGGGGAAGCGGAAGAGAAATACATTGAAGTCGCTCGTTGGCTTATCAATCGTTAGGTTTAATTTCTAAAACCAACGGTGATTGCGCTAGTTACGTAGTTCTGACCTCCGACAGTCAGGGAATCAAGCCGTCCTGCCACATCAACACGAAGTCGGGAAAGGTTGATAAGCTCCACTCCAAGTTGCCCAGAGAAGCCAAGTCCTAAGTCGTTGTCGCTGCCTTCAAAGCGTACGGTAGCCCCCCCGACGGAGGCTTTGCCCCAAACACGCGGAGTAACGTAGTACTTAACGCCCAGCGTCTGCGTCGCTAATTTTGAAGGGGAGTCCTCCATCGATGATGCCCACATGGAATATTCTGCAATCAAAGCGGTCCTATGATTAAGAAAGACACCGACGTCGCCTTTCAAAGCAAAACCTTTAACGATGCTGCAGTCTTCACAGGCTGCCAAAGCGCCCCCAAAACCGAACCCGTAAGACAAACCTACATTTTTTTCAAAACCAACATGAGCGTCCAACTTTGTCGGCTGCGCCTCCAATTGCGGCGGCACGTGAGTTCTATAACTTTCTCCATATGTGACCGGCGAGGCAAAGAGAATTAGAGTGACTAAATGATTCTTCATGCAACCAACATACGCGCAATGAGAAGCTCTAGGTTGCGCGCGAGAGGCCTGCAGTGGAGCAGCTCACACACGGTCCCCAATTTAGCGTGCGCGATATTCACGCGTTGCGGAAAAAAAGCAACAAAGAGAATCGACCGAGAACAAAAACACTACATGGAAAAATAAAAAAAGAAGCCCCGACCAATGCTCGGGGCTTCCTTTATACTCAAGGGCTAGTAGTCATCAAATGCCAACTACGAAACCTCTAAACAAACGACCTGGAGCAAACCGAATACCAATGGTGGCCGCCGCTGTAGTAAACTGTTCTTCGCCAAAACTAAGAGAAGAAATTCGTCCTGACAAATCCACAGCGAACCCTCCTGCCCGAACCAGATCAAGTCCTACTTGGCCAGTAAGACCTAAGCCTGTATCTTCGTAAATGAAAAATCCATCATCTACCTGAGCTGTAGCGAACCCTACACCACCTTTTAACCAAATCCTGGGGCCCATATAGTACTTCAGCGCGATTGAGGACGTAGACAAGCCGAACGTACTAAATCCGTCTGTTTTTGACCACAGACTGAAGTCGAGCATTAGCTGCATTCTGCGGTTAATGTAAAGTCCTAGGTCGAACTCAGCACCGATTCCATTTTCCGAGTCGCATCCTTCGCAGGTTGCAAACGCCGGGCCTAATGCAAGTCCCATCGTAAAGCCAATGTTGTTAGCATAAGGATCGGCTCTGCGACGCGGCGGCTGTCTCGGTTGATTGTAAGTGCCTTGTTGAGGCGTCGTGTAGCCACCGTTGCCTTGCGGCGGTGGAGGTGGCGGAGGAGAGTACGCGTCTTGAGCAAAAGCCGCTGTAGAGAACGCAAATGTTAGGGCAACACAAATCAATTTCATGCCTTTAGTATACACAGAACAATTCCACAGATGTGCTGAGCAGCGCCTCGTTCTGTGGCCCGAATCACGTAGCGGATAGATTCTAATGTGCGTTAGCGGCACGCTTGCGGCTAGGCAGCCACACTTGAAACAATCCTGATGTATTTTTTCATTACCACTAGAAAAAAGAGCGAATCTACAACTTAAAAACGTTCACTACCTTGTGGGACAAAGGTGCCGTTGTAGTATTCGACCAGTGTTGATTGGATTGATACGGCTCTTGTTACCAGCCGCTGTGATTGCTTGCAGTCCAACGTCACGAAAAATCGAGAAACCGATTATCCAGGACGAACAGGTCGAACCTCCCCCAGATTTTAGTGGAAATTGGACCTGGTCTCACCGAAGCAAAAAGAGTGACATCGAAATAGACCAATCCGAAAAGTGGACCTTCGAAACCAATAGCAAAAAAATCTCCGGTGAGATCGTACGTGTAGTTCAGGCGACCTCCCTCACAGTACCGTTTACCTGCAACGGAGGACTCTCCTACAAACTAAAAGCAACCTACAAGATTCGTGGAACGTTAGAAGGGAAGAACCTCCGACTGTCTGAATATTCCTACAAAGCGTCCCCTCACCCATGCGAACCGGACTCTCGGCCCATGTCGTCTTACGAAGGAAGACTAGAAGGTTCGAAATTGCGGGTGTCTCGATCAGGAGACGTCCAAACATTGACGAGAGCCCAGACGACAAGCAACACATCTCCTTCGATCAAAGGAACCTGGCAATGGAGGACTAAAGAAACGAATGGAGGCGTTTCCCGTCAAGAAATAGAAACGTGGTCAATCAATAGCGACACGGGCGGCACGTACCAACGGAACGTGACGCTGATGCGCCAACAACCATTTGCCTGTTCTAACGCCAATAAGAAGACATGGTCAGAATCCTACGCATTTTCTGTTTCTGCCAATGGCGTAGTCACCGAGACAAAATCTACCATTGGCATTGGCAACTGCGCCCCGAGCAGCCTGATACTGCAACAAGGAAGAATCGCACAGGTGACCGCAAGTACTATCACGATCCTGTGGGACGGTGGCTACACACAAGTACTGAACAGGATCAGGCAGCAACCAGATTCCTGATAAAGACCTACTTTCACTCATAGCGCCCCCCTTGCCGAAAGCCGTGAACACCCTTCATAATAGTATTTGGGGCTATGAAAAACTTACTATTAACCACCATTGCTTTCGTTGCGAGTACCGCTTTCGGCGACGTCTCAGTGAGTGAATCGCTTGAACTAAACATGACTAAAGACCTGAGATCACTGCTTTCAGATCCTTCGCTAAAAAACAGTACCACCTCCATCTACGTCTACAGTCCCGATACAGGGCAAGTTCTTTTCGAGCACGAAAGCGACGCCCTCCTCAACTCGGCTTCAAACGTAAAGTTGCTGTCCACCGCCGCAGCGCTCGACACCCTCGGTCATGACTTCCGTTATGAGACCAAATTACTCGGACCGACGCCACAAGGCGGAATCGTCCGTGGCGACGTCTACTTACTCGGCAGCTGGGATCCAACACTCTTCCCACCTGCACTCACTGATCTCGCTAGAAAACTAAAAGCCAAAGGTGTCACGCGAGTCGTCGGTGATATTTACCTGGGAAGTGACCGACGCGACACTTTGATGAATTCCAAAGTTAGAATCTCTGTAAGAGGTCAACGACGCGGTCAAAAACCAAGAATAAGAATCGACACACCATCGCGACACGTGGAAATCGTCAACAACGCGTACACAAGTCGACGACATACCAAACTAGAGGTTACGCGGGAGCACCTAAAAACAAAGCTAGGAGAACCGTTTGTTCGGATCACGGTATCAGGTCCAATCCGATCTCGCAGAACCCGTCGATTTTCTCAAAGTATTGAGGAGCGTGCGGTATTTACGGGAACGGTTCTGATAGAGAAGCTGGCCGCCCGTGGTATTGAAGTAGAAGGACAAGTCAGACAGCGTAACTTTGCAGACTACAAGGTAGCCAACAGCGATAGTGTCACCCCTCTCGTAACCCACTACTCTAAACCAGCATCAAGAATTGCTGCGACGATCAACAAGCGCTCAATCAATTGGATGGCCGACAGATTTATTAATACCGCAGCCTCTCATGCCTACGACACCAAACCGACTATGGCAAGCGGGGTAAGACTAATGAAAGACTGGGTGAAGAGTAAGTTGCAAACTAACACCGACGAGTTGGTAGTCGACACCGGGTCAGGCCTGTCTTACTCCACCAAGATGACCACTAAACAAATCGTGGACATCATCGCCACCGCATCCGGTAAACGCGGGAACCGACAAACCGCGGCTCACCAAGCTTTTCTTTCATCTCTCGCGGTTGGCGGACGTGATGGTACGCTGCGGGGACGCTTCAAAGGAAAAAACCGTGCAGGCTTAGTGCTCGGAAAAACTGGTACGTTGACGCGCGTCATCGCACTGTCAGGAATCGTAAAGTCTGCTGAAGGAGCGCCCTTAATTTTCTCTATTGTAAGTAACGGTCACAGTAAGCGACGTCGGTCGAAGGTCCGAAAAGTTCATGAAAAAATGGTCAAAACGATCCACGGATATTCTAACTTAGTCAAAAACTACGCAGAAACGTCCGCTCCTCCCCTGATTGATGAATCAGTGTACTAGCTGGATAATTCATGATAAGCCAGCGTAGTGAGTCCAGAAGACAAACTCGGCCGTCTTGAAGCGAACCTGAAGTCTCTAGGCAAAGTCCTTGTCACATTTTCAGGTGGGGTGGACTCCACCTTTTTGGCGGCGGTTGCTACCAAAGTTTTGGGTGAAAATTGCTTTGCAGTCACCGCGGTCTCTCAGACTATGGCGCGAAGAGAGAGAGAAGCCGTAGTCTCCATTGGACAACAGCTCGGTCTGCAGGACCGGCACTTCGTTCTGACCTCCAATGAGCTTACGCGTCCTGGCTTCGCAGAGAACCCGACAAACCGTTGCGCCCACTGCAAAGCGGAACTTTTTGATGTAGCCGACCCCCTTGCCAAAAAACTTGGGATTTCTGCGATCTTACTCGGGACGAACACCAATGACCTAGGAGACTACCGACCTGGTATCGCAGAAGCGAAAAAACGCGGGGCGCTTGCACCTATGGTAGACGCAGACCTTTCCAAAGACGAGATTCGTAGCCTTTCCAAAGCGATGGGGCTTTCCACTTGGAACAAACCACAGCTTGCCTGCCTGTCATCTCGCTTCCCTTACGGAACCACCATCACCGAGTCCAATTTGAAACAGGTTGATGGCTTGGAAGAGCTGCTGGTAGAGCTAGGGTTCTCTGACTTGCGCGTTCGGTACCATGGAGATGTAGCCAGAATTGAAGTTCCCAAACATCAACTGGCACTTGCTGTCGAGCACAGTGACAGGATTGTCACGGCAGCGAAGCGGTTCGGTTTTACCTATGCGGCATTAGATCTTCAAGGATTTCGTTCCGGGTCATTGAACGAGTCTCTAATTCAAATCAAACGAAATTAGACAAACCACAGATAGACTTCTCTGCGAGCCAAAAGCTACACTCAGCGGTGATGAAGGTGCTATTTGCATTGCTCATTGCGAGCACTCCCGTATGGGGACAGTCGCATAAAAAGCCAAAAAAAGACTTGGAACGAGCCACAAAGACGAAGCTCTCGGATGCTGATAAGTCTTCATTGCACAAACGTCTCGATTCAAAACGACCACCGCAAAAACTCATCAACATCTACACACTTTGGAACAAAGAGTACTTGGCGGTGCCATTTGACGACGCTCATGTCGTTTCTCCCGAGCTTTCCTCTTACTACCTTCGGTGTCGATTTACGCAGAAGGAAACGAAAATGGCCCCGGTCCTTATGAGAGCCGCGCTACGAGCCGCACGTCATTTTAAAACAAGAAAGATCGAAGTAGTTTCTGGGTATCGTTCGCCCAAGTACAACTTAATGCTAAGAAAAAAGGGTGGAGAAGTAGCTCGTAACAGCCAACACACGTTGGGTCATGCTCTGGACTTTAGACTCCCAGGCGTACCTACTCATAAGTTGAGAAACTGGGCGCGCAGACAGAAAATCGGTGGCGTGGGCTACTACAAAAAAAGTAACTTCATTCACATCGACATCCATAAACGACGCTACTGGCGCGGGAAATGAGCTTGCAGTACCTTCAACAACGAAGTATTCCTAATCTGATGACATTTGATCAAGACACAACGAAGTCCCTTGGCGTTGCGATGATTGTATTGGCCGGAATCGGAATTCTTCACCTCCTGTACACTCTGTTCGTCATGCCACCCGCTATAGCGGAGAGCGCCTTTGTTTCAGAGGCAATGGGGCGTACGTACTCAAACTTCAGAACGTTCTTGTTCGCCTTTGTTGGGATCGGTGTTTTTGTAGGACTTCTGCATCTACGAGCAGGCGCTGCGTTACTTAGACTTCGAGACGTCGCCCCCAAGCAAATGAGAGTCTACGCACTGCTTGGCTTTCTTTTCGCTCTCCTCTCAATTGTTCTTTGGTTTGGCATGATTATCCCAGACCTAGAAGAAGCATTCGATGAAACCATTCAGAAAACCCAAAGTGACTACTTACTTTACGCTTCTATGTTCGGCTCCATCCTATGGGCTCTTGGAATCGGCTACCTTTCTCGCAACCAATCTATACACAAGGTGTGCGAGAACTTTTAGGGAATTGACTAAATGCTTGATCCCCTCTGTCATGTTTTCCCAATTTAAGACGCCTCGGCCTTTGGAAACGCCATCTTTGTGAAGAGGGTGATTGCTACGATTGAGGCCCCCCCCTACTACAAAGACTGAAAAGGACGGCTCTCGCAAGCTAGCTTCAAAGCCAGCGACAGGCATCGAACGGGGCTACCGAATGCCACTCCACTCAAACAGAAAAAATTAACCAAAGCCAGCTTTGGTACGCCCTATTCTTACGGTTGCCAACCCTACTAGCAAGCTGCTATGCCGCAGTCGTGGATAAGAATTGGCACTTCCTGCAATGCGACGACTGTGGGTTAAGATTTCCAGGAGAAGTTGATATCGCATGCCCCGTGTGCAAAGCCAGCACGAAAGCTACGATTGCTGCCGCCTCCCATGAAGACATGGATGGCAGAGCCACCCAAACCGTACTTGGCGTCATTGACAATCTCAGAAGCGTTCACAACATTGGTTCGATATTCCGAAGCGCCGACTGTCTGGGAATCAAGGAATTGGTAATCGGCGGCATTAGCGCGACACCTGACCATCCCAAGCTGGCTCGGGCAGCTTTGGGTGCTCAAGATTTTGTCTCATGGCGCTACGTGAAAAACACGTTACTTGAAGTTGAAGCGTTGAAGGCGGCTGGTTATACGATAGTAGCCCTGGAAGCTACAAGTACGAGCATTCCCCTAGACGAAGTTCCCCCGGCCAACAAGTACGCGGTGGTCGTGGGTAACGAAGTAGTTGGCGTGGATCCTCACATCTTGCAACAAGCGGATTACATCGCTGCCATTCCAATGACAGGTAACAAACGCTCAATGAATGCTGCCGTTGCTTTTGGGGTGGCATCCTACGCTCTCGCTAAACCTAGAACCTAAAAGGAGAAAGTTCTGGAGGACAGCTTCCCGACTTAAGGATTTCTGATGCAATCCATTTCGCAGCGGCGGGCCCCCAAAGGGTTCCAAGCCCTCCCATCCCCGCAGCTACCCAAGTCTTACTTCCTATTGCGCCCACGACAGGCATGCGATCAGGCGTGGTAACGCGTTGCCCGCTCCAAAGCTCACGTCCCTGTGGCACCGCCAAAGCCTCAGCTACGGCTTCGATGTTTTGCGACTCACGTCGGCTTTTTGCGTGAGTTGACCCACACCAGCCATTTGGCAAAAGCATTGCACCACCTCCACAAACAGCCATCTCCCCTTTCCTGTCCGATTTGAACTTGCAGCCCCAATCGGTCGTGAGCTCAAAACCCGCCAGAGATGCGCTACGATCCGCCAATACGATGCCATCAAAGCTAATAATTTCTTCTTCAGTCTGCAGCTGTCCGCTGAGCGCATCAACGCGGCAAACCTTAGTGTTTGGATGCAACACGGTTGCCAGCGCCAATACCTCTTGCTTGCTGATGATGTAGGCCCCGTCATAGGTAAGTCCTCGTCCGTACGTTGGATGCTCTGTAAAGAAAATGTCGCCCCCAAGGAGCGTGCGCCCGTACTCAAGACTATTTTGCAAACGAGCCCCCCCGTTCAAGCTGAGGGGCCTAAAAACTTTGCACGTCCTTGCTCCAATCTCAGACCACAGCGCGGATGCCACTTTATACGCTCGTTGTTTAACTGCTGGTTGCCTAAATGAACGGCCAGCAAAAGGCTGACACAAAGCAAAAGGTGGAAAGTTAATCTCTCCAGTCGAAAACCCGACCGCGTCAATACCAACGCGAATCAACTCTCTTAGTACGCATCGGCCGACCACACCACCGCCAACGACTGCGACGCGCACTAAAAACGGCTTTCCAAAGTCGCTACAGTGACATGACGTTTCCCGGGAGGGCCCGTAACTTTTCGCGGAGATAATCCCGCAGCTATCATCGCTCGTCTTACGTGCCCCGCACTACTGAACGTCGCGAGGCAACCAGACTGTTTCAAGCGTTGACCTTGCCACCTGAAGCACGACTCGGTCCAACACTCCGGATTATCTTGCGGCCCGAAAGGATCATGAAATACGGCATCAGACAGTGTAACTTCTGAGACATTTCTCCAATCATCGACGATAACCCTAAGGGTAACTCCCGCATCGGTAACTTCACGAATGCGACCTTGCATTCTGCTAATTTGAGCAACCATCGGATCAAAACATAATTCGGCTGGTACTGGTGACGTCTCCACCGCACAATAAAATAAATTGTCAGGTGCGGCGCTGCGTGCATTTTTAAAGTTTGTCCCAGGTCCGAGACCGAGCTCCCAAATGCTCCAGGCGCCAATCGTTTGCGCCAAGTTTGTGCCATTAATAAAGACGTGCTCAGACTCGGTTTTAGCTCCTTTAATACTTCGGTACGTTAGCCCCGAATCGATGTCGCACAACGTCGGGCTGCCATCGGCTGTCAGAATGCGCTTTAGCACTTCTGCTATGTAGCATAGGCGCTACCCTAGAAGAAGAAGAGCAACGAATGCTCCTCCCGCTAAGCCAGCCACCAGAGCACCCCCAAGTAACGGTAATGCGACAGCGCTTCTCATTATCGAAAACACAGCTTTTGACGATCTATTGCTCATGTCACCCGATAGACGTCTCTGGGGCCTACGTTAGTCACAAAAATCGGCTCAACGCAGTAAATTCAGGCACTTAAAGCACATTTTCTTACGCTAGAGACTTGGCATCTAAACAGATGTTCCGTAGTCTTCCTGCGATATGACAAGCCCAGAACCCAATGAAATCTATGTGAAAGGCGCGAGAGAACACAACCTCGATATTCCAGAGCTTAGCATTCCCAAGCGCAAGCTTGTCGTAATCACGGGGGTATCTGGCTCTGGTAAGTCATCGTTGGCATTCGACACGCTCTACGCAGAGGGACAGAGACGTTACGTAGAGTCGCTCTCGGCCTACGCCAGACAATTCCTCGGGCAAATGGAAAAACCTAAATACGATCAGATTCGTGGTCTGTCGCCAACCATAGCAATTCAACAGAAAGCCTCGTCCTCCAACCCGAGATCCACGGTCGGGACGGTTACTGAGATTTACGATTACTTGCGAGTATTCTACGCACGCGTTGGAAAGCAGCATTGCCATCAGTGCGGAAAGAAAGTCGGTGCGAGTTCTTCGGGAGAAATAGTCAGAGACCTTAAAAGGCTTCCTGAAGGTACAAAGCTGACGCTTTTGGCCCCCAAAGTCGAAAACCGCAAAGGAGAATTCAAGGACCTATTGAGTGACGCGCGGCTAGCTGGCTACGTCCGCGGACGAATCGATGGAATCCTAGTTCGCCTGGAAGACGTTGATGGGCTAGAAAAGAAAAAAAAGCATACAATCGATATCGTAGTTGACCGCATTGCCATAAAAAAAAGTAATACGTCGCGATTAACTGACTCCGTCGAAGCAGCCCTTCGCGAGGGGGGGGGGAAATTGATTGCAGATATCGCAGGTAGTCCGTCACGAACTTACTCTGAGCAAAACATGTGCACAGACTGTGGTTTAAGCTTTCCCGAACTGTCCCCGCAGAGCTTCTCTTTCAATTCGCCCCTCGGTATGTGCGTTTCTTGTAACGGACTAGGAGAACGCAAGCAAGTCGACCCGACCGCACTGGTTCCGGACAAAACACTAACCCTTCGAGAAGGGGCAATCGCATCGTGGGGCAACTCTCTAAATCGGGAGTCATGGACCGCGAACATCGTCGATTCGGTAAGCAAATCTCACAAAATCTCCTTGGACAAACCTTGGAACAAACTCACGAAGAAACAACAACAAGTACTGCTGTATGGCACAGGACAAAAGCGAGTCGCCGTAAAATGGCAAGGTAAGCACAGCGAAGGCTCTTGGGGAGTTAAGTTCGAAGGAGCCGTAGGTCAACTAGAAAGACGATACCGAGAAACAAACTCAGAACGCGCTCGGCAGCACTACGAAAGATTTTTCAGGAGCATCGCGTGCGTCGAGTGCAGCGGCACGAGACTGAGGCCCGAATCAACGGCGGTCCTGATTGCCAAGCGATCTCTGGACACCATCACGGAGATGACGGTTACGGAGGCCAAACAGTTCTTCGAGAAAGTTAAGCTCAAAGGCGCCGATGCCAAAATTGCAGAAGAAGTTCTAAAAGAAATTCGTTCTCGACTTAGTTTTCTCCAGGCTGTTGGACTTACCTACCTAACGCTCAATCGTACCGCATCCACCCTGTCAGGTGGAGAAGCGCAAAGAATCCGTCTGGCGTCGCAATTAGGGTCAGAGCTCTCTGGGGTACTGTATGTCCTGGACGAACCATCAATTGGTTTACACCAGCGAGACAATGAAAGACTCATTGAGACGCTTCAGCGCCTTCGTGACCTGGGCAATACGGTGTTAGTGGTCGAGCACGATGAAGCAACAATCCTCGCCTCAGACCATGTTATCGACATGGGACCGGGCGCCGGAAAACATGGCGGAAAAGTGATCGCGCAAGGAACCCCCAAGCAGCTCAAGCGACATAAACAGTCCGTTACAGGTAAGTTTCTTTCAGGCAAAGAAACGATTGCAGACTTCAATCACGCAAGACGAACCCCCCATGGCTTTATTGAGTTGACAGGCGCTACAGAAAACAACTTAAAAAACGTCTCCGCAAAAATCCCTCTAGGATGTATGGTCGCTGTGACAGGTGTCTCGGGTGCCGGGAAGTCCTCCCTGATTAATCACACGTTGCACCCAGCCCTGATGCGCCACCTTCATAGCTCGCAGTCAAGAGTTGGAGAGTACCAAACACTAACGGGCATAGAGCAGGTAGACAAAGTCATTGTGATCGATCAAAGACCAATTGGGCGCACCCCACGTTCCAATCCCGCCACCTATACCAAAGCGTTTGATCTCATTCGCGCGATTTTTTCGAAAACGCCAGAAGCCAGAACCTATGGTTACGCCCCTGGCCGCTTCTCCTTCAATGTGTCGGCGGAAAAAGGTGGAGGAAGATGCGAAGCCTGTGAAGGTGCCGGCGTTAAAGAAGTTGAAATGCACTTCTTACCGAATGTGTTTGTTACCTGCGAAATATGCAATGGCAAACGATACAACGATGCAACCTTACGGGTGACATTCAAAGGTCTATCAATTGCCGATGTGCTTGCCACACCGATTGAGGAAGCATTGACTGTCTTCAAAAACCAACCCAAACTTGCAAAGATTTTGCAAACCCTAGTAGATGTCGGACTTGGCTACATCGCGGTGGGCCAATCTGCCACCACACTATCTGGAGGGGAAGCGCAACGGATCAAATTGGCGAGAGAGTTGGCAAAAAGACAAACAGGCAAGACCCTCTACTTGCTGGATGAACCAACGACGGGCTTACACTTCAAAGACGTGAAACGTTTACTTGAGGTGCTGAACAGGTTAGTGGAAAGCGGTAATACCGTATTGGTGATCGAGCATAACTTGGACGTTGTAGCTTCATCCGACTGGGTCATAGATCTTGGACCAGAAGGTGGTGATAAAGGAGGCAAGATCGTTGCCGCTGGAACGCCAGAAAAAGTCGCAACGAATAAAAAGAGTTATACCGGACAGTTTCTCGCAGACATGCTTTGAGTTTTTGGAAAAGCCAACTTCGATTAGAACGTAATCTTTAATGTCAAAATATGAGAATTCTCGGTCCCAGGAACGGTCATCGTCTTAATTTCGCCATCATCAATTATTGGAGACTGAAGCGACCGGCTGTAGGACATCGTCCATGTGTCCCCAACACCCGGCAACGCTTTTTGAGCCAACTCTTTTAGTCGTTCCACAGTCGCGTTCTTTGGAGCTCTCTTGAACGTAATTTGAGTATTGGGCGCTAGATTGAAGCGTTGCAATGAGCGTTGAGAGATTGCTTCAAGATCGGCCTTAAGGTTGCCACTAAGCTTAAAGTCGTCTGGTAGCAGAAGCACTACGCTCCGTGGCGGGTCATCTGCCATTCGCGACACGTCAGCAGCTGACAAGGCTTCGGCCGCAGAAGCGCCAGCGCTTTGATCGCTCACTGTTGGAATCTGCTCTGAGATGAGCTCCTCCTGATGTTGCCGATTCCCCATAACTACAATGCTACCCCACATTCGGGGTAGTTGCAGCTGTTAACTAGGGTCTCTAAGAAACCTTCTCTACTTGCGAGTACTTAAGCTCTACTTTACGCATCCCGCCAAGCATCGACACAAGTACTACGAGCTTTTCTTTGTCTGGAGAAACTTCTTCTACCGTGGTTGTCGTATTGGCAAAAGCTCCATCAACAATTCGAATTTTCTGTCCGACGGCGTATTGCGCTTTTGTTCTAGGAGCTTCCTTTGTTGGATTCATGGACTCGCGGATCCCACGAATCTCTCGCTCTGGAACTGGGCTTGGACGTTTCCCGCCAAGAAACCCAGTAATTTTGGGCGTATTTTTTAGTAAACTGAGGGTCTTATCCGTCAAAGCCATTTGAACGAACATGTAGCCTGGATAGAATTTTCTAGTGGAAGTGCGTCGTTGGCCTTTAACGAATTCCATGACGTTCTCGGTCGGAATCAGTACGTCACCGATTTCATCCCACAGACCGTTGCTTTCAGCTCTCTCTAGAAGGTTGAGCTTGGCACGATTTTCTTGTCCCGAATAAGTATTCACGACGTACCAACGCATTGGCTTCGATGGATTCTTTTTACGCTCCGGCTCAGCTTCCTCGGTAGAAACTTCTTCAACTTCACTTTCTACGACTTCTTCTTTGATTTCGGTGGACATTTTATACTCCTTCGTCCCCTACTAAGCGCCGTAGATAAGCTGAGAAGCTTGGCCAAAAACAAAATCGAACAAGCCAAGCACAAGCGCGCTGATGATTGTCATCACGATAACAATGATAGTTGCTACTTTAGTTTCTTGACCTGTAGGCCACGAAACTTTTTGAAGCTCTGCGGCTACTTCACTCACTAGCCCGAACGTCTTACGGTTTCGGTAAGCAAAAATAGTTGCTAATATCGCTCCGATTGCTGCAAATAGTGTGACCTTGAATTCGCTTGGGTACCTTGTGAAGTACCCCCAAATCCATTCGATCGACCATTGAAGCAAGTAAAAAACCACCAATCCGCCCGAGAGGTAGATTAGATGTACAGGTTTGTTAGGTGCATTATCGTCGGCCATTAGTTCCTCGCTCTCTCTGATGTATTTGCAGGGCAGGAGGGACTTGAACCCCCAGCCCTCCGCTTTGGAGACGGATGCTCTACCAATTGAGCTACTGCCCTTCGTTCGTACACCAGACCGCTTAGTTACCTGTTTTCACTGCGAAAGGCAAGAACTAGGGTAGCGATAATAATTGGCCCAACCAAAAATATGAACTGTGTTCAATTTTCTTCTTTACACCTACACCTCATGAACTATAATCAAAGTCATCATGTTTCAACGACTCAGCGTTATTTTTGTTTTTTCCATGGCCTCTGCCTGCTCTGAAGCACCAGAAGATGGTGGCTCTGCCGGTGAGGGCTCAGGTGATGGGGGTGACAAAGTTACCTGTAGTACTGCTTTTGACTGCGCTGCTGGTGAGATTTGCGGAATGGAGGGCCTGTGCGCTCAAGCCTCTGTTTGTGCTTCAGATGAAGAGTGCGGGTCAGGAGCCTTCTGTAATCCAGAGGGAGCCTGCACGATAAACAGCGTTGGATCCACTTGTTCCTCTGATGCGGAGTGTGGAAATCAGTCTTGTTTGTTTGGATTTTGTGGCTGCGAAGGAACCGAAGTGGCGGCAGAAGCCGTTCCGCCGAACGTGGTGGTACTAATGGATCGTTCCGGAAGTATGACCTGGGCCGTCTCAAATACAGATCCTGCGATCAGATGGAACGTCGCGAGCCAGTCTCTGTCTTCCGTCGTTAACTCTTTCGACTCAAGCGCACGGTTGGGGTACGCGGCCTATCCTCAGGGAAATATTAATGGCAACTGCACCGTAAGCGCGGCTGCAGACGTTGCCCCTACGGTCGGCGCTGCTTCTGCGATTGAAAGCCAAATGTCGCAACATCCGGCTGCAGCAGGCAACGGTACCCCTACCCTCCAGATTCTCACCCAAGCAGCTGCCGGTACAATGTTCACACCTGACCTGGATCGCGAAAACTATTTGCTTCTTGTGACCGACGGTGAGCCTTCATGTCACCCCGCAGGTTGGACCGACGAAGACCTCAAAAGTGGTATCGAAGCAGAAGTTGCAAAACTAGCCAACGGTTCGATTCCAGTAAAAACCTATGCGATTGGTTTCGGTGAAGGAGTCGGTCACGACTTCTTGCAACGAGTTGCAATCGCAGGACAAACGAATCAAGCATTCTCCACCAAAGACTCAACGTCACTTACCGCTGCCCTTGACGAAGTAATGGGTAAATCAGTTTCTTGTACTTTTTCGCTTCCAGACGAGTGGGACCCGGCGCAAGTGGTGGTGAACCTAGATGGAAATCCGGTAGACGCGGATGCCGAGAACGGATATTCCATCGAAGGAGAACTTCTTAAGGTACACGGAGCGAGCTGCGACATTCTACGTTCTTCACCGGATAAGAAACTCAACATTCTCACTGGCTGTACCGTGACGATTGACTAATCCGGCATTGGTTTTAGCGCGAAGCCCATGGATTTCCATGGGCTTTCGTTGATCGTGACATCGTTTCCCAAGTAACCTTTGGGCCATGACCACCACGCTTTACCAAATCTATTACAGCCCCTGGTCAGAGAAGGCACGATGGGCCTTGGACTTTGTAAACGTTGACTACAAACGAAAAAACTACCTGCCCTTTTGGGGAGCGCTCCCGTTGAGAGTTGCCACAGGAAAGCCATTTAAAAAGATAACGGTGCCCGTGATCATTGCCGAAGAATCGATAGTTGGTTCAAGGGCCATAGCCGAACACTACGCAGGAGACCGCCTGTTCCACACCAACATGGAAAAAATCGACCA
Organism: Deltaproteobacteria bacterium; assembly: GCA_020630875.1. Lineage (GTDB taxonomy): Bacteria > Myxococcota_A > Polyangia > Haliangiales > Haliangiaceae > JAHDIH01. The sequence goes on along the minus strand of JAHDIH010000005.1, from coordinate 259,079 downwards.
AGTTGACGCCTTGGCAAATAAGCTAATGGAAGCAGGCAGAGTCATCAGTTGCGAGAAAGTGCTAAGCAACGAAGCGGCAATGCGGGAAGCGGCTCCTAACTTCGTTCCAAAATCGATGAGAGTCAAAGTAGTAAAATTCGGCATCAACCGAATCAAAGAAAAGTACGATTATCAGCCAGCAGGGGCAGAACAGACAATAGAAGGTTGCTTGCAAGAGCTGGAGTCGCTTCGTGGCGGGCAGACTACTTTTCTAGACGCGTTCTCGTACGCAGATATTGCCGTTTGTTGTGCCCTTCAGTTCGTATCACCTGTGGCTCATAAATGGATTCGGCTAAAACCAGAGTTTAGAACTTGTTGGACTATGCCCACACTAGCTTCAAAGTTTGAGCGACTTATTGCGTGGCGAGATGAAACGTACGAACGTTACCGCTAGCTCAATTGTCGTCTGACCGCAGCCACAACGTTTTCTTCGACAAGTCCTAGCCATGCCAAGGCCTGAGCGCCTGGCGCAGATATCCCAAACCTATCGATTCCAATGGCTTCTCCTCGAAGTCCTAAGAAACGGTGCCAACCATGCGTTGCGCCCGCTTCGACCGAGACCCTTGCTAAAATCGAAGAAGGAAGCACTTCCTCTTGGTACTCTGGAGTTTGCATTAAGAATGCTTCCCAACAAGGCATAGAGACTACATTCGTGGGAATATTCTCACTGTTGAGTACGTCAGCTGCCGCTAACGCCAAACTCACTTCAGAACCCGTTGCAATAATCAGCGCCTTCGCTCCTTGAGTCTTCAACAGAGTGTACGCTCCTTTGGATATGTCCTGCTGGGCATTTTCAAGCACCGGAAGATTCTGCCGCGATAGTACCAATGCCGTGGGTCCACTATTTCGTTGCAGTGCGTATTTCCATGCACCAATGGTTTCATTGGCATCGGCGGGACGAACGACGGCCAGTCCGGGCATGGCTCTAAGCGACATCAAATGTTCTACCGGTTGGTGAGTAGGACCATCCTCACCTAACGCTACTGAATCGTGAGTCCAAACGTAAGTGACCGGCAAGTGATTCATCGCCGCCAACCTCACCGCGGGCCTCATGTAATCAGAGAAGACGAAAAACGTACTTGCGTAAGGTCTAATGCCTCCGTGGTAAGAAAGGCCATTACAAATCGAGGCCATGGCATGCTCTCGCACACCGAACCTAATATTTCGACCGCTCCCCGTCCCAGCAAAGTCGGCCTCCCCTTTTAATAACGTTTTGGTAGAACAACCAAGGTCTGCATCTCCGCCAAAGAATGTCGGAAGTTGCTTGGCAATTTCCTGCATGATGGCCCCTGAAGTCACGCGCGTGGCTTCCGTTTTCGCCGGCACTTCGAACTCGAGAGCCGGCACTTCGCCTGCAAAAGCTTGCTTGAGTTCTGCAGCCTGAGTTGGGTAAGTGTCTTGGTAACGTTGCCACGTGGCATCCCAGTCTTTTCTCTTCGCCCCTCCCTCCGCGCCAATGGCGGCAAAGTCTTGGTAGACGTCTTTAGGAATTTCAAACGGCTTATGGGACCAACCCAAAGCTTTTCTGGTGGCGTCAATCTCTGAGTCTCCAAGTGGAGAGCCGTGCGACGACGACGACCCTTGTTTACCAGGGGACCCATAACCGATTGTCGTCTTCACGATGATCAGGCTCGGCTGCGAGGATTTTTTAGCTGCGGCGACCGCATCACTTATCGCGTCAACGTTTTCGTCACCATCAGTGATTGTCTGAACGTGCCAACCTTGGCTCTCGTAACGCATGGCAATATTTTCAGTGAATGAAAGCTCCGCCGGTCCATCCAGAGTCACATCGTTGGCGTCGTATAAGTAAATCAGTTTTCCGAGTTTCAAGTGCCCCGCAATGGCGGCAGCCTCGCAAGCTACCCCTTCCATCAAATCACCGTCTGAGACCAGCGCGTAAGTGTAGTGATCGAACAGTTTGAATTTTGGCTTGTTGTACTTGTCAGCTAGAAAACGCTCGGCCATCGCCATGCCCACCGCATTGGCGGTCCCCTGCCCGAGTGGTCCCGTGGTTGCTTCGACGCCTTTAGTAATGAAACGCTCTGGGTGTCCCGGCGTCTGGCTTCCTAACTGCCGAAACTTTTTGATGTCTTCAATGGATAGCTTAAAGCCTGACAGATGCATCAGCGAATACAGAAGCATACTGCCGTGCCCTGCAGACAGCACAAATCTGTCTCGGTTCCACCAGTCAGGCTTGGCAGGATCTATGGCAAGGTGTTTTCTCCAGAGCGCGTAGGCCATGGGCGCCGCGCCCATCGGTAAGCCTGGATGACCAGAGTTTGCTTTCTGGATCGCGTCTATGGATAGAAAACGAATTGCATCTACGGAATCTTGATATTGCCTTGCCACGAAGCGAACTTACCGCAGCCCCCTGATCTCACAAACCACTATCCGCAGTTATTGACGTTCAAAGGCGCCAAGGTCCGAACTTGCGCCGACAAGCCCTGGAAGCCGCAACCGATCGGCCCCTCGGGTGAGGTTTGGATTGGCTGCATCAAGACACTGAGATGCACTAGAAAGGGACAAATCACCTTCTAAACCTGACGCTCCGGTAGTGATATTGTTATCTCCTTCGAAATTGGGATCGTCGATGAACGAGTACGCTACGCTTACTCGATTTTGGCTGTTGTTGGTTACCTGCTCTGCGGCCGAACCGTCAAAGATGCAACTGTCGACTTGAACCGAGTTAGGAGTTTCGCTGAAGATGTCCGCGGCCTTATCGTTGTTGAAACTAACGTTGCTCGAAAAAGTCGAAAACTCAATTTTAGCAAAAGTTACTTGGTCGCCGATTGCAATGGCGCCATAGAGCCCTCCGGCCCCCGTAAGACCATTGGAACGAAACACGGTATTTCTGACTTCAAGAAACCCACTTCTGATGTCGATCCCTCCGCGAGATTTGGATTGAATGCTTGAACGAGCCACTCTCAGGGCGCACTTGGTAGAAGCAATACCCCTCTCCGCAGTGTCGATAAGCTCGGCATCCCAGATGTTGAGTTCGACGGCCCAATTACCGCCACCAGTACCGTCGCACGAGAGCACGTCTAAATCGCTATCCATTCTCAACCCTTCGATTCTCACGAGAATGTCTTCGCTACAACCTCCATCAGGGCACACCACACTAAACAGCTTGGCGCCGTTGCCGTTCACTCGTGCGTTGTCGACGCCAACGATATTGGTCGTTCGCCGCAAGACCATAGAGTTTACATTAAACGTCCCTTTGACGCGCACCCACTTAAGCGCGTTGGCCTCTGCGAAGGAAAGAGTGTCATCTAAATCTCGACATGGATTGTCTTGGTCTCCGCAGTTCCCTCCGGTACCCGTAGCTTCATCCGCAAATGCAATCGTATTGGGATCCACGCACCGACCAAATTGCCCGTCGCAGATGGCTCCGGGACAGTCGGAATGTTCAAAGCAGGCAGCACAAGTTCCTATCGGAGTGCACTTTAAATCGCTTCCTCGCTCGTCGCATTGACTGTCTTGGTCGCACGAACCGCAAGACCCAGAAGCGGAACAAATGGGCTGCTCGCTTGGACAATCCAGGTTAGTATTGCAGCCCCCGCAAGACCCGTCATCGTTGCACACGCCTTTTTGAGGGTCACGGCTGGCGCATTGGTTGTCGCTCGTACAGAACGTACACGTCAAACCTTCGCCAAGCTGGCTGCAAGATGGGAACTCGTCAGGACACTCCTGCGAACTCGTACATTGCGTCGTATCGAGGCACAAGTTGCTGGTTCCTTTCACCCCCGTGGAGTCGCAAACCTGGTCTACCCCACAGTCGGATGCCACTTCGCAAAAACGCGGATTCGCCCCAGTGCAACCCACGAGCCCCACTGTAACAACAAAAAGAAATAACAGTTTCGCAAATTTCATCTTCGTCCCCTGTATCGATTGTTAAGGAAGTGCGCAGCTGGTAACGATATCCGTGATGCCGCCGCCAGCGGAGGTCAAAATGCAAGTGGCGCACTCACTGCTCAACCCCAAGAGTTCTTGAGGGCAGTTGGTCGCTAAGCAAACCGTAATATTGGGTGAGCTGGCGCAATTCTGAATCCCACAGGTACCGATTGGTTGAAGCTCTGCAAACGTACAAGCGGCCGCACCGTCTCCGAAGGGAAATCCTCCATCTCCAAAGGGCGGGAATCCGCCGTCTCCAAACGGAGGTAATCCGCCATCGCTTTGCGGTGGAACCGATGCATCCGCTGGCGGAAGAGGTGCGTCAATAGACGCATCTGGCAAAAGACTGCCATCGGGGGCGGGATTCGAGGCATCGGGCGTAGACTTGTTGTTGAAGCTCTCATCACAGCCAGCCAAAAGCATCACGAGTACGATAATTGCGCGCATGTAGCTTCTTAACACACAAAACTCGTATTCAATAATGCGATCTAAGTTACATCAAAACAATTCTACCTTCGGTAAACTGAATACTGCTCATGAGTGATTTGGACCCCACAATTTTGAACACCCGAACAACCCAAGAATACGAAATTGATGCGTTGGAGCCCACGATTGACGCTTCTCCGCCAGAGCGGCTTGCTTGCGGAACCACCGAACTTAGAGCGGATGACTTTCAGCTTCTACGGGCCACGTTTGACCGGCACCTCGCCGACATGCGCCTTGCTACCCAACCAATCGTTACGGCCGATGGAGATACGTGGGCCAGTGAAGTCTTAATGCGACCACTGGACGCGAGTCCCTTTGACGTAATCAAACTCGCCCAACCTCACCATTGGTTCGGAGATTTAGCCGCAGTGATTCACGAATTGGTACTCAAGCTTTCACCAGCTACGTACTTTGTGAACGTCCACCCATCAGAACTTGTGAGTGGCTCGATACTCACCACACCGCTGTACAAGATCAAAGATAGAATCGTTTTGGAAGTCACTGAGCACGATTGCGACGAGCTTGCGGAGATGAGAAAATCCATGACTCGCCTGTCTGCCAAAGGATTTTCCTTGGCTATCGACGATATTAAGGAAGACCGAGCTTCGTTCGAACGAACCGAGGGACTATTGTCAAGCTTCGCCAAAATCGATCGGTCTTGGGTGGACAAAATTGACCAAAAACCAGCACGGCAATCAGCCCTACTCTCATTTGTAGAGTATTGCCACCAACGCAACGTTAAAGTCGTCGCGGAAGGAATCGAACGGCAAGAGGAATTCGATGTACTCAAAGATCTAAAAGTAGATCTCTTCCAAGGTTATTTTATCGCCCGTCCTAAAATCGTGACCGAATAAAACGTTTTCGACGTAGCCATCTGTCGTTACAAACTGGCATAGTTCGGTCATGGCACTATTCTCGCTTCTTGATCTGTTCAATCCTGTAGCCCTTGCTATGGGAATCATCGTTCCGCTCTACGTCCTGGTGACGTACCTGCTGGTAAAATGGGACCAGTCCCGCGGAGGCAGCAGCGCTGGCGATACGCAAGTGGGACTGAAAGCGGTGATGTACGGGATCGGTTATGCAGGCCTGACGTTGGCCGTGACTGGCGTTCTCGGTATTCTTGCCTACCTTCTCTCGGGTGCCAACGGTTCAATCAAACCATCGATTGCTTCCTTGTTGAGTGGCGCGATAGTTGCGTTTGGCGCAATGTTTATGATGTCAGGAACTAATTTTCGTCAGTACCGATACCTAGAAAAAGCATTCTGGGGCGCGGTGGCACTTTTTGGTTTCGGCGCCTTTTTCTTTGGTCTCAATACCTTTTTAAACTTCGTCTTCAATGGTTTCGACGGATGGAAAGTCATCGGAGCACCTATGTTTGCCACGTTGCTTGTTGGCGGAGCCACAACGTTCTTCGGACTTCGTAAACTCGGCGTCATCAGTGGTTGGACGGCTCCCAAAAAGGTCGGTTTTCCTCCGGCGGGAGGTGGCGGACACGGACACCACCAACCCATGCCTACGAGTAACCCGACCGTTGGTTACCCCGTGGGCGAAGGCCCTCCTTCTGCACAACCTCAAGGTGGTGGTTACGTGCCCCCAGGTGGTGGCTACACGCCTCCCGGAAGCGGCGGCATGGGGGGACCACCTCCCGCTCAGTAGCAGCTACTGTAAGTTCTCAGTAAGCTGGACGTCTGCCCAAACGCCATAATGATCCGAACAACAGTTTCCTTGACTGTCTCTTTCATCCAGGCAAAGGCCCGCGTCGCGTACCGTGCCCACCCCACTTTTCTTGCGAGTGGAGACGAATATGTAGTCGATTCTACGGTCAATATCCAGCGATCGAAGCGGACGGGTCTGCGGGTTTTCCGCGGACCACGTGAGTCCAGACGAACCAGGATGGACTTTGTCGAATGCGTCTTGCCAGTGCGTTCGTTTACCTTGAATTGACGTTTCCCCGCGCATGTAACGAATCTCATCGCATTGTGGAGCAGCATTGAAATCCCCCATCAACACATGCGGTCCATCGAGCTCGCCGATTCGGTCGCAAATAGCGGCTACTTGACTTTCGCGAGCAACGCCGTCGGCGAGGCGATAATGCAAATGAGTAGAGTGAGCCCAGCCGTTGCCTAGTCTTACGGATAACAGGATTCGTTTTTCAGTGGGGCGCGCTTCCGGAAGACGTAGCACTTCAACCTGCAGAGGGTCATCTTTGGTCAAGATGGCCAAGCCTTCTTTGCCGCCAGGGTGGCCTTCGAAAAATGCACCATCGTTCCACGCAATCGTCTCTTCAAACGTAGCTACCATCCCCAATTCTGTGGCGATGACATCAGCGGTGGTTTCTCCATCTCTACCGTTCAGCGGACGGACCTCCTGCATTGCGATCACGTCAGGATTTATGTGACGTAATTGACTGATTGCCAGTTTGAGTCGCGCCGACACATCGGGCTCATTGCCCCAAAAGTTAATCGTTACAAACTTCACGACTCGCCTCGGTAGATGCACTCACTGCGATCCGTCTCAGCCAGCGTCACCGACGCCACGGGAATTGTTCCCCTGAGCCCTTCGTAGAGCCACCGTGCGATGAATTCGCTGGTCGGGTTGGAGAACCCATCCAGATCGTTTAGGTACTGGTGATCCAACTGGTCTACCAACGGTTTTACTGCAGCATCAATTTCTGCAAAATCCATCACCCAACCACTCTCATTTACCGCTCCGATCACAGAAACGCACAGACGAAACGAATGTCCGTGAATTCGAGAACATGGATGAGTTTCAGGCAACCGCGGCAAACGACGCGCTGCTTCAAACGTATAGCGACATCTCAATTCGTGCATCATTGGCAGTTAACAGGCCAAAACGATGAACTTCAAGCTCATTTGTCGATTCATTGGCCCAGGGAATGCATCTGTCGCTAATGCACAGTAAAGTCGGACGCCATGAGCTTGCCAGAAGAAGCTAGCGTAGATTTACAAGGCGTCGCGCCGGAAACGTCTACAGAAGAATTACTCCCCCTGTTTCGTCAGATGCTGGCCATCAGGCGAATGGAAGAGGCATCCGCGAAAGCGTACTCCCAAGGAAAAATTGGAGGATTCCTTCATTTGATCATCGGGCAGGAAGCCGTCTGCGTTGGCGCGATTGACGCCATTGGTCAAGACGACTACGTCGTTGCGACCTACCGTGAACACGGACACGCTTACGCAAAAGGCGTTGCTGCCGCACCAATTTTGGCTGAACTCTACGGAAAAAAAACTGGACTCGTCAAAGGTCTCGGCGGCTCGATGCATTTGTTCGATAAGTCGAAAAACTTTCTTGGCGGGTATGGAATTGTTGGCGGCCATGTACCAATCGCTTGTGGTGCAGCGTTCAAGGCCAAGTACCGTGGAGAAAAAAACGTAGCTCTGTGCTTCTTCGGAGAAGGCGCAAGCACCATCGGTGGTTTTCAAGAAGGAATTGCCCTAGCGGCGCTTTGGAAACTTCCGGTTGTCTTTATTTGCGAAAACAACCTCTATTCCATGGGAACCCCACTTTATCGTTCTCTTGCGGTCGAAGACGTTTCCATGCGCGCCCTCGCCCACGGCATGGCTCGCGACCGAGTTGACGGACACGACGTCATTACCGTCAAACGCCGCATTGAAGACGCGGTGAAACGCGCAAGAGAAACCAGCGAACCCACGTTGGTGGAAGTTCGAACGTACCGTTTTCGTGGGCACTCCATGAGTGACCCAGGTCTCTACAGAACCAGAGATGAAGTAGCAGAGTGGAAACGGCGCGATCCGGTGCGTATCGCTCGTACCAGACTCATCGAAGAGCTGGGTTGTCCAGAGGACAAAATCAAAGAGATCGAAGCGGACGTAAAAAAGGAGATAGCAGAAGCGGTTGCTTTCGCTGAGCAAAGTCCTGCGGCAGACGAATACAAACAATACGTCTATAAGGAGCAATCATGACCACCACGATTAGTTACCGGGAAGCACTGAACCAAGCCATTGGCGAAGAGATGGAACGAGACGAAAGTGTCTTTCTCATGGGGGAGGAAGTCGGACACTATCAAGGAGCCTATAAAGTGTCTCAAGGTCTCCTTCAACGCTTCTCTGACAGAAGGGTCATCGACACACCGATTGCGGAAATGGGATTTTCGGGGGTTGGCATTGGCGCTGCTATGGTCGGACTGAGGCCCATCATTGAATTCATGACATTCAACTTTTCTCTCGTGGCGATTGATCAAATCATCAGTAACGCTGCCAAGATCTACCAAATGTCAGCCGGGCAATACCACGTCCCCATTGTCTTTCGTGGCCCGAGTGGACCAGCGCTTCAGGTAGGGTCTCAACATTCTCAGGCCTTAGAATCACTGTACGCTCACATCCCGGGGCTGAAAGTGGTCATGCCATCGGATCCTAAGGATGCCAAAGGGCTGCTAAAGGCAGCGATCCGAGACGACAACCCGGTAATCTTCATGGAAAACGAAACCATGTACAACGACACCGGAGAGGTGCCTGATGGCGACTACACCGTGGCTATCGGAACCGCAGAGGTGAAAAGACCGGGGGAACACATCACGCTGATCGGTTGGTCCGCAACCGTAACGACCTGCAAACAGGCAGCAGAAGCACTCGCTGCGTTAGGTTACTCTGCCGAAGTTGTTGATTTACGTTCGATAAGGCCTATGGATGAAGAAACCATTATACGCAGCGTGCAAAAAACAGGCCGTGCCGTAATTGTTGAAATCGGTTGGCCCCATTGCGGAGTCGGAGCCGAAGTTGCCTACCGCCTGCAAAAGCACTGCATGGATTATCTTGATGCCCCCATCGAACGGGTGACCTCAGAAGACGTTCCTATGCCCTACGCACGCAACCTAGAAATTGAAGTACAACCACAAATTGAAGATGTAGTTGCCGCTTGTAAGCGCGCACTTTACTTGGAGTAACAAAATGGCTGAAATTATCGGACTTCCCAAACTCTCGCCAACGATGGAAGAAGGCGTGCTGATTCGCTGGGCAAAAAAAGAAGGCGACCATATCGAACCCGGAGAGCTCGTCGCCGAAGTTGAAACCGACAAAGCGAACATGGACTTTAACCTGGAAGACGACGGCTATTTGCTGAAGATTTTAGTAGAGGAAGGTGCCACCGTTACGTTGGGTGGCCCGGTGATGATTCTTGGTGAGCAAAACGAAGACATCTCGGACCTTCTTGCCCAGCTTGCTTCTGGTAATCACGCCAGCCCGGCCCCTACGGTTGAAACTCCGACAGCCCCTCCTGCGGCGGTCGCCCCTCCGCCCGCCAAAGCAGCTGCTGCTCCGCCTCCCCCAGCTCCGAGACCTTCTCCGTCTGCCGGGGGAAAGCTACTTGCATCTCCGCTTGCTAAGTCACTCGCCATCGAACACGGAATTGATCTCCGGCAGGTTCTAGGAAGCGGGCCAGGAGGAAGAATCGTAGAACGAGACATTCGAGCACTAATGAACGGAGGCCCCGCAGCTGCGCCAACGGTAACGACGCAACCGTCGGCGACGGCGGCAGCACCTGCAACGGCACTGGTTTCTACCGACGTCGCAGATCCAACGGCATCAATCCTTCACAGAGACGAACCTTTGTCCGGTGTCAGAAAAACAATCGCCAAGCGTATGGTAGACGCCAAACAAAGCGCTCCTCATTTCTACCTGACTCGCGACATCGAAGTAACTCAGTTCTTTGCTTTTCGAAAACGAGTTAATGAGCTTCTCGCGGGACGTGGCAAGGTGTCGGTCAACGATTTAATCGTCAAAGCAATCGCGCTTGCGTTAAGAGAAACACCAAATTGCAATGCGGCATTCCTCGGCGACAAAATACGCTACTTTCAAGAGGTTCACATCGGCATTGCCGTCGCTGCTGAGCATGGACTCATTACGCCTGTCATTCGTAACGCAGACATTAAAGGACTAAGTATTATTGCAAGTGAAAGCAAGGACTTGGTGTCTAGAGCACGAGAACGAAAGATAAAACTTCCCGAGATTCAAGGTTCGACTTTTACGGTATCCAATCTCGGCATGTTTGGAATTCGCGAGTTTACCGCGATTATCAATCCGCCTGAAGGAGCTATTTTGGCAGTGGGCAGTACAAGAGATGTACCTTACCTGAAAGATGGTAGGCTGGCAGAACGCAAAGTTATGACGGTCACGCTTTCATGCGATCATCGCGTCATCGACGGCGCGATGGGGGCCGTACTTTTGCAAAAGTTTGCAGAACTTGTAGAAACGCCGGAGCTACTATCCTTATGAGCTTCGACTATGATGTGATCGTAATCGGCGGAGGTCCTGGTGGTTACGTAGCGGCGATCCGGGCTTCTCAACTGGGAAAGAAAGTTGCCTGCATCGAAAAAGCAGAGCTTGGTGGCATTTGCCTCAACTGGGGATGCATTCCCACAAAGGCCCTACTTCGCAGCGTGGAAGTATTGGAGCTTTGTCGCAAGGCCGACCAATTTGGGGTTCTGGTTGACAACGTAAGATTTGATTTTGACGCAATGATTAAGCGAAGTCGCGGCATCTCTAGCAAAATCAATAAAGGCGTAGGTTACCTGCTACGTAAAAACAATATCGAGAACATTGTTGGTACCGCTAGTTTGGCGAGTCCTCACCAAGTCACCGTTGGCGAAAAAATGCTTTCTGCAGCGCACATTATTGTCGCAACGGGCGCGAGAGCAAGACAGCTGCCTGGGCTTGAGTTCGACGGAAAACAAATCATCGACTATCGCAAAGCGATGACTCTCGAGAAGGTTCCTAAATCGATGGTGGTTATTGGCGGCGGTGCCATTGGCGTAGAGTTCGGCTCGTTCTACGCGGCACTTGGTACAGAAGTGACAATTGTTGAGTATCAAGATCGAATCGTTCCTGTTGAAGACGATGACATCAGCGCAGAACTTGCCAAAGCACTGACTAAACACGGCATAAAGATCCTTACCGGAACGAAAGTAACCAGCGCCATTAAATCATCCAGCAACGTGCTTCTTACCGCAGAACCAGCCTCTGGCGGAGCAAGCACCCCGCTAGAAGCGGAAATCGTTTTGGTAGCAGCCGGAATTTCCGGCAACGTCGAAAACCTTGGGTTGGACAGCCTAGGCATCGGAGTGGAACGAGGATTTATTGAAACTGACGAATCACTACAAACCATGGTTGCGAGTATTTACGCCATCGGTGATGTAACCGGACCGCCAGCGCTGGCGCACGTAGCGAGTGCGGAAGGCGTCTTTGCAGCCGAACACCTTGCTGGTTTAGCCCCTTCCCCCATTCCTTACGATAGTATTCCCGCATGCACATACTGCCATCCGGAGATCGCCAGTGTCGGAATGACCGAACGCGAATGCGTCAAACAAGGAATCGAGTTCAACGTTGGTAAGTTTCCATTTAAACCGTTAGGAAAAACCATGGCGGCTGGAGAGTACCCGGGCTTCGTTAAGACCTTATATAGGAAAGATAACGGTGCGTTACTAGGTGCCCACTTGATCGGACCAGCGGTCACCGATCTCATCGGAGAAATGACACTCGCCAAAACTACTGAGGTAAATGCGCAAAGCTTAGTGTATACAGTACACGCGCACCCTACTTTTGCAGAAGCGCTGAAAGAAGCCACAGAAGATGCACTCGGACACGCCATCCACCTCTAAGAAAAAGTTACCACTCGCCGGGAAAACTCGGCGTAAGCACCCGGATTGGATTCGGGTGAACTTACCAACAAGTCCGGTATTCTTTGACGTGAAAAAGCGGGTCAAAGAACTCAACCTCCATACGGTGTGTGAAAGCGCCACCTGCCCTAACATCGGCGAGTGTTGGAGTCGACGCGCTCTGACCATCATGATCTTAGGTGATATTTGCACCAGGTCCTGTCGTTTTTGCGATGTCAAAACTGGGCGACCACTGCCGGTGGATGCAGAAGAACCGGCTCGCGTGGCACAGATGCTTTCAGAGCTAGACCTAATTCATACCGTGATCACCTGCGTAGACAGGGACGACCTAGCCGATGGTGGAGCGGCTCATTGGGCGCAAACTATTTCTGCCGTCAAAGCAGCATGTCCTAACATGACCTTGGAAATTCTGACCGGCGACTTCAAAGGAAACACAGATGATGTAGATACGGTGCTTGCGGCGGGCCCCGACGTATTCGCTCATAACCTGGAAACCGTCCCACGTTTATCAAAACAAGTGCGCGTTCAAGCACGCTACGATAGAAGCTACGCCATTTTAGAGCATGCAAGAAAGTCCGGCGCTATTACCAAAACCGGGCTGATGGTAGGACTGGGCGAGTCCATGGGAGAAATTCGAGAAGTACTCGACCAAACTCGAGCGTTGGGCGTGGACATAATTACACTGGGGCAATACCTCCAGCCATCTCCCAAACACTTACCGGTCGACCGCTACATGCACCCTGATGAGTTTTCCCAACTTGAGGAGTACGCACTCAGCATTGGTTTTCCCCATGTAGAAGCCGGTCCTTTGGTTCGTTCCAGTTATCATGCCGATGGACAAGCCGACCTGGTTCAAAAAATTCGAGCAAGCCGCACTAGCTAAGCTAAGCTCATCTATCTTTCACCTAGTTTAGAGAGCCACTAAGACAATAAGTAGTGCGACCACTACTGCGCCAAGAACGCCTAGCGCAACCCACAGTCCGGTGTTTGATCCCAACTGGGAAGTCGGCCGTCGAAACACAGGCGAGTGCCCAAGAGGCTGAGGGGATTGCATTGATGGCGCAACGGCCATGCCTGCCATATGCATTGGTTGCTGTGGCGACGGAGGCTGAGCTATAGCTTGCGGTGCAGGCACCTGAGCTGGCGTAGCATGCGGCATAGGTGGCGCCTGAGGTATTGGTGGCGCGGAGTCTACGACCGTTTGCCACTCCGGTGCAGGAGCCGGAGCACTTTTGGCGGGTGCGGGATTGCCGCCTCCATGAAGTGGCCCCTTCACGTGATTGTGAGAAACGTCTTTTCCCGAAAACGATGCGGCACCTACCAAATTATTGGCAATGCAGGTTTCCCACGCTTCGGAAAGCGCAGCGCCAGCGATCTCCGCATCTCGGTACCTTTCGTTAGGGTCCGGATGCAACGCCCGCATGGTAACGTCAACAATCGGTTGAGGAATCGAAGAATCCCACCGGCTTGGTGGCTTTGCCGCAGCTTGCGTAACCAATTTATTGGTAGTTTTAGTATCAGGCCCCTCATATGGAATTCTGCCACATATCATTTCATAAAGAACTGCGCCCCAGGCAAATACATCAGACTGCGGGGTGTACAGCCCATCTCGAATTGACTCAGGAGGAGCGTAACCTGGCGTGCCCATGAAGATTCCTACTTGAGTCAGCTCGGAGTCCGGAAGCCGAGCAATGCCAAAGTCAGCTAGTTTCCAATGATTGTCGCCAGCGAAAAGGACGTTGGCAGGTTTAACGTCACGATGAACGATTCGTTTGCGATGTGCAAATGCGAGAGCTGCGGCCAAATCCTGTCCAATTTGAACCGCTCGTCCCAGTCGTAAACGAAAATGATCTAAGCGGTCGGCGAGAGACTCGCCGGGTAGATACTCAAGAACCATAAACGGCGAGCCACTCTTCTCGTCGACGCCAACGTCGAAAATGGTAACGATGGCGGAGTGCTGCATTTTTGCCGCGGCCATTGCCTCGCGCTTAAAGCGCTCGAGGTACGCTTCTTTGGCTCTTTTCCCGCCAGTTCGTGGGGGAATAATCGTCTTGACCGCAACAGTCCTGTCGAGCAATGGATCTCGTGCTTTATAAACAACTCCCATTGCCCCTTTACCTAGAGTTTCAGCTATCTCATACCGACCGATTCTATTCGAGACATCTACTTTGCCCCCCATCGAAGCCGGTGCAACAAAACGCATTCTGGTTGCAGTACCACCCCTATTTTCCGCCATTACCGACTCCCCCCATACTTTAGATGATACACGAGGGGGGAATCACGACCAAGGAATCTAGCCGTTTAACGTGACGCGACTACCTGCCGGCACGGACTTGGTAACCCAAGTATTGCCACCAATCACCGCGCCCTCGCCTACCACGGTTTCTCCTCCTAGAATCGTCGCTCCAGCGTAAACAACGACGTTATCCATCAACTGAGGATGACGTCTCGTCCCCCGCAGTGCGCTACTGTCATGCACACTTAGTGCGCCTAGGGTTACACCCTGATACATCCTTACATGGTTGCCAATTTGAGCGGTTTCTCCGATCACAATTCCCGTTCCGTGGTCAATAAAGAACGACTCTCCGATGGTCGCCCCGGGATGGATGTCAATTCCGGTTTTTTCATGGGCTATTTCGGTCATCACTCGTGGAATGATACGCGCCCCAAAAAACCTCAATGCATTCGCAAAGCGGTACACGGCAATTGCGTACAGGCCTGGGTAGCAAAAAATTACTTCGTCTACACCTGAGGCCGCTGGATCACTTACTGCATGAGCCTGTACATCAAGTTCAATTTTTTTTCTAAGTTCTGGCAGGTGAGCAACAAATTTGTCAGCGATAATTTCTGACATCTCTGCACAGTCCGGGCAGTCCTCAGTTGCAGACGGCGCTTCGAACTGACGCTTATGGTTTAAGCCCTTGTAGATTTGAGAACGCAAATTGTTTCTGAGCAGGTCAATTCTAAGTCTAAGTTCATCTCGTAGTTCTGTTGGTGTTTTCCTAGCGACCGGGTCCCCATAATAACCGGGAAAAATCAAAGATCGATAAACCTGAAGAATTCCTTCCACGGCGCTACGGCTTGGCAGTTCGTACGCACTCACGTGTTTCATCGTACGAGAGGCATCATCGTAGTTGGCAATTAATTCTCTAGCTACTCTATCAGTGAGGTCCTTTGCAGACATGCTGCAACTTACCCTACCGCGTGAATTTTAGCCAACACCTCTTGAAGACGAGATTCTGGCAGAGATACGCGGGTTGGCATGCCCCCATCTAACCCTAAAATTTCTACGAAGTTCCAACCAGAGTCAAACGCTGCCGCAATGCTAATCATACCATCGCCTTGCACCACGGAAACCGGTGCTTTTTGTTGCCCTAATAGAAGGAGCTCTGTTTTATCGTATTCACTCATGCCACGAGCGTCGACAAACGCAATGTTGCGATCGAGCTGATAGGACTCTGCAATGTAGACTGCTTGGTCGTATCGCGGCTGAAAGGCTTCCGCAGCCTCCACAATGCTGCGCTTGTAACCGTCGCTTTTGGTACCATTAACGAGCCACCAGACAATATTGCGTTTCAGCTGGGTATCTCGAAATGAACCTCTGAGTGCGTGATCTACGAGCAAGCCACGTGGCGACGGTACTGCTTTTCGAGTATCCACAGCCCAAGCATCATGGTCTGCACCATCGTAGAGTTCTACTCCCCCGTTAATCCACTTCGCCGCGGCGTAAATCCCATCAAGATCAACATGGGCCACCACAGTATCCACCGCGCCAGCGCTTTTCACCATTTCCGGAGTGATCATTTCCGGGCAAGCCCCATGTTGTGCTTTGGTTGCTAAGATAAATCGTTCATCGTCTTCAAAGTCTTTGTGAGCGTCGTGATCGTGATGATCCACCCATGCCGCTAAACGCTCGCCTAACCCTTCGATGAAAGGCCTCGTGGTGGAAGCAAAATTGATGTCACCTCCAAAATCCGCAGCGAAAGCGATATCCAATACGACCACCCGCCCTTTCACTGTCTGCGGTTTTGGAAGCTTCCTCGGCGAAGCGAAATAGAGCGCGGTCACCAACCCACACTATCAAACTGCCAAGACGTTGGCATTGCAAAGCGACAACGTTTACACTCGTATTTGTGCTACTTTCCGCAATTCTTGTAATTTCTCAAGCGATATCTGCCCCCAGCCCAGATACGGTTAGCGGACGCCGGTACCTTAAAATTGCAGAGTATCGCTCAGAGATCGAGGCAGGTGGCAGGCTCAAAGCACTACTCGACGCCACCCGAAGGGCTTTGGCAGCAGATGTGTCCAAGCTTACTTCCAAACGATGTGGGAACCCAAAATTGACCCGCGACAGGCTAATAAGTAAAGCTCGGCAGTTTCACAATGGGTCACGTCAGCTTGAGGGAATCGTTGACCGAGGAAAGGCGGCGCAAGCGGCGGGACTTTTCGCTGGACTTCCCATTCGCCACAAGGTGGCATTTGAAGAGATAAAAAAAGCGGCTAAGAAAAATCATCGAATTCTGGACGAGTTAACAGTAGTTCTCAAACAGGCACGGCGACTTCCCAAAAAAAAGCGATGCGCTACTACGGTTTCAAAACCAGAAATCGGCCCGACGGAGGGGCCTAAGTTACCTCCGAGTCTGACGACCTATTTCCTGGTAAACAACGAACGTTGTCAAAAGGATGCCTACGTGATCGTTGGAACAGATTTGCCCGAGGTCGTGAAAGCAGGCCAAAGAAGGATTCTTGCCGCCAAAAAGGGAATGGCCTATTTCTGTATCGGTTCTAGTGAAAATGAATGCTACACGAATAAGCAACGCTGGCGACTTGCCGCGTTTCACAACGGTATGCGGGTCGCTCCTAATTGCTGGTGACTAAATCGCGCAGCCGCCACCTGCAAGCCAACCGGCCTTGCCTTTGAAACGTTTCGATAGCAGCGCATCAAAAGAGTTTTGCTGTTTCGAGTGTTCTCCTCGCAACTGCTTGCACAGACTCTTAAGAAGCAACTCGACTCTCGGTTGCTTCTCTGCGGTAGCCTTTTGTGCGCGCTGGGCGTAGCTTAACGCCTCAGACAAATTTCCCATTCTGGCTTTTGCTACCGCCGCCAGATGGAGTGCCGGGGCAAACTGAGCATCGCGTCCGATCGCCACTTTAGCGTGCCACAATGCTCCTTTTGAGTCCTGCTTGCGCAATAGCGCGATTCCTAGATTGGTACGGGCAGCAATATTCCTTGGTTCACTAACCAAGGCGCGCTTAAAGTGACGAATGGCAGACTCCGTATCGCCGTTTCGCAAAAGCAGCTCGCCAAGGTAGGCACTTACATGGCTGGCTTCACTGCCAGGCCAGCAGGTCCGAAGACGCTCTATTGCTTTTTCAGGCCCCTCTGAGACCTCCAGCGACTGCGCAATCAAGAGGCATTCTTCGCCACTTTGTGGCGTGGGAGGCGATGTTGTCTCACCGAGATCGGACAGCAAGTAGGTCACGACTGCCGAATTCAAAGGACCTTTCTCTAGATTACGATAAACTTCAACTGCTTCATCATTTCGTTTTTGAGAGCGTAAAGCCGCTGCCAGTTGCATCGACATATCGACATCGTTAGGTTTGAGTTTCACTAAGCGAATCAAAACGTCAACGAGTGCGACGTCGTCTCCAATCGCAGCAAGTGCACTTCGCAACCCAAAAAGCGCGGTCTCGCTATTTGGTGAATGGGTAAGAATGGAATTATAGTCCTTGATCGCTTTCGGATATTTTTTGAAAAACAGATTGGCGTTTCCACGAGCTTCTAGTGCTGCTAAATCTGCTGAGTCAATTTGCAGGATCTTGTTGGCCACCTGTTCTGCAGACCGATGGGAGCCCGAAGCGGAATAAGCAACCGCTTGAGCTTTCCAAAGAGAGTAATAATCCTGCGTGCCTCGTTGCAGGTAACGTGCGGCTCTACGGTAGTCCCCCAAGTCGGTGTAGACCCGCCCGAGATAGAGTCTTGCTATTTCCAACGTGGGGTCAATTCGAATCGCTCGTTCAAACTCCGCAGTGGCGACCGAGACGTCTCCACTTTTGAAAGCAACAAGTCCACGAGCAAAAATAAGGACCGCATACGGATCCTTAACGGTCAAGGCTTCAAACTCCAACTTTTGCGTTTGAAGAGACAACCCGGCTTCTTTCAACATTTTCTGGATAGCGACTTGCACGTCGCGATAGATTCCATTTCTGGTAATCTGTACCTCACCAGATGCGACTCGTTTGGGGCTGTTTCCAAGCGCCGCCCACCAAAGTGCTAACGAAACTTTATCGCGTTCCCAGGTCACACTCCACACCCAGTCGACTCCTTTATCTGCTACAAGCTTCGCAACATCTGTCGATGCGGTAAAGGATTTGACCTCGCTGTTTTCAAAGTCAGGACGTTCAGGTACCCAGGGCGTGACCCGTTCGACCGTGTTGCTTAAAAATACCGGTATTGAAACTGTCATCCAAGCGGGAACCGACGAATCGGCACCAGAGTTGACCACCGTAAACCTGCCTGCGTGGGCGTTAAAAGCGCAGATCGTAGAGAAGAGCAATAGGACGGTCTTGACCTTGTATGAAATTCCCCGCACCCTTGTATTCTGCGCCTTAAGAAACAAAAGAAAAAGGTCCTACGCCCATTTCGTTCTTTTAGTATATTGCGTCTCGCACTGTTGGGGGGGATTTTTGGACTATTCGCCGGGGCAGCGGGGGTTTACTTCGTTGTGGCTACTGTTGCAGACGATCTTCCGTCCGACTTGAAAAAGAAATTCCTGCAAACGCCTGCAGAAGCGAGCATCATCTTAGCGGACGACGGCAGCGAAATCGGTGCCTTTCACAGGGGCCATAGAATTCTGACTCCGTTGCGGAAGATACCACCGATGGTTCAGAATGCCTTCATCGCAGCTGAAGATGGTAACTTCTGGAAACACCCGGGGTTCGATCTCAAAGGCATCGCGCGGGCAGCCTACACAAACTACAAACGTGGCCGTACCAGTCAAGGCGCATCTACCATCACTCAACAAGTTACCAAGCTCATCTTACGACGTGAAAAGTTTTACAAAGAGAAAAGGGATTACTCACGAAAGCTAGATGAGTTAGTCATGTCGGTGCGACTTGAACGGCAATTGACCAAACCTGAGATTTTGGAAGTATACTTGAATCTCGTATTTTTAGGTCGGAATGCCTATGGCGTGGCTGCCGCCGCGGACGCCTACTTTTCAAAGACTCTGGACCGGTTAACAGCGGCAGAAGCAGCGTTCCTTGCTTGCTTAGTACAAGGACCTTCCATTCTGTCCAGAAACGTAGAGTCGGCTAGAACACGCCAAAAGTACGTTTTGAATCGAATGAGGAAAGACGGCTACCTAAACAGCCAAGAGTACTCCACCGCCCTTGATGAAAGTTTAGTGTTTGTCTCCGGTAAATCAAAAGCCAAGTCCGTAGCGCCACAGTTTGTAGAGGAAGTCCGGCGATGGGCAGTGAAACGATATGGAAATCAACGAGTATTGGAAGGTGGTCTACGCTTTCACTCGACCTTGTCCATACCGAAACAACAAGCAGCAGAACATGCGGTAAAAATAGGGATCGAGACCGTAACGAAACGACTAGGATTCGCAGGACCACTTGCCAACATTGAAGAAAGCAAAAGGAAGGCTTTTTCGGAAAACCTAAGGACGGTCTACAAAAGTCACCGACTACTGGCAAAAGAGTCAACGGTTCCTCTCGCTGGCATTCCTTATCAAGCGATGCTCAGTATAGAAAAAAAGTCGAAAAAGACTTGGCGAACCAACTGGTTTCTCACCTTAGGTAGCGAAAAATTCTTGCTGCCTAAGGCCGACAGAAAGTGGCTCGAGAAGTGGCAATGGAACACCAAGCAAAAGTTAGTCAGTGGAGATATCATCGGCGTGATCCTTGAAAGGGATGCGCCTACCCTATTCCAGCCACCATCCCTCGACGGCGCCTTGGTATCGATGGAAAACAATAGTGGCCGCGTAGTAGCGATGGTAGGCGGCTACACCCAGTCCGCGTTAAACTTGGCGACTCAAGCAAGGCGCCAAGTGGGCTCCTCCATAAAACCATTCATCTACCTGACGGCACTAGAAAACGGCTATACGCCAACGACGAAGGTAGTAGACGCGCCGATAGTGATGCGGTTTGGCAACCAGGTATGGTCGCCCAAAAACTACGATAACAGTTACCGAGGAAGGGTTCCCATGCGCTATGCCCTTTCCAAATCTCTAAACACGGTAAGTGTCAGACTACTGCAGAAGTTTGGTCTAAACTCGTTTATCGGCACGTTACGGAGGGCTGGTATCTCACAACCAGTTCCAAGAGACCTGTCCGTGGCGTTAGGGAGCGTCGAGTTAACCCCAATGGAGTTAGCAACGGGCTACTTGACCTTGGCAAGCGGTGGGCAAAAAGTTCCTCCACGACTCGTCGACTACGTCACCGACAGAGAAGGTAATGTAATCGAAGACTTTAGAAGGAAAGAGTCTTCCGTGACCATACAACCGAGTCACGTCTTCATGTTGACCGATATGATGCAAGCCGTCGTGCAAAGTGGGACGGCAAGGAGAGCCAAAGTCCTTGGCATTCCCATCGCAGGAAAAACCGGCACGACTAACGATTATAGAGATGGTTGGTTCTCAGGATTCACTTCACAATTGGTGACCACAGTTTGGGTGGGGCGAAGAGGCAGTAACACCAGTATTGGCGACGGAGCCACTGGCGGAAACACCGCATTGCCAATCTGGATCGACTACATGTCCTTTGCCCATGACAAGAGCAAAGAAAACGATTTCATTCCTCCGTCTGACGTTTGGCTATTGAAATCAAACGGAAAGTTAACCCCCTTTGCCCATGGAACGGTTTCGAAGTCGCTACTACCTTGGACGCGTACCACCTCAGCGCGTATGTGGCGGATGCCATAAGTTCTTCCTTTCTGACTGGCGCTAGGGTCCCATATCCTTTTATAGTTGGCTGGATGAAATCTTCACCACTTCTATTACTATTATTGTCAATGGCAGCGTGCGGGGGTAGTGAAACGGGCTCTAGTTCGGCATCATGTGATGAAGCGGTAGATCACAGCGACCTTGAGTGGATTCAAGAAAATGTATTTACGCCGAGCTGCGCATCATTCAACGCCTGCCATAAGGGCGACGCATTGAGTGCTGGCGGCATCAACTTAGAAGCAGGAATGACCGAATCAGAACTTGTTAACAAAACGAGTGTTACGTTCCCTGCGGAAACGTTTGTGGTGCCAGGAGATCCCGACAACAGCTATCTCATGGTCCTACTAGGCTCCAGAGAAGGGCCCATCGACCCTATGATCGGCACAATGCCATTCAAGAACCCACTACTGTGCGAGGAGAAGCGTGATGCAGTGGAACGTTGGATTTCCTCTCTTGGACAATGATGTAGGTTAACGTGCGTCAGCAAAAAGCGAGTAAGCCCTCGAATTCGCTGCCAACTTCTTGACGATCCAAATCGGTTCTCGGTAAAACGTTAGATAAGAATTGGGGGGGATTGCTCCTCAATATATTTGGAAGGTAGTGACATGTTAGATTTTTTGTCCGAAGTATTTGATAAGGGTGGACTCTTCTTCATCATCAACACGTTCTTTCTTGCGATCATCATCGCGATGATTGTGGAACGTTCGATCTATTTCCTGGGACGTGGGCACATCAACGCCAAAGCATTTTTTGAGCAAATCAGAAGACTGCTCGCGGCAAACAACGTTGACCGCGCAAAGAAACTTTGCGAAGCAACCGATGCCCCGGTCGCAAGAGTGGCACGCGCAGGACTCAACAAAGTGCACAAAGGCGAAGCCGCAGTCGCATCAGCAATGGAAGAGGCCATCACCGACGTCACTCCGGAAATTAAAGCTCGAGTACCAGCACTTTGGTCGATGGCCAACATTACGGTTCTCACCGGACTACTAGGAACGGTGGCGGGACTTATCAACACCTTCGGTGGAATGAACACCGACGACCAGGTTGAGCGAAGTAAGATTCTTGCCCACGGGATTGAAGAGGCGATGTACAATACAGCTTATGGAATCGGTATCGCGGTTCTTTGCATGGTTGCTCACCTGATTATCAGTACCGCAATGAAAAAAGTTCTCGGTGATCTTGAGTCCTTCTCTATGCGTTTAGAGAACTTGATCAACGAAGGCAAGGAAGCTTAGGAGCCCCTCTTGGAAATCTCGCAAGTCAGGGCGAAGGTTCGTAAAGCCGTCGAGAAAAAAGAGGAAGAGCTTGAAGAAGACGAGCTTGGGGAGCTAAATATTGTTCCTTATCTCGACATTGTTACGATTCTTACGATTTTCATGATTTCTATGATTTCCGCAGGAATTGTTCTGGGGTCTTTGAACACAACAATTCCGGAAAATGGCCCTGCTTCAGCGAGTACTACCACAAAGAAGCCTGAGACAAAGCCAGAGGATGAGCCACTAGACCTGGTGGTAGCTATCGGTAAAGAGAAAATCGAACTCTTCAGTCTTAAGAATCGCGAGATTCCAATGAAAGAACCGAAGGTCTTTAAGCGCGCCGGAAAAGTCGGACAGTATTGCCTGGCGGATTTCGAGTGCGAATATCAAAAGTGCGACCACGACAAACTCAAATGCTTAGCGCCCACCACGCCGGGGCAAGTACCGGTAGAAGTATACGACTATCGTGGGCTCAATAAGGCGGTTTACGAGTTGGCCAAGAAAGTTTGGGGAAAAGGAGAACGCCCCCGAGCAATGAAGACCTACCAGGCGATCGTTACCGCAAGTGACGACATCCCCTACTCCACTTTAATTTCCGTGATGGACACAGTTCGTTGCAAACTCAAAGAAGCCGACCAAAAGTCAGAAGCTTGTCTGTTGCCTTCAGAGTCCCCCATCGTGACTGCGAGACCCGAGGCTACGGCAAAGGACTCTAGAATGTACGATACCAAAAGAAAGAAATACGACCCGGATACGGATGCGTTGTTCGCAGACATCGTATTTGGCGGAGGGTTCAAGCGATATGTCCGTAACTGATAGAGAAGCTAGAGCAATTGTCCGCAAGGCGGTCAAACGCATTCCTGAAGGGGAAAATATCTCCGAGATCAACATCATGCCGCTGATGGACATTATGACCATTTTGTTGGTAGCTGTGATTTCTATGGTTGCCGCTTCGGCTTCGGCTAAGGTGACCAAAGATACCGTTCCTCCCGTATCTCAAACCCAAGAAGAATTGCCAAAAGATGCGGTGTCACTGACTGTCAGTAGAACCGGAATCATTGTCGACGACGCGCCGATCTTGTCGTTGTCAAAGCAGCGTCTTGTTCCATCTGAGGAATTGGAAGGCAAGGCCAACAACTCTCGCTACATTCCAAAGTTAGGGAAAGTTTTGGGAGCGGTGCGAGGAGCACGAATCGCAAAATTACAGAGCGAAGGTAAAGAAATTCCTAAAATTCATGAACTGTGGGTCTTCGCAGATAAGGGAACGCCCTACCAAACGTTATTAAAAGTATTGTACTCAGCCCGTCACAAAGACGCCGGATACCGCCGTTTCAGGCTGATTGTAATCCAAAACAAATAACTGTCCTACCTTCCCCTGCAAGTAAGTTTGGCATAATGCCTCCACACATACTAAACTTGCAATGATGAGGACATTACAACAAGCAAGACATTCCTTAGCGGGACTTATCGCAGGGTTTTATTTTGGAGTGGGTGTATTCTTTTACCTCGCGCTGAGCAACGAAATATTAGCCGCCATTGCTGTTGCACACGGACTTTGCATCGTACTTCTTGCGGCTCGCTCAAAGCATGCCGCTAAACTCGTAACCTTGACAGGAGCTGGGATGTTGCTGTTTGGTATCACGTCAGACTCTCCCGTGGTGTTGCCGTTTGTCGGTATTCTCGCCGCTTTGTCAGCAATCTCGGTATGGAAAGCACCAGCGCTGAGCGACGGCCATAAAGCGTCGTTACAAGACTACAGAATTGGCATCGCAGCGATGGGGCTGTCGCTTTACTTCGGCGTGTACATGATGTTCTTCGCCTTAGGAGTGGTAGAGATGATTCCATGGGAAGTCGCCAAGTATGCGCTAGGAGTTGCGAGCTGCTATGGTCTCGCTTTGGTAGCACTCTTCGTTCGTCCTTTTTGGGGACGTTGGTTCGCCGTAGGCACCGCAATGTATGGCGCTGTTATGGGCGTCCTCGGACTTGCCGTTCAGTGGGAGATGAAAGAAATACATCTGTTTCTACTGGCCACGCACGGCATCCCACTAGCGCTTCTGATGGGACGCCCAATGGAAAAACTTTTTGAAGGCGCGGGCAACTGGAGGGAGCGATTCAATATCGAAGCGGGAGCCGCCAACCAACTTCGCAAAGCCATCACCAGGGCTGGCATGTTTCTTCCGATTACCATTGGATACGCCCTTGCTCCAGGACAAGATCAGTCGACGACCATCGCCCTTCTCGCTTTAACCGTATTTGCTACCGTTGGGCTGGTAAGAGGAAAGACGGTGAGCCTTTTGGCCCTCGGCGGTGCCTCGATAGTACTCGCTACAGACTTATTATGGGGGAGCAAACTTCAAAGCTTCGATACACTCTCCGGCGTTTTAGGTTTGTCCATAATGATCGTTGCATTACTTCCATTCATCCAACCAATTTGGAACTATCTGACTCGTGAAACGACTAATTCTTAGTTTAGCATTGCTGTTGGTGGCGGCCCCAGCCTGCAACCCTTACGGGGGGCCATCGCAAAAACTCAAGCGTCCCAAGAAAAAGAAAAGACCCGGTGGTACTTCTGCTGCAACCACCATGCCGCTAGATGAAAAGTGTAAGACAAACTTCTTCAAGCCGCCAAAGACTTCAAGGAGTGGAAAAAATGGGCGTAGGCTCGCTGCCAAGGCAGACCGACTGTTGGTAAAGGCAGATGACGCAGATGGCGCTGAAAAAGTTTCTCTTGTTGCGGATGCGATGACTACCCTTCGAAATGCCCTAAAGAGTGACCCTTACGGTCCGGAACCAACTTACAAACTGGCAGTAGCGTATGCCATGGTGGGTAAGAAGGGATGCTCCGTGAAACTTCTAGAACGACTTTCCGCACTGCAAAAGCATCCCGAAGCGTCTCTTGCAAGCGAAGCTGGCCGCACCGTGAAGCGCGCGCTCGGAGACGAATCCTTCGCACCATTTAGAAAGGATGCTGATGCTGCGCTGGGCGAGTAACGCAGGTCTTTGGCTGTCGTTGATTACGGCGGGATGTTCGACGCCTCCAGCGGGACCGCCGTTGCGACCTATGGAAAAGCTTGAAGAGTCGACTGCGGACTGTGCCAAGCAAACCTCTGCACCACCGTCAGTTCCGTACAGCGAACGTAGAATCGGTGAGGGTTCCAAGTTTGCGTCACTGGGAGTGAGAGAGCTTACTACCAGCAAAAATCTTGGAGCTTCTGCTCGTTACTTTCAATTAAGCTTAAAAGCCGACCCCTACAACGTTCATGCTACGTACAACCTGGCAGCCACCTATGCCCTTGCAGGCAAACAAAAGTGTTCCTTAACTCTTCTTCAACGAATCTTAGATTTGCGTTCCTTGGCAAGTTACAAAGCCGAGTCGACTAAGAAGTTAAAGCTACTTTTGGACGAAGGCGACCCCGACTTCAATGGCATTCGTGCGAGCGCAGCATTTCAAGCCTTCGCCAAACGCACTACTAACGAGTAAGTAGCAGCTCTCGGGTTTCCACTGGAGCTATCGTCCGCGAGGACGTGTTGTACCAAAAGCCATGAACTACAAGACTCTTCCCCCGCCCGAATGTCGCGGCCAAAAGTAACTCCGCGTCCTGGGTGGCGACCTGATACAACGTGCGCTTGTATTTCAGTTTCCAATTGTAGTCCCATACACTCAGAATATACATTTGAGACTGATTTTTAACTTTTTTCGACACCACCAAGTGTTCACGCTTTCCTGCCGCCCAAGAAAGTGTCGCTGCAAGCAATGGATTCGACACGCGCGAAATTTTGGCGACGTCGAGGGCTTCCACTTTGGGACAATCCACGGCATCAAAAGTGCAAGGTTTGCTATTGCTGGGCGTCACCACTGCCAACGCTTCAATTCTTTTTTTTCTACCGATGGCGTACAGACCTTGGTCTAAGGGCCATACGCGAGCACTCGCTACTTCAAAGGGAGTTGGCTCAACTGGTAGCTTTAGCCCCTTTCCTACTTGAATTCCCTCTTTGGTCTTCCCCAGTTGACTGCCATACACCACCACATGATCTACTGTGGAGGCATTGGCTCCTCCAAAAGTAAGCTCTCCTGAATAGCCTCGGCTAATCATCTTACTTACTACCGCTTCATGTCGAATTAGCTCATAGTGAGCTCTAATCTGCAGTTCCATAAATACTTCTGAGAACGTGTTTCCAATCCCGACATGCCCCACTCCGTTAGGAGAAATCTGAAATGGAGGTACGGGCTGAATAAATCCATCCGGCGCTACAATAACTCGTGCTTTCGGTTCTTTTTGACTAAATGAGGGTTGCTCCTGATCGCGACAACCGAACGTCAAAAGAACGACGAAACAGTAACTAAGCCAACGCAAACAGAACAAAGACTAAAATCCCAACTACTAATGCCAACACCACAAACACGGCGGCACTGACTTCGTAGCTTCTCGGCTCAATGTCCGTCTGCTCGACAACAGTTTCTCTGTCCGCCGCCACATCCATAAAGTCTCCCTTACCAACAGTGAGCACCTGCTCGAGCTGCGTGGTGGATGGCCTGGCGTCACTCCAAGTCGTCGTTCGTCTTCGGCGAGAGCCCTCTTCGTTTACGAGCGACACGTAATCCGACACTTCTTCCCTTGACCCTTGAAGTGATTTAGGAAGCGACGCGATTCCTTCTGCGAGTTCAGCTCCACCGTGGAACCTGTCCTCAGGAGACACCTCTAACATCTTCAAAATGAGTTCTTCTAAAGCAGGAGGAAAGTCTTTTTTTCTTTCAGAGGGTCGTGGGATTTCCCCTGTTGTAATTCGGCGCGCCACGTCTTTTGCTTTTCCACGAAACAAACGCTGCCCGACAGTAATCTCGTAAAAGACGACCCCCAGAGCAAATATGTCAGTGCGTGCAGTAATTTTTTGCCGATTGACTTGCTCTGGTGCCATGTAACTCAGCTTTCCTGGAAACACCCGTCCTCGGGTGCTTTGAAAACGAGCTTGCGCAATCCCGAAGTCAATGATCGAGAGCTTTCCCCCCTTCCCCAGCAGTAAGTTGGTGGGAGAAATATCGCAATGGACGATTTCCAAGTCTCCCTCGTCGTCTTTCGCCGAGTGAAAGTGCGCTAGTCCTGACGCCGCGTCCGCCATGAGTGCCACCGCGACTGAGGTAGGTAAAAATCGGTCTTGATGGATGCCTTTTCTGCAAACCACATTTAGTTGTTGCCCGTCGATAAAGTCCATTTCAATAAATGGTCCTTCATCTTCTCCCGCTTGATGAAACGAGACGATTTGAGGATGATTGAGCTCAGATAGAATTCTCCCTTCATCCCTAAACATCTGAACGATACGGTCGTCTTTCTGGTACTTACGCTTCAGTCTTTTAATTACGACTGGTGATGTCTCCGCGTTCCCCAGATAGATATTTGCCATCCCACCAGTATTGAGTAAGTGGGTAACGGAAACCCCGCCAACGGTGTGCGGTTTATCTAGCGCAGTACCAAACAAGGCGAGAGAATCGTTGAAGTTTGCGGTTCAATCAAGACTTTCCTTAAAGATTAGCGAAATATCACTCGGGCCCAAGTTCCCTTCCCATCAGAGCAATTAGGGCATCTGAAGGCGAAACGTTATTGAACAACACATCGTAAACAGCGCCAGTAATAGGGGCGTCTACGTCCAATTGCTTAGCGAGACGGTCCGCAGCTTTAGTCGTGCGGACCCCTTCCGCAACCATTCCTAGCTTAGCCTGAATGTCGGTTAGTGCTTGCCCTTGGCCCAAGCCTAATCCAACGCGCCGATTTCTAGAAAGATCGCCACTGCAGGTCAGCACGAGATCTCCTAGTCCCGACAGCCCCGCAAAGGTTAGTGGATCGGCCCCCATTGCCACCCCCACTCTAGATATTTCAGCAAGACCTCTGGTAACAATTGCGGCACGAGCATTGGCGCCAAGTTTCAGCCCGTCACAAATACCAGCGGCAATTGCCACCACATTCTTGAGCGCGCCGCCAATTAAAACTCCTTTTACGTCTGCACAGGAATACGCGCGGAAAACGGCGCTAGACAGCAGCGACTGAACCAGTTGAACCGTATTTTCATCTTGACCGGCGACTACTGCTGCAGACGGTTTGCCAGCAGCGATTTCTTTAGCAAAGGTGGGACCAGAAAAATACACCGCCTTTTGGAACACCTCGGCGGGCAGTAGTCTTTTGTACGTTTCATCAATGGTCTCTAGCGTCTCCACATCGATTCCCTTGGAAGCGTTGACGACAATGGTGTCGCGTAAACTTCCGACTAACGGTCGTAGACTATCTGCAATGCCACTGGATGGCGTTACCGCGAACAGAACGTCTGCAGGTAACACCTCGGTAAGTTTAGAAGTAACCTCGACGCTTTCTGGCAAGCCATGACCAGGAAGGTAACGCGGGTTTTCACGTGTTTTCTCCATTACTTTTGACAGCTCAGGATCGCGTGCCCAGAGTTTCACGGCATATCCTTTGTTGCCCATTAGGATCGCTAGGCACGTTCCGAAGCTGCCAGCTCCAAGCACTGAGATTTTCATTGCTGCAAGCTAACGGGTCGTCATTGCGAGGTCAACCGACTCTCCGCCACACTCAAAAGGTCGGCACAGTTTTTAGCGTCGAGCGGATAGTTCACGGATGCTACGGTCACGGCCACATCATTATCGAGCTCACTTATGCGTTCCTCGATACGCTTAGCCACCATACGTGCCGTTTTCGAGTCGGTATCCATTAGTGCCACCGCCATTTCATCCCCACCATAACGACAGCAACAATCGTTCGTGCGTTGCGTTTCCATCAACATTTCTGCGATGCGTTTCAGTAGTGTATCTCCAGCTTGATAGCCGTTACTCTCGTTGTACGCATGGAAGTTCTTAATATCTAAAAGTAGCACCGTGAAGCTCGAGCCGTTTCGGTGGCTTCTTTCGACTTCCTGCGTCAGACGCTGAATGAACACGCGGTGCGTCAACAATCCCGTCAAGCCGTCGATGGACGCCATGCGGGCCAGCGTCGCGTTAGCCTGGGCAAGCTCTTTCGTGCGCCGTGAGAGCTTTGCTTCCAGTTCTTCATTAAAAGCTACCAGAGCCAGATTCTTGCTTCTAAACGAACCAAGCAGGGCCTGTTGCGCCATCCATTGCCTCAACACGTTGAGTGCCCGGCGTATCGACTCTTGCTCTAACGCGGAACTGACAAAGAACCCATTCGAAGGAGAGGAAAACCCCTCCTGAACAATGCCAACCGAGGTTGGTGACGCTGCGGCCTTTTCCGCTGGCGAGAGTACCTTCACGACGGCTTGTGTAAAATCATCGGTGCCGATGATGGCGATCTCTTGAACCCCTTGCAAAGCAGTCAGATAGAAACACAAAGGCAAGAAACCGCCAATGTTACAAAAACAGATTCTGACGTTTGACCTTCGTGAGCCAGCGGTTTAGCGTCGCGCGATGATTGCAAAAATCGGTTTAATCGCCATCCTGGTCGCCGCTTCGGGCTGCGACCTTGTTCCTATCACTTCCGGCTCCGCCGCCAAAAGCGTGAAGCGGGGGCGTCTGTCCATGAAGATGGAGAGTGACTACGAGTTTGCGGCCAGAGCTCTTCCCGCGAATATCAAAACAGTGGAAACCTTCCATGCGGCGGCTCCCAAGAACATAATGATTCCAGGCCTTCTCGCGGAAGCCTATTGTCAATATGCGACAGGATTTGCCGAAGATGAATGGGAAGTGGCCCGTTTCATCAACAAAGACTTCGATCGCGCGGAAGAGCTCGCGGTGCGAACGACCAAAATGTACGTGCGATGCATGAACTACGGATTGAAAATGCTTGGTGGAAAATGGAAAGAAAAGATTTTTACGTCGACCGTCGAAGAGGTCGATGCCATGATCGCCAAGGTAGGAAAAGACAAACGTGATGGACTCATGTGGTTCGCCATAGGTCTTGGGGGGCAAATCAAGATGAACAAAGACAACATCGATTTAGTAGCTCAGTTACCAACAGTATCCGGGTCACTGCAGCGCGTCATCGCCATCGATGCCAAACATAAGCCGAAGCTCCTGGGACTCGAAGCATTGCCCCATTTGGCCATCGGAATGTTCTACGCGGCTCAGTCCAAAGCAATGGGCGGAGACCACATGAAAGCGCAACATCACTTCGATAAGCTGTTTGAGCTCACAAAGAACGATGCTGGCAAAGTGAAGTATTTGATGGGAAAAGTGAATTTTGCACGAACCCTACTCGTCGCACAGCAGAAAAAGGACGCTTTCCGTGCCACACTGCAAGACGTCTTACGCACCCCAGGCAGCATCTGGCCCGAGGAGCGTTTGGCAAACGAAGTCGCGCATAGAAAAGCAAAACGATACCTAAAACTGGAAAAGGATTGGTTCTAAACTTATGAAAACTCGAATTATCACACTCGCTTTATTAATGTTCGCTGGCGCCGCAAGCGCCGACGAAATTCGCATCGCCACCCTCGCCCCTCCTGGGTCGACATGGATGAAAGAACTCGATCGAACAGCGGCAGACGTTGCCAAAGCAACGGAAAACCGAGTAACGACCAAATACTACGCTGGCGGCGTAATGGGCGACGAAAAACAAGCCATCCAAAAAATGAAGATCAAGCAGCTCGACGGTACAGGAGTTACTTCTGTCGGTCTCGCAATGATCGTTCCATCCATTCGTGTCCTAGAACTCCCAATGCTTTTCGAATCGGAAAAAGAAATGGAGTACGTGGTTAAGCGTATGTGGCCCTACTTCAAAAAGAAGTTTGAAAAGAAAGGCTACATTCTCGCTGGACGTGGAGAAGTAGGCTGGCTTCACTTTTTCTCCAAAAAGCCTGTAAATACTATCGCTGACCTTAAAGGGTCCAAATTGTGGATGTGGCAAGACGATAAAGTCGCGCAAGCCCTCTATAAAGAACTTGGATTCCGCGGCGTGCCAATGGGCGTTCCGGACGTTAAGTCCGCCCTTGGTTCCGGAAAAATCAACGCACTCTACTCCTCTCCGCTAGCTACTGTTGCACTTCAATGGAATACGAAAGTAAAGCATGCCACGACATTGACTCCTATCTACGCCTTGTCCGCAAGTATTGTTCGCAAAGACAGCTGGGAAAAGATCTCAGAAGCAGACCGCAAGACCATGAAAAAAATCATGGCCACCTCCCGTCGCCGTCTTGTTCGGAACGTTCGCAGGGACAACAAAACCGCCCTTAAGCAAATGAAGCGTAAAGGCATGAAAGTCAACAAGACGCCAGATGCGGAAGTAGAGAAGTTTCGCGCAGCTTCTGAGCGCGTGTGGCAAAAACTGGCGGGTAAAGTGTACAGCAAAGGTGAGCTCAAACTTGTGCTTAAGCTTCGCGACAAATACCGAGCTAAGAACAAGAAGTAACCGTTGATCTTACCGCCCCAATGCGAATAGCATCGGGGCCCGTGGGTCAATCAGAAAAAAATTCATCAAGCGGCACGGCGTCCTCGGACAGCGGTGCCGCTTCTGTTTATTCTCCGTTAATCATTGCTGACGTTGCGCTCGGTAAAGTGGAACTAGTGCTGCTGGGACTTGCACTCTTTACTCTTTGCCTGATTGCACTGATTCAAGGCGTGATGTCGCTGTTTTCCGAGACGCCCCATTGGCAAGCAGAACTGATTCGCGCATGCGTACTGATGCTTACCATGCTTGGTGGCGCCTACGCCGCTCATAGCAAACGAATGATTTCCATGGATATCGTGTCCCGCGCCGTCAAAGGTGCCAAAGGCGCCTGGGTGACCCAGGTAGTACGACTGGGAGTTATTTTTGTCTGCCTAGCCTCTGGGCACTACGCAAACAAACTTGTCCCGATTAAATCTGCGGAGTCGGTACTCCCTCAGGACTTGGTTTACAAACTGCTGCCTTTAGGATTTGTTCTCATCGCGATTCATCTCGTTCTTCATTTTCTCATCGACTTAGGAATCATGATGAAAGGTGAATTGCCAGAAGTCACCGAAGGCGGAGCGCACTGATGCCGGCCTTAGTCGTATTACTGGCGCTGCTTGTGATTATTGCGGTGGCAGGATTTTTGGCCAAGGCTATCTTTGGACTCAAGTTCTGGTGGATAATCCCTACCCTTTTGTTTTTTTTAGGCGCGCCAATTTTTGCAGTGCTTTTGGCATTTGCCATGGTGGGCTCGTCTCTGGAACGCGGACTTGCCGTGGATTATACCGGGCAACTGGTTAAACCGCTGCAAATGATGCTTGGGGAACACGGCGCACTTTTTGCGACCATTCCCCTCTTTATTTTTGCTGGCTACCTTCTGGCTGAATCTAAAGCTGCCGACCGCCTCATTCGTTTATTCCAAGCCGCCTTCGGTTTTCTTCCAGGAGGCTTGGCCATCGCCACGGTGATCGCATGTGCGGCATTTACGACCTTCACGGGAGCTTCGGGAGTAACGATTGTTGCGCTTGGCGGCCTGCTGCTTCCCGCCCTTACCAAGCAGAACTATCCAGAAAAGGTGTCCCTCGGTCTCGTCACCGGCACCGGATCCATCGGCCTGCTGTTTCCGCCCGCCGTGCCACTGGTGGTCTATGGCGTGGTCTACGGCATCTCTCACTTCTTGCAAAAGTTGCCTGGAGAGTTTAGCGGTGAGCGCTTCTTCTTTGCAGGCATCGTTCCAGGCCTAGTGCTTTGTACCGTTGTTTCCATCTTTGCCGTGGCGATTGCTATCAAAAACAAAGTGCCACGAACCCCTGTGAGTCCTAAAAACTACGTGAAAGGATTAGCTTCAGCGCTCGTCACCACACCAGAGATTTGGCTGATATTTGTGGTCCTCGCACTACCGGCTGCCGCACAGAACGGACATTCTTCGCTGGTTGGTGCCGCCGTGTTGGTTCCTGCCGCAGCCTTTGCTGCCGTATACGTGTTTATTTTGGAAGTACTTTACTACAAGGAAGTGAAACTCGACGGCATAACCAAAGCCCTAAAGGAATCCCTCGTACTCTCCGGGGCGATTCTCATTATTATTGCAGCGTCCTCCGTATTCACCGATTACGTTACGCAAGCTCAAATCCCAGAGCAGCTGGTCAGCTGGATCTCTTCTCATATAGAAAGTAAGTGGGTCTTTCTTATTGCCCTCAACCTGCTTCTTATTCTTGTCGGCATGATGATGGATATTTTCTCTGCCATTGTGATTGTCGTACCATTGATTGCCGGTGTGGCGGTAAAGACCTTCGGAATTGACCCGTACCACCTCGGCATAATCTTTCTCGTCAATCTGGAAATCGGATACCTCACACCTCCCGTAGGACTTAACTTGTTTGTCAGCGCTTTTCGATTTAACAAACCGGTGTCCGAAGTCATGCGCGCCACCCTGCCGTTTTTAGCGGCTATGGTCGTATCTCTGATTCTCATTACGTTTATTCCGTCCCTTGTGGTGTTGCCTCCTAAAAAACGTACTGCCACATACACCGAGATGATTGCCCTCATTGAAGTCGGTGAGCGCTCGATGACCCTTGCCGGTGAAACCACCGCGTTTGGCCCCGCAACCTTTGCCTACGCGGACTGTTTGCCGTTGGCC
The DNA here is from genome assembly GCA_020630875.1 of Deltaproteobacteria bacterium. Taxonomy (GTDB): domain Bacteria; phylum Myxococcota_A; class Polyangia; order Haliangiales; family Haliangiaceae; genus JAHDIH01. The sequence goes on along the minus strand of JAHDIH010000005.1, from coordinate 225,288 downwards.
AAGACCAGCAAGGCCTACATTGAATGCGAAGAGCTGTTTTTAGCCTTATCGGAATGCGAAGATGAGTCTTGTAAGTTGAGAACGAACTTCGACTACGCCTCGGGAATGGAAGACTGCAGCAAAGCCTCCACCGTAAAAAACTGCAAAGACGCCAAAGCGTGGTCGAACTTGCGTGAAGTTTGCACAAGCCTGGAAGACGACAGCGAGCAGCTACGATGCTTCCAAGCAAGTGACGAAGGGCTCGCCACCGTATCTCAATGCCTAAGTAGCGACGCCCCTGAGGCCTGTCTAAACGAACTTCGAGGCGCCAGCGGTAGCAGTGAAGACGACGATGCCGCTGGCATCGCCGCGTGTGCGGAACTTGAGGGAGACGCCCAGCTGAAGTGTCTTGAAAATGCCACAGAAGCCCCCGAGGCGTCGACCGACGCCCCTGACACCTCTGCCGGAGACATTGCGGCCTGTGCTGATGGTCCGCCAGAGAAGTTGGAAGAATGCTTAGAAAAAGCAGGAGCCCCCCCCCCGCAAGACACTGCACCAGCCTCTGCCAAAGAAGATGCCCAAGGCATTGCCGCATGCGCAGAGTTGACCGGGGCTGCGGAAGAAGCCTGCATGGAAAAAGCATTAGGTTCTCTATGATTGCCGCTTCGCTTCGGGCCATGCGTCCGTGGCAATGGATCAAGAACGCATTTGTTCTTGCCCCACTGATCTTTTCACTAAACCTCCTGCAGTTGGATCTGCTGATCCGCGCGGTTGTAGCATTTGTATCATTCTGCGCGGCAGCAAGCGCGGTTTACCTCTACAACGACCTCCGTGACATCAAGGCTGACAAATTACATCCGACGAAGCGCCACCGCCCGATTGCCTCCGGCGATGTCTCGCAAAAATTAGCACTTCGTTTGTCTGTAAGTTTAGCAATCGGCGCAATTGCCGTTGCAATCGCTTTAGCGCCTGCAGTAGGTGCCATTGTCGCAGGCTACCTGGTTCTCAACATCGCCTACACGCATGTTTTTAAAAAAATGGCTTACCTAGACGTTGCCTGCATTGCTACCGGGTTTGTGTTGCGGGTACTCAGTGGTGCCTACGCAATCAACGTTCCTGCATCTAATTGGCTGCTGCTGTGCACCGCGCTACTTTCGTTGTTTTTGGGCTTTGGAAAACGCGCCCATGAAGTCAAGCAACTAGGTGAGACAACTCGATCGTCGCTTCGTGGGTACAGCCTTGCCAGTCTGCGGGTACTACTGCTAATTCTTGGGCTTGGTGCAGTTGCAGCCTACGGCGGCTACGTTCGCGATCCAGACGTGATGCGACTATTTTCAACGGAGAAACTCTTTTGGTCGGTGCCGTTTTGCTTAGTCGGCATCTGCCTATTTCTAAACCACACCCTCTTTTCGAAAAGCGAATCACCGCCCACGGAAGCGATGCTCCGAGATCCACTTTTCATACTGAACCTTATCGCTTGGGGAAGCTGCGTGATACTCTTGATCTACCGACCGCTCTAGGCCGCAGAAAGCAGTTTGGCAAACGCACACTGGCTAGGCGCTCGACCGCGCTTTCCGTAACCTATGGATAGGGCCGCTCCTTCAAATTGAATGCCGGTGATTAGGTCGCCATCGTCACCTTCGCATTGCCACGAAACCTGACCGACAAACCGGTAGCTCGACTCACCGGTATCGATATGAATCTCTACCTGACTTCCTTCGCTAAGAGCAACGCTACTGTAGGCGACCACCCCATCAATCGCCAGCTCACTAAAGCGAACGCGATTGGCAAAGCCTTGCTCGCAACGAAGGTAGCCATTTTGCATCTCATCTACTACGTCGAGTGTGTCGCCAGAGGTAAGTGCTCGCCTTATACGCACGAGTTCATTCATCTCAACCATCGTCAGACTGTTGCCAAGATTGGCTTTGTTCTTCAGCGACCAATAACGATAGATACTATCTGCGCATAACATACCCTAACTCAGAGCAACTATTGTGCCACCCACAAAATGAACCTAAGTCATTGAATATCCGTCACCGTGGTGGTTGGATGTGTCAAAAGTGGTACCTTTTGGCTCACTAAAGTGACAATAATTGTCCCATCGTGGCAATAATGCCCTGATGGATCTATTCGAATACCGTCTCTCGCAAGGCAAAGACTACGCACCGCTAGCGGAAAAACTGCGACCCAATAGTCTCAGTGATGTCGTAGGACATCACAAGCTACTCGCGCAAGATGGCTTCTTGAGCAAGTTGGTAAGACAAAAGGCACTGCCTTCGTTGCTGCTTTGGGGGCCTCCAGGAACGGGAAAAACCACCATCGGCAGATTACTGGCGAAATCTTGCGGCTATCAGTTTGCCCCGCTGTCTGCCACATCTGCGGGAGTCGCGGCGGTGCGAGAGACGCTAACCTCTGCCCGCAGAAGACTTGCGGAAGCAGACCAACGCACCGTAGTTTTTATTGACGAAATTCATCGATTTTCCAAATCTCAACAAGATGCCCTCCTGCCCGGTGTCGAGGACGGAACCATTATCCTTGTGGGCGCGACAACAGAAAATCCAGGATTCGAAGTTAACCAAGCGCTGCTTTCTCGCCTCAGAGTATTGCGAATGGAAGCGCTGACCTCTGAAGACATGGACGAACTCATTTCCCGTGGTACAGCATCCCTCGGCCTAACCATCGCAGACGTCGCAAGTAGCGAATTGAAAACTCATGCGGCGGGAGATGGCCGCAGCCTTCTATTTGCGCTCGAGATTGCTGGGGCACTTTGTCGTGAAGCTGAAGAAAGTGAAATTTCCAAAGCAAAGGTATTGGATGCCATCGTCTCGCCACTGGCTCGCTACGACAAAGCCGGCGAGGACCACTTTGCACTTGCTAGCGCGCTCATCAAAAGTATGCGCGGCTCGGACCCGCATGCCGCTTGCTACTACCTCGCGAGAATGCTTGAGGGAGGGGAAAAGCCCATGTTTATCGCCAGACGGCTCGTGATATTTGCATCTGAGGATATCGGCAACGCCGACCCTCAAGCATTGGTAGTCGCAGCCTCGGCAGCGCAGGCGACGCATCTGGTGGGCATGCCCGAAGCGACCTACCCCCTCACGCAAGCGGCAATCTATTTGTCGCGAGCCCCGAAGTCCAACCAAGCACTCAAAGCCTATGCGGCAAGCAAAGCATTGGTTCTTGAGCATGGCCCGCTCCCCGTCCCAGCCAAACTACGCAACGCATCCAACAGCTTAGACAAGCAGCGCGGAATGGGACGAGGCTACCAGTACCCGCATGACTTTGAAGGTACTTACCAGGTTGAAGACCTCCTGCCAGAGGCAATCGCAGGAACGAACATCGTGGAATCCTGAGCTTGGATTCTCGAATTTTGATTTAGACAGCATTTGACAGCCCTGCTGCTTTGATTTAGTTTAGGCATCCTTTGGGGATATAGCTCAGCTGGGAGAGCACTTGGATGGCATTCAAGGGGTCCACGGTTCGATCCCGTGTATCTCCACCAAACACAATACTACGCGGTTCTAACTTACTACTTGCGACTGCAAGCGACCGTCGATACATTTGCCGCGTGGCGCTCGATGAACAGGATCTAATACGGCGCGCCAACGCCGGCGAACAAGCTGCTCTAGATCTTCTTTACACCGAGTACCGCGAGTTCATTTTGAAAGTGGCTATGGGTTTCGTTGGAAACCTTGACGATGCCAGTGATGTATTGCACGACGTCTTCGTTTACGTTTATGGAAAGTTCCCGGGCTTCACCCTTACGGCATCCTTCAAGTCATTCCTCTATCCCGCGGTAAAACACACATCCCTTAAGCTTCTCAAGAAGAAACGAAAAGTCGTTCCTATCGGTGAAAGAGACTTCGAGCTTTTGGGCTGGCACGTTCATCAAGGGGAAGCCAAAGATTACGTCGAGAAGCTAAGAAAGCGTCTTCCTCACGACCAATTTGAACTGCTGGCCATGCGGTACGGCTTAGGAATGAAACTCGGCGAAATTGCCAGTGCCCTTGGTAAGCCAGAAGGCACCATAAAATCGAGACTCCACAACCTAATGAAAACACTACGAAATCGAGAAACGGCCAATGTTTCCTGAACCAAACAGCGCCAGAAAGACTATCTATTAAATGAGTGATTTAGAAACTAAGCTTGAGAAAAGCCTCACTCCACTGCAAGGAGCGTTGTCGCCTTCGCAGGATGACGCCATTCGAGCACTTGCCCGAAGTGCGGGACAAAGAATACGCAAACAAAAGAGTCGACGTTGGCTTGCTCCCGCCGCCGCAATCGCAATTGCAGCCGCGCTACTAATTGGGGTCTTGTGGAATCGAGACAGATCTACGGTCAGCTTTGCTGCGAGTGATTTCAATCGAGACGGAGTCGTAGACGTTGTGGACGCATACGCGCTACATCTCTCAATAAAACAAAAAGCACCACTGGCTGCCGGTGATGTGACCGGCGACCAAAGCGTCACCTATGACGATGTGGACTCCGTTGTCATGAAAATCGTACGGGGCGTCGCGCCATGAGATTCGCGCGACTTACAATTTTGGCGGTACTTTGCGGCCACGCGGGAGCGGACGACAGCCCCACATTTGCTGCCTACCACATCTTAACCAGTGAAGAGAATGTCGGCGCTTACCAGATATCCCTTGAATGCAGCAACGCTCAATTCGTCGGCGTCGAAAGCGGAGGCCAGTCGTTTCCAGAGGCTCCTTACTACGACCCAGAAACACTCGCCAAAAATGAAGTACTCACGCTGGCGGCAATAAACAAAGAAGGCATTCCCAACAGCGACCACCTCCTTGCCGTAGTTCACGTAATGGAGCAAGCAAACAACCACTGCTCTGCCAAACTACAAGCCGCAGCAAACATCACCGGCGAACGCATTACCGCACCTATCACAGTGGTGCAGCCATGAGAGTTTTACTAACTGTTTTAGTAGTAACTACGGCGTGCGGCAGAGCCTACAAAGCTCCGACCAATGCGCCATACGTGAACTTTGACGATGATGCCCCTGGCCCGCAGGTAGAAACCGTGTCTCTTTCTCGCTCAAAGAAAAGCAAGGAAAGAAAACGAAGACGCGACCAACAAACGTTTGCAATGGCCAACTTCGACGAATTGTGGATCGTAGAAAAATTACCTCAGCAAGAAAGCACCGTAAGCCAAGACCTTGATGGCGATGGTGTCGCCGTCACGCCTGGCGAGCTCACCAAAGACGCCAACAACGAGGAGACGAGTCCTGAGCCTAATGTGATAACCCAACAGCCTAGCCCCGTACCAGCTCAAGACAGAGCCCAAGAAAAAATGTCCGAGAAGAGTTTAGAGAATCGCTACTCCGCAGTACCGCTACAGCTAAAAATTCTAGGCACCACGGTTCATGCAGAAATTACCTGTGGTATCGCAGACGTCAGTATCATCCAGTCGCTAAAAAACCCCCACTCGCGCAAGGTGACGGCGACGCACGACTTCCTATTGCCTATGAATTCTTCCGTCACCGACTTTACGGTAAAGATCGGGACAAGAAAAATCAGAGGCATCATCCGTGAACGCGACATGGCAGATAACGTTTATCAAGCAGCCAGAAACGCCGGCTACAAAGCGTCCGTAATAAAGCAAAAGGATTTTGGACTCTTCAGTCACGAAATTACCAATCTTCCGCCGAAGGCACGTCTTGACGTTACCATCTCCTACTTCTCGGCGCTCAAGAGCGTTAACGGAAAATGGCGCTACCTGTATCGCTCCACGCAACACTCCACAGCTCCATTAGACATGCGAGTCAAAGTCAACGGACTCGCTGCTGCAATCGACAGCTCACATTCTATTTCTTCCGACCCCTCGAAAAACACAGCTCGATTTTCGCACCAAAGTTTTTCTGGAGATTTTTTCGTCGACCTCCAACAACTTGAACAGATTGAGTTCAGCAAAAACGGCTACTTTATCGCTTTCGGCAATGCTCCAGAAGGAGCCACCGAAGTACTAACGTTGGAAGGTAGAACGCTCGGCCGTTATTACGGGGCACGGCGCGGCAGCAGTAGCAATTTACACCAAAAGGTATGGGCCCATCGCAAAATGCGATTACTGACAGACGCCAATCAAATTCGCCAGTTGGCCCTTGAGAATGGACTGGTAAGCGAACATACCGCACTAATTTTGGTCGATAGCGTAAAGAAATGATGTAGTAAATCGTCTAACGTCTTGGTGAAGTGGACGAAACGTGTCCTATGAAATCCTTCATGCTATCGTAAAGAGGTGAAGTCACTGGAGCAACTAACAGAAGATGCCCAAGGTTGGCTGTCTGTACAAGAGTGGCTCGAAAGCGCTCAGAATACTTGCTGGCTGGTAGATGGGACCTCTCACCAAGAATTGGATGCACTACAAGTTTCGACAGCATCACCCATGGGAGCTCTGGTGCATCACACGGGTGGACTACTTATTGATCACGGATGGCTTCGGATCTTGGGAGGGCCCTCCGAGGATCTAGGTCGCAGTTTGCTGTCCTGGAACAGAGAAGCGGGCGTGTGGAGCGATGACGCCGCGCCCGAATTCCTACTAGTGGGAGATGACGTAGTAGGAGGATTTTTTGCGATCAATGGAGGAGGACTTGGACCTCATCCCGGTGACATCTACTACTTACCTTCCGACGAACTAGAATGGGAAAACTGCGAGATTGGCTACTCTCACTGGCTTCGCTGGGCGCTATCTGGGGACACAGGACTATTCTACCAGGACGTTCGCTGGTCGGGGTGGGAACACGACGCCGAGATGCTAGAGGGTGACGAGTGCTTTAGCTTTTATCCTTTCCTTTATACGAAGGAAGGAGACGTAGACACCTCCACTCGCAAGACCGTATCAGCAATCGAGACCTGGAACTTGCGAATGGGAACTAATGCTAACTAATTGCCGCTAGGGATTCCTTAAGTTTGGCCAGCTTCTCATTTTCTTCTGCAAGCTTTGCTTTCTCCGCTTCAACGACATCAGCTGGAGCTCGTTGCAAGAACTTCTCATTACTCAGCTTACCGGAAACTTTCGTCACTTCTTTCTCTGCTTTCGTAATCTGCTTTGCGAGCCGTATTCTTTCAGCCTCAAAGTCGACCAATCCTTCCAGTGGGACTACCACTTCCAGCGACGCATTAACCACCCCTCGAGCCGATTGCTTAGACGTGTCACTATGATCGGCGGCAATCGACAATTCAACTTTAGCAAGTTTAGTAATTACGTCGCGTTGTAGATTGAGCGTATCGATCATTGGCTGATTGCTACTGACCACAGTAACCGAGAGTACCTTTGAGGGAGGCGCTTGGTATTGAGATCGCAGTGACCGAATGGCCGACGTCACGTCTTTGATAAGCTCCATATCTTCTACAACCTTCGAGTCTTGGTAGCGAGATAGCTCAGCCGTCCAAGCCCCACTCATCACGCACGTACCTTGGTACCCCGGAAGTTTCGATGCTATTTCCTCTGCCACAAATGGTGTAATCGGTGACATAAGTGAGGTTATTTGCTTGAGTACCATCAGAAGGACTCCTTTTACCGACCGTTTTTGAAGCTCTGTCGCTTCGTCGTCAAAGAGCGTCACTTTCGCGGCTTCAATGTACCAGTCGCAAAAGTCGCCCCAAACGAAATGGTAAATTCCATTAGCAAGGTCGCTAAACCTAAAGCTATCAACAGCCTCCCCTGACTCGCGACTCACTTGCTGCAGACGAGCGAGTATCCATCTCTCGGGCAGTCCAATAAGTGATTCGTCGATTTCTATCGTGTCCGTTTCCCCTTCCAAATGCATCAGGACAAAGCGAGAAGCGTTCCACAGCTTGTTAATGAAGTTCCGGTAACCTTCAACCCTGTCCATCGACAGCCGAATGTACTTCCCTGGCAACGCAAGCGCGCAAAGGGAGAAGCGTAACGCATCAACGCCAGTAGCCGAAAAGCCATTTGGGAAAAGTTTTTTTGTCTTCGCCATTGCCTTGTCGCTGACGCCATTTTCTTTCGCCCTGGTCAGAAGTTCTTCAAGCGTCGCGCCATAAATCACATCCAAGGGATCGATAACGTTGCCCTTGGTCTTGGACATTTTGTCACCGTTTTCGTCGGTGACAATAGGCGTCATATAGACGGCACGAAATGGAACCTCTTTTTGGAAGTACAGCCCCATCATCATCATTCTGGCAACCCAGAAAAAGATAATGTCCGGACCGGTAACCAAAACACTGTTGGGATAATACTTAGCAAGCGAATCCGTCTGCTCTGGCCAACCTAGAGTAGAGAAAGGCCACAGCGCCGAAGAGAACCAAGTGTCAAGCACATCGCTATCCTGCGAAATTTCAGCGGACTCACACCCCTCGCACGAATCTGGGTCGGTCTCAGAAACGGTAACGTGCTGACAAACGTTGCAATACCAGGCTGGAATTTGGTGTCCCCACCACAGCTGCCGAGATACGCACCAGTCGTTGATATTTTTTAGCCAATGATTGTAAGTTTTGGTCCAGTGTTCTGGAACAAACTTGGTTTCTCCTTTTTCTACGGCTTCAATAGCTGGTTTAGCGAGTACGTCAGCTTTGACGAACCATTGGTCCGATAACATGGGCTCAATAACAGCTCCACTTCGGTCGCTACGACCTCTAGGCACGGCGTAGTCCTTCACCTCTCCCAGTAACCCAGCGGCTTCCATGTCGGCTACAATCGACTTTCTGGCCTCCTCTACCGTCATCCCCACGTACTTGGTTGGCGAAGGCGCACACATCTTTGCGTCTTTATCGATGACCGCAATCGTTTCAAGGTTGCAGCGTTTGCCGCACTCAAAGTCGTTAAAGTCATGGGCAGGGGTAACCTTCACAGCCCCCGAGCCAAATTCCGGGTCGACAAAGCTGTCGGCGACAATTGGAATCTTCCGCCCGGTCAGTGGCAAATCGATGGTCTTTCCGATGAGGTTCTTGTACCTGTCATCTTCGGGATGAACCGCAACTCCTGTGTCTCCAAGCATGGTTTCTGGCCTGGTAGTTGCGACCACAATACATTGGTCGCTTCCTGTGATGGGATATTTTAGTTCCCAAAGGTGGCCCGACTCATCAACATTGTTTACTTCAAGATCCGATACTACGGTTTGAGATACTGGATCCCAATTGACCATTCGATTGGCTCGATACATCAGGCCATCTTTGTACAGCTTGACGAAGACTTTTCTAACCGCCAGAGACGACGATTCATCCATGGTAAACCGCTCGCGCTTCCAATCCAAAGAAAAACCAATCTGCCGCATTTGCTTACCAATACGACCGCCAAACTTTTCTTTCCACTCCCAAACACGCTCTAAGAATTTCTCCCTTCCCAAATCGTGACGAGATGTCTTTTCGGTCCGCATCAGCATCCGCTCGACCAACATCTGCGTTGCGATTCCAGCATGGTCCGTCCCGGGCATCCACATGGCATTCTGCCCCCGCATGCGCGCGACGCGAATTAGAATATCCTGCAAGGTCGAGCCCATCGCATGACCCATATGGAGTGAACCTGTCACGTTTGGAGGAGGCAGCGTGATCGCAAACGACTCCCCCGCGTCCTGGGGATTTGCTGCAAATAAGTCTTTTTTAGCCCACAGCTCACGCCAGTTGTCTTCGATTACGCTCGGGTCGTACTGTTTGGAAAGGGTCATGCCCCGCACTATATACATAGGATGCGAGACGCGGGCAGTCTTTGTTCAGTTTTTACCGCAGCAGCGTTTGAACTTTTTACCTGAACCGCAAGGGCAAGGTTCGTTGCGGCCAACCTTAGGCGCGGTTCGCCGGATCGGCTTTGGCTTTACAAGGGTTCCGTCGACAAAGTACCAACGATCGTTGGACTTTCTAAAGATTGCTATTTCGTGATGCTCGTATTCGACGTCTTGTACGGCATAGGTAGCGATGAACTCGACAATTCCTTCTAAGTCATCTTTACCGCCTTCATTAACCCTAACAATCGTTAGACCTCTCCAGTCGGACTCTTTGGCCCAGGTTAGCGCGCCTTCCTGGTCAATTTCATGCCTGGTCTTTGGATCGTGGGTTTCTACAATGTAATCAACGTTCGCGGAGGCATAGGCCATGTAGCGAGACCGCATCAATTGTTCGGCCGTCTCTGGATGCTTTTCTCCAGACAAATAAGCTTCAAATTCTGCGCTCTTAAGCGGTTCTTTCTCAAGTTTTGGCTCAGCCATGAGGGAGAGCCTACTTACCTCGGATTCCGCATGCAAGCGCAAACGAAGATGATTGCGTTTGGGCCTTTTATGTCATCAGTAGGACCGCTAGCATTCCCTCATGGAGGCTTGGAAAAAATGTAGTTCTTGTAAAACCCCTCTCGCATTTGGGGAAATGTTCTACGCTTGCAGCGTATCTACTTGCAACAAGAAGCGTACGAAACTCGTCTTCTGCAGCGTGCCTTGTTGGGAAGCTCACCTTCCCCTGGTTCGTCACCGAGAAGCTTGGGCGCTAGATGAACGAGCACCAACGCAACAAGCTTGGGCTGACTTGCAACGGCAACAAGCTACCTCGGCAGCAAAGGCGTCACCCCGAGTCGCCGGAGCGCCGCGGGTTCGCAAAGTCGTGGGAGAACCCGTAAGCCAAGATTTAGAAAGCGACTTTCCCGTTGAGACACTCATTGTGGTCTCAAAACTCAAGAAGTACATCAAAGCTCGCTCGGGAATGAATACTTCCGACACGGTCCTCCGACCTCTGTCCAAAGCCGTGCGCGAACTATGCGACAAGGCAATTCTTGAAGCACGAAAAGACGGCAGAAAAACCGTAATGGATAGAGATTTCGACTAGCTGCGTTTTGCAAGCTCTTGTCGAATCATCACCTCTGCCAGCTCCGGAACAACTTCCCAAACTACCTGCTCCAGAACTTCACGAGTCAGCTTCGCGAGTTGTGCGATCTCGGGGCCATCCGCAGCAAGTCCCTGCTTTTGGATTGCAGGCGAAGAAGCCAGTAACTGTTTGGCCCGTTCTTCAATCTCTGCTGCGGGAGCAGTTGGGGTTTCTCTCGGTATGGCACGAGAAACGATGGGTTTTCCCACCCCAGCCGAACCTTGCGAGGGATCAAGCCGAGTCGCCGCACGTGGGCCAGCCGAAGGTACAACGGTCGATCGCTTCCTTCCGGAGATGAGAGGTGCTCTTCTGACCGGCGGTGCTGCCGGGCGAAACGCGCCGTCCGTAGGAGCGCGGGTTCGCGTTGGTGCAGGCTGCGATGGCGTCGGCGGCGGCTGCGTTGCTTGCCGGCGTGGCACGCTTCTTTGGGGAGCAGGCGCCGCAGGTTGCTTGGCAGCAACGGGAGCCACTGGTGCGCGGCCCGGTGCCGCAAGTGCATTGGCAGGCAGTCCCAACATCGTTGACGTTCTTGCCGGCTGAGACGACGCAGTAGGCACTGGTCGAGTAATCGGTTCTGCAGCTGCAAACCCTTCAAGCTCGTTCATGATCTGCTCGGTATCCCAAGGTTTCTCAATATGACCGTCGGCTTGCGCTGCTTCTCCGCGCGCCGGGTCAAACGCCTCAGAGTTACCACAAACGATAACCACGGGGATATGCGCGGTCGATGGGTTGTTCTTCACCGCTTTGCACAGATCGTAGCCCGATGCCCCGGGCATGACAGCATCTGCCAAAATCAGGTCCACTTTAGTACTACCAAGCTTTTGTGAGGCTTCTTCCGCGCTGCGAGCACCTATATAAGTGTAGTTCGTAACTCGAAAGGTTATTTCGGCTACGTGCTGCATGGTTACGCTGTCATCAACGTACAGAATCACTTTCGACATGGCTCGGACCTCCCCTGGGTGATGCACCCTATACTTTCGGTAACATAGACAGCCTTAAGTGTCAACTTTCAGGGCTATTGAACGCCTTAGGCTTGCACACTCCTGCTTTCTGAGTAGCATGCGACATGCTTGAGCTTAACCCGTTTACGAGTGACTGTGCAGCTCAGATCGCTGCATTCACAGGACTAAACTCCGATGTGTTTCTTGTATCACTCCCCCCTAAGCCGGAGATGGGCGATTACGCTGTGGGTTGTTTCCCTGCCGCCAAACAACTCAAAACCTCGCCAGTAAAAGTAGCGAGTGACTTCGTAGCACAATTTACCCCAACGAAACTCATTGAAAGCGCCAGTAACGCTGGCCCCTTTGTAAACTTCAAGCTCAACCGGAACGCGCTTTTACAGTGGGTTTTAGCTGAAGGAAGTAAGTCAATTACCGCTAAGCCAGGCGAAGGAAAGACTATTTGCATTGACTATTCTTCGCCGAACATTTCTAAACAACTTGCCTACCATCACATTCGTTCGACAGTTATTGGCCAGGCACTTGTCAACCTTCATCGAGCCTTAGGATACCGAGTGGTGGCGATCAACCACCTCGGAGATTGGGGGACCACCCATGGAATGCTACTTGCGGCAGTGGAACTTTGGGGCATGCCAGAGCCGCTCAATATCGAGACTTTAAACGAAACTTACGTAAAATTTCGGGCAGCTATCAAAGAAGACGCGTCTTTAGAAGAGACAGCGAGGCAATGGTTCAAACGACTCGAAGATGGAGAGTCGGAAGCTCGTGCGACATGGCAAAACTTCAAGGACATCTCATGGGCAGAGTTTGCAAGAGCTTACGATATGCTCGGAGTAAAATTTGATGAGGTCAAGGGCGAGAGCGAATACGTCTCCGATGTCGACGCGGTGTTGTCGATGTTGGACCAAAAAGGCCTGACCGAGATTTCTGAAGGAGCACTTGTCGTCCCTGCAGAGAAAGAAAACGAACCTCCCCTACTGCTTAAGAAAAAGGATGGTGCCACGCTCTACGGTACCCGCGATCTAGCAGCAGCGATATATCGTCACAAGACCTACGGTTTTGACAAGAACTTATACGTGGTGGACCGCGGTCAAGGCCTGCACTTTAAACAAGTATTTCGCGCCCTAACCCGCGCGGGACTTTCTTGGGCAGAAGGATGCAAACACGTATCATTCGGCTTGATTCGTCTTGGCGGAAAAAAGACGGCAACCAGAAATGCAGGCAAACAAAAAGCGATTCTTTTAATGGACGTATTCAGCGAAGCCACGCAACGTTCCGCGAAACGCATCGCTGAGTCGAACCCAGACATGCCGGCGGACAAACTCGAAGAAACCGCAAAACAAGTCGGAATTGGTGCTGTAGTTTTTGCAAACTTGGCTTCCCAAAGAGACAAAGACATTGATTTTGACTGGGATAATGTACTTTCCGTAGAGGGAGATTCCGGCCCCTACCTGCAGTACACCTTCGCAAGATGCTGCGCAATCCTTCGAAAGTTTGAGGCTCTGGAAAGAGCCACCATCACACCAGATGTTACGCTACTAACTCATGACCTCGAATGGGGCCTTTCAAAAAAGCTCGTGGAATTTGGAACTCAAGTACAGCGTTGTTGCAACACCGAGGAGCCTCACATTCTGTGTCGGTACCTGCTGGATTTGAGTGCTGATTTTGCTCGTTGGTACACCACGGGAAACCAACAAAAAGAACTCAGAGTCATCACCGACGACGGCGAGCTGACTGCCGCAAGAATTGCGCTGGTAAAGTCTACAATGCGAGTAATGGAAGAGGGATTGGGCCTTCTTGGCTTGAGCGCTCCCTCATCCATGTAGTCGTGGGCGTTGACGCCAAAAAAATCATAGCACTGGCACTTCCAAGTATGCTGCTGGCCGTGTCCACTCCGCTTCTTGGAAGCGTAGACACAGCACTAATGGGTGGCATTTCCTCAAAACACCTTGGCGCCGTCGGCTTAGGAAGCCAACTTTTTGATATTATCTTTTGGTCCTTTGGTTTTCTTCGTATGGCGACCACGGGACTTGCGGGCAAAGCCTTCGGAGAAAACGACGAGCCAGGACTTGCGACCGTATTCTTTAAGAACTTTACCCTTGCCTTGATTATCTCGACGATCATTATTTTTTTGCAAAACCAGATATTTTCAGCCGGAGTTACCGTACTAAACGGCGATGCGTACGCCACGCTGATGGACTCCTACTTTTCTGCAAGAATTTGGGCCGCCCCAGCATCTCTCGGTCTTTACGTCGTGGGCGGCTACTACATCGGTATCGGCAAGGTGCGCTTAGTATTGTTTTTGACGATTCTGGCAAACCTCATCAATATTGCATTGAGTTGGTGGCTGGTCACCAAACAAGGAGGCGGTCTTGCTGAAGTAGGCTTTGCCACCGCTGTGGCCCAGTATTTAGCGCTAGCTATTGGACTTTACGCGATTCTCTTTCGCGACAGGCTTTGGTCACGCTACGCTGCAGGTGCCGGGGCCGTTGTAAGCGTAACGCTGCATGGGAACATCTTTGTTAGAACCATGGCCCTCAATGCGGCTTTCGCCCTGTTCAACGCATGGTCGGCTAGTCTTGGTGAATTTGCCCTGGCCGCCAACATTATCATTTTGAAACTGCTGGGTTTCACGTCTTATGCACTGGATGGTTTTGCGGTAGCCGTAGAAACCCTCGTTTCTCAAGCGTCCACCAAAGAACGTAACGAAGTTCGCAAAATAGTCTCTCTGGCATTTCGACTAGCCCTCGGCTTTTCTGTCATCTTGTGCGTACTACTCGCAGTACTTTCGCCGTATCTATTGCCTCTTTTTTCCTCCAATCCGTTGGTACTTACAGAAGCCACAAAAGTGTACCTCTGGCTATACCCTCTTGTATTCGTAGGCTGTATCTCTTACCTCTACGACGGGGTATTCGTAGGGCTAACCGATGGGAGAACGTTACGCGACAGTGTCCTTGTCGGATTGCTAGCAATGATTGTCACTTTTTCGTTCCTTCAAGAGCACACAAGCCACGCGGTATGGATTTCCCTGCTCGCGTTTTTGTTGGGTCGTGCAACCATAGAGTATGCCAGACGCCCTTAAGGAGTTGCCACTGACAATTACCTCATGGTAACTCGGCAATATCGAACCAACTCTCATCATCACGCTCGCTATTATTGCGCTCGTTGCTTACACCGTTCAAACCATCACGGGCTTTGGGGCGATGGTGATTTCAGTAACGATTGGCGCACTATTTACGGACATTGAAGTTATCAAGTCGGTGATGCTTCCGCTTAGCCTAGCGATGTGTTGTTACTTAGCAGTTCGATATCGAACTAACATCAAATGGGCCGCCCTACTGAAGAGCGTCGTTCCATTTATGGCGCTTGGTGCCATTGCCGGGGTTGCTATTAGCAGAGTAGCTCATGGCGATTGGCTAAAATGTGCATTTGCTATTGTGGTGATTCTTCTGTCACTTAGAGAACTTAGACTCGTTTTCGGAAGGCAAGAGCAGCTTCCCCCAGCTTGGGTTTCCAAGACGGCCTTCATGGGTGGTGGCATCATTCATGGAATTTATCTGACTGGCGGTCCCCTCCTTGTTTACGGACTCGGAGCATTGCGTTTAGAAAAGGCTGACTTTCGAGCCACCATCTCTATGGTATGGGTATTTATTAACAGCGGACTCGTCGCATGGATGATCTATGCCAAAGAAATCAACGGCGATTCAATTACCGTGACTGCATGGCTCCTAATCCCTATGACTTTTGGAATGATCGTAGGGGAACTGCTCCATCACCGGCTTCCTGAGCGGACCTTTAAGATCGCGGTCTATTCTCTTTTGCTGTTGGCCGCAGGACTGCTTCTTGCAAAGACGCTCTCTTAAAACCAACTCGGAGACTTACTAACCGACGAAACTCCTTCTGCGGACTGCCCACCAGACCACAGCGTGAAATTATCATTCTTAGTTCCCACGATTTGGTATCGGGTCGCTGGCGACCTTGCGCAAGGCACTTCCACTACGACCAATCTTCCCCGCCGAAATACATGAATCTCTAAAGACTTTGAATCCGTGCGAGACTGGAGTCTTTCACGAAGGGTTCCGCTTTTTATACGCATGCCATCGAGCGCCACAAGCTGGTCCCCCGGCGACAACAAGCCAAAGCTAGGACTGTCTTCCCTCACCGTTTGTACGGACTCTCCTCGTAAGGTAACTCCAAGCCAAATGGAAGGTTCATCCGTCAGCCCTGTCCCATCATGCCACTTCTCTTTCAGCGAAAGCCCCAGCATATTTAGCAGTTCAGGGAGCGGCGGATCTTCAGTCCCTTGAATGTACCTAGCAAAGAAGTCAGAAAGATCAACGCCCGACACCTCGGAGAAAAAACCTGACAGGTCCTCGGGGTAAGGTTGCATCTCTGCCCCCCATTTATTCCACATCGCACTCACGACGGCATCAAGACTGGAGCCTCCGGCCCGCAGTGTTAAGTCAAGGGCAAATGCAACAAGTGATCCTTTGAGGTAGTAAGAAATCGTTGTGTTGATATTGGACTCGTGCGCCTTGTACAGCTTTATCCACGAGTCAAAACTGGACTCTTCTAGACTCTGCCTAAATCGCCCTGGTTGACTTTGCAGACGCATCCATTCGTTTGCAAGCTTAGCGCAGTACTCCTTGGGATTCATCATCCCCACCTGCAGAAGGGTTAACCTGTCGTAGTAGCTTGTGATTCCTTCCATCACCCACAAACATTTCGTGTAGGCCTCTTGGCTGTAATCGAAATTTAGCAACGCTTTGGGGGCCAGGCGCTTACCATTCCAAGTGTGATAGTACTCATGGCTCAAAAGTTCCATTAGTTCCAAGTAGGCCCCGCGATCAGCGAAAGCTTTTAGACCATGGATGTTAATCGAGGAGTTGCGATGTTCCAAACCACCGTATCCATTTTCGAACTGCATTAGAACGAAGTCGTAGTTTTCGTATGGCACATTGGAAAAGCGAGAGGCTTGTTTATCGACAATGAGCTTTAAGTCCGACACAAACTGCTTCCGACTCACATAGCTAAATGGCTCACGCTCTCCCCAAAGTTGGACGCTCATAGGCTTACCCGCCGCTGTCGTTTGCGTTGGTTTGTCCCCTCCCACATGAATCGGACAGTCCATGAACTCATCAAGCGTCGCCGTATGATAGCTGCGACCTCTCAATTCTAGTCCTGTAACGATGTGCCAGTCGGCAGGTACCCCAGCGAAACTAAGCTCGAATGGGCCATTAGATTGTTGGGGAACGACAAACGTTGCCGGTGAGTGCATGAAAGCATGACTGTCATCGAAGTGGTTGGTTCGAACCGTTAGATCTCGGCCGTACAATTTGTAAGAGACAACAACGGTCTGACCTTCTTCGGCGTCAATGGTCCAAGTTTGTTTGTCAATCTTACGGCTCGCTACCTCGACACCGCCAACCTTCGCTTCTAAATCGGAAACGAACCGAGAATAGTCGCGAATCATGTAAGAGCCAGGGCACCAAGCCGCCATAGAAACCTGACACGCTTGCGTTGCCACAAACGTCACTTCAACAGCAATCCAATGTCCTGAAATTTGAGACAAGTCCACTTTATACTTTACAGTCACGAAAGCAGTATCTCACAGGGTGGCAGGCCATGCGATTTCCTGACAAGTTAGTTGCAGAAAATCCTGGCAGTGGTCATAAATACGACATGAAGAACGTTGCAATCGCAATTGCGGGGGAGCCTCCAATAGAAGTGGCGAAAGTACATGGAGATTACCTCCCCTGGTACCAAGCTCTTTGTCCTGACAACGTTTCTTTTAGCTTTTTCGATGTGAGAACGCAGTACGACAGCAACGCCCTCCTCGCTGCGGATGCATTGATTGTTTCTGGCTCGCCGGCGTCGGTGACAGAACTTGAACCATGGATGGAGAAGATCGCAAGTGACGCGTTGTCGTTCGCAAAGTCAAAGCACGTTTTGGGCGTTTGTTTTGGACATCAACTCTTGGCCCACGCGATGGGGGCAACGGTAGAAGTCAATCCGAATGGATGGGAGCTGGGAAGTTTCGAGATTACAGTCAAGCAACCCGATGCGCTTTTCGAGGGGCTCCCCGCTGAGTTCCATGTAAACCTTAGTCACCGAGACCATGTAGCTCCGCAATCGATTCCCCAAAACATGGCCATCCTCGCATCTTCCCCTCGATGCCCTATTCAAGCGTATCGACTAGGTTTCGTGAGAGGCGTGCAGTTTCATCCAGAATTCTCTGGGGTCATTACAAGAGCCTTTCTCAAAAGTAGGTGGGACATCATCGCGCAGGACGCAATAGATACCAGGAGTAAGCGAGCTCAGCCACAAGTGCTGCTCGAGCAAACTCACGACTCTTCCGCGGGCATCGCAATCATGGCCAATTTCCTCGATATAGCCCTGCAGGAACGGTAATTCTCTTGACCCCCCTATTGGGACTGTTAGTCTCAGCGCGTTGCATCAGAATTACAAAAACTCCCTGATTAAATTCAGGGATGCCGAGGTTGGCTACGAGGCAAAGTTTTCCGCAGATCTGGAAGTTGCGCTAGTTTACCCTAGCCCTTACAGGATTGCCGCCGCCTCTTTGGGATTCCATTCCATTGTCAAGGTTGTCAACCAACTCGAGTTTGCTTGCGCTCACCGAGCCGCATTACCTGAGTCTGATGAGTTGGATGTGCTTAGGTGCCTGGAGTCGCTAAGACCTGTCTCCGATTACGATGCGATTGGTTATTCGGTAGCCTACGAGATGGAACTATCTGGAATTATCAAGACCCTAAGGCTATGCGGCTTGCCAACTCTTTCAAAAGACCGCCCAGAATCAGCCCCCCTAGTTTTCGCCGGAGGTCCGTTAACGTTTTCAAACCCCGCCCCTATCGGACCATTCTTTGACGTCATTTGTTTAGGTGAAGGAGAAGACCTTGTGGGGCAATTACTTCAAACCTATGAAAATTGCGGGCGCGATCGAAAAAAGACCATCAATCTGTTAGCTGAGTCACCAGGTTTTTACGTTCCTTCCCTTCACGGTGACAACGTACCTGCAATTGCCAGAGCCGACGAGCGGCACGTCCCTGCGCAATCGCAATTCACCACCCCCTACTCTGAGCTTTCTAACATGCACTTGACCGAGGCCGTCAGAGGATGCAGCCGCGGGTGTAACTACTGCGTCATGCGTAGAAGTACCAACGGGGGGATGCGACTTGGCCTCCCTGAAAAAGTATTGGCTTCGATACCAGATCATGCCACAAGAGTCGGTCTTGTCGGTGCCTCCGTAACGGACCACCCACAAATCGCAGAAATTGTGGAAGCAGTGGTCGCCAGCGGACGAGAAGTTGGCATCTCTTCTCTGCGCGCCGACAAGCTAACAGAGCGACTCGTAGCGGGACTTGCCGCCGGAGGTTACAGAACGCTCACTGTTGCAGCAGATGGCGCAAGTCAAAAACTACGATTTTCTATGGATCGTAGAACCAACGACGGCCACCTTATTCAGTCGGCTAAGTTAGCGAAGGCTTTTGGTCTAAAAACTTTAAAAGTATACATGATGGTAGGACTCCCAGAAGAAACAGATGCCGACTTCGACGAGCTAACGAGCCTGATACAGAAACTTCACCAACATCATCCCAGAATCGCCCTTGGAGTTTCTCCATTCGTAGCCAAAAGGCATACTCCTCTTGATGGACAACCTTACGCCGGTATTGACGTCGTCAATCGACGTTTAAAAATCATGAGAAAAAACCTGAAGGGAATGGCTGAAATAAGACCAACGTCGGCACGATGGGCCTGGGTGGAATACATGCTGGCACAAGGAACGCAAGCGTCAGGGCTGGCCGTAATTGAGGCAGAAAAAAACGGCGGAAACTTCGCTGCGTACAAAAAAGCCTTCTCCAATGAAGCTTGCCGACCAACTGGTCCCATCGCGAAAGTACCAAGCAGCAGCGAGCGAGCCACAGCGCAGCGACTCAAAGTAATCCGCAGCAGCTGAGTAAATTCGGCAGCTTACGACATAAAAAAAACACCCCCTTTTCCAGCGATGTTGTGGCAATGTCGCCGCGTGGCAAGACTAATTTTGGTAGCAGGTTTCTTCCTTTTTGGCTGCGC
Source organism: Deltaproteobacteria bacterium (assembly GCA_020630875.1). Taxonomy (GTDB): domain Bacteria; phylum Myxococcota_A; class Polyangia; order Haliangiales; family Haliangiaceae; genus JAHDIH01. The sequence continues at coordinate 205,439 of JAHDIH010000005.1, read as the reverse complement.
CCAAGCAGGCAACTCCGATAAAGGAGACAGCTGTGAAGCGAAGTCTGAGTGCCCCGCGACTAGCCAATGCGAGGAGAGCACTTGCAGTGCGGGTCGATGTGTTACGTCCCCTAAAGCCCAAGGCGTAATGTGCACCGACGGAATCTGTAGCGGAACAGGCCAATGCGTTGCCGCTAGCTGCATCAACGGTACATTAGACGGCGATGAAAGTGACGTAGACTGTGGAGGAACGTGCATGCCTTGTGCTCCGGGACTAAGTTGTGCCGGGGATTCAGACTGCGTTAGTGGTCTTTGCCAAAACAACTCCTGCAGCTCGCCTGGTTGCGGAGATGGTATCGTGCAGCCACCAGAAACTTGCGACGACGGCAATACTACCAATGAAGACGGTTGTCCCGATGGTGTGGGAGGAACCTGCCAACCATCCAGCTGCGGCGATGGATTTGTAGACGCAGGTCACGAAGACTGCGACGATGGAATGGAATCTTCTGCTTGTAACGCCGATTGCACCTTTGCGGTTTGCGGCGACGGAAAAACAAACGCTTCAGCTGGCGAAACTTGTGATGATGGAAACAACAGTGATGCCGATGATTGTTTAGATGGCGCAAGCGGCCTTTGCACGACGGCGACTTGCACCGATGGCTACTTTAATCAAAATGGCGTCAATGCAGAAACTTCCGTCGATTGCGGTGGAGCTTGTCCCGGAAGCTGCAGTCCGCCAGAACTACTACTCAGTGAAATCGTAACGACCCCTACTGGTGCGGAGTTTATTGAAATCGCCAACATCGGAAACACCGCAGCATCACTTGCCGGTCTCTACCTTTCTGATTGGAACGGGTACTACACAATGGCCAATGGACAAACGCCGCCAAACGACAGCGACTTTGTCGTATCCTTTCCCGCGGGAGCATCGGTTCCTGCTAGCGGAAAAGTTACCATATCACTTGAGAGCGCTTCCGCCTTTCAACAAGCCTATAGCACCACACCTGATTTCGACTTTGACAGTACCGATGCTGGCGCTCCCGCAATGAGCGGTAGCTTCTCTGGTAACTCTGGGCTGACGAATAATGGTGAGATGGTCGTACTATTTCGTTGGAATGGTTCAGCGGACAGTGTAGAAGACGTTGATTACTTAGTCTATGGAAGCGCCAATCAGGGAATGGACAAGTCTGGCCTACTGGTGGGCAGCCATACCTATGCAGCGGAGACTTCTACCAGTCAGCAATCACTTGCTCCGGCTCCCAACGCTACCACTTCCGCGAGTCGATGCAGCAACTCTGAGCCAGGCGAATCTCAAACCGGTGGCAATGGAGTTGGCGGCAGCGACGAAACTAGCGAAAATCTATCGCTTAGCTGGCAATTGACTCCTCCCACGCCAGGTGCAGGAAATATCTGTCCTTAGTCTTTCTTGTCTTTGATGACGTAGGGCTTTTCTACTTTTGCTTCGCCCGCGTCAAAAAGCCAGTTTTTGATCGGATCCACTACACGTGGATCAAGCCATGGTGTGCCATAAGTCGGACTTTGCGAAGTTTGGACCCGTTGGTGGTAATCTTCTTTGTCGTATAAAATCCTGTCGCCGTCGTATACGGGACCATCTTTGCTAGAAACCCGTCCAAACTGGTTGTACGCCTCAGACTGGCTACGGGAACCTTCTGGTGCAAACGCTGCAGCTTTCTTGGCCTCCTTTTTGTCTACGCGGTAAGTTAAGCCTTCAAAGGCAACCTGAATATCACCTTGCGAGTTTAGGTCAACTTGCTCAACAATCCTTCCGGTCCCGTCGTTGGTTACCACGGTTTCATTGGCTAGATTGCTGGTACTTGCATGTAGATGATTTAGAGAAACTTCTTGCCCACCTTGGCTAGAAGAAAGGTCGCATAGATCAAAACTCGTTGCAAAGCTCATTGCTGCGGCACTCCCCCCTCCTTTAACCACCATCGAAACATCTGTTGACAGAGTGGTATCCCAACTAGTGGCCCCGGGCTGACGGCTCTGCAGGCTAACGGGTCCTTTGCCAGAAAGGTCCGCGGTTACTTGCACATCCATCAGCCATTTGAGTAGCTCTTGAAACATCGCTTCAGCATCCCTCTTTCTGTCAGCGGCGAGGAGTCTCAAAAACATATCTCCGCCTTCGTCCCAGTTGGTCACATCTTCGTACCCAAACCGTTCTGCGACCCATTCCGTTCCTTGTCCAGTCTTTTTTACCACCCACGAAAGAGACGTCGCTGTCAGACGCCCCCAGTCTCCATCAAACGCGTCGTATAATATTCCACTCCATTCTGCCCAACTAACTCCTTCTGCCATGGTGTTGGCAAGGACTTGGCCAAGTTCCGTGGTCACGGTTGGACTTGCGAGTATCTCCTCTAGACTCCCCCCTCTTTCAAGTAGCTCTTCCAACTTATCTCCAAACTGATGCCAGCCGCCAAGATAGCTGAGTCCCCATTTGTTTACGTAGAGTTCTAAGACCTTGAGTACGCTAGCCTTCAAGACGGTTGCAGCATTCTCTAAGTGAGTCAGAGAAGTGATAAGCTTCAACAAGCGAATGTACCAAGCGGTTCCTTGGATTTCTTCAATACGGTCTTCGAATATTCTTTTAATCCCCTCATCCATGTTGACGCTCACTCGACCGTCCGCAACATCCAATCTAGCGAGCGGAAACCCTCCCGGAAGTGTCAGCCAAAGTGCTCCGTCAACTTCTCGAATCGCGGTGATGTCGGCACGCTTTTCTGACATTGTCACAGCTATTTGGTCATTGTCCCAACGGTTGCGCACGTATGCTTCATCCTTGTTTTCCTTGTCGTAGGTCCCCCCAGACTTGTAACGATTCATGTTATGTTCGGCCTCAAATGACCCTTCACCGGAGGCAATGGAAACTACTAGTTCTTCGGAGCTATCTGTTACTTCAATCCCTCTAAGGTCGGCACTACCGAGGGAATGAGGGCGGGAATAGCCACTGCCTACTACGCCTTGCTCAAAATCCAAGTTCTTCGCGTAAGCATCCCCCGTGAAATGACTCACGCCCGTCACGTGGTTCAAACGTCCCGCAACATTAGTAATTCCGCCATCTGTCATTTGCAGAGATGTTTCAGCTCCGTCTTTTCCGAACGTTACGTTGGCGTCGCCGTTTAGTTTCCCCAAACCAACCGAAGTAATCTCGCCAACGGATTTTACGTTAACCGTCTTAAGTGTCGCATTGGCATTGGCTTGCAAAACCTGCTTACCGTTTTCTTTTAGCGTTGCGCTGAATCCCTTAACGCTACCACCTTTCATATCAACTTCGAATCCGGTGCTACCAAATTGCTTCAGCTCGACACCACGAAGTGTCGCAAGCCGCATGGAGACATCGGTGTCACTCTTGTAGGCACGCTTGCTTCCGTTACCGAATGACTCGACACCATTTTTATTTTGCACCAGCGAGAAGTTCTCAACGCTCATCTCATCTACGGTCAATTCTTCAACATGAGCATTCTTTAACTCATTTGGAGGATGTCCATCGACCACGTACCACTGCGAGGAAACAACACAGTTCACACCAGACAGTGCTGCTCGCCCCGCCTTCAGCCTATAGTCATCAGCGCCAAAGTCCAAGTTGTGCAGCGAGACTTCATCCACGCCAAAAGTCGTTAACATACTACCGTCTTCTCTAGAAAAGTCACCTTTCACGGAAAAGCCATCAAGAGAAGCAGACTTCGCGTAACCCAAATGCTCCGCAATCCCATCAACGTCAAGACTCTCAAGTTCGTAGTTAATTGTACCGTCAGAAAGCGACTCGAGGGTCACGCCACTAACTCGGAGACCGCCACGCATAGCATTTTCCATATCCGATGCCGACGCCGTGACGCTCTCGAGTTCGAGTTTCCCTGGGACGTACTTCATTTTATCAAAGTCAAGCGTCGTCAGTTCAATGCCAGAGGCCTTCAAACCTGTAATTGAAACGTTAGGGACGTGTTGAAGTATTTCTCCGTCTTTGTCACTAATCGAAAACTCGTCTGCTCGAACGTCAGGGATATCGAACGACTTTAAGGTCGCACCGCGAAAAACATTAAAAGACGCTTGAGAAGGATCTTTGTTTCGGTCGATCTCCACTTTAGCGTATCCAATGAAACTGGGAATCGACGCCCCAGCCAATGAAACCTCTCGTTCACTCTGAGACAGACGAAGCGTCGGCACCGACAAGGGGCCACTTTTTAATGCGATTTCTATCTCACCGGAAAAGTCCAAATCCAAGGTAGAAAGCTCTGAAGCTACAATATCGGACACGCCTTTTTCCATTGCTACATTTACGGAGAAGTCTTGTAACGAGGTTGGTTCTTGGGCATTGAAAGATTTTTCATAGTTTGCTACCGAATGCACAAGTTCATGAGCTTCATTGTCCAAGGCTACCTTCTTCAATTGAAGTTCATCTTTTTGCGCAACAAGCTGCCTCTTAGTGGCAGACTTGGGAAGATTACTAATTTGCTCTTTAACTACAGAAATTTGAGACTCAAGCGCTGCGATCTTTTGATTCAAAGCTTTCAGTTGATCTCTCAAGGACTCATAGAGTTGGATTTCATGCCTAACAGCTTCCAGCTGTTGAGCAACACCTTCGGTATTACCGCCGGTTTCGTTCACAACCTCAAGTAGCTTTCGCAGCTCCCCCTGTCGGTTCCTGAGCAGTGCGATACGTTGTTCGGTGCGAACCCCTTCGGTATACAACTTTCGCAGGGAGAAACTTGCTGAGGTATTTAGTTCACCTGACTCGAGTACTATGGACAGTCCCTCTGCACCAGCTTCATCCATCTGCAATCCGTCTCCATTATTAAACCCTTGAGCTCGTAACGCGGAAATACCAGTAGACGCGGAAATTTGATCGAGCTTTCCTTCTTCATTGGTATGAGAGGAGGCATTGGCATAGGTGCCAATAGCATAGGCTTTGTCGACCGACCTATCCCCCATCACTCCGTTGGTAACGTGGGTTTCTCCGACCGAAGCAGAGGAAGAGAACTCACTCTCCGAAGTTTCTGCAGTTAGATAGACACCATCAAGAGACGCATTTTCGAAACGAACCACCTCCTGTACCAAAAGCCGTTGCAGTCGGTAATACTCAGCACTTAGGTACGTAGAGTTGCGAATCGCTTCCAGGCCATGGTCGCCCTCTAGAGCAACGATTGTTCGGGCCACGCTTTCGTAAGTCAGTTGACGACCAACGCTTCTTCCGAACTTAATTTCTTGCTCTTCGAGCACTCGATCTTCCTCCAAGGTCCGCGACGCTCCTTTTTCACGCAAGAAGTCTAGTTTTCGCAGGTCCTCTTCTATCGCTTTTGCGGTCAAAAGTTTTGACTCAACAGTACCGTTGTTCATGTCCAAAGACTCGACGTCCAACGAAACGTCCCCGTCGCTTACCGCTTTGTTGGCAACCGCCTCCCCTTGCAGTGCAGAGGCATCCAGTGACGGAAACACCCCATAGTCTTCTATTTCTCTCAAGCGACCGGATGTGACTAACGAGAGGTTGTTCACGGACGAAGAGTCTGACGTGACACTACCAAACTTTGACTTTCCTAATTCCGCTTTTTCGACAGCGATACTGACGGAGGGGCCAGGCTCAAGCTCTCGTACTATGTTTTCTGCAATTTTAGGAAACGAGCTGTCGTATACGCCTAACTCCTTTGCCGCAGTACGAATGTGTCTTGTGAGCGCCGTCACTTGAATTCCCACACCAGCTTCTTTAGCCGCATCCTTCGTTTTGCCAAATTCGTAAATCTCTTGATAAAGATCCTCTAGTTGTCTCCAGCGGTCTAACTTTTGTTTTAGCTTACTCTCTTCTTGTTTCCATTTGAGAACATCTTGCGCAAGGCGTTCTCTTCTGTGCCTATCAATCTCTGACTGTGCCACGAATCCTTCTAGTTGGATCTCTGCTCCGGCTATTCTACGTTCGAGTTCTGCAATTCGTTCACTAGCAACAACACTTGGCTTGCGACTGTACGCTAACTTCACGCACTGCAGTTCCGCTTCTGCGGCGGTACTCACGCCATCAATCGAAAGCCCTTCAATTTTGGCATCGTCCACTGTAAAACTAGCGCTTCCCAAAGCGCTGGCGCCGTTCCCCAAAAATGCTTGTTGAATGTCTTTTTGCTGCTCATAAATCTTTTCACTCCAAATGTGTCTCCACAAAGGACGAAAAGGGTTGCTTTTCCCTATCGCCTCGATTACTTCCTCTGCGCCATCAACTTCTTTTCCGTCAGTGGTAGTAAGCAAGTCGATTTCGTTCTCCTGTCGGCTAAACGCCACACCAGTAAGTTCCACCCGGTCGGCGGCAATAATTTGTCCCGCGCGAGTATTGCCCTCAGGATCGGCCCAACCTGGCAGCATGACGACTAGATCGTTTACGATTAAAGAGTCGGCTTTTATTTTTACAGAAGACTCTTGTGCAGGACTTTGTGCGGTTGGCCAAGTCGCGACGATCACCAGGTTTTGCCCAGACGTTTTTCCACTAGAAACCAGAAAGTCCTCATAAGGAAAGCGTACGGATTCCAACTGCGCGTCAGAGATAGTCAGTTCCAACTTCCCGCGATTGGGGTCAAAACTGATATTGGCGGTATTCGTAAGAAGACCACGTTTATCTCCTTTACGCTTTCCGTAGTTCGTTAAGTCGAATGTTCCGCCTTGGCCATATTCGTTCAACAAACCTTCCACTTGATCCAGCGGAAAATTCTTAACGCTAAAACCGTTTTTCTTGTTACGCAAGCTTCGTAACAACCCTCGCGGTTTGACTGGCTTCGGAGTGGTAAACTTTTTCCCAGACGCTTCGGCCTCTCGTCTGGCCTTTCTCCACCTTTTCAAGTCTTCTTTGTATTGCTTTTTGGCAGATTTTTTTGCTCGACGAGCGTCCCCCAGTATGCCAAGCGGCTTGGTGGTCTCAGGGGTAAAGTCATCATCATTGATGTAGTCACTGCGACGAAGCGAACGTACCCAAACGGCCAAGTCGCCTGAAGCTGCCCCCATAGGATCCTGAACGCCAAAACCTTGTTGAATAGCTAGTTTTCTTTCAGGCTCTTCGGTTAAACGACCAAGACCTTTTACCACCGACCACAATTCTAATCGCGCCAGCATTCTTTCTCTTAGTCCCGCCGCACAAAACAATCGTACACTGGCCTCCAACCCACGCGGATCGGAGTTAAACCAAAACTCCTCCGACAAAGCCCACGACATCATTTGCTCTGAAGCCTGCGTCCCGTCAGAGCCGTACATGCTCGTGCCAACCTCAACCATTGACTTGTTGAGCTTGCGATGCATCTCAATCATCAACTCTGCATTGGAAATTTCTCCGTCTCCTGTTGCCGGCACTCTGCCGTACTCCAGTCGATCGTTGATTGGCATGGCACGCAAAAGCTGAAATGCATCGTAGGCATCTTGCGAGCGAAGATTACTAACGTCTGCCCTTTGCCTTTTTAAGAACTGGCCTTTTTTGAAGAGTTGGGGGAGACCGTATTTTTTCGATTTGGTCCTGCCTTTGAGGGCGACATCTACATGCAAGCTCAGATTGTAAGCCGATCGTACTGCAAGTACCTTCACCCAGTCGTCTCGCCGAGCATTCCATCGCTCTTCAAACTCAAAGCCGTAAAACAGACGCTGGATATCCGAAGTCAGATCCAACTGGGTGACCACAATCTCCAGCGTCTTTTCACCTCGAATTCCGAGCAAGATGTCCAGTCCACCATTGAAATCTTCTTTCTCAATGCACTCTCTGACCGCAGTGGTCTCGGGTCTCGCTAATGCAGACTGTGCCGATAGCTCAAGGTAACTTTTCGTCTCGCGGGATTGTTGCGACTGCGACGACCTATCTTGGGATTGAGTCCGACTTTGCTTAAGCTCGACTTGATTATTTCCTTCAGCAGTCAAAAAAGAATTCCCTAGGTATTGTACGCCAGATGGTGAACGTAAGTTCCTAAGAAAACGTCAATATTGTGGATCGACGCAGTGCAGCGGTCAGGCCAAATCCTCGTATTTATTACAAACGTATCAAAGCCATTGAAATGACTATTCAAGCCGATCTGGGGAGACAATGTAGGTAAGCTCTCGCCCGGAACAATGGCTAGTTTTGAGAGTTATCGCGAAAGCGCAACATGAGACACGACATCGGGTTGGTTCACCATTAATTCGGGTAACGCTTGTCCAGGGAATCCTAGTCGGGCGAGTTCACATTTCGGTCCGGACGGTGTCGTAGTATCGCCGGCGATTCCTATTGCGCGCGCCACCTCTATGGGTTTTGTCGAACCAGAGTTGGTGAACGTCACACGAACCCAAACTAATTCTTTCGCGTCTTCCCACCCTAGTGCCATGCAAAGCTTTTGTACCATCTGCGGCTCATCTAATACCGACGCAAATTGCACGAAACTACGTACGTCAATTTCCTTATTTTTTCGTGTCACAAGCGCACTTGTCCTATTGGAAAACGCAGTGACTTTTGACTCTAGTCCCCCTGCTTCAGCGGGACGGATAAGTAAATCGTACGCGTCTATCTCCTTCGCCAAGGCAAGCTGCCCCGCTTTCATTTTCGTTACGCCGTGAACGCGAAAACCTTCAGGCGAAACTTCTTGCAACCGTCGTTCTAGCTCGTCTGCTGTCAGATCATCCTCCAGCCAGATATCTACTAATTCGCCAAGGCCGGCAACTCCAAGAGAAAGGGCTGGTGCAAAAGAAGTACGGGGTTTGGGGTGGTAGCCGCGAGAGTAAGACATCTCGATCTCAGCTCTACGGAACATACGCATCATCACTCGACTCAGATCCAAATGCCCAAGATAAGCCAAACGACCTACTTTCGCATAGTGCAAGCGATAGCGGAAGCTTGGTTTGTCTTCCACCAAAAGCTCGGGACGACCTTGCTTTTTTCGAGGGGCGAGCTGAACTGGTGTTGGTCTCTTAGTTGCGCCAAGTGACACCAAATAGTCTTTGCGATCGTCGCGCATCTTCGCCATATCACACCCAATTCCGCAGTCGTAACAAACCAGTCTCTTATTGTCGGAGTTGGCATCTTCCAAGTTGGTGTGATGCACTAAGTCTCCCGCAACCTTTCCACAAGGTGGAGAAAGCCTGTTTTTTAGAGCTTTTCGGTATTCGGAAAGCAAAAAGCCATCTTCAAGACCAACGTCGATGTGATCCCAAGGCAGTCGAGCGGTGATAGGTCGCGTGCCAAGGTAGGCTTGCACATCAACACCATGATTGTTTATCGACTCGCCCCATGCTGCGACATCGAAGTGTTCGTCCCAGCCATCAAATCGGGCGCCCTTTTTCCACACGTCTTCGATGACTGCGGCAATGCGACGGTCTCCCCGAGACATGATTCCTTCCACGAAGGAAATGCCGCGGTCGTGATATTTCAAACGCAAGGCACGACTTTGGATTTGATCGCGCAACAGTTTTTGCTTGCGAGCGATTTCGTCAATAGAATCCTGACTGCACCACTGAAACGGCGTGTGAGGTTTGGGAACGTGAGACGATACAGAAACGGTTACGGAAGCCTTTCCACCAACCATCTTTTTGCCAATGGAAAGCATGCGCTCTCCCGTATCCACGATGCCCTGAACGTCGATGTCTTCTTCCGACGGCAAACCAATCATGAAGTATAATTTCAACCGAGACCAACCTCGTGAAAAAACGCGCTTGGTAGAGAGCGCGATGTGTTCTTCGGTGATGTTCTTGTTCACCACATCACGCATTCTTTGCGTGCCGGCTTCCGGAGCGAAAGTAAGACCAGTGATTCGCATACTCGCCATCTCGTTTAGAATTTCTTCATCGAGGCCATATGCTCGCAGTGAGGATACGCTGAGCGATACTTTTCGCTTACGCAGCTTTGCCATGACGTTTTTTACAAGTGGCGTAATCGCGCTGTAATCCGCAGTAGAAAGGCACGTTAATGCCGTCTCGTCATACCCGGCCTTTTCGACACCACCGATCAAGGCATCTGCAATAGCCTCAGGGGTTCGCTCTCTTACCGGCCGATAAATCATCCCTGCCTGACAGAACCGACAACCTTCGGTGCATCCGCGCGCAATCTCAACCGCCGCTCGGTCGAACACCGCTTCAGCATAGGGAACCGGCGAATCGTCTGGAAACGGATAGTCTCCAAGGTCCTCCACCAACCCGCGTCTCACGCGAGCCGGAACTCTCGGATCAACTGGTTTATCAACCACCAACATGTGGGTGTCTTCGTCCATCTTGGTGGTGTAGAGGCACGGGACGTAAAGTGGGTATTCTTGCGCGAGCTGAATCAAAAGTTCTTTGCGGGATACGCCTTGTTTCTTTAGTTCGCCAACCTGCAGTAGCATGGCCGGGAGTTCTTCTTCTGCTTCACCAATGAAGAACGCGTCGAAGAACGGCGCCATCGGCTCAGGATGAGTGGCTACTGGCCCCCCTCCGATGATCAACGGGTCGTCGTCGGAGCGTTCGCTTGCGTGGAGCGGAATTCCTCCGAGATCAAGCATGGTCAACACATTGGTAAAAGTCAGTTCGTACTGAAGGGAAAACCCAATGACGTCGAATTCATGCAGTGGTTTTTGCGACTCAAGTGCGACGAGAGGTAAGTTGGCATCGCGCATCTCTTTTTCCATGTCCACCCAAGGGGTGAACACCCTCTCGGCAGCGATACCGTCTGTTTTATTGAGAAGGGAGTAAAGAATTTTTGTCCCCAGATGGCTCATTCCGATGTCGTAGACATCTGGAAAAGCCAATGCAATCCTCACGGAAACGTCGTCGTCGCCCTTCAGCACCGAGAGGTATTCCCCTCCCAGATATCTAGCGGGCTTGCTTACACGCGAAATAATGTCTGCATAGATATGAGGCATAGTCCACGCTTCTACCAAATGTAGAGGTTAAGTGCTAGAAATTACTGACAGAGGTGCCAGATGCACTCGTTTTCGACGCAACCGCAGTTTCCCGCTGGCATCGGTACCACCTCGCACGTCGTGAACGTTGCTTCTGCGGCGCAAACCTCGCTGGAACACCCTCCCAGCTGACAGTCAGAGTCGTCTTCGCAATAGTTGTCTGCGAAGGTTCCTTCGTATCGGTTGAACCGAGCATCAGAGGGATCAAGCGTTGCTTCGCATACTTCTGGCGGGTCCACAGGGTCCAAAGGATCGCATGCCGAGAAAGCTACCAAAGTCAGAAACAAAGCCGTTACGCGCAAAATCATTCGTCCGACTTATCAGCTTTTTGGCAACATGAAAACCCTCTATTTCGATTGTTCTTTTTCATCGCTGGTAGGCCAAGCTTTATACCCTGCGTCATTTAAAACGGTCACCAACGAGTCATTCCAATCAGCAACCGTACGGCTTTTGTCCACCCCAATCATCGCGAGTTGATTCTCGTACTGAATGTCTACCGACACGACTCCCTTTTCTGCAAGCAAACCCTGTTTTACTTTGGTCACGCAAGACTCAGGGCAAGTCATCCCAAGGACCCTTAGCTCGACGTTTGCAGCCACTTTAGCTTTCGGTTTAAGCGTAGCCTGGGGGGGCGAAACAGTTTCAGGAACAGTTTTACTCGCGTCTTTTCCGCAACTTACAAGTAGGAGCACCAAAATCATCAATCTCATAAGTTAAAAGTAGCAGAAAAATCTCCCTCACGAGGTCACCTTTTTACTGGTAAAGACATGTAGAGGTATGGAATCGACGCATCACAGTACCAATTTGGACCAGTTGCTCCATCGCATCGCGAGCCGCTACGTGTCCAGTTCACTCGCTGAAGATGTTGTGCAAGATGCTCACTTGCTTGCGCACATTCGTGGGCAAAAAGATGCGCGTTGGTTTAAAGTTTGCGGCCTCACGAAGTTGACAAGCAAGGGCCGAGACGAGCGGTTAAGGAGACTCTCAGTTTCCACGAGCGAATTCGAGAGCAAGCTCTGGATCTATCGATTCAGCTACTTCTATCAACAGCTCGTTGGGAGCTCCCATGGTTGCCGCGGTAGCCAGCGCTTTCCTTGCGACAGACAACTGCGAACTATGCAGCTTGGCCCACACGACGTAGTCGCCAATTCCCGCAGAGCCAGCATCAATTACGATTTGAAGACGCTTTTTGGCTGTTGCGGTACTGCCACCGTGAAACGCGAGGCGCCCTTCAATGCCGGATATCGGTGCAAAGTCAGGATTCTGACGCTTTGCCGCTTTTATATAGCGCTTCGCCTCTGCAATGTCTTCTAAATCTAACGCTACAGCTGCAAGGAGAACGTTCGAGCGCGCGTCATCAGGCGCGGGTTCCGCGGGAGAAATATCTTCTAAACTTCGCCTTAGCTGCCTTTGCGCATCTCCCAATTCGTTGCGCTGAAACAACACGGATGCATACAAATACCGCCCTCGATGAGACTTCATGCTTCGAGCCAAGGTCCTGAGCTCCGATAAGGACTCCTCGCCAGAAGAGTGGGAGCCGATGGCCGCCCACTTCCACGCTCCGAACTCGATGTCCATCGTGTGCTTGTCCGCCACCGCAGAAAAGATGGCTGCGGCGTCTTTAAACTTGCTTTGAAGCATTAGCGCGCGACCTCGGAGCATTCTGTCCGCAACACCGTCCTCGCCGAGAACCTCTAATGCATCAAGAGGTCTTCCGTTTTCAATGTGAACGGCACCGGTGACTCGTTTTCCCAGAGGGCCGGAGGCAAACCACTTTGGCAAGCCTTTGTAGAGTTCAAACGCACGTTCCCGATTGCCAGTGCGCAAGTATTGCAGAATCGCCAACCCGCGGATTCGTGCGTCCACATCATCCGAGACTTTCTTCAAACTCTCGGATGCCTCAGAAAAATATTCGCTAAGCATACTCGTGGAGGCCAATGCAATCTCTCGATAACTTGTGCCGCGGGATCCCAAGTTGCCGTACTCTTCCTTATCAACCCGCTTCAAATCTTTCATGAGCTCATGGGTCAGACGTTCCATTGTCTCTGCAGGCTCGGTGACTCCGATCTCATTGGTCGCCATCGAGTAACCAATCAGAGCCAGCGGATGCCGAGGATAGGCCTTCAGTACTCGATCGTACGCTGCTAGGGCGGCAACCAACTTGCCTTGGTCGCTAAGCAAGTCGCCTTTGGCGATCCAAAGTAAGGGATCCGTCTCCGGGGCGACCGTTGCCAACTCCAAACTAGATTCGACTTCTTTCCACTTTTCAAGCCTCATCAACAACTGAACGCGAACCCAGCGCACCCAGCTACTGCTTTCTTCTTGTGGCAGACTGTCGATTTGCGCCACAAGATTGGAAGCCTCCGACTGCGGAGCCACCAACTCTTTAACCGAAGCAGCAAATAGCCACCTATTGTACCCCTTGTCACCAGGCTTATATTTGCCTTCAAGCTTTTTCATTCGGGTCGGCAAACCAACCCCCTCTTTGAGGCCGTACAAAACCAACATCGCAGCTTCTACCTCGGCGTAAGCCAGGATCGTTTTTGGCCGCTCTTCATCAATTTTGACCGCAGAATTCACCAACTCGTGCGCTTCGCGTAACGATTTAATCGACCCGTCGGTAGCGGTTCCCAATGCACTACTAACTCGAGACTCCGCAATGGCCTGGCGTTTTTTGCCACGGTAGACCCACCATCCAGCGGACATCGCACCAACTACTAAAAACAAGCCAATAAAAAAGGCGAGATAACGCTCTGCGGTCACGCCCCACTTTGACTTGTGCTTTTTGACGTCGCTGCCAGTACGAGACTGCATTCCGCCGATAGAAGGAATCTCTACCAAACCAGAAGCTAACAGTTCACCGATGTAATGGTGTCCGACAGCAGCAGCACGACGAAGCGGCAATGATGCAGCGTCCTTGGGTTTATCTGGCCCCAACAGTCGCGGCATGACTTTCGCGCCCCCCTGCTCTTTGGCCACGAATTCTGCGAGAGGATCGGGTACGGAGGCTTCGCGAACGGAACGCTGCGCAATAATCTCGCGACCGCTGGGCTCTCGTGGTTTGAGATACGGAGTTGCGATCGGCTCAGCTTGCGGCTCCAGTGTCGCAGGAAATACGGCATCTGCCTTGGGCGCTGGAGCAGAGGGAAACATGGGAGCGGATGGCTTAGGTGGAGGACCAGGAATCGCTGGCGGAGGCGGCGAACTTGCGCCTGCTTCCTCTTCCATTTCAAGATCCGACAAATCAAGCGCCGCGGTACTCTCTCTTCGAGGTGGCGGTGGTGCGGGAGCACCTCCTCCTTCAAACGGCGGAGGTAGCTTGGGACCCGACTTACTGCCGGCTCCAGGAACCAGCGTGACACTATCGGGTAGTTGTCCCCGACTTCGACTGACTTCCAAGAGCTCCTCAACGAGCGGGCCGCCACCCAGTGCGATGGCGTGTTTCAGAATTGCAGAGCTTCTGTCGTAGTCACCTCTGCGAATAAGAACTTCTCCTAGGAGGCCGAAATACTCAGGCCTTTCCTCGCGCTTCACCAGTTGAAGCAATATATTTTGCGCGCGACGCAACTCTCTTTCAGCCACCGCCGCTTGCGCTACTCTCACGCTGAGCAGGTTGTTTTTCGGATCGGTCCGCAGCGCGTCAATTCCCATTTTGAGAGCTTCCGCGTAACGTTTAGATTTTAAGAGCTGAAAAAGCTCGTCGGCCGCCCCCGTGGACACCCCTATAAGTTACCGCAATAGCGTGACTTATAGCAATCGCTGGCGGGGTTAACTTGAACCAGAGCGCGCATTGCGACGTAAGGTATGGCACTCTCCTAGCATGAAGCACCTGGCATTACTCTTAGTCCTAGCTTGCCTATCGGCTTGTCCTGCCCCTCAGACGCCCTACACCAGTACCGATCCAAGACCTGTGCAAAGCGCTTGTCACACGGACGCAGACTGCGCCACTGGTATTTGTGAAGGCCAAGGTTGCGGAGAAACTCCCGGCAGATGCGCTCCGCGCGACCGCGTTTGCACCAAAGACCTAGCGACCTATTGCGGCTGCGACGGGCAAACGTTTCAGGCTTCGGGTTCGTGCCCTTCTGCCCGATTCCAAAACAAAGGACAATGCCTGTCAGCAGTCAAAGCGGATGGACAAAAATGCTCGCAACATAGCGATTGCGGCAGTGGCATCTGCGAAGGACAAGGATGCGAAGAGGGACAGGGAATTTGCGTTCCCAATAAGAGAATGTGCACGCGAGACATCCAGCCGTATTGCGGATGCGATGGAAACACGTTTCATAGTTCTGGCTCATGCCCCGGTGCAAGGTATGCCACGAAAGGCGAGTGCCAAAGTGCCAAAGCCGCAAACGGTACCCAATGCCTCACCTCTGAAGAATGCGACAGTGGTGTTTGCGAAGGACAAGGTTGCACCAGCGATACACCAGGCGTTTGCGTTGCCAAAAAGAGGATGTGCACCAGAGACCTTGTTCCGTTCTGCGGTTGCGACGGTCAAACCTTTAGGAACTCGTCCCGCTGCCCATCTGCTCGATACAAACACGCGGGAAGCTGCCGATAATGTCGAGCACCTTCGGCAAAGCATTTCGTCTGACCACCTGGGGAGAGTCCCATGGACCAGAAATCGGTGGGGTTATCGACGGTTGCCCAGCCAACCTCAAGATAGATGTAGATGCGATTCAACACCAACTATCGCGACGGAGACCTGGTCAGAGTAAGCTAACCACCCCGCGAGACGAAAAAGACCAAGTTATTTTTGTCTCCGGGCTACAAGACAACGTCACCACCGGAACTCCGTTAGCATTTCGGATTCTCAACACAAATGCCAAACCAAGCGACTACAGCAATGCTGCTTCTATTTATCGCCCGTCGCACGCGGACTTCACCTACGAGAAGAAATACGGAATCCGTAGTAGCAGCGGTGGCGGAAGAGCTTCCGCTCGAGAAACTGCCGTACGTGTTGCCGCAGGAAGTATTGCCGAACAATTACTCGCTAGGCATGGGGTGCAAATTGTGGCTTGGGTTGAAAAAGTTCACACGATTCGCGCGGTAGCAGCCGAGTTTCCGACTAGAAACGCAGTTGATGCAAACGCCGTTCGGTGCCCTTCCGTGGAAGTAGCTGAGGAAATGTCGCGAGCAATACTTGAAGCAAAGAAAATTGGTGACTCACTCGGAGGCGTGATCGCGGCCGCGGTCACGGGAGCACCCGCGGGCTGGGGAGAGCCTGTATTTGACAAACTGGAAGCTGACCTGGCAAAAGCAATGATGTCGTTACCCGCAGTGAAAGGTTTCGAAGTTGGTTCCGGTTTTTCGTCGACGGACCTAAAAGGTAGCGAGCACAATGATCCTTTCGCCGTGAAAGACGGAGCAACGGTTACTACCAGCAATTTCTCAGGAGGCATTCAAGGGGGAATCTCCAATGGAATGCCTATCACCATGCGAGTTGCCTTTAAGCCCACCGCTACAATCATGCAAAAGCAAAGCTCCGTCGACGAGCAAGGAAACGAAGTAACACTGCAGCCAAAAGGACGCCATGACCCATGCGTGGTTCCACGGGCGGTGCCGATAGTGGAAGCGATGACAGCGTTAGTGCTGGCAGACCACTATTTACGGCAGCTTAGACATCGCAATCGTCCGGCAGGAGAAACTCCTTGATTGCCCTAACCTTCCTACCGTAAAATTGAGTATGAAGACTCATCGTGAGGGCCTTGAGTCACCCGTCCTGCACACAGCTACCAAAGAGCCGGCAGATGCACCGATTTGGGCGAGAGATGAAGAACCCGAGCTAATTGAGAGCTTAGAAACCCTCGACTTACATGTCAAACCCGATCCCGCTCACGTGCCAATTGGAGGACAAAAGGTCTATCGAGTAACTGGTATGGTTTCAGGAAGTGGTCAGATTATAGCCCCAGACGGAACTTATATATTCCATGCACCTAACGACTACGACGCGAACAAGCAAGAAAAGCGTTCTAAGCGCAAAGAAAAGCGACTAAAAAATAAGACACATCGAAAAGAAAAACGCGATAGCAAAAAGTCGTCCATGAGCACCGAGGGAATCCACTTTCAGACGTTTCTTGGTGTTGAAGATGGAAAACTTGCTGACGTAACAATTGGTTCGAAAATCTCCCTGAAACAGTTCAACACCGAAGAAATTGTCAAAACGTTTCAAGAGACTCTCCCTGACGTTCAAACAAAACTTGTAAAAGGAATAAAATACGCCAAAGAACAAGGGTGGGACAAAATGGACTATGGCGCCGTCGCCAACTTTTCGTTCTTCGCTAACTTCGCCTGCCTTCCTGACTCAAACATCGCTATGGACGACTACGACTTTGGAAATGCCTTGTGGGGAGCAGCGATGTACTGTCTTAACGTTCCACGAGTTATCGCTCGGATAGGTGGTCATTATAACTCAGTCAAATCTCATCAAGAATTCGATACTCGCGCGGATCAGAAAGCGATTAAGATGGGCTTCAATTGGGCGAAAAAAAATAAAATCGATCGTCTGGTTTGGCCTTAGCAGTTTTAGACATTACTAAATCACGTACTTTCATGCACTTAGCGAAAATTACGAGCTTCAAAAGAGTCCTTGTCCCACCATTACCTACACGGTACCTTCATTCACGTGAGAATGCACCGTGGAACAACTACCGACTCGAACGAAAAGAAGACCGTGTCTTCAACTATGCCAGTTTGGGACAATTCTCCCCGTAGCTCTTACGTGACTGATAACCTAGCCGAGCTGGACCTCCATTTGGGACGAGGTATCCCAAACTCAGATGGAACAAGTACCTACAGGGTAGGCTCTATCACGCCTGGTAGTGGTAACCTGATTGGTCCCACATCGGTATTTAAACTGCACGCCCCCAACGACTACGATGCCAACATTCACGAAAAACGTTTCGCGAAAAAGGCAAGACGGAGTAACCAACGCAGAGAGCGAAAAAGTACGCGCGATACGCAAGACGACGATAGCCCGATCCACTTTCAAAGCTATCTGGGAGTAGAAGACGGCTTGCTATCTCGCCTAAACGTCGGCACACGCATCTCTATAAAACAGTTCGAAACCCACGAGCTCGTAAAAATTTTTTGCGATTCGCTCCCAACGACTCAACCCGGAGCAGGAGATGGTGTTGGTTATGCTAGAAAAGAAGGATGGGGCAAAATGGATTACAGCCGTACCTCAGCTACGCACAGTCTTTCCACACTTCCAGGGTCTGATGTCGCCATGGACAACTTTGATTTTGGCAACGCGGTTTGGGGAGCCGCAATGTACTGCATGATGGTGCCGCAATTCGTTGCTTGCTTGGGAGCGAATTACAATTCTCTCGTCTCCCACAGAGAGATGGACACAAAGTCTGACCAACGCGCCATCAGAATTGGACACCGATGGGCTGAAGAGAACAGAATTGATCGTCTTGTATGGCCAAGTAAAGCAGACCGCCGGTTCATGCGTCGCTGAGCTGACAAATGGGCTCGTTGCCAAGCGACATGCTCCGATCGCCGTAACTCATACTAAAGACAACTGGCAATTACGCTTCATTTGACGGTCACGTGAAAGCAAGACGGCGACCTGACTTACAAAACCGTGGGGAGACATCCAATTACCGATTGGACAATCGAACAATTAGTTCGAGTACTGGATCGTCCCCTGAAAAACAACCAAATTGGAACGCAGAAACTCATCTACGCCAAGGAACAAGGATGGGGTCAAATGGATTACAGCAACGAAAGCTATGCAGATCTCGCGACGCTTCCAGGAAGTGATGTTGCGATGGATAGTTTTGACTTTGGCAATGCCTTGTGGGGGGTCGCGATGTACTGTTTGACGGTACCAAGGGTGATCTCTCGGTTGGGAGCGCACTACAACTCCATTATGTCCCATAGGGAGCTAGATTCCAAAGCGGATCAAAAGGCCATAAAAATTGGTCACAAGTGGGCCAAGAAAAACAAAATCGACAGGCTCGTATGGACCAACGTCGAAAACCGCAGACCAAAACGAAAATAATTGTCAGACAACGAGTCTACTATGACCAGGTGGCCACAGTGAGAGAAATAGCCAAGCGACTCCCTCGTGGGAGTTTGGCGAAAGCAACCCACCATGGAAAAGACGTGGTGGTTGCTAAAGGTGAAGGTGGTCGACTCCATGTCCTACCGGACGCCTGCCCCCATCAAGGAGCTAGTCTGTCGGAAGGATTTCTAGAGGACGGGTACATTATTTGCCCGAAACACTACTGGAGAATTGATCCCGAAACCGGCGTTTGCCTCGAATCCTCCCAGTGTTCGGGAAAAGTTACATTGACCTCTAGAGCAAGACGCAACCAAACAACTATTTAATTACCGCAAGACGAGTGCTGCGTTTTGGTGCTTTTACGATAGGCTTTGCGATATGCATCGCCACCTGGCTGGCGATATCCATGAACATTCGGCTGTGTACCGAATCGGGAGAAGAAATCACTATCGGAGCACCAGAATCAGCACCATACCGAATGCGGGTATCGATTGGAATTTCACCCAAAAACGGAACACCGATCTCTTGCGACAATCGTTTTCCACCACCACGAGAAAAGATTTCATCATGGTGACCACACGCCGGACACTGATAGTACGCCATGTTCTCAACGATTCCGGTAATCGGTATTTCTACTTTCTCAAACATTGAAATCCCTTTTACTACGTCGATGATGGACACTTCCTGAGGGGTCGTAACCATCACGGAACCGTTAATAGGAATCAGCTGCGACAGCGAAAGTTGGACGTCACCGGTTCCTGGCGGCAAATCGCAAATCAAGTAATCCAGCTCTCCCCATTCCACGTCACCAAGCAATTGTTGCAACAACCTGTGGACCATTGGCCCTCTCCACACTACGGCTTCTTGTTTGTCGACAAAGAATCCCACGGACATCACTTTGATTCCGTAGTGAATGGCAGGCCGTATTTTCTTATCATCGGTAGGACCAGCCGGCTGTTCAGGGTTGCCAAGCATGGTAGGAATGGAAGGGCCGAAGACGTCGGTGTCTAAAATCCCCACTTGCGCACCATGTCTTGCGAGAGCAAGAGCGAGATTGGTCGCAACCGTTGACTTACCAACGCCGCCCTTGCCGGCGGCTACGGCGATGACGTTTTTGGGGCCTTTTAGCAGCGCTTTATCGCTAGGCGCGGGAGAGTGAGCCACTTCAATCGTATACTTGACCACCACTTTACTAGCCCCTGCCCCTTTTACAGCAGCAACTACATCGCTCTCTAGTTGCTGTTTAGAAACACTTGGATACGCCGGAGTCGGAAGTTTGATAGTTACCAAAGCAGAGGTTCCATCGACCTCAATCTTGCCAACCATCCGTAGTTTTACAATGTTGTCTTCAAATGTTGGTTCGACAACGCTCTTAAGTGCCTCTTTAATTTTTGCTTGATCCATGTCGTTACTCCTTCAAATGCCCCATGCGTCTACGTTTGGCTTGCAAGTAGTCCTTGTTGGTTTGATTTTCTCCAACCCAATGAGGCACTTGCTTCACCACCTCAATGCCCTCAGCGGCAAGGCCTTCCACTTTCTTAGGGTTGTTGGTCATCAAAGCGACGCTTCCAACCCCCAAGTCTTTTAGCATATCTCCCGCCAGTCGATAACTTCTCTGGTCGGGATCAAATCCTAGCTCTACATTCGCATCGACGGTGTCGACTCCTTGGTCTTGCAGGGCGTAAGCTTTGATTTTATTTCCCAAACCGATGCCCCGTCCTTCTTGCAAAAGGTAGAGAATCACCCCAGCCCCGGCTTCAGCGATACGCGCCATCGCCAAGTCCAGTTGAGCTTTACAATCGCACCTCAAAGATCCCAAGGTTTCTCCGGTCAAACATGAGGAGTGAACTCGAGCCAAAACCTCTTGCCTTTCGACGTCTCCGCGGACCATAGCCACGTGCTCATCCGTTCCATCGCGGTACACCACAATACGGAAATCGCCGTATTCGGTGGGCAGGGTTGATTGAGCGTATCGAACAATAGCCATGAGACGCGGTTGTAGGAGCCAAAAGAGAAACTGTCAATCGCAAGCGATCATCGTATTTGACACAGAATAGGCGTCATCATATCGTCGGCCCATGGCAGTTAGAGACATAGTCGTTTGGCCTGACGATCGCTTGCGTCAAGACTCCGTGGAGATTGATCCAGCCGCACCCGATACCAAAGAGCTGTACCGGGACCTGACAGACACTATGTACGCTTCTAACGGGCTTGGCATCGCTGCGCTGCAGATTGGAGACTCCAGGAGAATGTTTCTCGTTGACGCGGCACTGGCCGGAAAGGATAAGAACGCCCCCCCAGTGGCATTCTTGAATCCCGAAGTCCTAAGCCGTAGCGATGACATCGAAATTGCTGATGAGGGATGTCTCTCATTCCCGGGCATTTACGTTCCTATCGAGCGCCCGTACGTGGCAACAGTGAAAGCCCAAGACTTAGATGGCAATTGGTTTGAGATCACTGGCGAAGGCCTCTTGGCCAGGTGTCTGCTGCATGAGTACGATCATTTGACCGGCAAGCTTATGGTCGACTTTGTGGGGCCGCTCAAGAAGAAGATGATCAAACGTAAACTTGCGAGAAGCTAGATGCACGTTCCATTTGATAACGCAATACTCATTCGCGACATCGAATTTGAAGCCAATCACGGATGGACCAAAGAAGAACAACGCTCTACTAGAAGATTTAGAGTTAGTCTTTCTGTTGCCGCGGACCTAACTCAGGCGGCACAATCTGACAAACTGAGTGAGACGGTCGACTACCAAGCGCTTTGCGGCATCGTCGTACGCATCGGCACGGGGTCCACCCATCGCCTTTTGGAAACGATCGCCGGAAAAATAATCGAAGAGATAAAAGTTCATTACCCTGGAGCTAAAGTCGCGCTTGAACTCGAAAAATTATCCCCAGCCTGCCCCGGCGTGCCCAGCTCGTGCGCAGTGCGCATGACTGCATAGCCAAAATCGCCATGCCCCAAGTAATATTGGTGCTAAACAACTCGCATGAGGTTATTTTTCTTGGCGTTAGCGTTCGCGTTCGCTCTCGCCCTGGCTGCTTGTGACGACGCCGCCAAGCTCGAAAAGTTGGCAGATGAAGTGTGCGGTTGCAACTCTACCGCGTGTTTAACGAAGGCCGCAGAAAAACTCGACGACGAGGTAGAGAAGTTGGGACGCTACAGTCTCTCCAAACGGCAAAGTGATGCGAAGACTCGCGCTATAAACTGCATCCAAGAGTACAGCTTCCCCAAAAGATTGGCTCCCCTATCCCGTTAAGACATCTGCCATGACTCGGAGTTACGCAACATCTTCAGTCGGCAACATCTGAGCAAACCCAATAGCAACAAAGACGATTGCCATACCGCAAATTTGGATCCAAGTGAGCGTTTCCCCCAAAATGAGATAAGCCCAAAGACTCGCCAGCGCTGGAATAAGCCCCAGCAGTAACATCGCAACAGCTGCATTTACTTTCTTGAGAGCCCAGTTAACTAACAGATGCGCATTGGCTGGGCCAACCACAATCAATGCGACGAGTCCAAAGTTCGTTAAACTGGGAAGTTTAAATCCGGTCACCAGCGCAGGGACAATCACGGTCATGAAGCCAATGCACTGAATACTCGCGGTCAGCGACAGAGTTGGCGCATCACCGCTAACGCGACACTGCTTGACGAAGATGTAATATAGCGCAAGTACAAACAGATTCACCAATGCTATCGCATCTCCTTGCCAGTGGGTTTCCGCGGCCATCAGCTTCGGCGCCACCAACAAAACTACACCAACCGCCGCAACTACGGCCCACCCATAAAATGCTTTTGGTGGGCGTTCTTTTAATAACCAGATTCCCAGGAAAGCAACGAGCAGAGGTTTTGCAGCCCCCAGTACGGTCACGACGGCAATTGAGGTTCTGTGTGTTGCCTCGATGTAAAGAATTTGGTGCAGTCCGAAAAATATCCCCGCACCTACGACCCACTTGCTAAACTGAGGAAATTTCGTTTTGGTCAATGCACTGGCAGTGCTCAAGACGGTAGCCCCAAGCGCCAGCCGATATGCGGCGATCCAAACCGGTGGCAGCGTTACGGACTTCACAATGACAAAACCCCAGCTAAAGCCAAAAGCAGCCGTGATAATCGCCAATACGGGTTTTGACAGCGGGGTTGAGCCCATGACCGCTGTTACCACAGATGAGCGAAAATAGTCTTCAAATCGGTGAATCTACTTGCTGCTGAAGGCATCCTGCCTATACTCCGGCCATGAGGATACCGCTAACTCTACTTACGCTTCCCTTACTACTTTCTACTGGTTGCGACGACGTTGAGCCGCCATCAATGGCAGCGATGCCCAACCGTCCATCAAAAGTAGCGAAGCCGATTGAAAAAGCCTCTGCAGCATCGCAAATCGCGAAGGTGCAGTGCCCCGCAGAGTTCGAAAAAGCATTGGACTCTATTTTACCCACGACATTGCCAGTACCGAACCTTTTCGCCTCCAAGGCTAAGGGGACGCGAATGCCGATAACGCTCGATCAGAAACTGGTTGGGATAGGCAACAGTAAATACTCTGCATCTGAAACCCATGCGACTCTGCTACTGGCAAAACAAACTCCGTTGAAAGACTTCACGACGTTCGCGACGAAAGCCAAAGATAAGAAGTTGCGAATCGTCTTTGAAGGCACCACAAATATGCCAAGCAACAACAGTGAGTGGGCTCAAACCAAAATCGGTGCTGCCAATCTTCTGAAGGGGAATGCGCGGTGGGCTTCTCTAAAAAGTAGCATGGAGATTGCAGCGGGAACGTGCGTGGCATTTACAAACACGTTGGCGAAATTGGAGAACTCTTCAAAGAGTTTCATTGAGAACAAACAGGAACTCTCTGCTAGCGCCAAAGCGTGTAACTGCCAAGGAAGTGATAATCTGTCGGCAATTATTCGCGAAGCGTACCATAAGGCCAGCTACAGCTACATCGACATCAATGCAGTCAGCGACACGTGCCTAGCCTCGCTTGACAAAGCCGACGACATTCTCGTGGCCCTTCAAAGCTGCAACTGAGTCATTAATCGTTCGCTGCCTTCTTCTTGGTGGTCTTCTTTTTCTTCTTGGGCTTTTCTTCGGCTTCACCACCGATAGAAGCTTTGAGTGCTTCCATTAGATCGATAACTTGTCCCGCTGACGTCTGCGGCACGCTGGATATTTCTTTTCCATCGACCTTCGACTGAATCAGATCGAGAACCCGCTGACGAACTTCGTCTTTGTACTTATCGAGTGTAAACTCTTCTTGAGCAATCTGTTGAATGATTTGAACGGCGAGCCCTAGTTCGGCCTCGCTGACTTCTGCCCCTTCTTCCAGCTCAATCTCATCAAAAGACTTTATCTCATCAGCATAGCGAAGTTGGTGCATGATGATGCCGCCTTCTGCAAACGGTCGAACTACTACCGTGTGCTGCTTACCTCGTGCTGAATACTTTGCGACCCCCACAAGGTCGGTTTTTACCATGGCGGCTCTTAAAAGTTGATAAGCTCGCTCGCCGCCTTTATCGGGGCCCAAGTAGTAACTCTTTTCCAAGTAAAGTGGTTCCATCTCACTCGCCGGTACAAACTCTGCAAGTTCGATTGCATTGTTGCCGACCGCATCTAGCGCTTTTACTTCTTCTCCGGTCAGTTGTACAAACTGCCCTTTTGCAAACTCATAGCCTTTGATCATCTCTGAGCGCTCCACCACGTCTCCTGTATCAGGCCTAATGTATTGTTGTTTTAGCGGAACAGCGCATTCAGGGTGCATCATTCGCAATCTAATACTCGCGCCGGTCTTGTTGGTCGTATACACTTTGGTCGGGATCGAAACCAACCCAAAAGAAACCGTTGCATTACCAATTGCTCTTGCTGCCATCGGAAAATTGTAGCATGCCTTCCAAAAAAGCAAATAAAGAAGACCCCCTAAAAGCCTACCGAGACAAGCGTAACGCAGAAGGCACCACTGAACCTTTCGGCAGTGGCGCAATAACAACTCATGGTGCAGGGGGAATATTCGTCGTTCACATGCACGACGCTACAAGACTTCACTGGGACTTACGTCTTGAGATTAATGGTTCGCTGACGTCTTGGGCCATACCTAAACCTCCAACACTTGACCCCAACGTCAAACGACTCGCGATACACGTAGAAGAACACCCTTTGGAGTATGCCATGTTTGAAGGCATGATTCCGAAAGGAAACTACGGCGCTGGCCCCTCGCTGGTTTGGGACTACGGGAGATTTGTCGCAGAAAACCCAAAGGTTGATTTAAAAAAGGATGGTGAAATAAAATTTTCACTCCATGGATATAAGCTACGTGGTTCCTTCACGTTAGTGCGGACCGCCAACCATGGCCCTAACCATTGGCTTTTGATCAAAAAGCGAGACGATGCTGCCAGCGACAAAGAACTCCCTAGCTCGTCTGTATTCTCTGGAAGGGAGTTGCAAGACTTGAAAAATGGAGACAAACGTTTCAACGCGATCAAAGTCACTCCTCCGCCAAAAACACAACTTAACATCGAGTCAATTTCACCGATGCTTTGCACGACAAACCTAGAAGCGTTTGACAGCGACGACCACATTTTTGAAATCAAGTACGATGGATTTAGACTACTAGCTTGCAAAAACAATGGTTCCGTAAAGCTCCGGTACCGCAGCGGTCAAGACGCAACTGAACGGTTCCCTGAGATTACCAGAGGTCTTGGCCGGATCCCCGTCGACAACTTTATCATCGACGGAGAGATAGTAGCCTTTGACAAAGAAGGCAAACCCTCTTTTAATCTTCTGCAACGGAGAGCTCAACATCAAAACCCCGCAGACATCAAACGGTCGGCGAAGCACTTCCCACTAAGCTACATGGTCTTCGACTTGTTATCGTTAGGTGGAGACATCACAAAACAACCGCTGCACGCACGGAAAGCATTGCTTAAGCAGTTCATACCTCAATCCGGCGCCATCCGCTACGTTGAAGGGATGGAAGGAAACGGCAAAGCCTTTTTTGACGCAGCAAACAAAATGGGCCTTGAAGGCGTAGTCGCAAAAAAGAAAAACTCACCTTACCTTCAAAAACGCAGTGACCATTGGCAAAGGGTTGTCGCCAACATTACTGGGATCTTTTGGATCGTCGGTTATACTGAACCTGAGGGCAGCAGAGTCGGATTGGGCGGACTGCATTTAGCGCACCGAAGTGGCGAGGAATGGATTTATCGTGGACGAGTTGGTAGCGGTCTGACTTCAGATGAGCTCACAAACCTAAGGAAAAAACTCGATAACGTACCAACGTGGAAACCACCGTTTCAGGCTCCTGTAAAAAATGGACGTTGGATCGAACCTACCTTCCTTGCACAAGTAAGTTACCGTATGCTGAGTTCCGAGTCGCATCTACGATTTCCTGTGTGGGAAGGTTTGAGCGACAGCCCAGAGTCGATGGACGAACGTCCATCCTCTCCGGCCCGAAATTCGATCCAAAAGGCCGCAGTCGTGAACCGTGTCCACCTGACAAACCAAAGCAAAGTTCTTTTTCCGGAGCTCAAGTACACCAAAGGAGATTTCGTTCGGTATCACGAAGAAGTCGCACCATGGCTTATTCCTCTACTGCAAGACAGACCGATTGTAATGACTCGTTACCCTAATGGAATCCACGGGAAGTCATTTTTTCAAAAGGACGCGCCGATATGGACCCCCGAGTGGCTTAGAACCGAACAAGTCTGGAGCGAAAGTACCCAGCGGCACATAAGGTATTTTGTCTGCGACGGTGCGGATTCACTTATCTATCTCGCCAACATGGCGGTCATTAACATCCATGTCTGGGCCGCAAGACTTCCAAACGAAGGAAGACCGGATTGGTGCGTCATTGATCTAGATCCAAAAGGAGCGCCATTCCGAGACGTGGTCGCAGTAGCTTTGAAAGTCAAAGAAATTTGCGATGCGGCTGGAATTCAGTCTTTCCCTAAAACAAGTGGCTCCAGTGGTCTTCACATTTTGCTTCCCCTTGCGGGGGCTTGCAGCCATAACCAGAGTAAAATGATTGCACGGCTTGTTGCGTCCCTAGTTGAGGCGGAACTACCCGACGTATCGACAACAGAAAGAACACTCGAAAAGAGACATGGCCGCGTGTACATTGACTGGGGACAAAATGGGCACGGCAAGTTAATTATTAGTGCCTTCAGTGCAAGACCTGTGGAAGAAGCGGCAGTATCAATGCCGCTCCAATGGGAAGAAGTAACTACAAAATTAACGGCACGGCAATTTACAATCAAGAATGCTGTAGACCATCTTAAAGCCAACGGTAACCCCATGGCAAAGATGCTTGAATCCTCATTTGATTTTGAGTCTGTAATTACGGGCTTAGAGAAATTTATCAAGAAGTGACGAGATAGAGACTCCCGCAAGTGGCGCCGCAACAACGACAGAGCTAACATGGCGCTATGTCGGGCTTCTTTCTCGGATGGGGTTTTACTTCAATGGCTCTGTTGTTGATTGTACTAGTATTTACCTATGCGTACTCTAAGTTAAGCTCGGAACTCGAATACGTAAGAACGTTAGCAGATTACCTAGCCTACGATGCTATTGGAGGAGGCGAAAAGCCCGCGTCCACTTTGAAGCTCGACAAAATAAGAGACGAAGTCGAAGCGGTTCGCGCCAGCACAAAACATGCGTGGGCAAACCGTGGCGTTCAAGGCTGGGAGATGCGCGTGCAGAGGTTAGAACCTGCGCTGGCGTTTTGGGTCGACTTACTCAGACAAATAGGCCTACTATTCACCGTCGTCGGACTAGGACTTTCTATCACCGCAGCCTCTGGTGATGTGACCGACCTGCTTCAACCGATGGGCCTTGCAGTCTGGACTACCGTCGCGGGACTCTCTTTATCCATTCTTCTAACGGCAAGATTCGGCACTAAAATGGCCGCTTGGACCGACGTTGGTGAAAAAAACATAATGGCGTGGCAATCCATGAGGCTGCGCGATGAGTAGACGAAAAATCCAATATTCTTCTCTGACGTCTCTTCTCGACGTGGTTTTGATATTGACCTTCGCTGCGCTGCTGCAAGCCGCCATCTTGCGCGAATCCGTAGCAGAAAGCCCGTCAACTCCCCCAACGCTCATCGAACAACAAACAGCTTCCGCCCTACTGTCCAGGGGGACCGTAGAAGTATGGGTCAACAAGTCTGGTCAGATAGCGTTGAAAAACGGTAAGCTGATTGCCTCCAAACTAGTGACAGTGGACCCCGATCCTGCAGTAGAGCTTATTTACACAGCCAACGAGCAACCTAGTTCGTCACTCTGCTCGCTTGTTGCGGCTCATGTGTCGATTTCCGGAAAAATATTGGTTGTGAGCACCAAACAGCCTCTGGCAGACTTCCCAATTGCTCTTTCATCCGGCTTGCAAAACGAAGAGCATCGCTGTTACCAATCTCACAACGCCTTGGTTGTGGTCATAGGCCACAACATGCAGAAAGCACTAAACAATGACCAACCAAAAGAAAAGTAGAATTTTTCCAAAAATCCTTTTACTCCTCGTAGTTGCTGCGATAGCCATCTTCTTAGTTGGGCACTTTCAGTTCAATTGGTTTGGTCTAAAGAAGGCTACCGACAACAACAAACAAACTGCTGCATTATGTGCCATCGTAGTTTCCGGCGAGGGGGTTTTTCACGGAGACGAAAAAGTGACTCCGGCAAAGGCCGCTTCACGTTGTAAGAATCAAAAAGCTACGGTATTGATGTCGACCGGAGAGGCCCGGACAGGGACCGTAGAGGAAGTGCGGCAAGAGCTAAAGAAAGCTGGCGTCTCATTTCAAGAGAAAACACCCTACCGCGACAGGCGATGAAGGTATTCGCAGGTTCCAGCGGCTTTTCCTACAAGGAGTGGGTCGGTTCTTTTTATCCTGAAGACGTAAAAAGTAAAGACTGGTTGAGCTACTACTCAAAACAACTCTCTTGCGTAGAAATAAACAACACTTTCTACCGCTTGCCAAAAGTTGAAATGCTCGAAAAGTGGAAAGACACCGTCCCCAGTAGCTTCACCTTTTCACTTAAGGCATCGCGACGGATCACTCACTCTTCTCGCTTGAACCCCGAGACATGCCATGAGGCGCTGCAATACTTTTGCCAAGCTGCAGAAGTATTGGGAGGTAACCTGGGTCCCCTCCTCTTTCAACTTCCGCCCAATGCGAAGCTCAACTTGGAGAGACTTCAGGGTTTTCTGAAACTGCTCCCTGCCGAGATTCGCCCGGCGTTCGAATTTAGGCACCCAAGCTGGCACGTTCCTGCGGTTTGGTCCGAGCTAGAAAAAAGAAACGCTGCGATGGTGGTGATGGACGATGAAAATGGTTGCCTCGCGATGAGCGGCGACGCAATAGCAAAGACAAGTGACTGGGCGTATTTGCGACTTCGTAAAAACAACTACAGTGATGAAGAACTCGCGATGTGGATTGAACTCTGTGAGGATGCTGGCTTTAACGACAGTTACTTCTTTTTCAAACATGAAGATGAAGGACGCGCGCCAATACTCGCTAAACAACTGTTAGAATTATAGTCGGCCATGCCGTCCAAGAAAAACATATCAATTTCAGGGGGAGGTCCCGCGGGACTATTTGCAGGTATCGCGCTGCTGCAGAAGGACCCAAAAGCTCAAATAACGTTATGGGAACAAAACCAAGATAATAGCGGCGGCTTTGGGCTCGTAATCCCACCAGCTCTTGCATCGGCATTGCAAAAAAAGATGCCCAGCGTATGGGGGCGCATGGTTCCACACTTTGCCAGTTGGAACCAAATTAGGATTTTTCATAAAAAACAAAATACCGTCTACAAGAATAACCCAATGCGTGCGATCGCCCGAAGTCGCTTGCTACAGGTTCTTGAGGAAGAGTTTGGCATGTTGGGCGGAGTAGTTGTTCGAGAAAAGTTCAACAGCAACAACAACGCTGACCTAAAGATTATTGCGGAAGGAGCATCTCACCCAGCGCAAGAGCATGAAAAATCTTATAGCGAAAACCAATTTACATGGATGGAAGCAGACAGAGCTTTGGGAGCTTTTCTATTTGCCTCTATTACCGACCACGCCCAAAATGCAATCATCCATGGATACCCACACAGCAAAGATCGAAGTAGCATCATCTTTGAATCGAACCATGACTTTCCTGATGCAAAGTACATTGTTGAGGACATGTTAAACTGCAAAGTACTTTCACAAACCAGCAAAAAACGATTCGCCACCGTAGCACGCGACAAGTGGAACGAGAGCGACACCATATTCATTGGTGATGCCGCCCACGCGATGCACTACTCCATTGGCGCCGGCACATCCCAAGCGTTAAAAGACGCATTGCAACTAGCTGAAACAATCTACGCAGACGCACCGCCCTGCTCTTTTCAAGAAGCGCGACAAGCCGACGTAACAAGAAAACAAGAACTAGCGAGGCTTAGCGCACTATGGTTCGAAAACTTGAACACAGAAATACGATTCTCTCCGACCACCTTTGCCTATCGTTTAATAACTAGAACTCTCAACTTAAAACATAACGAGGTCCAAAGACGCGACAGTGTTTTCGCACGCGCTGTCGAGAACGGTTGCCGCACGTGGAAACTAAACGAAAACACGGTAACTACTCACCTCGGAGATGAGTGGCAGGTAACAGACGGGCCGTCGCCTTACCCACACCTATTAACAGCTAACCATCCCGACGGAATCGAAGACCAAAACTGCATGGGCTACGTATTTGACAATCAAGAAGCTCTACTAAAATGGACGTTGCAGCACCCCAGAGCTGAGCGTTGGTTATGGCTGAAAGACAAAGTTTCACCTTACAACATTGCTACGTGCGATTCGATTTGCTTGCGAGGCTGGAACGTCGCTTTGGGCCCGGACTCGCGGGGGAACCTAGAGAGTGGACTGTACGGTCAACGTATTTCAGTGGGGGTACTCAATGCCGGAGTTGCCTGACATTAGAATTTATGTCAACAGAATAAACAAAGCTGTCGCAGGCTGCTCTCTTGAAGCATTCAAGCTGCATCATCCTTTCGTGCTTCGTACCGTAACGCCATCGCCGGATCAGTTTTTAGACAAGAAAGTCATCGACGTCCACCGGCTCGGAAAAAGGGTAGTGCTGCAATTTGACAACGAGCTCTACATTGTCATCCACTTAATGGTAAGCGGACGATTGCGTTTTCATCCGAAAGAAAAGAAACCGAACAAGCGACTCATCCTTGCAACACTGCAGTTTTCCAGTGGAACGATTCACTTTACAGAAGCTTCAAAGAAGCGTCGTGCCTCAATTCATCTAGCAGATGAAAGTAGCATCCATGATCATCAGCGCTCTGGCATCGATGCGACCAGCTGCTCCTTTGAAGATTTTTGCAACGCACTAAAATCTAAAAACAGAACGATAAAAAGAGCGCTGTGCGATCCAAGTATTATCGACGGAATAGGAAACGCATACTCTGATGAAATACTTCATCATGCCCAAATGGCACCGTTTAAAACCACCCAGAGGATGTCTTTACAGGAGCTTAAGCGAGTCTACGAAAGTGCTCGTCAACAACTTGATTATTGGACTACATTTTTGGACGAGAAGCTGGGAGACAACTTCCCCGACAAAGTAACTGCGTTTCATCCAGAAATGGCGGCACACGGCAGGTTTGGAAAGCCATGCCCTCGATGTGGAAAGCCCATTCAACGGGTTCGGTACGCCACCAACGAACTAAACTATTGCCCTATTTGTCAAACTGACGGCAAATTGCTTAGCGACCGGTCTTTGGCTCGACTTCTAAAAGACAGTTGGCCCAAAAAGGTCTAAATGAAGACAATAGGTTCATTTTTTAAAGCACGAATCCTTGTGCCCCAAAGAACATCCCTTCTCGCGCATTTGATGCGCGCGCTTTTTGTCCTGTGCAATGCCCTTTCCTTCGTACAATTTCCAAGCAAAAGCGTAACAACTCACTCCGAACTGCAGGTCGCAACCTTTCTCATAAAGTTCTGCGGAGCGTTTGAAGTCCTTTGTAACCCCTCGCCCTTTCTCATAAGCAAGCCCCAAGTTAAAGCAACCCGCTCCATCACCTAAGTTACACCCTTTATCAGAAAAGTCCGCAGACTTAATTGCGTCGACGGAATACCCAGCTCTACCTTCTTCATAAAACACGCCCGCATTGGTACATCCTTTCCCATAATTGGACTCGCATGCCTTCTCGAAATAAACTCCGCTTTCCTTGGTGTTTCTAATGCCGATGCGTTCAGCCATGGTGTAACAGCTTAACCCCTCACCTAGGGTACATGCCTTTTCATAAAGCTCAGCGGCGCGATTAGAGTCTTTCTCTGTCCCAAGCCCATTCTCCACTTGAACGGCCAAATTGTAGCAGCTGTCCTTAGCCTCTAGCTTGCAGCCCTTCTCAAAGAATGAAGTAGCTATCTTGTGGTTTACGCGTTCTCCTAACAAGTACGCCCCCCCCGCAACACTGCAACCCGGTCCCTTACCTTCCGCACACTCTGCCTCCGATTTCCTCAACTCTTCCGAGGAAATGCTAGACTTGTTGGAAGACTCATTGCCTCCACCTAGACCTGAAACATCTCTTCCACAAGAAAAAAGTACGACAAGTAGGATGGAAACTGCTCGCATGCTGTAATCGTAACATAGTGAGTAGCAACAAACGCTATACGGTGAGTAGCGACAAACGCTATACGGCCATATTCATTCCGACCTCGATTGCACCGGTTGATAAAGTAAGGATCACCACCAATTTCATTAGCGCCATCATCCCGTCGATTTTGAGAGGGCGAATTAGCTTGGCTGTCAAATGAAGAAGTGCTCCGTTGACCGCTAGCGGAACCAAAGCAGTGAAAAAGCTCATAGCAGCAAAGTTGAGGACCTTTGTTGCCACTACGTAAAGCAACACGTTCAAGAGCGAAAAAACTAACGCTGCGATGGGAATTGCGTACCAAGGAGCAATTTCTACGTTGGCCATCTTTTTGTGTGCGAATGTAAACACCCCAGAAAATACGACAAAGCTCACACCCAGTTTGATTGCCAATAAAAGCATTCTCTGATGATGACACCATTTGTAAACTGTCGCAATCTGAATACAAAATGCGCTTACGTTTCCTTACATTCTGGCGCCTTAACCGACATCCCCTACCCTGAGGGCAAATTCTTACCTCGATAAATGTAACGCAACTGTTACAATTAAACGTATGGGGTTCAGTTTGCAGAACAAACACAGCACGCGTTTCTACGCGCTCGCTCGTGCAGTCCTAGCGTTGCTTGGATTGGTTGCTGCATTAAGTTCCATGCTTGTCACCCAGTCGGTCGCGGAAGTCGGAGCAGTGGTGGCACTGTGCTCAGTAGCAGTGTTAGCTGGACATGCTTGGCTAATGCCGATTCTTACAATCGCTCAACTAGTCATGGTGGCATTGCTAATGCCTATGGCAGTATTCCAAACGCCGCCAGATCCAATGGCACAGTTTTCCATCTACTTGGCTTTGGGTTGTGCACTGCCAAGCGCAGTTCTATTCCATCAGACATTCCCACAGCTATTGACACTACTAACAGGACGGACACTCAGACTCTCCACCCAACAGACGGTTCGCTTGACTGCTGCGGCGAGTACGGTGCTATCTATCGTTTTGCCTATCGTCTTAGCTTAAGGCGTTAGCAAATGCGTTTTCGTACAGGTCCTCGTAATCAGTGAGAGCTGAGACGGCATCTCCGATTCGCACCTTGTCACCTGATGCTTCTCCAATGATATTTAGTTCCACACCGCGACTAGCTGCTGCCGCGAGTAATGCATTCTTATTTGCATGGGCTATGCCAATTACAAACCGAGCGGGACCTTCACCGTAGAGCGTTGAAAGGCTGCCGGTGTCGACATCCACTTGGGCACCTACCCCGCCAGCTATGCATGACTCAATCACCGCAATTGCAAGGCCGCCATCACTGATATCATGGGCACAAGAAATCCCTTTTGTCCGAACGTGGTCGCGAACAAAGTCCATCGTCTCCTTGTGAGATTTCGTCAACTTTGTCAATACGCCACACTCTTTTGAGTGATGAACGTAGTCAAGATAGGACGACCCCGCCAAATTGCCCTCCAAAGAGCCAACCACAGCAATCAAGTCTCCATCTGAAAATGCCATGCCCCCAGCTAACGCGACATCTTCAATTAGTCCCACCATCGCGATCATCGGCGTCGGCTTGATTCCTTCGCCGTTGGTCTCATTGTACAAAGAGACGTTACCCGAAACTACCGGGGTCCCAAGCAAAGTGCAGGCATCAGAAATTCCCCGAACGGCCTCTGCAAACTGCCACATAATCTCCGGTTTCTCCGGAT
Source organism: Deltaproteobacteria bacterium (assembly GCA_020630875.1). Lineage (GTDB taxonomy): Bacteria > Myxococcota_A > Polyangia > Haliangiales > Haliangiaceae > JAHDIH01. The sequence continues at coordinate 171,269 of JAHDIH010000005.1, read as the reverse complement.
TTCCAAAGTTCAAACAGTTGGTAACCGACAAGCCTTCGGCACCGACGCAAGCTAAGTTTGCGTAAGCTTCGGCAACGGTAATTCGCGTACCTTCAAACGCATCCATGTAAACGGCACGCTCGTTACATCCCGCAGTAACCGCTACCCCTTTTTCTTTTTCACCAGACAACACACGAACCATTCCAGCATCCGCGGCTCCAGGACGAATCACTGTTCCATGCCTAACGTTGTGGTCGTATTGTTCGTAGACCCACCTTTTGCTTGCAATAGTCGGTGCCGATAGTAACACGCGAATCTCTGAAAGCGTGTCTCCTGCTTCTACAGAAACTTTGCGACTAGCTATCTCGTCAACGTAAGTAGGACGCTTTGTTGGACGCTCGTATACGAGTCCTTCCGCCAGAAAGTCCGCCGGCAAATCTGCTTGTATTTTTCCACTTCGAGAAACTACAACTCTTCCCGTATCGGTAACTTCCCCGATGACTGATACGTCCAAGTCCCACTTAGTAAATACATCTATCGCTTCTTGTTCCCTGCCCTTGTGCACCACCATGAGCATTCGCTCTTGCGATTCAGACAGCATAATTTCGTACGCTGACATCTTGGTTTCGCGCATAGGCACTTTGTCCAGATCGAGAGAAACCCCAGAGCCCGCTCTATCAGCCATCTCCACCGAGGAGGACGTAAGCCCCGCCGCTCCCATATCTTGGATTCCAACAAGGCAGTCGGTTTGCATAAGCTCAAGACACGCTTCTAAGAGCAGTTTCTCCATGAACGGATCGCCAACTTGTACCGCTGGTCGTTGTTCCTCAGAATCGTCATCAAATTCGGCTGATGCCATCGTGGCACCGTGAATTCCATCCCGCCCAGTTTTTGCCCCAACGTAAAGAATGGGATTTCCTACCCCACTTGCAGTACCCAAAAATATTTTATCCGCGGGTGCTAAGCCCAAGCAAAAAGCGTTTACAAGATTGTTGCCGTTGTAGCTAGAGTCAAAACTTACGTCTCCAGCTATTGTCGGCACACCAAAGGAATTACCGTACCCACTGATTCCCGCAACTACGCCATTCACGAGAAAACTAGTTTTGGGATGGCTGGCTTCGCCGAACCGCAAACAATCAGCGAGTGCGATGGGACGTGCTCCCATCGTAAATACATCACGGCAAATTCCACCAACGCCAGTTGCCGCGCCTTGGTAAGGTTCTATAAACGACGGATGATTGTGACTCTCCATCTTAAACACTACGGCTTGATTGTCTCCAATATCCACAACGCCCGCATTCTCTCCTGGCCCCTGAATTACTCGAGGCCCGGCCGTCGGTAAGTTCTTAAGGTGAATTCGAGATGACTTATAGGAACAATGCTCAGACCACATCACTGAAACGATTCCGAGTTCGGTGTAACTTGGCGTCCTACCAAGTTTATCCAAAAGCTTTTGATATTCTTTTTCTGTCAGCCCGTGTTCAGCTGCTAATTCACTAGTTACTTGTGGCTCGCTCACTTCGCTGTTCCTCCTCTTAGGTGAGAAAGAGCGCTGCGGAACATGGACAAACCATCTTCGCCTCCACCACCTAGAATGTTTTCACAAGCCCGTTCAGGATGGGGCATTAAACCAAGCACGTTGCCTTGAGCGTTACAGACTCCCGCAATACTGTTGGTCGTTCCATTCGGATTCACTGCATCTGTTACTTCACCTTGTTTGGTAGAGTAACGAAAAACCACTTGTCCCTGCTTTTCAAGAGATTCGATATCCGGGTGACAATACCGACCTTCGCTATGGGCGATAGACATTCTTAACACGTCTCCGGCCGCAATTTTTGACGTAAAAGGTGTTGGTCGCCCCTCGACCCTTAGCCATACATCTTTGCACACAAATTTAAGTCCGCTATTTTTTACCAGCGCGCCTTCCAAAAGGCCACTTTCACAAAGAATCTGAAATCCATTGCAGATTCCTAATACGGGGCCACCAGAGTTTGCGAATTTCACGACCGAATTCATTATTGGAGAAGCGGCCGCCATCGCACCTGCACGCAGATAGTCACCATAACTAAAACCTCCAGGAACAATGACTGCGTCTGTATTTGCTGGCAGCCCATCAGATTTGTGCCATGCAATTTCTCCACTGGAGCCGTCGTCCCTGAGTACGTCGCACACCACACGCATGGCATCATCATCGCAATTACTTCCCGGGAAGCGCACTACCGCAAACTTCATTACTCAACCTCAATGCGATAGTCTTCGATCACCGTATTAGCTATGAGTGCGTCGCACATTGCTGCTACGCGCTTTTCGGCCTTTGCTTTATCCGAGCCATCGACTTCAATCTCTATGTATTTACCGACTCTCACCGACTGAACCTCATCGTAACCCAGTCGGTTCAACGTTGCGCCAACAGCTTTTCCCTGAGGATCGAGCACAGCTTTTTTCAATGTAACGTAAACTCTAGCTTTCATTTCAAGTAACCTTCCAAGTTCTTTTTGAGTCTCGCAGCAGGATCTTCCGTATTCGGAGTAAAAGTACTGCCTGTAACGGTTTCGTAATTTTCAATATACCTAAGCGCCGCCTCCACTCTCACTTCTGCATCAAGTAGCGGTGGCGTCCCATCTCCTCTGAAGCCGTGATTATCAACCATCCAGCGACGAACGTATTCCTTGTCCAAACTTCTCGGGCGCTTGCCTGCGGCCATACGCGTCGCGTAATCGTCTTGGTACCAGTACCGAGATGAGTCAGGGGTATGAATTTCATCAATGAGCATCACTTGCCCTTCGCAAACGCCGAACTCGTATTTCGTATCGACCAAAATCAAACCTTTCTCGGCGGCATGCTTTTGACCGAATGCAAACAAGTTGTAAGCCATCTCCTCTGCGGCTTCAAAGTGCTGTTTTGAAACTACTCCTGAAGCGAGGATTTCTTCCTTTGACATGTTTACGTCGTGTTTGCCCATGTCACCTTTGGTAGTAGGGGTCATGATGTTTTTTGGCAACTTGCCGTGAGCACTAAGCCCATCTGGCAAACGGTGACCACAAAAGTTTCGTAACCCTTTTTCGTAAGACCGCAATATTGAGGTTTCGGTAGTTCCCGCTAGGTAGCCACGCATGACAAACTCAGCTTTCAGAGGTATGCAGTTCTTAACCAGCATAGCGGCAGGGTCCACGACCTTAATCAGATGATTGGGAGCTATGTCCTGCGTCTTCTCTAGCCAATATGCAGCCGCCTGATTCAGCAGTTGCCCCTTCAAAGGAATCGTGCCGAGAATATGATCAAACGCCGATATCCTGTCACTCACCACTATCAACCGTTGGTCGCCAAGAAGGTAGCTATCTCTCACTTTTCCGGCATGTTTTTGTCCCCCCAAGTCCGTTTCTTTGACTGTTTTGTCGAGAAGGTTACTTGCGATGGTTCTAAGGTCGGTCATTACGCTTCTCCCAGAGCACGCTTAATAATGTGGTCGACGTGTTTTAATTGGTTGGTGAGATCAAACAGACTGTCAATCTCATCAGCAGAAAGAGATTTTTTGATTTCTCCGTGCTGCTTAAGGTTTTCTTGAAATGTACCATCTCCCGCAAGGTAAGCCATGGCACACTCTTGAACCCACTCGTAGGCGCGCTGCCGCGGGTGCCCTTTTTGGACAAGCTCCAGAAGTATGCCACCAGAGTTATACAGTCCGCCGGAAGCCTGCAGGTTTTTCAGCATGTTCTCAGGCTTCACTACAAGTCCGGTGATGATTTTAGTCGCTCGAATGAGCATGAAGTCTGCGAGGGCCGTTGCATCAGGTAGAGCAATGCGCTCCACAGAAGAATGCGAAATGTCTCGCTCATGCCATAGCACTACATCTTCGATTCCACTACGAGCGTAACCACGAAGTAGTCTAGCTAGACCTGTCACGTTTTCAGAAAGAATCGGATTTTTCTTGTGAGGCATGGCAGAAGACCCTTTTTGCCCTTTCCCAAACCCCTCTTCCGCTTCATTAACTTCGGTACGCTGCCAATGCCTGACGCCCACAGCAATTTGTTCTACTGCCGTTCCAAGCATCGCCAGCGCATTAAGAAATTCTGCGTGACGATCGCGAGCAACGATTTGAGAAGCTACCGTCTCTGGACGTAAGCCTAAATCAGCAAGCGCGATACTCTCGACTTTGGGATCGATGTTGCCGTAAGCCCCAACAGCGCCCGCTATTTTCCCCACAGAGATTGCTTCCTTGGCTCGCTCAAGTCTTTCACGACTTCGACTAACTTCTGCATGCCATCGGGCAAAAACAACCCCTGCAGTGGTGGGCTCCGCATGGATTCCATGAGACCGACCAATAGTGGCAGTCATTTTATGTTCCAGCGCTCGTTTTTTTAGAGCCGCAAGCAACCCGTCAGTAGAAGCAAGAAGATGCTCCGCAGCTTCGCGACAAATAAGCGCGAGGGACGTATCCAACACATCGGAAGAGGTCATTCCTAAATGAAGCCAGCGAGCAGGGTCTCCAGCAATCTCTTCTATATGAGTAAGAAAAGCGATAACGTCATGTTTCGTTACCGCCTCTATTTCTAGAATTCTTTCCGCAGACACTTTGCCAGCCGTTGCTTCCCGCACTGCGGCGGCTTGACCTTTGGGGACTAGCCCGATGCCCTCCATGGCCTCGCACACAGCCAACTCGACCCTGAGCCATGCATCAAAACGTGCACGGTCGGACCATAGCTCCCGAAAAATGGTACGAGAATATCGGTCTATCACTCGTGTTTTGTACCGACAAAACCCTCAGGATTCAAGACCAACCGTAGATCATCGCTGGTTACGAGGACTGCAGCATCGGAAGCCAACATCCGAGAATCGTTTTTTACGCTGGACTTTTCCGCGAACGGAGCATCTACCATTGGCGCCATCGGTAGCCGATCCCCCGCGAACTCGCCCATCCGAAGTCCACTCAGCGACGTTTCCGCTCATATCCCACGCCCCAACACGGCTTTCACAGCGGGACATTTCCCCCGTCGGGCGAATTTTCGAGGATCTGACGTTACATACGTCTTTATCGTACTTACTACCGTAAGGCCAACTTGCGCCACCGCTTCCCCGGCACGCTTGTTCCCATTGGCGACCGCTACAAAGTTTTTTGTTGACCGCTGCACACGCTTCTGCAGCTTGCTGATGCGACACCCCAACCATGGGCTGTTGTCCCTGGCCTGGATACTCGAACTTGTCGATGCAGTAGGTTTTTGCGTCCGTCATCTCTAGCGGGCAACTTCGCGAAGCCTCAATTGGCGTGACCGCCGGAAGCTGCGATACAGAACTAATGACCTTCGCGACGCCCTTTTGCGGAGTCGTCTTATTCGATTTGTTTTTTACGTAGGCGTACGCGCCACCGCCGGATAACGCCAAGACTGCAAAGACGGCCAGCAAAGGAATTCGCCGGGCTCGCTGCGCCGTATGCTTTCTGGAGATCATCATGGTGCCGGAGCTGACGAAGGAACGATCTTGCCCTCCGTCCGGCAGCAACCGAAATACAGCTTCTTGAAGTGCTTCTACTCCTGGTCTTGCGTCAGGGTCCTTTCGAAGCATGCTCTTTAACACTCGAGACCAACCGGGAGAGTAGACCTTAACCTTAGCCAGCGCCTGATCCACAGGGGTGTTACGGTCGCCTACCAAAATTTCTGAAACGATTTTTCCAAGAGCGTAAATGTCACTAGCAGTGCTTGATGAGCCGCCTGCTGCCACTTCAGGAGCCGTATAGGGACCAGAGGTCCGCTTCGGTTTTTGATAAAAACACCCACCCAGTCCAGTAGCGACAATGGTACTTCCACGAAGAACCAAAGACTCAGGTTTAAGGTCGCCATGATGCAGTCCGAAACGGGTGGCCTCATCCAAGCCAGTCAAAATGTCGCCGCAAAGCACGCCAACGAACTTCAATCGCTCTCCGTCATCCCTAAACTGATAGCGGCACGCTGAGTCTGCCGGATGATAGCTAACGCTAACCGAGTGGCCCTCGCGATGAAACTCGAGGGGACGCCGAGCGTGGGTGATGGATTGACTAAGCCCCAAGTTTCGGAGCAACGTCTCACGTCCACCAGCCTGATTCACAATGTTTCGAGGATACGTAACAACCGAGATGGCACCTGAACTGCCCGTTCTCAATTCTTCGCGATAGTCTCCATCATGAATGGTTTTGACTAGTTTGCTTTTGTATTGCCCCAATGCCTGCTCCTGTGGATCCGAATCCGTCAGATCCCCGAGCAGTATCGTCCAATACGGTCACAACCGCAATACCTACTTGAGGAGCCGCCGCAATTACTAGCTGAGCAATTCTTTCTCCCGATTGAACCACAAACTCGGTATCACCATGATTTATTAAGATTACTTTGACTTCGCCGCGATAGTCGCAATCGATGGTTCCGGGAGAGTTCAATACGGTCACCGCATGTTTCGCAGCGAGACCGGAGCGAGGTCGCACTTGAGCCTCAAAACCAAGCGGAATAGCCAACGCGAGTCCCGTTCCAATCAGCGCATGACGGCCGGGGGAAATGACTACCGGTGCATCCAGAGCGGCGTAAAGATCCATCCCCGCAGCTCCCTCAGACATATACTGAGGGATTTGCGCGTTGTCTCTTAGCTTTTTAATTTGCAACATTATGCAACAAAGTTTTCAACATTGTCTGGCGCAACATCGAGAGCTTCTTTTCGAGAAAGTTTAATTTTCCCGTTTCTCTCTACAGCCAAACACTTCACGATGACCTGGTCGCCCTCTGACAACACGTCACTGACGTTTTTGATTCTCTCAGGAGCAATTTCGCTGATGTGAAGGAGTCCCTCTTGCCCCGGTAACACTTCAACAAAAGCGCCAAAGTCTACAATGCTCTTAATGATGCCTTTGTAGAAGACTCCCGCTTCAGGCTCACGAGTCAAGCCTTCAACCAGGTCTCGTGCTTGGGTAAGGCTTTTTTGATCGCTCGATGCGATTGAAACGGTACCAGAGTCATCAATATCCACCTGCGCACCAGTTTGTTCGATAATTCCGCGAATGGTTTTTCCTCCAGGCCCGATGATGTCTCGGATTTTTTCTGGGTTCACTTTGAACGAAACGATTCTCGGTGCGTTATCGGAAAGCTCTTTACGAGGCTCAGAAAGCGCTTCTGACATTTTATCAAGGATATGAATTCTACCAGCCTTAGCTTGGGCCAACGCTCGTTCCATAATTTCTCGTGGGAGACCTTTCAGTTTAATGTCCATTTGCAGAGCGCAAATACCATCTTTGGTTCCGGTGACCTTAAAGTCCATATCGCCAAGGTGATCTTCATCTCCAAGAATGTCGGAAAGAATGGCGTAGTCGTCGCCCTCTTTCATGAGTCCCATTGCGATTCCTGCTACGGCTGCTTTGGATGGAATTCCCGCGTCCATGAGCGCAAGGGAACCTCCACAAACCGATGCCATGGATGACGACCCATTGGACTCAAGCACCTCGGAAACAATCCTTGTGGTGTAAGGAAAGTCTGAATGTGCAGGCATGATGGCGCCAACCGAACGCTCAGCAAGATTTCCATGCCCAATCTCTCGACGAGAAGTGCTTCGAATCATTTTCGCTTCCCCCGTGCAGAATGGTGGGAAGTTGTAGTGCAAGTAAAATGTTTTTGAAGCATCACCTGCAAGCGTGTCCATTCTCATTTCGTCGTACTTGGTACCAACCGTGGCTACCGCAAGAGCTTGAGTCTCACCACGCGTGAACAGCGCCGAACCATGTGCGGACGGAAGGATTCCAACCTCGCAAGAAATGTTTCGAATTTCGTCGTAGTCACGACCGTCAATTCGTTTGCTGGACGCAATGGTACTTTTACGCGCAAAAGATTTCTTTGCTTTAGCTACCGCATCGGACACTTCATCATCCCGCCCCTCGTAGGTTCCCCCCTCGGCACACAAAGATGCAACAACTTCAGACTTCGCTTCGCTTAACGCATCGTATCTAGCGTGCTTCTCTCGAATGGCGTAAGCCTTTTCGATTAGTGGCGTGGCTTCTTTGAAAACCGCGGCAACAAGAGCTTCATCGGTTTCAACCACTTCGAATGCCATCTTCGCTTTGCCAGCCTTTTCTCTAAGGCTTTCGAGCCCTTTCACTATTTGCTTGGCAATACCGTGCGCAAACTCAAGTGCATCGATGATTACCTCTTCGGAAGTTTCTTCCATGCTGCCTTCCACCATTACGATGGCATCGTTGGTAGCGGCAACAACCATATCGATCTCTGAGTTCGCAAGTTCCGACGTACTAGGAAAAGCGATAAACTTTCCATCGACCCTTCCCACGCGAACTGCAGCGTAAGGGCCTTCCCAAGGGACATCAGACAGGTGCAACGCTGCTGAAGAGCCAAGCATGGCCAAAACATCTGTGGCGTGTTCTGGATCGTAGCTGATTACATTTGCAATTAGTTGTGTTTCGTTGCGCCACGAACTGGGGAACAAAGGTCGTGCCGGTCGATCCATAAGACGACAAACAAGAATCTCAGCAGAGGAAGGTCTGCCTTCTCTACGGAAAAAACTGCCAGGAATTTTTCCAGCAGCGTAGGCCTTTTCTTTGTATTCACATGTTAGTGGCAGGAAATCCATTCCAGGCCGCGCGGATTTCGCACCAACGGCAGTGCAAAGTACCATTGAGTTGCCAACACTGACCACTACGGAACCAGAGGCTTGCTTGGCCATCTTGCCGGTTTCGAATTGAATTGTTTTGTCACCAATAGTGACGCTTTCTTTTACTACGTTCATGAGTAAGTTCCTTTCTCGCTCATGTGGCCCTGGTTCCCTCAATTGCAACCACCACGTTAGGTGATGCCCACAACAGAAGAAGCAAAGTGCTCACATGAGATGTTAATAAGGGCCGTCCAGAATGAACGGCCCAAGTTGAATGATTAGCGTCTTAGGCCAAGCGTCGCGATTAGCGACTTGTAACGGCCAAAGTCTTTATTTTTTAGATAGTCGAGTAAACTTCTACGTTGTCCTACCAGTTTAAGTAGACCTCGACGGGAGTGATGATCTTTGTGGTGAACTTTAAGGTGCTCTGTAAGATGTTTAATCCGTTGAGTCATCAGCGCTATTTGAACTTCAGGTGACCCTGTGTCCGATGCGTGCTTCTTAAATTGTTCGATTGTTTGTTGTTTTCTAATTGGTGAAACTGACATTTTTATACCTCGGCACGCCCCCGCCATAGCCGGAGCGCCCTGCAAATTTGGCTTAACTTCGAGCAAATCGCTCCCGACGTCAATAGAAAGCGACTAGCGATTGGCAAAAACCGCCCGATAGCGGACCAAGCCATCTTCTACGTAGCCAATTGCAAGAAATTCACTATGATTTCCTCGTATTACGAAATCTCCGTCAGGAATGGTCCCCCATTGAGGGTTCCATTCCATCTTACGTCCAACCACCACCCCCTGCGCCGAAGATGAATCAAAGTCAACCTGAGGTAGGTGGCTGACCGCGGTGTCCATAGGAAGCAATATGGCGGACTTCATGTCATCCGGGACAGGTTGCATCTGCTCTGCCGTAAAGCGTCCCGCTTTGAGTCTTCGCAGCGTTTTAATACACCCTCCAACGCCAAGCTTCGCACCGACATCACGTGCCAAAGAACGAATGTACGTCCCCTTACTGCACCCAACCTCTACTTCCAATTCCTCGACGGACGCCCGAAGAACCTCAATGGAGTAAATAACAATGTCCCTAGCGGGCATTTCTAGAATTTCTCCATCTCGAACCCGTTTGTACGCCGCTCGTCCATTGACTTTAATTGCCGAGACCTGCGGCGGTACTTGTTTTTGAGCACCGAGAAACTCTAGCACCACTGTCTGGATTTCCGAGACAGACAAATGCGACGTATCTTTCGTCTCAATAACCTCGCCTTGAACGTCGTCGGTCGACGTCACGGTACCTAACTTAATCGTCGCTCGATAACTCTTATCCCCACCAAGGCAGTATCCAGAAAGTCGGGTTGCTTTGCCAAGAAAAAGGGGAAGTACGCCGCTTGCCAACGGGTCCAATGTTCCGCCATGGCCTACCTTAACCTTATAAAGTTTTTTTACACTTGCTACAATTGATGCCGATGTGGGGCCAACCGGCTTATCAACCACGAGTATTCCGTTATGAGTCATCTTGCTCATTGATTTCGCGTAGCGTACTTCGCATCTCTTCGCTTCGATCGTGAAAGAACCGAAGCTCTGGAGCTCGTCGTAACCCACACTTTCTTGCTAGTGGCCCGCGAAGAAACCCGGCCGCTTTTTTTAAGCGACCAATCGCCAACTTATCTTCCTGCTCGCTACCACCAAAAAGCGAAACGTATACATTGGCGACGCTGCCATCTCGATTTACGTGAACGTTAGTAACCGTACACATCACTTTCTCAAATACAGGGTCACGTAACTCTTGCCTGATTAGTACCGCCAGCGACTGATGAATTGCCTGCGCCACCCTGGGGCTCCCGCTAGTTGTCATCAATTATCTCCTGCCATTCGGTGGGAACAAAACCATCAAGATGAGCGGCAGGAAGAGCCCCCATCGAAAATGTGTCTAACCGCGAGCTGACGATATCGAACTCTCGCGCCAGAAGAGACAATACAGACTGCAGTGAACGACGAGCTGTAGTTTGATCGGTGCTAACCGTTGCAGCTCCTAAAACAGCAAAGTCCAAGCTGTCATGATCTCCAACCTCACGAACCGTGCTCTCTTTAGACTTCGCCAGCCCACGACGGACGTGCCCTCGCTTCTCTTTGAGAGATTTCGCAAAAGCAGTCCGCACGCGGCAACAAAAGTATCCTACGACCATAGCTCTACAGCTGAGCGCGTTCTTCTACGATATCGTATGCCTCAATGACATCGCCTACCGTAAGATCGTTAAACCCAGCAATCATGATACCGCACTCGTAACCGTGAGATACCTCGGCGGCATCATCTTTGAATCGTTTGAGACTGTCGATTTTCCCTTCGAAAATCTGCACAGAGTCACGAACCACACGAAGGTGAGCCTTTCGACTGATTGTTCCATGGGTGACCATACACCCAGCAACAACGCCTCTTCTTGGGATGGTAAAGGTGTCGCGAACTTCCGCAGCACCAGCTTCTACTTCGCGTCGTATTGGCGCAAGTAGTCCGGCCATTGCATCACGAACATCCTCTACGGCTTCGTAGATAACATTGTACAACTTGATTTCAACGTCTTCTCGTTCCGCGACTTGTGCAGCCTTCCCAGCTGGTCTTACGTGGAAACCAATAATAATCGCCCCACCTGCTTTGGCGAGGTTGACGTCACTTTCCGTGATGCCTCCTACGCCTGCGGAGATAACATTAACGGATACCTTATCAGTCGATTGCTTTACAAGTGACTGTTTCAGTGCCTCAGAGGACCCCTGCACGTCAGCTTTCAACACCACCTTAAGCTCAAGCGAGGCGCCTTCCTTGATGCGCTCCATTAAGTTCTCCAGAGAGACCTTCGATGAAGAAGCAAGCTCGCGTCTTCTAGTCGACAGCCTTCGATGCTCTACAACGATCTTCGCGGTTTTCTCATCGTCTGCAACGTTAACCTGCTCGCCGGCCAAAGGAACGCCGTCAAGCCCGAGAAGTTCTACCGGCGTGGATGGACCTGCAACTTCGACTTGTTCGCCTCGGTCGTTAAGCATCGCGCGTACTTTACCGTAGTAGTTACCAGCGACTACTACATCACCTTTTCGCAACGTACCTTCTTGAATCAGAATGGACGCCATTGGTCCACGGTTTCTATCAAGCTTGGCTTCAATCACAAGCCCTAGCGCTGACTTTTCAGCATTGGCTTTTAGTTCTGCAACCTCCGCTGTCAACGTAATTGACTCCAGAAGCTTATCGATACCTTCGCCGGTTTTCGCGGAGACGTCGAGGTACATCGTATCTCCACCCCACTCTTCCGGAATCAGTCCGTGTTCCGCTAGTTGTTGTCTGGCGACTTCCGGTTGTGCTTCGGGCAAATCGCACTTGTTTACCGCAACGATGATCTGAACTTTTGCATCCTTGGCATGGTTCAAAGCTTCTACGGTCTGCGGCATCACGCCATCATTCGCTGCGACGACCAACACTACAATGTCTGTCGCTTGCGCTCCACGTGCACGCATTTCGGTGAATGCCTCGTGACCAGGAGTATCCATAAAGACAATGTCGCCGTACTTATCACCTGCATCGACTTTATATGCGGCAACGTGCTGGGTAATTCCACCGGACTCACCACTTGCTACTTTTGCGGTACGAATCTTGTCGAGCAGCGACGTCTTTCCATGGTCCACGTGTCCCATGATGGTTACGACAGGCGCCCTGGTTTCTAGGTCCTCAGGTTTGTCGTCTTCTTTTTCGAAAGCAGTACTTTCTTGGAATGCCACGTTTTGCACTTCATACCCGAACTCGCTCGCCAGTAGTTGGGCTGTGTCGTGGTCGATGGTTGCGTTGATATTTACGCCGACCATTCCCATGCCCCAAAGTTTCTTCAAAACTTCGCTAGCCTTAATCCCCATGGATTTAGCCAGTTCAGAGATAGCAATGGTCTCTTCCATACGGATGACCCGTTTGTGTTCTGCGGGCGTCGTAATCTGGGTTTGCTTACCGCCTCCCGTTTGTTGTCCTTTACGATGCTTGCCACGACGAACGGGTCGTTTGTTTGGTCGTTGGTAACGATTTCTAAGGTTTTGCTTAGCGGTAATCTTTTTGCGCTCTGCAATCCGAATCCGTTGGTTTGGAAGATTGATAACCGTTCCCACTTGAGGACGGCCAGAGTTCCCCTCCGCACTCGCGTCGGGCTTGACTTCTTCTGTCTCCTTAGCGGCTTTTTCAGCTTTCTCCGCTTTTTCCACGGCGGTCGCTTCGGCACGGCTTCTCGCACGCTCCAACTCTTCTTCAAAACGACTACGTGCGGTTTTGCCAACATCCTCGGCTTTCTGCCGAACGATTGGTTCTACTTTTCGTACCCGTGGCGTTGAACTCAACGGATTAACCGGTTTCAACCCAGGGAGATCAACTACGGCTGGACCCGTAAGCACCAACGGCTTCGCTGGCTCAGCTTTAACTTTCTCTGGAACCACTTCTGGAGCCGGAGGCGGAGCTGGACTGATTTGCACATCCTCGACGATTATCGTCTTAACCTTTTCTGCTGCAACTTCTGCTGCAACTTCTGCCGGTTCACTGATGGAAGGGGTAACAACGTCAGCAGGCGGTGCCGATGCCGTTGCTACTTCGGTCGTTGGCGTAGCCTCTTTGACCACCACAGACTCTTTCGACTCGGCAGGTGTGTCATCAACAACTATCGCCTTTTTCCTGCGCCGAACGACCACACCTGAACCCGCGGCCCCTTGTTTTCGACGCCGTACTACGGTTCCAGCTCCGCTCGTAGAAGCGGGCATACTCCCGCCGGAACCAAACGCTTTGAGCACAGTCTCAGCTTGGGCGTTGTCGAGAGTCGACATATGATTGTTAATGGTAATCCCAAGAGACTTGATCTTACCGATCAACTCCTTGTTTGGAATTCCTAGTTGTTTTGCGACTTCGTATACTCTTACTTTTCCAGTCATGTCTTCCTCCTCTACCCAAAGTCACACGTTACTCCGCGAGCTGAGTTTCCTCAGCGCCGCTTTCAGCTTCGATGGTTGCCAACATTGCAGTAATGCTCTCCTCTGTAGGCGGCATTTCTTCATCTCCAAGAGTTCCAAGCCACACCCGTGCTTCGAATCGCATCGTCGCGACCTGCAGAGTAGTAAGCTCGTTGTCGAACTCTAAATCGTCGTCTGCCAGAGCCGCCAACCCATCAATGGTTGAAATCCCTTCTTCTGACAACTGCTTCAGCTGAGCATCACCTACGCTCGGAAGCTCCATAATTTTTTCCTCGTCGGAGAGGCCACGCCTTCTCACTTGCTCTGCCTTTTCGGCCTCGCGACGCTTGGCATCAGCATCGAGATAGGATTGAGCTGCTGCAATAATCTCATTGGCCCGGTCCTCGGTAGCGATGAGTTCGACCTGGCTGAGTTCATCAGCTCTAGCTTTCGCTAATTCACCGACGGAACGCCAACCGAAACGAAACAGTAAGGACGCTAGCTCATCATCAATCCCCCCGACCGATGCAATTTGCATCTTGGCTCGGTTTTCGAGTTCAGCAATCTTCGACTCGGAATGGATATCGATGCGCCAACCAGTCAGTTGCGAAGCAAGACGGACGTTTTGCCCTTTCTTTCCGATTGCAAGTGAAAGCTTGTCGTCAGGAACGATAAGTTCCATACGATGTCCTTCTGCATCAATAATGACGCGGGAAACTTGAGCTGGCTGTATTGCGTTACAAACAAATCTAGCGGGGTCATCGTCGTAAGGGACGATATCGATCTTTTCGCCCCGAAGCTCCTGCACCACCGCCTGAACTCTTGCCCCCTTCATACCAACGCAAGCACCAACGGGGTCGACTTGCCGTTCCCTAGAAGACACCGCAATCTTGGCTCGTGCTCCTGGCTCACGAGCTGAGGATTCTACCCGAACAATTTTTTCATCGATTTCTGGAACTTCTTTTTCGAACAGTTTCTCAAGAAGACCTCGATGGGTCCGGGACAATATCACAATCGGCCCGCGGGCATTTCGATCCACGTCTTTAACGTAAGCTCTGATGGTATCCCCTGACCGGTACGACTCTCTGCTCACTTGCTCGCGACTAGGCAGTATTGCTTCTGCGCCACCATCAAGCTCGATGATCACGTTACCGCGTTCAAACCTTCTTACGGTACCAGTAATGATATCGCCTTTTCGATCTTTGTACCTCTCAAAGACTTTATCCCTTTCCGCCTCGCGAACACGCTGATAAATAACCTGCTTGGCGGTCTGAGCTGCAATACGGCCGAACTTTTTGTACGCCTTTTGGAGCTGCATTACCTCGCCAAACTTTGCTTCCTGCTCTTTCGCTTTATCGGCGTCTTCAGAGCGGTACCATACTTGAAACAGTAACTCGTGCAGTTCGTCTTCTAGACCTTCTTCGGGAACCAGACCTAACGAAACAGCATCTTCAAAAGAGATTTGCACACCAGGTACCGGCTCTTCCGCAACGACGGTAATGATCAAGAAGAGATCGACGCTTCCGCTCTCAGGGTTGAACTGAGCTTCCAACTCACGCTCTTGTCCGAAAGTTTTTCGAGCAGCGGTTAGGATGGCTTGTTCGAGTGCTTCCACAAGCACTTCGCTATCAATCCCTTTTTCCTTACCAACGTTTTCTAGTACAGTATTTAAGTTCGCTTCTGCCATTTTATTCCTCAGTTCTTCGCTCCTCGACCTAAGACCTTTGACCAGTCTGGGACGATTTGCGCCTTATCAACATCTTCCAACGGTAACGCGAATACATTACCGTCTACATTTACTTCTACTTGCTGCTCAGTCGCTCCCACTACGACTCCAGAAAAATTGCGACGACCTGAAAGTGCTTTGAACAACGTAACCTTAACGGTCTCGCCCTCAGAGTCTTGAAAGTGCTGACTTGTTCTCAGTGGACGATCAATTCCAGGTGAGCTCACTTCGAGTCGGTAGCCGGATGGTATGGGATCCTCGACGTCGAGTACGGGGCCGATATGTCTCGACACTCGTTCGCAGTCCTCAATTTCTACGCCATTTTTGTCTTTGCCATCAATAAACAGCCTCAAAACCATACCCAATTGCTCTCTGCGAAACCGTAACTCGACGAGCTCGTAGCCTAAACCTGATATTTCAGGCTCTAGGAGAGTGATTAGCTCTCTTTCTCTATGTCTCGTGTGTGCTGCCATGTTCCACAAAAAAAGGTGGGCGACTGCCCACCTAGCTGTTGCTCGGTATGGCCTCTAATTATCACGGCGTTACTCCGGTCGCAAGTCGAAATTCTTTTGGAAATTCACCTATCTAGGGGATACTCCCCCATGCCGCAAATTCCAGTCGCAGGGGTCGTTCAAATCAGATCGGAAGAAAACCTTCATAAAAACATAGCCTTAGCGGAATCTTTGCTGCATCAGGCTGCGGATAAAGGGGCCCAAACCGTGCTTTTGCCCGAAGCTTATCCGCTGCTATCACTTAATAAGGCAGAGAAGATCGCGGCAAGAGAGTTAATTGATGGAAACGGGCCAATCATGAGCTCTCTCAAAAGAATTGCCATCAATCGCAATATACAAATTCTGGCAGGCGGAATCCCTGAGTCAGTCTCTGAAGAAAAAGGCGCGAATACTTTCGTCGTTGTCGCCCCTGACGGTCAGATCACTGCTAAGTACAGAAAAATACATCTCTTTGATGTCGATATTCCAGGCAAGGTAAAGTTATGCGAGAGCGCAGAAACCGTGGGGGGGCAAGAGCTGGTCACTTGCGAAAGCCCTGTTGGCACGCTTGGCCTGTCAATTTGCTACGATCTCCGGTTTCCAGAGCTTTATCGAGGATTGGTGGAAGCTGGCGCGCAGATTCTTTGCGTACCTGCCGCATTTACCCGCCCCACGGGGCACGCTCATTGGCACGAACTGTTGCGAGCGAGAGCGATAGAAAACCAATGTTGGGTGCTCGCTGCAGGACAATGGGGACGGCATCACGCCAAAAGAACCAGTTACGGGCACAGCATGATTATCAACCCGTGGGGAGAAATCGTTGGTGAACTACCAATCGGTAACGGTGTATTAGTAGCCACTATTGATCTGGGGAAACTGCAGACGATTCGGCAGAACCTGCCGTGCTTGCGCCATCGCCGGTTTTAACTCGCTCCGCGCCTACTTCGGCGGCCTTGCGCCGGGCTTCCTTGATGGCGTCAGAGACTTGTTCGTCGCTCATGTCCGGTGTAATTACGGTCGCATTGGATAGGTCGAGCTCAGATTCCGTAGCCGGAAGTTTTTGAGGACTTTCGTCAAAGTTTCCCACAAAGTTCGCCACCCCTTGGCTGCATGGTTTAGCCAGAAACACAATCATGAACAAAGTGACGCAAAGTAGTGCAATTCTCACGACAACCGGTAACTGACGAGCGATTCTTGCTCTTCGACTTCTTTGCGGGTCTTCCACGGTTTAAGAATGCATAAACCAGTAGCGAAGTGCAAGTATCCCACCTGAACTTACGCACTCACTTTATGTCGTACATGCGGTAGCGCTATCATTTATGGAAGTGCCCAAACCCAAAAGAAAACGGCGTGGCGAAACCACGCGTGAACTAAAAGCGGTGACTCCTCGCATTGGAACGAGAATGGGAGCACTCTTAGTGGTTCAAGGAGCAGATAGTGATTTGGGTCGCCAGGTGGTTTGCAATGACCAAGTGACAATTGGGAGAAGCGAAGATGCTGAACTAACCCTAACCGACTACGGAATCTCTGAACTACACTGCAGCATTGAAGTGGATGAAGAAACCGGTCACTACGTACTGATGGATCTAAATTCGACCAACGGCACCGTCGTCAACTTTCATGAAGTCGCTGCGAAATATCCGCTTTCGACTGGCGATAAGATTTTTGTTGGAGACACGGTCGTCCGATTTTCACTGTCGGATGCAGTCGACCTTGAGTATCAAACTAAAGTACAGCACCTTGTCTACACAGACCCTCTCACGGGATTAGGAAGCAGGCGGCACTACGACGTAGTGTACGGATCTGCGTGCCAACGTGCACTAATGGACAACTCGATGCTGACCCTGATGGTTCTTGACATGGATGGACTCAAGAGCATTAACGACCACCATGGACATGAAGCAGGCAGCTATTGCATTACGAGAGTCGCCCACTTTATTCGCGAAGTTCTTGGACAATTTGGTACGCTACATCGTTTTGGTGGCGACGAGTTTGTAGGGTGCTTCCCGGGCATGCCTCACGAAAAAGCTTTGGAGATGGGCAATCAACTCCGCAAAAGAATAGAGGAACATGAATTCTCCACGGGCGGTGCCAAGGTGGCCCCTACTCTGTCCATAGGAGTCGCAACGTATCCACAGCAAGTTCAATCTCCGAGTGCTCTATTCGGAAAAGCGGATCGGGCGCTGTACCTAGCCAAAGAGCGAGGAAAGAACCAAGTCGTATCCGCTAGCGACCTCGATGACTAGTCCACTGAACGATAGACCAAACCAGACGCAATCTTGGGGTAGTAGAACGTAGATTTTTGCGGCATCACATCGTCATCATCAGCGACAGCTTTTACTTGCGACGTCGGTGTCGCCTTCATAAAAAAGACAGCTTGCGCGTCTTCGGAAGCAATTGCTTTGACAGCTTTTTCAGTACTCTTGATGTATTTTAGGTTGCTTTGAGCTTCTTGAGCTTTCCTATCAATACCAAGCGTTTTCTCGAACACAAAGCCATGAAGCACAGCAACATCTAACGCCGCTACCGCAGCAGTGACTCCAAGTATAGTGGCGACGTCGGTCCCTTCTTTGAGCTTTAACAAACGCATACTACCGCTGCCGTCCGCTACGATGAACGATGGAACCTTGATGGACTCTAAGAGTTCATCAATCGCATCAGCCGCAAGCTGCGGTAGCATCTCAATCTCGAACCATTCTTGTAATTTCGTGAGCGAGTCTTCTAATGCAAAGTTTTTTACCGAATGGATCACCCTGTGAGTAGGAAGCACCACCAACCCTGGATCTGCCATGTCGATGAGAAACATCATTCCGAAGTCCACGTTGTCAGTCGCCGCCCCGGTTTCTTTTAGCCATCTGCGAAGCGCCAGCATCGTTTCGTAACGATGGTGACCGTCGGCTATGTACAAGCGTTTGTCTGAGAGCAACTTTTGGATTTTTCTGGTGTTGTCATCTTCATGTACGACCCAAACGCGGTGAAGGGTGCCATCATCGGTTTTTCCCTCAAACGTAGGTGGAGCTGTTTCATACTGTGCGAAGAGCGCATCAATTGCTCTTTCCTTATCTTCGTACATCGTAAAGATTTGAGACAAGTGCATGCGTGTGGCCTTCATAAGCTTGAGCCGGTCTTCCTTTGGCCCCTTAAGCGTTCTTTCATGTCTTAAAATCACACGCTCATCAAACTCATGCAGCTTCACTTCGGCAATGAAACCTTTTCTCGTACAAGAAACACCGGCACTTTGAAATACTTGGTGGTAACGATACATCGCAGGCTTTTCGCCCTTTGCCAGTACCCGGGAATCAATCCAACGTTTCAAAAGCTCCGCGGCATTTTCGTATGGGTCGTCCCCGGTAGGAAGTATTAAGCGAACGGAGTTGTGATCCGACTTCTCAGTTAACTCCCGGTGTATTTTATCGTCAATTACATCATAGGGGGGAGCTAATACATCGGTCACGTCGCGCGTCGTGTAACAAAATCCTTTAAACGGTCGAATTTCAGCCATGGAAGTCTCCTAATTGTTTCGCCGTAATGGCTCCTTCTCGTAAAACAATCAAGCGATCGTTGTCAATCATTGCTACCGTAGAAGGAGCACCTCCTTGCAATACTCCACCATCCACGTATCGCACTGCGTCGTCGAGCTGTTGCTTTACTTGCGCCACGGTGACGCAAGGCGGCCTGCCGCTAAGATTGGCAGAAGTCGCGGTAATTGGCTTACCAACTAAACTGGCAATCGCATTAGCAACCGAGTGGGTGGAGACCCTAATACCGACCAACCCTTCTTCATTTTTGCAAATTGATGGCACCAAATCCGTAGCCGGTGCGACAAGGGTTAGTGGGCCTGGCCAAAAATGCTCGGCAACTCGTAAGGCGGCGCCCGTAAAGTTCACCGCCATCCTTGCCTGTGCAATATCGCTGGCGATAAGTGCTACAGGTTTACCCTCTCGTGCTTTGATAGTTTTCATACGAGAAATCGCGTCTTCGCTCTCGATATCGATTGCTAGCCCGTAAAAGGACTCCGTGGGAAAGCAGACCACCTCCCCTGCACCTATCATCGCCGCTGCGTCAGCCGCGAGCTCCTGAACTGTTGTCTTGCCAGTCATTCTAACTCAAAGATTTGCGCCTCTTGCGCCAATATCAGTCCGCAACTGTTTTCCTTCGAAGGAGATTTTCGCCGCAGACTCGTAGGCCATCGTTCTTGCATCGAAAACGGTATCGCCCATCGCCATCACCCCAAGCACGCGACCACCGGCGGTCCTCAAACCATCTTCTAGCTTTGTCCCAGCATGGAAAATGACCGCCCCTTCGGCTTCTGCTTCACTCACTCCTTCGATGAGAACGTCGTGCGTCGACGACTCCGGATACCCCCCAGAAGCGAGTACCACGCAAACCGAAGCCCGCGGCGAAACCGCTATTGTATCATCCAACAGTTGCCCTTTCGCTGCCGCCAAGAGCAACTCACCGAGGTGCCCCGTGAGCCTTGGAAGAATCACCTGCGTTTCAGGATCCCCAAAGCGACAGTTGTACTCGAGAATCCAAGGTTTACCATCAGCATCAATCATGAAACCGGCGTAAAGTACTCCTCGGTAATCAATCCCCCGTGCATTCAGTCCCGCGATGGTGGGCTCGAAAAAATCTCTGCGAACACGCTGCTCAAAGTCTGCCTGAACCCACCCCGGACTTACAGTCCCCATACCACCGGTATTGGGACCTTCATCTCCATCGAAAATTGCTTTGTGATCTTCTGCCGAAGGCAAAAGCGATACCGACTTGCCATCGGTAATCGCAAGCACTGAAACTTCCCGCCCTCTAATGCGTTTCTCGACGACGACGATTTTTCCCGCAGGACCGTATTCTCCGCCAAACATCGCTGCGGCAGCTTCCGTAGCTTGCTCATGATTGCTGCAAACGACCACCCCTTTTCCTGCGGCCAAACCGTCAGCTTTCACCACCACCTCATCACCAAGCTCTTTGAGCGCCTCTGCAACTTCGGCGCTGCTGTGGCAAACGAAAAACGGAGCGGTAGCCAGTCCAATCTCTTGGAAGAATATCTTTGAAAAACTCTTAGAGCCTTCTAGCTGCGCGCCATCTTGTCCCGGGCCAAAAACTGGAATGCCTTGGCCACGAACCTCGTCTGCGAGACCTTCGCAAAGAGGAGCTTCAGGACCAATCACAAGGAGCTCAATCGCGCGGTCGCGGCACCACTCCGCGACGGCTTTCATGGGAATGTCAATACACTCTGCGACTTGCGCAATACCTGGGTTCCCGGGAATTGCAAACACGTCGCACCCGTCGTTTTTGAGCTTCCATGCAATGGCATGCTCTCTTCCACCTTTACCTACGACTGCAACTTTCATCTTAGTGCCTAAAGTGCCTTCGTCCGGTAAATATCATGGCCAACCCATGTTCATTCGCAGCATCAATGACTTCTCCGTCACGCTTAGAACCTCCTGGTTGAACGACTGCAGTGACGCCGGCTTCTGCAAGGGTATCTAAGCCATCACGAAACGGAAAAAATGCGTCGGAAGCTGCTACGCATCCTTTGACCGGTTCGTTCGCTTTTCTAACGCCAAGCATCGAGGAGTCTATCCGGCTCATTTGTCCTGCTCCGATTCCCACCGTTCGTGTCCCGCGACAATAAATTATCGCGTTCGACTTCACATGCTTTGCGACCGCCCACGCAAACTCAAGCGACAAGGACTCTTCCTCTGTAGGTTTTCGCTTCGTCGCTACCTTTGCATCCTTAGTGGTGGCAATGGTGTCTGCGTCCTGAATCAACACACCACCGTCAATCGAACGAACGGACGGTGCAATGTTTGGCTGCGAAAACTGAACTTTCAATAATCTCAGGTTTTTCTTGGCTTTAAGAATTTCTTCAGCCTCGTGAGAAAAACCAGGGGCAACAATACATTCCAGGAAGGTTTCGATACAAAGATTCGCGGTATCTTTATCGACCACTCGGTTCAATGCCACAATGCTTCCAAAAGCCGACGTCGGATCCGTTGCTCTGGCTTGAGTGTAAGCCTCAGCCAGAGAGTCAGCAGAGGCGACTCCGCAAGGATTCATATGTTTCACGACGACAGCGGTTGGCGCAGAAAACTCCCGACAGCATCCCAAGGCAGCATCAAGATCCATGTAATTGTTGTACGACAGCGCCTTGCCATGAATCGGCACCGCATTCGCTAGTGTGTCTTCATTTGATGTGGAAAAAAGGGTCGCTTCTTGATGAGGGTTCTCTCCATAGCGAAGCGGCTTTGGGGAGGTCAACTCCAGCGCGCTATAGCTTCCCATGTAAGACGCAATCGCCGTGTCGTAGTGTGCCGTATGAGCAAATGCTAACCCGGCCAGTTCTTCTCGTAGTGCAGCTGTCACGTCGTCATTTTCAATGGCTTGCGCGACCCGCTCGTAATTGTCAGGGTTGCAAACCACGGTGACCCTCGGCCAGTTTTTGGCTGCTGCTCGCACCATTGTGGGCCCTCCAATATCGATGTTTTCCAACGCGGTATCCATCGTCACGCCGTCCTTGGCAATGGTCTCCTCGAATGGGTACAAATTGACGCACACCAGTTCGATCAAATGACCGCCAACTTTAGCTAGTTCTTGCGTATGACCTTCGCCTGATTTGGCAAGGATGCCCCCATGGATCATGGGATGCAGCGTTTTGACCCTACCTCCCAGAATTTCTGGGGCCCCAGTGAAGTCCGACACCAACGTTACTGGCACCTTTGCAGCTTGTAGGGCTTTGGCTGTTCCGCCGGTAGATAAGACTGTGAATCCACACCCTACCAATCTCTGAGCGAACTCAGCGACGCCCCGTTTATCAGATACAGAAACAAGAGCTATTCGTTGCATGGTGCCCATGGGTAGCAAATCCCTTGGGCGTGGTCAAAGCTATTTCTCGTCATCAGGAAGGGGCACAGCACCTATCCTGTCTGGAGACGGAGACATCATCTTTAGTTTGGCGAGTCCACGTACCTCAACCTGCCTGATTCGCTCTCTAGTGAGGTTCATGATCTCCCCCACGTCTTCTAAAGTGATCCCGCCTTCTGCGGCCACATCGAGGCTGCAAGTTTGTTTGAGCTCCCAAGGCTCAAGGTCAGGAAAGTTAATCTTAATCGAACCGGTCCGTGGGTTCACATCAAGGTACAAATGATGCTTGCATGCGACGTACGGGCACGGCCTGGCCTTACCTGCACACTCCGCACGAGTTTGAGGACGAATATCGTCCACTGGCGGGTACATGATACGCCCTACCCTAAGCTCTTCTCTTGTTAACCGCTTGAGCGCTATCGTCTTGCTACGAGGGCGTGACCGTTTACGACGTCTGCGCACTTTGCGCGATACTGCTGGTACCGCTGCCGCTGCTGTTGATTCTGTTGTTTCTACCACTTCTTCTGTATCGACCTTTTCCATTTTCATACCTCCCCAGATATTTTTCGTTGCTTGCAATCTAACTAAAGTAAATCTTCAGCACTTCCGGCAGCTCCTGCTCCCTGAAATGCATCTTCCTGAATCTTCGATGTGAGTTTCGTAATCTTTTCCAACTGCTCGATTAGTTGAGCGGCTGTTTCTTGCGCTTGCTCGCAAGCAAGTTCGAAGCGTTTTTGCTCTCTTCCCTTTGCCGCCTCAGTCATCGGAGCCACTTCGCTGAAGAAGCTCTTCACGGCATCGCGGACTTCATCTACCGTGTCTGCATAGCGGAAGAAATTTTCTTGGATCTCCTCAATGGTAAATCCATCCGCCATGTGCCGCTTCACTTCATTGACCCGCCGCACCACGCGAACCGGATAAATTCCAAGCGACCCTCTATGTTTTCCTTTACGTCCCACCCTTTTGCTGCGTGGCAGCAGGCGAAGCTGCACGTACTTTCGAAGTGTGGCTTCTGAAAACTTTACGCTGCGACTTACAAAGATATCGACGACCTGCGGAGCGGTGACTCCCTCTGCATGCTCGACCTCTATTCGTTTGAGTTCCGCTTCCGACAGCAGCCCCTTGTTGGCAGAGCCTCCTCCGCCACGCATGGCAACCGAGAGAAGCCCCAACCACCACGGCTCAAAAGTGAGGCTCAGCATGACACGCCTCTAGAGCTCAGATTGATTCGCAGCTCTCCTCCGAGAGGATTCAACTCGCGGCTATCTCCGTAAACTTGCGCTCCGACAGAACCTATGTAAATACAGTTATCCACTTCTATATTTTTACAGTATTATTTTGAATGTATTCCGTCAACGCGATATGCACGAAAAAGATTCACTAAATAACTGCTCGAATTTTCAGTTGTTATGAATGTGAGATGGTCTAGGATCTGTAACGTGCGATTACTACTTCCCCTTTTGCTTATGGCGGCGTCCGCCCATTCCGAAATTAGTGGGACCACTTTTATTTCAGAAGACTGGAAACTTCAGATGGATTTTCCAAGCGGCTGGCGTCTCGTGGAGTCGCCGAATTACCCGCAAGTCATTCTCTGGGCAGCCGCCCCTTTGTCAGACGCTCAGTTGGTGCTCACCGCAGAGCCACTTACGGTGGCGCCTGAAAACTACGCAAAAAATGCCGCCAAGCAGCTCACGCTACTAGGATTCAACGTCAGAGGACCAAGGCTCCGTAATCGTCCGGAAGCTGTGGTCTATGATGTAACCAGACCCGGTCACTTTGGACGGATGGCAATAATCGTGGATAAAAAACGTCAGCGCGTCATCTCGCTTGCCCTTATATCCCAATCCAACTCAGGTATCCGTGCCAACTCACGGGCGTTTGACATCACGCTTCGTTCCTATCAGACACGATAACGGTTTCTCCCACTTTCAATCGCAATAGTGACAAGCGACTGTTATTGTCCGACTTGTCCAAACGAATTACAAAAGAGGGCCCATGAAATTTATAGTTGTTAGCGCCGCATTAATTGCCATTGTCATTAACTCAAAAGAAGCTGAAGCCTGCTCTCCGCTTCCAGCTCCTTGTACCGGTGACGGTAACCTAAAAATTACGGGCGTTGCTCCAGCGGATCTTGGATACTTCGATGTCTCTATTGCGAGCGACCACCATGACGTCCTGCTCGAGAGCGACTACGTAGACAGCGTCACTGGGATTACCGAAGAAAGCACCGGCAACTCGGTGGCGTTCACCGCAGAATACATTGGTGGAACCATTGTCAGGATCCGACCATGCCAAGCATTAAACGAGAACTCTGGGTACACAATAGAGTTGCTCGATCATTGCCAATATCCTCAGAGCGGTTGGACCCCAGTCCCTATTCCCTTTCCAGAAAATACAACGCCAGCCTCCTACCAACGAGCAATCGCCACCACTACCAACGCCACGTTGCCAGCGACCCTTGGAACGCTAACGCCAATTGATGCGACGCTGTACAGTCCGACTGTTGCGCAAAACTGCTCGCTGGATTCTTGTGGTGGTGAGGATTGCGACTTTTCAAACACCGTCAGGCTAGAATTGACACTCGATTCTCAATTTTCGGCGTGGAGTGACATCAACGACCTAGCCGTTTACGCCAACGGCAGCAGACTAGACAGAAACCACGTGCGAATTCTACCAGGTGCCACCGCCAATGACCCCGTAACCATCGAACACCTAAGTCTTGCCACTTGCGCATCTGAAAGCGTCGAAAACACTATCTATCAAGTCAAAGTAGACTCACAACAACAGTGTTTGGAAATCGCATCAAACACGGTGTCTTCTTCCTACGACTGCAGTTCCGCCAACTTTGGAGGCTGTACGATTTGTCCGCCCAACGACCCTGCGTGCGTGCCGGTGTGCTTTGAAAATCCGAGCGTGGTAGTGGATCCTGCCCCTGGATTCGTTTTGGACCCAACTACCGCAATCGCTGCCATTAACCACTGCCCGTTCGCACCCATGTCTTGTTTACTGACAGACGACGACACCGATTTAGTCATCGCTCCACTAGATGCTGACGCTGACAACGATGGCATACCTAATTCACTTGAGAACATAAGCGGAATAGATCCGTATGGCGATGACGATGGCGATGGCATTTGGAACTACTTAGATCCTGAGTTAGCCGCTTGCATCGACACCGACGGTGACGGCATCTGCGAAGACCTTAATCCACTTTTCGATGTCGACGGCGATGGTGTGCCCAACCACCTCGACTTGGATTCTGATGGCGATAGACTTAATGATGCAAGCGAAGCCAACCACGGCTATGACGTTGATGGAGACGGCGTCGTAGATAACACGTCCAATGTTGGCGCTAATGGTCTCCTCGACGATGCGGAAGCGCCTGCAGAATCTGGAACAATTAACTACACACTCCCGGACACTCTTGCAGACGGTACGCCAAACTTTTTGACTCCTGACGGCGACGGAGACACCATTGCTGATGGAGAAGAAGCTCAAGACGTACCAGACCCAGATGGCGACGGTGAGGCCAATCTTGCTGACTTAGACTCTGACAATGATGGCATCCCTGATGCGGTAGAAGCAGGCGATGCCGACTTAACGACGCCAGCAGTAGATACCGATGGGGACGGAGTTCCCAACTACCTCGACACGGACTCTGATGATGACGGCATTCCTGACTCTGAAGAGCAAGGTGACGGTAATGGCGACGGGATCATAGACGCCTATCAAGCTGGAATTGGCGGCGGAAGTGGCACGGCGGTTGCGGGGGGCGGTTGCTCTTCCAATCGCTCTACGTTCGCGTGTGGCCTGCTACTTTTCGCCATTCTAGCAACAAGGCGAAAAAAACTTCTTTCTTAGCTCATCCTGGGTGTCGAACATTAGGAGTCGCCTGCAGCTTTGCTGGCGACTCTTTCAATTTTAAGGGAACGCAATACGGTATCATCATCAGGGTGCCGCTCAAGCTGGTGGTTCGACACGAGGGTGTCAATCAACCCAACAGTGTCGGCTACCTACTACCGACGTACAGGACAAAAAATGACCGCTCCTAAAAGCGGCCATTTTAGACTGAACAAAAGAGTACTGTTAATATATGCCTGCGGCACCTCCACTATCTTGTTCCAAGGTAGAAGACACAAAAGTATTTAGATGCTGGACCAGCCCCGGGAACATTTCTACGCTTAAGAACTTGGGAGCGGCAGAGAAGCCATCCCATAGCGTCGGCCTTGTCTCGTCTCCCTCTGGGACGACCAGCGAACCCACGTAATCGGCGCTGTCGTAGACCTTTCTAATTTGCTTGGCAAAGCCTGCAACGAGCTCTTTGCTTAAGACGCCGTTGGACGTGGCTTGATAAAACTGCACGGTGACGCGTACGGGAAACCGTGCGTCTCGCTCAATGGTTTTCCCATCAAGCTCTGTGAAAGGACCTTCCGTAGGACCGTGCCCAATCACCGCTTGAGTAACGTCAGGAGCTCGAGAGTACTTCTTATCACTCGTTCCCTTTAACTTCGCAGAGGACCCGGTCATCATTCCCTCTAACGTGTAAGTTTGATTTCCCCCTCCTCTTTGCCTTTTTTTAACTTTTAGAGGGATTTGTACGATCATCATTAAATTAGCGTCTGCGCCAAGAGATTGTGCTTCTTCTCCATTGGCTGTTACGCCACTGGCTTTCACATCGGTTAAACGCTCAGCTAGCAGTGGGGCTCGCTGTCCTTCCTTATTAAAATAGAGACGTTGTCCTCTACTGCCCACAGTATCTCTTGTGTTGTCAATAATGGTCATACTCGTACCTTGCCGGGTCACAAGCAACGTAAGGACTGCTGGAGCATTTCTCGAAGATTGATAATTGAAAACAACCGGCCAAAATTTTGTCTTGCTACTCTTGGCTACTGGAAGAAATGCCGTTTGTGCGCTAGTCAATACATGACTGTCCCGCTTGGCCAGCAAGCTTCCTCCTTTGATTTTTCCTTCATTGGGAAGTGACATATAGCTTGTTGGTGATTTGAGGAACTGTTTCAGCGTGATGGTCTTCATGTTACCACTGGCTTGATTGCCAACTCGAATCTTAACTTTGTCGATAGCAACGTCCCCGGTTTTATCGGTAAAGTTCGGAAATCGAATGACGGGCATAAGATGCCTTTGTTTACCTTGCCTGCCTGCGTCGGTTTCAACTTCAATGGTTACATCACTAATGTTAGGACCATAGCTGCTACCTTTCCAGCGTCCGGTATCTTCCCACATCACGTTGAGAATTTGCATCCCATATTTCTTAACTAGCTTTTTGGCGCTAACATTTCGGTTCATCTGAGCAACACTTGCTGCAACGCGATGTTGTTGGCGGACTTCGGCGGAAGCCCCCATGGCAAAAATAAATAGGACCGCTGCGATTGGTTTCATCATGAAATTACAAACGAGCGGCTCTATGGTTCGATCTAAATTTGTCTACGCGGTGTACTTTTTTCGAGATATCAGCATTCCCATCACAAATACTGGAAGCAATGCCGCGGGAGCACTAGAATTTGAGCAACCAGCGACGAATTCACCGTTAACCTGCCCACCTTCCGCGTTGTTCCCTTTTCCATCATCACCACCTGTGACGCTACTTCCAGTGCGCTTAGGTGCCGGCTCGCCAACACCTACCGCGGCCCATGCCTCACTCACCGAGATGCTTTGTGGACTACCTGCGCCGAAAAGCTCATCAGCTGCTAGCTCTGTCGCAGTTCGAGCTCCGGAGAACTGAGTATTGGTGTTCATGTGATTGGTCAGAGCCCTATAAAATATCTGTCCAGCTTCATCCATCCCTATCCCTTGCACCGTTTCACTTTGAACTCTTGGGTGAGAGCCCCCCACCACTAACAGATGAAAAGCAAGGTTGGCGATTCCAGAGTTCCAGTGAACCCCACCATTATCTTCTGGTCCAACGTACCGAGTTTGGTAGTGGTCCGTGGATATTCCATCCTCAGTAGGGTTTGCCATGTTACGAATCGCCCCACCAGGAAGCTGTTCCCCCAACAGCCAAGTGTTTGCAGAAATTTGCTTAGTTTTATATTCGTCGCAAATCGAAGACATGATGTCCGACCATGCTTCGTTCAATGCCCCTGGTTCGTTCTGATAAACCATGTTGGCAGTACTCGTCGTGATGGCGTGAGCTATTTCGTGACTTTGGACGTCTGAGACGGTGAATCCTTGATAGAATCCAAAAACTTTATTGGGAGCACTCCAAAATGCGTTCGCTCTGGTTCCAAAATCTGTGATGGAAGTAATCGTGGCACCATTCCCATCATAAGAGTCCCTACCAAACTTTGCCAGCAGACAATCGTAAGTCTCTCCTGCCGTGATATGCGCGTTGTCGACGTCGGTATTTCCGGTGGGGCCTTGATTCTCAGAACGAATAAGCTGCCCGAAATCTTCTTGCCCATCGGCATCATAAGTTTGCCGATTCAGTGCACTATGAATTTGCGGGTGACGATCGACGATTTCACCGTCAAGCGCATCAACGAATACTTGGTCGTCTACTGGGAGGGCCCCATTGTGACCGGTGACACGAATGTTGTACGCCAATGCTGGTTTACCACCATCAGATGGCGCGACGTACACTAAGTAAGCTTCGCCAACCCTCTGGGCGCCTTCGGTCGACGATTTTGCCAATACCGCAGCATCCCGAGGATCAATTTCAGGTACTGTAGCCGGCTTCTCAAGGTCCCAAGCTATCCCACTTGCCGCTTTAATCTGCCCATCGATGTCCCTGTTCACTCTAAAGTCTCCTCCGATAACTGGTAGGCCTTTGTAGAATTGTTCGTAGCGCTCGACCTGAACGTCCATGGGCCCCCAGTCCGAAGCAACCAAGCGAAGCTCTGAATCATCAGCTCTAAACAATGAGGCTACACCGGACAGACTAGCTCCAAGGTCTCCGGCCAGAAGACGAACGTCCTGCTTTTCATCTAAAACAATCTTAGAAACCAACTGGCTATTAGAAAGCTCAGCAGAGCTACGACCAAGACTAATTGGATTACTGCTGTTAGAATCAATATCGCAAGCTGCAACGACAATCAGAAACGTAAGCGGGATTCTCATGTCTCGCTACAACTTCAAGTAACGTGCCAACTGCTAAGTATGGAAGATTGGCCAACAACTACTCAGGCCTACAACTCTATCCGCTGGGGGGTAAACTACTCAGTCCGTAATTTTTTCCCTCGATTGCGATACTTCAAATCACGTTTGTACCAACGAAGGGTGCCGTATTCTTTGCACCCCACAGAAAGGTCGTAGGTTGAGCAAAGCATCCTCACATGAAAATGATCGTTATGAGCCAGAGAGTCTGAGGGTTGTCGCACTACATAACTCGCTGCTTCGATTAGTCCAGGCGGCTCGCCGATACGCTGAGCATGGTCCAGGAGCTTCTGTTTTAGGCCCTCAGAGATAAAGATGTATTGAATGTCTCCATTGGGGTTAAGAAGTAACTCCCGCACGATGGTCCAATTGGCAGAAGTATCGAATCGAATACCAGAACCATTGGTCGCGAGCCCATCGTCATTAAATCGCAGCATAAACTCACTGTTGTAAGGCAAGCCTTGGTCATCACGCATCATAAAAACGATATCTACATCTCTGCCAGTTTGATGCGAACGATGCCACGCACTGCGCCCACCACGCTTTAGCGACAAATCCGCAACCCCCATCTTTCGGCCGCGGTGTTTGCGATTCAGTTTCTTTCCCACATGTTTGATGGTGGAAACTAATTCCTCAGTTCCATAGCGAAGTCCGCGGTCTTTCCAACGCTTGGGAATGTAAAACCCACGTCCCTTAGTCGGTAGTCTCGCAGGAGAAACCAAAACTCCGCGAGAAGCTTTGCCCCAAGAAACACTGCTACCGTCATCGAAGAACTCCCAACGATAACAAGACGCAAAAATCAACAAGAATAGAACACTACGACTCAACCCACCAAGTATGCCACACCCCGATGCGTTTGCCGAATTTTCCCCGGCAACCATAAGAGCTAGATCTTTACGTCATTCAATGCGTTACGGGAACAATGACAAATAAAAGTATGTTGTTTCTGATGGTCTTACCGAGCGTGATTGGTTGTAAGAGTTCCAACCCTCACGCCAGCGAGACAGCTTGGCCTGAAAAAAACAAAAGTTCCTGGCGTGACAAAATTTCTCGATCACCAACCATAAGAGCCTATGCTGGTAATGTAGAACTACACAGCTTTCATGGTTGTTCGCGTGGAGGTTCGGAAATCAACTCCACCAGTGAACTCAATTTCGTACTTAATAGTTCCGAAGTAGTTTTGTCATTGCAATTCTATGAGAGTACTCATGGTTATTCTACGAGGACGTATTCCCCCATTACTAAACCAGGAAAAAACAGAAAGAAGCCAAGTCAAGTTAGAGTGCCGCGGGTAAAATTGATAAGAGGTGGGCATTCGAGAACTCGTCAGGCGACCTGCACGTGGAAAGGTACGACGGCGTCTGCGGTGCTAGTGGGCGCCATGACATTGACTACAAAGAATTCCAACTGCCCCAAAGAAGTATCTTTGCAATGCGAAAAAGCTGACCGTGAAATCGATGGAGCAATGGAAGCAATATTACGCTGTCAGACAGTTAAGAAAGTCGGCACTCTCCCTCAAGAGTTTTTCCTGTCACGAAAGAAAGGTCTCTGGTTACTTGTTGGTAAGCGCAGGAGAGCAACGCTTGAGTATCGAGACGCAGACGAGATTTAACGAATGATGCACACATAAAGGAAACGAGGCCTTGAAGGTCTCGTTTCCTTTTCAATTAATTAGCGAAGTAGAAAAGCTCGCCGACGTGACCCACAAGGGTCACGAGGGATCGCGTAACGACGCCAGCAAGTTTTTCTGCGAGCGACTACTCTTCTTCGTCTTCGAATTCAGCATCAACCACATCCTCTGTAGCTTCCGCGTCTACGGTGTCACCATCATCAGCAACGTCACCTTCTGGTGGTGCTTCAGCTGCAGCATTCTTGTACATCTTCTCACCGATGGAAGAAAGCAAAGCCACAAGAGAGTCGTATTTCTCTTTCAACGCAGCACCATCAGCACTTTGGTCTTCAAGAAGCGTCTTGGCTTCTGCAAAAGATTCCTCCAGTTGCATCTTGTCGGCTTCATCGATTTTGTCACCGTACTCTTCTGCAAACTTTTCACGCTCATGGATCAAGCTGTCTAGTTGGTTGCGAGCTTCAATCGACTCTTTACGCGCTTTGTCTTCTTCTTCGTGAGCTTCAGCATCCTTCACCATGTTTTCGATATCCGCATCGGACAGTCCTGAAGAAGCGGTAATCGTAATGCTTTGTTCCTTGCCAGTACCTTTGTCCTTGGCATTAACGTTGAGAATACCATTGGCATCAATATCAAACGTAACTTCTACCTGTGGCACGCCACGAGGAGCTGGTGGAATATCATCCAGCTTAAACTTACCCAAGGTTCTGTTGTCCTTGGACATCGGTCGTTCCCCTTGCGTAATATGAATCTCTACCGATTTC
Source organism: Deltaproteobacteria bacterium (assembly GCA_020630875.1). Lineage (GTDB taxonomy): Bacteria > Myxococcota_A > Polyangia > Haliangiales > Haliangiaceae > JAHDIH01. The sequence continues at coordinate 139,137 of JAHDIH010000005.1, read as the reverse complement.
TGATTGTCCTGTGCGGTAGAGTAAACTTTTTGTTGCTTCGTAGGAATCGTCGTATTCCGAGCGATAATCACATCCGCAACCCCGCCAAGTGTTTCTACAGACAGTGACAGAGGCGTCACGTCTAAAAGCAGAATGTCTTTTACGTCACCAGACAAAACACCTGCTTGAACTGCCGCACCTAGCGCGACCACTTCATCTGGGTTCACTCCTTTGTGAGGCTCTTTGCCAAAGAACTCAGTCACTCGTTTTTGCACGAGTGGTATCCGTGTCGAGCCACCAACCAGGATGACCTCATCGATGTCACCAGTACTTTTACCTGCATCTTTGAGTGCCGCTTTGCACGGCTCGAGGGTTTGTTCTACAAACTCTTTAATCATCTGCTCAAACTTAGAGCGAGAAAGTCTGACATCGAGATGCTTTGGCCCTGCCGCGTCAGCCGTGAGAAACGGTAAGTTGATTTGCGCTTCTTGAACCGATGAAAGCTCAATTTTGGCTTTCTCCGCAGCTTCTTTTAAGCGCTGCAGAACCATCTTATCGCTTCCGACATCGATACCAGAGTCTTTTTTAAACTCGGCAATCAGCCAGTCCATTACAATGTTGTCTACATCGTCGCCACCGCAGTGGGTGTCACCATTGGTAGAGACCACTTCCACTACTTTATCCCCGACTTCGAGAATAGACACGTCAAAGGTACCGCCACCAAGGTCGTATACAACAATGAGCTGTTCTTTACTTTTGTCTAACCCGTAAGCTAGGGCGGCAGCTGTTGGCTCGTTAACGATACGCTTAACATCAAGACCGGCAATCTTTCCCGCGTCTTTGGTAGCCTGACGTTGAGAGTCGTTGAAATAGGCAGGGACGGTAATAACCGCTTCGGTAACGTCTTCACCGAGGTACTGTTCTGCGGCACGCTTTAGCTTTTGCAAAACCCGTGCTGAAATTTCCGGCGGAGCGTATTTTTTTCCCCTAATTTCAACTACAGGCTCGCCTTTGCTTCCTTTCACTACGTGATAAGGAAGACGCTTAATTTCATCTGTAACCTCATCAAAGCGATGTCCGATTAAGCGCTTTGCCGAAAAAACGGTGTTCTCAGGATTTGTAATGGCCTGACGCCGCGCGATGGTGCCAACAAGCACTTCTCCTTTGTCGTCAAAAGCGACAACCGACGGCGTTAGTCTGCTGCCCTCCTCGTTCGGGATAATCTTGGGCTCTTTGCCCTCCATCACCGCTACCGCTGAGTTTGTCGTTCCAAGGTCTATTCCAATTATCTTACCCATAATAGACCCCTAAGCTAATCACCTCAGCTTAGTTGTCAAGCCTCAGCAATCGGCTTCATTGCATTCTCTTTCGCCGTTGCCAAGGCCGCCTCACGAGCCAAGGTAGCTAATCCGTCCGTTGGTTCAGTTAAAGCCAGCGAAAGGACCTCATCCATGCGTTTGATGCCGAATATCTCGATCTCGCTTTTAACTTCCTCTGGAACGTCGATGAGATCTTTCATGTTGCGCTGGGGAACGATGACGCGCTTGATGCCTGCTCTGTGAGCCGCCAACAGCTTCTCTTTAAGCCCCCCAATTTGCAACACGTTTCCTCGCAGCGAAATTTCACCGGTCATCGCGACATCAGCTCGTACGGGAATTCCAGTGAAAAGCGAAACTAGCGCTGTATACATGGTGATGCCCGCTGACGGGCCGTCTTTAGGGGTCGCTCCAGCAGGAACGTGCACGTGCAAGTCTACGCCTTCCAAGAAGTTGCCGTCTCCTAGGCCAAGTTGACTCGAGCGAGAGCGAATAAACGAAAGCGCCGCGCTAACCGACTCTTTCATTACATCTCCAAGCTGCCCGGTGAGGGTTAATTTCCCCTTACCTGCCATCTTTGTCGCTTCGATAAACAGAATGTCTCCGCCTACGGGAGTCCAAGCCAACCCTGTGCAAACTCCAGGCTCAGATAGTCTGTCGGCCATTTCACTCACAAACTTGGTTGGTCCCAAGTAATTTTGAACTTGCAGCGATTTCACCACCTCCTTCGGTTGTGATGTCCCTTCTGCAACTTTCACCGCAATGCCACGACAAACCGAACCAATCTCACGTTCGAGGTTACGAACTCCGGCTTCGCGGGTGTACGAGTCGATGACTTCTAGCAGCCCCTCGTCGGTGATTTCTACAGTTTCGGAAGATAGTCCGTGGTCTTCCAATTGTTTTGGTACCAAGAACTTTCTCGCGATGCGTTTTTTCTCTTGGCGAGTGTATCCCGGGATCTCGATAATCTCGAGCCGGTCACGTAACGCCCAAGGAATCGGCCCTAACTGATTCGCCGTGGCGATGAACATGATCTTGGAAAGATCAAATGCGACTTCTAGGTAGTGGTCTGAAAATGTAGCGTTTTGCTCAGGATCCAAGACCTCTAACAGGGCACTTGCAGGGTCGCCTCTAAAGTCGTTCCCAAGTTTATCGATTTCATCTAAAACAAACACCGGGTTGTTGGTGCCAGCCTTTTTAATCCCTTGAATCACACGACCTGGTAGTGACCCAACGTACGTGCGGCGATGCCCGCGAATTTCGGCTTCGTCGCGGACTCCACCAAGTGAAATACGACCAAAGTTTCTGCCAATGGCTTTAGCGATGGAACGACCCAAGCTTGTTTTACCAACGCCAGGGGGACCTGCCAGACAAAGTATCGGGCCCTTTTTGTCATCCTTCAGTTTTCGAACGGCCATGTATTCGACGATTCTTCGTTTTACCTTGTCCAGGCCATCATGCCCTTCATCTAATACACGGCGGACTTCGTCCAGATCGATATGATCCTCGGTGGATACTTTCCATGGTAGCTCTACGAGCCATTCGAGGTAGGTCCGCGTCACGGTGTATTCGGCAGACGATGGCTGCATGTTCTTCAAGCGATTGAGCTGCTTTGAAGCAACCGTCTCCGCTTCTTCGGACATCCCCGCATTCGCAATTTTTTCCTCGAATTCGTCGTTGTCGTTACCGGAGTCATCTAGGTCCCCCAGTTCTTCTTTGATGGCTTTGAGTTGCTGACGTAACACGTACTCGCGCTGATTGCGCCCCATCTCTTCTTGCACTTGAGTGTTGATTCGCTCGCGAACCTTTAGCACCTCGAGTTGTCTGGTGAGAAACTGCAGAACCTTTCGCAGACGAATGTTGAGTTCAAACGTTTCAAGTACGTCTTGTTTTTCGTTAACTTCCAAATCCAAATTAGAAGTTACCAAGTCTGCCAGGTGTCCTGGTTCGTTAACGCTATCAACAAGCGCCCCCGCTTCCTTGGGAAGCTCTGGCATCAATTTGACGACTCGTTTGGCGGCATCTCGAAGGTTTAAAACCAGTGCGTCTAGCTCGACATCGGTCGCGCTAGGATCTGGAACCGGAGATACCTTCACCATCAGAAACGGCTCGTTTCCTTCCACATCCTCTACTTCAAACCGGCTGACCCCTTGAAGAATTACGCTAAAGTTGTCTTTCGCCAGCTTGATGACTTTCAATATTCTTGCAGCACATCCGACGCTGTAGAGGTCGTCTTTACCTGGATCTTCGGTACGATGGTCCTTTTGCGTCAGAATTCCGATCACCGGTCTCTCTTTTGCTATCGCATCTTCAATTAGTTTCACCGACTTTCGGCGGCCCACGTCGATTGGAATGATCGACCCTGGAAACAGGACTGAATTTCGAAGCGGCAAAACCGGAATGACATCTGGAATTTCTACTGGATTCTCGCTACCCGAAGATTGGCTCATAACACTGAAAGTAAGTCGCCCTCGAATCACCGTCAACTCACAGAACCTTTAAAAAGTAATGATTTAAGCAGGTTTACTACATTTCGAAGGCCTACAATGAAAGTTGTTGTCGGGAGATGTCATACGCGGTATTACCAACCTCATACAATGACTGAATCCACTACAACGACGAAAGACGTGTTTGACCAATTGTTAAAAGACATTATAGGCGGCAGATTCGGGCCAGGGAGCCGTTTGCCACCGGAACGGGAACTGGCGGAGGAACTTGGGACTTCGCGCCCTACCCTTCGCTCGGCAATTGCTCGTCTTACCGAATGGAGGATCGTCCTGCCGAAGCGCGGAAGTGGTATCGCGGTGATGCCGAAGAAGAATTGGTCCATCGAAGTATGCGATGCTTACTTGAAATACAATCGTTTCGACTCTGCGGCAGAAGTTCAGTCGGTAATCGAAGATATTTTGGCGCTTCGTCGCGGACTCACAAAAGAAATAATCGGGATGATTGCCGGGCGAATTGCTCCTGGCGGCACGGACAAATCTTGGGAAATAAGCCAACGAGCTTGGGCCGCGAGAGGACGTCCTCAGGAATTTGTAAAGCTTGATTACGACGCGGCAAGAACGTTAGTAACTGCTTCAGATTCGCTCCCTGCGGTTTGGACATTCAATCGAGTCGCAGTGGTTTACTACGAACTCAGCTCTACTTTTTCTGACTTTATCGGCCCTACCGACAGGTACCTGGAACACCTCAAAAAAATGTACACATTAATTGAGGCTGGCCACAGGGAAGACGCGATGGCGGCGGCAGATGAGTTGGTTTGCTCCCACGACAGCGAAGCGTTCAAAAGAAGAAAAGAGTTAGCGTGACACTAAGAGACCGTCTCGTTGCTAATCTTTCTCGCGTGTATTGTCCGCCAATGGAGCAGCCGTTGCGCGATGCTGTGGTAGCTCATGTAGCAGAAAGCATCGCGCTTTTGCCGCTACTTCAAAAAGCGGGTTTCTTCGCCGCGCTCAACGCATTCGAAACTTCTGCCATTCCGTTCCATGGAAAAACGGCAAGTAAGTTAGACGTCGACTCACTCGACAAACACATCGGACGCTGGGCGCATGGACTAATGCCGCAAGCTCAATTCATTCGTGCATTGGGCGGACTCATTAAATTTGGCTACTACGAGCAGCCAGAGGTAAAAGCCCAAATTGGGTACACCCCTGAGCAATGGATCGAAAAAGTGAAAAAAGAACGCGAAGAAAACTACAAGAAGGAAATCTACATTGCCCATAGCGATATCGTTTCAGCAGACAGGTTAACTCGCCGATGATTCCTCAAGGTGTTTTCACTGGGGATGACGTCGCAAACGCGAAGTCGATCAACGCAGACGTACTTATCATCGGTTCTGGTGCAGGAGGAGCTACCATGGCAGCAGAGCTGGCGGAGGCTGGTTTTGATGTCGCTGTAGTGGAAGAAGGTAACTACTATACCACCGACTACTTCTCTGCAGATACCTCAAAGATGCTTCGCACGCTCTATCGAGACGCAGGAGCTACGGTAGCGGTGGGCAACCCGCCAGTGCTGTATCAAGAAGGTCGTGTGGTTGGAGGGTCCTCGGTCATCAACGGGGCCATGTCTTGGAGAACTCCGGACCGGATTCTTGCCGACTGGCAGTCGGATCTGGGACTAGACGAGTTTGCTTTAGCAAAGCTTGAGCCCTACTTCGAGCGCGTCGAGCGAAGGATTAGCGTAGGGTATCAAGATCCACATACCATCGGACGTGATAACGCGCTGCTCAAAGAAGGCGCAGAGGCGTTAGGTTGGGAAACAATCCCTAACCTTCGCAATCAAGTGCATTGTGCCGGTTCCAACAACTGTGCCTTTGGATGCCCAACCGGAGCAAAACAATCAACGCTCGTCACGTACATTCGGCGTGCGCTGCATTTTGGCGCAAAAATTTATACGCAAACTCGAGTAGACAAACTGACCTTCAAACGAAAAAAGGTAACCGGCGCAACGGCTACGGTGACCACGTCAGAAGGAAAAAAGAAAAAAGTAAAGTTTCATGCGAAAATCGTGGTTTCGTCCTGCGGTTCCATCCATACGCCGTCTTTGCTAATGCGTTCGGGGCTAAAGCACCCAGAGTTAGGAAAAAACCTATCACTGCACCCCAATTGTAAAGTCACCGCTATTTTTGATGAGCCGGTAAGAGGATGGGAAGGTGTTCATCAAGGCTTTCAAGTTAGAGAGTTCAGCGAAGAAGGAATTTTCTTCGCTGCTGTAAACATCCCACCATCCATCCTGGCGCTGAGCCTCCCTTTTAAAGGGAAAAAGCTTGGAAGTATCATGGAACGTTACGACAGAATGCTTATTGCTGGGCTTTTAACTGAAGACTCCACCAGGGGGTCGGTAAAAAATATGCCAGGAGGAACCCCTCAGGCATTCTACGATTTAAACGACCAAGACTTTTCACTTATACAAACGGGGCTTTCGCGCTTAGGAAAATTACTCTTCAAAGTCGGCGCCAAGGAAATCATTCTTCCTTTTGAGGGCGCACCGATTTGCACCGACCAAAGGTCACTGGATGACGCCGTTGCACGCGCTAAAAAGAAACACGCCGAAGTGGTCACCGTACACCTGATGGGAACTGCCAAAACATCCAGGCATCCAAACCGAGGAGTTGTCGACTCGTTTGGACGAGTTCATGACACCTCGGGTTTATTCGTCGCAGACGCCAGTATTTTTCCAGGGCCAATAGGTGTGAATCCTGCAGAGACCATTCAAGCTTTATCCACTCACCACGCTGCGTACATTATCGATAACAGAGGAACCTATTTGCGATGACCAAAGCCAAAGTAGCCTTCTTAGAAAACCAATCCCGAAGAGTAGGAGAAAGCGGCTTGGCCCTTGAGTCAATGTCGAGGGTAGAACTTGAAGACGTTTTTCTCTACGGAAAAAAACCGCAGCTTGAAGCTCTCGTCGGATGGGACTTTTGTGGACTGAACGTCCCCGAATGGGCCAAATACGTCGGAGTAAAAAAGTTCATCAAAGGATTCTATCGCGATGGTAAGGGGGACGTTTACGGTTACAACTGCCCCGCGAAACAAAACCAACTGTTTGAAGAATGGACGGCGGGCCCCAACGATACCACCCCCAAGCGTTTCGGTTTTTACAGAGTACGTGATGTGGAAGCAGACGAAAGAGACAACAAGTACCTTCACGCCTTGATCCTCAACTACGGAGAAGGCGGCAACCCGCTGTGGGATCCCACGCAAGGGCTTCGTGACTATCTTGTGCAAGTGTACCCAGACAATCCGAACCTCTACCTAGGAAAAGCGTATTATGCAGTGGGACCAGCGAGAATTTACACCAACTTTTTTATCTTAGAGCGTCGAAGCAAAGCCCCCTGCACCCTTAGCAGATAAGGAAATTGTAATGCGTTGTTAGTTTGCCTAGTTTGCTTCACCAAGCAAGCCGAGGAAAAATGCTTCCAATGTTTCGACTATTATTGGTTTTACTTATCGGTTGCAGTTCTACGCCAACCACGCCATTCCCCGACGCCGGGATTGAGGCACTTTAGTGCCTACCACAGCCAAATATAGCAGACCCAGTCGTCGCCGATGCCCTTTCGAAGCTGGCGATCGAAGGGTGCGTCGCTTCTGGAATCGAAAACCTTGCGATTCATGACCAGTGGATACTTAAAACTCAAAACGGTGTTCCCGTGCGCTACCTTCGATTCAATCAATGTACCTCTGGTAGTATCCATATTCCCAACGCGAGCACCGCGACAATAACCACCGACCACATCTTCTGGACCTATGAATGGCCGCAGTTAGAAAGAACGGACGCGATGTTTGCTTGCGTTACAGACGACAGCTCCCAATTATCAATCAAAGAGAGAATCTGCTGGGGAGACGACGAATCCCAATGCATCCTCCACCGTTACGAGGCAACTCCGTTTGAACTAAAAGAGCCGACCTCTCCTCTCAACTTAATTCGCCTGGGGGGGCTGAGCCAGCTTGGAAAGATGCAGTTGTTACCAACGTACGCGTGCGAGAGGATTCTGCCTTCCTTGCAACCGACCGGGGCTTGCGGTTTTCGATATCAGCGATGAGCAAAGTCCCTCACTCGTCTCACAACTGGAGATTTTCGGTGTCAATGACGTCAAACTCACTTCTAACAGCAACAAAAATTACGCCGTCTTGGCCTCAATGGGAGGAGTTTACATAGTCGACGTAACCAAGAAGAAAGAACCAAAGGTCGTCGCACAACACCCAACGTCAGCGCACACGCTGTTTCTTGAAAGCAAGCAAGGCAAAACTTTGGGCTACATTGCCGATGGCGCCAGCTCCAGACTCTCCGTACTGGATCTAACCACTCCCGAGGCCCCTACTCTGGTGGGAGTGTTCGATGTTTACAGTGACATCGGTTTCCCTCAAATTCACGATTTGTACGTGGATGGCCGCGCCTACCTCAACGCGGTTGATTCGTTTATCGTTGCTGACATCGCAGCACCCCGAGTGAGTCGGTGGTGTTGGGCGAATGGACCGATCCAGAGGGAATGTACAGTCATTCTAGTCGGGTCACGAAAATAAATAACAAGCGTATCGCGGTCCATGGTGGCGAGTTTTTCGGTTCTCATGTAAGGCTAATCGATGTCGAACCATCTTCCCCCGAGTTCATGACCGAAATCGGCAGCTTCAAAGTTCAGGATGAGGTCTCGGTTCATAATGTAATGGCATTTGGAAATAAAGCCTACGTTGCCCACTATCAACAAAGCGTACGCATCCTCGACATTTCGGATCCAACCAACCCAAAAGAAGTTGGCCGGTTCGTGGACTGGTCACCAGACGGCAGTTCGGATGAAATGTTTGATGGTGTTTTTGGAATCGATGTAGATCTGCAGCGCAATCGAATTTACGTTGCAAACTCGCCGACCGGTCTGTGGATACTTGATGATCACCCCCCCGACTAGCGCGCCAAATCAACAGGACTACCGTTCACCGCAAAGAACTCCTTTTTACTGAGGGCGAGTTATGCCATCGTACTCGGCATGCGTGGAATAATTGGCTTGTTAATGTTAGTGGCATGCGGCGAAAGCAACAACGTCCCCCCGGGAGCGGATGCTGCCAAAGCAGTGGAGTGCGTTGTAAGTGACAATACCGACACTGGAATCTTTCCGACCACCATCGAGTCGATGAAAGCCATCACCGACTGCCAGCCAGGTGCAATGGCAGGACTAGATCCCGACGGTCTTTGGTTCCTCCGCCGCGATATCGAAAACCCCTTCGGTCATTCCATGATGAGAATGAACAACTCTTGCGAAGAAGGTTTCTCCATTGAGGGCGCAGAAGTGGCAGCCTTTACCGACGACCACATTTTCTACTCTCGGCAAGGACAACGTGGAAACTTCACGTTTCAAGTCGCAGGACTAATTTGCAGCAAACTCGAAGGTGGCGAATTCTTCTTTCAGACTCAAACGTGCTTTATCCAAGGAGAAGAAAAAGAGTGCCAACTTAGGAGTTTCGACGCCTACCCGTTTACCGTCGATCAATCCGTCCCTTCAGCCAATATTGATTTGGTTGGTGAATTCAAGCAACCCAATTGGGACACCCGCTTTATCGCAAACGTTCGGGTTAAAGGTTCTCACGCATACATTGCTGCTGGCGAGGTAGGTTTGGCAGTGCTCGACATTTCGGACGAGTCGGCGCCGGCTCAAATTGCCGTACTTGCCGTTCCAGGACAAGAGTTTGTAAACGACCTCAAGTTGAGAAGCGTAGGCGGTAAAGACTACGCCATTCTCGCTTCAGAATCAGGATTATTCATCGCAGACGTAACGAATCCGAGCCAACCTAGTTTCGTGGCGCGAACCCAAGGCGGGGTGCACACCTTAGTCTTAGACACCGTGGGAGAAACAACATTGGCATATCTTGCAGATGGTGGAACCCCACAAGTTAACGTCGTTGATGTCACGGATCCGGCAAACCCAATCACAAAAGGAGCTTTCGACTTTGGGAGAGTCACCAACGCAAGTCAGCTTCACGATCTCTACGTTGAAAACAAACGGGCTTACCTCAATGCTGGTGATTCGTTTGTAGTCGCCGACATCGCAGACAATCCTAGTGAATCAGCAATCATAGGCGAATGGGTGGGACCTCAACCCCTCTACAGTCATTCCAGCTGGGTCACGACCGTGGATGGCAAACGCGTGGCAGTTCACGGTGGCGAGGGGTACGGAGCGCACATTCGAACTATCGACGTCGAGCCAGATTCTCCTACGTTCATGCAAGTGCTAGGCAGCTACAAACTCCAAGACGAAGTCTCTGCACATAACGTCATGGCCTTTGGCAACAAGGCCTATATCGCCTATTACCAGTACGGAGTCCGGGTTCTAGACTTATCCGACCCAACGAACCTCAAAGAACTAGGACACTTTCACACATGGGATGCCCAAACTTCCCTTGCAACGTCTTTCGAAGGCGCGGCTGGTATTGATATTGATTTGGAAAAAGGGCGCATCTACGTTGCAGATTACCCTCGTGGAATGTTGATACTGGATGACAAAACATCGCAGCCGTCAGCCAACTAAATAAAAAATGAGAGGGCTCCCCCCGGAACCCTCTCTCGCACCGCTAACTATTTTTTCGCGGCCTCCCCCTTTTTCGTTTTGGAACTAAGGTTTCGATATCGATAGATTCTGAACGAAGGCGTTCTTCGAGTAGATCGTCTACTGTGGTGCCCATAGAGTCCAGTTTTCTTAGCTCTGAGCGCTCAAAATCGGTGAATGACGTATAGATTCTTGGATACATAGGTAATTTCCTTACTGTTGACTACAGTGTAGGACAAACTCCTACGTTGGTTAAATTTTTTGCACTAGTCATTAGAAGAGAGTATCTGGGCTCTGGCTTGCAGAAGGGATCTGTCAGGCTCAGGTGGTACACAGGTTGAGCAATGAGCAAAGTAATCGCAGTCGTAAATCAGAAGGGTGGTGTTGGTAAAACAACCACTTCTATCAATTTGGCAGCTTCACTCGCTTCGAAGGGGCATAAAGTACTTCTTGTTGACTTCGATCCTCAAGGGAACGCGTCTTCTGGAGTGGGTTACCCTTCCCGAAAGGTCGAACTATCAATTTATGACGCAATCGTTGGCGAAGTCACGATGCAGGACTGCATTCGCCCCACTGAAATTACAACTCTCAAAGTCGTTCCAGCAAACATGGAACTGGTGGGTGCCGAAATCGAACTGATCAGCGCTCAAAAAAGAGAGTACTACCTTCGAAACGCCATTGCTCAAGTCAAGGACAACTTTGATTACGTGGTCATCGATTGTCCACCATCACTTGGCCTCCTGACGCTCAACGCACTCAGCGCCGCTGATGGAGTGGTGGTGCCAATGCAAGCAGAGTATTTCGCACTGGAGGGACTCACCGCCCTGCAAAAAACCATCGATACGGTCAAACGTCACTACAATCCAAAGCTTTCGCTAGAAGGCATTTTGTTTTGCATGTACGATCCGCGAACGAATCTTGCGGGACAGGTTCGTAGTGAAGTAACCAGTCACTTTGGCGATAAAGTATTCCGAACCAGTATTCCTCGTAATATTCGTCTATCAGAGTCGCCATCCCATGGAAAACCGGTATTACTTTACGATATGAGATGCGCTGGCAGCCGTAGCTACTTGGCTTTGGCCGATGAGTTCGCCGCTCAGCCGCTTGCTGCAGCTTAGTTTTTACAACTGATTTCGAGTCACTACAGGTTCTTTATGGTCAAGGTTGCCCTAGCCGTGTACTGTCCAGCGCGATGACAAACCCACCCAAGAGAAGAGCACTCGGAAGAGGTCTATCAGCTTTAATGCCACAGGGTGAACCGAGTGAGTCAGAAGCGCCGAAAGGTAAATCCCCCTACGTAGTCACTGGGGTAGATCAAGTTTATCCAGACCCCGACCAGCCCCGCAGGCACTTTGGAGAAATTGAGCTTGAGGAGCTCGCTAGTTCCATACGCGTCCACGGTGTGATTCAACCGCTCATTGTCCGCAAACGGGATGGTGGAGGCTACACGCTTATCGCGGGGGAGCGACGGTGGCGCGCTTCTCAAAAGGCGGGACTCACTGAGATTCCGGTAGTCATTCAGTCACTCGGAGATCATGAAGCATTCGAGCGTGCACTGGTAGAAAACATCCAACGCTCGGATTTGAACCCAATAGAGGAAGCATTGGCCTACGAACGCCTAGCCGCCGACTATGGGCAAACTCAACAAGAAATCGCAGATCGAGTGGGAAAAAAACGCAGTACGGTAGCCAATACCATGCGCCTGTTGAAACTGCCGCGCGTGGTACGAGAGATGGTAGAGCAACAAACGCTCGCGATGGGACACGCTCGTGCCTTGCTCTCTTTGGGAAGCGATCATGCGATCGTTACGGCAGCAAAGACGATAGCCGACCAGGGACTTTCTGTACGAGCAGCAGAAGTACTAGTTGCAAAGCCAAAAGACAAAAAGCCTGCAACTGCTACCAAAGACAAGTCGCCGTCAGTTCGCGATTTAGAGCAGCGACTAACCAAAGGCCTTGGTGCCAAATGTTCGGTTAAGACCTCCAGTGGTGGAAAAGGAGTCATCCAAATCGCTTACCGCAATCTGGACGATCTGGACCGGCTACTAGAAGAGCTGTTAGATAATTAGCTGTTAGAAGCTGCTGCGTGTTGCTTTGCCGCCTCAAAAGTATTTTCTAGCAAACATGCGATGGTCATGGGGCCAACTCCCCGAGGTACCGGAGTGATGGCCCGAACAATCGACTTGGCGCTCTCGAAATCTACGTCTCCTACCAACTTCTTGGGAGCGATGCGGTTGATTCCAACGTCGATTATCGTAGCACCAGGTTTGAGCCACTCTCCTTTTACAAAATGGGGACGGCCGACTGCGGCTACCAAAATATCAGCCTTTTTGATCAGACCGGGTAAATCTTGAGTGCGCGAATGAGTCATTACCACAGTGGCATTGGCATCGACGAGAAGCATCCCCATCGGTTTTCCAACGATATTGGAACGGCCGACTACCACCGCCAGAGCTCCCTCAAGCTTGGTGTCGGCATGCCTCAAGAGTTTCATGCATCCTGCAGGAGTCGCCGGTAAAAATCGCGGACGACGTTGAGACAAAAGACCGATATTATGAGGATGAAAGCCATCTACATCTTTGGCAGGGTCAATGGCATCAAGTATCAGGTCGGAGTCGAGCCCTTCTGGCAGCGGCAATTGGACTAGAATCCCATCGATGTCACGGTCATTGTTGAGCGTGCCGACCAACGACAGTAGTTCTGCTTGCGATGTAGATGACGCGAGCCTGTAATCAACCGAATCAATCCCCACTTCTGCAGCAGCACGTTCCTTGGCTCGAACGTAGACCTGCGAGGCGGGGTCCTCCCCCACAAGAACCACTGCAAGCTTAGGTTTCCTACTGCCACCATTCACATAAGTAGTTATAGAAGCAGCTAGCTTCTGACGGCACTCCTTGGCGTAACCATGGCCGTCGATAATCATTCGGAGGAGCCTCCGCCGGAACTACTAGAACCGGAGCCGCCTGAGCCACCACCAGATGACGAATAAAGATCTTTGTACCACCCAGAGCCCTTCAAGACGAACGAACCACCAGATACAAGTCTCTCTAGTGCATCCTCGTTACAGGTCTCACAGGTCTTTTTGGGGTCTGCGCTCATTGAATGGACGTATTCAAACTCTCCACCGCAACTATTGCAGCGATATTCATAGGTTGGCATGAATTGGAAATATCACCCCTGAACCTGGCAATCAACCGATTATTTGGTCATTCCCGACACATGTGCGACAGTATCCTACATGGGGAGATTATTGGACGTTTACGATGACAGAAGGCACTCAGGGCGTATTTCAACTGATACGCGAGCGATCCATTTCATGGACGACCGAGCTCATCACCTCCGGGTTGATAGCATTAGTGCCAACGGAATGTGGGCGTTGGCCTTAAAGCCTATCTCCACGGGGTGTATTCTCCCCTTCGAATTAGAAATGCCTCATTTGCCCGGTGGTGAGTCACTGTGGCTTGTAGGTAGCGTCAGCCGCGTTATAGAAGGCCAAGGCGCCCACCGTCTCGGTTTCAAGCTAATCGACGGATGCCAGGCGGATATTCGAAGACTCCGAGCTTTTTGCCAAAGCAACTAGCGGCATTAGTCTAGCGCGCTATACTAGGCGTTGATGGGTCGACGTCTGCTACTGCTACTAATCTCTCTCAGTATTGTTCAACCGGCCTTGTCTCAGGACTGGGGCGTCACACGCGATCCGTTCGACAAAAAAGTGATGGCTCGCTACAAAGGGATACTGAAACGAAATCCTCATGACAGCGGTGCTTTGCGAAAGTTACTATCCTCCTATCGCAAATATCGTTCGATAAAAAAGCTTGCGGGAGAATACGCATCGAGGACTGATGGCGCCTCCCTCGTGGTCTCAGGAAAGATAAAGTTACGCCAAAGCGACCGTGATGCCGCCCTCTCCTATTTTGAGAAAGCGCAAAAACTAAGACCTAACGACGGACGTCTCCACCTAATGCGAGCGGAGGCTTACTTTCAGTCGGCCCGATACAAGCTTGCAGAAAACGCGGGAAGCAACGCACTTGCCAATCTCCCCAAAAGGAAAAATGAAATTCTTAGACTACTTGTTCGAAACGCAGTTGCTGACAAACGTCTCAGCGACGCCATATCATTTCAAAAGAAACTTTCGACCAATAGTCCAACCAATCTCATTCAGCTTGCGGAACTCCAGGAACAAAACAAACAGTTTGACGATGCTGTAGCGAATTACCAGACCGCAGCAAAAAAGTTATCTGCCGACCCGCCTCGTCGGTTTGAAGTTCTGGCTAGAATCGGTAGCGTGCGAGAGAGCCAGGGAGCGCCAGAAAAAGCGCTGGAGGCCTACGACGCACTTTTGGCTAAACTAAAACCCAACCACTACTTGAGACGTGATGTCACCACAAGAATAATTTCGATTTATCGCGCTAGAGGAGACACGCGTCCGCTGCTCGCCAAGCTTGAGAACAAGTGGAAAAAGCGTGGATACTTTGAATACGACATCCTGGCTCAATTGAGCGAAGAAACAGGCTTGCTTACAAAAGCGCGTAACTACTACCAACAAGCGATTAAGAAAAGTCCTCATGAGCTCGACACGCACCATCGCTTGGTCAAGCTGCTAGAGACCATGGGAGAGACCAAAGCCACCATTGCGGCACAAGAGCGTCTCGCTAAGATTGCGCCTGGCGAAGCGCGAATTCAAATTGACCTCGCTCAAAAATACCACAGAGTGGGAGATACCAACAAAGCGCTGCCGATCGCGGCTCGACTTCGTAAAAGGTTTTCCGGCGATCCCGGCACCTTGGCCATGCTTGCCGACATCTACACTCAGTGGGGCAAACCCAAATTGGCAGAAAGCACCCTACTGCAACTGGTTCGAATCGACCCCAGCGATCCGTACCACTTGGTATCGCTTGGAGAACATTATCACCTCTACGACAAAACCAAATTGGCGTTTGCGACATGGGAAAAAATCGGAAAACGAGGCAATCACGAGAACTTCGCACTGCTTGGAAACACCTATGCCAACCATGGACAAGTGGCACAAGCACTAAAAAACTACACTAAAGCCATCGTGCTCAAACCTGACAATGAGAAGTACCTGCGCGAAAGAGCCATTCTTCTGTCACGGGCAAAACAATTTCACCGAGCAAGTGCTGACTGGGAGCAGATTTTGGCGATTGCCGAAAAGCGAGACGACCCGGTACTACGAGACGAAGCAATTCAAAGGTACGTAAGGATGCTCGCCTACGCCCGAAGGCTTCCTCCCAAAATTCAGATATGGGAACGGCAAAAATCCAATGACCGGACCGCGTGGTTACTACTCGCCGCCGGTTACGAAGAGCTAGGACAAGGACCAAAGGCTGAAAAAACAATGGCCGATTTGGTAGTCAAAGAACCAAAAAACGTCGCCCTTAGAGAAAAATACGCGTCGCTGTTGCAGGAGCAACGGCAATTAGACAAAGCCGTGACGCAATGGCTAGAAGTCGCAAGGCTGGCGCCCTCGAGGCAAAAGGAAGTTTTCAGCAGAATCGCGGAGATAAAAGCTGAAGATGTCCAAGATGACGAAGCCTTGCGCTATGCCAAGCTGGCACTTTCAGAGTCAAAGAACGACCCAGCCGCTTATCAAAAACTCGCCGAGCGTTATTTGGACATGCAGCGCTACAGTGATGCTATCGAAAACTTCGAAATCGTCCTAAAAATGCAACCCAATAACAACAGCGCCGCACTAAAACTCGCGGCCCTGTATCAAGACAAACCAGACCGGGCCTCGCAGCTCTACCGAGGAGTTCTTCGGCGTTCTACAAACGAGCATATTTTGGAGACCGCTGCCCGTGAAGCGATATTGATCGATGACTTAAGAGGTGACTTAGGTGGCCTTGAAAAGGACTTGGCGCCACTTGCCGCCACTTTTTCGCACAAGCCGACTTTTAGTAGTGCGCTCATAGAGTTGTACCGGCGTTACATTCCTAAGATCCAAAATTCTGATAACGAACGAAAGCGTGTGAAGCATCGCGCCACACCGCTGCTGCTGAGACTGCTTGTCGCCCCGACCTCCTCCCCCGCTATGAAAGCGGATGCCCTACTAATGCTCGATCAGCTTGGGGCAGACAACATCAATACCATTGTCACCTTTGCTAAGTCCGATGACGCAAAGTCAAAGTTAAAGCTCCGTGTCCAAGCTTGGCAGATGATAGCGTCCGCTCGCAAAAAGTCGGCAATTCCGCACTTAAAAGGCATCTACAAGAGTCCCGATCAATCTCTGCGCGCAATAGCAGCATACGGCCTTGCGGGTCTTCCACATGCCTCGACAGATGACATCTTGTTAGAAGCTTTGAATACTCAGAACCCGAGAATTATCGAGAGAGCTTGCGCGGGGATGCGCACGCCACGGCCTAAGGTCCAGACCAAAGTGAAAGAAATCGTTGCAGGTGGTATTTACAGCAGCGAAATCAGAGCAACTTGCTTGGCTGCGTTGCCTCTTTCTGTTCGCAAGAACTACCTGAGTCACCACCATCATGCATTAAGGGCGGTTGCCACAGCAACCCTGGACTCCAAAGATGCAAAGACTCTCTTAAAAATCATTCTTACCGGACGAGACCGCGAACGCGCTGTCGCCCGACTGAGAATCGTCGATGCCGATGCCACCTCATTGCTAGCAACTGGTATCGCTCCAGGGTTGAACGAAGCTGAAGTAGAAGCCACGCTAGGGACCCTCAGCACCTCGAAGGACTACCTCGCTGGAGTAATGCGCGAAGCTCTCAAAGATAACTTTGCCATTCAACGGGCGCTGGCAACCCTTGCTCAAGCGTCTCCATTCTTTGACACCTCTACCAACTTATCGTCCCAGCAGCGAGCGAGGGAACGCAGCATCACGGAGCATCTCGTAAATTCCATCTCCGCCGAAGCTGCTGCCACCTTCTCCACACTGCCAATCCCGACCCAATTAGCCTTTACGAGGCTAACGGTTCCCCTGGGCTCCGATCAGTGGTTATCGCTTGCAACCGCGCTCGATCAACCTATCGTTGTACAACTCGCGGCATACGAAGCCTACCAAACTGGCCGTAACAATTATGCAAGGGGAAGGCAGCAGCAAATTCAGACCCGCGCTTTGGCCCACCACGACCACAGGATAATCACCATTGGGATTACGTCCGGTCGAAGGAATATTAACAACGTCGATCTTGCCAGACTAAGAAAATCTCCACTCGCCCCCATTACGATGGCGCTGATCGAAGCAGCAATTGACGCAGACAGAGAATGGCTAGCTCAAAACTTAAATAGTGAGGTAGCAACAATAAGACTGGCAGCTTTGAAGAAGCTGGCACAAGTAGCTCCCTCTCAGGCTCGTGACGCATCGGAAAAGATGACTTCAGATCCCAATTCTGCGGTATCAAAATTCGCAAAGTCTCTGCACAAATCGCCTGAATAAGTTGTTTGTAGTCTTGGCCCCGGCTACCATCTCAAAGTGGATATCGGACTGGTATGCGATAGTTGTGACCTGTTCAGCCCGTTTGGTACTGAACAATGCGCCTGTGGCGTCGAAATCTCACTTGAAGTAAAAGCCAACAAGGCCAAAGCTAAGGGGCGGAAGACGATGTTCTATGGAGCTATGCAAGCCGCAAGAGCCAAACTCGTCGTAATTAGCGGAGATGGCCAAGATGGGGTTGCTTACAATCTAGCCGGCGAGGAGCACCTTGCAGGACGCGGTCCTTGTGCTCTATCATTTCCCGACGACATCTACTTATCCCCCACGCACGCCAACTTTATGTACCGAGATCAAAAACTCATCGTTCGAGATGAAGGGTCGGTCAATGGAATCTACTTGCGTGTTCAGGGAGAAATAGAAATAGAAACAGGCTGCTTCGTTCTTGTGGGTCAGGAATGTCTCAGGATTGATTCTCTGCCTGAGCTGACGGAGCCAGAGTTGACCAACGACGGAACTTACTTTTACGCGACGCCCACCACTGGCCAAGGATTTTTGGTAACGCAAATGCTCGCGGGGGGGACGCCAGGACAAAGCTTCTTTTGCGTAGGAAACTGCAGTGTCGGCCGTGAGGAAAACACGATCAACTTTCCAGATGACCCTTTTATCTCAGGCAGTCACGCCCACATTGGTAACGTAGGTACGACATTGAAATTGAGCGATCTCAACTCAAAAAACGGAACTTTTGTAAAAATAAGGGAAGAACAGGAGCTTCGGCACGGGGATTACATTTTTATGGGACAGCAGCTCTTGCGTGTGGAAATTGTCTAGCTGAAAATTAGATATGGTCGTTTGCCACAGATGCGGGAAAGAAAATCAAGCACATTACAAGTTTTGCCTGGGGTGCGGAGCTGAACTTACCGCGAATCAAGATCTTGGTTCGCTAAAGACAGTCGCCCCCAACGGCGGCGGTGGCTCAGGAAATCCACTACCTGGAATTCCTGCGGCGGCAAAGATGCCAGAGCCAGTAGCTGTGCCAAGACCCGCGACCGAGGCGGGGCCCGGCAGCGTCGGTCCAAGAGAATGTCCAACCTGCGGGGCTACGTCGTTGACGAAATTCTGCGGCGAATGCGGCGGAAAAATGCCAGATGCCGAAGTTCGAGAAGCACAAGCTGCTGTCAAAGAACCAGAAGAGCAAGTGGACGCTTCTGCAGCTGCAATTCTGACGCTAATTCGACCAGATGGCTCAGAAGGAGAGACCGTCAATCTCGAAGAGGGTACTAACGTCTTGGGCCGTAACCACAGTGAGGTTTTCGCTAGCGATGGTTATCTTTCGCCCGCACACTGTGAACTCACCATTGGACCCGAGGGGGCATTTGTTAACGACACCGGTAGTTTAAATGGCGTCTTTGTGAAAATGACAGAAGGCCAACCGATTAATAGTGGACAAATATTTAGAATTGGCCAAGAGCTACTAAGATTTGACGAGTTAATGACGCCTGGAGTTACTGAAGATGGAACCGAGGTGATGGGGAGTCCCAATCCTGGTTTTTGGGGAAGAATTACTGTTGTCATTGGCAACGATGTAGATGGTTCTTCTTTTCCGCTACTGAGCGATAGTATCTCCTTAGGGCGAGAACGAGGGGACATCAATTTCCCCGACGATGGCTACGTATCAGGGCTCCATGCACAAGTCGCCAGGAAAGACGGCAGTTACATCTTGAGCGATCTCGGAAGTTCAAACGGCACGTTCATTCGCATATCGAAGAAGACAGAGCTGTTCCCCGGTACCTTTGTACTTTTGGGGCAACAGCTCTTTAGATTCGATCGCTAATCTAGGCAGCGTACTGGATCATTGCTCGTCGCATCTTGCCAAGAGCTTGCTCTTGCAGCTGGCGTATGCGCTCACGAGATAAGTTGTACCTTTCGCCAATCTGCTTCAAGGTTTCTTCGTCAGAACCGTTCAGTCCGAAACGATAGCGGATAATGTCGGCTTCAATAGGTTTTAGCCCAACCAGAACCTGCTGCATTTGTTTAACTAACGCTCGGAGTGATACTCCAGATTCAATAGAATCTCTTCCGGAGTCTGGATCTTCAATTTGTTCAGAAAGTTCCCTACCGTCTTCCTCTCCGACGCTTGCATCCAACGACACATGGTAATCCACTGCCGACTGCCTAAGCTGCGTGAGTTGCTCAAGGGAAAAGTCCATCTCCATGGCTACCTCAGTCTCTAGCGGCTTTCTACCCAAGGAGCGTGTGAGGCGTCGTTCAATTTTATTCAGCTTTTGTTTCGCATCTAGGACGTGCACGGGAAGACGCACCACCCTAGCCTTGTCAGCGATACCTCGAGATATAGCGTGACGAATCCACCAGGTAGCATAGGTTGAAAAACGAAAACCTTTTCTGTAATCGTACCGTTCAACTGCTTTGATTAACCCCAAGTTGCCTTCTTGAATCAGGTCACTTAGCGGCAATCGACCATGGTTGTACTTGCGAGCTATACTGACAACTAATCTGAGATTGGCTTTTACGAATTGCTCGCGCACGCGCTGTGCTTTACCAAATGCATTTTCAACATTGGAGTAGTAGGTTTCTAAAGACTTGCTGACTTTGCCGTCTTTACTGTCCACTAGCAGGCGCCATACCGACTGAGCTTGTTTGCGGTCCACATCAACTATGGCTAGCTGTTCTGCCACTCGACTCAATGCGGCGCGACTCTTTGCCGACATCGCATTGCGCTTAGGCATCAGTTTACTAACCGCTTGAAGTTCCGACGATGAGAGCAGCTCAGCCTGCCTGATACAGTCAATGACCAACTTTCCAGGGACACTATGAGAAAGCAGCGCAATCCATACGAGAGCATCTGCTTCTTCCACAGCTCGTGCGTACTCAAACTCCTGTTTAGGCTTCAGGACGGATACCTGTGCCATTTCACCGAAGTAGTGATCTAGGGTTGTTTCTTTGCTCTTTTTGTCTTTATTTGCGGCCATCTTTTGGTCCTCCTATGAGTTAAGACGCCCAACCCAACAAAAAGTTTGCATTTTTTGCTAAAAAATCGTGCGCTCATAGCAGAAACACCGTTAGCCGGCGATTTATTCCCTCAATCTTTGTGAGGTTCACCACAGTTACTTATTCTGGGCGTTCGACGGTCAGGACGATTTCTCTGGAGTAAACTCCCAAAAACCTACCTGGAGTCAGCATAGTTCCTGAAATATCGGTAATCCTGAACCCAACGTCGTGCAGAAGGTTTCCAATTTCATGTAACGAAAATACACGAAAGGAAATTTCTTGTTCAAGTTGCCTACCGTCATCAAACACTACTGAGCGATTGGAAAGTACACGCGAGGAAAAGTAATTGAATTCTACTTCTTCAAGTACAACGCACGAGTCACCTTCCCACCATACTCGCGATGGCAAGTCGGATACTAAGTAGTCACGATTCAAAATTTGAAATACGAACTTTGCTCCCGGTTTAAGAGCATCAAAAATACTTTGCAAGCAGGCTTTATTCACCTTGTCTTCGAAGTAACCAAACGTCGAAAATAAACAGTAACCACCATCAAATTGACCATCGAAAGCCAACTCTCGCATATCACCATGAACAAAATGTATATTGAGACCGCGTCGCTGAGCCTCATCGGCACCTCTTAGCAGTAGAGGAAGCGAAAGATCGAGTCCTACCACATGCATTCCATGAGCCGCCAGCTCCATGGCATGTCGGCCGTATCCGCATCCCAGGTCTAAAATCTGACTGCCTACTTTGGCATCCAGCGCAGTCTTGACGAAGTCCGCCTCGAGCTTGGTAACCTGAGGTGTCAGATACGGAAGCGTTCGCAAGTAATCTTCGTCAAAGATGGTCTCAAACCATTGCTTCTCTGCCGCTTTAGTAGGCTCTTGGGATGGTGGAGGTGCTGGAGGCTTAGCCTTTGACTTGTCCACTTCTTCGATCATCACCTCGTCGCCGACGACCTCGCCACTCTCTTCTTTAGGGATTGGTGTTGGCGCGGCATCGGGTAAACTACTACGAAGCTCTTCAATATCGTCTTCATTGAGGGCTAGAGTCTGCAGACGCTTCTCTTTGGCTTTGGCTGCACTAGCGGCTATCGCTTCTGCAGCTTCTTCGGTAACTGGAGGAGTAGAGTCGATGACCGTGTCATCACTACGTTCGCGACGTACTTCGTCATCGGGCACCCGCACCCCCGACGATGCTCGTCGTGTTTCCTCACTCATGATTTAATCCCAGCTTATGCACGTCTATCTCCCGCCCCTATCCGAAATCACGTGGAAGGAAAATAGCCCCCCGCGCTCCTAATTATAGTGTTTAGAAGGCGGAGGTTACAAGTTATCGGGCTACTTTACGCTGGGAACGACGCGTTAAACGTCATAATAGAGTGCAAATTCGGCAGGCACGGGGCGTAACCGAACATAGTTGACTTCATTTTCATACTTGTAGTCAATCCACGCATCTAAGATGTCAGGCGTAAATACATCGCCTTTCAATAGGAACTCATTATCTTCTCTTAACGCTTCAAGCGCCGCAGGAAGTGACGTAGGCAATTGCGGGACGTCCTTCAATTCTTCAGGAGATAAAGCGTAAATATCCTTATCCAATGGCTCACCCGGATGGATCTTATTTTCGATACCATCCAGCCCCGCCATCATCATTGCTGCGAAAGCCAAGTAAGGATTGGCCGTAGGATCTGGAGACCTAAACTCGATGCGCTTTGATTTAGGGGAAGTACCGACAATCGGGATTCTAATGGCCGCTGACCGGTTCCTAGCTGAATAAGCAAGACTGACTGGCGCCTCAAAGCCTGGGACAAGCCGCTTGTAACTGTTCATAGAAGGATTCGCCAACGCACTTAGCGCCGGGGCGTGTTTTAGTACTCCACCGATATAGTACAGTGCCATCTCTGACAGCCCTGCGTAGGCGTCGCCTGCAAAAAGTGGATTACCACCTTTCCAAAGCGACATATGCGTGTGCATTCCGCTGCCATTATCCCCAAAGAGGGGCTTGGGCATGAAGGTGGCTGACTTGCCTGCGGCTTTGGCAACATTCTTCACGACGTACTTGAACCACATCATTTGGTCGGCCATGCTAGTAAGCTGATCGAACCTCATGTCAATTTCTGCTTGCCCTGCGGTACCAACTTCATGGTGATGGGTCTCTACATCGATTCCAACTTTTTGCATGACGAGGCACATGTCGGTACGAAGATCGGTCATCGAGTCTATCGGAGAAACAGGAAAGTACCCTCCTTTAAAGTTGGGCTTGTGTCCGAGGTTGCCACCAGGCTCACTTGTGCCAGTATTCCAGCGCCCCTCAGACGAATCTACATGAAAGAAAGCCTCGTTTGGGCCTTCGCCAAATTGGATACTATCAAAAACAAAAAATTCTGCCTCTGGGCCAAAATATGCGGTGTCAGCAATCCCCGTGCTACGAAGGTACGCTTCTGCTCGCATTGCCAGCCCTCTCGGGCACCTTCCGTAAGGTTGTTTGGTGATGGGATCAACGATGTTGCACGTCAGCGATAAAGTTGGTGTGGAAAGAAACGGATCCATCATTGCCGTCTTCGGATCCGGCATCATCAAGAGGTCAGAGTTATGAATCGCCTGCCAACCTCGAATACTAGAGCCATCAAAGCCAAAACCATCTTCTAGACCTTCTTCTAAGCGACCTATCGGATACGTGATGTGTTGCCACTGGCCAGGAGAGTCGATGAACTTGAAGTCCACCATCTTGGCACCATTTTCGTTTGCATACTTAATTACATCGTTTATTTTCATGATTGTCCTTTAAATCGCGTCTTCGCCGCGTTCTCCCGTCCTGATTCTCAATACATCCTCTATGTGGGTGATATAAATTTTGCCATCTCCGATCTGATCGGTTCTTGCGGCGTTCATTATAGTTTGCACGACTTCGTTGACAGCATCATCTGGCAGCAAAATCTCAACTTTAACCTTCGGCACAAAGTCGACCACGTAGGCGGACCCACGATAAACCTCATTTTTACCGCCTGTTCGACCGAATCCACGGACTTCGGTCACCGTCATTCCTTCTACGCCTATCTCAGATAGTTGTTCTTTTACTTCATCGAGCCTAAATGGCTTAATGATTGCTTCAATCTTCTTCACAGACGCAACATGCCAGACTTATGTTTCCGAAATGTTTCGTTCCATCACTATTTCGTCCCCCACTTGCATTAATATCGCGTCACTGCCGTCATTGTAATAGGCTTTGCGGCGACCCACTTCGCGAAATCCAGCTCGAGCATACAGCTTTTGGGCGGCGGTATTGCTGTCGGATACCTCAAGAAAAATAGAACGATACTTCGCAACTACCGCCGTCAACATTCGAAAGCCGATCCCTTGCCTTCTCGACTCGGGGTGGACTGCAATCATGTGTATCTCGTGAGGCGTAATTCGAGAATCAACTACGACGTAGCCGATAACCGCCTCCTTACGAAGTGCTCCCCAAACAAGGTAACCAGGAGAGGAAAGTTCTGATTGGCAAATGGAAGCATCGCGAGGCTGGACCGCAAGCATGTCTTCAAGCCTGCTCAGCCCCAGTTCAACTAACTCCACCTTCAAGTGCTTTTCCTATCAGACGCCAAATATCATCCATGCCGTCTCCCTTGGTCGCACTCGAAAGCACTGGCATACGTCTCAGCGACAGGTCCCGCTTAACTTTCATAGCCACCGGCTTTCGCTTGTTCTTGGCCAATTTATCCGATTTGGTCAATACGACCGCGACATCGATTTCTTGCTCCTGCAACCACAAAACAAAGTCTTCTTCTTCTTCCGATACACCTCGTCGTATATCCAGCAGAAGCAACACTAATTTCAAAGCCGATCGATCGGTCAAATAGGACTCAATTAAGGGACCCCATTCTTTCTTCATTGATTTGGAAACTTTGGCGTATCCGTAACCAGGCAAGTCTACGAAGTGCACCTCTTTTCCTCGTTTGTTTACTACCCTAAACCAGTTTACGGCTCTTGTCCTACCTGGAGTGTTCGAGACCCTTGCAAGCTTTTTAATATTCGAAAGCTTATTAAGCAGCGAAGACTTCCCAACATTCGACTTTCCCACAAATGCTATTTCTGGAAGCGTTGATTTAGGAAACCCTTTCTCCGCTACTGCAGAAATTACAAACTCGCCGTTGCCACTCAATGTCCTATCCTTTTCCAAGATTTAACGGCATTAAACTTCTTACCAATACCAACATCATCTCTGTGACAAGCTTGGCACATTGCGACCATCTTGTCTTCCGGAGCTAGTTCTCGCATTCCTAGTTTTATTGCCAAGACCCTGTTTCTCATCACATCTTCTTTGGCGTAGTACATTCCAGCACCATGGCAAGCTTCGCATTGAACATTTGGCAAGGGCAATTGAGTCGCAGCTGGCCCCTGCCCCGTAGAATGACAATGAAAACAACTTTGACTGGTAGATGCCTCAACATTCTTTTGTGCTGAGGCGTGAGGACCTTTTTTCCAGACTCGATATTCTTTCTGGTGGCACGTGGCACAACGGTCTCCCCCAACGTATGTGTCCGCATTGGCTGCATAGGCAACGAATATCAGCAACAAAAGGGAAAGCAACCTCATATGCAATGAGTACCAATGGATGCCGCCCCTGCCTACACAAATATGTATAATTTCAAAAGAATGAAAGTTTACGGTCTCACTGGAGGAATTGCGTGCGGTAAGTCGACGGTAGCCGCCATGTTCAAAGAGCTTGGAGCGGCAATCGTAGACGCCGATGTCGTGGCCAGACAAGTCGTTGCCCCGCAAACGGAAGGATTGAAGGCAGTCATCGAATGCTTCGGCGAAGCGTACTTGACCACCAATGGTACACTCGACAGAGAACAACTCGCTACTCTGGTTTTTTCAGACGAAAGTGCCAGAAAGAAATTAAATGCAATTACCCATCCGCGTATTGCGGCAGAGACAATGAAACAATTCTCACAACTTTCCAAAGAAGAGCCTTTCGTCATCTACGACGCGGCACTAATCGTTGAGAACAATTTGCACAAAGGAATGGCAGGACTCATCGTAGTCACCGTCCCTCACGCCATTCAAGTGGAACGTCTTACCAAGCGAGACGCTCTTGCAAGGAACGACGCCGAGTCTAGGATAGCGGCACAACTACCGGTACAAGAAAAAGAAGCCGCTGCAGATTGGTTGATCGACAATAGCGGCCCTCTGGACGTTACGCGCGCGCAAGTCTCAAAAGTCCACTCCGAGCTCGTCAACCTTTCATTTGATTCGCGCGAATCCGGAGACGCAACGCATTCAAACGAATGAAGCCATTGGCGTCACGGTGATCGTAGTCACTCTCTTCAAACGTGGCAATTTCAGGGTCGTAGAGTGAATTAGGAGATTTTCGACCAAGAACCGTAAGAGACCCTTTGTACAGTCGCAGACGACAAACGCCGTTTACCACTTTAGAGGTTTGATCAAAGTACATTTGAAGTGCCTCACGTTCAGGTGCAAACCAAAATCCATTGTAGAGCATTCTGGCGTACTCAGGCGTCAATGCCAGTCGTTGATGAAGCACGGCCTTATCCAAAGTCAGAGATTCAACGGCTTGACGGGCTGCATAAATCACCGTGCCGCCAGGGGTTTCGTACACCCCTCTGGACTTCATTCCCACAAAGCGATTCTCAACTAAATCAACACGACCAACGGCGTGTTCGCCTGCTAGTTCATTGAGTTTGGTAAGCAGCTGATACGGAGCGTAGGCAACTCCGTTGATAGCCACGGGATCCCCCGCTCTAAACTCAATGTCTAAGTCTAACGGTTTGTCAGGTGCATCTTGGGGGGATTTTGTAAGTTGAAACATTTCTTCGGGCGGTGCTTCCCACGGGTCTTCTAGAATCCCCCCCTCATAGGAAGTATGGAGTGCATTTCGATCAATAGAGTACGGTTTGCTAACGCTTGCCTCCACAGGAATGTTTCGCTCGGCGGCATAGGCCATCAATTCTGCGCGGCCCTTGAACTTCCATTCGCGCCAAGGGGCAACGATTTTTATGTCAGGTCTCAGAGCGTACGCCGCGAGCTCAAATCTGACTTGGTCGTTGCCCTTTCCTGTCGCGCCATGGGCGATGGCTTCTGCACCATACTTATTCGCCGTATCAACTAATCCTTTGGCAATACATGGCCTCGCTAGAGATGTTCCAAGCAAATATTGCGCCTCATAGATGGCACCCGCCCGGAAAGCAGGAAAGACGTAATCTTCGACGAACGTTTCACGTAAATCATCGACCTCACAAATACTGGCACCCGTGGCAAGACCTCGCTCGCGTGCTTCTTGTAGCGGTTCATCCTGGCCAACATCGGCACAATAGCCAATTACTTCACAGTCACCATAGTGCTCTTTTAGCCAAGGAATGGCGACAGATGTATCTAATCCACCTGAGTAGGCAAGTACAATTTTTGTAATGGGCATTGTCTACGTTTATCGAAAACTAATCAATTTCCGCAAGTGTAACCTGCAGAATATGAGAAAAGCTTGCGAAGAACTAAGTCCGCTCACCGAGATGAGTTCCTCCATATTCATCATGCCGTCTACCCGAGACAAGATAAAGGCCTCGATTGCGGCGATGTTGTGGTTGGACAGCTCGTTGAGTGGAATGACCAAATCCACGACAGAGTCAGAAGTCCCAATGTAGGCGTAAACTACTCTTCTAATGAACTGTTGATGCCCGTCCAGTAACGAAGGTTTCGCTTCCGCGACTGCCTCCGCAAGAAGAACTGCGGAAATGGCCCCGGCAGCTTCCTTCTTCTCCAGCAAACTCTTAGCGTGATCTAGTAAGAAGCTAACGCGCTGCTCAAGCAACTCCTCCCCGGTAGACGTCGCCGCGCTCTGCATTGCAGTTACCATCTTGGAAACCAAAGACTTCATATCTGCTCGGGTAGTCTGCAGCTGATTGATCCGTTCGACAACGGCAGGACCAAATCCAGCTCCCGGTTGCCCGCCCCCCGTCGGTATCTCTTCAAAAACGCCATCGCCAACGCCAGTCTTCTCACCGACGAACTCATCTTCGAGTCCCGTTTTACTTTCTCCAAACTCTTCGGCTGCGAAGTCATCAGAATGCAACGCTTCTGTTTGTTCTAAACCAAGAACTCGCTCTCCTGTCGGCTCTTCAGGAATGTCATCACCGGTATACTCCAGAAGCTCGCCACCTTGAAGAGCGTCTTCCACTGGCTCCAATACCTCATACTCAATCCCTAGGTCCTCATCGCCGCTGATTTCACCGGAGGCACTAATTGAAATAGGCGCTGCCCCACCGGCTCTACCAATATCCGCAATGCTTTGCAGGCCGAGATCGACCACTCTTACCGTGCCTGGTTTTCCTTTTTGCTCTTGGCCAAACGCCGACGCCACTTCTGGTGCCTGCTCTAGGTCCAAAATCGGCGATTGCTGCAGTTCTAAACTCGGCGATTGCTCTAAATCAAGCGCTTGTTCTGGGGGGCGTTGAAAGTCCAGCTCTAGCTTAGGTGGCAGCGTCGACTCTTCTGATGGTACGCTTTCTCCCGCGTTGCCGCCGATTGACTCTAAGCGCGAAACTTGTGATTTTTCTTCCTTGATCACTTCAAGCTGCCCGAGAAGTTCTTGCGCTAAAGACGGATTGGGTTCGAAAAATTCACCAGATGGTGTCAACTCTAAGGGAGTAGCCCCATCTGCTTGTAGGTCTGGCAACGCCCCCTTTGGCTTCGCGGAGAAGTTCACTGACGGCTCTTGACCTTCCATTGAAGACAATAGCTCTCGCGTTAGTTCACTGCTCGCTACAGCGGTTGAAGAGTCAGAAAACTCTTCCGGTTTAGTTTGCAACGCAGACAAGAGTTGATGAGTCAGCTCTTTGTTTGCCACCGCGGTGGACACATCGGCAAACTCTTCCGCGAGTTCGCTTTCGTCGGCGAGGGCGGCAGGTTCGCTTGAAAACAGCTCTTCTACCTCTTCGTCAACGGGAGCAAGACTTCCTTCGTTAACGGAATGTAGTGCGTCTAACGAGAAACTATCAGTCGCGATGGGAGACTCGAAGTCGGTCGGCTCATCTGCATCAAGATTGTACACCGCAGAACTAGGTTCCGACTCTTCTATTTCTTGAGAACCGGAATAAAAGGCTTCCGCAGGCTCCTCCACCTTCTCAGCTTCGGAAACACCCTCTACCGGCGACTCCAATGCAATCGCCGCTTGCAAATGCTCCAAAGAGAAGTCTTGCGTGTGGACCGGACCTTCTGCCGGAGCCGGATTTAGGATATTAACATCGGCTCGCGCCTCAGCTTCTTGAGTCTCTAGCCTTCGGTTTGATTCGCTTGCGCCGGATTCCACACTGAGCTGAGGTTCTCCGATTTGAATGTCCTCGTAGTCGTCGTCGTCGTCATATTCGCCAACGTCTTGCGAAGCCGCAACACCAGCGAAAGGGTCTACTTCACCCCACTGCTTAGGTTTTGCTTTGGTGAGAAATTCTATGGTGAACTCAGATTCCGGTTTGGTCTCTGTATCAGCCTTGAATTCCTCTACCGCATCGCTTCGATCGTCAGTCACTGGTTCCCCTAACCTACAGACGTAGTTTTAGACACCACGCCTTTGAACATGTTCAGAGTTCGTTGAAGTGCCTTGCCCGCTTCGTCAACCATCGCTACGTCACGAGAATCAATGGCTCCTCTTGCTTTCTCACACACGGACTTGGCTTTCTTAACTGCATCTTGACCGAACTCAGATCCACTAATGATGTCTGAGACTTTGGGAAACAGTTCGTCGATCTCGCTAAGCATCTGTTCTACTAAGTGGCGTTGCTTTTCGAACTCATCGGTTTCTTTAACTTCAACCAAATACTCTTCGTTGTCGTCAATCATCTTCTTGACTTCATCGTCGGTGAGGCCACTAGACGCGGTAACGGTGATTGACTGCTCAAGTCCTGTCTCAAGATCGGTCGCTTTTACGGAAACGATACCATCGGCACTAACATGAAACTCTACTTCGACTTTCACTTCACCTTGTGGTGCACGCCGAAGACCAGTTAGCGCAAATTCACCAAGAAGCTCATTTTCTTCAGCACGTTCGCTCTCACCTTGAAAAACCAGAATCTTAACAGTCGTTTGATTATCCCTAACGGTCGTAAAGTCCTTTTTGGCCGACGTTGGAACGGTAGCATTTTGCTCGATCAAAGGATCGAAGTAGCCACCATCC
The DNA here is from genome assembly GCA_020630875.1 of Deltaproteobacteria bacterium. Lineage (GTDB taxonomy): Bacteria > Myxococcota_A > Polyangia > Haliangiales > Haliangiaceae > JAHDIH01. Next base: position 109,199 of record JAHDIH010000005.1, on the reverse strand, counting down.
ACCATAATTCCTAGCGAGTGAGGCGTGACATCAAGCAACAAAATCTCACTGTCGCCATCGACCAAGGCCGCACCTTGAATAGAAGCTCCCATCGCGACAACTTCATCTGGATGAACCCCTTTGCATGGCTCACGCCCGAAATATGCGGAAACAGCTTCTTGAACTTTCGGCATTCGAGTCATTCCACCAACGAGAATGACTTCTTCTATCTCAGCGGGAGTAGCTTCAGCTTCTTCTAACGTTCTTGCGCAAATATCCAGCGTTCGCTGCACCAAATCAGCAGTCAGCTCTTCGAGTTTTTCCCTAGTCAATACCATCTGCAAGTGCAGTGCTTCATTCCGTCCCACAGAAACAATGAACGGCAAATTGATTTCTGTTTCCTTCACAGAAGACAACTCGCACTTTGCTTTCTCTGCAACATCTTTTAGACGTTGCAAAGCCATTTTATCTTGACGCAAATCAACGCCGTGTTCTTTTTCAAAGGACTCTACCAGCCATGCAATAATACGAGTGTCGAAGTCCTCACCACCAAGGAAGGTGTCCCCTGCGGTCGATACGACCTCAAACACACCGTTTCCGATTTCGAGTACAGAGATATCGAAAGTTCCGCCGCCAAGATCAAAAACTGCGACTTTCTTTTCTATCTCTTTGCCAAAACCGTACGCCAACGCCGCTGCAGTTGGTTCGTTGATGATTCGAATCACGTCTAACCCAGCGACCCGCCCGGCGTCCTTGGTGGCTTGACGTTGCCCATCGTTAAAATACGCTGGAACCGTAATGACAGCTTTCTCCGCGACGTCACCAAGGTACTCGTCGGCAATAATTTTCATCTCCTGCAAAATGTAAGCAGAAAGCTCAGGGATCGAAAACACTTGGTCACGAAGCATAATTCGGACGTCGTCATGAGGGCCTTCGACTATTTGATACGGCATGGTGTCGATCGAAGCTCTCACGGCAGCCGACCCCCATTTTCGCCCGATCAAACGCTTAGCAGCGAAAACAGTATTCTCGGCATTGGTCACCGCTTGTCGCTTTGCAATATGACCAACGAGCCGTTTTCCGTTCTCCGCTATGGCAATCATCGAAGGTGTAGTTTTGTATCCACCTCGGTTAGGAATCACCACTGGCGTGCCATCCTCTAAAACAGACACGCACGAATTTGTCGTGCCTAAGTCAATTCCGATCACTCGTTCTTTCATTCGATGCCCCCCATATCTACCGAAAATTGTACCGCGAATCGCCCCTGCGATGTTACAGGCAGCTACCCTATTTTTTGGGAGAGTCGCTCTTTACTTTTCAACAGCGCAGAAACCATTGCGTCATTTTCCGTTGGAATATCAAGAGCTTGCTCCAAGGCACACATTGCCTCCTTAAGCTCACCATTACCTTCATGCACAGTCGATAGCAGTCGCAACAGTGAAGGATCTCTTGGCTGCATTGCAATCGCAGCGTCCACATAGCCTTTGGCTTCTTGCCACTTCTCGAGTTGAACGGCACAGTCTACTGCTCTTCGTAAACAACGAACTGAAGGAACACTTTTGTGCGCGGCGAGGAAAAACTTCAGCGCATTTTCATACTGCCTGTGACTTTGCAGTGCTACCCCACGTTCAAACAGATCATGGGCATGATCGGCTTTCGTTTGTTCGGTCGTAGCTCCTTTTCCAATGGAAGCCAAGTAACGCGACCGCTTGGAATCTTTCGTCAATACTTTGAACGCTACCGTTAACTCGTTAAAAATCTCAGCCAAGTCATCCTTCACCTCGGCATTCTGCTGCGAGTAGTGTCTGTCGGGATGAAACTCTTTGGAGAGTTTAAAGTATGCTCGCTTGATGTCCGTCTTGCTGGTTGATTCGTCAACTCCAAGCAAGACAAAGTAGTCGCCAGCCATTCGACCTTTCATCTCAGCGATTCTCTCGATCGGATCGTTTCCGCTCGCTTTGACTTTGGAACTGGCGTCCTCTGTTGGTCCAGAGTTTTCTGCCACCACTGATTTAGCAGACTCTGATTGCTTTGCCGCGGAGTCTTCTAGTCCGTCAATAGCGTTCATCGCGGCCAAACGTCCTAGAACCTCCTTAACCAAACTTCTGGCGAGACCAGTTTCTCGACTGATATCCGCTACGGTCTTTTTGCCATCACATTGAGACCACACGAAGTAATCCTCATTAGAAAACTTCGCCTTGGTTAAGTCGAAGCCCTTAGTCTGCGATACGACTAGCTCATCACCGTCTGCCACATGGCGATCGTACACCGCCTAAGCGCTGATTAGCCATCGCAACAAGTGCTTTTGTGCATGTTTACGGTTGGCCGCCTGCTTCCACACCCGGCTGGCATCCCCTTCAATAACGTCATCAGAGATCTCTAAACCACGATAAGCTGGCAAACAATGCAGCACAATCGCCGAAGATTCGGCCGACGATAAAAGGTCACGGTCCAAACAGTACCCTTGAAAGTCCTTCTTTCTCTTTTCTTTCTCCTGCTCTTGCCCCATTGATGCCCAAACGTCCGTATTGATGACCGTAGCGCTGGCAATTGCTTGCTTGGGATCTTCGGTAAGAGAAATGGTCGCGCCGAGAACACGCGCTTGCTCCACAAGCTCCATGTCAGGAAGGTAGCCCTCTGGACAGGCTAAACTCAAATCAAGCCCTAAAAGCCCCGCAGCATTGATCCAAGAGTTCGCCATGTTATTCCCGTCACCCAGCCAACAATACTTTTGCTCAAGGCTCCCCTTAACCTCTTTGACTGTCATAAGGTCGGCCAGCAACTGACAAGGATGCAACCAGTCCGTGAGTCCGTTAATTACAGGTACCGAGCTGAATTGGGCCATCGTTTCAATGCGCTCGTGCGCAGAGGTACGAAACATTATCCCATCACAGTACCCACTTAACACCCTTGCCGTATCCTTGAGCGGTTCGCCTCGTCCTAGCTGACTTGTCTGAGAGTTTAGTTCTACGGCTTGACCGCCCAACTCAAAAACCGCAGTCTGAAAAGAAACCCGCGTCCGGGTGGACGACTTCTCGAAAACTAGAGCAAGGGATTTGCCTGCCCACTCTTTTTGTGTCACTTCTTGAGTCTTCGCCACTACCGCATCGTCGATAAACTCACGCAAGTTCGGAATATCTCGCAGCGACAGAAAATGCTTAGTCATCGTTTACTCAAAATCTTATCCACAATGGATACAGCTCTATCGACCTGTGCTTCAGTCACTACAAACGGTGGAGCAAACCTTACGACGGTCCCCCCCGCAACCGAAAGAAGCAAACCTTCCTCGCGTGCCGGTGCCGTAACTTCTCCCGCCGGAAAATCAAGCGCGAGTCCCTGCAAAAGTCCCAACCCTCTTACTTCTTGCACAAAGTCGTATTTAGCAACCAATGGCTCAAGTTGTTTCGCTAGGTATTCTCCCATTTTTTTGGAGCGGTCTACTAAGCCTTCTTCTTCAATAATTTCAAACGTTGCCAAAACCCCTGCGGTAGCAAGAGGATTTCCACCGAAGGTCGAAGCATGAGGAACCGCACCTGGCGGACGATAGGACAAACCAGCTGCCGCACGTTCACTTGTCACAATAGCTCCAACAGCTATTCCACCACCGAGCCCTTTTGCCAATGTCATGACGTCTGGAACCACGTTGTCGTGGTGGTGTCCAAACCATTCTCCTGTGCGACCCACGCCAGTTTGAACCTCATCAAAAATCAACAAAGTATCGGTCTCACTACAAAGTTTTCGTAGACTAGCCAGGTAGCCTGGTGGCGGAACTCGGATACCACCTTCTGCCTGAAGCGGTTCAATAATCACCGCGCACGCTTCGCGTCGTGCAAGCACGGCAGACATAGCTCCAATATCGCCAAAAGGCACAAACTCCACAGGACCAACCAACTCACCAAAGTCGCTTCGATACTTCTCCTGCCCCGTCACTGCGACCGTGGCCATCGAACGTCCATGGAACGAACCAGTAGTGGCGACAAACAACTGTCGCTCAGGACGGTCGTTGATTTGAGCTTGATACCGCCTGGCCAGCTTCAATGCGGCTTCATTGGCTTCGGCCCCAGAGTTACAGAAAAAGACCTTCTCTCCAAAACACTTAGAGATAATCTTTTCTGCTGATTCTATTTGATTCGGAACCAGGTAGAGGTTCGACGTGTGCACGAGCTTACCAAGTTGAGACGAAACCTTTTCAACCCATTTGGGATGGGAATGCCCCAATCCAAGCACTGCAATCCCTGCCGTCATGTCTAAGTATTCTCGACCGTCTGCACCATGAACCACGCAGCCCTGCCCCTTCACAATGGCCAGTGGTTGTTGGCGGTAGTTTCCAATCAGAGCATCTGCAGACGCCTTGGCCCACTCATCAGTTGTTCTTTGTTTCATATCATTACTATTCGGCTACGATTTCCGTGCCAATCCCTTCAGAGGTAAAGACCTCTAACAAAAGCGAGTGCTCTACCCGCCCGTCAACAATGTGTACTTTCGTAACTCCTCGCTGGATAGCGCTCATCGCATTACGCAACTTCGGTACCATTCCACCGTTTGCAACCCCATCGTTTATCAACGCCTGCGCGCGCTGTACAGAAAGAGATGATATACGCGAACCGCTATTATCCAATACTCCTTCCACATCAGATAAAAGCATTAGTTTTTCTGCTTTCATGGCGACCGCTAGCTCTGCAGCGAAGACATCCGCATTGACATTGAGTGTCTGCCCGCTGGCGTCAGCAGAGATAGGAGCAATCACTGGAACGAACCGCTCCATGAGAGGCATGAGAATGGAAACTTCCATCGCTTTAATCTGACCGACAAACCCCAACGCCTCAACTTCGGTTTTCTCTGCGACAGCAAGTCCGCCATCCTTACCTGTGAGGCCCACGGCATGCCCTCCAACAAGAGAAATGTTTTTCACAAGTTCTTGATTGATCGAACCTCCAAGAACCATGGACGCGACCTCTAACACTTGCTCATCGGTAACTCGAATGCCATCCACAAACTTAGGAGCTATTCCTAACCTTCCAAGCATTTCGCTGATTTGCTTTCCACCACCATGAACAAGAACTACTCTTACCCCAGCGAGATGCAGCAGCACTAAGTCTTCCGCTAAACGCCAACGACGGCCGCTGTCTTCCAACGCTACCCCACCGACTTTAACCACCACTACTTTTCCGGCAAAACGAGAAAAGTAGGGAAGAGCCTCAACCAGTATTCTGGCTTTCGCAATTGTCTTTTCCAAAGTACTTCTATTGTACTTATTAAATCGCTGAAACTTCTAGGGTTTCATCAAAGAATGTAACCAGCGAGATCTTGATCTTTAGCGAGATCGGCCAGTTGCCCCACAACATACTCTTTAGTAATCGGTATGGTTTGGCCGCTAATCTCTGGAGCAGTAAAAAGTAATTCATCAAGAAGCCGCTCCATCACAGTGTGCAGTCGCCGGGCCCCGATGTTGTGAGTCGACTGATTTACCTCTTCGGCTATCCTGGCGATCTCTGCAATCGCGTCATCAGTAAACGAAATGCCAACCGACTCTGTAGCAAGTAGCGCAATATATTGAGTGGACAATGCATTCTTTGGTTCAGTTAAAATCCGAACAAAGTCTTCGGACTTTAGCGCTTCTAACTCTACACGGATTGGAAAGCGCCCTTGCAACTCAGGTATCAGGTCGGAGGGTTTAGCCATGTGAAAGGCTCCTGCCGCAATGAACAAAACGTGATCGGTTTTTACGGGACCGTACTTTGTGGTCACCGTAGCGCCCTCCACTAGTGGTAGCAGATCGCGCTGAACCCCATCACGAGATACATCCGCGCTGTTCATGTTCTGCCTCGTGGCAACTTTATCAATTTCATCAAGAAATACAATCCCGGCTTGTTCTACTCTATTGATGGCTTCCTTTTGAACCTGGTCTTGATCCAACAACCGCTCAGTCTCTTGCGTAATTAAAACTTGCAGCGCGTCTTTTACGCTCAGCTTTCGACGCTTCGTCTTTTTGTTCAGCGAACCGAACATATCCTTGAGTCCCCCGAGTCCCATTTCTTCCACGCCCGCTCCGCCAAAAATTTGCAGAAACTGTCCATTATCTTCCTGAACATCAAGCTCAACCTCCCGATTATCAAGTTTGCCGTTGTGCAACATTTCTCGAAGTTTCTCACGAGTCGCGGAGTCGTTTGGCTTATCTGACAGTGACTGAGCTTTCTGTGGCAGCAACAAATCTAGCAGACGTTCTTCCGCCTCCTTTGCAGCGTTCTTTTTCAGCTTCTCGCTTTCCTCCTCACGCACAAGCTTTATGGAAACCTCCATAAGATCACGAACAATCGAATCAACGTCTCGCCCGACGTAACCAACCTCGGTAAATTTTGAAGCCTCGACCTTCACAAATGGCGCCCGAGCAAGTTTCGCAAGTCGCCGGGCTATTTCGGTTTTCCCCACGCCCGTGGGCCCAATCATAATGATGTTCTTTGGCGAAATTTCATCTTTCAGGTCGCCTTCGACTTGTTGCCTTCTCCAGCGATTCCTAAGAGCAACCGCAACGGCGCGTTTTGCCAAATGCTGACCAACAATGTACTTGTCAAGCTCGGAAACGATTGCAGCAGGCGTTAGAGATGTCGATACCGTCATTGCTGCAGTGTGCGCATGGATTAAGGCTTCGTCAAGGGAGCGATTCGATAGTCAGCTGATCGTTGGTATACACGCAAATTTCAGCAGCTATGCCCATGGAACGTTTTGCTATTTCCATCGCTTCCATGTCTGTATTTCTCAACAGCGCCCTCGCTGCAGAAAGCGCATAGTTCCCGCCGCTTCCTATCGCGACGACTCCATCGTCTGGCTCGATAATATCTCCGGAACCAGAAAGCAAATAAGTGTTGTCAGCATCTGCAACTAGCAACATAGCTTCTAGTTTTCGCATGACCCTGTCGGTTCGCCAATCAGTCGCCAGATCTACTGCTGCGCGGGTCAAATTTCCGGCTTGCTCACGCAGCTTGCCTTGCAGCTTCTCAAACAACGCAATGCCGTCAGCTGCCGACCCTGCGAATCCACCAATAATCGGATGCTCAGGCATGCGTCGTACTTTCTTGGCAGAACCTTTCACGATGGTGTGTTCGAGCGAGACCTGTCCGTCCCCGACGATAACAACTTGCTTGCCTTTTCTAACGGTTAAAATAGTAGTCATTTTTTATTTTCTTTCTTGGCCCGGGGGTGAGCCTTGTCATAGGTGTCGAGTAGTCGTTCGATGGACACTGAGGTGTAAATCTGTGTACTGCGAAGACTAGCGTGCCCCAGTAGTTCTTGAATCGATCGAAGATCAGCGCCACTGTCTAACATATGAGTGGCACAGGAGTGACGCATAGAATGGGGCGTCGCGTAACTTCCGCAAAGTTGGCTTCTTGCGTTCATTACTCGTTGTACAGCTCTTGGGCCGATCCTCTTACCTCTAGCGGAGAGAAACAAAGGATCTAACGCACTCGAAGCGATTCGAGATTCTAAATACAAATTGATAGCCTCAAAAGCGTAGCTTCCCAAAGGAACGACTCTCGACTTCCCCCCCTTACCGTTTTGGATGGTTAATACGGAGCCAACAGTCTGACTACTTAGATCGCCCACGTTTAAACTGCACAACTCTGACACCCGGACTCCGCACCCATACAGCACTTCAAGCATGGCGCGGTCTCTGAGATCGTGTTTTGAAGACGACTGAGCATTGATCATTCCAAAAGCATCATCGACGGGGACGGCTTTGGGGAGCGTCTTGGGAATCTTTGGTCCGCGTATGGACCGTGCAGGATTGCTTTCACATTTTCCAACCCGAAGGGCCCAATTAAAAAAACTTCGAATCGCGGCAAGTTTTCTCGCAACAGACTTTGCTGCAAACTTTCCGTGCAGCGACGCAATAAATCCTCGAACGTCGCGCTGAGAAATCATTTTTAGCTTTTTCTCTTCTCCCAAATACAATACGAACTGATTCAAGTCTCTACGGTAAGATGAGATGGTATGAACACTTAAGGCCCTCTCCACTTTGAGACTCGTTAAAAAGGCTTCCTGCTCCAATTTCACTAAAGCGCTCCACCGATGGGCGTGGCGCAAAGCCGGTCCAGCATGACTCCATCGTTGAGTGCAGCATGAAGTGCAAGATCGGCGATTCGTTCCACGCGAATCATTTTGTTGCGATCAAAACCATCCTTACCGTCCCAAATGGCAGTATCCGTTGCTCCGGGCAACAGCTCGGTTACGCGAATGTTCTCATTGCGTAGCTCTGTTCGCATGATTCTCATCACCGCCATTTGCGCAGCCTTTGCTGCCGTATAACCAGAACTGGTAGGAAACGAAGACTCCACCGCCATAGAACCGATACCGATCACAAGCCCTCCACCTGCAGCTCGTAGCTTGGGAAGAGCCGCCTGAGAGACATGAACGGTTCCCCAAAGATGACAATCCATCATCTGGCGCAAGTCGCCTAACTCCATCGCTTCAAATGTTGAAAAAACAGCCCCCCCTGCATTGTTGACGACAACATCTACTTTTTCAAGTTGAGCGAATACCGCATCCACCTGATCGCGCGACGTAACGTCACAAGAAATTTTCTGAATCTTTCCCGCAGCAAGTTCCACGCTCTTTGTTTCAAATCTTCTAGCAAGCCCAACTACAGCAGCGCCACTCTTCGCGAAAGACTTTGCGATTGCATTGCCTATCCCAGAAGAAGCACCGGAAACCACACATACTTTACCTGCCAGTGAACTCATCTTACTAGGCTAACTCGCCTGCGCGGACCTCGCAAGATCTTGACTTAAAGTGAATGCTTTTGTTTTCACGAAGCCACTCATTAGTCCCTGTTTTCACACCTCTGTAAGAGTAGCATCACAAGGCTAGCGGTAGCTCGTCACTTTTAGTCAACTGGGTCTTCAGAAGTCTTGTATTCACATTTGCTGCACCGAATGGTGATTCCACGCTTAGTTTCCTTTTTGAGCATGAATGGATGCTCGCAAACAGGGCAAGGTTCAGGTATCGGCCGGTCCCAGTACACAGAGTCGCAGCTCGTTTTTGCATAGTTCGAGCAACCATAGAACGTTCTTCCGCGTTTGGATCGCTTTGCCGTCATATACCCGGGGCAATCCCCTTTGGGACAGTCCACTCCAATTGGAATGGGCTTAGTCGTTTTGCATTCGGGATATTTGGAACAGGCGAGAAAGCTACCGTAACGTCCGCGCTTAACCACCATCGGAGCACTGCAAGTTTCGCAAGGCTCGTCCGTGGTTTCCATTGGAACAATTTCGAATGAGCCATCGGGATGTTTGGCAATCTCTTTCGTGTTTCTACAGTCGGGATAACCTGAACACGCAAGGAAAGAACCATTCCTTCCCCATTTGATGACCATCGGGTTCTCGCATTTTTCACAAACGTGGTCCGTTGGAATCTCTTCGCGCTTAACGTCACGCATGTTCTCTTTGGCAAGTTCTAATCGGTCTTTGAACGGATCGTAAAAATCACCTAACAACTGCCTCCAGTTCCGTTCTCCGTCTTCAACTAAATCCAAGTCCGCTTCCATTCTGGCAGTGAACTTAGAGTCCAAAATAGTCGGAAATGACTCTACGAGGAGTTCGTTGACCAACGTCCCGAGTTCTGTAGGAAAAAAGCGAGCTTCCTTCTTTTCAGAGTACCCTCTATCGACAATCGTGGACAGAATCGAGGCATAGGTCGACGGACGTCCAATACCTCGCTCTTCAAGTTCCTTTACAAGAGAGGCCTCAGAAAATCGTGGGGGCGGCTGCGTAAAGTGCTGATTGGGCTTAATCTCAGAAAAAGTAATGGCCATCCCCTCTTCAATGGGGGGCAGCGTTTTATCTTTTCGGTCCGCGGTCTCCTTCGCGGCGTCGTCAGTTTCTTGAACTTCGTAAACCTTGGTGTACCCAGGGAACTTCATAATCTGTCCGGTGGCACGAACCCCAGCCTCGCCACAAGTAATGTCTACGGTAGTTTGATCGTATCGTGCGGGCATCATCTGCGCGGCGACAAAACGTTGCCAAATCAATCGGTACAGCCGAGACAGTTCACGTACTTCGGGATGATCCGCTAATGCTTTCTCGATAAACTCAGGAGTGTATTGAACGTTAGTTGGACGAATAGCTTCATGAGCATCTTGAGCTCGTTTGCTTGTCTTGTATTCATTAGGTTTCTCAGGGAGGTATTCAGAACCAAAGTTGTCACCGATAAAGGTGCGCAGAGCAGCCATAGCATCGTCTGAAACTCGTGTGGAGTCAGTCCTCATATAGGTAATCAGACCTACGGGGCCATCCTCTCCAATTTCCACGCCCTCGTACAGTCTTTGCGCAAGAGCCATCGTACGCTTTGCCGAGTAGCGGAGTTTGCGTGCGGCATCCTGCTGAAGCTTGGAAGTAATGAACGGTGGTTGTGGGCGTCTCTTTCTTTCACGCTTTTTTACTTCAGAGACTACGGCCTTTCCGTTTTTCAACTCGTCGGCAATCGCGGTGGCACTAGCTTCATCTTTAGGGTCGGCTTTTTCACCTTTCCACTTATTTACTTTGGCTTCGAAAGGTGGAGGATTGGGACCGACGCAAACGACCGGCACGGTCCAATATTCTTCGGCGTTGAACGCCGCAATTTGAATTTCACGTTCTACCAGAAGTCTCACCGCAACAGATTGGACCCTCCCCGCAGACAACCCCCTACGGACCTTTTTCCAGAGAATAGGACTGATGGTATATCCAACAAGCCTATCAAGGATTCGCCTGGCTTGTTGGGCGTTGGTTTTGTCGGTGTTTACCTCAGTAGGTTTCTCTAATGCAGCAGCAATCCCTTTTTTAGTAATCTCGTTAATCAGAACACGGCGAATATTTGGGTTAATCTCTTTTAGCTCTTCCGCGATGTGCCAAGCAATGGCCTCTCCCTCGCGGTCAGGGTCAGGAGCTAAAAAGATTTGATCGACCTTTTTGGCAATCTTCTGTAATTCGTCGATGACCTTTTTCTTGTCGCCGATTACCACGTATTCCGGTTCAAATTCATTGTCAACGTCGACACCGATTTTGGACTTTGGCAAGTCCTTAACGTGGCCAACAGAAGCTCGCACCATAAACTTCGACCCGAGATACTTCCCGATAGTACGTGCTTTGGCAGGTGACTCCACCACCAAAAGAGACTTTCCGTTTGATTTTCTCTTAGCTGGTGGCTTCTTCGCAGCCTTTTTCGTCGGTTTCTTCGCCGCTGTCTTCTTCGCTGCAGGTTTCTTCGCTGCGGCCTTCTTCGCTGCGGCCTTCTTCGCTGCAGGTTTCTTCGCTGCGGCCTTCTTCGCCGCTGCCTTCTTCGCTGCGGGTTTCTTCGCTGCGGGTTTCTTCGCTGCGGCCTTCTTCGCTGCAGGTTTCTTCGCCACTGCCTTCTTCGCTGCGGGTTTCTTTTCTTTTTTTGCTGCTGTAGCCATTTTTATTCTCCAAGACTCACTAGATCGTTGTTTCGCACGACCAGGTTGTCCAATTCCATCTCTACGAGACGCGCCAATACAGTCACTCCAAAATGTCGAATGAGTTGGTTAAGCGTTCTGTCTCTCACCTTTAAAAAATCGATAAGCGGTGATGTCGTCAACGTACCACCCACCCGTTTAGCGCCACCCGCGATCAACGCATCGCAACCAGATGCTCCAGGAAAAGCACTCACTCGTTTCTCTTTTTGACGAAAGCGCTCTGCCAGGGAAATAATGTTAGAATTTCGCTTGGCTTCGACCACCAGTAATTCTCCGGAAATTTCGGCTATCAAATCGTTGCGACGAGCGTGCGCCCATCCGCGATTTGGTAGGTTCAGCACCACATTGCACAAACAAGGCTCGGTGGTGGGAGTTAACGAAACAATCACCAACCGTGAAGTTTCCACTTGCCTTCTAACAAACGCATTGGTTCCTCTAGAATCTGTCGTCAGAATGTAGCGGTCTGACGGCAGGTAGCGATCTAAACGTTCGATATTGTTATGTCTCGGCTTTCGCGTGCCCATAACCGCCACCGGCGTTTGCCACTGCGCGCTACCAAGCACCTGAGCTCTTGGAAACTTACCCATTATATATGTAATGGGTGCATGATGTTCAGGAAGTTGAGGCACTGCAACACAGGTAGCTCTCAGAAATGGCTGAGTCAACCCCCTCAGGCATCAATGCGTAATAAGTGCAGCAGAACCCGCATAAATTACAGACAGTTACTAGTTCTGACAGGCCAGCTTATTTTTGATCATGATTAGTCGATCGCCAACGCCGATCTCGGTAGTAGCTGAAACGACGAAGGCAACAGAGGCTTTCTCACCGACTTCCACTAGCATAATGTCTCCGATGGCCCGAGCCGGGTACTTCTTGTCATTTTGGCCTACCCCAAAAGAAGGTTCCATAACTTCTCCGTAACCGTCTCCTCGTCTCACCACGCACAGTCGGTTGCCGATGGAAACGCCATCGTCTTTGCCAAGGTCTACAAAAACCACCTGGCTTTGACCAATAAGAGAGTCTTTCTCAAAAATTCCAATAATCTTGCTCGCCAAGCTTTTACCATTCGCGACGGACTGGAAGCGCCCCTGCATCGCTTTCACAGGACCGAGTCTCATACCGCGCTCGACTATGCCTCTAGTTTTCAAGACGTAGGCTCGTGCACGCTTGCCATCTTTGACGCTTCGTACTTCAGCTTCGCCTCTGATAGTGATGTAGTTTCCAAAGTGCGCCTTGCTCGAGGGATGAAATACAGGTTTGCGAGTATCGTAGATCGTCAGTCGTTGTCCAACGGACGGTTTGTTTTCCTCTTTGTAGTCAAAGTAAATCGTATCTCCTGCGGCGAGCATTGTTTTTTCGTCTGGAGAACCGACGATCTTCATCGCTTTTTTCAAATCGTCAGTGCTAACGAATGCTAGCTGCGGTACTTCCACGGTTCCCTTCCCTAGCGGGGCGGATGCAGACACCACACCAGGTTGGGTCGGCGACGGAGCTGCCGCTCCCCCTTCACGCAAGCGAACGATATCACCAGGGAAAATCCAGTGCGGGTTCGTAATACTTGGATTCAAACTCCAAATCTTCGGCCATCGCCACGGATCGTTGAAATAAGCTACGCAAATATCCCAAAGTGTATCGCCGTCTTTCACGACGTGCGTCGACGTCCCTACATTATCTAAAGTTCCACCACTGCCAGCAAGACTGTCGGTATCTACTGATACGTCTTCTGATATGTCTATCGCGCCCTGAGCTTGAGCGAAAGAAGAGGTTGCGATTACGGCAAGAAATACAATTGTTTTAGTTTTCATCATTACTCCAGGGTTCTAAGTTTTTCTGCCGCCTTGGGCGCAATCGGTGATTTAGGGTAAACTTGCAAAAGTTGCGAAAGCAGACTTCTTGCACGCTTTCGGTCCCCTAGTGATAGGTAACAGTAGCTAGCTTTCAACATCGCATCTGCTGCTTTGTTTCCACTTGGAAAGTTTTCGTAAACCTCGCGAAACTCCGACAACGATTTTTTGAAAAGTTTTTGGTCGTAGTAAGCCTCCGCTAACCAATACTGCGCGTTGTCCGCGTACGGGCTTTTGGAGTGATGCACTACGATTCTAGAAAAACCAGCGACCGCAAAGTTGTAATTTTTGGCCCGAAGTGCCGCCAAATATTTCGAATACTCCTCTTTTACGGTAGCGCCAACGATTGGTGTGGTCGTTGAAATCTTGGGAACGTTAGCTACTGCAAGCTGCGACGATATCGTGGGGACAGGTCCTAGCTTTGGCATTACCGCAGGGAGTCGCGTCGTTGTCGCAGCTTTTTTTCTCCTCGTTGGTTTCGGGCTGGGCATCGTGTCGTTCGATAATCGCAACGGCGTACTTTGCTCATCAGCTGCATCACCGATGTAATACACCGCAGTGCCGTCTGCATCGATTCCCATAAATTTCCCGTCATCTTGCGATGCAACTATGGTCTGAGGAGATTCCACTTCTACAACCCCAGTGCCTTCATAGGATTGCTCCGCCGGGAGTTCATTTTTGGCCATCCTCGCTGCGGCTTTGGCTCGCGCCAACTCTTTCTCAAGATCGGCTATTCGAATTCGGTCTCGCTTTGCTTCACTCGTTTCGCTGGGCGTTGTGGGCGCCTCTAACTTTTTCTGTGGTGTGCAGCCAAACAAACACACCGTTAACACTAATACGCCCTTCATAAAGGACAGTGTACAGACTGATCCATCACCACCGCAAATTATTGGCAGACATTGTAGTCAAAACACCCACCCGCATAAATAACTACTTATCTAGTGCCGCCAGAATCGGTGTCGCGCCATTCTTTTTCAGTTCCTCGGCTGCTTCGATTCCTAGTGCCACGGGGTCGTTACCTTTGACATGGGCTTCCGCCACTTGACTACCGTCAGGGCTGACGACTCTCGCGACCAAGGTCAGTTCTTCGTTAGCGATGGACGCGTACGCAGCGATGGGAGTTGTACAACTGCCCCCCAAACTTTTGATGCACGCCCTTTCTGCAGCAGTAGTCTTTTCGCTGCTTTTATCTGACAAACAGCTTCTGACCATTTCAATTACATCTACGTTCTTTTCACTCGCTTGAATCCCCAGCACTCCCTGGCAAGCGGCGGGAACGCAATCCACGAGAGAAAGTGTCTCACTAATTCTATCGCTCAAGCCCAGTCTTGCAAGACCTGCGTGAGCTAACACAACCGCATCAAACTCTCCTTCTTCAGTCTTAGACAGGCGAGTTGGTACGTTTCCCCTGACAGATCGTATCTGCAAGTCAGGTCTTATTGACTTAATTTGCCCGCCCCGTCTCAGACTGGAGGTGCCCACAACAGCTCCCTCAGGCAGGTCACGAAGAGCCACTTGACCATTGGCACACAAAGCATCCCAAGGTTGCGCTCTTATCGGGTTGCATACAATCGGAAAGCCTTCGGTTTCGATCACCGGGACGTCTTTCATGCTGTGTACCGCAATCTGTGCGCGACCATCTTGCAGAGCTTCTTCAATTTCCTTAACGAAGAGCCCTTTGCCGCCGATTTTTGCTAAGGACTTCTCTAGTATTCTGTCTCCTGTAGTTGTCAGTGTTAGGATTTTGACCGACAAATCAGGATAGCATTTACGTAAGGTGTCTCTTGTAAAGTGCGCTTGCCAAAGAGCCAAAGCACTCCCTCGTGTCGCTATTGTTAGACTATCCATCGCTATTCTCGCTTTCTGCAATTTCGAATAATTGCTGCGTCGCTTTAAGCAACGACTCGTCTCCATTTTTTAACGCCACTGTCGGCGCATGAAGTAACTTATTGGTGACCCGTCGCACTGCATCTTCAAGAATGGCGGCTCTTTGTTCATCGTCAGATGCGCGAAGCAGTCGCTTTCTAAACTTGTCGACTTCCGGTTGTGCCAAAGAGTGGAAGTGATGACGCAGTGCCTTTACCGCTGGTGTCGTTGCGCTGCTGGTAATCGACGTGGAGTAGTTCTTTAGTTCTTCGTCGATGATTAACTGGGCGTCATTGGCAGCGGATTGCCGCTCCGCGAGATTTCCGGCCACAACGCGTTCTAAGTCATCTACGTTGAAAAGATAAAGTCCGTCAATCTCACCTGCAGCTGTCTCCACATCCCTCGGAACGGCGATATCAACGACTACCAACGGTTCGTACCTGCGAGAGCGCATGACGCGCTTCATTTTTTTCGCAAGTAGTACAGGTTCAGAGGAGCCAGTAGACGTAATTACTACGTCAGTGGTCGCAATTACTTTCTCCAAGTCCTTCCACTCTCTAGCGACTCCGCCAAAGCGGTCTGCCAACTTCTCAGCACGCGCGAGCGAACGATTGATGCAAACAAAATGACTCACACCGGCAGACCGCATATGACGAACTGCCAGCGTAGACATCTTACCGGCACCAACTACAGCGACCGACTTGCCCTTTAAATCACCATGGATTCGTTCTGCTAGGTCCACTGCGACCGAAGAAACATTGGCAGCACCTTTCGACAGACCGGTTTCACTTCTAACGCGTTTGGCCACGCGGTAGGCACGATTGAGAAGCTTCTCAAGCGCAACTCCGGCACTCCCTACCTCTGACGCCTGCCGAAAAGCTTGTTTCAGTTGGCCAAGTATTTGACTTTCCCCAACTACGAGTGAATCAAGGGATGACGCAACAGAAAAAGTGTGCCGCACGGCTTCCATTTCATCCCACTTGAAAAGGTAGGGCTCCACTTGAGAGCGCGAAAACCCTCCAACGCTTGCCAGAGTATCCATGGTATGGCGAATCGCTCCTAGTGTACTTTCGCTAGCGATACCTAACACTTCAACTCTGTTGCAAGTGGAAAGAATCAACGCTTCACTCACGCACGGGTTGGAGGTCAATTGATTCAAACGAGTTGGAATTTCGCTGGGAGGACAAGCCAATCGCTCCCTTATGCCAATTTCGGTGTCTCTCCAAGAAGTACCGACTACGTAGCAAAGAGGCGTCACATTAACCTCCGGGCTAAGTAAATTCCAAGCACGACACAAGCTGCGCAAAATCCGAGAATAACTGCAAAACAACTTTGTCGACCGCGCCAACCATGGGTGGTTCTTCCTACAACGACCGACCCAAACGTTAGCCAGGTGATCATTGCGAAAGGATACTCGGGACGTTTCCAGGTTCCTTGACTGTCTGCGACGGTAATCGCACCGAGCATAACGGCAATAGTAAAAATTAGAAATCCCATCACGGCGAGCCGATGACCGAGTTTATCGAGGACTTGCAGAGAAATCCCACGCTTGAACCAAAAGCCATCGAAACTCTTTTGCTTCAGCGTTCGGTTTTCCAATAAGTAGGCAATGGCGACGGCGGTAGCCACCGCGAATATGGCCACTCCGACAGAAGCCAGCGCAATGTGCACTCTCATGAGCGCGGAGTATGGCTCCGAATTGAGGGTGTCTGGCGAAAGCCGAGCCAGCGCAAGTAGTACGACGATTACAGGCACCACAAAGGCCCCCAAAGATGCGATCTTGTATCGCGACGCGAGAGTGGCGAAAGCCAAACCGATGACGAAAGAAATGAATCCTAGTGCCTCGTGGATGGAACTACCGGGATGTAGATTCTCAAAGGCCCTTGCACTGATGTCGGCGGCATGAGCCAAGAAACCAACGACGAAGGTCGCCCAGCCAACCACCCGCAGGGATTTTAGCTGTTTCCAGAAGAGGCTTGCGAATGCGCTTCCTGCCAAAATGTAGGCCACAATAGCCAACAAGAAAAACGAAGTGTTCATTCCGCGCTACTCTGGCACCCCGAGAAACCCAGGCTCCACGTCGTATGCCACCTCTCCATAAATCACAGATGTAGAGAGAGACTCGGCTCCCATTTCAGCGAGACGAGCGTCACTGATGACCTTATTCACGAGCTGATGAGGATCGATTTCCGCCCCTACAACGCACAGAAACCTTGATGCAGGCTCGATCTTGAAGGAGCGGTCCAATTCGGAAAGAATCAGACGATCGCCTGTAAATGTTAGCTTGCCTTCATCCGACCAGCTGTCGATCCGCGACTGAGCTATGAATAAACGTGCCATGGGTAACGTCATGATATCCTTGAAACAGCCCGTGAATCAATTAGAGACATACGATAAAAACTTCTCGCGGGTTGCGCCGCGTACAGAAGCGACTTACAAAGTAGAGAAGAGAGAGAAAGGAGCCTATA
This sequence comes from Deltaproteobacteria bacterium, assembly GCA_020630875.1. Lineage (GTDB taxonomy): Bacteria > Myxococcota_A > Polyangia > Haliangiales > Haliangiaceae > JAHDIH01. The sequence goes on along the minus strand of JAHDIH010000005.1, from coordinate 91,575 downwards.
ATGGCAAATCCAGATGTTGTTGAACTAACAGACACAAATTTTGAGACAGAGGTAATCAATTCAGCTACCCCCACACTTGTTGACTTTTGGGCAACGTGGTGCGGTCCATGCCGTCAAATAGCACCAGTAATCGATGCACTAGCTACCGAATACAAAGGCAAAGTAAAGATTGGAAAAGTGGATATTGACAGCAATGCCATCACCGCTGAGAAATATAAGGTTCGCTCAATCCCAACGCTGCTAGTTTTCAAAGATGGACAAGTCGTCGGTCAGCTAGTAGGTGCGGTACCAAAATCTAAGATGGAAGCAGAGCTCCAAAAACATCTTTAACGAAATCACATATTATCGAAAGGGAGAGATTCACGTCTCTCCCTTTATTTTTTAGGAGCCCCCCGTACTGCAGAGACCAAACCTAGCACCGCCATTACGGTAACCAGGGAGGACCCTCCATACGAAAATAGCGGAAGTGTTAGTCCGACGACGGGAGCTACCCCAAGCCCCATGGACAGATTCACCAAAGAGTGCCAAAAAATCATTGCGGCGGCTCCAAAACAAATTGCGGCATCACTTTTTCTTTTGCATTCGACCCCCATGGCCAAAAGCCATACCGTCAAAAAGCCGTACAAGAATATTACGGGAATAGAACCCAACATACCGGTTTGCTCTGCCCACTCACTGAAGGGGAAATCAGTCCAATACTCAGGAAGCCAACCGTACTTACTTTGGGTTCCTTGCCCAAGTCCTTTGCCAAAAGCTCCGCCGGAACCTATCGCAATCTTGGATTGATTGGACTGCCATCCTTTTTCAGTATCGGTTTCATCAGCAGCAATCAGTGCCATGATGCGTTTTTCTTGATACTCAAATGTTTCGGGAAAGAACTTCCACAGAAGAGGAATGCATGCGAGAGAAACGAGCCCTAAGGCTATCACCGGGCGAATGTTTCTGAGCATCATGAGCCCCACGGTCCCAACGGTGAGTGCGATCATCGCCGCGGTCCCCAGGTCCGGTTGGATTACAATTAGCCCAACAGTACTGGATAGAAGTAAAATTCTTGCGATGAGATGCCATCGCCCCAAAACGCCCTGTTGAATCTCTTCCACCAACCTTGCTACCGCGACAATAGTAATAAACTTAGCAAGCTCCGATGGCTGCAGTCTAACTGGCCCAAGCTTCACCCAGCGCTCCGACCCCTTTACTACATCGGCCAATAACGGAAGGCACAAAAGAGTAAGATTAATTGCAAGTAACGCCCACCACGCGAACCTCATCCAAACAAAGTGGTTCGTTTTCGCCATTACCGCAAATACGCCCCAGCCCACGACGATCCAGCCAAGCTGAAAATAGAACTTGGTTTGCATTGGAGTACCAGCAGTCGCACCGAACAAGTTCAAAAGGGCAATCACCAAAATCAAAGAGATGATTCCAACAAGCGACCAGTCCACTTTTCGACTTGTTTCACTCATTTATGTTGAACTTTCACGTAAGCCTCAAAAACTTGTTTGGCAATGGGAGCGGCGATGCGACCTCCTCCTCCTCCATTTTCTACGACCACGGCGACCACGATCTCCGGTGAGGACGCCGGAGCATAACCGGCAAACCACGCATGATCACAGTATTGACTTTGAGTAGCACTGCATGTTTTCCCGAACTTCTCGGCAGACTTTTTCCCACGAACTTCGGCGGTACCTGTCTTCCCCGCGATTTCAATGAGCGCACTACGACCCAACCGGAATGCAGTTCCCCCCGGACGATTGACAGCGTTCCACATACCGGGCTTTAAAAGCTCTAGATTCTCTTCTCTAATTGCTACCTTTTGCCTTAAGACAGACGCATTTGCATAATCTACAACGCTGTCAGTATCGCTGCTACGTTTATGCAACAGGCGTGGCAATAGCAGTTTTCCATTGTTGGCCAAAGCTAGGTAGGCGCTTGCAAGTTGCATTACCGTAATTTCAACATCACCTTGCCCTGTTGCCATGTTCAAAGTATGGCCAAGTCTGTGGCCACCTCTATCAGTGTAAAAGTGTTTGGTAGGAATAGTCCCCGGAATGTCTTTGTTCATTCCAAGAGACGAAGGCGATCCAAAACCAAAGTCACGAGCCACTTGAGCCATACGATCCATGCCCACTCGACTTCCCAGTTCCCAAAAGTAGACGTTACAAGAACGTTGCAACGCCAGATCTAAATTGACCCGCCGATGTACGGACGTACATCGAAAAATCTGTGTGCCAGCCTCGTAGTATCCTGGGCAGTTTATTTTTTCTTTTGGAGTTACTTTATTGTCTTCAAGCGCTGCAAGTGCTGAAACAAACTTGAATGTAGAACCAGGCGGGTAGTGTTGGCCAAGAGATTTATCCAAAAAGGGTTGGCCAGGATGCGTCTTCAAGGCGTTGTATTCCGCCGCCGGGCGAAATCTCGCCCCCATGAAGTTAGGATCTAACGCCGGTTTCGAAACTAGCGCAAGAACTTCTCCGGTCTTCACTGACAAAGCCACAACCGCTCCTCTTCGATCTCCCATGGCTTCGCCGGCAACCTTCTGAAGTTCGTGATCAATGGTTAAATAGATGTCTTGTCCGCTCTCCGCTGGCTCAAACAGCGGTTCAGAAATGAATAGTTCCGCCTCATGTGGTGGAAGTCTGTTTTGATGCGCGTCCCGTGCGAATCGTTCAACCCCTTTGCGACCGGCAAGCAAAGGCTCAAACAGCGCTTCCGCTCCGAATCGCCCTACTCGTTTGTCTTGGCTGCAACCTTGTGCTTTACACCTACTGTATTCATCAGTTGATATGAATTCGACGTACCCCAGAAGATGACCTGCCGCGGCCCCCATTGGATAAACCCGCTCTGACAACACGTTGATGTTGACCCCAGGCAGCATGCGACGGTTTTCCTCCACGATTGTCGCCCGTTCCCTGGCCAGCACGGTGCCTCCTTTCTCTTTTTTAAAAAGCTTCACCGGCCTGTTTTGGCCTCTGGCTCTTCTTTCGAAAACCTGCTTCGAAATTTCATCCTTTTGCTCTTGCGGCAAGCGAAGGAGTTTCGAAAGAGACTCTATTGCATCATCAGTGACTTTCATGGGCGAAAGAGATATTTCAAAGTAGGGTCGTGATTCCGCCAGTAAATTTCCATGACGGTCGTACATACGACCTCTTCGTGGAGCAATTGATAACTCCTTGGTCGCATTGGCCTTTCTTAGCAATCGATAATGTTGACCTTTTTGGATTTGCAAGTAGTACAGACGCACCATTAATAGTGAGAAGAAAATAACAATGAGTTTGACTGCATTCTTAAACCTTGGCTCAAACGAGTCCACCCACGTTTCGTCCCCTTTTTGATCAGGCATTATCTGTCTTCTCAAACACTTTAATAAACAACGAAAAAAGTATCAGGCCCCACACTGCATTCGAAACCAATACACCAATGTGATTCTTTTCTAGCGAGCCAGAAGATATCAAACAAGTAAAACACCAAGAGCACCAACCTATGAGCGCATAGTTTACCAGCCGACGGCCGATGCTTGCGTTATGATGATTGGGAAGAATCCTCGGAAAAAGAACGTAAGCTGAACTAGATGCCAACATTACAGCGCCATGAGCGAGCCCAGCGATCACTTCATGGGTATAACTGGCTAGAAGCATCACTAACAAACCGCGCCAATCGGAGTTCTCGACATCTTTCTGCGCAAGAAAACACGCTAAAAAAGAAGAAACCTGCACCGTATAAAAGAGGTTACTTCGCCAACTAAAAGCGCACAGAAAACAACTTACGAAAAAAAAGAAGAAGTACAGCCCCAGGTGTCTCATCTGAAAGAGACTCCTTCCGGATGGCTCTCTAGCGCATCGCTAATTACAATCATTACGGTAGACGCAAGGGCAGGATCGACGGCTAGCACACCAGTGGCTGTGGTAGTGACACCGGATGCGGGAGCTATCGAACTCACGCGACCAATAGAAATTCCACTAGGAACAATGCCTCCAAACCCACTGGTCTCAATCAAATCTCCTGGGTTAAGCGGCAGACTGGCACTGGCCCATTCGACAGCGAAGTTGTTTCTTGACTTTCCTTTGACCAATACCCTAGCCCCTGATCTTCGAACCCTGGCATCAATGGCAAAAGATTTGTCACTAGCAAGTTGAATGTCGGCATAACCATTGAAAACCGACACCACCTTTCCAACCAAAGCGACCTCTGTCGCACCATCAGAATTGGTCGTGGCCACCAATACGGCATGGTTGACGTTGACTTTGTCCTTACCTTGCTCGATTCCGACTCGCAGCATGGTTCCGTTGTCGTCGCTGGTTGCGGAAATAACCTGAGCTAAAGTTACATCCCCAAAACCAAACTTAGCTTGAGCAATACTAGCCCGACTCAAATCACGATGTAGCGCTCCTTCAATTTTTTGATGAACCACCTCTTGTTCCAACTTTTGAACTCTCGTACGCAGCTGCTGGTTTTCAGATTCTACATCAACCAACCAAAGGTACCCAGAGCACCACCCCCCCACTGTGTCCACCACCCAGTCGGCCGCCGCCTGAATCGGCGAAACGACCTTAAGAATTCCCCGATCTAGAGAAGTTCTTTTTTCTGGACTAGAGAACTCTGCCTGCAGCAAGGCTACCGACAAGACAATCGCACCGCCGCTCAGAATATAACTTCGAAGTGGGCGCGATTCGTTCACTGGATAGCGATTTCTTTGAGCAGATTGAGTTCGTCAAGAGCACGTCCCGTACCTAGCGCAACTGCTAGTTCTGCTTTCTCACTTACCATCACCGGGAGTCCAGTTTCCTCTCTTAGGAGAACGTCTAAATTACGAAGTAGTCCGCCTCCTCCAGAAAGTACCAAGCCTTTATCAACAATGTCTGCTGACAGCTCTGGCGGAGTTCGCTCTAGAACAGAACGAATCGCGTCTACAATGGCGTTTATGGGCTCTTGCAAAGCTTCGCGAATTTCTTCGGATGAAACGTCTAACGTCTTTGGAACACCGGCTACAAGGTCTCGTCCTTTGACCTCCATGGTTTCCACTTTATCCAATTTAAATGCAGAACCAATCTTCTTCTTGATGACTTCTGCCGTTCGCTCTCCGATCAGAAGATTGTATTTACGCTTGATGTAATTCACGATGGCTTCGTCCATTTTGTCTCCGGCGACTCGAATGGACTTTGCGATTACGATCCCAGCCAACGAAATCACAGCGACTTCCGTGGTTCCTCCGCCGATATCTACGATCATACTTCCAGAAGGCTCAGTAATTGGCAGTCCACCACCGATAGCCGCGGCCATTGGTTCTTCGATCAAGTACACTTCGCGAGCCCCAGCTGCTAGCGCACTGTCCCTCACGGCGCGTTTCTCAACTTCGGTAATCCCCGATGGAACGCAAACGATCACACGCGGGCGAACCAGTGCGCGTCGTTGGTGCGCTTTGTGTATGAAGTACCGAAGCATTGCCTCGGTTACTTCAAAGTCGGCAATCACACCGTCTTTCATTGGGCGAATCGCAACGATATTTCCAGGAGTCCTTCCAAGCATCTCCTTCGCCTCGGTTCCTACTGCCAGCACTTTTTTAGCTCCACTAGCACCTTGTTGAACAGCCACCACTGATGGTTCATGGGCAACGATCCCTTTTCCTTTTACGAAAGTTAACGTCGTGGCCGTCCCTAAATCGATGGCCAAATCATTTGAAAACATGCCGTATACCCAATCAAAAATCATATTTTTTCCCTTAGTTACCGTGGTGAACGAGCGGCACCGAGCGCGCCTCACTCAGAGGTAACATGGCAGCTATGTCGGCGCAAGACCTACATTTACGAATGAGACTCACCAAACAAATAAGGTACTGATGTTGTTGAAAATTTTTCCCTGATATAACGTTCGCGGCCTATATGATCGGTCTGCTTAAAAATCGTGTTTTGGCCTTTGTGCTGTACCTCATGCTCGCGCTTCTGATTTTGTCGTTCGTGATTAACTTCGGACCACAAGCCAACGAAGACATTGGATGTGGTGCTCCATCACGTTTCGCCATGTCGGTGGAAGGAGAAGGAATGTCTCTGGATGCCGAACGGCTCGGACGCATGATTACCTCTGGCGACGATATCGGATCAAAAATGACCCGGCTTAATTTGTTATTTCGTCGGTACATACTCGCGAAGGGAGCCAAGTCGCTAGGCTTTGACCTGGACCGCGAAACCGTACAAGGCCGAATGGTAGAAGGCGACATGTACGCGCTTGGTGTTTCGCTAAGGCAATACTCCAGTAGCGTTTGCGAAGACGGTATCTGCGACGAAGAAGCCATTAATCGTGTACGGCAAAGCATTGGGGTGAGCACCCTTGAAAAGTTCGTAACCGAGCAAAAAGAAGAACAGTTAGCGCAACTAATGACGCAGATGATCCTGCAAACAGCCGCAGCTTCCCCCTCGTCACTGCGCGTTCAACACAGAGCAGAAAACGAAGCGGTATCCCTACGAATTAAACGATTCGACGCCCTCGCCCAACCCTACGCACCGACAACTCAAGAAATCGAAGCAGCATTAGCTTCGCGATCAGACGACCTACAAAAGCGATACGACGCACAGCAAGAGAAACGATTCGCCGTAGCCGCCAAAGAGCTAGATTTGATGGCACTGTTCGTCGCGGCGGGAAGTGATGAAGACAAGGCCACCACACTGCAAACCGTTGCTCAGTACGAAAAAGCTATCAAGTCTGCAGAGGACTTTAAGTCTCACGTGGAAAGTTACGCGACCAAGCTTTCCGGCCCGTCCGCTCTAGGTTGGCAGCAACTATCCGGGGCCGACCTTCCCGCCCATCTCGGCGACGCAAACTTTCAAGCCACACTCACAGCTCTGACTAAAGGCAACGTAAGTCCAGCGATGACTACTTCCACGGGGGTTGTCCTATTTTTCGCAAACGACGAAAGAGCGGGAGCGTTGACTTTCGAGCAAGTAAAAGAACGGTTGGCGAAGGAACTGCTGGTCGAAGAGCGAACTGCTGAAATAGCCAAATCCAAGGCAACTTCGGCCCTAGAGGAATTGACCTCCAGCGGACAATCCCTCGAAGAGAAATTTCCAGGAAGCACGGACCTTGAGAACGCTCAATTACGCAGCCTCGACAAGAATGCTTACCGAAGGAAAGTCCTTCTTTCCGGTAAGTCTAGCGTTGGTCACATCAACTCGACGTTCACGCAAAGGACCGGCAAAGGTATCGACACGGGACTGGGGATAGAAATAGAAGACGCTGACTTAGCAAGCAAGCTGTTCTCCGAAGGTAAGCCTGGGGTCATCCCGAAGATCTACGAGAGCGACAATGCATATTTCATCGTGGAACTGATCAAACGCAACGATATCGACTGGGAGAGCTTTGAGAAGCGAATGGACTCTTCACTTTACCAACAAGCGACGATGGCAGGCTACTTGTCACTTCAGACGTGGTTGAAGTCAGAATGTGAGCGACTGCAATCAGAAGTAGAGGTAGATCCCCGTCGATTGCAAATTCAAGACCCAGTAACCGATAAGATCACCAATTTCGCGTTCAAAGCCGACTGTGCGGTGGTTTCAGCACCGAATCCAGCTTTCATACGTTAGGAATTGCGAAAAAGACGTCGGGAATAGAGCAATCTATTTGTTAGATCGTTACTATTGCCGGCAATGGGGTTGCCGCTGATAAGCATGGAGCCGTACCAGAATGGTACGCGTATCGTTGTCGACACTAACGTCGCGTCAAACTTCTACGCTGACAGGTTGGAGGTTGAATACGGCGACCAAGTACAACAAGCAAACCAACTCAAAAACCGTCGCGGTGACGTTTCTTTAGCCTCTCTAAAGATCGAACCCAAGGCGTTGTTCAAAGTGGTAGCAAGCCAAAAATCTTTACTTGAGAAGTGTGGATTTTTTGATGTTTCCATAGAGTTGGCCCACGAAGCAATCACTGCTCGTGCACGCTTGGGGCGTGATACCGACCTTTCATTTCGCGTTACGCCACTCCCGGATGGGATAGATCTAATTCTACACATCGAGGATGCAATGATTTGGGGAATCGATTCCCGCCCTGCCCCCTTGGTGGCGCATAAGTTGCTATCGGTGATGTTTCAAGATCTTAAAGCGGTGGGGGACTTAAAGGCCGAGTCACTGGGGCTGTTTCGATGGGCTCCTCTTGAGCAACTTCTTAAGCAAACGTTTCCAGTTCATGGATTTCGACTACCGAGGTATCGTCATCTGCAATTTGTTTCCATTCGCACCACCAGTTCGGGAATAGAATGGCTCTACGGCAAAGACGCATCGGCACAACAAACCATCGACGCGAGACGGCGATTGAACGCTCAGTCTGTGGTGTCCGAGGGAGACCGACAACTGCTAAATGGAGACTTTGTTGGAGCAGCCAAATTCTACACCAAGATATTAGAAAACTGTCCACCAGGACTCGAACCAGTCCTCGCCAAACGTTTGCTTTCTTTGGCAGCAAGCGGAAGTGCAGACACGAACTTAAGCAAGCAATTCGCCGCGCAGATTAGAGCCCGTTCGTTATGTAAAAACAGCGCTACGTTGACTCTTGCGTCGCTCGCACTGCGCGACAAAAACTGGGGCAAAGCGATCGCTCTGTTCAGAACGCTAAGTGAAGCTCTTGGGGAACAAGGACACGACTCCTTGGCCGAGATATCACTGTTTCATGCCGCTAAGTGGGCGATCGAAGGTAACGAACGCTATCTTGCGGCAAAAATAACAGGGCAATTGCTTGATTCTGGCACCTCCAGTTTTGTGCAGCCAAAGATATCAGAACTGTTGGATTTGCTGGACGACTGGACCTCTAGTAAGCGTCTGCTTTTGAAACGTGTATCCAACGTACTCCATGCAGAAGAGAAGGTTGAGATGGCGCTCGAGCAGTGCCAAATTGCACGTCGCGTTGACAAATCTGGACAGACATTTGTAGAGCACCTTCAATACGTATTTTCTCTTTGCCAAGGCGAATTTGATCTCCTCAACGAGGTCGCAAAAGTTTGCCTGCATTGGGGCTTTCCTCATATTGCAGTAGAAGCGATTGAAGCGGCACTAACTCAACATTCCCGCTCGAATGACAGCTCAGAAATAACGCAGCTTAGAATCACCTTGTCCGAGTGTTACATTGAGAGCCAAAACCCTCATCAAGGGAAAGTCATTCTCAGTGAACTGTTGAAAACGAACCCGACCGATGAAGTAATCCTTGCCAGAGCGCGTATTGCGACCAGCGAAGGAAAGTTCCAGTTCGCAAGAGAACTACTGGGACAGACACGTCCCTCAAGCAAGGCAGACCTGATTTTGGCGAGCTGCTTTGCGGGAGAAAGTAACCTCGAGGCCGCGGAAGGACTAGCTAAAAAAATCGTTCGCATGGAAAAATCACCGCGACAAGTAGCGGAGGCTCATGGACTGCTAGGTTCGTTAGGCTCCAATGAAGATTTGATGCGTGGTATCGAAATATTGTTGGATGTCAAAGACGTCTCATCAGAAGATGCTGACCGGCTGGCGATTTGGAGCCAACAAGTCGCCTGTAGCTTGTCTGTTGAAAACAGGCGACAAACCATGTCTACAATATTTTTTCATTTGCGAGACTGCTACCCTAAGCAAGCGTCGGAAATAGCTTGGGAGGTTTACCTTCAAACTCAAGAAGATGACTCGGCCACTCAGCTAATGTGGCTCGACAGAGTCGACGAATACTCAACCGTCAACGAAACCAAGTTTGCTGCGAGAATCCGCAGAGCTGCGGTACTGCATCAATGCGGTAATTCCGCAGGTGCTAAGTCGCTACTTCGTGACCTCGCAGAGAAAGACCTTTCGTCGGAGTTGAGACAAGAGTACTTGGTACTATCCCAAAACATTACAAGTCCTGAAAACCCTACGCAAAGCCAAATAATGTGCCGAGAGCTAACGAGTGCAAAGCAAAAAAGCGTTTCAGACTACTCTCAGTTGGCATCTCACTATATGTCGCAACTTTCTTTGGATGAGATTGAGTCCTCAGAACTACTGACTTTGCTTATCGACGCACAGTTTAGAACGCGGCAATTTGAAGCTTTGGTTAAGTTGGGTGAACTCGAGATAGAGTTGCAATCCGGAGATCCGTATTTTCAGGTAGCCTTGGCCTACAGTGAAACAGGACGCCGAAAGGAGTCCATTGCTAAGTTGGAAACAGCTGTAACTCGCTCCTTCCAAGAGCGAGACTTCGAACTTGATGCGTGGAAACTGTTACTGCGGCTGCTCAAGCTCGAACACTCGCCCGACTATTGCTCCGTATTGGAGCGAGGAGCAGCCAATTCTCAATTGCCTAAAGGGGAACGATTGGACATGTTCGTACGAGCCGGCAATCTCTATCGCGAGTTAGGCGAACTGCAACTTGCCGTGAATTGTTTTGAACAAGCGGTCACTTTGTCTGACAAAACTCACCTCGCGGCGTTGGATGGACTTGACGCTATTTATTCAGAGAACGACGACCCCGGTTCTTTGGCAGAAGTGCTTCAATGGAAGCACTCGGTCATTTCATCTGTGGACCGTCAAAAACATATTTCGATACGCAGAGCAAAAATCTTTACAGACTTGGATCTTCCCGAGCGAGCCTTTGAAGTTTACCAAGAACTATTAGACGAAGACGGTAACTACCGCCCGGCCCTCGACCAGCTACCTCAAACCAAACAACGGTTGACGCTTCTAGCGGATTTTCTTCCCGGCGATGGCAAGCTTGATCAACACTTCGGCGCGGGCTTTGTAGATGCCTCGAGAAAGAAAGCCGCCCTGGCTTTAGCGAATGCCGAAGATGATGAATCTAGAGAGATTCTTACTTTGTTGATGTCGCGACTCGAGGGCTCAGACTATGGGAACTACCTCGCCTCTCTGCTGCCTGAGCAAGGCAAGCGCAATAACGTCGAAAAGATTCGCAAACTCGTAGCGGTCATTAGGAGTGGCGACACCGACAATGCTTTCGAAATGCTTCTGAAGCTAAAAAAGTCCGACAGTCTTACATACGAAGATTGGATCGCTTTAGAAAATGCATACTCTGAAATTGGAGACGTAGAAACTGTCGCTACGATTCTCCAAGAACAACTGCGAACTACCGATGACGTTGTGGTACGGACCGACATATTGCTTCGTCTGGCTAAGTACTTCCGAGACGTTCAACACGACGCAGCTCGCTCCTTCTCCTGCGCCAGAGATGCGTGGCACGAAAGCCCGACGAATACGGAATGCCGTCATCTGCTAAAAACAATGGCAACAGCACGTGGCGAATGGAACCTCGTGGTTGAACTTCTTGAGCAAAGCATAAACGACTCTGAAAGTGAGATCGAACGGAGTGGGTACTTACTGGAAAGTGCCATGGTTCACGAAGAGAAGTTGCTTAATCCGAAGCTTGCGATATCTCTATATGAGAAGGCATTAACGCTTGACGCGAATATCAGAGCAGCCCCCGGGCCATTAAGCAAACTGCACGCAGCAAACCAAAACTTTGACCGTGCTACGGAGCTTGCGCTCGTGGTTGCGAAGCAGCGCGACCGTGGAGATTCTGCGCGTTGGATAGCGCTGGCGGTAGATTGGGCCAAGTTATCCGGTGATAGCGACCTAATACGAAAAACAAAAGCACTGTTGCAAGAGAAGAACATCGTACTCAACGAACCAACCACTGGAAACGAACTGTCGAGCCTAATGGAAAGACTTGAGTATGCAGATTCTCGGGACGTTCAAGACAAACTTGCCGCCCGGATCTTGGAGCTGGACCAGGGCGACGATGCCGCATTCAAACTTGTAGCTGAGTATTTCGAAAGAACAGAACAATTCGAAAAACTTGCTCGTAGTATCAAAACTTACCGAACCGACGTCCCAAGTCTATTAAAGCTAGCCTACCTCTATCGCGATACACTTGAGCTGCCAGCAGAGGCTATGCAGACGTACGAAATGGTACTGAAAGACAGCCCCGATAACTTGGAAGCTTTGCAGTCACTCACCGACCTCCACTTTGCCGAAGCCAATTGGAAGCAAGCCCTGAAGGGTTACAAGACGCTAGGAAAACTCTCTGCGTTGGGCAGCGGTGAAACAGCCTACAGAATGGGAGTATGTTACGAAGGCGTGGGTGATATGCCCGCGGCATTGGCGTCTCTTCAATATGCGACCAAAGATCAACCTGCAGACCGCCGACACCTCTCTGCCCTGGCGCGAGCAGCTGAACATTGCAAAGACTATCATGCAGCACATTTTGCGTTGAAAGAACTTCTCGATCTAGAAACCGACAACTCCACTGCGGTGATCTACCTAGCCGGAAGACTCGGCGACCTAACCCTTCAAGCCGGAGAATTGGCCAAAGCTACATCCTACTATTCACAAGTCATTGCCAGAGACAGCCGGAACTATCCCACGCTCCGTAAGCTTGTCGACATTGCGCTACGTAGAAAGAATTACCCTTTGGCCGCCAACCACCTCGATACGATGATCGGACTTGCCCCTTCTCTTTCAGAGCGCGCAGACGTGATGATAGAGCTTGGACAACTTCAGGCGACGATCCTCGATAGAAGAGCTGAAGCAATGGACGTACTAACCCGAGCGATTGATATTGCCCCGGGGAATGCGACCGCGTTACGGCTATTGATATCGCTACATTGGGATTGTGATGAATTCGCGAATGCTTGCTCTTTTGCTTCCGACCTTAACGCGCAAAATAGTTTGACGCACAAAGACACCTCAGAAGAGCTTCTCGGGAAGGTCGCGGTAGCATCATCGGTTACAAAGTCCCACATCATCGTCAATGAAATCGTCTCGTTCGTCGGACAGCGATTTTCGAATTTGTTTCGTACCTACAGTGACAAATTGTCTCTGAAGGACAAAGAACTGGCGATTGACTATCTGGATTCCCTTAATATTCAGGTATGAACCAGCTCGCGAGAGTCGGGTACGACTCCGTCCTACCTTGTATTTTATTAATTACCTCTCAGAGAGTCGCCAGCAACTTCTGAAACCGGTACAATACTCAATGAGCGCATGAACTGCATACGCTCAACCTCGAGAAGGGAATACCATGACAAACGTACCACCTGAACAATACCCAGTTTTGCCACTGCGGTCTGATATCTTTTTTCCTGGAAGCGTTGCGGCCATCGAAGTAGGCCGCTCAGCTTCTCTGCGAGCAGTGGATGCAGCCGAGCGCGACGACGAACTCATCCTGCTCTTACCGCAAGTTGATCCACAAATTGACTCTCCTGCAGGAAGTGAGCTCTGCAGCACGGGAGTACTTGCGGAGATAACCCAAGTCGTCAGGCATAGTAAGAGACGATATACGGTTCTCGCTCGCTGTATTGAAAGGCAAGTTGTCTCCAACATAATTTCAGAAGCACCGTACCTTGTTGCTGCGGTCGAAACTCTCATTCCGCAATCCACGGATGAAGGCACCGCGCTGCTTCAAAAAAATCTGCCGCATATCGTAAACGCGGTGGCAACAATCATTAGTCATGGAGCAGAAGACGGAGACGACACTCGTGCAGAAATCGAAAGTATCGATGACATCGACCACTTGATTGACATCGTGCTTGCCCACATGGACATGGACCGAGACATTCTATTGAGTCTCTTGACCGAACGTTCCACGTTAGAACGTTACAATACAATTAACGAGCCACTCACTCACTTGTTTAACGTCTTGAAGGTAAAGACCTCTATCGATGCTGAACTCGCGGGAGAAATTTCGATCACGGAACGCGAGCGAGTGCTCCGAGATCGCTTGAAATCGATTAGAGCAGAGCTTGGCGAAGACGAGGATAACGAAGTGGAAGAGCTTCGCGAACGTTTGACGGAGAGCATGATTTCAGCGGAGGGACGAGAAGCGGTAAAGAAACAACTCAACCGCATGGATCAAATGGCCCCAGCGACTCCAGAATACAGCGTCGCGCGAACCTATGTAGAAACGCTTCTAGACATTCCCTGGGGGAATTATACAGAGGATAATGTAGAACTCAAAGCAGCGAGAGCTGTGCTCGATGCAGAACACTCCGGACTAGAAAAAGTAAAAAAGCGAATCGCTGAGTTTCTTGCAGTTCGTGCGTTGGCTCCCAATAAAAAAGGACCAATCATTTTGTTGGTTGGACCTCCAGGCGTTGGAAAGACGTCTCTTGCTCGCTCTGTAGCGAACGCGCTGGGTAGAAAGTACATTCGATGCGCTCTTGGCGGCGTTCGCGATGAATCCGAAATCAGAGGTCACCGTCGAACCTACGTTGGATCGATGCCAGGTCGAATCATTAGTTCGCTAAAGAAGGCCGGGACGATGAATCCACTCTTTGTATTGGATGAAATCGATAAGTTAGGTTCTGGAAATAGAGGTGACCCAGGAGCCGCATTGCTCGAAGTTCTCGACCCAGAGCAAAACAGTGAATTTGCGGACCACTACCTCGAAGTGCCGGTCGACTTGTCAAAAGTAATCTTCTGGGCAACAGCCAATCAGCTAGAGACAATTCCACCACCACTTCGCGACAGGATGGAAGTAATAAGACTCCCGGGTTATACCGTAGAAGAAAAAATCGACATCGCGCGAACTCACTTACTGCCCAAAGAGCGTGCCGAGCATGGCATGACCGCAGAGCAGCTGACGGTCGACGACAAATCTTTGAAACTACTTGTAGAAGGCTACACCAGGGAAGCCGGAGTACGAAATCTCCAACGTGAAGTAGCAAGTCTTTGCAGGTTCGCAGCGGTTGCTGTGGCTAAGGGCAAAGAGGATATGCACTTTGACGTAAAAAAAGTAGAAGAAGCTCTTGGCCCTAGGGTGTTTGAAAGTGACGCCAAAACTGGGGAACCGCAAATCGGCGTTGCGACAGGAATGGCGTGGTCCCCAGTTGGTGGTTCGGTAATGTTCATCGAAGCTCGCCCTATGCCGGGTAAAGGAAAGCTTAAGCTAACTGGTCAGATGGGCGATGTGATGCAAGAAAGTGCGCAAATTGCATACTCTTGGGTAAAAACCAACGCAAAGATGCTTGGTATTCCACAAGAAGCATTTGAAACGATAGATCTTCATGTTCACATGCCTAACGGAGCTACCAAGAAGGACGGGCCATCGGGAGGCGTTGCCCTCGCAGCTGCTATTACTTCCGCTCTCTCAGGCAAACCGATTACAAACAAAGTGGCCTGCACCGGAGAGTTGACGCTTCGTGGTAACGTACTGCAAGTCGGTGGTATCAAGGAAAAGTTGTTGGGAGCGCATCGAGCTGGAATTACCAAAATCTTATTACCGCACCGTAATGATAAGGACTTGATAGACTTACCGCAGTCAATTCGTGACGAGCTTACGATTGAACTCATCAAAGATGCTGAGGTTGCGCTGGCTCACCTTCTGGACTTTAAACCTGAAGATGATGCAATCACAGCGCCACCACCTAGCGTTGCGTCCAAGTCCGACCCAGCTGCCAGCGGTCCAACAGACGCCTGAGTAATTCCTTCCTCTTTGCATTTTGACCGCCGAGCTAGGTTTCAGCCAAGCTTGGCGGTTTTTCTGTTTAGGCAGACAACAAAAGCAAGCGTAACTATCCTTACTCCACTAATTCGTAAATCTTACCCGTATGGGAAACCAGCATGAGTTCGCCTTTGGCCGTCCTTCCAAAGCTAGAGACTTGAGTTACTTTGAGATCTGGATTTAATATCTTGCCCCAATCTTTGACCTCGTTGCCTTCCGCTTTTACTGAACGCAAAAGACCCGTTACGTAATCGGCGAAAAAGTAGTGGCCTGCCAGGGATGGGAAGCGCGTCCCTCGGTACACTATACCTCCCGTGACAGACAAGCCTTCTTTGTGGTTGTACTCGTATATTGGCGGCGTGAACCTGTCTTTGTCACACGACGCTTTCTTGAAGCAGTGACTGCCTTCTACGACATTCCATCCAAAGTTGTGCTTTGTTCCAGGTTTGGCGTGATAAATCATCTCCCACTTGTGCTGCCCCACGTCTGCGATGAACATCTCTGAGTTATCCGGATCGATGTCAAACTTCCACGGGTTCCGCAATCCTGTGTGAATGACCTCGGGCTTCCCCCCTGCAAGAGGAATCGCGATAATCTTAGCGAGAAACGTGTCAGGATTCTGTCCCGCCTTTGCCGGATCTCCTGCCCCACCCCCATCACCTAGGCCAAACAAAAGTCTTCCATCCGGTGCAAAGAGGACGGAGCCGCCGTTGTGATTGGTGTAGGGCTGCTTCTGGGTGAAAAGCACTTTTTCGGACTTCCGATCTACCACCCCCGCTTCATCGATTAAGAAATGGGATACCACCGATGTTTTGTTGCGTTTGGTGTACGACAGAATTATGAATTTTTTGGTTGCCCCAACAGCGACTCCAAGCAGTCCTTGCTCATTGGAGCGTCCAAGACCTGAAAACTTTGCGGCCACTTTCTTGGTGTCGGTCGCCTTGTCCCAAACCAACAAACGCCCCCCCTGCTCCACCACAAAGTAAAGCGAGTTTTTAAAGCTTTCGATAGCGACTGGTCGCTTAAACCCACGAGCAACCTCCTTGAGTTTCCCGCTAAATTTCTTTTGTGCAATCTCAGTCGGTTTAACCTCCACAGGCATGGGGACAACCGCGCTCCCGGCATCCTGTGGATTCTTAAGTTGGTCTAGTTCCTTCTTCCGACAGCCGAGAGAAACGACTAACAGAAGGCACAGACAACTATTTAATGTTGCCAATGACTGACTCAGTGAATTGAGTGGTATTTAAAGAGCCCCCAAGATCACCTGTGCGCGTATCGCTATTAGCCAGGGTCGCAAACAGAGCTTTTCGCATTTTCGAAGCAACGTCCGTTTGTCCGACGTGCTCAGCCATCATTGCCGCGGCCAACGTGATCGCAGTCGGATTTGCGATACCTTTTCCTGCAATATCAGGAGCGGTACCATGCACCGCTTCAAAAATTGCCGACCCGTCCGCGCCGATATTGGCACCGGGAGCGACCCCAAGACCGCCAACAAGCCCAGCTGTTAAGTCAGATAAGATATCTCCAAATAAGTTCATCGTCACGATAACATCGAACCGCTCAGGGTTGGTCACCAGTCGCATGGCCGTGGCATCCACGATGAGGTCGTCAAACTCGATATCGTTGTAGTCGGCAGCAATCTTTTTACCGGATTCGAGAAACAGGCCGTTGGACATCTTAAGAATGTTTGCTTTATGGACTAACGTCACTTTTTTGCGGCCGGTTTTACGGGCTTGCTCAAATGCAAAGCGAATCACCCGCTCCGAGGAATAGCGAGTAATCACACAAATCGATTCGGCTGCGGAACGACGAGTGTCGATGTAGTGTTCGATACCTGCGTAGAGGCCTTCGGTATTCTCCCTGACCATTAGAATGTCTACGTTCTCGTAACGCGATGGTACGCCATCAATAGTTTTGGCGGGACGCACGTTGGCGAACAAGTCGAAGTGCTTTCGCAACGCAACGTTGCACGACCTAAAGCCACTGCCAATCGGCGTTTCAAGAGGGCCTTTTAACGCCAGTCCCGTGTCCGTGATAGAATCTAGAGTTTCTGCAGGCAGCGGGTCTTTTCCATGCTTTACCGCGGTAGTACCAGCCACTGCTGGCAACCACTCAAACTGCCCACCGGCAGCTTCTACAATTTGTACCGCGGCGCGAGAAATTTCTTCACCGATACCGTCTCCAGGAATTAGCGTAACTCTCTTTTTTTCCACGACACGTTTTACCCTGCGATTTCCTGCGGTGCAAGCGATCCTACTTACCTGTCGTCGTCGCAATGTCGTAGCGCTTCAATTTATTGTAAACTGAAGCCCGACTCAGGCCTAGATTGCTCGCCACCGCTTCAATATTGCCGCGGTGGTATTGCATTGAGCTAAACAGTACCCGCCGTTCAATGGACGCAGTAGCCCCTGCTACAATCTCTGACAAAGTTTTTCCTTGATACTGAGATGCTGGATCTTCCGATTCTGGGCCCAAACCGACCAAGTCCAGATCATCGCCCCTAATTTCGTCACCATCGCAAAGAATCGCGGCTCTAGACAACACGTTTTCCAACTCTCTGATATTGCCAGGCCATCGATAGCTCGTAAGTCGCGCTAACGCCGTAGGTGAAATTTTCCCGGGATAGGGTATTTCGGAGCCTGCGAAAGTTTTGGCAGCTCCACGCTTCTTAGCCAGGATGAATGCGGCGAGCTGATGGATGTCATCCACCCGCTCCCTCAGTGGTGGAACTTGGATAGGCACTACCGCTAAACGCCAATACAAGTCTTCTCTAAACTTTCCGCTACTCACCCGTGCCCGTAGGTCCTTATTGGTCGCCGCCAAGACTCTCACGTCAACTTTCACAAACCGATCGCCTCCCACTGGCTTTATCTCTCGTTCTTGTAGAACACGGAGAAGCTTGTTTTGAACTTCTGGCGCAATATCGCCGATTTCATCGAGAAAAATCGTTCCTCCATGAGCTTCTCGAAACAATCCACGTCGCGAACGTCCAGCGCCAGTAAATGCGCCTTTTTCGTGGCCAAAAAGCTCTGCTTCCAGAAGCGATGGTGAAAGCGCACTGCAGTCGAAAGCGACAAACGGCTTATCGGAACGTGGTCCAAAATTATGGATCGTTCTCGCCAAAAGTTCTTTGCCCGTACCGCTTTCTCCGACGATCAATACCGTCGCATCGGATTGTGCGACTCGTTCTGCTAGCGCTAAAAGTTGTTTCATGGGGGCTGAGTCACCTACCATTTTCGTGACGCCAACCACCCTGTTGAGCTCACTCCTCAATCGCACCACCTCCCTCGCGATATTGCCCCGCTCTGCGCACCTGCCAATGGCGTCTGCTAAATTTTTAACATCACCGCCTTCGGGCAAATAGTCGTACGCACCAAGTTGCATCACTCGAACGGCATTCTCAATCTTCGGGTTCGAAGAAAGCACTACAATGGATTGAAAAGGATCTTGCTTCCGGAGAGCTTTGAGCAACGTAAACATCGCTTCGCTGTCGTCATTGAGAACGATGACGTCAAAAGGAACGTCGTGAGCCAATTGCAACAATTGAGAAGCCTGGGTGATCGTCACATCCATCGCCAAGTCTGGTAAAAAGCTCAAATCACGAAGCGACAATACCCGCATGCCTAAATGTCTAACTGTTTAGACATCCTGTCAAACCAGATTAGACAAACCCGTCAAAGTCTTGCCGTAAGTGCATGATATTAAATAAATTTCAATTTGGCACGGGATGTGCTCTTCAGTGAAGTATGGAACAAATACAGCTAACCCAGCAGCAGTTCAACTACGCGTATCGAATCGCGTTGCGCTACGTCCGCAACCACGACGATGCTCAAGATATCGCTCAAAACGCGTTACTACTGGCTCATCGCAAACGCGACACATTCCGTGGGGACTGCAAGTTCAACAGCTGGTTCTACAAGATAGCGCAACGGAGTGCCTTGATGTGGCTCAGAAAGCACAAACGCCACAAGTCCCAGCTTCCCCTAGACGAGCAACTTGTCGCCGAACCAGCAAGTTTTCAGCGGCAACTAATCGCACGAAGTAGACTGAAGCGCCTGCAGCGGCAAATGGAATACCTAACGGCCAAACAAAAAGAGACGTTCCGGCTGAGGTACATCCTCGGCTACTCAGATCGGGAAACGGCCGAGTTGCTTTGCGAGCCTAAGTCAACAATAAAAACCCGTGCGTTCCGCTCGAGACACCTCCTGGCGGCATAGCTCTTGACTTGAAACCAACGCGTGTTACGAAGCAGCATGGGCAAGCGAATACTAGTTGTCGATGACGACCCCGACTTGCAATTGGTACTGGAAGTCAATCTTATGAGGGCCGGATATAAAGTTGCCGTAGCGGCAACCGGTCAAGAAGCGTTAGAGCAGGTAGAAGCATTCCATCCTGACTTGATTGTTTTGGACTGGATGCTTCCCGACATTAGTGGACCGCAAATTGCAAAAAAACTTATTACCGACCAGTCGTTCTCGACGCCGATATTGATGCTTACCGCACGGGATCAACAGGAAGACCGAATCAACGGGTTAGAGTCAGGGGTCGACGACTACCTCGTAAAGCCGTTTAACAACAAAGAACTATTGCTACGAGTCGCTGCAATCCTTCGGCGCACGACAGACTCCGAAGAAGAGCTGGAGTCATTCGGTATTCTGCAAATCGACAGAGCGGCACACCGCGTATGGGTGTCAGAGAAGGAAGTAATCCTTACAGCCTTAGAATTCAAACTGCTGCACACCTTCATGCAGCGGAAAGGACGAGTCCAACAGCGGGCCGTACTACTCGCAGACGTTTGGGGCATTGAAGCTGACGTCACCACCCGAACTGTAGATACTCATGTCAAAAGACTTAGAAAAAAGTTGGGAGCAGCCGGAGAATACATCCTAACGTTAAGAGGAGTGGGATACCGTTTTGTCGACAGCGCGTAACGTTCCGCTACCAATTTGGCTACTTGCGACAGCTTGTGGGGGCGTCTTAGGAGGCGTCACGTACGGCCTCTCGCAAGTACCGTCAGCTTCCGTCGTATCTGCTCTCAGTTTGGGAGCCGCGATAATTCTTTTTTTTTATTTCTCCGAGCGAAAAGCATTAAAGTCTATTGGCGCCCGGCTGCAAGTTGCCGCGCAACAATCGTCAATAATCGAGGCGATCAATGGGCTGTCAGCTGACAATTCGGAATTGGTTCGTACTGTACAGCATCATGCCAAAGACATGCGCGACCTTCTCGAAAACCTCACAGACGCTGTAATTATTGTTGATCAGGACGCTACCGTCAGCAAAATTAACGAGGCCGCCCTAGGATTTTTCAACATCGCTTCGTTTCAAAAGCAAAGCCTAATAGAAATTACACGTTCGCCAAAGTTACAACGACTTGCTGAAGAAGCAAAGTTAGGTACTAAGACCAAAGAAGAAATTGTACTACCACGAAGCAAAATTACCGCTAAGGTGCTTGCAACCCCAAGGCACGATGGCGGCGCGATGCTTGTGATGCGTGACGTAACGAAAGTACGTCGTTTAGAGCGTGTCAGACGAGACTTCGTAGCTAACGTGTCCCATGAACTCCGAACTCCGGTGTCCATCCTATCGGCCAACACCGAGACACTCCTGGAAGGCGACGTCCCCGGTGACATCGCTAAAAAGCTATTAGAATCCAGCCAGCGTAACTCTTTGCGTCTGGCGCAGCTAATTGCCGACCTTTTGGATCTTGCCAAGTTGGAAAGTGGAACCTTTGGTAATCCACCGGAGAGTATTGATGTATCGGAGATGCTTCATCAAGTGGTTGCCCTCTTGAAGAACAAAGTCAACACCAAGGAGCAAGACATCGTCATTAGTGGCGATGAGCTCTCTATATGGGCCGACCGACTTGCGGCCGAGCAGGTGTTCTACAACTTCATCAACAATGCGATAAATTACATTCCCCAAGGAGGGCGGATCGAAATTCGCTTATCCCAACTCGCCAATAGTGGAAAGGTTGCGGTCAATGATAACGGGCCAGGAATCGCGCCCAAACACAGAGCGAGAATATTCGAGCGATTTTATAGAGTGGATCCCGGCCGTTCCAAAGAACTGGGAGGAACAGGGCTCGGTCTTTCCATCTGTAAGCATCTCGTAGAAAATAACAATGGTGAGATAGGCTACGACACCTCCGACCTTGGAGGTGCTTGTTTTTGGGCCACCTTTCCACTCGCAACCTCTTGAGTACTATTGATTGAAAAACTAGGTCATGCGACTCTTACAATATGTTCAGGATAGCTATCGATGCGATGGGGGGAGACCACGCACCTGCGCATATTGTCCGCGGTGTTTGTGAAGCATCGCTTTCCAGCACAACCAATGAGTTGGTTCTGGTAGGGGATGCCGTGGAACTGGGCAAACTTCTTCGGAACATCAGGCACGACGCTTCTAAAGTTCGCGTACACCATGCCCCCGAAGTCATCCAAGATCACGAAAATCCCTCCGAAGCCATTGCAGCTAAACCTAACTCTTCCCTTTCGATAGCGGCCGAGCTAGTGGCTGCCAACAAAGCTGATGCGATGATCTCAGCCGGCCACACCGGAGCGTTGTCCGTAGCGTGCGCCCAAAAGTGGAAACTTCAGCCGGGAGTAAGACGAGCCGCAATGGGGTCGGTGTTTCCCACTGAGCTTCGCCGCGGAGCGAAAAACGATCCTTTTTCGTTGCTACTCGATATCGGAGCGGCAATCGATGCCACAGCAGAGGATTTGGTTACCTTTGCAATTATGGGAGCAAGCTACGGCAGAGTCGTGTCCAAAAACAGAAGACCACGAGTTGCACTATTGTGCAGCGGCAACGACGCTGGCTCAGGTCCCCAATCGGTGGCTAGAGCTCACGAAATGCTTATCCAACGAACCGATCTAAACTTCATTGGAAACATAGAGGGAATCGACATTCCTCGTGGGGTTGCAGACGTCATTGTTTGCTCAGGATACGTTGGCAACGTTGTCATAAAAATG
This sequence comes from Deltaproteobacteria bacterium, assembly GCA_020630875.1. Taxonomy (GTDB): domain Bacteria; phylum Myxococcota_A; class Polyangia; order Haliangiales; family Haliangiaceae; genus JAHDIH01. Next base: position 69,172 of record JAHDIH010000005.1, on the reverse strand, counting down.
CTTGAGGGTGTTTCTGACACGATGCTCAGGATGGCTCGTTACGCTTACAAAGAAAAACTTTTGTGGCGCGCTGCCTTGGCCATGCTAGCAGGAGGAGTGGAACGTTTAAAAAGTGTCACAGATTGGCACCAATATGGTGGTGCCCCCCTGCTCGGCTATGAACATTTGTTAATTAACGTTCACGGTCGCGCGACCCCTAGAACAATCCAGAATGCGATTAAGGTAACCAACAATGCGCTAAAGCATGATCTTCATCCTCTCCTTGTTCGGGAAATCGCAAGTTTTCGAAACAAGCTAAAAGTAGATGAGTAGAAATTGGGCACATCACGTCTTTAGGTGGGATCTAGATAAAACCTACTTACGCAGCGAGTTCGACAGTATTCCCGACCTTATAAAAACCGCCCTTGAAACCGCTAGCGAGAAACAAGCGTACCCTGGTGCCACCGCGCTGTTACGCACGCTGGGACAAGACAAGGAAAACAGAATATGCATCGTTAGCGGAAGTCCTAAACAGATGCGTAGCGTTCTAGCGGCGAAGTTTGCGCTTGATGGGGTGCGGATCGACGAGTTCGTTCTCAAAGACAATCTAAGCAACCTCTTACGAGGGCGTTTTCGCTCACTTCGCTCGCAGGTTCCGTACAAACTTCCCGCACTACTGGAAAGCCGTCTTGGAATATCCGGCGTCCCTGGTGAAACTCTATTTGGAGATGACTCTGAAGCCGACGCTATTGTGTACAGTCTTTATGCCGATATCCTTGCTGGAGCTGTCGACATTCCCACCCTGCAAAGGGTGATGGAAGCTGCTCGCGCCTACGACGACGACACCGAGAGAATTACATCGCTGGCAAGTCAAGTTCAACGTGATGACTCGGTACAGCGAATTATTATCCACTTAGAATCAAAAACGGCACCTAGCTCTTTCACGTCGTTAGGAAAAAGAGTCTCCCCCGTTTACAACTACTTTCAGGCAGCACTACTACTCTACGTCGACGGTCTTCTGACCGCTCGCCAAGTTCTTTTTGTAGCAAGTGACATGCTCTCGACGAAATATTTTTCCGTCCCAAGTTTAGCAAACTCACTACAAGACCTAATCATTCGTGGCGAAGTAACAAGAGCCAACATCGACCAGCTCTCTTCTGACGCAAGCGAAACAACTATCGGAGAGGCCATCGACAAAGCTTCCGTTGATGACATTCTGAGTGAAGCGCAAGAGCGAGTATTAGCGCTGGGAAAATTAAGTGTTTCTAAGCCGACGGTCGGCCCCATCGACTATGTATCTCTAGTTGACCAAGAGCATGAAAGCCGGCAAAAGCCTAAGTCACGATTGGGACGGATTTTTAGACGCTAAACTAAAGAGTCAGCCCAAGGAATTAGACTATTCACCGAAGCGAGGGCGTGTCATAGTTTACAGGTGCATTTTCTTCTATTGATTTTACTCTGCGGTTGTCATTCAACAAAGAGTACATCAACTGCAGAGTGGCCGGCTCCTTTGAAAGCAAACGAATCGGAACGACCGCAAAACTCATTCTTCCTTCGTTCTAAGACAACTCTTCTAGAAGTCAATCAGACCACTTTGAGAATCGTATCAAGTAAAGATTTGGTCCCCTCCGCAATAATGTCCGCCAATGACCAAGGTCAACTTGTCAGTTTCTCGCCCAGGTTTCATACCCTTACGCTTCCGCAAGGGAGTATTCCAATTCCTCCAGATAGCTTTGGAGAGTTAACCACGCTTCAATTTCTCCCAACTCAGCAAACCCTCTTCGCTACTTCAGAAGGAGTTTGGAAAATTACCTCCTCTGAAAAAACACCTGAGAAGCTCCCTATTTCGGTAGCTGATACTCATCTTCTCTTTTCGGGGGACGGCCATATTGTCGCGATTGACGATACCGATGGACAGACGGATGTTCTAAGTTCCGTTCCGGAGTTAACGCATGTCAGCTCTTCAAGCATCCCCGAGTTGGAGTCTGCAGTCGCTCCAAAGGCAGCATCCTCTTCAGATGCCATTTTTCTGTTGTCCAGAGAAGAAAGTAGAGCAGGACGAACGCAAAGTGTGTTTCGTTTTCCGTTGTCAGATGACGTTCCTCCGAAGCTGATGCTACTCGAATTTGCACCAATGACAGGTGCCCCCCATCTCATGCTTGGGGAACATTTTAGTCAGTGGCACAACATCACGACGCTTGACGACAGCACCATCGCCATAGCTGCAGACTTAAGGGGAGTCATCGTTGCAGGCAACGAGCGCGTTAGCGTAAAAAGTTTCGACGAACCAGTCGTAGATGTCCGGTCAACGCCAAAAGGCGTACTCATTCTAACAGCAAAAGGGAATGCTTCGACGCTTCATCTCTGCCAATATAAAAGTGAACAACTTACTGTCGTTACTACACTCAAGTTGAGCCACCTTTTTACGAAAATACTGCGATAACTACCCCAATTGAGATTCGACAGCAGCCTTGATTCGCCCCGCATCTACTTTGCCGCGATGCCCCTTCATTACCTGCCCAACAATTCTTCCAGCCATCTTTACATCAGTTGCTCCGAGTTCTTTGATAGCTTCTGCGACCACGGCTTGAACTTCTTCATCTGACATTTGTTTAGGAAGAAACGTCTCAAGATACGCCATCTCAGCTCGCAGGGGAACGATTTCTGCTTCCCCACGCTCTCCAAGCTTCTCGTATTCGGCGACAGATTTACCGATCGACTTGTGGTAGGCAGCAATTACTTTCAGCCAGAGATCATCGTTGTCTTCCACACGTTCTTTGCCTGAGGTTTTAGCCTCCATCACGCGGGTCTTGATCATTCTTATCGCATTCGAACGATTCTTGTCTTTGCTTCTTAGGGCATCTTTGAGCTGTTCTTGGAGTTGATCTTTGATTGACACCAGCGCAATCTAGCATAAAGACGTTGACTTACCTCACGCCTCGGTTAAAAAATAACGATTAATTTCAGTACGTTATAACTATTAGCATTTTTACCTAGTCAACTTCGCAAAGCAGCCTATGATCGAAGGACCAGTCGACGGCAACAACTGAACATCAGGCCAGTGTGCTAGGGTTGAATCATGCGTATCGGAGTACTACATATCAATCGGTCTCAGTCCTCTTCAAAAATGAGTGGGTCTGAAATTGCTGGCATCTACGATGTACTGCGCTCAGTCACCAGGCGTGCGGAACACCATCAGACCAGCAGTGAAATCAATTTTGTTTTTGCCACCAATAAGCGGCGAGCCACGCAAGTTGGACGCGCCGTACTCGATGGTGTTCATAAGCTCGGCCACCATACTAGTGTCGGAATTGCCGATGACAGGCTTACCGCCCATTTAGCCGCCACCGGACAATTGCCGGAATTGACTAAAGGCAAACAAAGTCAACTTCTTTTGCCTGACGTTACCGTCGTTCCCATCGGTGGATCGCACGTACGCTTGAAGAATCTACCAGTGGAACAGCTGCGACTTCCTGAGACCCCAACCTTGGCGCTCAAAGCCATGGGGGTCAAAACCATTGGTCAGTTCTCCAATCTACCGCTTCCCACCACCACAAGAAACGCCTCACTAGAAGCCGTACTGAGAAAAGCGCAGCGAATTGCCCGTGGCGAAGACGTGGTAACGTCTAAAGTTCCCCTTCCTGATAAAATCGTCGAATCTTGGAACGGTACCCAAGCGGTAAACTTAAAAGAAGTGTCCTCTGACGTATATCAACGTGTTGTTTTTCGTCTGAAGTTACGTGGAGAAACCTTGGTGCGCTGTCACCTGGTGGCTCACACTAACTTGGGACGAATCGACCATTTGGGAAAACCTCATGAGCTCGGGCCCCTATTATCGTCCAAAGTGACACGATGCGAACTCACAGTAGAGGAAAGCGCGGTGGATGCAGGCTCAATGAACTCCATCGGGTTCTTGCCTCCTGCAAACACAAGTCGCGAAAAAAGCCGACAACAGTTGCTAATACTATAGACGAGTAGACGCAGTTCTTGGACTATGGTCGAGTGAACTTTGATGTTTTTGTAATCGGTGGTGGTTCAGGAGGGGTTCGAGCATCTCGAAAGCTCGCAGCCGCGGGACTCAAGGTGGGACTCGCCGAAGAATACCGTCTAGGGGGCACGTGTGTCATTCGAGGGTGCGTTCCCAAGAAGCTTTTTGTCTACGCCTCTGAGTTTTCAGCGACGTTTCAAGATGCCGTTGGGTTCGGATGGCCAGAGGTTTCTTCGAATCATCGCTACCAACTTCTGAAACGGGCGAAAGACAAGGAAATTGCAAGACTGGAAAGCCTCTACGACGGTTTGCTAGAGCGACATGGTGTGATTACTTTTGCCAGTCGCGCCAAACTACTCGACAAAAATACGATCCAATGCGGCAACGAAACGATTGCGGCTAAGCACATTATCATTGCAACTGGGGGAACTCCTTTCATTCCACCAATCCCTGGCAATGAGCACTTGCAGTCCTCCAATGAGGTTTTTGAATGGGACAACCTCCCCGATCGCATCGCGATTATTGGCGGAGGTTACATCGCTATTGAGTTCGCACAAATATTCTTGGGTTTGGGGGCAAGCACGTCGCTTATTTTCCGAACGGCGCCACTTCTAAGAGGGTTTGATGACGACATTAGAGTCTCCGTAACGGAAACAGCTAAGTCTCGCGGGCTGGATATGAAAAACACCACTGTCGAAGAAATTACCAAGAAAGCAGATGGGTTACATCTCAAACTCAAAACGGGGGAAACTCTAATAGTAGATGCAGTAGTGGCAGCCACCGGAAGAAGTGCCAATACCAGCAATCTAGGTTTAGACAAAGCTGGAGTTACTCTTGGAAAGCGCGGCGAAATAATCGTAGACAAGCAATCTAAAACGAATGTCGATGGCATCTATGCCGTCGGCGACTGTACCGCGAGAATGGAACTAACTCCTGTGGCAATTAGAGAGGCTAATGAACTTGTAAGCCATATTCTTGGCGGCCCTTCCAACCCAGTGGATTACGACTCTGTACCAACTGCAGTATTTTGCCAACCACCCGCTGCGGCAGTCGGAATGACAGAGCAAGATTGCGTGAAAAAGGGTATCGATTTCACAGTGTACCAAGCAAAATTCAGACCGATGAAAAACACACTCGCTGGCAGAGACGAAAAGGCACTCCTGAAGCTTATTGTCGAAACAAAAGGCGAGAAGGTACTAGGGATTCATATGCACGGTCCGGATGCGCCAGAAATCATTCAATCTCTTGCGGTAGCGATCACGGCAGGACTTACGAAAAAATCGCTCGACGATACAATCGCACTTCATCCGTCTACTGCCGAAGAGTTTGTACTAATGAGTACACCGCGAAGTTAGTCCATAGACTTTTCAAGTCTGGACAACCATTCCATACTTTGGGGGCCTCCGGCTTCAAAGTGCAGACTGCGGCTTTCCCCGGTTGCGTCATGTAAAATCGTTAACGTCAGAGAGTCGGTAGGCATCAGTTCCAGCTGATCGGCCCATTCGCAAATCACGATATCGCTTTCCGAGTGAACAATATCAAAGAGCCCAAGAATCTCCGCTTCCTGTTGCGTTTCCAACCGGTACAGGTCGATATGAAACAACTTACGGTTCGTTAAGTCGTACTGAAGAACAATATTGAAGGTTGGACTATTGACCCGAGACGAGTCAAAACCCAGCGCTCCTGCAAATGCTTTGGTGAATGTTGTCTTTCCAGCTCCCAGGTCTCCTACAAGAGACAAGCGAGCTCCATCGTTCGTGGACCTCGCCAAAGCCTCTGCGATTTTGGACATCGCAGTTTCAGTAACGCCACTCAGCTTCATCAGTCGAGTTGTGCTGGCGCAAAAGAAGACATTGAACAAAGCGTGTCGTACCGTTTTTGAATCGCTTCAAGGGACACGTTAAGCAGTCCCGCCACTGAAAATTGCTCGACCGCAAGGGATGCCACGGCAGAACCGACGACGATTCCTGTTTTTATGGTTTCAATGTCCGTCTTGCCTTGTTTAGCGAGATAACCGACGAGTCCGCCAGCAAAACTATCACCAGCGCCAGTGGGGTCTTCGACTTTGCTCAGCGGAACTGCGGGTACCGCGAAGACGCTGTCACCGTAGTAGAGCGTAGCTCCTGCATCCCCTCGTTTGATACAAACGTACTTGGGGCCCATCGCTTTGATCTTCTCAGCGGCGATTACCAAGCTGTGCTGCCCGGACAACAGCCGCGCTTCTTCGTCGTTTAGCACAAGTAAATCAGTTTTCTTCAACATCTTAGCTAAAGACGCCCCAGCACCTTCGATCCAAAAGTTCATGGTGTCTACTACTACTAACTGTGGAGACTTCAGCTGGTTAAAGACATGAAGTTGCAACTCTGGATGAATGTTTCCAAGAAGTACAATCGGCGTGTTAGCGGCCTCGTCAGAAAGCTTTGGACTGTAGTCGCCAAATACGCCAAGTCTGGTGTCCAACGTTTCACGGGACAACAGGTCATCGGCGTAGCGCCCTACCCACTTGAAAGTTTGTCCCTCTGCGACCGTCAGCTCCGACAAGTCAATTTCTCTTTTTTCGAAGTACCCAATGTACTCCTTGGGCATATCTGACCCAATGATCCCTACAAGTTTTGTCTTCGGGCAAAGATACGATGAAGCAAGGGATGCATAGGATGCTGAGCCACCAAGAACGTCTTTATGACTTCCAAAAGGGCCTTCTAAATCATCAATGGCAATAGAACCAACAATCGCAACGTTTTTCATAAGTACTTCCTAATTAGAGGATGCAGTCTTTGTCGCACTATTTGGGGGAGTTTTTCAAGAGGAGACAGCACCGCATACTTCAGGGCGCTTTGCGCCGGGCACTCCCCTGCTTCAGGTACCAGAGGAATGGCTGCTTCTACGATTTTCTTGGACCGTTCTGCGTTATTTCGCATTATCGCCAGAACCGCTTCCACAGTCACCGGAGCCTCACTTACGTGCCAACAATCGTAGTCAGTAACCATGGCTAGGGTTGAGTAGCTGATCTCGGCTTCACGCGCGAGCTTGGCTTCTGGCATATTGGTCATGCCTATCACGCTGACTCCCATGGACCGATACCATTCACTTTCGGCACGGCTGGAGAACTGCGGTCCCTGAATCGCGATATAGGTCCCGCCTACATGGAGCTTGAAGCCGTACTCTTTCGCAATTGGCGTGGCGGCTCTTAGCAAGACATTTTGTAATGCCGATGAAACAGGATCGGCCAAACTCACATGAGCGACCGCCCCATTCCCAAAGAAAGTAGAAGTTCTACCGGTTGTACGGTCAATAAACTGATCTACCAACACCATATCTCCAGGATGAATGTCCTCCCGCAGCGAGCCCACCGCCGAAAGCGAGATTAACCAATCTACTCCCAGAGACTTGAGTCCCCATAGGTTAGCTGCGTAGTTCACTTCGTGAGGAAGCATGGTGTGTCCTCTGCCATGCCGCGCGAGAAAAACGACTTTTGCGTCCCCCAAACGACCAACCCTGAAGGTATCGCTGGGTTTGCCGTAAGGAGTATCAATATCTACTTCTTGCAATTCAGCAATGCCATCAATCTCGTAGATACCGCTGCCTCCTATGATTCCAATGGTGTTCATTGGTAGAGCCTACTCGATTCTTACGTTGAGAACATGGTCAAATTCCTTTTGTATAACTTGAATTGGCTATTAAAATGCAGTGTGGGTATCGACGAAGCAATCGCAGCAGGCGACTGGGAAGCTGCAGCCGAAATTGCATTAGAATCTGGTGACCCTGCTCGGGCTGCTGAGCTGTTTTCGAAGGTATGGGCATGGGAAAAAGCGGTACAGGCCTTCTTGCTCGCTAACCGTCCTACCGAGGCGCTTAAAGCCGCAATTGAAACAAGGAACAATGAAACCATCAATCGTTGTTTAAGCGAGATATCTGGCGAGTCTCAACTAACTACGGCTCATCAAACACTCAAAAGTAAGCGTTTTTTTGCAATGGCCGGAGCCGTTGCCTCAAAACTTCGGGATTTCAAAGAAGCAGGTGAATGTTACAAGGCGGAGGGACTACTACTTCTTGCGGCGCAGGCCTTTGTAAAAGCAGAGCTACCAAGGGAAGCGGGAATCTGCGCAGAAAATTACCTGCGCTCGGCAACTGAACCTGAAGGTATCGCTACGGCTCACGCCCTCATCGGAAAGATTCTCTTTGCTCAAAGTGCGTTCGATGGTGCGATTGCGCATTTTCAGGCGTGTGAAACGAGCGACGCCGTATTCGCCACCATATCATCGATGTTAGTCATCGCCTTGTTTCGAAGTGGTTTACCCGAAGCCGCTCGGCACGTATTGGTGAAGGCGAGACTACTTGATGACAGTTTACCTCCCACAGTTGACGAACTTCTGGAGTCTCAAAAACACAACAAGGTTGAAACTGCAGACGAAGTAATCATCGGCAGATATCAAGTCATTAAAGAGCTTGGCAGCGGTGGCGCAGGTGAAGTGCTACTAGTGGAAGATACCTTACTGAACCGACAAGTTGCGCTTAAGCGCTTTCATGGTTCCCTCGGATCTTCGGGAGACGCTTACGAGCGTTTTTCCCGGGAAGTTGCAATCTCAAAAAGACTTGCGCACCCCAACATCGTTCCTGTTTTCGACGTTCATCCACAAGCAGGAATCTATGCAATGGAGCATCAAGAACATGGGACACTTCTCGACATAGACCGATCCCAGCTTTCAGAAACATCCGTAAAGAAAATTATGTTGGACGTTCTTGCGGGTCTGCAAGCCGCTCATTATGCAGGTGTGGTCCACAGAGACTTGAAACCTGCAAACGTATTTTTGACCTCCACTGGCGGGGCCAAAATTGGAGACTTTGGTGTAGCTCACCTACTGGACCTGGGAGCGACTCAAACTGGTGGTCTCATAGGTTCATTGGCGTATATGTCACCAGAGCAGATTACGGGAGCTGATATAGGCATCGAGGCGGACTACTACGCGCTCGGCGTAACGCTTTATCAACTGATCACAGGACACCTGCCATTCGCAGGCCCAGACTTCATAGCAGAGCACTTAACAAAGGTCCCACTGCCGCCTTCTAGCTATGGTGTGGATAGTAAGTGGGATGACATTATACTTCCGCTATTAGAAAAAGACCCGAAGCAACGAGCTAAGGCTGCCTCAAACTTTTCGCAAGCCATTAAGCAACTGCAAACGTCGCAAGCTATACTTCCGGTGCGAGAACAAGTATCTCTCGATGAGTCGGAAACTTCACAGACGGACATGTCGCAACCAAGATACCAAGTGGTCTCTCAACTACCCAGTAGCGGCACAAACGTCTTACTTCAAGCGGTCGACACCGTCTTGTCCCGGACCGTAATCATAGAAGAAACGCAAATCGACTCAGCCAAAGAAAAGTGGTTCAGAATTTCCAGCCCATTTGTCCAGAGAGCACTCAGTAACAAAAATGGACAAGTTATTTACGAAGCGCCACAAGGCACGCCACTCAGGAATCTCCTTGATAAGTTATCCAAAAGACAACGTTTGAGAATTGCGAAGCGACTTTGCCGCGCTCACATTAGCGCTGAAGCTGCTGGAAGCTCTTTTCAAGGAATATCGATCTCTCAGGTGTTAATCAGCGAAGATGGGTATCCTACGATCCTAATCGCAGGCACAGCGGTCCCCGTCCCCACCTCGCGATTTGAGATCATTCTTACGCTGGTTCCTGATGTAGACACCTCCGTCGATAAGTCGGCCACAGAGGTTTACCGGCGACTCGAACAGTTAGAACTAGACTATCTCGACATAATGACCACTAAATAGAACGCACCTTTTCCAAACTCAGGGTGATTACCTTGAGCAATCCCCACGCCGAAGCGTCGAACCGTCTTTCCTTGAGATAGGGAAGTTGGCTTAACCTGTTCCAGCGTCCCAGTAACGACAGAAGCCGTCACCAACTTGCCGTACTGATTTCCTAGTTGCGACAGCGACTGATTCGTCATTTCGTGCGCGGAACTTCGCGAGATGCCGGATGCTACGGCTTGGGCGTGCCTACCAGCTATCAACTGTAAGTTTTGATCAATCAGTCCGTTCCATGTTTTATTTAACCTGCTGGCCAAAGACATGGCCGCCGCATCAACATCAACCATAGGATTGTGGCGAACAAACACCTGAGTTACAAAAATCTCTTGTTGACTGCCAACTTTCTTTCCAAATACGACACCGATTCCAACGTGCGTTGCGTCTTTAGACAAGATGTTCATTCTGTGCCCAGGACTGTTCATTAGTCCTAGGTGAGCTTCAAAAACCCCGTAAGCGCGAGCTACATTTTCCATGACGATCGCGGTCACCACCCCTCCCGCAGCAACACGGTCCGTAGCTGAGCCTGTCGTCGCACTTTGATGGGCAACAATTCCTGTATTGAACATGTCAATGCTATGCCGTTTAGCAACCGCCGCTACCCCAGCGTCCACTGAAACGGGAGCAACACCATGATTCGCGCGCTCACGATTAACCACCGACAGTAGCAACGCCTCTGCGGTCTGCTCTGAGTCAAGGACAGGTTCTGGCCCCAAGTCGGATTGGTTCTCGTAATGCTGGGGGGGCGTAGTAGCACCACACCATACCGCAAAGTTGGCAAGTACACTTGTCCCAAGCTCGTCCTCTGCGGTGACTTCTACTTGCTGTTTGCCACTTTTTCCCGCACACGAGAAGCGGGCATTAAACGCTTGCTTTTTACCATCGAACAGATGCGACACGTGCCCATCGCTAGCGGTAACAAAAACTTGTGGCTTCGAGAAATTGTTCACCACGTTCCCTGAGATCCTTACGTCGCCTGCATTGGCATGGCGCGACGGAACACGCATTTTGATAGAAGAACGATGAAGCGCAGCTATGGTTACATTCTCCCCTCGAACGTTGGCCGTAGCGACGGCAATAGTCTGGTACGGTTCTGCAGACAGCGTTTTGGAAATCGTTTCACTGAGTTCTTGAGCAACAGCACGTGGGTCAGCACTGCCCCCGCGGGACACAATCAGGTGAGGCGACGGCTCAATGACCCCGTGCTTTTGTAGGTAAAATCCAATAGGGCCGTAGTCTACCGCCCCATCAGCCCCCACATGTTTGGTGAGCTCGCGCAACGCTAATTCTAAACGAGGGTCCCATAGCACTTTGCCAACTTCGGGAGCCAAGAGAACCAACTCATTGTAAATCGGAATCGATTTTGGACTATCGTTATTATAAGTGACGTCAGAGAAACGATGATTTCCACTCGACACTCGCTGTGTTGAATTTTGACAAGCTAAAAAATTAAATGTCAGTGCGAATGCGACAACACCATACCTAAATTTGTGCACAACGCACATTAACATGTCGCTGGCTCGCAAAAAGTGACGCGAGTTCAACATTTTTTCATAAAAACTGGTATTCTTAACTTATGCGTGGAATTTGGGGAGTAATTTTTATTATGGCTTGCGGCGGAGGCAGTGGGACTGAAGAGCCCGCAATGACACTAGTCATTTCTCCGGCGGATGCAGTACTTACGGTGGATAACGAGAGTCCGCAAACGCAGGCATACACGGTGATGCGTGCTACGGACTCGGGAATGGAAGATGTCACCGCTGACGTGACACTTTCTGTGGATAACGTCACGCTTGGCTCCTTCAGTGGAGCAACGTTGACCTCTTCTGCAGCGCACGGTGGAAAAACGTTAGTGCGTGCAACTTTAGGTGGCGAAACAGGGTCCGCCAATCTCACTGTAAATGCGACCTCCGCGTTTGTAGATCCTGCCCTTCCGGCCACCACGGCAGAGGACTTTGCCAATGCCACCGTGAACTCCACCGGCGGTCCTGCACTTTCTTACCCGGAAAACGGCTCCGCGGCTCCGCCAAACCTTGGCGTCTTGGATGTCCACTACACTGGAAACGCATCTGACACCATTTTAGAAATCGCCCTCACAAGTGCGTACACGACTCGTCGAATTTACCTCCCAATCACAACAGGCGCTGTTGGTTACAACGAAATCAAAGGGCTGGATTGGGACTCTTTCGCGGGAGGAAAAGGCGGTACCGTCGCGCTTCGCAGTATGGCGCCAGGTGGCGACGTTAACGTCGGTGGCAATGCACAAGTTGACGTCATCGGTAAAAATATCGACGGCGGCGTTTACTACTGGGCGACGACAGGAAGTTCTATGACTGGTAACCAAGGGGGGACGTACCGTCACGATATGGCCAATGTGGGCCAACAAGCTGAGCCATTTTTCTTATCGACAGAAGCGCCTGGAATGGAATGCATCGGATGTCACGCCGTTTCTCCTGATGGTAAATACATGGCGGCATCGCTTGTTCAAGGCGACGGCATCATCTTAGACGTAAAAACTAAAGAAATTCTTTTCCAATCTCCCACAGGCAACGACAAATTCAATCAAGGCGCGTTCTCTGGTGACAGCAAATACTTGTTCGGTGCAGTCGGTGGCCGTCTTGACCTGAGAAACGCGAGTGACGGATCGTTGGTCGCTGGTGACATCACTGGTGGCTACACCGCCTATCACCCGGCAGTAAGCCCGAACAATGACCAAATAGCGTTTATCACCACCTCGGCTCCAGCTGGAGTGCTTAGTGTGAGAGAAGGTTCGCTGGTAACCATGAGCTGGGATGGTGGAACGAACTTTGGAACGCCACAAGTTATTGCCACACCAAGACCTGCAAGTGCAGCATTGCAACCAGAAACCTACCACTATCCCGATTATTCACCAGACGGAGAATGGATTCTTCTTAACGCATCACAAGATGATGCCGGAGGTAATCAGTACACAGGAAACTCCAATGACGCGGTATCTGCAGAGGTTTACATCACCAAAGCTGACGGCTCAGGACAACCGATTCGTCTCGACGCAGCCAATATTACAAGAGGACTTACAAACTCTTGGCCACGCTGGGCTCCGTTCCAACAAGCGAACGAGGCGGGAGAGCCATTCTACTGGTTAACATTCTCTTCAAAGCGTGACTTCGGAAATAGAAGTACTGCGCAAATTCCTCAACTTTGGATGGCCCCACTTTACCCAGAAAGATTAGGAACAGCGAACAATCCCACGGCTGCAGCCATTTGGCTTCCGTTCCAAAATCTAAACACTCACAATCACATCGGTCAGTGGACTCAAAAAGTAATCACCATCGACTGAAAAAGTATTAGCGCAACAATAAAAGGGAAGCACGACGTGACGTTGTTCTTCCCTTTTCTATTTCCCAACGAAAACCAGGCTTCCCATTTTTTCGGGGGCGTGAAAGTCCCGAATGGAAATTGGATATAGTGAGTGAACTCTCATCCCTTCGTTCTGGGGTTTGTCGATTCGCACTACGTTGAAGTTCCATATACTTCCTGCGTTGGGTGCCGGAGCAATCGTAGAAAATGGTATTCTCGCTTCTACCGTCCATCCTTGGTCGTTGTTACTGCCCGAGTTCAATGAACCATCCACAACTACCGCGGACTTCATTTTTGCGTCCCATGATTTGATTGGAGGACGTGCCCTCGTAGAGGCGAATTTGTAATCAAGCTGCGTGTTATTGGGATTGACTTGCAACTCTACGTACCCTGTCGCATTTCTATCGTCATCGATAAACATCTCAATAACATCGTGTTTCCACAGTGCTCCGTCTTTATCGAAAACAGGACTTCGCACATCGGAGTCTTGCATTTCCGCCCATAGGTACAAGTAGTCGCTATCCCACATTAGTTGCACTTTGCTAGCAAATGGCATCTTAGGCCCGCCAGCCGTTGAATGAAACGCGCCGCTCCAATTAGCCGAGCGCCATGCGTCATCACGTTTGCCATCAATTTTTGGGGCAACCTCAGTCCGAACTACTCCGTACTCTCCCACGTGCAAGGCTTGCGTCGACTTGCTACTGCAACCTGCAGTTAGCGTCAGTCCCAAACCTAAAACAACAATTTTACTCGGGTTCAAGTGTCAAGTCTCGCTCGCCGACTACATTCGGCAACGCTTGTGTTGGAGCCTTGGGAGTCACAGCATTATTCGTAGGTTCTGGCGGACAAGACCAGTGGTTCTCAGATATTTCTTTACAGCCAGCTGGCAGGCCATTGGTGGTCGCAGCTGGGATCGACGAACTCGAAGGCGCCGTATCTCGCGTAGGGGCTTTGGCAGGTGGCGGCGCATTAGTCGACGTCGCATCGGAGTCGCTGCTTTTCTTGCTTGGTAACTCGTAATACCTGACTCCTTGCGCTTCCGAACGTTCTTTGTGCCTCATCCAATATGCTTCCGCCTGGACTGCGTCGCCTAGTTCGAAAAAGCTGAGCGCGATATTGTAGTCGTTTATCGGTGAAGGCCAACTGCGCTCGGCTGCCTCGAACCAAGAAATGGAAGCAAGGTATCGCTTTTGTTGGAATAGCTGTTGTCCTTCTTGAAAGTATTTTTTGGCGTCTGCCTTTCCTTCACTCGGATCAGGGGTCTTAGCCGTACTCACGTTTTCTGGCTGTTCGTATCTACGAGGAGAGGACGACCTTGGCTGAAGACAACCCGCAAACAGTAAACAACTTAACGCAATACTCTTATTCAAACTCAATGCACTCACCACCTATTATTTCTCCCTTACATTTTTTCTTGGCAGAAGACCTGGAAGACGACTTCTTCGAAGACCTGGAAGACGACTTCTTCGAAGACCTGGAGGACGACTTTTTCGAAGACCTAGAAGACGACTTCTTCGAAGACCTGGAAGACGACTTTTTACCACGTCTTCTTTTAAGCTTGTACTTTACTTTTTTCGAATCGGCTGAAATTTTCTTTTCCACGTCGTCATAACCATCTTTTCGCAATTCAGCGGCAACGTGCTCTCCCTTGGGAACGCGTACCCGAAGTGGGGTAACTCCCATCATGGTACCGCCAATCCACACTTCGGCATAGCGAGGTTTGCTTTCCACTAGTACACTCTCAAAAGCCACAACTGCTCCACTCGATGAACCTATGGAAGATAGCGCACTCGACGAACTAGAGCTCATTGCCAGACTCGAGACGCGGGAACTCGACGAATCGACGGTTGCTGTGCTCAAACTACTGCTCGACGAATTTTTATCCTTCGTTCCTGTGGCAAAAGTCCCAGTAGCAAAAAGAACCGCAACTCCACCACCAAGCGCTAACAGTAGTAGTAGCGGGACAAGTAGCTTACTGCGTTTCTTGGGTTGCTCTGCCCACAGCCCTGTGTCATTCGCTTTCGCTGGCATGGACATTTCGTCAGCTGCGGAAACGGCCCTTTGGCTCGTTTCATCGCCAATCGCAACGGAAACCGCGGGGGCAGCTTCCGTAGCTATGGGCGCATGCCCGGTTTGGTAACCTGGGCGACCTGCAAAGGGGGAAGGCCCGTTATTGGTACTATGAGTGTCCCAGCGAGGCGTCGGCTGTGCTAGATACCCGCTCATCCCAGGCCCGCAAAGCACCGAATGGGTGGTTACCAAAGCCGTCAACAACTCGTCCATGGTTTGAAAACGATTCTCTGGCGGCTTTTGCATGCACGTATTGATGATTGATCTCACTTCTTCAGGAACGTCACGCTGGTCACGCTGGGCACGAACCTCTACCGCTTCCGCGGGAGTCGTGATGTGTTGCGTAAGAATCCCCATGAAGGACTCCCCCTCGAAAGGAACCGACCCAGAAAACATCTCATACATAATCACGCCCATGGCGTAAATATCTACTCTTTGATCCACGCCCTGACCAAGTGCTTGTTCTGGAGCCATGTAATACGGCGTACCGAAGATCGTACCGGTTCGAGTCAGGTTGTTTTGCCCGTCTTGCCCAGAAACTTTTGCAATCCCAAAGTCTAATAGCTTGGGCGTATCCGTCGCGCCAACATCGGTGATGAAAACGTTCTCCGGCTTCATATCACGGTGCACGATTCCTTGTTTATGAGCAGCCGCAAGACCGTGAGCCGTTTGAATCAAAATATTTAGTTGGCGAGCAAGAGTCAGGCGTTCGCTATGAATCAAATCGTTTAGCGCAACTCCGTTGAGATACTCCATGCAAAGATAGATACGGCCATCTTCCAACTCCCCAAAATCAGAAATTTCGACGATGTTTTTATGATTGATGGAGGAAGCGGAGTAAGCCTCTTGTTTAAACCTGGCTACGGCTTCATCGTTACCTACGATCTCTTTGCGCAGTAACTTTACGGCAAACTTCTTCTTAATGTGAATGTGCTCCGCAGCGTACACGACGCCCATGCCGCCCTCGCCTAGCATTGACAGCAGTCGGTAGCGGTCATGCAACACGCGCCCAATCATTGGATCGGGACCGTTTACGGCTGTTTCACTCACCGGTGGAGTATGAACAAATTAAGCGATTTCCTCAAGCTCGAAATGGGATTCGACCACATTCAGATCGCCTGAGAAGCGGTCTGTACAGCCATCTGTACGGCTCGCGGGATGGAAGGAATGGCATCCCGCTTTCCTCACAATCGCTGACAACTTGAGCCAAACACCATATTGAACGTCAAATCCCCAGGTAAACCTAACGATCCCGGCATTCTACAATAAAATGTCAATGCCTACTGATAGAGTGCAGCAGATGTCCAAGATTATTACCAAGACAGACGAACGCATGGCACAGCAGTTGGCAAAAGTAGAAGACGGTGATCCCAAACGCGCCAACATGCTTAACTTAGCCAGAACGTTCAAGAAGAGTTGGCTTGATCTTGCTGAGGCATTAACCGAAGTTGATAAGAAACAACTTTGGAAAGGATGGGGCTTTCCATCACTTGAGTCTTACACCAAAAACGAACTGCACCTAAAACCATCGACGGTGACCAAACTTTTAGCTTCGTTTCGTTACCTACGCGGGGCAGCGCCGTCCGTTTTGCAACGGGTAAGGGAGAAGAACAACTCTCCCATTCCCAGTATGAAAGTAGTGAACTTCGTTGCCAAAGCGGTAGACCGTGGTGCCGCGGACCAGTCGACCATCACAGAGATGACTAAAGCCGCCTTCGACGAAGGCGTCCCAGCTGAAGTACTATCTAAGCGGTACAAAAAAGTCGCTTTTCCAGTAGAAAAAGACTCCGAAGACATTCTGCAAAAACAGCTGATCCGTGTGGCCAAGAAGTTAACTGCTCTACTCGCACACCCAGATTTGCCACTCCCCCATCAAACTGCGACCGACCTGGAAACCTCCCTCGCCCGTCTCTTAGAAGATATGGACGGAAAAAAAGAGGCAGACGACAAAGCTGTAGCAAACTGATAAGCTGCACGCGTGAGTGACTACCCGAATCACGACTTCTTTAGTTGGGGAGGCAACACCGCTCGCGGAGTACTCCGTAAAGGCAGCCCGCTAGGCAAACATACAAAAGGTGCGCGCCTGTCCGTCGGACTTGGGCGCTCCTATAACGATGCCGCACTACCTGCCAGGGCTAGCGACGTACTATTAAACACTACCGAAGACGACAACCTCCAATCTTTCGACGAAGCAAGTGGCGTGTTAAATGCCAGTGCAGGGATTTCACTTGCCACACTAGCGAAGGTATTTCTTCCTCGCGGTTTCTTTGTTCCTGTCACACCTGGCACGCAATTCGTCACCCTGGGCGGTGCGATTGCGTCGGACGTACACGGAAAAAATCACCACCGCGCGGGAACCATTGGAAGACATATCAGAAGTCTCGTCTTGGACATAGGCCGTGATGCCCCCCTTACCTGCAGCCGCACGCAAAACACCGACCTCTTTTTGGCAACCTTAGGTGGAATGGGATTAACTGGCCACATCTTGTCGGCTCAGCTTGCCATGGAGCCAATAGAAAGCCCTTGGATAGTAGAAAACAACGCTCGCGCCGATAACGTAGAAGAGTTTCTAGAGTTACTCCAATCTAATGCCGAGCATTGGCCTTTCACCGTTGGCTGGATCGATTGCTTGTCCAAAGGAAGAGCTCTTGGACGTGGCGTGCTGATGCGCGGCCGATGGGCTAAGGCCACAGAAGGGCCCAAAACGGTACCGCAATTTTCCGCAAAAATGAGTCTGCCAGTAACAGCTCCGAACTGGGCTCTGGGAAAACTATCCGTGAGAATGTTTAATGAGAGCTACTTCAGGATGCAACACACCGGCAGCGAGCGAATTGCTTCCCCTTACAGTTTCTTCTATCCACTGGACGCCGTTCGCAGCTGGAATAGAATGTATGGAAGTAGAGGTTTTAGCCAATACCAATGCGTCATTCCGCGCGCCGCAGGTACGCAACCGATTGTAGAGATACTGGAAAAGCTTGCCTCCACTGGAGATGCTTCTTTTCTTTGCGTGCTCAAAGACTTTGGGCCCTGTGGTGATGGAACCCTATCCTTTCCAATGAAAGGTACGACACTGGCAATAGACCTACCGAATAAGGCGCACTCAGCTGAATTGTTCGGCCAACTCAACAGAGTAACCATTAAATCTGGCGGAAGAATCTACTTGGCCAAAGACTCGTATACGACGGCCAAGGATTTTTCGGCGATGGAAGGAGCGAGACTCGAGCAATTCCAATCGATACGAGAAAAATGGGGGCTGCGAGGTCGTTTTTCTAGCGCACTATCACGTAGACTACTCGGAGAATGACAACGAAAAATGCAGTGCTCCTTGGTGGAACTCGTGGAATGGGACAAGCCCTTTCTAGAGAGCTTACCCAACGAGGCTACAAGCTATTTTTGCTGGGCAGAGACCGCTCTCTTTTGGAAAGTTGCAAAAACGACCTCAATACCCGGCAGCCCGGGTCGTGCGTTGGCCTTGCGGTCTGCGACTTAGAAGATGCCGAGTCTCTCGCGGTAGCGATGAGCGCGGCCAAGTCGGAGTTAGTCTCCGTATCCCATGTGATTCTCACTGCGGGTCGATTCGCCACACAAGATGCCTTAGAGGAAAGTGAAGCTGAGGTTTTTAGACTGGCGACGGTAAACTTCACCAACACCTTGGTGTTCTGTGAATTAGCTCGAAAAGCGATGAACAACAGCGGGACGCTTTGCGTATTCAGCTCGGTAGCAGGCGACCGAGGGCGAAAACCAGTGATCATCTACGGCGCTACCAAAGCGGGCTTAAGTCATTATTTGGAAGGTCTGGATCACAAGTTCAAAAGTGAAGGACTAAGAGTATTGACGGTCAAGCCTGGTTTCGTGACCACGGAGATGACTGAAGGACTCAAGCCCCCCCCTATCGTCGGCGACAAAACGGAAGTCGCTGTAGAAGTAGCAGACGCTCTAGAATCGAACGTTAGCGTTCTGTACACCCCCAAAGCATGGCGTGTCATTATGAGCGTCATCAAAAGACTGCCGCGCGGAGTGATGCGCAAGGTCAACTTCTAGTCACGCCATCCAGGCATTGACGGCGCGATAAGCAAGGTAGGCACCATAAACCACGAGCAAAACACCAACCGTTTTGGTGATTAAAAAGGCACGTTCGCCTAAGACTTTTTTACCTTTGTTGGCAAGGTAGCCTACAAAGCTAAACCAGGTAAAAGAACCAGCGGTAACCCCAAGTGCAAAACCAATGCTGTCGCTAAGAGAAATCGTACCAACGCTTCCGACCCAAACCGGCAGACGTTCTCCAACAATGACAACCCAGGTTACAAGCGCCGCCGGGTTGAGAACAATAATGGTAACGCCGAGAAATAAACCAGACCATATATCCCGCGACGGATCCGAAGCTTTTTGTTTTACGCCACTGCTGGCTTTCGCGGGTTCCGCATCTGCTAACGCGGTGATCAAACCATACACAATCAATACGCCACCACTGACAGCCCACAGAATCGGCGCTAATGAAGGATTGTCAGCTAGTAATTGCGCGATTAGTAGAATGCCGAGGAGTGCGTATCCCCCATCCGCAATCGCCGCTCCAGCCCCGACAGAAATCGCCCGACGAAGGGTATGACGGTAAGCTGTATTAATTACAGCGACGTTAGCTGGTCCAATGGGAATGCCAGTCAGTGCGCCGACAAGGGCACCGATCATGAAGTATACCAGCACAGCTGCAACCTACCCTAAACAGAACTCATGATCGAGCAAAATGATTGCGATTGCGCATGCTATATTGGTCTGTATGAGTCTCGATATCCAGTGGCTTGGGCACGCCTCAGCATGTATTTCTAGCGACACCACGAGGGTACTGATTGACCCTCTTGGAAGAAAACGTTGCGCTAAAGGGCGATTCGACGCCGTGCTCGCAACGCATTCGCACGTCGATCACTTGAACCGATGGACGTTAAAATCATTAGATAAAGACTGCTTATTGGTGGTTCCCAAAGGGGCCAAATCGGTGGTCGCGGATTTAGGATTTGCAAAAGTAAAAGAAGTTGAAGTGGGAGACACCTTCCTTGTTGGAGACTTTGAAGTTTCTGCGGTCCCGACCAAACACGATGGCGGCCGATGGAGAAAGGGAGATCTGCCGCTGTGCTGCGGCTACATACTCTCCACCAACGGCGTCACCGTACATCATGCGGGTGATGTCGATATGTCTGACTATGCTGTTTTTGAACAGCTAGGAAAAAAACAGACCATTCACACCACGCTACTGCCAATCGGTGGAATGCTGCCGGTATGGTATTACAGAAAGCGACAAGCTTCCTTGGATGCGGGAGTGCACATAGATCCAGATACCGCCCTTCGCATTGCCCAAATACTTGGAGCGCAAAAATTTGTCCCGATTCATTGGGGAACGGTCAACCTAAGGCTCGGACCACCATCGGCTCCGCTGCATAGGCTCATGGAAGTTGCCAAGTATAAGGAAGCAGAAACACTGATTCACCCTCTCAAACATGGCGAATCAGTAAAGACTTAGAGTACGTACCAACGAATGGTACCAACCACAGCGATAGCCGCGATAGTGATTCCCATGACAACACCAAAGATCTGGTCGGAGCTTACCGCAGTGGGGAACGATGGATCTTTTCGATTTTTCAGAGCCACGGAAAGACGCTTGAGGTCAACGAAAAAGTAGGCAACAACAAAAATCATGAGCAATGCCGTTACGAAATACTTAAAATTCAAAACGGATGTGATCATTTCGCGGTAACTCCTTCTGGGTCTATTGGATCCAGTAGCATCCGTTTCGTATCCCACAGCATAATCACCGCCATGCAACCAACGGCACTCCACGAAAAGAAACGGATCTCCCAGCCTACGACTGCAAAACAAGATAGGACAGCAGCAAATGCGACGAAACGCTCCATGGCGTAAGAACGATAATTGGTAGCTCGCCCGGCTCTCTTGGCATAAATCACCCGCATTACCGCATTAGCAATGCCCATCACCACAATTGCCGCCATAGCTTCTCGTGGCATTAGCCCGTACCCCACCACAACTGCCAAAAAGAACCCGTAACAAACCGCGTCGGTGATAGCGTCAAAAAACTCACCAAAAGAAGACGTACAATTACAAGCTCTGGCAATCATTCCGTCGAAGACGTCAGCGAAAGCGCAGTACAATATGGAAAGAACTGCAAACTGCATCTTTCCTTGTTCCACAAAGTTCAGAAACAGAGGCAGCGAAATATATCGAGTGGCAGTAAGAGCATTGGCTGGGTTAAGACGGTCACCGAATCTGCGCTCACTCATTTTCTTCTCGTGCTCCAGGATCTACGCTTCGATAACGTCTCCACGCAAATACAATTCGTTGCAAAAGCGAAACGTGAGACATGATTGCAACCGCCCAGCATCCAGCGATCATGGGCCGTTCGTCTCCAAGGATGGCAGTAAACAGAATGCCGGACCCAAAATAGATAATGAATTCGGCAGATCCGAACAGTCCTACCACGTCGATAGGATGGCCAATTTTTCCTTCTTTACGAAACACGTCTTGCTGAGATTCTGCGTACACAGAAAGTTTAGCAATCACATTCGAAAGCGCTCCCGTAATTCCAGCACCGAGGATGATAAGCAAGTGAGGATAGTCACCCGAAAGAGACAGGCACCCTCCAGCGTACATCACCCCCAGGACCCAACGGTCTGTCACATCATCCATGACCGCACCAAACGTAGAACGTTGACCGTAGTTACGTGCCACGAAGCCGTCGATGTTGTCTAGCAGTCCTCGAGCTACCAACAGGATGAACCCTAACCACCAATGTTGGTAGAAGAGCCCGATGCCGCAGGCGAGTCCTACAAAAGCTCCGATCAGAGTCCACTGGTTCGCTCGGACTGGAAGCTTAGCAATGGTATTTACAAAAGGATAAAGAACTTTATCGAGCTGTGTTCGTACGGCAAAAAGATTCACGTTTCTATCCCCTGACCTTCTTGAGTACCGCCTTTAAGACGGACACGAAGTGAGATATTTGCTCCGCCTTGATGCTCAACGGGGGCTGAATTCTTAAGCAGTTGCCATGAGGGCCTGAGACCGTCAAAAGTATTCCGCTGTCGAACAGACCATCACGTATCTTGCCAACTACGTCCTTCGGCAGAGGTTCTTTGGACGCTCTATCGCTCACCAGCTCAACACCACCGAGCAATCCTTTGAAACGAATGTCTCCTACCCAAGGATCTTCAAGGGCGGCAATTTCCTCCGTTAGTTGCTTACCCGCTCGCATTGCATTGTCAATGAGCCCTTCTTCTTCTAAAAGCTCAAGCAAACGGAAACCTGCAGCTGCTGAAACCGCATTACCTCCGTTAGTGGGAGTCGTTCCAGAATAAAAATCTTTACCAACTTCGTCGCTCACGATCATGGCCGCTAAAGAGCCAACCCCACCGGAAAGTCCTTTACCGCCGACGATAACGTCAGGCTCAAGACCGTATTGCTCGATGGCAAACATCGTGCCGGTGCGACCGCAGCCCGTTTGCACCTCGTCAGCGATCAACAGAATGCCTCGCTTCTTCAACATGGATTGTAATCTGGTCCACCATTCTTTAGGAGGAGCCATACCACCTGCCGCTTGCACAGGCTCAGCAATTAAAGCTGCTGTATCCGGATTCGCATCAAACGTTTTTTCCGTTTCATCTAAGCATTGCGTGGCGCAGTTGTCGACATGAGGGCACCGGTAGCAATACGCGTTGGAAACTTCATATTCGTTTTTTCCTAATGGAACGACCGCTGTGGCTTGGTACTTTTTGGATGCGGTCACTGCAAGGGAGCCAAGGGTTAGCCCATGATAGCCATCCCTTAGGTACGCCACCTTCTTCTTACCAGTCTTTTGGCGAACGGCTTTTAACGCAAACTCGTTGGCTTCTGAACCGCCAGTCGCAAAAAACACTTTTGCCATTTTTCCACCAGCAGCAAGTACCAACTTCTCTGCTAGCAATATCATTGCTACAGAGCTGTGTTTGCCTGAGACTTGCAGCACCTTGGAAAGCTGTGCGGTCGCCGCCTTTGCGATTTCTGGGTGACAATGACCGGCGTTGTTAACAAAGTACCCCGCGGTGAAGTCGATGTACTCTTTGCCGTTTTCGTCTTTAACTACGCAATCTCTGGCTTCCGCGAAAAGCAGTGGCTCTCCTGGTGGCAACGCCCAAGGTCTAAGTACGTACTTACGATCCTTGGCTTTAATGTCTGAATTCGTCATTGATTTTTCGTCTTTGTGCTGAATTGGTAAGCGGTACCTGGCCGTTTAGGTGGTTGTCAAGCGACTACCACTTTATGCCACCCCTCTACCGAATCCGACTCAGCCAATGATTCATAGTCGCCTGCTTGGTTTATGAATCTTCTTTCGACTTTAGTTATCTTGTTCCCTTCAATCGTGAGAACTCGGTAGCTCGCACGCCGATTCGGTTTGTCCAGCGAGTACGTCCCACTGGGAACTCCCAAGACAGGGATCTTTCCCGCAAAACTAAGAATCGACCGGTGTTCGTGCCCATGAAGCACCACATCTACTTCGTATTTTTGCAGTACCTCGACAAGCGCTTCCCGATCTTTAAGCCCGCGAATCCGACTTTCGGCAGGCTTACCGACTACAGGATGGTGTAACGCAACAAGTTTGAGTTGCCCGGCAGGAATTGCAGCAAGCATTGCATCCAGTTTAGTGAGTTGCTCTTTGCCAACGACCCCGTAGGCTGTGAACCACGGAGTTTGCAGACTCGTCGACAAACCGACGATGGAGATGTTGCCGCGGGTGCGGAGAAGTGGCCATTGAGCCATTCCATCGTCGGAAACAAAGTGTTCTTGGAAAATTTCGTGAAAATGCTCCGCCCCTTTCTTCACGTACGCGTCATGGTTTCCTGGCAGCACGGTAACTTCCGACGGAGGTAGTGAGAACTTTTCAAAAAGAGACTTAGCAAATTCAAATTCTTGCTTGAATGCCAGGTTTGTAATGTCACCAGTGCACAGCACGTGATCGATATTCTGCCCTTTCATGTCCTCAATTGCCGCTTCAAACCGTTCCGATTGGTAGTGCCTCGAACGATTAGATAAGAGGTTTAATCCGCCAATCCATCGCTTATTCGCGAAATCAAGCATTCGAGCGCCATCAAGAGACAAAAGGTGAAGATCTGAAATGTGAGCTATCCGAAACACCCAGGCTTCATAGCACAGCCGCTGCAACTTGACGCGAAAGAAGCTGCGTGAGGTTTTCAAATGACTAATTTCACGACACAATTCGCCAATGACTACGTTCTTGAAGAAGCACAGCCGGACTCATTCTTGCGGAGCACTACGTGCAGAAGATACTGACAGTGAAGTGGTACTCACCGGCTGGGTGGACACGAGACGTGATCATGGCGGATGCGTTTTTATCGACCTCAGAGATAGAGACGGTATCACCCAGCTTGTTTTCGACCCGTCCTTTGGCAAAGAGGCCCACGACCTTGCAGGAGAACTTCGTACCGAATTCTGTATTGGTATTGTCGGCAAAGTACTTTCCAGAGGAGGAAACGTAAACGATAAGATTCCTACCGGAGCCATTGAAATTATGGTTACCAAGTTGGAGATTTTCTCGCGCGCCAAAACGACACCATTCGAAATTGTGGACGATCTTGAAACCAACGAAGCTCTGAGGCTTCAATATCGCTACCTTGATTTGCGACGCCCCAAACTCCAGCGCAACTTGCGTATTCGCTCGCAAGCCGCACAACTCATGCGCTCGTATTTATCGGACCTCGAGTTCTCCGAAGTCGAAACCCCATTTTTAGTGAAGTACACTCCAGGTGGCGCGCGCAACTTTGTGGTGCCCTCACGACTCAATCCTGGTTCTTTCTACGCGCTGGCAGAATCCCCACAGATATATAAGCAGTTATTGATGGTGTCGGGTTTCGACAAATACTTTCAAGTCGTTAGATGTTTCCGAGATGAAGACTTGAGACAAGATCGCCAGCCTGAGTTTACCCAAATCGACATTGAGATGTCCTTCATCGAAGAAGAGGACCTGCAAAAAATTATCGAGGGGATGGTGGTGAAACTTTGGAAAGAAATCCTAGGCGTCGACCTTCCCCACCCATTCCGGCGCATGACGTTTAAAGAAGCAATGGACGACTACGGAGTCGACAAGCCCGACCTAAGACTGGACCTCAAGCTTTGTGAAGTTACAGAAGCAGTGAAAA
The DNA here is from genome assembly GCA_020630875.1 of Deltaproteobacteria bacterium. Classification (GTDB taxonomy): domain Bacteria; phylum Myxococcota_A; class Polyangia; order Haliangiales; family Haliangiaceae; genus JAHDIH01. The sequence continues at coordinate 43,778 of JAHDIH010000005.1, read as the reverse complement.
GCTGCGGCTTTAGGGTGTTTGAAGGAGCTGTTGACAAAGGTGGAATCGTCAAGTGTTTGCGAGTTCCGGGAGGTGCCTCCATGAGTCGTTCCCAGCTTGATGGCCTGACAACGTTTGCAAAACCGTATGGTGTAAAAGGTATCGCGTTTGCGAAAATCGAAAGTGGTGGAAAATGGAAGGCACCTTTTGCCAAAAACATGACAGAAGAAGCGGTCGCCGCCGTAAATAAGATCGCTGGTAGCGAAGAAGGCGACGTTCTTCTGTTCTGCGCGGACCGTGAAAAAACAGCGAATACTTGTATGGGAGCTGTCAGACTTCACATTGGAGAGAAACTGGGTCTCATTCGAGAGGGCGAGTGGCAATTTATGTGGCTTACGGATCCTCCACTTTTTGAGAAGGACGAAGATACCGGCAAAATGTCATCTGCCCATCACCCGTTCACTTCCCCCCGTCCTGAAGACGTCCAATACCTGGAAAGTGATCCTGAGAGAGTTTTAGCAAGAGGCTACGACCTTGTACTTAACGGCTGCGAAGTCGGCGGAGGCTCCATTCGGATTCACGAAAGCGAACTGCAAGCGAGGATCTTCACCGCACTTGGTATCTCGGACGAAGAAGCAAAGCAAAAGTTCGGATTCCTGTTGGACGCGTTTCAGTACGGCCCGCCTCCTCATGGCGGTATTGCTTTGGGGCTCGACCGGTTCTTAATGCTCATGACTGGTGCTAAATCTCTACGAGACGTACTTTCGTTTCCGAAAACACAAAAAGGAACCGACATGATGAGTGAAGCACCAACTCCTGTCTCGGCAGAGCAACTCAAAGAGCTCTACATCAAAAGTGTGGTGGAAGAGTAAGTAAGTAGTCTTTTTTACGAAGGAATAGAAACGCCCTCCCAACGAGGGCGTTTTTTTATGGAAGCTAGGTTGAAGACCTGATAGAGCTGACGTGTTTATCAGCACAGGAAAACGAACAAAAATGAAAATGATAGAAAATCGAAATACCTTTGTCGCAGCGTTCGCGTCGCTAGCACTTCTACTTACCAGCGGATGCAATCCACCATGCGACACTTCTGACGAAGAGAATCTCGGTCCCATCAACTACAGCCAAGAATTCCAAACTTGGAACCTGGAAGCAGCGGCATCCAGCCTCTCGTTTTCCAGAGGAAGTACGCAAGTAGTGCTCAACGAGTTGCCGCAGACGAACAATACCGCGGCAAGACTTCATGTCAGGAAAGTTTGCACCACGTTCGACGTTAAGCCTTACACCGCTTGGGCCTACTACGCCTACGACAACATGGACAAAATCTTTAGTTCCAACGGTTATCTGATAAACATCACAGCAGAAATAGCTGGCTCAGATACAAATCCTTCGGAATCGATTTACATCAATCTCAGCCGGGATGGTCAAGCTACAATCAAAGGATACATTCAAGTTACAAACCCACAGCCGCCACAACCTGGCAACATCACCCCGTTCCAATTCAACGGGACATTGCTTATTGACGGTCGTTCCTTTGACAACATTTGGAGCTACGAAAAAGATGGCATGGGCATTTACTACAATAAAGTTAACGGGATTATTGCGCTAAAAACTTTGGATGGTTTCTACTTTAGAAACTGACACTTTGCTAACAACAGAAAGGACGGGAAAACACCCCGTCCTTTTTTTGTTCAAACCTAGTTAATTACCATGCTGCGGCATTCGCGCTGTCAAACCCATACGTGTCGCGAAGAATAGCTCTTGCTTCAATCAAGTCAGCCTTGTAGGCATTTACTGCGGCCTCGCTCACCGAAGGGCCTGGAACGACAGGCTTATCTGCAAGTTTTTGGTGCAGCAATGCAAACTGAGCAGCAGTTAATGGTGAATGCGGAGAAAATTGCAAAGAAAGCGCAAAACCTTTTAACTCCGAGTAGTGCTTGGCAAGAGTTAGATACTCGTCAACGGTTAAAGAATCGTTGCCACCGGAAGCTTCTAGCGAACCACCGTTCCAAACGTTGAGGTCTGCCGTCAAATCATTAATGTAGTGAATCGCCGTTGCTGCGATGGCTTCCTCGTATTTTCTTACCGCAATGTCTCGTTGGAACGTCAGCGCGTTTAGTTCTTCCGCGGTAAGCGTCTCACCTGCACTGTGAATGATGGCCCGTCCGGTTCGAAACGCGAGAGAAGCCTCCTCGTAAATCGCGGTGGGGGTCGTCTCATTTCGCACGCCCCAATCTCGTTTCGCCGCGTTGATGGAAGCACCGAAATGCATCTCCGAGTTGGGATCGACGGCTCCGTCTTCATCTGCATCAAACTCACTCGTTGTCGGGCCAGCCGTTCCGCACCCTGGGTCATCTGCGCATTTACCGGAAACCGCAGATATTCTGTAGCTACTTAGCGCTCTTGCCGCTCCGTAGTAGCCAAACCCCTCATCCCAAGCATGCTCAAGAGCTGAGTAAGCACTACTGCCACTTTGCGTGTTACTGGCAAGAATTCCTTTTTCGTCCACGTCGCTATCGAGGTAGTCGTCTGTTGCTTGATGGAAGGCGATGGCACCAAGAAGAAACTTTTGCAGTAACTGGTTGATGTCGCGCCCTTGCGTATCCACAAATACCACCGAATCTGCGGTGCCAGCATCGCCGTCGGGATTGTTGAGGTCGAATGCTCCAGCCGCCGTAGTTGCTACGACACCGCCAGTAATGGACTCTGCTCGAAGCTGCAACATTTGAAAGTAATATTGCACGAGCTCATCTGCGTTGGTTGGCGTGCCTTCTTGCCAACCTTTAAAGAGGCCTCCGTTTTGCCAGTCTCGTCCTACGCTATCAAAACCAGCTATCTTCTCTTTTAACTTACCGCCTTTAATACTGGTGCTCCCCCCAATGTCAGCAAAAATTTTTCCAGCTGGCAGCGCATAGAGTATCGGACGGTTGCCGTCAGCTCCGCCATCGTCCATGCATTCTTGTCCTGCGGGGCAGTCTTGTCCACTGAGTGCGCCAAACCAATAGTAGTCGTCATTGAGTTTGTCGACTATTTCGGTACCGCCAGTCGTCACATTAAGGGAAGCAAGATCTGCGGAAAGTCCGTCGTCGATGTACCCTTTCAGTTCAGATATCAGAATGTGGCGAAAGGTCTGCCCACCATAGCTGACGCTACTCGGTGCCTCCGTAAAACGGCTATCGAAGGTATAATCATTTGGTACCGTCAGCTGGTTGTCGCTTGCATCCGCTAGTGGACTCGTTTCAGTTCCGTCGCCGCAACCAATACTTGTGGCCAGCAGAATCGCCGTTGTAAATTTCATTGTTTTGTTAGTCATTGTTTTGTTAGTCATTGTCGCCGGCTCCCATATCGGGAAGATCCAGACCGGTCACAGTGAAGAATTCACTTTTGAAAATGTCCGTAATACCTTTTACAGAGTTGTAGAGCGCGACGACTTCTTCAGGATTCGAAAGTAAAAGTTCCCTCATCGGGGCGGAGAGCTGCCGAGCGGAGTCCACAGCATTATCCACCGCTGCGCTCATGTCAGCTGCAGTACGCTCAGCTCCCAACGCTACAAGATAGTCGTCAAACCCATAGCCGTCGTCGCTGAGCGTCCCGTAGTAAAGTCCAGCAAAGCCTTCAAGGTTCGCCACAAGAGTTTCATTATTAAGTTCGACCGCATCGAACTCTAATACTTCTAGGCAAACCACCGCCACGCCGCATTGATTTTCTTGTACGCCACTGGGTCGGCCCACTTTCATATCTTTGACCTCTGTATCCAGATAGAACATTGCATTGGAGACCCAGTTAAGCGCGGTCTGCGCGGAACCAAACTCACTCTCTGGAGTACCAGCAGCGACCAATTGTTGCTCGAATCCACCGTTGCCATCCCATCGCTCGCGCAACGTCGTGTGAGTGGCGACCAGATCCTCTACTACAAGGGAGGCGTAGCCGCAGCGTGCTGCCAAACGGTCCACTTCCGATAGTGCACTCCATCCGGAAGGTTCAGAGTCGCAAACACCGCTGGTTCCTTCCGCATACAGTAGGTAACCGAGTGCATCCAAACCTCTTCTATCTACAAGTTTTTCCTTCAGGCTGACGTTTGGATCTTGCGCGTAACGAGCCACCTCAATGTCAACACTGCATTCGTTGGCCGCCGTACCAACACCAAGCGGCCATGAATAAACCTGATCCCGCAGCGCACCGCCGTCTTCGGCAAGCGGACCGACTTGCATCGCTTCCAAACGCTGCCAAGAAAGCATTGCTGCGTTCCAAGAACTCTGAACCTCGGAAGCAATGGCACTGCCTCCGCAATAGTCACTTAGCGACGTTTCTAGGGTTAGTAACGCCGACTCGAACTCTCCAAGAGATGGTTGAAATACGTTAGTGGCTAAGCTAGCGAGTACCCGTCGGCGATCCCCGCCATCTTCTGCTGGAGATGTCCCCTGCCCACACGCGGACGTAAGGCACCACAGCAATATGAAATTGAAATTCGTTATCATTTTCATCTTGAAATCGGTATAGGACTATCTCGGCGAGCAGTCAACCAAGAATTGGCCGTATTTGAAAATGATTTTCAATTAGCTAGAACGCAAAAAGGGTGGCCCGTAAGCCACCCTTCGCTTCGTACTAAAGCGTATCTATTGTAGTAGAAGCCCGTCAATAGCGTGAATAATTCCGTTGCTTGCTTTGAGGTCAACAGAAACCAGATTGCGGGTGTTGCCTTGTTCATCCTCAAGCGCAGGACCGGCAACAACGTTGACCGTTCCACTATTAACCATCGTCAGGGCCGTCCCCACTGCCGCTGTTGCAGCCGCACTGTCAATCTCAGAACCGACGGCGTGGTAAAGAAGGACGTTGCTGCTGTCGGCAGTCAAGTCCACGTTTGCATCGGTAAACGCTTGGTTTATCGGAGCGAAGATAGTCGCACCAGCGGTCGCTTGAACAGCTCCAAGGGCCGTAGGAGAGTTAGAAATTGATGTAACCGCACTGCTCAATCGAGGGTAGGCAGAAGCCGCTTCTACCAAGTTGCCCGGAAAGTCGATCGGAAGAATTACGGAGTCGATGACGTGGATAATTCCGTTATCTGCTTCAATATCTACCGAGGTCACCAAAGTCAGCCCGTTTAGGTACAGGTTGCTTCCTGTCGTGGACAGTTGAATGTCCGTGCCCTCCACCGAAGTGGCGCTAGTCAGTCCGATGGCATCGGCAGCTGGTACCGCACCAGAAACAACATGATACTTCAGGATTTGTGCGAGTGTTGCTTGGTCAAGCCCTGCCACCACACCGTCAGGGAGCAGTGCGAAAGCGTCGTCCGTTGGAGCGAATACGGTAAACGGGCCCTCCCCGGAAAGGGTGTCGACTAGGTCCGCTGCAATCACTGCAGACTCAAGTGTCTCGAAGTCTGGATTCGCGACAACGATGTCTACAATTGTATTGGTAGCTTCGCCGCCGTCTCCACCAGTGGCGTCATCACCACAGGCGGCTAGAAGTAAGGATAAGGATACGAGTTTCACTAAATAATTCATTTGTCACAATCTAGACAAAAACTAGACAGACTGCAACATCCCTGACTTAATTAAGGAAAAAACCTAGACAGCATGCTACAATAAATGCCGATGTCTGAACTGGCTACTTACAAAATCGGAACAGTTTCCGCTCAAACGGGACTTTCTGCACACGTAATCCGAGTCTGGGAACGACGTTATCAAGCCATCACCCCGGCGCGGACGCCTAAGGGTGGAAGGTTATTCAGTGAAAACGATGTAGCGAAGTTACGATTACTTAAACAACTCGTTGATTCCGGGCTCGCTATTTCATCGGTAGCCCGATTAACGAGTGACGAGCTTCTTCTGCTATCCAGCAAGACCCTCCCCCCCGAAAACTTAGACAACCAAGAAGACTACGTCGCTGAGTTCTTGGCTGCGGTATCGAAACTCGATGTCGAACGCGGTGGAGCCCTGCTGAACGGGGCCGCGGCCTTTCATGAACCTTTGGAGTTTGTCGAACTAGTACTTTCGCCGATATCGATAGAAATTGGGAGGCGTTGGGAAGAAGGGACCATACGGATTTCCCAAGAACACGCCGCCAGCATGTTGATGAGAGAGAGCCTTGTTTCCATGACCAAAACTTTTGCGGCTTCAAGTAACACCAAAGTTGTCGTGGGGACATTTCCCGAAGAACGACATGAGTTTGGAGCTTTGACCGTGTCCATGCTCGCTACGATGCATGGATGGTCCGTGGTCTACCTTGGTACAGAGGTGCCCCCGGAAGATTTGATATTCGCTTGCAAAGCTACAGGTGCAAAAATGATTTTGAGTTCGCTTGTCTCCCTGGACCGCAAACGTGCGCAACCCTTGCTCGAGCAATGCGAAGAAATACTCCCAGATGACGTTCGTTTAGTGATTGGTGGCGTCGCTGCGGCCCGACTGAAGCGTAACAAAGCCGAATTAATGGGGCTTCGGCAATTAAACGAACTGCTTTCCAAAAAACAACCATTTTTTTAGATCGATTCTCGGCACTGAAGCGTTTACCCAAGCGATGTCAAACATGCGTTTTGTGGTTCGTTTTATCGTTGGCTTGTGTATTGGAGCGACACTTGCTTATCTGCCCTTTCGTTCCTCGTGCCTAAAAGGCAAGACGACCACCTTAGTTCAGGCTACGCCGGTCATTGAAGTGGTATTTGCCCTTGATACTACCAGCAGCATGGATGGGCTTGTTGCAGGAGCAAAGAAAAAGATATGGGCAATCGCCAACAGTCTAGCTTCTGGTACTCCGAGACCAAAGATTAAGTTTGGTTTGGTGGCGTATCGAGACCTCGGAGACGACTACGTCACTAAAAAGTTCGCACTCACTGAGGACATAGATCAAGTGTACTCTGACTTAATGGAGCTGAGAACTAAAGGTGGCGGTGACGGTCCCGAGCATGTCAATCAAGCATTGTCAGAAGCTATCAATGACTTCAAATGGTCTAAAAGCGACAACGTTTTGAAATTAATCTTCCTTGTTGGCGATGCAGAGCCTCACAACGATTACCCCAATTATCCGACCAGTACCGAACTCGCGAAGCTGGCCAAATCAAAAAACATCATCATTAATACGGTTCGTTGCGGTTCAGACCATGACACAGAAAAATCCTGGAAAGAAATTTCCTCAATGTCTGGCGGGAATTACCTCAGTATTGAACAAGATGGAGGTATGGAAGCGGTCGCAACCCCGTTTGATAAAAAACTACAAGAGCTAAATTTGAGACTCTCTGAAACCATGTACGGAAGCGGAAGCGTCGAAAGACGCAGAAACTACCACCGTAAGGCGCAGCGCAGAAAACAGTTCGATGCAGAAGACGCAGGAAACTCCGCAGGATACTTTGGCAAAACGGGACTAATGCCCGAAGGGGACTTACTACAAGCCGTTTCCAAGGGAGCGGTGTCTCTAACTGATGACAACGCGCTACCAGCTGATGTTGCAGACCTTTCGCTACACGAACGCAAGGCGTGGTTTTCAAGTAAGAAAAAGGAAAGAAAAGCGCTTCAAAAAGAGATAAGGCGTATCACCAAAAAACGCGATGGGTTCGTAAAAAAGAACGCGCCTAAATCTGGATTCGATAAAAACGTGGAAAAAACCATCACCGAACAATCCAAACGAATTGGCGTAAAGTACTAGCTGTTATTTGAAGGGGTATCGCAAGATGCCCCTTTTTGCCTACTGCAAGGCTTGCCCAATCATTGCCTAGTGCTAAGCGCTACTATGAACAAAACCAAAGTACTTCTGTGGGCTTTATTTTGGGGAGTCTTCGCCGCGATCGTTGCTTCGGGATGTACCGCCATTGTAGAGAGAGATCCGCTGTACTTAATGGCCTGGATTGTTCTTCTAACGGTGGGGGCTCCTGCTATCCCGGCAGCGTTGTTATTTATTTCGCTTTTGGTCGTTGTCTGTACCAAGAAGGAAAGTCACGCAGTACTGATTGCCCCACTCAGTCTTGTAGTTGCCGTGCTGTCACTGAGCCTGTTAGCGATACTAGTTGGTGACAAATACCCGCACGAAGTAGTCACAGCGTTACTCCAGCAACCGGAGATCTTAGCCAGTATCATCGCAAGTATTCCGTTGGGGTGGATTCCTGGAAGTTACTGCTACCGCTCCTTTCAAAAGGCGGCGACCTCGCCACCAACCAGGGCCCGCCTGAGGTAGAAAGTCGACCACTAGATGCCGCGCGTGATAAAAATGCGTATGCTTATTCGATTAGCTTCATGGACTGTTTTCTGGGCTGCGTTTTCGGCCCTACTAGCCTCTGCGTGCGTGGCAGTAGTTCAGAGATATCCCCCGCATCTTTTCTTACCAATCCGCGTCCTAAAATCGGCCCCACTTTTCGCGCCCATAATTCTCGCGGTCATCGCCATCATCGTAATGCTGTGCAGTCGAAGAAAAAGTCTGGCGCCAGCCATTGCTCCACTCATCTTACTTGTCGCGCTTGTTGCTATCGCAACCATCGAGGCTGCCAAGCAAAGCCATACTATCGGTGAAAATATCGCATGGCTCTTCGCTGAGCCGGCCATCCCGGTAACCATTGGCATAAGTTTCCTAATGGGCTGGATACCAGCCCGTTACTGCTATCAATCGTTTAAATCCTCTCCCCTCACGGGTGCGACAAAGGTACGGGTAAAATAGATAACTTTACTCTTGCGCTCCGCGTCATTTCGGCGCGACACTGTCCACGTGGCTAAGGCTGATTACGACATCGCGATTATCGGAGGTGGCATCAACGGTGCCGGGATTGCGCGTGATGCTGCGCAAAGAGGCCTGAAAGTAATCTTGTTTGAGAAAGACGATTATGGAGCGGGAACGTCATCCAAGTCGTCCAAACTAATCCACGGTGGACTGCGTTACCTCAAGACGTACGAATTTGCCCTCGTACACGAGAGCGTCAGTGAACGATATGTGCAATCCAAAGTCGCCCCGCATTTGGTACGTCCCCTTCCGTTTTTGATCCCAATTTACAAAGGAAACAAACCCGGCCTTTTCGTGATGAACATTGGCCTTTGGCTCTACGATCTGCTGGCGCTTTTCAGAGCGCACAAAGTGCACAAGACTTACAGAAATGGAAAGCGACTGCTGCAGATGGAGCCAAAGCTAAAACGTGATGGCCTCAAAGGAGGAATCGAGTACTACGACTGCGCAACAGATGATGCAAGGTTGGTGCTTGAGAACATTATCGACGCACAGGCGCTCGGCGCGACTTGTCACTCGCATACGGCGGTGACTGACGTCCGTAAAGAGGGAGATTTCCATAAAGTCTCCGTACAATCCAGATCCGGTAAAAAGCGAAGCGTCACCGCGAAGTCCGTAATTACCGCGGTCGGCCCTTGGACGGATATCGCCAATACAGAACTGACCCTATCCGAACGAAGCAAGTACCTGAGGGCGACCAAAGGAAGTCACTTGATATTCCCAAAGGAACTGTTGCCTCTTGAGCGTACCGTCACGGTCATATCACCAGTAGACGAACGCGTGATGTTCGCGATTCCATGGCGAGACAGGACTGTCATTGGCACAACCGACACGGACTTCAATGACATCCCCGACAACTGCCATACCAACCGTGCAGACGCGGAGTACCTTTGCGCGTCTGCCAACGGCTACTTTCCTGGGGCTGAACTTACGCCTGAAAAAGCCATTTCATCTTGGGCTGGATTGCGTCCACTACTCAGAGACGACAAAGCGAAGAATGAAAGTGCGGTATCGCGAGAACACAAAATTTTCACACAGGATGATGGCGTTGTTTTGATGGCCGGCGGAAAGCTCACCACGTATCGTATCATGTCGAAGCAATGCGTCGATGCCGCTGTTAAGTGGCTGAAGAAGAACAAACTAGTCGACTCCAATGCGATTGCGAGCTCCGCAACAAAAAACAGAAACTTGCCCGGTTCCAAGGGCATCGAATCACGGCAAGAACTTGCGGATCTCACAAAGACTGTAGCAGCCCACTTTGGCGACAAAAAAATAGGCGTTCATCTCGTAGAAACGTATGGGGTAAACGCGAAAAAAATAATCGCGATTTGTGGAGATGACCAGCAGCTAAAATCTCGTATCGAGTCCGACATTCCCTACATTTGGGGTGAGGTCGTGTACAGCTGCAGGCATGAACTCCCGCAAACGTTAACGGACATTCTCGCGCGGAGAATTCCATTGCTCCTCACCAGCGTAGATTGTGGTAGAGGCTCCGCGAACCAGATTGCCTCACTAGCTGCCAAAGAGCTTTCGTGGACTCCCGCGCGTACCGCCTCAGAAATTGCTAGCTACCTGCAAGCCTGCGATAACGCCACCGCGTTCAAGCGCCCATAACCCCGGGGCAACTGGACATTCTTAGAGAGAATGTTAATCTGCGGCATGCGCACGTTGACAGTCTTGTTGTTGCTTACGTCATCTGTCTCAGTTCACGCCGAAGAACTATCACTGGCATTTACTGGCGACGTGATGTTTGGCCGGTACGTCAAAGGTGGTTTCAGAAAAATAGGAGATGGAGAGAAGAGGCTTTTTGAGAAGGTTGCCCCCCTGCTCAAGTCTGACTTTACAGTGGTCAATCTTGAAACGCCGGTGATGAAGAAACCAAAGAAGAAAAGTCCCTACGGGACGCGGCTTCGTTTCGTAGCCACACCTGCGGACGTTCTGCTACTAAAAAAGGAAGGGGTTCATGGCGTTACAATCGCGAACAACCATAGCTTTGACATGCGCTGGAATGGAGCAAAAGAAACTCCAGTAGTTCTGAAAGAACTTGGTATGACTATCGTCGGCGAATCGTTTCTTCAAGAGCCTTACGTCCGACCAACTTACGTCAAGCGTAAGGGGAAAACGATCGCTTACATTGGGGTCACGTCGGTTAGAAATGGCAAACAACGAAGGAATGCGCCAGAACTTCCTTTCGCTAAGCCTAAACAACTAGCCAATTATATAAAACCTGCGGTGACGGAAGCAAAAACAAAAGCCGACTATACCGTGGTTGTAGTACACTGGGGAGCAGAATATAAGAACCATCCTCCTAGAGAAATTCGCGCGTCGGCGCGTAACCTTGCCAAACTGGACGTTGACTTAGTCATTGGCCACCACCCGCACGTTATCCAAGGCACAGAACGAATAGGTAACACGGTGATTGCTTACAGCTTAGGTAACTTCCTCTTCGATAACACCAGGGTTCCTCTGAGATTCGGTGGGGTAATGAAATGGCATGTAGACTCGAGTGGCTGCAATCGACGGCTGTCATTTTGGCCCACTCATTACAAACGTGGACAACTGTGGCCAAGGCCTGCCAAAAATAAAACGTTTAAGACTATTGCAAAAAGAATGACCAAGTTATCCAAGCGACTAAAACTCAAATGGACAACCAACGACGACCACTTAGCCTACTCTTACTCAACTTGCGTCCAGGCAACCGAAGTCGCGCAACCTTAGTCAAAAAAAGCAATGACTGGCTTAATGCGCCCACTTGCTTTCTCAATCCTGGCGCATGTTGGCATGTTAATCTACGCCTCTGAGCACGTAGTTTCTACCCGCACCATTTCTGCGAACGTGAGACGGCCCAAGGTGGCCCCCAAAAAAATCTCAGCGCCAACTTTATCAAGAGAAATCCCTGTTATTTTTGCACCACGCCAAGCGAAAAAGACATCTAGAAAGGGGAAAAAAGGCATTTCAAAACGGAGCCCATTTTTGGAAACTCAGTTAATAGAAACTGAGTCAATCGACAAAAAGAGATGGGGGTTAACCAAAACAACCCAGAAAATTCTCACGCGGGAAAAAGGCGCCCTGGGAGAGACTTTACCGTTCTCCGTTGAAGAAGCAAAAAGTGGACGAATCGATCACGTGCTCGCCCACTCTCGGCATGACAATGAATCGATAAAAGCGGCCTACTGGGAGAAAATGCGTGTCAATCCAGACGGAACGTACACCTACAAGGACAGTACGATTGTTGCCACCATTGGTCGTGATGGTCGGACGTCCATCGAAGACGCGCCAGCCATAGGAGGAAAAATACAATGGTTACCCAAGAAAGAAAAATCTACCGAAGAAGCTGAAAAGAAATTCAATCTGCCTCGTATCATTCCTGTGCTGCGAGTCAACTTTGACCTAACTGCGATGATGATGAGAGCTGGAGGGCAAGATCCTTACCTAGCAAACAAATTGCAGTTCTTGAGAACCACGGAAGATGAACGTCACAATCTAAGAGCGGAATACCGAATGAGAAACCTAAGCGAGCAAGTAAATGAGCTCCCTCGTCATCTGCGCTCGCTTTGGTCGGACACAAGGATTCCGGTCGAAAAGCGAAAAACGCTGCTCTTCGAAATTTGGGATGGGTGTGATGACGTATCCCAGGACAAAGCCAAAAGACAAGCTGCCAGTCGCGCCAGAGCCCATGTCCTATCGTTCATCCGCAATGAACTTCCGAGAACCTCTGACTTTCATTACACCGCAGACGAGATACAGCAGGTAAACTCCCGGCGATTGTCTAAGGAGAAGTTCGCACCCTATGCCGCCAGCGCCCCCTCGCGCTAGTCGCCGGCTTGCCATCGCGGCGTCTCTCGGATACAAGCATTTGAATGCTTGAGCTTCGCATCACAACATCCGACGAATGGACGCAACACGTTCTTGCGAACTTCGACGAATTCCTTGTCGATCATGCCGCTTGCGAGCGAAAAGCTTCCGCAACGGGATTGTCGTTCGTTGTAAAATACCCCGACAAAAGCAAACTTCACGAACCGTTAATTTCTCTCGCAAGAGAAGAGCTCTCTCACTTTCACCAAGTTTACAAACTCATTGCCGCACGAGGACTGTCTTTGCGCCCTGATACCAAAGACCCGTACATCGCTGGACTGCTGTCAAAAGCGCGGAATGGCAGAGACACTCACTTACTTGATCGACTGTTGATTTTTGCGGTCGTAGAAGCAAGAGGCATTGAGCGCTTTGGCTTAATAGCCAAAGGCATTAAGGACGTCCCACTTCAAAAATTCTACGGTGACATTGTACGCTCAGAATCCAGACACGCGACTCTGTTTCTTGAGTTGGCGTCTCTGTACTTTTCTACGAAAGATATTTCGTGCAGAATCAATGAGTTGCTAGATATCGAATCAGACATCGTGCAAAATCTTCCGGTACGTGCTGCGCTCCACTAAAACAATCGACAAGTACCTTGCTAGACAATGCAAACTCCCAGCATTCTCTGAGGCTAGCGCGAGGTTTGACAGTGCGATCGTAGTCCCCGTGTGCAGCGAACCGTCGCTCACTCCTTGGATCACCCCTCTGCCCAACGCCTTGTACATTTTTGTATTTAATGACAATGGAACTGCTGCCAAAGCGCAAAATGAACAGACCCACCGTAGCTATTTCAACGCACCAATGCCACCAGTAGATGTAGGACGATGGTGCGGCAACGCATTGACAATCAATGGCGGCAGCGAGATCGGCGTAGGTGGTGCAAGAAAAATTGGTTGTGACGTTGCACTAAGTCTTTGGCGCCATGGTGTTGTACGTTCCCCTTGGCTTCACAACACCGATGCGGATGCAGAGCTTTCGCCGGACCATGTACGGCCTCCTTCACAAACAAGCGGTGCCGTCTGTCATGCTTTCCGTCATCAAGGGAGCGAGTCTCCCCTGCATACAGGTCACTTGTTGTACGAAATACATATGCGTTTGTTTGTTTGTGGTTTGATGAAAGCAAAGTCGCCATTTGCCTTCCATACTATTGGCAGCACAATTTCAGTGCATGCGGTTACCTATGCGCAGGTTCGAGGGTTTCCGAAGCGTGATGCCGGCGAAGACTTTCACTTCTTAAACAAAGTTAGAAAAGTCGCTCCTGTTTCGCAACGGTGCCACCCAACCGTCACCCTAAAGATAAGAGAGAGCAACAGGACTCCTTTTGGCACAGCTATCTCGGCTCAGGAAATCATTCAACAAGGAGTTTCAAACTTCACCGTTCCACATCCGCACCAGTTCGAAAGACTGCAACAAATCTATGGACTTTTACACGATGGAAAAATCTCTGAACTAGCTCCTCTACTGCCTGCCGCTCTGGTAGAGCAGCTCAAAAACAGCAAGCGGCCAATGCTTACTTTCGACGCTCTGAAGACCAGAAGGTTTGTTCTTCAAGCCCCAAAGATTCCACTGGTGCAAGCACTCGAATACTGGCAGATTGATTCGTCCGACTCCATCGACTCTCTGCGCGAGAACGTAGCAGAATGTGAAAATGCCCTCAGAAGCACTTACGAACCCTTCAATTTGTGGTGAAATGACACCTATGGAACGTCGTGACTGTCCAAAGTGCGGAAATTCGATATTGGTAATCGCGAGCCGCTGCAAACACTGTCAGCACTCCCTGTCCCCGAAGCCTTCATCGGAGAAGATTGCGGCGAAACCTCCAAGAGAGTCTAACCTAGCGATTTGGCTGACGATTACGATTGTGGCAAGCTTGTTGCTCGGGTTCTCCCTTGGGGTTCTTTGGCAACAACACCGAACGCAAGCTGACGTAGCATCGCACCCTTGACTACGCCATCGTACCCACTAGTGCAAAACACCACAAAAATCGGTATGATAGGAGCATGAAGACGTTTTTAGGTGTCGTGCTTTTGACTGCTGCGTGTGGAGGTTCATCCACTACTCCTTCCAAGTCAGTGGAAAACAGTCAGGAAAAGAACACCTCGGTGCCACCAACCACAACGTACACTTTTCCAACCCCCAAAGTCGACCCTATTGAGTCTGATCAGACGATTCCGTCTTTGAAGTCGATAAGGTTAAGGAATTCTGGAAAGGGAAAAAAGGTAGCCCTACGCTACGCGATAGAAAAGCCCAATACCGGAAAGTTCGAGGTCCAGCTCCGCTCCGCCAAAACGAGAGAACTAAAAGCACGAAAGTGGTCGGATTTTGTAGAGTTACCAACGGTGCGATATGGATTTACGACTCAGGTGAAGATCAAAGACGATGCGTTCGTCGTTAGGTGGAGAGGAAAGAAGAGTAGCGCGGAGAGTGGTACCCCAGCTCAAGTTGCGGCAGCTCAAGCCGTGGTCGCGAACTTTAACCAACACATCACCGGCCAACGCGGAGAATTTCCCATCTCCGCTTTAGGCAAGATGGACGTGATGGTTGCGGCGGATGCATCGCAACCCTTACCCCCGCGAAGCAAAGAAGAGGCTGAGAACCTGATATGGCAAGCCGTGGTTCCCTTCCCCGAAGAAAAAGTAGGCACGGGAGCGGTTTGGCACGCCCATAGTGTTTTGGAAAAGGGTGATGTTCTGGTCAAACAACAAGGAAAGTATACCGTCAAACGAATTCAAGGGCCGGTGGTCACGCTGCAGTCGGAAATTCGTCAGGTTTCTCTCAATCAAAAAGTGGGGGTGCCAGGTAAAGAGGGAGAGTTTCTTGACCTGGCCGGAGCCGTACGAATTGTAAAAGGAGAAATCACAGTCGATACTAAAACCAGTGTGTTCCCTCAAGGTAAAAACCTTACCTTCGAACATCGCTTTCATGTACAAGCCGACACGCCCCAAGGAAAGCAAGACTACGCTTTCGAAGCTGAAGGAACCATTGACTTTCTTTCATCTGCAGGACCACGAAAAGTAGCGGCCACACTGAAAAGTGAAAAGAGCGGATCTTAGAATCGGTCAACCGAGGTGCAGCATGGTTTTACTGTCTCGTTCATGTCGATCGTGAACCGCTTCCCATTGCGAAATTCCCCGATGACTTTCCGCCCACTTGCGAAGCCACTTTTTGATGGCCCCGGTGCCTTCTCCGTGGACCACTTCGATCAAATCAAACCCGCTCAACAGCGCTTGGTCAACGACCCTCTCCATATGTTCTTCCGCAGCAAGCACCCGAAAGCCTCTCAGGTCAACAATTGAAGAAAGTGGCTCATGCTCCCCGGAGTAGCTCACACTTTTTGCCGCAGACTTTTCAGGTTCTTCCGACGAGATTCGTAAGTCTCTCAGCTTGGCATTAACTCGAAGGCCACCGACAAGGCAACTAACCGTCTTCCCGGAAACAGAAAGAACTTTTCCATTTTGCCCCAGGTTCGTTAGATAGATTAGCGTTCCCACCTCGAGTTCGTCTGCTTCCGGAGGCTTGCCTTGCGCAGGTTTGGCCTTAAAAGCGAGACGGGCTGCCTTTTCTATGTTTGCTTTCACGCCCTCTAGTTTGTTCTCTTTTATCTTTCCCTTGGCAACGTCAAGAAGCTCTCGTACTTCTCGCACTTCGTCTTGCATCGACAGTCGTTGTTTTTCTTGAAGTCTCTGACTCCGCTCACGCAACTCAGCCTCACGCTTATCCAGCTTCTCGGAACGAACTTTACTATCTTGCTCCACTTGTCTAGCCGCTCGTTCTATTTCTCGCAACTTCATACGTTGTTGCTCGAGTTCCTGAAGCTTCTCTTCATGAGAAAGCGAAATGCTACCAACAAGCTCACCTGCTCTTTGCAATATCGCCTCACTCAATCCAATACGACGCGAAATTTGAATCGCGCTTGATGGCCCGGGCTGGCCGACAATGATTTGAAACGTCGGAGTTAAGGTTTTTGTGTCAAAAACGGCAGACCAGTTCGATGCAGAATCATGGGTCGCCGCCCAATCTTTTAGGCGATCGTAGTGGGTCGTAGCAATAACCGTACTTCCTTTGTTGAGAATCCACTCCATCACCGATTGCGCAATGGCAGCACCTTGACGCGGCGAGGTTGCACCAGCCAGTTCGTCGACGAAAATCACAGACCGCCCACCAATTTCTAACAACGCTTCATTGAGCTTCGTTACGTGAGATGAAAAAGTTGACAGCGACGCTCCGATATCTTGTCCGTCCCCTACTATCATTCCTAAAAAGTCAGTGGGTGGCATTACCGCTTTGCTTGCCGCAACAGGAATCCCCGCATGAGCGCACCAAATCGCAATGGCGATACTTTTTAATATCACGGTTTTACCGCCAGCATTAGGACCAGAGATAACCACAGCTTGGCCTTTGTTAAAGAATACGTCGTTAACGACACATTCTTCCTCTGCCAGTACAAGTACCGGGTGGCCTATGCGGTCAAAGGAATACCCCGCACCGATACGAACCTCCGCAAGACTTCCTTCGATTCGCTTAAGGTAGCGAACAAGAGACCAAAGATAATCCAGCTCACCCGCAATATGAAGGTCAGAGAGCAACTCGCTGGACCGCTGACCAACCAAAAGCGACAACTCGCGTAGTATTCGCTTTTTCTCTTCTTCGATTTCACTATTGCAAATAGAAACTGAGTTGTTTAAGTCTACCAAGGGCTTGGGTTCGATAAAAAATGTACTTCCTCTGCCTGAAGCGCCATGAACAATCCCCGGCACCTCGTTTTTGAAAGAAGCGCGGACAGGTAACACCACGCGGTTATTTCTTTCTGTGACAAATTCATCTTGCAGATAGCCGGCGTCAAAGTGCTGACGAAGCAGTTGCCTACTTAACCCTTGCCGACGCTTAAGATGCGACGCGAGCTGCCGATGCAACTTTGATAGCAGCGGTGTCGCATCGTCTTTGATCTCTCCTCTGAGAATGTAAGTATTGATCTTGGCTGAAATTGCAAGTTGAGATTGCGAATCACCGGTAAGCGACGCGAGTAGCGGTCCACAAACACGGGCTACTTCAAATAACTCAGTAAAAACATCAATGCACCGCGACAGTTGTTGAAGCTTTTGGGCAGAGAGGATGATTCCTTTCTGCGCGGCAACTACGGCTTCGGCTATCCCCTCAGTGGAAGGAAAGGAGAGGTAGACGCCGTCAATAGAAGCTTGATATAGCTCCTTGGTACGCGACGTTTGCGTGACTCTGCCCTCTGGGTTATCGATGGGCGAAGCGGCCAAGCAATGGCCCTTCCCTTCTTCTGTGACGGCATAATTTGCCAAGGCCGCACGAATGGCATCACATCCAAGGGCCTCTGCATCAAGTACCTGCACAACCTGCTTCTCTTAACAGTGCTACGTTTGAAAATCAATCTTCACGCCAGCACGTTCCAGGGCCATCTTGATTTCCCCTTTGTTGTTGGCTTTCATGTAGGCTTCTTTGGCCGTCACTTTGCCACCGTTTACGAGTTCCATAAGCGATGCGGTCATCGTTCGCATGCCTTGATTTTTGGAAGTTTGCATCAACGAGAAAAGTTGAAATGTCTTTTTCTCCCTGATGAGATTGGACACCGCATTATTGCCCAACAAGATCTCATAGGCTGCGACGCGGCCACCGCCAATTTTTTTGCATAACACCTGAGAAATCACCCCTGCCAGAGATTCAGAAAGCATCATACGGATCTGTTCCTGCCTGTCCGTGGGGAATTGATCAATAATTCGATCCACGGTTCCCGGAGCCGTAGTCGTGTGCAATGTACCGAAAACAAGGTGACCGGTCTCCGCAGTTTCTACTGCGATCTCAATGGTCTCTAGGTCCCGCATCTCCCCAACCAATACGATATCCGGGTCCTCGCGAAGAGCGGCCCTTAGTGCTCGCTTAAAGGAATTCGTATGGGTATGAATTTCGCGCTGATTGACCAAACATCGCTTGTTCGGATGGATAAACTCCACGGGATCCTCAATCGTGATGATATGGTCGTCTCTGGTCTGGTTAATGTAATCGATTAGTGATGCGAGAGTCGTCGACTTTCCTGATCCAGTAGGTCCAGTCACAAGAACAAGACCTTTGGTAAGATTACAGAGTTTCAAAACTTCCTTCGGAACACCAATAGCCATCGCGTCGGGGATCTGAAATGGAATGGTACGTAACACCGCGCCAGGTCCCATGCGATCGCGGAAGACATTCACACGAAATCGCGACAACCCTTTGATTTCGTAAGCGTAGTCAGTGTCGTTATCTCGCTCAAATTCTTCTCGATTGGTTTCCGGAGCGATGGCCATTAGCTCTCGCAATAGAACGTCTGGTTGTAGTTCCCCCACCCCCTCGATAGGAACCATGCTTCCGTGCTGCCTCATCATAGGAACCGCCCCGGTCGTCAAATGAAGGTCACTGGCATCAGAGTTCTTCATATGACGCAATAGTTTATCAAGCAACGAAGCACTTGCATTTTGGGAGGTATCAAGCTTGCTCTTCACTATCGGAGGTGCCACCGGTTTTTGCGGCATGACTGTCTTTTGCGGAGAGGTCATGTCCTCTGCGATGAGCATCCAATTGTTACCGTGAGTTGAAACCGTGACGCCGTAGGTATGACCGTCCGATTCATACTTGAATTTTACATTCATACCACCTTGGATCTTGTTCCAGTCCTCTACCGGAGCAATTTCCTCCACTATCTGCACGAGATTTTCGTGAGTTGTTTTCTGCGCAGCTTGTTTGTCACCATCTGCGAATCGCAACGTGACGTTCCGATTACTTTTCAATAGAACGGCCGCAGCCTTAAACTGTTTCACTCCCTTAAGATAGGCATCAAGTTTCGCCATACATCCCCCTCGTTTCCGACGTCCAATCGTAACATCGAGATAATGGCCTGACCAGTCGTCACTCCCTATTTTGTATCGCTGCGATACGCGTGTTCGAGTAGCAACTGTTGAAGGGACAGATTGATTTTGTCCTCTACCGTCACCGAACAAGAGTTAAACTCAAAGCTTCCGTCCTGCCACCCCAAAAGGGCCATCAAAAGCTCTAGCTCATCACCGCTGCCACCACCAACAGAAAGTACCTTGCCCTCCCGAACGTACAACTTGTGATTCATCCCAGCACGAGAAACCCACAATATTCCCATTTTACGCTCTGCATCCAAGATAGACAAAAGCGCCGCAAGGCCTATTTCACGAAGATCTCCCTGCAAGATTGCTCCTGGAATTAGATGCAGACTGTCTCGAATTCTATCGAGACGAAAAATTAGCTCCGCATCGATAAACGGCATTGGGATAAAATCGTCTACGCCGCATTGCAGTGCTTGGAGTCGGGTTACACTATCAAAACCGTCACTAAGTGCGATCATTGGAATGGTACGAAGGGTAGCCGCGTTACCATAAGTTTCTAAAAGCTTAAGATTATCCGCTTCCAAACACGCCACCACGATGTCGACATCCCCGCGCAGACAGCGTGTGATTAATTCTTTTTCGTCTCCAAAAGTAGCTACAGAATATCCCGCCCCTAGTAATGCGAGGCCTAGTCGCTCCCGAATAATCTGCTTGTCGCCAAAGACCGACACTCGAATCTTGTTGCCAACAGGAACTTCATCTTCAGGTTGGGCAAGTAAGTTTTCTAGCGCACTCAAAGCAGGCGAAGGCAAAAACTGAACCCCCAGTCCAATGGAACGCCCGAGCTGATTGGCTGTCTCTTGAATCAGCACATGCGCCACCCTACATGGAACGGTGACATCTTCCTCGGCATGAATGGTGAGAGATAGTACTTCTCCAGCAACTACGTTCGCCTTAGTTTGGACGAATGCACCGCTTCGACTCACATCTTCTACTACGCCTTGCTCTTGATGTGCCCCCCAGGCCAAGGTTACTGGAAAGCTGGTGGGCAGCCTCTTTTCGCGAATATTGCGTTCCCGAATCACTAAAGCAATTGTAGCTGCTCCCCCTTGGTCGTGGCCACCTTTCGCGCAGGTCTTTGTCTCGTCTTAAGTTTGGATACCATGTAGGTGTCCGGGATTAGTAAGCCTTGCTTGGACTCTGCTTTCTCAGGAATCTCCTGATGGGAACAAATCATGCCAAATCCCTGCAATTTTGGCGCAAGTTTTCGCCAACTATTCTCGCATTCAAATTGCGGCCTAGGATCTGCGACAAAAATTCGTTTAGGAGATTTTCCGTAGCCGTAGAGCAGCACCCAATGTTCCGCATCGTGTAAGTAACCAATCACAGGACGCCCCTTTTTAAGCTGAGCGCAGTAATCTCGGTACTCCAGTTCATAGCGAACGGTTACCTTGAGCTCTGCTTTTCTAAGAGTTTTAACAAGTGCGGTTTGGGACGTGCCTTGGCTTCCGGTTCCCAAGGCTTCAAAGAGTTGTTGTCCTTTGACCGGACTCGAAAAGTATCGGCATGCCATCAATGCTACGGCATAGCCACAACTGTACCCTCTAGTTTGGCGATAGCCGGGAACGTCAAGGGTAGAAACGGTTGGATCATGAGGCCGGTGATCCACTTTAAACCGAGGCGCTGAGTGCGCGAGAAGAGAACCCATATTTCAATAATACCATAGCGCTCCTACATTTTTACGGCTCAACCCAGCTCACGCACTCAGGAGATCTTACGAATTGTCGTACAGCAGCGCCGTTCACGACTAAACGCCGGATAATAATGGCTAACTTGAAAAAAAGTACGTGCGCCAATGGCGGATACGTACTACTAGCCTGCCATGCGATTATTAGTACCAATTTTAACGATATCCTTTGCCTCAGCATGTGGTGGGGGGAGCTCCACTAAAGTTTACGAAAAGCTCACCGAGTGCGGCGGAGGTGGAAAAAAGCCTTCTAAGTCTGAATTCGACATGTACTGGAAAATGGAAGAAGAGAGTGAAAAGAAAGTTCTCATGACGTGCGCAGAGAAAAGCAGCTGCGATGAATTCAAAGAGTGCATGACAGCACAGCGAGCCGAACAAAGCATGGCCAAGTACAAGTCCGAACTCAAGAATGCGACCTCTATCGAAGCAATCGATGATGCGATGCTCTATTGTGGAAAAGACGCAAAAGTGTACAGCGAAGACAAAGAGTTTCGCGCACTATGCAAGTCTGGCTACGAAAAACTGATTACGGCTTGGACTCCCAAAATCACTGAACAACGAGATGCTGGCGAGCGTGCGTTTGACGGCTGTTACGCTATCACGTCGCGACCTGAGACATGGGGGTTCGAGGTCCTGCAGCAGCCAAAACATTATGTGAGGAGGCATCAGCCATGGAGAACTACCCCAAAGCGATCAAAAGCGCCAACGAGAACATCGCTGCCAAGAAAGCGGACGTACCGTTCGAGTGCAGTTACGCAATCAAAGGGCTCAAAAAAGCGAACAGTGATTGGGCCAATGGTAAAATCAAAGAGCTCGCAAAGGTATGCTACGTAGACCTGGGAAAAGTCATTCTCGAGGAAGAAGCAGGAAAGAAAAATTCATTCTGCGGATTTAGAGCAGAAAAAATCATCAAGCAACAGAAAGAACTTGGGGTATCAAGCCCAGAGACGGATGCTTTGATCAAATCCTTGGGAGCTCGTTGCGCCCCCAAAGCAAAAGCTTCGTAAAAACCACCCTCACGCACTGCCTTTCCAGTGGATTTGCGCTTCAATGGCAACGTGCGTGAGAGCAAGAAAGAACTGACGATTGTTGCGTCAATTGCCTTGGTCTCGTTTATCTGCAGACTTTGGGAGTTGACGCAATCTTCGTTTCCAAACGGTGTTGATGGTTACTACTATGCGGTGCAGTCCAGGAGCATACTCGAATCGGGAGTTCCTTATTATTCGGACTCGCCACTCGCGCTTTACCTTTGCGCAGCCTTTTCGTGGGGGTTTGGCTCATTCCTCGGCCCCAAAATTGTCGTCGCCTTAGCCATGGCTGCCTTCGTCTTTCCATTTTTCAAGATCGCTCGCTGTATGGGCTTTACGAAACCGCAAGCTACCGCCATCACCTTTGCCACCGCCTTTAGCGTTCAGTCGTTCTACATCGGTTCCGAGTTCGCAAAAATGGGAATCGGCATCACCTTGGGTCTTGGCACTGTCACTGTGTTGCTTCCTTCCGCGTCGAAAAGGCGACTTTCGATTTGGGTCTTGCTACTTATCCTTGGCACGGTCACCCACCCTATTGCTTCGGTCATAGCAATCGCGGGCAGTTTGGTTCCTCTTTGGAATCTTGCAGAGAAAAGAGTCTTGATAGTCGTAATGACTTTGGGGCTAGGATGGCTGATTCTGCGAACCCCTTGGATGGAATTTTCAGAGTACTTTTCTTCGTCCTTCTCTCTGGCAGACTCTGAAAAAGGAGTTTTCTTAGGCTGGGAAACCATCGCCTCACTAGTTTGCGGAACCTACCTAATTTGGATGCGGAGCAATTTTCAATGGCTTTTGCTAGCCATTACCTGCGCGTTTTTAGCTTGTCCATTTATCAATTTAAACCCTGAGCTTTTGCCTTTTCGCCTTCGCATTTTAGTTTGGATTCCTCTGTACTTTGCTTTGGGACGCGTGCTCTTTAGCATTCCCAAGCAATGGGTTTCCTACTTACTGCTATTTGTATTCGTTGTTATGCAACGTCCACTATCCAATCATCAAAATGCAAGAGTAGCGGTAACCCCTGAAATGGCGGCGGCAGTCGCTCAGGTCAAGGCTGTTGCTCCCCGGAATGCCGTACTAATTACTCCATCACGGCAAATCATGTTTATGCTGACTTGGTATTCCAGACTACCCGCTCGTATGACCCCCACAGAAAGCCACGCAAGGTGGGTGCATGTAGTCCCAGCGAAGTGGATCAACTCCGAGCAACGAACCAAACTCTCACTCGCTAGCCAAAGAACCCCTACGTCACTTTTTCAGATGGTAACAGTTAATCAGAAAAATGCTTTGGTGGTATTTGATCACAATTTGCTGCCAAAATAGGTAGCCGCGAGTTTCACCGTGGTATTCTAAAGGCATGTTCCGATTAATTCTGCCGGTTTCATTGTTGCTTTCATCTGCCTGCGGAGATGTCTCCGATGGTTCTGAATCAAATCTTTCCAACGTCACGGTTACCGTAGTCAATTTGAGTGGCTCTCCTACCGCGGGAGTGCCAGTCGTATTTCATAATGAGGACGGTACCATTCATTCGGAAGTGCAAAGCGACGGTTCTGGAAAAGCAACAGCTCCAGCCTCAGAAGTAGATATGGTCAGCGTTATCGATCTGGACCAGAGTGACGTGCGTGCCGTACACACGTGGCTGACTCCAAACGGAGCTGAGATTGATGCGACCGTATTTAGCGGCACCGCCCCAGAAAAAGATCTAGATTTTCCCACAGGCTATACAAGCGGCCACACAGACACCTACGTCCTCGCTTCATGCGGTGTTGCGCCAGAGCCAGTAAAAGCTTCCACAACCACTCCTTTCACAATGTCACTTCGAACCACGAGTGAGTGCCTTGATTCTGATGGCACCATCAGCGTGCTTGCTAAGGCTGTCAAAGGAGACACGAGAGCCTACTCTGTGGTCACTGATGCAAGCGTAGGATCAGCAGTTGAGATGCCAGAATTCCTTGGAGAAGACATGCCTGGTGTGCCTCACCCGACCCGGCCGACCAAACCTCTAAACGTTGCCATTGATTCCACTCCCCCCAACGGGTCTCTTTCGTTAAACGCTACGATCGTACGAAAAGGTGTCGTCCACGACCTCGATACCGCAGCTTCTGCATTCGCGACTTTCTATCCTGCAGGATTTGCGGACGCTGTTCAGGGAAGAGCTACCCACCTCGACGGTGCGGCAATCAAAACTATCATCAAGCGCGTTCCCGGGGAGCTTGAAGCCATTACCATTGGAAGTGACTTTTTGGTTCCCCCGGTCGTAAGCCACGGGGCTGCTGGGGCGACTTGGACGTCAAGCGAGGACTATGCCGGTGCTACGCTCTCGCAAGTGACAGCAATGAGTGTCCCATGGATTTTCTACATCGCTGGCACGGACGTTAAGGCCGTCACGCGGCCTCAACTCCCCACGGCATATAGCAGTTTTTCTGGCTCAAGCTTCGACTCGTCCACGGTAACCATCACCGATGCCGATGGACTGACGAGTGGAACCTTCTTTCAAAAAAGTCGGGTCGACGATACGACGTGGAACAGTCGTACTGCCAGCTTTACTGCACCGTAAGGTCTAAAAGCTCAAGCTCGGTCCGTAACTTATTGGTTAGCCAATACATGGGTAGCGTATCTAAAAGCGCCATTACGAGTTTAAAAACATAGCCTGAAGCAATATAAATGAGTATTTGTTCGGTTTCCGATCGCCCGGGAGAAACCGGCAGACCGACAATCAAATGCGATAGGCTAATCACCAGCACCGAATCTACAGCTTGAGAAGTCAACGTCGATACGTTGTTTCTAAGCCACAAGTGCTTCCCTTTGGTCTTCTCTTTGAGCCAATGATAGACATGAACGTCTACCAACTGGGCTGCTAGATACGACACCATACTGGCGACAATGACGGGCAATGCCATACTTCGGACGCTAAAGAATACAGCACCTTCTCCCCCCGGCAGCGCCCCGCCCAACCACAATATCAAGAACACCCAAAGATTGAGTACAAGACCGATCCAAACTACGATGTTGGCTCTTCTTTTTCCGTAAAGCTCAGAGATGAGATCGGTACACAAAAACGTGATGGGATAAGGAAGCACTCCCACTGCCACTTCAAACGGTATGGTAAAAGAACCAAAGTGAAGCGAAAAATCGAGAAAACGAGTGGTGCCAAGAATATTGAGCATCACCATCGACGCCCAAAATATTGCGGCAAGTACCCAAAAAACTTTCTCACGGCGCCAATGAAGTTCGCTTTCGAGCATAGTAGTGTGGGTATTCGGCTTTGAAACAAGACGCAAGAGAAAACGAGGTCGTTTCGTTCGTTAAGGACGTGCTCCTTTTGACCTTAGTGGGACTGGGGGTCACCAGACTGTCCCTTTTGCTCCATGAGTTTGTAGGACATGGAGGAGTCGCACTCGCCTGTGGTGGAACGATCGACAACTACCACTTGTTTTGGTTTGGCGGCGGTTGGATTGATGTCTCAAACGAAGGCGAAACAGGGCTGGTAAGTCATCTTATCTTGTTGGGCGGGATTATCAGCCAACTACTTTTGGCATTGGCACTTCACGTTGCAGGTAAACAAGGCAAGAGAGTACCGTTAATTTCCTCGGCACTCATTGCTTTAAATGTCGTACACGGACTTTTCTACCTGGCCAACGGAACATTTTACGGTTACGGCGACGGAAGACTACTTTTTCGCGCACTGGGCGACGTAGCCCACTACTTTTCTTACGCCGTCGGGATGGTGGCGGTAGCTTGCAGTTGGCTAGCAGGCAAAGCCATCAAACGTGACTTTGCTAGAAAAAATCTACCATTCGCGGTACTAGCAATGGTGGTTGCGGGACTCTGTCATGGTGCACTTATGGTGGGAGAACAACAGCTCTTCCAGGAAACCACTTACGAAACCATTAAGTACTCAGATGTCGAACTTAACATTGAAAGAATGGCGAAAACCTTTGAAGTTGAGTACAGGGAGGCTCACGGTTCGAAACCGAGCAAACAAGTGCTCGACCAAGTCAAGACAAGCGAATGGGACAAGCAAGTTCCGATTCCCTTTGACAATATACTTCTTGGCGGCATCGTTTTATTCTTTGTACTTGGTTACTGCAAAGAAACAGCCCCCTGCGTTGCGGAACTATCTCTGAAAGGCGCTGCAATGTTCGCCACATTCGGATTTTTGGCCGTACTGCTAACTCGACTAATCGGAAGCTAGCTGTTTTTAGCTTTCAATTGTATCGTCAATCAATGACCAAAGACGAACGCCACGCCTTCCTCGCCGAAAACACCGTTTCGTTGAACGAGCTTGGTGGGATCGAGCAATGGCTTTGTGACACCTCGCCTCACCTACTTGCCGCAGATGTTAAACAACGCTCATTCTCTAGGTTCCTGGACACGCTCGGAGCACCGGGACCAATAGCCTTTGATCCGTTCAAAGGTGAGCTTATGATGCGCAACACCACGTTCCATGCTGAATTTTTAGGCTCGATGGGAAGAAGCGACTGGCTGTGGGCCCACCACAACATGTTTCTTAACCTGCCGGAAAGTAGAACCGAAATTGTTCGAAAGCTTTGCCATCAATGGAGCTCTCCATTTGCGGAAGCCGTATGCATCGACTTTGGTGAGACCCAAAGACTGCTAATCCAGCACAAGGTGGCTGCGACAGCTTTGTCTATGGGGCTCGGTGACGCCTACTATGTAGCCAACGACTCTCAAGTGTACATTGTGAAATCTGGTCAGATTCCCCAAACGGAGGTGATGTCAGACTTTCTGTTCGCTACCAACGCACTACTAACCTCAGGGGTTTCGCGAGCGGACATCGAACTGGCAGCAGAAACTCTGGGGTTGCTCGTAGCCGCCACAGCCCCTTTAGAGATTGAAATTGAAGGGTCTTTGAAGATTTGGTTCTACGAGGACCACCGCGTCTCAAAGATCCAAGGTGTGGTTTAAGCCGGAAGAAAACGAGGAAATTCTTCATCCAGTGCGTCATAAGCTGTAATGAAGTTTTGAGCTTTGCTATACCAAGGCATGCGTGGACTGATGCTCGTAAATTTAGGTACCCCAGATGCTCCCCAAACCAAAGAGGTTCGACGGTACTTAAGGGAATTTCTAAACGACCCACGGGTTATCGACATCGCCCCCCTTGCGAGAAAAGCGCTACTCAACTTGATCGTACTACCAACGCGTCCGAGCAAAAGTGCTGAAGCCTACCGAGAGGTTTGGACCGAAAGAGGCTCTCCCCTGCTTTTTCATTCTCAGGACTTAACGGAGAAAGTTGCCGCCATTCTCGGTGACGATTGGCACGTAGAGTTAGCGATGAGGTACGGCTCACCATCGATAGAGCAAGCATTCGCAAAATTTCGAGATGCGGGAATCGACAACATCACGCTGTTTCCCCTCTACCCCCAATACGCCTCATCAAGCACCGGTAGTTCGGTCGCTCGGGTCTACGAACTCGCGAGCAAGCAATGGAACGTTCCCAACATTTCAGTCGCACCGGCTTTTTACGAACACCCTCTGTTCATCGACGCGTGGTCCGTTCATGCCAAGCCTCTACTTGATGAATTTGCTCCCGATCACATTCTATTCTCCTATCATGGCCTCCCAGAGAGGCACATGAGGAAGAGCGATGAGTCCGCGATCCAAATCGAGAAACGAAGCCATTGCCTACAGTCAAAAAACTGCTGCGACTCCATCACAAAGGACAATCGCAATTGCTACCGAGCGCAATGCTTCGCAACAACCAGAGCCATGGCCAAAGCAATGGATCTTGCCGAATCTGACTTTACGGTATGTTTTCAGTCGCGTCTTACCAACAAGTGGATTGAGCCTTTCACTGACAAGGTCCTTGAGGACGTAGCCAAAAAACACAAGCGAGTTGCCGTTCTTTGCCCTGCTTTCGTAGCCGACTGCCTAGAAACCATCGAAGAAATTGGTATGCGCGGCCTTGAACAGTTCCAAGAAGCTGGGGGCAAAGAGTTGGTATTGATCCCGTCTCTCAATAGTAACGACGCATGGGCCAAGACCGTGGCTGAACTGTCCGTTACTGCGTCGGCGGTTTCTAAATGAGCCACAGCAATCTGTACGGTGACCTGCTCATCGTTCGACCACCCGTGATCCCTACCTGTAACAAGGCTGGAGCGAACTACAAAAGTGAAGTCAAACACCTTGAGTACTCTCCCCTTGCAGCCTACGACGAATGGCTTGCTATTTGCGACAGCATATTAGATTGCGGAGGGGACGCGCTTTTCTTGTTCGAAGACTGCGACGAAGCGTTTTTGGACTACGAGATGCTTTCCATCGGTCCCAATGGACACATTACCGCAGAAGAGAGTCACGTATTAGGCATGCTCGAGGATGTGATGACCGGGCGCGTGTTTACTGCTAACGGCCCTTGGCTGATCGCCAAAGATGGCAAACTGTCTGCGTTGATGCCACACATGCTCGCCCATCGAAAAGTGGAAGAGCCGTACTACGAAGCGATGTGTGAAATGATAGCAGATGCCGCCGGTCTCTCGCTTGAAGTCACGACGAATCCACATCGTTGGGAAGGGATGGCAGACGTTGCGATTGTGGGAAACAAAGTGGTTTTTACCTACGCCGTTTCTGGCCACTACGACGAAGCAACCGAGCCAAAGTCACCACGTTCCAGTCTGGCAGGGGTCACCTTCGCAGCAGACTGGGCTCAGGTAGTTGACGACCAACGCTGTTTCGTAGAACTGGTTTACCCGCACTTTCATGGAGACACGGTCCACTTCGCAATGAGGCCCGTCGACGGCGCTGCGTTTTTAGCTCATTTCCCGAAGGGCCTTTGGCGAGATGAAAGCAGCAAAGTTACCCACTTTCTAGGAAGCGATGCCATCGCTCACATCTCGCGAGAAGATGCGCAAGATGCGTACGCTTCCAATTCAAGGCAGCTTCGCGATGGCCTGCTGGTTCCGCAACAAGCCAGCAAGGCATTTAAAGAGGTTGCCACATCATCAGGCCTCTCGGTAAAAGAACTATCTTTGAATGAGCTGTTTGGAAAGGCGGGTGGCGGACCGGCATGCGCGACCCTGTACGTTCCCTCGCAAGTGCGCGTGCCTGCCAATTTCCCCCTGAGATACTCCCTACAACGGGAAGCAGCGCTCAAACGAAGAGAACGAATCCCAAAAACGTTAACGGTAGACAAGTCGTACTTCGACAACAGAAAAAGAGGCTAAATGCCAAACAGGTGGCTGCCATACAAGCAAGCGGTGCACTCCTTAGATCCCAAAGCACAAATTACTATTGACACCGGAATGGTATCTTCCAACATAAAGTGCCAATTAGAACTTGCAGGTATACCGCTGTTTCTCACCGCGATGGACATGCCTTTCCAAGAAAACGGGCACCGCTTTGAGTTCTCTGAGGTTTCCACCGATGTAAGTTGCTTCGGTAACCTCCGATACTTCAACCGCCATTCGACGCGGCGTATTTTCAGTCAGTTCAGAAAGCACACAGTGAGTGACCTCGCACATGAAAAGACACTTAAGCACGCTGTCGCAAGACTCCCCGAACCGTACGCCCTGGAGTTTCAAAACAAGCGAGTGACGGTCACAAGAACCAACATCGAGCCCAGCGAGTTAAAGACCAAAAGGATCTGTGAACTGGTGGCCAGCTTTGCCATTGAATGGAATAAACAAGTCGACGAATGGCACGCCATCGCGAGTTCGTTTTCGACCTCTTGTCTGGGGCAAGGTTTCGCGAACTACGTGCTAAAAAGTGGCCCCATCCCAATCAGCGTAGGAATTCGTAGTGTCAAAGTAAAATTTCGAGTCCGCTGTTCCTTTACTACCATAACAATTTTGGCACCTCCCAAGAGTCTGGTTAACGAAGCCAGCGAAGGGATACGACACTACCGAGAAATACGGAAAAGCAAACCACTATCGGCTCTGCACGCGAAACTGTTCAAAGATTCAAGTCATGAAGTATGGATTCGCGGTACCTCACGTAGAGTCGTTGTGGCATTTAAAGGTGTGGTGACTGACCACGGACTGCTCAACGCAGGGATTGAATTGGCGAAAAAAATCACCACCGCGCAAGAGTCTCAGGTTCCTTATCGCTAAGCAGCTCCGCGATTGAACTTGCTAATTCTTCGCCGCTTTCAAGTCGCAACGGATTCCACTCCAGTCCTAATCCCGCGTCCTCGTACTTCGGAATGATATGAAAGTGGACGTGGAAAACCGCCTGATGGGCTGCTGCCCCATTATTTTGCAATATGTTGTATGCGCTTGCCCCTGTTGCTTTCATCACCGCCCGTGACAGCCTTGGAAGGACGCGCCCTACCGCTGCGGCACTATCATCAGACAAGGCATCCACCGTAGCCACCTCTTCTTTGGGAATCACAAGCAAATGCCCCCTGCTGAGCGGATTGATGTCTAAAAACGCCAGAACCAACTCATCTTCGTACACCTTATGGCAAGGTAATTCTCCGCGAATGATCTTTGAAAATATAGTTTCTCCCATACTCTGAAGCTTAGAAGATGGATCTAGGTGTGAAAAGCCCCATCAGCCATTGAACTTCGGCCGTTAATTTGATGGCATACGAAAAATGGCAGGTGGAAGTAATAGCGCGGTTCTTTTAGCGGTAATCGGAAACGGTATCCTCACTCTTATCAAGTTTATCGCCTTCATCTTTTCAATGTCGCCGGCGATGATGTCTGAAGCAGTTCATTCCTTCGCGGATACACTAAATCAGTTCCTGCTATGGGTGGGCATCCGCAAGAGCGAACGCCCGGCGGATAGTAGGTATCAGTACGGTTATGGTGGCGAACGTTACCTCTACGCCCTACTTTCAGCCGTAGGAATTTTTGTTCTCGGTTGCGGAGTCACCATCTACCACGGCATCCACTCAATGATTCATCCACCAACGTTTACTTTTACGTGGTGGATTCCTGTAGTTTTAGTTCTCGCGTTGTTCATTGACGGTTTCGTTCTCTCAGCGGCGGTCAAAGAAGTGAACGCCAAAAGAGGTGACACGCCGCTGTTGAAATACATTACGACTTCGACCGACCCAACGCTGGCCGCAGTATTGCTCGAGGATTTGGTGGCTACGCTTGGCGTGTTGATTGCTGCAGCAGGAATCTTTCTCGGGTGGTACTTCGATGAGCCAAGAATCGATGCAGCAAGCTCAATCCTCATCGGGCTCATGCTTGGTGGCATTGCGGTTTTCTTAGGGATTCGTAACCGCTCGCTTATCTTGGGGCCTTCCATTCCCCCTGATGTAGAAGAAGGAATTCGAGAGTTTTTGTTAAAACAAGAATCCATTGACTCGGTACGAAAAGTAAGAACTAGGGTGGTAGGATCCGATCATTTCGCATTTGCCGCAGAAATCGACTACGACGGACGTTACCTCGGTAAAAAACATGCGACGTGGCTCGCGGGACAAAAGGAAGCAGATCCGGAAGAAACCGCAGGCGAGTTTGGTTTCCGCTTACTGGACACCCTATCGCACGAAATTGATCGCATTGAAGCGGAGCTTCGCAAGAAGTACCCACGCTTGCAGCACTTGGACCTAGAGTCCGATGATAATCCGGCAGTGCCAGATTAATCAAAACGTTGCACTAACGAGAAGCTAGCAACCTTGTGACCTCTGCTTGGTCCAGCTTCTCCGAATCGTCAATTAACATTACGGGAATTCCTTCTTCCACTCGATAACGACGCTGCGACTTCTCGCAAAGAAGAAACCCTTGGCTTTTACCGTCTTCTCCCTTGGGGAAATAGGTAAGAACTCCTAACGACTCTGGGCAGCGAAGTATTTCCAGTAGTTCTTTCGTGACCATGGACAAACGGTCCCATCTTGGTCTGACGTTTGTCAACGTCAACGTTTTCAAGCAGTGGTCGCAATAGGTTAGGATGCCCTCACTGACATTTATGAAGTACTCGATTAACCAACAATCCATCCCAGACTGGCTGCAGCTATCGGTGGGGCCGCTTAAACTCTGGCAAATTCTCGCCGCTATTGTCCTCATTGCCGTGGCTCGACTAATTTCGTGGGTTGGAATCATCGCTCTGCGCCGAGTTTCGAAAGCATCAGACTCCACCAAAGACTACTCGGGCAATATTCTAAGGCGCAGCGAGCTACCAATCTCGGGGCTGGTGCTCGCTGGAATTTTGGCTCTCGGGTTGCCTCTGTTGCAACTTCCCTCAGGTATCCAATCCACAGGAACGGTGATCACCCGCGCAGTTGCGATGTTGTCGTTTCTCTGGCTCGGATTGAGAGTGGTAGATGCGGTAGGGCAAGTCATGGCTGCACGCGCCAAAGCTACAGAAAGTAAGCTCGACGACCAACTAGTCCCCCTCGTTGCAAAAACAAGTAAGGTCGTGCTGTGCGTAATCGGTTTTGTTTTCGTTCTGCAAAACCTAGAAGTCAACGTTGGTTCACTCATCGCAGGCCTAGGCCTTGGCGGACTTGCGTTCGCACTCGCCGCGAAAGACACACTTGCCAACTTCTTTGGTTCCTTGATGATTTTCGTCGACAAGCCGTTTCAGATTGGCGATTGGGTCGTCATTAATGACGTCGAGGGAAAGATTGAAGAAGTCGGTTTCAGGACCTCTAGACTCCGCACAGCCAGTTCCTCTTTGGTCACCGTCCCCAATTCACTGGTAACCAACGCGATGATCGATAACTTCGGGGTCCGCCAATACTTCACTTACGAAACAACCCTCGGGCTGTGCTACGACACCCCTGCAGAAAAGATAGAAGCGTTTTGCGACGGAGTTCGTGAAATCTTACTATCAGACAAGCGTTTCAGTCACAGGTACTTCATCGTCGAGTTCAAGGAGTTCTCTGCAAGCTCACTAGACATCATAATCTCCTGCCACATCATGGTCAGCGATCGTTTGCTTGAAAAGCAGGCGCGGACCTGGCTGAACCTGTCCATTCTAAGGTTCGCCGAACAACTCGGGGTATCTTTTGCGTTCCCTACCCAATCGCTCTACTTGCAAGGCTCGGCTCCCATTGGAACGTTCGCTCCGACTCACTTCGGACCAGCGGAAGGGTTTGATGACCTCAATCGGAACGCTCCCCCCGTCAAGAGGGAGTTTGTTTGTAATCGCGCAAAGTAAGACTATTTTCCCAATCCAACGAGTCTGATGGCCTTCTGTTAAAATGGAAGGCGCTTGGTTGCAATTCCAGTTGACGATTGCGATGGCAATTGTGTACACAAAGCCAACCTGGGAGCTCGGCGTGATAAAATCTCTTTCGATATTTAGTGGCAACTCAATTCCAACCATCGCTGAGTCGGTATGCAGATACATTGACGTTCCGATGGGTAAGTCTACGCTCACGCACTTCGCGGACGGTGAAATTTACGCAGAAATTGGAGAGAATGTCAGAAACGTAAACTGCTTTGTCGTTCAGTCAACCTGCACGCCAGTGAATCAGTCCCTAATGGAGCTTCTTATAATGGTAGACGCCCTAAGACGAGCTTCCGCTGGCAGTATCGTAGCTATCGTGCCCTACTTTGGTTACGCACGGCAGGACAGAAAGTCGAAACCAAGAACACCGATCACCGCAAAGTTGGTGGCCAATTTAATGTCTGCCGCAGGGTGCGATCGTGTGCTTTCCATGGACCTGCATGCCGGACAAATCCAAGGATTTTTCGACATACCTTTCGACCATCTCTTTGCAATGCCCGTATTTATTGATCAACTCGTAGCCCGCGGATACACGGAAAATACAGTGGTTGTCTCTCCAGATGCTGGCGGTGTGGAGCGTGCGAGGGCCTACTCAAAAAGATTGGGAGCTACGTTGGCCATCATTGATAAACGACGTTCAGCCCCTAACGTGACTGAGGTTATGAACATCGTTGGAGACGTCAAAGGCAAAAAAGCTATTATTATCGATGACATAATCGACACAGCCGGAACCTTGACCAATGCCGCCAAAGCAATAATGGACGCTGGAGCCAAGTCAGTTTCGGCCTGCGCCACCCATCCGGTCTTTTCTGGGCCCGCAATTGACCGAATTGAAGCTTCCCCCTTGACGGAAGTGCTCGTTTCGAACACCATCCCGCTTCGCGAAAATGCAAAAGCGTCTTCCAAGATTAAGGTAACTAGTGTAGGTAACCTCCTGGGAGAAGCAATTAAGCGAATCCACCACGGCGACTCAATCAGCTCGTTATTTATATAGAAGGTCAGAACAATGGAAAAAGGTAAAGTTACAGTTAAACAGCGCACACAAACCGGAAAAGGCGCAGCGCGTCGTCTTCGCAGCGAAGGTTTGGTGCCTGGTGTATGCTACGGCGCTACCATGAAAGAGCCGATGCCCGTAATAGTGAATGTGAAGGAACTCAAAGCGTCTTTGGATCCAATCAAACGTACTAACTCGGTGTTAGAAGTGAGCATCGAAGGCGAAAACAGCCAGACGGTAACCGCGATGGTTCGCGATTTTCAAATCGACCACATCCGGCAAGAAGTCACGCACGTTGATTTTGTAGCGGTCGATACCAACAAGCACTTGGTTACGACTGTACCTGTAGAGACTTCCGGAAAAGCTAAAGGAACGACTCTTGGTGGCGTTCTTAAACTTGCAGCGAAAGAAGTAAAAATCTCCGTCAAGCCTTTGGAGATCCCAAACAAGTTTGTCATCGATATCACCAACCTAGACATCGGCGAAGCAATCAAAGTCGGCGACATTGATCTTCCCGAAGGCGTCTCGCTTGTTACCAGCCCGCATCAATCCTTGATTCTTTGCGAAGCGTCAAGAGCCTCCGCCGCGGTAGCGACCGAAGCAGCAGCCGCTGCAGCTGCTGCAGGATAGTTTAAGAATGTGGGCAATCGCCGGTCTCGGCAACCCAGGCTCTAAATACGCGAGAACTCGACATAATGTCGGGTTCTTGGTCGTTTCGGAGTTCGCTGAACAATGTGGCCTTTCATGGAGTGACAACTTTGGAGGACGAGTAGCCAAGGGCGCGGGAATGGTACTACTCAAACCGATGGAGTTTATGAATCGCTCTGGCTTTGCTGTCGCGCGAATGCTCAGCTTCTATAAAATTCCCGTTGAGCAATTAATCGTGGTCCACGATGAACTCGACTTTGAACCTGGAACCATTCGGATAAAAGAAGGAGGCGGACTTGGTGGGCATAACGGCCTTCGCTCTATCGAGGCACAGACCGGTTCTAAAGACTTCCTGAGAATTCGCGTTGGCATCGGCCGTCCGCCGGGAGGGAATGTCACTCCGTGGGTACTCGGAAAATTCTCACCGAGTGAATCGGAAGGTTTACCCGCGGATGTCGAGACGGCAATTTCCGCCGCAAAAGCCATAGTCAAGGACGGTGTTAGCGACGCGATGAACTTCTACAATCGAAAACAATAAGGAAGAACTCAAGCTATTCTAAACTTAAACCAAAGCTGTTTTTCATAATCGGCATCGTGCTGATTGCGTTGGTGATAGTTGATGTGGCGCTTAATGGCACAGAACTCGAGCTTCTTGCCGCTGGTGCGAGACTATTGCTGGCCTCCCCTATCTACATCATTGCTTACGGCAAGAGCTCCAATGCAAAGTGGGCAGGAGTGATTTTTCTTGTAGTGCTCATTGCAGTCATGGCTGCCAGCGTTCTATGGGCAATGTCGGGGCTAAGCCACAGCGAAATTGAGTCACACTCACCCTTGTTGGCACATCTTTGCTCTTGACCTTCTGATGACCTCGGTACATAAATGCCCTCCCTTGCTGGAACAGTCCAGCCTAACGTCCAAAAGGAATAAAAATGACTCAACTACCAAGTCTTCGGGACAATCCCAACACAAAAAGAGAATACGAAACCATCTACATCCTTCGCCCCAACACCGGTAACGATGAAGTAGCCACTTACAACAAAAAGTTCCGCGAAATTATCGAAGAGCGTGGCGGAAAAGTAATGAAGGTAGACAACTGGGGCAAGCGACGACTTGCCTACGAAGTATCGAAAGAACGACGAGGCATCTACCTCTACTGGCAGTACCTTGCGACGCCGGATGTAATCACCGAATTCGAACGCAACATGAGAATGATGGATGGCGTAATGCGCTTCCTCACCACTCGTATTGACGAAGATATTGACCCGGCAGCGCGGCCTGGCGCAGACGAGGAAATTTTTGAAGCAGCAGCTAATACTGCCGCCGACGAAGAGGACATGTACACCGGTCAACGTCAGCCGGATGGCGACGAAACTGCAGAAACCGTGGAAGCAGCCGAAGGCACCGATGCGGCGCCACAAGCTGAAGCCGAAGATACTGACACCGTACCAGTAGAAGCCACACCAGCAGAAACTGCGGAATAGGAGATTGTCATGGATGTAATTCTAACTAAAGACGTGAAAAACCTCGGCCGTGCGGGAGAGCTTGTAAAAGTGAAACCAGGTTACGGGCGTAACTACCTTCTGCCTCGAGGCTTTGCAATGACTGCAACCTCAAGAAACGTTGCAGAACTTGAACACAACAAACGAATCATCTCTGCACGTGCAGAGAAACTTAGAGGCGAGCTGCAAACGATTGCCTCACGACTCAACGGTATGACCTTACAGTTCGAGCGACTTGTCGGTGAAGACGAGAAACTTTTTGGTTCTGTGACTAAGCGTGATATCGCCGATCAACTAGCGAGAGCAAAGCTTGAAGTTGACCCAAGAAAAATTGATCTTCCTGAGCCAATCAAAGCGCTCGGAAAATACGAAGTACCAATTGAGCTTGGGGGCGACGTAGTCGCTGCTCTCAAATTCTGGGTCGTCTCAAAAGCCAAAGACTAGCGAGAACTATCAATGTCTCGGGTGCTGCCCAACAACCTAGATGCTGAAGCCAGCGTGCTAGGCGGAGTTATGTTGCGCAATGACGCACTTAACCAACTAGATTTCCTTACGCCTGATCATTTCTACGATCCGAAACACAAAGCTGTTTTCGCGGCGATGAGGGAGCTAGAAACACGCTCGGATCCAATTGATGAAATCACGCTTGAAGATGCGCTAGGTCGTGCCGGGAAGTTAGAGGCCGTAGGCGGTTTGGCTTACCTGTCTCAACTTGCGCTTCGAGTCCCGACCGCAGACAACGTTGGTCACTACGGAAAAATCGTTCGCGATAAGAACGCCGCCAGAGAACTCATTTTGGCGGCTTCTGATATCGCGGCCCAAGGATACGAAGAGCTTGGAGATGTCGCCACCTTCTTAGATGATGCTGAAGGTAAAATCTTTGCAATTACGCAACAAGAATCCCGAGGAGGCCCCGTCCCGATTAAAGGGCTGGTCAAAACGGTATTTAACTCGCTGGACGAAAGGTTTAATGCGGTGGGAGGTATCACCGGCATTGCTTCTGGCTTTAACGAGCTGGATACTAAAACGGCGGGATTGCAACCAACGGAACTCGTGATTCTCGCCGCTCGTCCTGCGATGGGCAAAACCTCTTTTGCTCTTTCTCTTGCGCAAAATGCAGCCCTTGCCGGCTGGCCGGTATTGATCTTCTCGCTAGAGATGTCATCTACGCAGCTGGCAGAGCGTATGTTGTGTTCTGAAGCGCGCGTTGACTCCTCAGCTCTGCGGCGCGGTCAGTTGCAAAAGCAAGACATGACGAACTTAACTTACGCAGCGAACACGCTCTCGTCTGCCACGATCATGATCGATGACACGCCAGCACTGTCGCTAAGAGAACTACGTGCTCGTGCACGGCGATTTGCGACCACCAAAGAAAACTTCCAGAAGAAAGACTACGGGCTCATCCTCGTAGACTACCTTCAACTCATGCGCGGTAGTGCACAAGCTCGTAAAGCGAGCCGCGAACAAGAGATTTCTGAAATTTCACGAGGACTCAAGGGATTGGCCAAAGAACTTGGTTGCCCGGTAGTGGCACTGTCCCAGCTCAATCGTAGCTTGGAGTCCAGGACCGACAAACGCCCGATGCTGTCCGATCTTCGTGAGTCCGGAGCGATCGAACAGGATGCTGACGTCATCCTTTTCATCTACCGTGATGTCGTCTACAACAAAGACACCGAAAACGAAAAAATTGCCGAGATCATTTTAGGAAAGAACCGGCACGGTGCGACCGGAACCGTCGAAACGATATTTGAAGGCCGATATACGCGCTTTGAAAATATTGCGAACCGCAACGACGCGGCGCGTAATTTCTAACCTGCGTTTCCCTCTGTACCTTTCTTACCCGTGCAAGGTAGTCTTTCAGCAATGCGTCAGTCCATTACCGAAGGGGTCCTAATCGACCACTACCAGATCAAAGACCTTATCGGATCTGGCTCGATGGGAGACGTTTATCGAGCGCTGGATACTAAACTCAACCGCCTTGTCGCGCTCAAGATTCTTAGTCCCAAACACAGACAAAATGAAGAATTACACGCCCGCTTTACCCGTGAAGGACGTGCTGTCGCTGCGATTTCACACCCTCATGTGGTGCAAGTGTTCTCCACAGGAGAGTACGACCGGCGGCCCTATATTGCGATGGAACTTTTGGTCGGAGAAGATCTTGGCTCCATCGTCAAAAGACAAGGCCCGCTGGCCAGAGATGCCGCAGCAAAAGCCATTCATCATGCAGCTCTAGGCCTTCAAGGAGCAGCGCAAGCCGGCGTGATTCACCGAGACGTAAAACCCTCGAACCTTGTCATGCTCAAAAACGGTGACGTTAAAGTAACGGACTTTGGACTTGCCAAACCTATGGATCCTCAAGCCGAACCCGCACTCACCGCACTAGGAGTAGTTGTTGGAACTCCAGACTACATTGCCCCCGAACAAGCTCGTGGAGAAAGCCTAGACGAACGGGCAGATATTTATGCTCTTGGAGGCACGTTGTATTTCCTACTCACCGGGTCGCCGCCCTATCGGACTGGCGTCGCCGCAGAGGACAAATACTTAAAAGTGGTGGCACGCCATCTTAAAAACCCTGTACCTAATGCACTGGATCGCGCCCCACAAGTCGATAGAGGACTGGCTGGTCTGGCTCAGACGATGATGGCAAAGAAAAGACGAGCAAGACCAAGTTACCCGCAAGTAGTGAGCCAATGCTCCAGCGAAGTCTCAAGACCAACGCCTCACCGGACAGAACCAATAAACAGCCTTGCCCCTACATTTCCAGAGCACCAACAGCCCCGTCGTGGTGGCACTTCGCCACTAATTATCGGGCTGGTGGCCCTCTCACTGATGTTTTTCCTAACGGGGCTTTTCCTCTTTTTATCGAAATAGTATGGCACCTCTCAATACCACTCAAATAATTCAAACGAAACGCGATGGAAATGCGCTATCTCAACAAGCGATCGATACAATAATCGCCGGCATTACCGACGACTCGATTCCCGACTACCAAGTATCCGCGCTACTAATGGCTATATTTTGGAGAGGAATGACCAATGAAGAGATGACGAACTGGACGCAAGCCATGTTGCACTCCGGAGAAGTATTATCTCATCAGGTTACCGGCAAATGCGTCGATAAACATTCCACAGGCGGTGTTGGAGACAAGATTTCAATTCCGCTGGCGCCCGCCGTTGCCGCCTGCGGAGGCTTCGTTCCAATGATCTCAGGACGCGGGCTCGGCCATACAGGTGGAACGCTTGATAAGTTAGAATCCATCCCAGGATTCAACGTAAACCTAACCGCTGAAGCGTTTTGTACCATGGTGTCTCGACTTGGCGTTTCCATGATCGGACAAACCAAAAACATCGCACCTGCCGACAAGCGACTTTATGCGCTGAGAGATGTTACTTCGACGGTTGAATCGGTTCCTCTTATCGCTTCTTCCATCATGTCTAAGAAGCTCGCAGAGGGGATCGATGGGCTTGTGCTTGATTGTAAAGTTGGCACAGGTGCTTTTATGAAAAATATGGCTGATGCCAAAAAGCTAGCCACCGCAATCATGGGAATAGCCAAAGGGTCTGGCAAGCGCTGCTCGGTTCTCTTAACAGAAATGGACAACCCAATTGGCAACTACGTGGGTAACGCACTCGAAATGTTAGAGTCCATCGAAGTCCTGCAAGGGAAAGGACCAGCAGATACCAAAGAACTCACCTGCGCCCTAGGAGGCGAAATGCTGTGGCTAGCGGGAATTGCCAGTAGTCCCGAAGAAGGATTCACAGCGATCCAAACGTCCTTAAATGATGGTAGCGCACTTAAGAAATTCGAAGAGCTGGTGCAAGCTCATGGAGGAAATCCAGAGGTGGCCACGAACCCCAAAGGCGTTCTTGCCATCGCGCCCCACATCACTGAGGTTACCAGCCCCGCCACCGGCTTTATTTCTGGATTTCTATCTAAAGATATCGGTCTTGCCTCTTTAGAATTAGGTGCCGGAAGAAAAGAAGTCACCGACAAAGTGGACCACTCAGTGGGAGTAGAAATGTGCGTTCGCCAAGGTGATGCGGTTACCGAAGGACAACCTATCGCTAAGCTTTACCACCAAAACGTCGGCGTAGATGAAGCAACGAAGCTGATTGTCAATGCCACTAACATCGCCGACGTAACTCAACCAACCAAAAAGACCAGAATACTAGAGGTGTTAAGATGAGCCTTTTTGAACAAATCACGAACTGTTCTGCCGTACTTACCGAAAAGCTACAGGGACGAACGCCAAAAATTGGTTTGGTGCTTGGAAGTGGACTTGGTCCCTTCGCAGATACGTTCGCGCAGAAAATCGAAATACCGTACTCAGCTGTACCAGGGCTGCCAAGCTCTACCGTTCATGGCCATAAAGGACAGTTTGTCAGCGGAACGCTAAATGGCACACACTGTCTTGCCATGCAGGGACGTCTCCACGGGTATGAAGGCTTCACCGCACAGGAAACCGTCATGCCGATAAGAACCATGATCGCGAGCGGCATCACCACCCTAATTATTACGAATGCAGCGGGAGGCCTAAATCCCGAATGGCCTCCTGGAACGCTGATGCTAATCACAGACCATATTCGACTGCAGTCCGGCCACCCTTTAAACGGCCCCAATGAGGAAAGGCTTGGTCCACGATTTCCAGATATGACCGAAGCGTACAGCCTCGAGCTGCGAAATATCGCCCTTGCGTCAGCAGAACAAATGGGAACTACGCTACAGCAAGGGGTTTATGTAGCAAATGATGGTCCTGCCTACGAAACTCCGGCAGAAGTACGCTTCGCAAAAGTGATTGGAGGTGACGCGGTCGGAATGTCCACCGCGTCAGAAGTAATCGCGGCACGGCACATGGGCGCAAGAGTCTTAGGGATCTCGTGCATTACCAATTATGGCGCCGGTTTATCCAGCGAGTTACTCGACCATAGCGAAGTTACTGAGGTTGCCAACCGGGTCAAAAAGACCTTCCAAGGGCTACTTACTGAGATTATTCGAAGTATAAGTAACTAGAAATTCTTACGTATTGCAGCCACATGAATTGCTTTCACGCTAATCGTGAAAACGATTGCTTTTATAAGTGACCCAAAGTAGGTTTCGTCCGTCATTTGGACACAACGGAGGAAAATGTGGGTGAACTGAAAGTAACAACAATCAAGCGATGGATTCGTCGCGACGAAGCCAACGGGGCATGGTGGAAGCCATTGCTCGGTTTATCGATTCTGGGAGCGCTACTTGTGTGGTCGGCTCGAAGAAACGTACAACAACCAACTTACGAGCACGTGTCGGCTAAATTAGCTTCAGCTGACATCGGCAACGTATCTATTAAAGATGTGGATGGTCAACACGTGTATCTTGAAGGATTGCTGCCAAGCGAAGAAGCCAAAGAAAAAGCAGTAGAAACCGTACTCGCAACCAAGTGTGGCGTTTTAGGTTCTTCTGCCCTTTGTCCGACCAAAGTGATTGTTGACGACGTAAAAGTTGTCGAGACGCCAAAAGTTGTCGTGCTGCCTCGTCATTACGATTCAAAAATCACGATCGGAAAAGACGGAGCGATACACTTCGTATCGGACGTGCCAACCGAAGCGGACAAAGCGACGCTAATCTCAGAAATCGAAACTGAGTTTCCTGGAGCGACCCACGAGATCACTGTGGTGAACGGGCAACCTTATCCCCAGTACAACGAGGTAAGAACGCGGCTCCTCGCAGGTGCCAAAAAACTCAAACCTGGAGTTGGAACGCTCAATAGCGGAACACTAACGTTCTCTGGGTGGGTCAACACCGAAGACAAAGATTACCATGCATCACTGCTCGGAGCTTTCCCTGAGCACTTCACAGGTGGGACTAACAGCCTGAATCTCAACGAAGCAGCGGACGCATGCGACAAACAGTTTGCCGATCTACTCAGCAAGAAAAAGATTCGATTCAAGTCTGGTAGCGCTTTCATCAGTAAGCAATCAAAGAAGTTGATCACGAACCTTGCGTCAATCGCGTCTAACTGCCCCGGAATCATTTCAATCGAGGGTCATACCGACGATGTTGGTAAAGACGACATGAATCAGGCGCTAAGCCAACGAAGAACTGCAGCTGTTGCTGAGGCACTATCAGCGCTCAATATCGACAGCTCTAGAATGGAATCAATTGGTTTTGGTGAGAAACGCCCTCTCGCTACAAACAAAACAGCTAAAGGGCGCGCACAAAACCGACGCATTGAAATCCGCGTCAAACGCTAAGGAGAAATCATCATGGGACTATTATTCGTAATTTTTAAATCACTAATTCCTGTACTTTTTGCATTGGGCTTGGGCTACTACCTTAGAAAGTGGTTCTGGGACAAAAACTATGAAGAAGTAACCGACCAATGGACAACGTACAAACGCAATTCCGCTAACGGAGAGAACGCCGCAAAGGAGTGGGAACTCAAGTTCGGTAAACTTCAAGATCAATTCAACAACTTGAACACCGACTACAACGGACTCCTCAAGGTGAAGTCTGATTGGAAGTCAGACAAGGATGCTTGGAACCTTTCAGAAAAAGGATTTCAAACGACAATCAAAGACCTGGAAGCCAAGCTCAAAGGTGGTGGGGACTGGAAAATCAAGTTTGACAACCTCCAAAAAGAAAACACCGACCTTGCTGCAAAGCTCAAAGGCGCCAATGATTGGAAAATCAAATTCGAAAAACTCCAGAAAGAAAACACCGACCTTGCTGCAAAGCTCAAAGGCGCTGGTGATTGGAAAATCAAGTTCGACAACCTTCAAAAAGATAACACCGACCTTGCTGCAAAGCTCAAAGGCGCTGGCGATTGGAAAATCAAGTTCGACAACCTTCAAAAAGATAACACCGACCTCACTGCAAAGCTCAAAGGCGCTGGCGATTGGAAAATCAAGTTTGACAACCTTCAAAAAGATAACACCGACCTCACTGCAAAGCTTAAAGCTGCCGGCGATTGGAAAGTCAAATTTGACAACCTTCAAAAAGATAACACCGACCTCACTGCTAAGCTCAAAGGCGCTGGCGACTGGAAAATCAAATTCGACAACCTTCAAAAAGATAACACCGACCTTACTGCCAAGCTGAAAGGCGCTGGCGATTGGAAAATCAAGTTTGACAACCTTCAAAAAGATAACAACGACCTTGCTGCAAAGCTCAAAGCTGCTGGCGAATGGAAAATCAAGTTTGACAACCTTCAAAAAGACAACAACGACCTTGCTGCAAAGCTGAAGGGCGCTGGCGAATGGCGCATCAAGTTCGACAACCTTCAAAAAGACACCGACGCTAAAATCAAAGCTGGTAACGACTGGAAGATCAAATTC
This sequence comes from Deltaproteobacteria bacterium, assembly GCA_020630875.1. Taxonomy (GTDB): domain Bacteria; phylum Myxococcota_A; class Polyangia; order Haliangiales; family Haliangiaceae; genus JAHDIH01. Next base: position 28 of record JAHDIH010000005.1, on the reverse strand, counting down.
GACAACCTTCAGAAAGATACCGACGCCA
>JAHDIH010000002.1:309331-683101 GCA_020630875.1 Deltaproteobacteria bacterium | reverse complement strand
ACGACGGCCTTGGCGACCTTTGCGACCCGGACGCTAACGGCGATGGCTTTTGGGAAGGACGCGATCTCGAAGGTGGAAGTTGCAGCTCCGGTGGCGATTCGTTAGCGTTTATACTTCTAGCGATACTAGCGACGCTGAAGCGTAGGGTTAATACTTTGAAAGAAACAAGCTAACGGGCTTTAAGTTCCCAACCTGGGCCTCACATAGTTTAATTCCTTCAACAACTCTCTCTAGAGATTTTTCACCACCATCGACTTTCTTCATTTTCGCCGACAAGTCTTTGGTCAACTGAGCTGCCTCATTGGTAGTGCAAAAATAGGCTCCGACTCTCGGCATGTTGGACTCGTCTCTCTTGGACATTTTCTTCAGAAGACCGTCGTAGTTGTTAAGAACGAAATCGTAGGTAAACTTTCGAGTCTTCTTATTTCCGAGACCAGCGCTGACAAAGCCCAACTCACGATAGTTGAACTGATCCGTCAGCGTAATCTCTAACCCTCGCTTGATGAGCTCTGGGTCCTCAAACGAGGCTAAGATGCCGAGATACCGACGACGTCTCTTGGTATTGGTTTCCTTACTCGCCAACCCAAGCACATGGTCAAACAATTTGGCGTCACCATAATGGGCAGCAATACCAGTGACCAACCCGACTGAATCTTCAGGGATACTAAGATGATCTTTGAGCCACTTTTGAGTGAGTTTTTTTGCCTGCTTAATTATTTCCGGATCTTTTCCAGCAATTGCCACAGAATAGGAAAGAGAACTTCTCAATGCTCGTGCGGCATCATCTTCCCCCTTTTTGGGAAGCAGCCCAATTCGTTTCGCCGCACCACCAAAGGACTTACGTATGAATCTCTCGTAGTTTGCATGATACTTTTCTTCAACGTGGCGCTCCTTGGACACAAGAAAAGATAGCAACTCTGACAGCACCTGTGGGTTTGTAGTCGTTCGAGCAAGATCGTCAATAACCTGCAATGATTCAACGCGCGTCATTTTTCCCGTGGCTATTTGCGCACGCATATCGTTCAGTAAAACGACCTTCTCGAAGGAGGACAAGTCAGCGTTCAGCAGGTTATTTCTGCCGAGTTTTTTTTCGTAGCTAACGCGATAATAGCCGGTGCCACCATCATTGGCGGTGATCCATTGTGGACAGACCTTACCAAGATCAATCGTTTGAACGGCATCGCCCACGATCTGACAGTTACTACCTTTGGGGGTCCTATAGCAAAATGGAAGGTCCCACTTTGCCGCCTTAGAAGTTGCGCCTTTTGGAGTGTAGCGTTTCTGCTGGACTTTCAAGGTATTGGCGGTCCCACAAGAAAGCGCTACGCTGACTTCTGGTACTCCTGGTTGGTCGACAAAAGACTGAAAGGCTTGAATCACTTGAGGACTGCTTTGCCTTGAAAGCGCCGTGAAAAAATCTTTTGCCTCTGCGTTTTTCCACGCATGGGTTCGCATGTAGTCTCTAAGTCCTGCTCTGAACTTATCTTTGCCAATCCAGGATTCGAACATAGTTAGCACTGATCCTCCTTTTGCGTAGAATATAGCCCCTCCGGATCCCCAAATTTCATCATTGGAAGTCACAGGATTGCGAATCGGTTTAACTGACGGTCTTGCATCGGCGCTCATCGCTCGTCGTCTTGATCTGTTACGTGGAAGCTCCGGATTCCAGCTTGGGTTGATTGAGTAAGCGACCTTGTCTGCAATCCAATCTGCGAAGGATTCGTTTAGCCATAGATCCTCCCAGGATTTCATGGTGACCAAGTTACCAAACCACTGGTGAGCAATCTCGTGCGCCCCAACGACCGAGTACCGTTTGTAGAAACTAACGTTTTCTTGTTTAGGATCGCTAGTTAGAATCGAAGAAGCATAGGTAATAAGACCAGGATTTTCCATTGCTCCGAAGAATGAAGGTATTGCGATACTATCTAACTTTTCATAGGGATAGGGCAAATCGAAATAGTCCTCCATCCTTGAGAGTATTTCCGGAGTGGCCGCAACGGCATACCGTGCTTCATGGGATTTCCCTTTTGGAACGATATAGCGAAGCGGGGTATTATTGCGCCCTGCCGTGCCACCATCCACAACTTCAAAAGGCCCTACGGCAAACGCTACCAAGTAGCTTGGAATCGGCTTAGTGGTCGCAAACTCATACGTCATCATCCCATCATTGCTCTTCGTTGCTTTCTTTAGAGTATTGTTTGAAAATGCCTTGTTACCCTCGTTGGTTTTTATGGAGATTGTCCAAGGGACTTTATGATGGGGCTCATCAAAGCAAGGAAACGCTGCGCGTGCGTGAATCGCTTCAAACTGCGTGTAGAGGTAATCTAGACCTTCCTCTTTTTGTGAGAAGATGCCACTCAGTGACTTATCCGAGATCTTCCCTTTGTAAGCAATTTGTAGTTCGTACTTTCCTTGCTGGAGGGTTGAATCAAAGAGGATCTCAGCGAAGTTATTGCCATCAATGCGGCCTACGGACACGCGGTGGTTACTTCCTGTCAAAGTCACCTTTGTAATTTCTAAATCTCTGGCATTAAGCCACATAGACTTCATGGCTTTCGACGTTGCGATCTTGATACGAATCTCACCAGAAAAGTCGGACTTCTGCGGCTCTAGGCTCAGTGCAGCATCGTAGGCAAGTGGTGCTACGTCCGTCGGCAGAGCGTAAGTCGGCATGGGACTATCACTGCTTTTTACCGGCTTTGAAACTTCGCTGGTAGAACATGAAATGATGAGTAACAAAACGGCGAATCGCATGGCCGCTTCGTATCACTTGTTGCTTCTTTGATCTCGAAAAAACGACACTTTCGTTCCTGGTGAACCTAAGACATATGTACTGAGACCGTGTAATGTCGCGAAGTGCGTTATTGATGAAGTAAGCTCTAAATTAAGGATGCTCGGAAAAATTTGCTAGCGTTACTTCCTGTTGGTGCTAGCCTGTCTCGATGACGCTTAAATTGCTTGTTTCCCTTTGCCTGTTTGCACTCGTTGCTTGCGATGATGCTCCTGAAAATTCCCCCCAAGACGAACAAAAAGGTGAGCAAGGTGAACAAGGACCTCCGGGCCCCCAAGGGGAACGAGGACCACAAGGGCCCATTGGGCCGCAAGGGCCTCCCGGTGCTGAAGGATCAATAGGGCCAACGGGTCCTCAAGGAATTCCTGGTGCGATAGGGCCTCAAGGAATTCCCGGTGCGATAGGACCTCAGGGACTGCAAGGCCCCACCGGCTCTCCCGGACCTGCAGGTTCCGGAGGTGAACTAGTCTGGCTCGATGGAGCGGACCAGTACCTTGGTCCATTTCGTGGTGAAGCAAGTCCGACCTTTGAAGATTCTCAAGGGGTCATTTGGCAAAGCGCCAGGGAAAGCACCATTCAGGGACAAATTACCGACTGGCATGTGACAGCTCCTCCGTTAGACGCCGCCTATACACTTTATACCTCCGCCAACTGCACTGGAATTAAGTACTTTAGCTACGAACCCTCTCGTTATAAGCAAGCCGCAGTAGAATATGGAGGAAAGTTCTACAACAAAGAAGCGCTAACGCTGATCCAACTAACGGGGCTCTATGTAGAAGTAGATACTCTTGGGAATCTATGCATGCCCACTACTGGAAGCATTTGGGTAATCCAAGAACCCAACGTAGCGACGCCAGAAATTTCACGTCCCTCTCTATCCTTAACTCCCCCATTTGTTGTGGAGCCGCAATAAATTGTTTTTACATCGCGCCACGCCTGCCTCTCACTAGTAGCTGCAGAATGTCGTGCGTGGGGCGACGCACGTACATTCAAGCTCGCAGCTCAGGCCTAGGGGCCTCGATGTGACTAGAAAGACGATCGGACTCTTTTTCTTCCGAGTGGAAGTATTGATTTAGGAGTTTCTATCTATAATCGTGTAGTATGGCTAGAAACATTTCACTAATTCTTTGGAGTTTATTTTGGGCTGCTTTTGCAATTGTCGTCCTCATAATTCCCAATGATTTTCAACTCGGATACAGCGTTAGCTTAGGCTACTTGAAGAGTCTTTTCTCGTGGTCCGCGACTTGGATACTTCCAGTAGCCATGTTGCTGAACTACATCCTACTCAACTACCTTCTTAGAAGAAGCTGGAGACCTAAATTGGCGCGATGGATGGGTCCTATATCTGTCCTGACTGTATTGACAATATTCATTGGGGGGCATGTTGTCCACATGTTGGAGTATGATGATGCAGCAAGCTTGTTTGAATATCTTATGTGGATCGCTAGCTACAAAGAGTTCTACATTTCCCTGGGTATCTCGTGCGTCGGATTTTTCCCGGCCCTGCTCATGATAAAACAATTTTCCAAATACAGGCAGTCACCCGTTATCACCCAAGCCGAAGCTAGAAACGTCGACGAATTATAGAGCTAAAGTAATCCGCAATTGTAAGACTGCGCCGATAAACCATCCGCACCTGCATTACCAGAGGCATGAGCGGCTCCGCCGATTCCAGCTTCTCCCTTTTGCAAATCGGTAGACGATAAATCTATGGAAACGTCACCCGTGCAAAAAAGTGCAATGGAGGGGCCACCTCCACCACCTCCACCTGCACCACCGTTTCCACCAAGACCACCAGAGCCACCGCGTGCACCGTTTCCTCCATCATCTTGTTGTCCGCTTCCGCCATAATTGCCACCAGCTCCTCCATTGCCACCGGTGCCACCGATTCCAGGATTACCACCGGCACCGCCATTCCCGCCAAGACTACTGGTCAGCTCACAGGCTTCGATTGAAACGTCGGAATTAATTACTGCGAGCGCGATACTTGCTCCACCACCAGTTCCCGCCGTTCCAGGTTGACCGGCACAACCGCCTCCTCCTCCGCCACCGCCAGAGGAGCCGTACGAATTGCAACTATCGTTTCCGCCGCCGCCACCGCCTCCTCCTCCGCCGCCGCCGCCGTCGGTCCCAGACGTACCATTGGTGCCGTGAGAAGGAAGGTATTCTCCCTCCACAATAGTTCCCACTTCCATTCCTGCCGTACCGCTGTTTCCGTTTTGGCCGTTGGCACCGGGGCTTCCCACGGAACCGTGACCGTTGCCACTTCCATGCCCGCCGTTGCCACCAAGTGCGCCGCCGACTCCCGTAAGTCCACGAAGTCCCGCGCCACTTCCATTGCCTGGTTGCCCTCCAGCACCACCATGCATCGCGCACTGACTAGGTCCGGAACGACCACCGACGGGCCGAGAACACTTTGAGCAAAAAAGACCTCCATCTTCACAACCAGGATTGCCTTGAAAGCCAGCACTGCCGGCGGCTCCGCTGTTGCCATTTTCGCCAGCAATCCCTGCCGCTCCCACTCCAGCTCTAAATTTCATGTTTCGTAACACAAGACCTTGGCTGTCCTCGATCCATCCCGCGAAGGTAGATTCAGATTCTTCATCTGCGTCCGAGCTCTTTATTTCTAGTCCGTCTACCACTGTCTCTTTGGAAATGTTCACTGCTTTCAGTGCGCGAAGGCCGCCGGTAATTACCGTGCGATTCTTATCGACGTCACGTGTCCAGTCGTCGCCATTGAAACCACCATAAACCGACACTCCGTTTACCAACTCAATGGAGCCCTCGTAATTTCCTTTGGCGACAAATATTGCGCGAGAATTACTACGACTGCGCTCTAATGCGGTGATGACCGTAGCGAATGGGCTGTCTGCCGAACCAATGTTCGCGTCGGACCCTGACGTACCATCGACGTAGTAAGCTTCACATGGAAGTCCGTTGCATGGATCATCAATTTTTCCATCACCACCATCTATGTCGATTCCAGCTTCTTCCGACTTTGCACATCCAAAAAGTAATAACGCTGTAATTAATATACGCACAGTAAAGGAATGGTATCCTACGCCCTTACCCGCCGTCCACATTAGTTTATCCTCAGAAACCATGCCTACATGTCGTGCGTTGTCGGAAGTCGTCGCTACGCAACGCGTTATTATCGTTCCTCAAAGTAGAGACGACAGATCCGTCGTCGGCTTCTTGCGAGGCATCTTTCCCAGCGCAAGATCGCAACGTTTCTTGAAAAGACTTTCCATCTCAAGCCCTTCGTCACCCGGCACAGGACCAAGTCTTTGCCAAGCTTCTTGCAGCTCCTCTACGACCGCTTCAAAGGAGCGGCCATCAGGAGTCTGCGGCTCGACCCCCAACGCATTTTCTTGTAGTGCGTTCTGAAGTGTTGCTGCAATGTCAATGGTAGACGAAAGATCAGCCTCTACTTTTGGTTTTCTACACGCGGCAAGCTCTTCAGCACGGTTAAGTAGCTTTTCTTTACGCGTTTTTGTATCCGTAGCATCCAATTCCGAACCAGCAAAAAGACCGGCATCTTTTGCCATGAGAGAAGCAATTCCTGTATTCAATTGGCCAAAGAAGGTCTTACGCTTGTCGTTAGGTAAATCCAATGAAAACAGTTTCTGACGTAACGCCAAAGCGGCATCTTTAGACTCGGCGGTAGCTTCCATCGATGAAAGAGAGGCGACCCCTTGTTGCCACTCTTGTAACTCCGTTTGTTTTTCTTGCAACTGCTTGGTTCGATGGGCGTCTCGACTTTTGTAGAACGAGTCGCAGGCTTCTCGGAAACCCTTATTGATCTCGTTGGCATTTTCTCGAGGAACGTGTCCAACCTCTTTCCACTCTTTCTGTAAATCCCGCAGTGCCTTGCCTGTGGTTTCCCAGTCTTCGCTAGTTGCAAGCTGCTTCGCTTTCTCAAGAAGTGCCGTCTTCTTAGCCAAGTTATCGTTTTGCTCTTTCAATCGCGAATCTAAGTGCGGCTTTCGATTTTCGAAAAAGGCATCGCAGGCCGTACGAAAACGCTGCCATATTTCTTCAGAGTACTTTTTGGGAACCGGCCCAATGGACTTCCAGCTCTCTTGGAGTTTTTTCATTTCTGCGGCCGTTGCATCCCAATCCGTCGAGTCGCGCAAGGATTCAGCTTGTTCACAAAGTGTCCGCTTCGCTTGCAGATTCTCCTTGCGCTCAAATTCTACGACCTTTCGTTCTTCTTTTACTTTGTCGTATACTTGATCGCTTATGGTTTTGAATTTGTCCCAAAGTTCTTGATTCTTAGAGCGAGGTACAGGACCCGCTTCTTTAAAGGAACGTTGCAGGCGCTTAAGCTTTGCAGCTAACCCTCTTTCTTCAGATTCAAGTAGTTTCTGAGCTTCAGCGATCACTGCTTCTTGCCTTCCCACGTTCGCCCATCTTTGCCAATCTTCTGCCTCGCGAAGTTCACCGAGTTTGACGATCAGCGCTTGACGAAGCTCGTCGAATTTGGATTTAAGCTCTGGATACTTGTCTTCTATTTTTCTGGCATAACTTGCGTTATCCTTAGCCTCGGAAGCCAACTTAGAAAGTTTTCCTATATTTTTTTCATCTTGGGACTCTGTCAAAGTCTCGACGAAGAGTGACAATCGTTGTTTGGCCTGCTCTACGGCTGCTTTTCGAGGATCTACACGTTCCTTTTTTTCCGGAGACTTGGCGGTTTGGGTACCAGCAGCTTCGGTATCACGTACCGTTTTTTCGGTTGGTGCGAAAGAAGAAGAATCATCGACCGGAGTATCAGTCTCAACCTCAGAGAGGACTCGCTTCGCCAGTATCGTATCCGCGCCCTTTCCGTACTTTTCTCTTCTTGCCCAATACTTGCTGACAGCAGTTTCAAAGCGCTGAGTTTTTTCAGCATCCAAGTGGGCCACACTCAAGTTTGACCACTCTTGCGAAAGCGTCTCTACCCGTTCTTTGGAATCCACCCACTCGTTGCCCGCGGCGAACTTTTCCATCTGTAACGTGAGCTGCGATTGAACGGCAGAAGTCCTTCGGTATTCATCAGCCACCTGTGGTTCGGCAACGGCTGCTACGGCCTTTGGGCTACCTCCCTGCAACTGATTTAACTTGCGCTTCGCCGCGTTTTTTACGGCTTTGTGAGACGCTTTTGCGATCAGAAGCTCGAGATCTTTCTGGCTTTCGATTCTTTCTACCGCTGAGATTCCTGAGTCTTTGTATTTCGCTTCTAAAGCGACCGTTCGCAACGTTGATTCAGACCGAATCGCGGTAAGGCACGCTTGCCGTTTTTCTTTATTAGCTACGCTTCGAACAAGCTCCGCTAGCGCCCGCTCGTCATCGATCTTGGAAAGTGCCCTTTTCCATTTGTCTTGTTGTTCAACTTTAGCAACCACTTGACCAATTGCATTTTTATCCCCCAAAGATTCTAACGCCCCAATCGCTACCGCGAAAGCACCGTCGTCTTTAGACTTTACTGCGCGGCCAACCCATAGTTTGGCAGCGCGCTTCTGAGCGCGGGCCTTTAGTTTTGGCTCACTAATGGAACTTGCCACTTCTGATAGCGTCTGTGGATCTTTAATGCGGTCAATCGCCAAACGCCTAATGGAATCATCTTTATCGTTCAGCACAACGCTCTTCAATATAGAAACATCACCTACGTCGAGATCCTCAATTGCTTCAGCTCGAATAGTTGGGTCGGAGTGTCTGTATCTAGGACGAAAAAAATCAGCAAAGGACATATTCTGCAAGTTATCTGTCCACACGCAGGTGAGCAAGATCACTTGGTCTGTAATTGCTCCACCACCTGGGTTATTGCGGTACTAAGGCCATTTTTGCAAATACGCTCACAACCACGGTCTCCACCAAAAGATTCCAAGCCTCTACGGCCAAATTGTTCCGTAATCCACAGCGCCAAGTAGTGGTGCGACTTGCCATCAATCCCTCCTGCCGTCGGAAGTTCGCTAAATGACTGAGTCAATTCCCTCATACCACTACCGTCTCGTGCAGAAACTTCGAATACCGCTCGCCCATTGGCTACTTTGGCGAGGGCGATTTTAGCGGCTGAAGGGTCTACGAGATCCGCTTTCGTAATCACAAAGCTGTCGGCTTCTTCCATCACGCCAGCCTTGACCGCTTGCAATCCATCTCCGCCAGCTGGATTGACCAATAGCGCGACATGATCCACGTAACGAGCGACGGAAGTTTCACTTTGGCCGACGCCGACGGTCTCTACCAACACAACATCAAAAATCTTCGACAACGCCATCATCACGAGATAACTGCTAGGCGCAAGTCCACCAAGCTCCGTTTGGTTTGCTTGGCTCCTGAAAAAGAATCCTTTGTCTTCTGGTACAGAATCCAAGCGTGCACGATCTCCTAGAATCGCCCCGCCTGATCGCATGCTAGAAGGATCAATGGCCAAAACTGCGACGGTTCCATTCTTACGTAAGCGCCCAGAAAGGGCAGAGACTAGAGTTGATTTGCCGACCCCTGGTGCCCCCGTGATTCCGATAACCCCATGGCTCGGTAACTTTTCCAGTTGTTTTATTACTCGGGTTCGATTCGTTAGCGTTGTTTCACGACGGTCTTCAAGAACCGTCAAAAGCTTTGCGAGATGTCTTTTATCCCTGTCTAAGGCTTTTTCAAAATCCATTTTTTCGCTCAACCACGTCCATCACGCGAGACATGACGTCGGTCAGCTGGTAATCCGCGGGAGTAAAAACTTCGTCGACTCCAAGCTCTTTTAACCCTGAGAAATCTTCCGCGGGAATGATACCACCAACGACCACTGACAATTCAGAGGAAACTTCTAGCTTTTGCAAGTTATCTTGAATCTCACCTACCAACGCCAAGTGAGAACCAGAGAGCAGTGAGATCCCCAGCACGTCCGCACTTTCTTCGGCAACGCACACCGCTAGCGCCGAAGGTGACATACGAATGCCAGGATAAATAACATCAAACCCAGAATCTCTTGCGGCTACGGCAATCATCTCAGCACCATTGCTGTGACCGTCGAGCCCGGGTTTAGCAACGACCATTTTGGGTCGACGTCCATGGCGTTTCAGAAATACTCGGGCGCGAGCTTGCAGAGAATCAAACCCGTCGCCTCTTGCTAAACTTTGCCCCGCAATTCCGGTTGCAGACCGATACTCTCCAAAAACTTCTCGTAGCGCATTGGACCACTCGCCAGTGGTTACTCTCGCAAGCGCGCACTCAATGGAAGGTTCCATTAGCGATTGCCCACTTTGGGCGCATCTCTTTAACTCAGCCAATGCTGCAGATACTTTCCTGTCATCTCTCGCCCGTTTGGTAGCTTCAAGAGCAGCTACGGCTTCCTCTGCAGACTTCTTATCTTGTTTAAAAACTCCGCCATCCGCTCCTTGCGTTAACGGAGAATCGATTCCGTTTTGATAAACGTTAACACCAACAACGGGAGTCTCACCGTCTTCAATAGAGGCCATTCTTGTTCCCATGGATTTCACAAGCTGACTTTTCATGTACCCAGATTCGATGGCTCGCTTCACTCCCCCCAGTTTCTCAATGGTAGCGAGCTCTTCTTGCGTTTTTGCTATCAACTCTGCCGTTTTAGTTTCAACAACGTGACTCCCATCGAAAAGATCGGGGTATTCTAACAGGTCTGTTTCTAGCGCCAAAATCTGCTGCATTCGCAAAGACCATTGCTGATCCCAGGGACGCGGTAGCGAAAGAGCCTCGTTCCAAGCGGGAAGCTGCAGCGCACGACAGCGAGCTTTTTTACTTAAGGTAACCCCTAAACTTTCGATCAATATTCGCCAGGCGTTATTCTCTGGTTGTTGTTTGGTCAATCCCAACGAGTTAACTTGCACGCCGTAGCGAAAACGTTGGTACTTGGGATTGGTAACGCCATAGCGATTAGCGGTAATGTCATGCCAAAGTTCAACAAACGCCCGCATTTTGCACATTTCTTCGACGAAACGCATGCCGGCATTCACGAAGAAACTCATGCGCCCTACGCACTTGTGAAAAGCATCGGTGGTCATATTGCCACGAGCTTTAATGGCGTCCAAAACCTCAATAGCATTGGCTAACGCGAAAGCCAACTCTTGGACGGGCGTAGCTCCTGCTTCTTGCAAATGGTAGGAACAAGTATTCGAAGGATTCCAATTGGGAATTTCCTCCAAGCAATACTCATACATCTCTGAGATAAGCCGAAAACTAGCCTCAGGAGGGAAAACGTACGTCCCCCTTGCGAGGTATTCTTTGACAATATCGTTTTGAGTGGTGCCCCGCAGTTTCGCTAGTTCAACGCCGCGTTCTTTTGCAAGACCGATGTAGCACGCTAGCAGCCACATTGAAGTCGCGTTAATCGTCATGGAAGTGTTCATCGTCTCAATAGGAATGCCATCAAACAACACGTGAAAGTCATCTATTGTATTGATCGGAACCCCGACTTTTCCCACTTCTGCTTCCGCTATTGGATCGCTGGAACTGTACCCGCATTGAGTAGGTAAATCGAAAGCGATGGAAAGACCTGTCTGGCCGTTCTTCAAGTTATTGCGAAACAACTCATTAGAGGCTCTAGCGCTTGTATGCCCTGCATAAGTTCTAAAAATCCACGGACGATCTCTGTCATCAAGTGTTGCCCTAGGCTTGCTTCCCATGACGAAGTTGTACCAGAACGCGGATTGCAAGCACAACCGCGCTCCTTGTCAGACGGAAGCTTGCATGCTCATTTCTCGCATTCTTATTGCCTCGGCGGCATGCTCTTGCCTTATCTTCATGATTTTCTCGATGGTTTTTGCCTGTTTTTGGCCATTGTCTTTCATCTGTTTCTCTAGCGACCTCATTACTTTGCCTTTCATTTTTACTGCTTTGAGGGAGAACAAATGGGCATGAAGTTCCGCTTGCCGCTCTCTGTACATGTCCAGCGCATTAACGAGCCTTGTGAGATTGGCACGTCTGGTTACTTGCTCTGCAGCAATAGCAAGAATGGACTTTAGAGATTTTGTCATTGGCGTTTCATTTTGTTTCACGTACCGAACAAGCTGTTTCACCTGGTTGTCATCGTTGAATGAGAATGTTGCCGTTACCGGGGTCATCTCTTTTACGGAAAGCGTCTCTTTACTTCCCGCTTTCAAGGTCACGGGAAACAAACTCATTTTCCCGATCTTTTCATGGGCGACCGGACCACTTAGCTGTTTCCATCCGGTGTCTCTGTCGTGCCGCACAAACACCTTGCTGTGTCTGTTTGAGCGATTCGACAGCTCATACGATGTCTCTCGAACCAGTTGTTGCTCCACCACTGCGCCTCCAGGAAAAACACTCTTAATCCCAGAAAGCTTAAAGTCTTGCGCTGTTTCTTTATCAATACGAACCTGCTTATCCAGAGCGTAAGGTAAAATCGTTTCTTCACCAGGAGCAATCTGATCCGACAACCCCTCGCCTACAAACGTTTGATCGCCAAATACGACCACCGGGCCACCTTCAAGTTGCTGATTGGTAGGATTTAGAAAACGCACCGACTTGAATGCGTACTTTTGATTGCCGCGAACCGAAGTAGCATCGTAGAGGTATACGGTTTCGCCGTCCGTTGTTTTATCCACCACCGACACCATAGAGCTGCCATTGTGCTGAATCGACACTGGCACCAGCGAGGAAAACTTACTTTCTCCTACCGCATTATCACTTTCCGCGGTTTCCATTTTTTCATCAACCAACGACGTGAGCTTTACGGTTTCAGGTTCGCCAACATCTCCTACGCGCCACCTAATCGAAAGCTTACTTGGCGCCACCCCTCTCTTAATCATCTCGTTACGAAGATGGTTTGCCCGTGTTTCTGCAGTCCTTTGACCGTTACTATCTCCCGCGGCGGCGATACCTTCAATGATAAACTCTCTGCCGCTTTGCTTAATCTCTTTTGCCATCTGCTCGTTCTTGCGACTCATCTTGCTTTTCATAGACTCGACCGCACGTTTACGTGCCGCTCGTTCCTCCCTGATTTTCCTGAGTCTTTTTCTTTCAGGTCCAGAGGGTCTGCCGCTCAAGCCTGCTCTGTCAGCAATGCGGCTAAGATCGCTACGAGATGCTCCTAAGGTTCCTTGGGATGAAGAAGTCGAGTTAACCCCATCGACGGTATAGAGATTTCCGCCAATGGTTCTGCCGGAGAATGACACTCCCGTCCCACCTTCACTCGTTCCAGCCGCTGCGCCCAAAGCGTCATCGAAGGTACGTCCAGGAACCGGCATATTTGCAAGGTATTCCTTATCCAAAGTTAACGTAGTCACGGCGTTCTTAGCTGACGTTTGGGGCCTGGCTCTTCCGCGAAGTCCTGACGGAGGAGCCACTGCAAGTCGTCTACCGTTACTTAACGTTTGCCTTTGCACATCTTGGATGCTCCACAAATCGTACCGAAAGGAAAGCGCAGAGCTAGATCCAACACCAACCAAAACGTCTTTCCAGTCTTCTCCGGACACGTTATCTACCACCGCCCATCCTTGGAGTTTTACTTTTCCATCTTCCTCTAGCTTGATGCGATAACTGGGCTTCCACGCGGGAGACTCCGCAACGTACGATAACTTTATGCGTTTCGCCGATTTGGGAAAGGTGACCTTCATCTTAATGAGATTCCCCGATTTTTGACGCGACGGAAATGAAACTGGGAGTTGCTGCTGAGTATCGGCATCTTGGACGCTAAGTGACTTGAGCATATCGTCCACTTTATCCTTGGGCACCATTAAGGTTACCTCACCATCCTCGGCAGATGCGGTTCGCTCAAAATAGGCAACCCCATTTCTATAAACGACGACTTTGCCAAGAGACGTCTCCTCCCATTGTTTATGGCAACCAACCAACAGTACTAGTATCAAAAATGTTTTCACTACTATAGAGACACGACGAAAAGAAGTTTGGTTGCACGCTATTGTACTTTGGTTCATTCCCCACCTTAGCAATCGCCACCATCGTAGCCCACTAACATGTTCTAACGACCAAACAGGAAACACTAGACATTCTTCATTGCGGACTACTCAGATATGTAGGATCGTCATTTCCCTTCTTCAGGGTTGGAAGTTGTATGTCACAAGAAAATAAATTTCTGCATTGGCAGGACCAACCGACAAAGCATTTGACGTTACTTGCAATACCAATAGCAGTCTCTATGCTTTCCTATGCCCTTAAAACGGTGACGGACACCTACTTTTTGGGCAAAGTCGGTCAGTCTGAACTGGCCGCGGTAGCATTAGGTGGCGTCATTTCTTTTACGTTCTTGGCGTTTGGAATTGGTACACTTCGCGCTGTCAAAGTTCTAGGCGCGCAAGCTGCTGGTGCTTCAAACCATGACTCACCAACTCAATATTTGGGCTCTGCGATATGGGTTTCTATATTACTCAGCATCGTAACGATTATTAGCCTCGCCCTCATCTCGCTGGTTACTCCTATCTTTGCATCCACTGAAAAATCAGGAATACTTGCCAGCCATTACGTCGTTATTAGAGGTTTCTCTTCCCCTTTTGTTTTCTTGTTCTGTGCCGTCCGGGAATTTAGCTACGCTCAAGACGACACTCGATCGCCGATGATAGCTTCCGTCATAGCGAACCTGTTCAACATAGTGGCTGACTACTTTTTTGTAATGGTTTGGGGCTTTGGGGTTGACGGTGCGGCCTGGGCGACGGTGCTTTCCTGTTTCGTCGAAGCGCTTCTAATGCTCTATTTCAAAAGGTCCAGTCTGAGTATCAATAGAGAGCGCGCTCGAATTAAAAGACTACTCAAAGTTGGATTACCACTGGGCATTCACTTTTCCTTAGATGTCACCGCGTTCACGTTCATTGCCGCAATACTATCTTTCTTGTCAGAGCAAGACGTTGCTGCTCACCATATCGTTTTACAAATTGTTCACCTATCGTTTCTGCCAGCCCTCGCCATCGGCGAAGGGGCTTCGATTCTTGTCGGGCAAGCAATTGGTGCTCGGCAAACTCCACTGGTTTTCAAGGTATACCGCTCCGCGACAATCGTTGCTTCAGCATACACGGGAATGTGCACGATTCTTTTTGTGTTGTTGTCGCGTGAGATAGTTTCATTGTTTGCAGAAACAAGTGGCAAAGAACTAATAGATTTGTCGCAAACGGTCTTGTACATAGGATGTTGTTGGTTAGTCCTCGATGGTTTTTACATCATCCAGCGGAGTGTACTTCGCGGAGTAGGAGATGTTGCCTATGTTGCCAAGTGGGGAATTGTGATCATTTGGGGCGTCACGGTTACGCTGACACTCTTGCTAGGTTTACTAATGGGCTACGGGGTAATTGGTGCGTGGTTTGGCCTGATGACAGAAGTAGTCATTTCTGTAGTGTTCTTCGGACAAAGACTGTTCGGCCAAAAATGGGCGGATACCTCCGAACAAGTTCGAAGCGACGCCATTCAGTAACTAAGATTTCGTGACCTTGGGGGCGTCACTAATGAAAAGTCGGTGTTTGGCAGTAGCTCTAAACACTAACATCTCTTTGTCCATGGTCTCACGATAAAGCAATGCATCCCCAGCGGTGGGTTCGTCGAGCTTTTTGTGGCAGTAACCAACCACAGCAATTTCACGGCCCGGCCGCAAAACTGATTCTGATATTCTTATCTTGTGATACCCCAACAGTTCGGAACGCATCTGTGGAAACCGTGCACGGAGTCCTTCCGTTTCTTGCGTCTCGAAATATGCTCCCACCCCATACGTTCGTGTGGTTGTTTCGGCAGAAACGCTAGCATCCTGAGGATCAACGAACGCTCTCATGTCCTCTTGAGTTAGCCAAAAAGGTAGTCCTTTTTCTTCGCTAAGGTATACGAAAGCTTGGTCTCCTCTAACGAAGACAATCTCACACGAATAGTATGCGCATTCCGACGATGAGTAAGGCGCTTCGAGGCTACCATCCGCTATTTCGAGCACACCGACTACTTTCGTTTCTTCCCCCGCCGGCGCGAGAGCCATCGGACTTGCTCGCTTTTTACCGATGGTCTTATGGACGGAGTCACGAGAGATAAATGCCACTGCTCCTGTGCCAGCGAGGACCAAGGCTATTAAGTACAAGGCTATCAACTAGTAAATCCTAATGGGACAAGCGGCATTCCGCCACAAAAAAACGGACGCTTCTCAGCGTCCGTCCTTCACTACCAAGAGTATAATTAGTTAGATCGTTCGATAATGTGAAACTCAACACGGCGGTTCGACGCCTTGCCGTCTGCGGTATCGTTAGAAGCTACAGGCCTGTCTGGTCCAAAGCCTTGAGAAACAAGACGACCTTCGTCGATGCCATGGCTGGTGATGTACTCTACAACAGCTGCTGCACGGTCTTTGGAAAGTTGCATGTTGAACTCAAGTTCGCCATCAGAGTCTGTGTGCCCTTCAACCCGAACCTTGGTGATCTCAGAGTGATTCTTTAGTACGGTAACGACTTCATCCAAAAGTCCGTAAGACATGGATTGAATGGTGGCTTTACCAGTATCAAAGTGAACCTTTTCAACGATGTAAATTCGATCACCGCGAACCGATACGCGCATTGCTTTCTCTACTTTATCGCCGATGGTTTCTCCGCCGACATTGCAAGTCGAGTTAAACCAAGATGCTCCGCCAGACGCTGGATAGCAAGTTGGTGGTGTTTCAGCACAACCTGAAGTTAATAGTGCCGCCCCTACAATAATTCCCAAACCTAAGTTTTTCATAGCGGCAAGATCGCAAAACCAACAGGGGGTTTCAACGCTTCAAACCACTTTCTTTACCGCAAATCAAAACAAAAATCGTCAATCGCGGCACGGCTCGACTATATAAGGTACGTGATTGTGCTGAAAAATCGCTTTTCGCCCCCTTAGCAACTCGTCCACACAGTCGCTTTTTCCGTATCCCGTTAGACCCTTCCTTGAATATGCGCTATTTTCGTCGCTATGAAAAATCTCATCTCAGTCCTCCTCATTTCTATGGGTGCCGGTTGTGTTGTGGCATCGGAACCTGTGGCAGTTCAAGCTCCAGAAGCGGCTCAACCGACCGCTCCAGTTGTGGCAAACTTTCCTCGCAGTGGAGGCGCTTCCATGGCGCAAGCTGAAGCAATCACTATCGGTTCCAGCGTGGAAGGCGTCGCAACCATGGGCAGTGAGGTGTTCTACAAGTTCGACGCACAAGAAAATACAAAGACCACCTTCACGTTCTACGCAGAAGGAATTTGGGAAAAAAGATTCGGCTTCATAACCAAGTTTAATATTCTCGATGAGAATGGTGGCAAACTACGAGGTCGTTCTTTGGCAACCTACGCCACGGTTGCGACGAGTGATTTCAACAAGACGCAAGTGAAGTTCAAAGCTCGAGCGACCGGTACTTATTACCTGCAAGTCAACTGCATCGCTTGCAAGGCAGACGCCCACTATAAAATCGTTTCTCAATAGCACTTGTAGAATAGAGGCAAGGAGTCACGAAATTAGGAAAATGGGTCGCATGCTACTTCACAGTCAGATATAAGGGCTTGCTGTGCTAAAAAATCTCGCGTCTCTACTTGTTGCCATCGCATTTGTTGTCGTTTTCTATTACGCCAGTGATTCAACCCCAAAGCCCCCGCCTCAAGTATCCAAAGAGGGCGGGTGGACCGTGTGGCGCGATGCTTCCATCGTTTCCGACCGGGGAAATGATGGAGATAGTTTTCTTGTTCGCCATGCCAAGGGTGAAACGGTAGTTCGCCTCTATTACGTCGATGCGCCAGAGAAACGAAAACATAAACACAACGGTAAGCGGCTCCGTTCGCAAGCCGAATATTTTGGAGCGAGTGATTGGAAACATGCCGTAAATATCGGTCTGCAAGCCAAAAAGCATACTTTGAAACGCTTGGCCGAACCATTCGACGTCTACACGCAAAACGAACGCGTCTACGACAGTGACCGTATCTATGGATTTATCAAAACCAAAGAAGGATGGTTATCAGAAGAGCTGGTGAGTCTTGGGTTAGCCAGAATTCATACCAAAGGGGTAAAAACGCCAGATAATGTTCCATTTCGGCAACAAAAGAAGCGTCTCAAGAAGCTAGAAAAAGCCAGTAAAAACAGAAGATTAGGAGGATGGTCGCACTGATATTTTTCTTCTCTGAAGATGTAGGCCTGTGTGGTATTAAACGCCGTGCCAACCCAGTTCGAACCGACGGTCTCAGTCTCTCACATTTTTATCGCCCCCAACGGCGAGTTGAGAAAAAGCACAGAGTCCGCCAACCAACGACTTGGTCTCGAAACTCTTTCCACCCCTGACTCGATTGGGCGTTTTAAGATAAAAGAAAAGATTGGCCGAGGGGGGATGGGACAAGTGTACTTGGCTTTTGATCCAAAGCTTCGGCGCGACGTTGCTATCAAGTTCGTCCCTTGCTCCGCTCTGGGAAGCGAACTCGTTCTGGCCGAAGCCAGAGCACTTGCTCAACTGACTCACAAGAATGTGGTGACAGTACACGAAACCGGAGAACTAGAAGGTGGCGTATACATCGTAATGTCTTACATTGCTGGAATTACGTTCCGTGAATGGAGCAAACAACAGCGCAGTTGGAGGGAAGTGGTGCGTGCCATCGCACAAGTTGGGGCTGGCATTTCCGCGGCTCACAAAAATGGGATCATCCATGCAGATATCAAACCTGATAATATCTTGATGGATCCAGAGGCCGGAGCAATCATTATTGACTTCGGGCTAGCTACAGGAAAAAACGAGAAAGTGATGGGAAGTCCGAGCGGAAGTGACGCACTCCATGGAACCATTGGCTATATCGCGCCAGAGCGATTCGAGGGAAAAGAAGCAACCCATCTTTCCGATCAATACGCACTTGCAGTTACGACTTTTGAAGCAGTCTTTGGACGCCGTCCGCAATCTGAGAGCGGAAGGTTGGTTGCAGAAAAACAAGGAGCTGCGCCTGACTTCTCTAAGGCACCACGTCATCTTAGAACAATCCTGGGCAAAGCCCTGCACTCAAATCCGGAGAAAAGATTCGGGTCGGTTCGTTCGTTTTGCGAGGCGCTCGAAACTGCTGCAGCGCGAAAAAAGGTACTATTTGCTTCGCTGGTCGTTATTGGTATCGCGGGCACGGCGATCGCCGGGACCTACTACACTGCCAAATCTGATGAGGTTCCCTGCGGTAGTGAAGAAGCCTTCACCGACAGCTGGAACACGAGGCTACAAAATCAACTTTCAAATAGTTGGAAAGACTTTCCAGAAGAACGAAAGATGGTCTTAAAAGAACTTAATCGATTTAAGTCACGATGGGTATCCGATCATCAAAGCGTGTGCATGGCCACGAAAAAGGGAAATCAAAGTACTATGTTGTTGGATCAGCGAATGGCCTGTCTGGCGAGTACCAGATATCAGTTCGATGGACTTGTTCGCGAAGTTATCGCCAACCCTGCAGACCTTCGCTTTAAAGCAACAACTGCAACATCGAAACTAATCGCGAGTGAACATTGTCCGAGTCAGAAACTGGTAGGAGAAGCCTATACAATCGACAACAACCAGAAACAACTGGTCGAAGAAAGTAGAAAAGCGTTAGATGACGCTAGAAACTTTGACAGATTATCCCTATTCGATGATGCCAAGAAAAAATACGAAGAAGCTGTGACACTTGCAGAACAGTCAGGCAATGAAGTGACAATCGCGCGAACCTACTTTCACCAAGCGCTACGTCGTGGATGGCTGACAGACGAAACAGATATGTCCCAGCTGGAAAAAGCTATCTCCGCTGCCACTAAAGCCAAACAGGATGACCTGGTCGCGCTCTCAATGATTAGAATGGCGGAATTAGCTACCAACAAGGGAGATTTGCCAGCGGGCAAGAGAAATCTCGACAATGCCAAGCTATGGCTTACTCGCGGGGACGCTTCCACAAGTGACCGCGGCTCTTATCATATCGCTCTGAGTGAGTGGTATGAGGACTCAGACAAGTTTGCGCAAGCTACAGAGCAAGCGTCTAAAGCAATCGAAGTCTACAAAAACAGCCCCGACGATTGGTTCGAATACACACGAGCGTTAGATCGAATCACCGCTCTACAAGGACGTGCGGGAGATTGGAAGCAAGCACTGAAAAGTCGTAAGGAATCGCTCAAGATTAAGCAGGACCGTTTGGGAGAAAATCATCCTTCCACGGCCGGAACCATTTCCAATTTAGGGAATACTTACTTCTACGGCGAACAATACGAAGAGGCATACGCCCATCAAGATCGCGCACGCAAGATTTTCACGGGCATATACGGAGAGCGGCACCAACGAGTAGCGATGTGCTGGTACGGAATGGGCACAGTACAACTGGCACTAGACAAAAACGAAGAAGCGCTGGCCTCTCTCAAAATGGCACACAGCATCTACAAAGAAACGCTCCCTAACGGACATCCCCACCTCCAAGCGGCAATAAACGCTCTAGCTGGTACGTATGCCAACCTTGGAAAAACGGAAAAAGGTATTGCGATGTACCTTGAGCTTCTGAACATGCGTATCGAAAAGTATGGTGCAAACCATTCAAAGGTCGCAAGACTACATTCCAACTTGGCAATCACCTTTCAAGAAGCAAAAGATTTCGACCAAGCGAAAAAGCACTGGGATGCGTACCTAAGAATTGCTGAAACAACTGAAGGTGCACAGCGATGGCAGTTAGCTAAAGCTCATTTCGGACTAGGAGAGTGGGCTCGAGTAAGCCAACAAAACCCGTGCATATCAGCAGTACCGCATTATCGGAAAGCCGAAGAAACATTCCAAGAGCTCAAATTAGATAAGCAAAAGTACGCACTTTCCTCTTCAATGTACATCGCAGAGTGCATTTCGAAGTCCTCGCCAAAACAAGCCCGAGCAAGATTTCAAAAGCTGCACGCAGTCTCTCCAAAGCCTCACGGTTTCGAAGAGAGTCGTATGCTCATTAGTTACGGCCGGCTAGAGAAAAATAGAAACCCTTCATTAGCTCTAAAGCTAGCCAAAGAAGCGCTTGGAGCAGCTGGTGAAAACAAGGAACTTCAAGGGTTCGCCAATGAGCTGATAAAGCAGTTGGACCGTGCCAACTAAGCCTACTATCCGAATTGGTTTACGAGACATCCTCTTTGAAAACCAACATTTTATAGCGATAAACAAGAAACGTGGGTGGTTGGTTCACGCTACCCTCGACAAATCTAGAACTAATGTTTTCGATTCGCTGCGAAGCTACCTGAAAGTACGAGATGGAGTTGAGCAATACCTTGGCTTGCTTCACAGACTGGATATCGGAACCACGGGCGTACTTCTTTTCACCAAAACTAAGACGGCAAACAAGATACTCTCACAGCAATTTCATCAACGTACAGTCGAGAAAATCTATCGAGCGGTGTGCGTCGGTCGCCCTAAAAACTTGGAGGGTGAAATCAGCAATTTTCTGGCTCCGGTCAAACACGGCAAAGTCGAAAAAATGTCACCAGTCGTTCGAAAGGGAAAAAAGGCGATAACAAGATACAAGGTCATCTCCACCGACGAGAAAACAACTCACGTAGAATTCGCCATCTTAACCGGCAGAAGGCACCAGATTAGAAGCCATGCGGCAACGCTTGGTATTCCCATAGTTGGTGACCCGTTGTATGGTTGCCGACAGTTTGATGTACCAATAAGATTGCATGCTTTTGCTCTTACTTTTGTGGGAACCGAAGGACAAACGATCACCATCAATGCAGCCTTGCCAACCGATTTTTTCAAGCTAGAGCAGCCAACGGTCGTTACTTCTACTTACCTTTTCAACAAACCTTTTGGCGTACACTGTCAATTTACAGCTAAGAATCCCGAAGACAAAACGCTCGCCGACTTTAACCTCCCCGAGGGAATCTACCCCGTTGGTCGACTGGACAAAGATAGCGAAGGACTTGTAATTCTTTCCAACGACAAACGCATCACGTTACTATCTGACAAAACCGCCAATGTCTATAAGACCTATGTAGTCCAAGTGGAAAACATCGCGCAGCTCAACCAAATAAAGAAGCTCGAAGATGGGGTGTTTGTAAAAGGTAAAACAACACTGCCAGCAAAAGTTGAGGCAATACCGGAACCAAAATGGTTATGGAAGAGAACTCCTCCTATTAGGAAGCGCGTGGCCATTCCTACCTCATGGCTAAAGATTTCTATTAGAGAAGGACGTAACCGGCAGGTAAGAAGAATGTGCGCGGCCGTCGGGCTGCCAGTGCTCCGGCTAATACGCATCCAGATAGGAAACTACGAATTAGAAAAACTACCAATAGGCGTCGCGCGAAAGGTCTAACGCTTTTTCTTTTTTCGATTGGCACCGGAGCGACCTTGCCGATAGCCGGTGGTATTCTTTTCGCCGGCTCCGCCCCTAGCTACCGGAAGACGCTTAGATACGCGGTGAGGCACCAAACAGTGAGCTTGCCTGCCAATTAAGTCTTCCCGTCCTTCTTGCCGCAAAGCAGCGAGAACCGTGGCATGGTTATTGGGTTTCCAATATTGCAGAAGCGCCCGCTGCATGCGTCTTTCTTTTTCAGAGCGTGCGACATGGATCTTCTTCTTGGTCATTGGATCGATACCTGTGTGGAACATACAAGTTGCGATATCCATCGGCCCGGGAATAAAGTCTTGTACTTTATCGGGGCGCATTCCCGTACGTTTCAAGAACACAGCTAGTGTAATCATTGACTTTACGGTCGACCCCGGATGAGCCGCAATGAAGTACGGAACAATTCCTTGATTCTTTCCGCATGAGGCTGAAGCGCTTCTGAATTGTTCTGTAAACTTTTCAAATCCTTCCACCCCTGGCTTTTTCATCAGTTCTAAAACTTCAGGATCTGCATGCTCCGGTGCGACCTTCAAAAGCCCCCCAGTATGATGCTGAGCCATTTCCTTGATGTACGTAGGACTACGATTGGCCAAATCCATACGAATCCCTGATGCAACCAAAGCCTTTTTAACACCCTTTCTTTTTCTTACCGTCCTAAGCACTTCGAGCACTGGAGTGTGGTCCGTATCAAGAAGCTTACAGATTTTCGGATGTACGCAGCTAAGGCGTTTACATACGTCCCTCACTGCGGGCTTACTGCAATTCATTTTATACATGTTTGCGGTGGGACCACCAATATCACTAATCACTCCTTTAAAATCTGGGTCCTCCGCCATTCGATCCACTTCATCTTGAATAGACTTTGCAGATCTCGATTGAATGATCCGTCCCTCATGAGCGGTGATAGAGCAAAACGTACATCCTCCAAAACAGCCGCGCATAATTTGCACGGAGGTCTTAATTACATCAAACGCAGGAATCTTTTTGCCACCATAGTGCGGATGGGGTTTGCGACTGTAGGGCAAGCCATAAACTCGATCCATCTGTTTTTCAGTTAATGGAATTGAAGGAGGATTGACCACCAATAGCTGCTCTCCGTGACTTTGTACGAGAGTTTTGGCGTTGTAAGGATTGGTTTCGCGGTGGATGAGCCGAGTCATTTCGGCGAAAGCTTCTGGGCTGTCTTTTACTAACTCGTAGCTTCCAACATCGATAATATCTTTTCGACCTACAGAAGCTTCTGAGAACGCTGCGGCATCTTTCTTACCGAGTCGATACGCTGTTGCACGAATATCTCTGCACTGTTCAATGCTTTGTCCGCGCTTTAAACGCTTAAGTATTTCAAGGATTGGGTTTTCCCCCATTCCATAGACCACCAAGTCGGCCTTAGCGTCAAAAACAATCGAACGACGAACTTTATCGGACCAATAATCGTAGTGCGCAAACCGCCTCAGACTGGCTTCAACGCCTCCAGCAATTATCGGAACGTCGGGATACGCTTCTCGAGCTCGCTGACAGTATGAAAGAGTAGCCCGATCCGGACGCAATCCGATTTCCCCCGCAGGACTGTAGGCGTCATCATTGCGAACCTTTTTTGCTGCAGTATAGTGATTTATCATCGAATCCATATTGCCAGCGCTGATAGCAAAACAAAGATTCGGTTTTCCAAAGCGTTTCCAAGACTCGGCATTGTGCCAGCTTGGTTGAGAAAGAATCGCCACAGAGTACCCCTCGGCTTCGAGCAGTCGTCCCAACAGCGCCATAGCAAAGCTAGGATGATCGATGTAAGCGTCGCCAGTCACGAAAACGACGTCAACACTTTTCCATCCCCTACTCGCCATTTCGGCTGCGGTCATTGGCAGATGACTAGTCATATCTTTCAGTGGTAACCCGTATCTTTTTTATTCCGCTCCATCTCCGCAGTCCACTCTGCAAACACAGCATCCCGGACATTCCATAACGCCGGAAAGAATCGTTGCTTCATACCTTTGGCCAAAAGTTCGGATGGTTTTCCTTTAAGAGATGGTGTGCCCGCTCCGATAATTCGGTAGACCAACATCAGATGCCTCTGCCGCCATAGTTGAAGCAGCTGATCGTAATCAGTAAGTCCCTCAGCTAGTTGAAAAACAAGAGGATTAGATTCAGGCTTGCGATAAAGGTCGGTGAGGTCAATCCCACTTCGTTCTAAAAACGATGCAAATGCAGGCCACACTAGGTCCCCTGGCATCTTCAATAAAGTTCTAAAGCCAGGAGACTCTTGGCCACTGCCATTTCCAAGTCCCGTTCGCACCGTCAAATAATCCGCCGGAGACATAGTGTCGAGTAAATCCATTTGACTAAGTAGCAGCCTTTGGATCTTCGCTGTTCGATGAAGCAGCGCAAGTCCTTGTTGAGGTTCATCTGACTCCATCGCTGACACGAATCTTGTAAGCTCTGCAGCTACGAGTTTCATCCAGAGTTCTGCCACCTGATGTACCATCTGAAATTGTAGTTCATCCGGGCAGCTTAGTTCTCCTGGATGTTTCTGGAGCGACAACAGTTGATCCGTACGGATGTAGCGCTCGTAGTCAGTTTCAGCCATGACCTAGGTTTATCATGTGCACGCCACCAGGTGGAGATATATGGGTCCTTCGGGATGCTAAAAAATGTAGCCCCTACACTGCACTGGAATTTCATAGCCGAACTCGCCGCAAACAATGTTTGCGGGATCTTGAACAATGTCAACGCAGCTCTGCTCAACAGTGGTCGTACAGTCCGTGAAAATCTGGGTCGCACACTCTTGTGCGGTTTCGTAAACCACCTGACCGTCAGCGCCGTCAAAAATAACCACCCCTTCAACATAGTCGCACCTTTCGGCTAATTGACAGAATGTCTGCCAAAGTTGGCATTCGTTGTATTTAGTGTCGTTTTCATCGGCTTCAACCTCAGCAGTACACTGATCGTCACACGCCACTTGGATGCAATTTTCTACCTTACCGGCATCAGGAGAACTAGGGAATCGCGCACCACAGTCTCTAAAACATTCCAGATCGGTAGGAGAGCAGTCGGCAGCGCAGCTTACCAAGCCCAAACACTGCTGATCATCGCTCTTGCACACTGAGCGGCAGGACTTGATGCAATCAGAGCACTGACTGCCACCATCGGAACCACAACCAGACGCAAAGCCCAGAAAGAGAACAGCCAATGCTGGAACGATAAAAATCTTCTTCATAAAGCGCCTTATAGAAGATTCTAAGACCACTCGGAAGCGAACTCGTTACACCACCGTACAAGTGGACAGACCAAAACGAGCAGGCGAAGGGGATTCACGCCAAGTAGGTGCATTGACCCAAAAGAGTCCTGAACAGAGCGGTGACCTTATTTACTAACTATGACATCCTCCGGCCATGAATCCGGCGCAAGGTAAGAGCGATTTGCAACAGTTTGTTACTGAATACTACGGCAAGCAGTTGGCCTCTAGCGAAGATTTACTAACCAATGCCTGTTGCGCAAGTGGCGCGCCACCGGTGTGGATTGCTGAGAAACTGATCAACGTAAACGAAGAGGTTTCTAATCGTTTTTACGGTTGTGGTTTTCCCATACCGCATGGCCTAGCCGGGGCAACCGTTGCCGACCTAGGCTGTGGAACAGGTCGTGATGCTTATGTGATCGCTCAACTGGTTGGAGAGAGTGGCCACGTGCACGGCGTTGATATGACCGACGAACAACTTGAGGTTGCTAGAAACACCTCCGAATGGCACGCTGAAAAGTTTGGTTACTCCACCCCCAATACGACCTTTCATAAAGGCTATATCGAAGACTTGAAATCCATAGGGCTGGAGAATGATAGCCTTGATGTAATTGTTTCGAACTGCGTGGTTAACTTGAGCCCCAGAAAGGACTTGGTACTCGCAGAGGTATGGCGAGCTCTCAAGGTCGGTGGAGAGTTCTACGTTAGCGACGTCTTTGTCGACCGTCGTTTACCAGAAGACGTAGCGACGGATCCTGTACTGTATGCGGAGTGTTTGGGCGGGGCACTCTATCAAAACGACTTTGTTGCCATGGCCAAAGACGTCGGTTTTCGCGATCCTCGAGTCGTTTCGACATCGCCCATAGAGTTGAGTAAAACCATTGCGCAAAAGGTAGGTTCGGCCAAGTTCGTTTCAGTGACGTACCGACTCTTTAAGCTTCCGGAGCTCGACCCGCAATGCGAAGATTACGGACAGAGTGCGACCTACCTGGGCGGAATAGAAGGCGCCGAATCACTTTTTTGGCTTGACGATAAGCATGCCTTTGAGATCAAACGACCAGAGCGAGTTTGTAGAAATACAGCGCAGATGTTAGCGAGTACAAGATTCGCCAAGCACTTTAGAGTTGACGGCGACACTGAGACCCACTTTGGTGAGTTTCCTTGTAACCCGACCACCGCCGCTAGCGATAACGCGTCGGCTGTCGCTGCAACTGGCGGAAGTTGCTGCTAGCTAACCAATAATCCGTTACTGTCAAGGGCTTGTTTTAGTTAGCAGACTGTTTAGTTTGCTTTCATGACGTTGATAAAAACAGAAACTCACCCATTGTCCCCTGCTCTAAGGAGTTTATTTGGATTTGATCCGTTTGAAGAAATCAGACTAGCCCCCAAAGGAACGTCCTTTTCTCCGGCATTCGAAGTCCACGAAAGTGACAGCCAATACACAGTAATCGCCGACATTCCCGGAGTCACCAAAGAAGAAATTTCGATCAAGTTAGAAGGTACCAAGTTGGTCATCTCTGGAGAGCGAGAGAAAATCTCCCTTGAAGAGGGCACAAAACTAAAGCATGCTGAAAGATTTTACGGAACCTTCTCCAAAACGATCCATCTAAAAATTCCAGGAGATGCTAGTGAGGTCAAAGCTTCGCTTTCCAACGGAGTACTGACTGTAACGATTCCCAAAAAGAAAACCTCAGTAGCCATCGAAATTGGAATCGACTAGAACTAACAGGTTATAGTCGCCAAAGAGGAAGGTCTCACCTTCCTCTTTGGACAATGACTGTCAAATAGTAAAACTAGTTAATGGCTGTGCAAGCCTATCCCAAAAATAATCTAGCCTGAACGTACGGTGTGGGGTTTTCCTGGCGCGAAACCTGTACCTGCGCGAACAAAACCGAGAACACCGCTGCGTTTTACAATACCTTGTCTACTAACTTCGCTAAAACGTTCGTCCATCCGATACAGGTAGTAACCAAGAGTAGTTCCCCACGTTGGAAAAAGGTACACCGAAGGTCTAGACACGCCATCGCTAATAGATTGAGCTTGATAAGCAGAGTCATCAACGAGCAAACCTCCGGCTGCTACTCCCAAACTTGTTCGGGCCCAAAATCGTCCGCCAAACCAAGCCTGAATACCTCCATCGATCCGAAACAACGCTTCCATGGGATTGTCGCTGAAATACCGATGTTGTCGCATATGGTATGCAACCCCAAGCGTCCAGGCGTTTTTTTGTGTGAGCATCTTTCCGGTGTTGACGCCAAAGTACATATCACCCCCTAAAGATTGGAAAGCACCACTTCCCAAATCTATACCTATCAACAAGTCGGTATCTTCCCTCTCTGTGATGACGCTCGATGAATCTTCAGGAGATGCGGATGCGTTCATCGTAATCGCCATAGAAAAGATCACCAGAAGAAAGTTTTTCATTATGCAAGAATAACATCGGATTGAAACTGATACTTAGTTCATTAGTAAAATTGGACAACGGGAAATTGTTGAAACCAACTGCAAACTGTAAGCATCCAATGAAATCGATGAAAAAGTATTTTGTCACAAATGTTCGTAGCGAAACCATATAAAATGGGCCAACCATTTTACCACGAGATTGCTATCGACAAACTCATACAATACAAACCTACTACGCTAACGCAGCACTGGACGTAGCTCGTGGGACAGGACTATCAACGATAGCGGCATCCCAAAAAGTGAACCGAAACTTTGGAACTCACGAATCAAAAGAGAATTTAGCACTGGCTTCTAAGCAAGAAAATATCGCATATCGGCTTTGCGAAGCTAAATCAAGCGAATGAAAACTAAGTCGGCTACTCTCGGCGAATGAGGAGTGTGCGATTCGGGACTACTTAGTAGCAAGAAATACTGACCGACGGTTTTTATCTTGATCCGTCCCAGCCGGCTTTTCTTCACCATAAGTAATTACTTCAATTCGCCCGGCATCGATTCCTAAACGAACCATGTATTCCTTGGCCGAAAGCGCTCGTCTTTCCCCCAAACCCAAGTTGTACTCTGAGGTGCCACTTTCGTCGGTATGGCCTTCAATGCGTATGGTTCGCGTCGTATCGCTACGCATCCATTCCGCGTTTTCGTTTAATAAGTCTCTCGCTTCTTTCGTGAGTGCTGTGGCATCGTGTTCGAAGTAGATGGTGTTTAGTTCCCGGTCCATTTGCTCCGTGGATTCATAACTGCCATAGCCATCCTCTTCAGGTACGGGCTCACTAGTAACGTTCGAGTCTCCAGTATTGCTCTTGGCTTCGTCCTTAGCAGCTGGTTTCTCAGAAGACTTAATCGTAGAGAGGTTTCTCTTGTTCCCGCACGCCGAAACAAGCAACAACGAAATCAATAACAAACGCATGCTTTAGCTTGCCATGGCTAAGCTCACCCTGCAAATTATTCACCAACTGCGCCGGTCGCGACAAACTCGTCGATCTGCAACGAAGAAAACCCCATACTCTCAAGAACTTCTCTGGTGTGTTGCCCATTGCAAGGCGCCTTTTCCGTATTTCCTGGAGCCATGGGACTACGCGTCACTTTGGAATTAGCTGGATGCGCTGCAGCTTCTTTGAAATTAAGAATCGGCTCGACGCAGGCGTCTTTGGATGCGAATAACTGACGCCACTCGTCCAGAGATTTTGAACGAAAGAATCTAGTAAGCTCTTCTTTGGATGGCACCGGCGTGATGTCTTGCTGACAGTCTTCCGCAACGGAACGCACGGCCTGCCAAAACTTGGGCTCGAGTGCGGCAACAGAAATATGTCTGCCATCTTTAGTTTCGTAAATTTGATAGTTTGCGACGCCGCCAGATAATAGTCCGTTGCCCGGCCCCTCGACTTCGCCGTACTCTTTTGCGACCCGATCGCAAGATGCCAATGCGAACACCCCATGCGACATAGCAATTTCAAGATGGCGTCCGCTGCCATCGACTTCTCGTGCGTAAAGCGCACCTAGCACAGAGGAAAGCGCCCACATAGAACCTCCAGCAAGATCCGCAAACTGAATGGCAGGAAGGGAGAGCTGTCCACCAACTCCAGTTCCGTATTGGACTCCGCTTAGTGCTAAGTAGTTTGCATCGTGACCGGCTTTCAATGCATACGTCGAATCGGACGGAAAGCCGACAAGTGAGCACGTAATGAGTTTATCGTTGCTCTCGCGCATGGCTTGCAAAGGCAGTCCCAGTCTTTCCATTACCCCTTTTCGAAAGGACTCAACTACCACGTCTGCTTTGCCACAAAGCGCGCGGGCTATTTCTTGGCCTTGAAGTGTCTTAAGATTTAGACTAATCGATTTTTTACCTCGATTGAGTTCTGTGAAGCGAGCGCCAAAGGTCCCATCACTCGGCGGCAGATCACGCATGTAATCACCACGTAGAGTATCCTCAATCTTAAGAACATCGGCTCCCATGTCGACCAAAATGGAAGTAAAATAGGGACCAGGAAGTAGTCGACTGAAGTCAACTACCCTGATCCCTTTCAGCACGTTCGCGAGCATCGCGATGCGTCTACGCTTGTGTCAGATCAATAATCTGCTGCAGTCGAGTCGCTAACACTGGATCTCCAGTAACAACCAACTTACCTTGGAAGTAAAGCTGCATACCTGCAGTTGGATCCGTTAGCATCGTGTTGAAATCCTCGTGCTCCACTTCGATAGTGCATTGAGCAGTTCCGGCATCGCCTTCTTTGCAGGCAGGTGGATCGGAAGCGAGATCGACAGTCCAAGTACCGCCGCCTTCTCCAGAAATCTTAAAGCAGTAAATTGCGTTTACTTCTTTTGCCTTTTCAGGGAATTTTTCCAGTGCTTCTGGAACGTGGTTGTCAAAAAGATCTTTTGCGTCTTTGGGCAATTCAGCCATTTTCTATTTCTCCTAAATACCGGCAAACCCGGCCACTGATCTTGTACCCTGGCCACAATTGACCCGTCAAGGAAGGAACTCTCTCAAGAATATGAATAAGATTAAGAGCTGGAAATCTAGGCAATTCAGCCATTTCGACCTACCATTGAGAGGTGATTATCGTTGGAGTCGCACTATTGCTCTTTGCGTTCTATCTGGCCTGGAGCGAACTAAAAGCGCCTTCTTCGAGGAGAACCAGAAAGCGGCGTGCAACAGGAATCGTGATTATGGGACTTTTGGGGATCTGTTTCTTGGCCCTGAAATTCGCACCGCAAAATTTGCAAACCCAAAGTTTTGTGATTCTCGCAATGGCGATATTGGTGTTTTTGCTTGTCGTCGTTGGCATTGCTGATTGGCTTGCCACAAAAGCGAAGTACTCCTGATAAGGCGCTAACAATAGGAGTGTCTCAAATTTATTCAAGAGTTTAATAAGGTGATCGAAAGTCACAACTGCGTGTACTATTTTTGGGCGACTAACCGAGACCTACCGACAAGTGATAATCGGCGACGTTTACTTATCGCTTTTTCCTCGTTTTTCTTGGGCGCTGCGAAATCTATCTGCCCAACCATCCTTGTTCACCTGTCTGACCCTTGAAATTGCAAGCGCACCTCTAGGAACGTTTTTCACTACTGTAGTTCCAGAACCAACGTAAGCGTCACGGCCGACAGTAACCGGTGCCACCAACTGCGTATCAGAGCCAATAAATGCGCCTTCTTCTACTACGGTCTTGTGTTTACGAAACCCATCGTAATTACAAGTAATGGTACCAGCCCCAATATTAGCACGCTTCCCAATCAAAGCATCCCCTAAATACGCCAAGTGGTTTGCTTTTGCGCCCTCTTTAATCGTTGTTTTCTTAATCTCTACAAAGTTGCCAACTTTAGATCCGTCTTCCATCACTGACAACGGACGGAGGTGTGCCATAGGTCCTACTTGGCATCCGTTGGCCACGCTAGCTTCGCTGATCACACTATGCGCTTTGATCCAGCTGTCGTTACCAATTTTGCTATTCTGAATCACCACGCCAGTATCAATGGTCGTACCGCAGCCTACCGATGTGTCTCCGCGCAAGTGAACGTTAGGATAAATCGTCGAGTCCTCTCCCACTTCAACGTTGCATTCGATATACGTGGAATGCGGATTGATTAACGTAACCCCGTTCTGCATATGCTTTTCGTTAATGCGACGTTGTGCTTCACTTGTTACCGCCGCCAAATCCATTCGGGTATTCACACCAGTAACTTCTTCTATTGGCGCGCTAACCACGCCGCAACCGTTGGCAGTGTGTGCAATCGCTACGATATCGGTCAAGTAGAGCTCTCCTTGGACGTTCGTCGGCTTTAAGGTAGAAAGCGCCTTTTTCAAAAAACCGGCGTAGCATGCATAAATTCCTGCATTCCCTTCTGAAAGGTTTCTCACAGAAGCATCCGCATCCTTGTACTCAATAATTTTTTCAGCGAGTCCAGCCGTGTCACGAATCACGCGACCGTAATGCTGTTGCGTAGAAATGGGCATTGCAACCATAGCCATAGAATGTTTTCTGCATTTTTCAAGTAAGGTTTTGAGCGTCTCGCTTCTTATTAGCGGTGCGTCGCCGCTGAGAATCACCACAATGGAATCGTCACTAAGTCCTTCTAGTCCTGCTAAACCAACAGATACCGCGTGCCCTGTACCATTTTGTTCTTCTTGCAACATGTGTTGTGCTTTGGGGAACTCTTTTTCTAAATATGCTGCAACGGTTTCGGACTCGTGACCGACGACAACTCCAACGGCATCTGGGGTCAATGCGTAGGCGGTATTCATTACCCAACTCAGAATGGGTTGTCCGCAAACGTCATGAAGAACTTTGATGGTCTTACTCTTCATTCGAGTGCCTTTTCCTGCGGCCAATACTAAAACTGCTGCTGCGCTCATTGCAGCAAGTTAGCACTTCAACTAGTTATTTTGGTTCATTCGAACACTCTTTTTGCGCTCAAGATTAGCAGTGCAAGATAACAAATCGAACTGAAAGCGATTACCATCCAAACGAATACCGGCACCTGTGATTTTTGGAATACCAGTACCCAAGTGACCCAAAACGCCGGCAGCACCCACCATTTGAATACCCCCACTAGTTTTGACACAGAGAACTCTCCCACCGTGATTGGTGATTCCTTTATGAGATTCCTCGAAAGAATGGGCTTCTTGTTCACTAAATAGAATCGTCCAAGTGCGACCAAGTGGAAAATAATAAAGCCATAGTTTAATGCGTTCGTTTGGGATTCTCCCCCCACAAAGAATACGAGTGCTGAGATAAAAAGCAGTACGGGCAAGAGAGGATGACGCCTGGAAATGTAAAGCTGATCTTTTTCGAAAATAAGACGACTTTGTTTTGGCATCAACAGCGACAACAATCTGTCGATTCTGCCAAGGGGATAAGTCTGAACACTAGCGTAGGTTGAATGGGCCATCGCAACAATGGTCGCCAAACCTCCGTCTAGCAGAGGAGAAATCAATGCTGCTAAGCCCCACCCTACTACCAATGCTACCGCAACGCAGCTAACGATGACAGCGAGTAAAATTGTCGTATTCTGTATTTCACTAGAAAACACCCCTACAGAAAACGACGCAAAAAGAAAAACGATAGGAATGAGACCGAGCCACATACTGTTAGGGATGTCACCAGTTCTCTTCGAGGTCGCTATCACCGCCCCCAAGACAGAAGAGGGAATGGCAAGCGTCCCAGCAACCAACACCATAGTCGTGGCAATCAGACAATCGATAAACGGAAGAACTAGAGCTACCCCACAAGCGCACGTCGCTAGCCCCGCACAGAGTACCACAACCAGTTCATTCGTATAGGATTCCCGGACCCGAGAGTAAAATGGCACTGGCATCGTAAGCATGAATTTCATGTCTTTCCCCCAAAAAAGAATTTGTGGTGCGCGAAAGACAAACAGAACCGACAACATCGTCGCCACAACCCAGGTCAGCCGTGGGTCGACCTCAAGAGACACATCTGCCTGCCAAAATAAAAAAAGCAGAAGTGTTGAAAAAACAAAGAAACGTTTCACGCACGTTCCTCTGACGTATTGGCGAGATATAACGCTTCAATAGCCGAAGTGCCGCGACTCCTCAACTCGTCTAGCTCTTCCCCATGGACGTCGCAAACAATCTTTCCCTCATCCATGATCACAACACGATTGCATTGCTTATCTAGCGCGCCAATGATGTGAGTCGACATAATGACCGAAGCTCCACCTTCAGCAACATCTCTTATGGCAGCACGTGCAAGCTTTGCCGCCCGAGGGTCCAGACCATTCATGGTTTCGTCCAGAAGAAGAAGTTTACTGCGACATGCCAATGTTGCGGCAAGCGAGACGCGTTGCCGCATTCCATACGAAAGTTCTCGGCAAAGTTTACCAGCGTGGGCGGTTAGGCCCACTCGCGAGAGAAAGTCGGGTCCGCATTTATCATGCCCATGCATTTGGGCCACAAGGTCAACGTGTTCTGTTGCAGTTAAGTAGTCGTACAAAAAAACTGGTTGCGATGAGACCGCGATGTTGGTTTTGTATTGCAGTGGATCGTCTGAAAGAGAGTTGCCAAGTACTGCAATACGCCCTTCATGACTTATTACTCCAGCTATGGCTGACATAATCGAGCTTTTCCCTGCGCCGTTGGGACCAAGCAAAGCGACAACTTCTCCCCCTTTTAACGTGAGAGAAGCAGAATCAACCACTTTGCGACTGCCGTAGCTTACGGATACGTCATCGATCTGCAGTACATATTCGGTAGAGTCAGGCGACATCCTAGTCCCATAGTGATATCCTCAGGTTAGGGGGAAAGCAACCGATGCGGGGACTAACACCATTTGGAGAGAACGAACGCGACCAATTTCGAGGGCGTGTGTCGGAAACCGAAGAGATTACAAAGCTCGTTCGTTCTGACTATTTCAAGGCGGGATTGATCTACGGGGAGTCGGGGGTAGGCAAAACGTCCCTTCTCAACGCCGGGATTTATCCGTATTTACGCGAACATGGTGTAGTAGTTTTAACTACCAATGCTTACGGCGATCCACTACAAGGATTCGTTGAAAGTGCAAGCCATGCCACCGGTCTAAAACCCAGAGACAACGAGGATGCAATTACCTTCCTATCTCGTATCGTCTCGGAGGCGCCATCGGGACAACAGTATCTACTGGCGCTCGATGATGCAGATATTCCTCTGCGCGACGCCAACACCGCAATTCAACTTGGCGATGCCTACGCAAGAATCGTTTCTCGTTCGTCGGGAAAAGGACGATTTCTCTTTTGTTGCGACAGAAAAAACACCTATGCCTTAACCGCACTCGAAAAACGAACCGGTTCCATTTTCCCAGCCAATTGCAGGTACGAGTTGCTAGGACTGCAAGAGCACGACGCAGCCAACATTATCGCTGAGCAATTCGCAGGTACTTTGGATATTGGCTTATTGCAAACGGTGACCGCGGGACTTCAAAGGTATGGACTTGTCAAACCCACCGACTTACAGCTTGCCACTCTGGCACTCAGAGATTTGAAAATTAATTCTCTTTCTGACCTGGAGTCTTGGGGAGGCGCTTCGCAACTCACAGAACGTTGGTTAGAAGAAGTCCTTTCGCACATGAAAGATTCTACGATGTGTCATCGAGTGGCCCATGCACTCGCAAAACACGAATGGACTAATGCGGAAAATCTAAATCAAGAACTTACTTGTCAGTCCGCTCCGTCGTTAGACCAGCTTTATAGATTCGGCGTCATTCAGCTCAGAGGACAAAGCACCAAAGACGGAATCGTCTCACTAGCTCATCCGGTTCTAAAAGAACCGTTGCTTCGGGTTACCAGACACACCCAAGAACTTGCCGCGGATGCCGCGTCTTTGCTTAGCGAAGCGGCGGCCGAAAACAAACGATTGGGTTACCAACAACTCAAGGCTATTAAGAAATCGGGAGTCCAACCAACCACAGCTCAACAACAAACCGTGCTGTCGAGAACCAATAGATTCTACAAGACCGTACTCGCTGCGGCCTTCCTTGCGCCCATTCTCCTTTGCGGTGTGATTTGGATGGTGCAAAAGGGTTCTACTTACTACGAGACATCACTACAAGGAGGACCACAAACGCTGGCAGCACACAGTGGTAGAGCAGGACTATTTTCTGCATTCCATTGGCTGGGTTTTGGCGACCGAGTAGAAGACACCGGAATCTCCAAAAACAATTCACATTTGCCCATCGAAAAATACGTTAGCGAGAGTGCAAACAGTCGCGAATCACTCTACAAAGAATCCCTCCAACCTGAGCTGTTGTTCGTTTCAAACTACCTGCATGGGGAAGAAGCTGACCCTTCCAAACTGACGAGAGCAAAAGAGAGAAAAGAAGCGAGCTTTCGTGCATTCGCTCAGATAGCGGGCCCAAGTGAGTTGTCGCTGGTAAAAAAACTCCTATCTGGAGACAGTGCAACGGATAGGGTTTTGGCAAAAGAAGTAGCATCAGTCGCTGCAAATCGAAAGACACCGGGGTACGCCGAGCTTCTGCAACTCCAACCACAAGCAACAACGGGTCCCGCATCTTTCGGAAGCCAATTGGTCACCCGGCTCCGACAGGATATCGAGCCACTAAACGATGAGAAGATCACCAAATCTAAACGCGCCCGAGCCGTAGGGGCATTGGAGCGAGCTCTGCGAGGAAATCACCAAACCGTCATTGAGACGGCTCTCAACATCACAGGAAAAGAACGGTTTTGGATTCTTACTACCTTGGCGGCGCAGGGTAATGAAACAGTACTAAAGCCGCATATAACGAACATAAGGCGGTCGGTGGAATCAGAAGACAGTGCTCTTTCCTCTGCAGCATGGGCGGCTCTCGCGACGGCGGCCCCTGCGGATGTGGTAGGTGAACTCGCAGTAAAGATCGAAGGACAGAATCCTTCTGCGGCATACAAGAAACAGATTTCTCCCGCATGGGGTTATATTGCCAGAAGTCGTAACGACGCCGCTAAAGGTGCTTTCGACGTTTTGCTATCGGGTTTAGAAGGGCGCGCACTAGCGCCCTATCTTGAAGCCTACGGCTACGTAGGTAAGCGGGCAATAGCGAAAATTAATGCCTTGGAGAAAACCGTACCAGCATCCATTCATGCCAATGCATTGGTAAACGTTGTGGCAGGTGGCGGGTCCTCGGGGCCGGCAATGGCTGTCATTGGAAAACTTTGGAAAAAGAAGGGGGCAAGCCAAGTACGCGCTGCAAGGTTGCTACGACGGCTCGCTCGTTATAGTAGAAGTGCCCCGATCAACTTGCTCCGATCTGCTGCCAACGACAAAGCATCGGAACAACTAAGAATCCTAGGAGCGGAAGGACTTTGCAACGCATTCGCAAACAAGAGCAAGAATGGTCGCAAAGCCCTCTCCTCTTTGACCAACAGTCCAAGTGCCGCGGTGCGCAGCATCGTTGTGGAATGTTTCCAAGACGTACAAGGTTATCCAAGCACCGCCCTTGCCGTTGCCAAAAAGCTTAAAGGAGACGCAAGCGCCACCATTCAGCACCGCGCAGCTGAGTTGTCCGCAACACTGACCACCAAACCACCCAAAGGATTGGGAACGCACCTTAAGTCCCTTCTGTCATCTGGAAACTTGCAAGTTCGCACCAGCGCGCTTCAGGGACTCGCTGCGCTTAAAGATGGCGTACCAAAAGGCACATCCGCCACCTTAGCTTCTTTGTTCTCGCGAGCTGGTTTGAGTGAGAAGCGAGCTATCCTTCAATCAGCAGACTTTGCCGCCAGTCCTAAGTTGCTCGAAACGGCGATGAGCGATGGGTCCGAAATCATCAGAAGAGAAGCAGTGGAACTTTCCGCACGTTCAAGCGTAGCAACAGACAGTACATTCGCAAAAGCGTTAAGTGATGGAGAAAAAGCGGTGCAGGTGGCCGCGTTGGGATCCTTATCAGAGAAGCCAGACCTAATGAAACAAGACAAGATACGCAGCGCGGTGTCCGCGGCAGCAGGAGATCCTGATCCGGAAATCACGACAACAGCATTGGCGGCGATCGCGAGCTACGATTCCAAAAACACAAGAAAATACTTCGAGCCGCTTATCGACTCTCCGTCAGAGCAAAAGCAAATCGCCGCAGCCACCGCGCTAGGAAAACTCCCGACCGTCGAAACAGACATCGTGCTTTCACTACTTGACCCTCTATTGCAAAACCCCGCGTACGACGTACGACTCAAGGCATTCGATTCTGCCAGCAAGGCTCTTTATCAAAGTGACGCGGCAACCATTTCGAAAATTATTACAAAGTCCGCCATGCGCCCGACCAAACGACTGGCGGCGCTGGCTGCGTTGGCCAGTAAAGCCGGAGATGGTGACAGTGAGTCAAGCAAGGTTCTTGCTCAGCTGACCAAAGACGCTTTGCCCTCCGCGCGCTATTTCGCAAAGCTAGCGGACGCTGCGATCGCAAAAAAACTAAACCCTAGTGGCATTCTGAGACTATACGTTCCGTAACGACACTGATACTTTCTCAGCGACCACATCTGCTTCAAGCTGAGTAGTGTCTACAACTAGATCTGCTTTTTTGTAGAAGGGCTCTCGCTTCTTGAGAATGGATTTTAGTTGGTTAAAAGCTTGGGGATTTTTTTCCATCGGGCGAGTGTCACCTTGAGCCAAAACCCTGTCCCAGTGGACCTTTGGCTCGGCTTTAAGCCAGACCACTGTAGAAAACGTCAGTAGATGTTCAAAAGTTTCGATATCCCTCACCACAGAACCGCCGACCGCCATCACTAAGTCGCTACCGTCTTCTATTAAACGTCGCAACACTTCACGTTGCAGCTGGTCGTAATACGCCTCACCATGTAAAGAGAATATCGAAGCGAGTGACAATCCACTCACTGCTTCTATTTCCGCATCGACCTCTACAAAACGACGCCCGAGTTTACTGGCGACTCGTTTGCCGACAGTAGACTTACCAGCCCCTCGCAACCCTACAAAGGCAATGGGAAATGCCCCACCATGAGCACCTGCGACCAGCTCTTCCGCAGTAGTGCGCAC
Source organism: Deltaproteobacteria bacterium (assembly GCA_020630875.1). Classification (GTDB taxonomy): domain Bacteria; phylum Myxococcota_A; class Polyangia; order Haliangiales; family Haliangiaceae; genus JAHDIH01. The sequence continues at coordinate 644,902 of JAHDIH010000002.1, read as the reverse complement.
GGATTCGGCCAAAGCAAAAAGTTTTGATAGCGATAAGTTTCCGAGTCCAGCTTCCACTTGAGCGATGTAGCGCTCCGAGATCCCTGAAACCTCCGCTAATTCCCGCCTGGAGAGGCCTAACCGCTCTCTCCTACGTCTAATGCGCCGTCCTACGACAATCAAGGACTTGCTCCAATCCGTCACCCCTGCAATATAATGCATAATCCAAATGGATGTCTAGCATTATTTTGCTTGATTTCGATTTCAAGAAACTGCAGAATCTTACAATGGCAGGTAACGATTCCATTTCCGATTCAGCTATCAACTTTGCTACGAAGCCCACTGACTACAAACATTGGCAACTCCGAATTGATGGTCCCAAAGCAACTCTAGTAATGTCTGTAGATGACGACAATCCATTGAGAGACGGCTATGAGCTAAAGTTAAACTCATACGACTTGTCCGTTGACATAGAACTTGCCGATGCCATTCAAAGAATTCGGTTTGAACATCCAGAAGTGAAAGTGGTTACGTTCTGTGCGGAACTCGATAAGGTTTTTTGCTCAGGCGCCAACATCTATATGCTGGGACTTTCCACCCATTCGTTCAAAGTTAATTTCTGTAAATTTACCAACGAAACTCGTCTCTACATCGAGGAAGCATCAAAGAATAGTGACATCACATTTCTAGCCGCTTGCAAGGGAACCACGGCGGGGGGCGGCTACGAGTTGGCTCTAGCATGCGATGAGATTTACCTAGTAGACGACGGTTCTTCTGCGGTATCTTTTCCGGAGACGCCGCTTCTTGCAGTCCTTCCCGGAACCGGAGGTCTGACGCGACTCGTAGACAAACGCAAGGTAAGACGAGACCGAGCGGACGTATTCTGTACTTTGGCAGAAGGCGTAAAAGGAAAACGAGCCAAAGAGTGGAACTTGGTTGACGGGGTATTTCCTCGCTCCAAATTTGACGATGCCTTGATCGAACGCACGGATGCGATCGTAGCAGACAGCAGCGAGCGTCTTGTTTCACCTGCAATTCAACTACCCACCTTGACCCCGACGATAGAAGACGGAAACTACTCTTACGAGTACGTCACGCTCGAAGTCAACCAAGATGACAGAGTTGCCACGTTAACCGTCAGAGCCCCCAAAGAAGCGCCTCCAACAGATCTCGAAACGATTCACAGCCAAGGAGCTTCTTGGTGGGCTATTCAAGCGTTCCGAGAATTAGACGATGCACTTCTGCGATTGCGTTTCAACGAAACTCAATGCGGTATGGTACTTTTAAAAACGGTAGGCAATCCAGACTACGTGTTGGCTGCAGACGCTACGGTTGACAACTACAGAACTAAAAGCCGATTTGTAAGTGAGGTAGCTCACTTGCAAGCTCGAGTACTTCGGCGATTGGATAACACCGCTAAGTCATTCTTTGCGGTGATCGATTCTCCAGAGTCTTGTTTTGCGGGTAGTCTCCTGGAAATTGCTCTGAGTGCGGATAGAGTCTACATGCTAGAAGATGAGGACGAAAAAATCGGAATCGTAGTCGGCCCCGCAAGTAAAAGACTTCCAATGGCCAATGGCCTGACCCGACTGGAGTCACGCTTCTACGCAGACGCCTCTCAAGTCGAAAAAGTTCTAGCAAGCACAGGAAAAATTAGCACAGTAGACGCGGAAGCGATTGGGGTAGCCACCATCGCTCTGGACGACATCGACTTCGAAGATGAACTTCGTATTGCCATTGAAGAACGCGCGTCTCTTTCTCCAGATGCACTGACGGGAATGGAAGCATCGCTTCGATTTGCCGGCCCTGAAACCATGGAGACTAAGATTTTTGGTCGTCTCTCAGCTTGGCAAAACTGGATCTTCACTCGCGCCAATGCCACGGGGAAAACCGGGGCACTCACTCTTTACGGTAGACCTGAACGACCTAACTTCCACTGGAACCGAACCTAAGAAACAAGGAAAAAACACATGTCATCTTTCATATCAGACCAAAAAATTCCTAACAACGTGAACCTTTCAGGTGATCGCCGACTACAGAGAGCCCTGGAAAAGTGGCAACCCAAGTTTCTAGAATGGTGGATGGAAATGGGGCCCGCGGGCTACCAAATGCATGATGTGTACCTACGCACAGCAATTTCTGTTGAAAAGGGAGGGTGGGCTAACTTTGGACACGTAAAAATGCCGGACTACAGGTGGGGTATTTTCCTTGAGCCAAAAAGTGAAGGACGAACGCATCACTTTGGCGATAACATTGGCAAGCCAGTATGGGATGAAGTTCCCGGTGAGTTTCGCAATATGCTCAAGCGCCTCATCGTTACCCAAGGAGATACCGAACCAGCATCGGTAGAACAACAAAAGCTTTTGGGCCAGACCGCACCGTCACTCTACGATTTGCGTAACCTATTTCAGGTCAATGTTGAAGAAGGACGACACCTTTGGGCGATGGTCTATCTTCTTCATACCTACTTTGGTAGAGACGGTCGCGAGGAAGCAGATGACATGCTCAGTCGACGTTCTGGAGATGAAGACAAGCCACGTATTTTGGGTGCGTTTAACGAACCGACCAACCATTGGTTATCTTTCTTTTTGTTCGCGATGTTCACAGACCGAGATGGCAAATATCAACTCTCCGCACTGTCGGAAAGTGGCTTTGACCCTCTTGCACGAACGTGCTCGTTCATGCTGACGGAGGAAGCTCATCATCTATTCGTTGGTGAGACCGGCATTCGCCGTATAGTAAACAGAAGCTGCGAGCTGATGAAACAAGATCCAAATGGCGATGCCAGAGCGCAAGGTGGAATCGATCTTCCGACGCTTCAGAAATACATAAACTTTTGGTTCTCTGTGGATCTCGATCTATTCGGTGGCGAAATTTCCTCTAATGCTGCCGACGCATTCGCTGCGGGACTTAAAGGAAGACACCGAGAAACCAAGTATGAAGACCACGTTTGTTTGGGAGACTCTTTCAATGTTGAAGTTTTCGAAAACGGCAAGATTGTCCAAAAAGAAGTTGCCTACCGCACAGCGATGAATGAAATCCTTCGGGGCGAGTTCATCAAAGATTGCCAAAGAGCCATCGACAAGTGGAACGGAATAATTAAGAAACACGGAATCAACTTTGAGTTACGGGCTCCTAGCTCGCGCTTCAATCGTTCCATCGGTTCATTCTCAGAAGCCAACTGCGACCCAGATGGTAACGTTATTGACCAAGCAACATTCGAGAAGAATTACGACCAGTGGATGCCAACAGAAGAGGATGAGATCTATATCAAAAGTCTTATGCAACCGGTATTCGAACCAGGAAAAATGGCTAATTGGATCTCTCCTCCTAAGCGAGGCGTCAATGGGCAAGAAGTAGACTTCGAATACGTTCGTCCTCCTTCATGAAACAGCTAGTAACTTTGCTCTTGCTACTTGGTTGCGGTGAGGATTCCACCTCACCACTTCCTAGTGGCTGGTCGGAACTTGAAGCACTGCCGCAATCAATTACCAACAACGCTTCCGCAGCAGCGACTCGCGACGGTGAATGCATTTTGTATACGGCGACAGGACTTCAGGGAGGATTAAGCTCTGAGTTTGTGACCAACGGCGCCTACAAATGGGCTGACGAGCAATGGGCAGAAATAGCGGCACTTCCTGAAAGTGAAACGGTGGTTGCAGCCGCGGGAGGCATTCTAAACGGTAAATTTGTGGTTAGCGGCGGTTTTTCGATCGCCCCGAGTGGCCAAGAAGTTTCTTCTACCGCCATCCACAGCTACGATGACCAGACCAACAGCTGGACGCAAATTGCAACTCACCCGACAGCAATCGACGACCATGGTTTCGTCGTATGGAAAGACCGTTACCTGGTCACGGTTAGTGGCTGGTCTAACACCCAGAACTCCGACCTAGTCCAAATTTGGGATAGCGAAACGGACACCTGGCATGAAAGTACCTTTCCAGGAACCAAAGTCTTCGGACATGCCAGCGCACTTTTGGGCAATCAACTGCTTATCATTGATGGAGTCGATGATGGACTGCAATTCGATATTGTCAAACAAGCCTGGCTTGGTACGCTGACCGACGATCCAACGCCACAGATAACGTGGAAACAGACCGGCCCAGCCCCAGGACCTGCTCGATACCGCGCTGCTGGAGGAGTAGGACCAGATGGAAAAATGTGGTTCGTAGGAGGAACCGACACTCCTTACAACTACAACGGTTTGCGGTACGATAATGGACAGGCTGCATTACCTATACCGTCCACGCTGGTTTTTGATCCAACTAGCGAAATCTTCAGTCTCGAAGATGGACCACTGACGGCGTCAATGGACCATAGAAACCTAGCCCACTGCGGCGACAACTCGTTTCTTGTTGGTGGAATGCTTCAAGGGCCGACGGCAACATCTAAAGCCCAAGTTGTTGCTCCTTAATCAACTTTTACCGTAAACAGGTATCATAGTCCCGGTTGTTAGTTTGCTTGCGTCGGAAAGTAGAAACTTAATGACTTCAGAGATTTCATGTGGTTTTGGCCACGCACTGTGATCTGCGTCTGGCATCGACTTGCGATTGACCGCAGTATCGATAATTGAAGGAACGATTGCGTTCACTCGAATATCATGTTCTGCAAGTTCCACCGCTGCAGACTTGACCAGCTGGGAGACCGCAGCCTTGGACGCACTGTAGGCTATCATCCCCGCCACTGGAACTATTGTTGGGCGAGCACTAACCAAAATCATACTACCACCTTCGGGCATTTTTTTGGCTGCTTCACGAACGGTCAAAAATGCGGTGATAAAATTTAGCCGCCACATCTTTTCCATGTCATCAACGCTAGTGCTAATCAGCGGAGACATAGCAAAACCTCCAGCTAGAATAACAGCACCTTTGATAAAACCAACCTTGTCAAAGTAAGGGGTGACCGCTTTTTCATCCATTAAAGAAATCCCCGTAGTTTGAGTCACTTCCTCCCAGCCTTCATCAACAATAGGATTGGGTTCGAAAAGTGGCGTGAAAATACTATATTTCGGAGCCAAATGGCGTACTACGTGCCGTCCTAGACCTCCGCTACCACCAGTTACAACTATTTTTGGATGTTTCATACTGCCCAACTTTCTAAAGTCGCGGTAGTGTAGCGTTGGAATCGAAATGAAGCTAGAACCAACCAGGATATTACTACTTTGGAGCGTCGATCCTGAAATCGAATCTGAAGACTCGCGACTTAAGCAGTCGAAGGTAGCTATGGATCTGCTACTGCAGCACTTAGAGGAAGAAGGAATTGATGCAAGAACCGTCAATATCGAAGATGACATCACGCGCTTAATCGATGCTGTCACCGTACACGATCCTCATGCCATTTGGTCGTTCATTGATAGGCTTCCTGGTGAAATGACAGGACATGCGTGCATCCCAGCAGTTTGCGCCTCTTTAGAGTACAACGTAATTGGAAGTGAATCCTTGGCAATATCTTCTTGCGCTGACCGGAGCGTGCTACGAGAACGTTTGCATGCTGCAGATGTTCCAGGGCCAGAGTGGAAGACCGTTCGAAATAGTAGCGACAGTCATAAGATCTCTAGTAAACCAGCGGTCGTATCGCAGGTTTTTGACGACATCTACGAAGCAGAAGGTCTAGCTCGCTCACTAGAAAGTGATGAAGAAGTACGTGACCAGTTAGATGCACTTAACATGGAATACTCTTACCCATTTTTGGTGGAAGAATATGTAGAGGGTGATCGCCTTCATGTGCTCGTCTATGGCTATCCAAGTTGGCGCGTGAGTCCCGTAGTAGAAGAACAACTTGCTTCTAAATACGGTGAAGACGAAAAGTACGACTTCTTAGTCACCGACCTTACCCAGGACGAGCAGTTGCTGCTTCAAGATTTAGCCCGTCGAGCATGCGATGTCATGGGAGTAAGAGATTGTGCCATCGTAGATATTCACATCGGAGATGCAGGTCCCAAAGTAGTGGACGTTAGACCTCTCCTCGAACTAACCGGAGATGTTCCTTTCTGGGCTGCGGCCAAAGCTTGCCCTAAAGGTATAGGTCCAGTGTTAAACAACATCGTTACGGGAGCGCTCGCCCGTGTGGGAATCAGATTGACGACTCGTTCAGATGTCTTTCGTGCAAAGTTACAAGCTAGACTGGCGAATGCAAAGAAGCGCTACGAGAGCCAAGAGTCGTCGGCAAGCGAACTCAACGATTCTGTTAGTGAAACTAAACAGTTGGTCACTGAACCGAGAGAGTCCATCTCTGAACATCATGACTCAGCGAGCGAGTAATCGAAACGGATTGGGGATCTGCAGCTCCCCTCCCCTTATTTGACTTGTATTGCGTCAGCAATCGTTGCCAAAATTTCACTCGCTACTTTGCGAAGTTCACTAATGTCACAACAACTGCAACATTCTTGCGGACAACACTCTTTTGTTTCACAACATTTTTCTGTTTCACTCATTTTTTCCTCCTTTCTTTTTCTTTAACAGCACTTGCTAACGCAACATGAATTATCAAGTGCTGTGGCGATATCTCTTAATACCTTCGCTAGGCTCTTTGCATTTGCTTTGTAGAAAACAAGCCGGCCTTCTTTTCGTCGGTCGACTAACTTAGCGTCCAGCAACAACTTTAGGTGTCTGGAAACCACAGACGGGTCCACTTTGCTGCGCTCGGCAATAATCGATACCGTGACTTCTTGCTCATCTCCAAGCAGACCAGCAAAAATGGAAAGTCTTGAAGGATCTGATAAAGCCTTGAATATATTGGGATCACAGCAGTCTACGAACATACACTTTCATTATTGCACATATATGCATGTATTGCCAACAGTATTTGTTTCAGATGACAGATTGGCCCTATATGGTGCCCTATGCCGGAAATAGCACTTCATGAAATCGTATCGGTCACGATTATCCTATTTTCTATCATCGACGTCCCCGGCAACCTTCCAGTGATTATCGGCCTTAAAGAGGGAGGCAGTAAGATTGAACCTGCAAAAACGGCGGTTGCCTGTGGACTGATAATGGTAGCGTTTTTGTTCGTCGGCGAAGTGATTCTGTCACTATATGGTGTTGATGTTGGTTCGTTTGCTGTTGCTGGGGCGATTGTACTCTTTTTGGTAGGCCTTGAGATGATTCTCGGTGCCTCGTTTTTTAAGCAAGATCCCGTCGCCAATTCTTCAGCGTCTATATTTCCCCTAGCATTCCCTTTGATGGCCGGAGCGGGAACACTCACCACTCTAATCTCACTTAAGGCAGAGTACGAAACGTTAAGTCTCCTAATTGGAATTTTGGTCAACGTAATAATCATCTTTTTGGCGATTCGTGCGAGCGACTGGCTTCATCGCAAATTGGGACCACAAGGTAGTATTGTAGTAAGAAAGATCTTTGGAATCATTTTGATAGCCATCGCAATACGTCTAATTAAGTCTCACTTACTGACTGGGTTCGTTTCATGAAAGCACTTACTTTAATTTCGATTCTATTTTTGAGCGCTGCTGCACTTGGCGAACAAAAAGAAGAGTTTGGTCCTACAATATTTATCGAAAACATTTCTGTTAGTGGCAATACGAGAACAACAAAGAAGCTAATCACGAGAGCTCTACCATTCTCGGTGGGACAGTCAATGCAAGCCGGTGACCCCAAGCTGACGCAAGCGGAACAAAAACTTCTCGCGCTCGGCTTCTTTCATTCAGTTAAGCTCACTTTAGATAAAGGAACAACGATCGGGCGATATATCGTCCACGTGATCGTAGAAGAAAAATCTACTCTGATACTAGACAAGCTCTTATTCGGAACAAATCTTCAACACCCTTTCTGGTTTGGCACAGAACTGATCGACCCCAACATTCTCGGAGATGGATTCATCGCCAATGCAGGATTTGTTTTTGCCAAGGGAGAAAAGATTAAAAACAGCACCGATCAGTTTGGCGCCACGGTCGGACTCTTCATTCCGAGATTCGGGAAATCGCGTTTTGGTGGAGGCTTGGGACTACAATATTCTTCGGCTTCGGAGCCCTACGCAAAGACGAAATCTAGAACGGACCAAGAAACCGACTACAGTTCCTACTACTATACAAGATTGGAAATGTCTCCTTCCCTTTCGTTTCAAGCAAGACCACTGCTCCAAATTCAAGCCGGCCTTCGATCCTCGCTCTTAAAAGGACGAGTGCCCGCGTCGTACTTGTTAGATGGAATAACCACCGAAATTCCAATGGTAAACGGAAGTTCGAACGTAAATAGTTTTTGGTTTTCCGCAGAGTACGACAGTAGGCCTAACCCCCTCCTACCATACGAAGGTAGTCGACTATCGCTGCGCGCAGAAGCCGGCACCAAAAAACTCGGCGACTATTACTTTCACCGTTATGACATAGCTGCAGAAAGACATTGGAAGATCGCGAGTAAGAATCACGTATTGAGCCTGCACGCGAATGCCACCTACTTTAAGGGGAACGCACCGCGTTTTTTAAGACCTCACGAGTCCGACTACAATGCCCTAGCACCTCCTCGCACCTATGGGCTTGTACTTTCGCCTGTTCCTCCTCCATCTATATTACGGAACCAACCAATGTCCGCATTTGGAGAAGTCGGTGGGCTATTAAGAGCTGAATATTCGTTCCTACTCTTTCGTCCTAAAGATCAAGTCTGGGCCGGCCGCCTCTTTATTGGAGCTGGCGTATGGTCTTTGGCTAATACAAGTGTTTGGCGAAATATAGATGACTCTTTTTCAGAAATACCAATTGATATGACATTTGATGCAGGACTACGAGTCAATACTAAAGTTGGTGTGTTCGAAATCACAATCGCCAATGCCTGGGGGAGACTGCCATAAAGTCTATCATTCCCATACTGGTTGTCCTACTGACAACAGACTTGGCGTTTGCTGACAAGCCAAGATACCGCAGAGCTTCATTCTACGAAGACGGTACCAATTTACTTATTTCGCTATCCATATCGGACATTTTCACACCAAAATCCTTTGCAGCGCTCACCAGCGGTATAGTTACAAAAGTCAGAGTTCGCATACTGATCTCTGAGCAGGACAGCGCTAAGTACGTTTCACTTTCTAAAATAGAGAAACATATCGTTTACGATCTTTGGAATGAGCGCTACGAGTTACGAAGCTCTACTCTCAATGGCATTAAGCGTAAGCGTGCGGATACTCATGTTGCAGCGTTCAGGCAAATTAGCGAATTAAAGAACGTTCCTGTAGCCAACCTTGCAAATCTGAAAAGGGGAACAGGCTACACGGTATCGGTTTTTGTTGAGCTAAATCCAGTTTCTGCAGGCGACATTGCCAAGATTCGTCAATGGATCAAACGTCCTGCCAATGGCTCTAAAGGACAATCTGCATTTGGCACATTCGTAGCCTCGTTTGTAGCTAAAGAAATTCCCCAAGCTGAAAACGTACTCCGTATCGTAACGCAACCATTTTACATCCCTAGAGAATAACAACGACCATGCCAACGCTTCAAACAAAGACATGCTCCCAAACAACGAGTAGACAACTCACAATGGTGGGAACCTGTGAACAAAAACAAGTCGCTTTGGGCACGTTGGCAGCTGAAACGAGGAAGAAGATGCAGCATGTTTAGGTTCAATGCTTCTCTAAGAACGAAATTGATCGTATTGCTTTTCGTCGTATCAGCGATTCCGCTGGTCGTTTCTATCTACCTTGTAGAAAACATCACCGTGCTGATCCAAAATGTGTCTTCTAATGAAGCCGCCCTGATTAAGCCACAGTTAGAAAAAGCAGCAATGGCTTATCGTGATCAGATCGATCTAAGAAAAAGGTACTACAAAGATGCTGTCGCAAGACCTTTGGCAATCGCAAGAGCTAACGGAGAACCTTTGCAAGGCCATGACGATCTACTTGGGATTTCGACTCCTAACGAAGTGAAAGATTTCTCTCCTTCTTGGGAAGTAAAAATAAAAGACGACCCGATGGTAACGTACCACTTCAAAATCGATCCGACATTGCAAAGAAACCTGCAAGAGCTAACCAATTCCATTTACAGAATTGACCGTATAAAGACAATGAAGAGTAAGCTTCCCAGGAGTTACAACTACGCCTTTATCGCTGTTCTAGGAGGAGTTGTTGCACTTGTGACTTTGGCCGCTTTGATCATAGCTAGTTTCATTACAAGAAGACTTAGAAATCTAGTAGCCGCGACTGAAGCTGTCGCCTCTGGGGATCTCAATATTAAAGTGGATGAAACTGGAGGAGATGAAGTAGCAAACTTGGCGGAATCATTCAACGTGATGACATCGGCACTAAAAAATGAACAAGAAAGAGTTTCGTACCTTGAGCGACTGAATACGTGGAAAGAGATAGCCAAACATCTGGCACATGAAATAAAAAATCCTCTTACCCCCATTCGCTTGGCTGTCGAGCTGTGTGCTAGCAAATACGATGGAAGTGACCCGTCTTTTAGGAAACTGCTCGACGACACCGCATCAATTGTCGACGAAGAGATTCGTCATCTCGAACATCTTGTCAACGAGTTTAGGGGACTCAGCAAACTACCTCAACCACAGAAAACCCCCGGCGACCTACGAGAGTTTTTGCGCGCCCTTTGTAAAACACCAAACTATAAAGATTGGGTAACTTTACAAAGCGACGGAGAGCTACCAGTATCCTTTGATGAAGTTCTACTAAAACGGGCCTTCGTCAACCTCCTAGACAATGCAAAAGAGTCTGCGACCTCTAGTCCCAAAGCAGCAATCAACGTGACTACGACAAGTAAGCAAGTTCAAATTAGAATCACGGACAATGGAAGCGGAATTTCTGAAAGTCTAAAGCCGCAAGTTTTTGATCCGTACGTCACCACGAAAGACACGGGAACGGGACTTGGCTTGGCATTGGTAAAGAAGACGTGCCTTGACCATGAAGGCTCAATCATCATCGAGAAGACCTCTCCCTCAGGAACAACGTTCTTAATAACGTTACCGCTTGCGAATTGAACAGCCGAGCAGCAAGAGCTGGCCAGTCTCAGAAACATTACAGTATGATAGCAGGGTTCCTTGTGCTTTCTGAGAAAACTTTGCAATTAGCCCTTTCTTGACTTCGAATAGAAACACTTCATCTTCTTCGTCGTAGAGCAACTTTTCTAGATTTACTTTCTTTGTATTTTCAGAGTTGAGCTTAACCACAAGTTCACCGTCAACAAGAAAACAACTAACAACGATAAGAGGATATTTCTCAACCTCAACATAAGCAAACCGTGTTTCGTCGATAGCGACAACAACTCTGCCATCCACGACATCTAACCAAGAAAGAATGGCTTTCTTAAGTCTTGGGTGAGTTACGAACTCTCCTTTTTGGGTCATGCTGCCGTCAGAGTGTATTTTCAAACCAACGTTGCGAAGTTTCTCTATTTCTTCAGGCGACAGCACTTCTATTTCCGTGGAGCAAAAGAGCCGCCGGGATTTCCATCAGGAAACTTAATCTCCGCTTCCGACTTACGAACGTACATTGGACCATTACCAGTCAACGGGTCCATCGCCCCGTCAGCTACAAAGTGGTCTATCAGACGCAATGCTCTAGGTTCATGCAATGATGGAACAACTCTGTCAAAGCGGCTCTCCAAGACCTCACGCAGGTTGAACTTATCAATTCCATTTCCGCACACAATCGAAGGTAACGGCTCCGGCAAGCAGGTATTTATCTCACTGGGTTTGCAAACCTCGATGCGGCCTAGGTAAGTAATCTTTCCGTTTTCGTAAGAGAATCCACCATGGAAAACTTCGTTTCTCTGTGCGTCCGCTACAATATATATCTCATTGGTCTCAAGTTCATCGCAAACGTTAGCAGCCACAAGGCCAAGCGAAGAATAGCCCAAAAGTCTTGCATTTGTGGCGACAGCTAGGCCTTTAGCAGTAGCCAAACCAATTCTAAGTCCAGTAAATGAGCCAGGGCCTACGCCTACTAAGATCTCTGTGATATCTGACGCCGCGGCGCCACACTCAGTGAGAAGGTTTTGTATTGTCTCCGCTAGATTTTCACAGTGATCGTTACTGCCTCCAGAAAATTCCGCAGTCGTGCCACCAGCGTGCAAAGCTACCGTCGTCGTTTTTCCTGAAGTATCAAGTGCCAGTATTACGCTCATAACAAAAACCTAATTACATCATTCCGTAGAGCAAGAACAGTAACAATTACGACTATGGCGATTCCTAACCTATGAATACGCTTATGAGTTAGCTCGCTAAGCGGCTTCCTGCGGATGGTTTCGACAATGACTAATAATCCTTGCCCTCCATCCAACGCGGGAACAGGCAAAAGGTTAAGCAAGGCCAAGTTAATACTTACTAGCGCAAGTAGCCTAAGAAAGGTAACCAACCCGGACTTCCGGCTGTAGGATGCGGCGACATATACGGACAGTGGGCCTCCCACAGACTTAGAAAGGTTTTCCCCCTTCAACAGAGAGAAAATTCCTCTGCCAATTACGCCGAGTGTTGTTAACGTCTCGTTCAGAGCAGCAGTGAATGTATATTGCATTCGATTAGGAATTAGAACCTTTGCTGCTTCTCCACGCAGCCGACGGGTGCTTGCGCCGAACCACAATTGGCGGCTCTCATTTTGCAGGGGGTCGATTCGAAGTACCCAAAGTTCACGGCAGTTCAGATCTTTGGTTTCTATTTCACCGTTAGAGTAGCGCTTGACTTTAAGAGAAAAACTTTCGCCTCGCTTTGCCCAAATCGACTGCTTTGCATCCCTCCAGTTACGTATTCGAGTACCATCTATGGAAGCAATCAAGTCTCCTTCTTTAAGACCACATTTATCGGCGGGCGACTCCGGTTCGATAGCGTCAATAAACAACTCAGCGGGTGACAGTCCGAATTCAAGAAGACTCTTATGCGGAGCAACAATTGATGACTTAGCGCGCATGACAGTCAATCCACTCCTAGAGGGGCGGTTAAACTGTCGAAGGTATACAATTTCCTGCGCCCTGTCACGCCTCGAGAGAAGTCGAACGACGTCGCTCCACGACTTAACGGCCGTGTTACCAATTGATGTAATAACGTCGCCGCTTCGCAAGCCGGCTATTCCCGCCTTTGAGTTTTGGTCAAGCACACCTATGACAGGCAACACCGGCTCCCGAGCGATTCCGATGTACCCAACAGCAGCCCGATCTCCACTTTGGTTGTTCAGTCGTTCTTTTCTTAAATGCACGAACCGGGTAACTTTTTTTCCGTTGTGCAGTAAAACTACAGGTACTTTTTTGTCAGGACGAGACTGGATAGCTTTTTGTAATTCATCAAACGTTTCGACTTCTTTACCATCGATAGAAACGATTCTATCCGATACGACAATCCCAGCATCATCTGCCGGCCCCTCTTGCACGATACTTCCGACTACAGGGGCGTAAAGAGAAGAAGTTTGTGCATGAATCCACCCATACATCATGAAGGCAACTACAATGTTCGCCAACGGGCCAGCCACGATGACAAGTAGCTTCTTTTCAATCGGCTGCCGTACAAATGATGACTCATCGAGTCGAACGTAACCACCGAGGGGAAGAATGCCCAAAGAGATGTTTAAGTTGCCTATTTTCGTAGAAAAAACCGACTTTCCGAAACCGATCGAAAATCGTTCAACCCTCACTTTGAGCATTAATGCAGCGAGTAGATGGCCTAGCTCGTGCAAAGTGACCAGGAGACCTACAAGTATGGTGAAATACAAAAATGACATAAGTTCAAGTCTTTGTTTATAGATCGCTACCATGTTTGGTATTCTTAAGGAAGTGGCTTCACGTACCAGCACCAAAGGAAACGAGGAAAACGTCGAACGTATCGGCGAAACCTTAGATATCCTTGAAAAAAAGATCGATCGTTGCAAGGTGATGTACGAGCAGTACTTCATGGGTATTCAAAAGCAAGCCCCCGGTATCCTTCATAAGGAAATCGAACGAACACTAAGAGATCTAAAAACTGGCAAAGTACGAAATACCGCCATCCGTTTCAAATTAAACTCTTTGAGTCAAAAATTCGCCAGTTACAATACCTACTGGCGTCGTGTACTTAGGCAAATTGAGAAAGGTATCTACGTCAGAGATATTCGAAAACTAACGAAAAAGATCGCTGATGGCACCTCCGATGTGCCCGACAGCGTATTGGCGCAAATGCCAAGAAGCGTTCGTGATCAAATTTTGAGAGCAAGAACGCGGGGACTGGGTAAGAAAAAGATTGAGCGAAATAATTCAAGAGAAACTCAGGAGTTCGCAGCACCTATAATATCCGAAAAACCAACCGGCGAATTGCCCCGTCCTACGGCTTTTGATTTAGGCTCCGGCGATGCGCCGGACTATGACGCCCTACTCGGCGCGATGGAAAACAAGCCAGCAACCCCACCTGTAAAAAGGCGGCGCCCGCCACCCCCTCCTAGAGTTCCTCAGAATCAGCAACCGCAAGGTATGACCGCGCAAGAAACTAGAGCACTCTACAACAAATACATGCAAGCTCGGCGGATCGTGGGAAACGAAAAGCAGCTAAGTTATGATCAATTAGTGAATAACTTAAAAAAGAAAACACCGCAGATACTAAACCAACATCAAGCAAAACGTGTCGAGTTCAAGGTAGTGGTGAAAGACAACAAAGCTATACTCAAGGCCGTCCCAAAAAAATGAAATCTAAATTCCGTTGCATCGGTTGTGGCCAAGACTATCCAATCGACCAGGTAGTTTTCTCATGTTCGCAGTGCTCTGACTTACTAGCTGTTGAACACGAGACTAAACTACTTTCCCAAAAAAGTGGAATAGAGTGGAAACAACTCTTTGACTCTCGTCACTGCTATTCGCAGGCTCCCTATAATAGTGGTGTCTGGGCGAAACGAGAATGGATTGCACCGCATATCCTCGACAACGACATAGTGACAATGGGAGAAGGAAACTCTCCTTTGGTAACAAGCAAGCAACTAGCAACATGGGCAGGTTGCAAAGAACTGAGAATAAAACAATGCGGAATTTCCCATACGGGCTCTTTCAAAGATTTGGGGATGACCGTCCTGGTATCTCACGTACAATTTTTGAAAAGAATCGGCAGAAATGTGTCTGCCGTAATATGTGCTTCAACTGGAGATACTTCTGCAGCGCTATCGGCATACGCGGCATCTGCTGACATTCCCTCAATCGTACTGCTGCCACAAGGCAAGATTTCTCCCGCACAACTAGTTCAACCTATTTCGAACCATGCCACGGTAATTGGTTTGGAAACCGACTTTGACGGATGCATGGCAATGGTGAAGGAACTAGTACAAGAGCATGGGCTCTACCTAGCCAACTCAATGAATGCGATGAGATTAGAGGGACAAAAGACGGTTGCAATTGAGACACTCCAGCAACTGGCTTACAATCCACCGGACTGGATCGTTATCCCCGGAGGTAACTTAGGTAATACAAGCGCTTTAGCAGCCGGACTTCGTATGCTCCGGGAACTCGGCTTAATTGAAACCCAGCCAAGAATTTGCGTGGCTCAAGCTGCTAATGCTTCACCACTTTACAACTCTTACAAGGACGATTTTAACAGCACGTCACCAGTGACTGCCAAGCCAACACTTGCCTCTGCTATTCAGATTGGAAACCCTGTAAGTATAGCAAAAGCGATTTCAGCGATTCAAGACTTTGATGGAGTAGTCGAAACCGCGACGGAACAAGAACTAGCCAATGCCTCCGCTTATGCTGATTTGGTAGGCCAATATGCGTGTCCTCATACTGGTGTTGCACTCGCTGCCGTAAAAAAGCTACGACAAAACGGCAAGATAGCGGAAAGCGATAAGGTGGTAGTGGTATCAACAGCGGCTGGCTTGAAGTTTTCTGAGATAAAATCTAACTATCACAGTGGTTCTCTAGAAAAGATAAACGCAAAGTACAGAAACAAAATCCACAAAACCAAAAACGAAGCCTCCGCGGTAATCGATGTGATTCGCTCCAGCCTAAGTCTTTGAATCTAACCACTCGGACCAGCGTGCGATAGCACTCTCTCGTTTTTCTAGCGAATCGTTTGGATTGTATCCAAAGCGTTTCTTCGTCGCTATTCGTAAGTCTTCAATAGAAGAGTGACGCAGCATCTCATCCTCTGACGAAAGACCAGCGATAAGCCATTCTTTCCTGGACACCGCACCATTTTCTTCCCACCACAAACGATATCCGCCGGCATCCTCAAAAATTTGTTTGGTAAATATCTTCAAAACATTACGTACTTGCATGGCTCTAGGATTGTTCTCAAGTGCCGTAATTAGAGCTGGTATTGACGCATAGTCGCGAAGTTCCAATATCGCATCCGCTGCTCTTTCAGCGAATAACAGGCCTCCACTTTTTATCTCCTTGCGGAGTCTTAGTCTCACTACTTCAAGTTCGATATCGGGGTAACCTGAAATTGCCGATGCTGCTTGATGCCGAACTTTCCAATCTTCGTCAAACAACCTACCGGAAAGTCCAGATAGCAAGCTGCTACTTTGAACCTCTGCTGCGCACTTTGTCGCAATCAATCTGGTTTGCGCGCGGCGATCCTTCATTTTATCCAACAGAATGTCTTCCGCACGAGTCCCTAGGCACACCGCAAGCATAGTAAGCGGGCCTAAATCGGACGCTGCAGCGGAGTCATCACGCCACAATTGACCAGGAAAGTTACGCACCAATAGTTCGCGGCACTCTTTGGGATATTTCAAAAGTTCCTTGAGCATCTCCGCCGCAAGCATCGGATCGGACTCCGAGAATTCTTCAAACATTTTTGAGTTGTCAACCTTTGGGCTTTCAGGTTCCCCGAGCCCAACTTGCTCTCCTTTGTATACCACCAAAGGAGGATTTGCCATCGCCTTCTGTTGAGCTATTTGCTCAACCAACCGCTCACCAACATGTCTGGCAATAGAATCTATTGGTGCAATAAACGGCTGCATTGGCACTTCGCTAAAGTTGTAGGAAAGACAAACTGCAGCAGTCCTATCGGAAATAACCACCGGAAACGCACAAACCTCATCCGGTAGAACGGAGCCGATCTCTCGGAGTAAGGGGTCAGCATTTCCACCGACCATCAATCGCCCGTGATAAGTAGCATTCGACTTTGTGAGCAATCGGAAAAGTGGCTGATTGTCCACGGCAAACTCATTGTTGGAAGCGCTCTCGCCATGGGCCGTCCAAACTTTTCTAACTCTGACCCGGTTTCCTACGATGTAAAAGAGGACCGTATTATCGAAGCGTCTTCTTGCCGCATCCGTTAGTACTGCAATTATCTCATCTCTAGTCTTAGCGTTCGCAATGCGCTTATGGGATTCTTCTGGTGATTCGTTTCTAACCAGGTGTCCACCAATCCGCTTCTCTACCGGAAGTCCAGGGGAAGTACTTCGCCTTCGGCGCGTTACGGTGCTCGCGGTACTGTACTTTTTCCAAAGATAGTCGAATCGCTTTGCTACTTCGATACCGTAAACCTGAGCGCGAATTACTTCGTACTCGAACTCCAGTCCCACGAAAGGTTGTAGCGAGATTCCAAAACTTTCTGCAATAGTTCCCAAAGCCTCAGGTGCGGTATCTTGTTTAACCACTACGCTGGTGAATTCAGAATCCATTTTGAACGGCACCACCCCCCAATGGTCCGCGGCTTCTAGATCAAATGGCGGCTTAAATCTTGTCGAAATGTTGTTAATCGCTTTTCGCTCCAGCGGTGGTACCCCCGAGAACATGGTCGCTAACCCCTTCAGACGAAGGTAGCGCCCTAATCCAAGTTCTAGTGACACTGTATCGAGAGCTCCGCCATCCGTAGCTTGCTTCTCTACGATGCGTCTGTAGTCAGCGGGAGAAAGAAGTTTTCGTTCTACCAAGACCGAGCCGAAGTGCGAATTCTTCATATTATTCTTGAACGACGTAGGTTCTAGCTACCCAGTCGTGCAACCCCCGATGCTCAATATCAAATCCCACCCATAAGAAACCCAATCCAAGCGTCGCGAAGTTAAGCCAATAACCCGCCGTTCTTCTTGCGGCTTTGTTGATTGAAAGGCTTTCTCCGTATTCATCGATAATTTTTGACTTAGTAACCTGCATGCCCGGCGTTCGACTCCACAGCAGCTGAAAAGACAGAAAGTATATCGTCATCGTCGCTAGAAATATCGTTAGCCATGTCAGTAGCGCAGGATCGCTGGCTAGAAAAATATCAAGCCAATAATCAAGGTCGAACCACAATGCAATGCCTGTCTTTCGGTTGGCTGGAAAGTTGATATCGAATAGAGACGTAATGATCCAAAAAAGAATCAACGATGCAAACATAATGAGTAAGAAGTCTATGGCTGCACCACCAACACGAATCCAAAATCCCGAAGCCTTGTACAAGGCCGTTTGTTTCCGTCCGTTGTTAGCGGCTTCGGCGGTCTTTTCCATAGTTTAGTTATATGACTAAATTGATCTTGGAGGCAATTATTCGCTGCCTTTGACAGCAATTCGCGAAAACACAGCGGCAGCGGCAGCACAACTAGCTGTTTCGGCTCTCAGCGTATGCGGTCCCAATGAATAGAAGCCAAAAGACGAATTCTCAATAATTTCCAGCTCTTCCGGCGCAAACCCACCCTCAGGCCCCGAAATAAGGGCTGCATCGTTATTGATGTCAGATGGCAAACGCCGACCGCTATCTTGAGTAAACGCAAAGCAACTCGTCCCCGCCGCAAACCGTCCCACAAAATCACGGAGTGACTCACTGCTCGCTAGTATCGGCAACCATGCTCTACCGCTTTGAGCGGCTGCACTTTTTATCAAGTCGTTTAATCTTTTTCGATTAATCTTTGACGCTGTGGATAAGCTTCGCGTCGCTTCAATGGGAACGATTGTATGAACTCCTATCTCCGTCAGCATTTTTACAGCGACTTCCATTGCATTGGTCTTGAGAATACTAACCCCCACCACAACTTGAATGGTCGAAGCCGGAAACTCTCTTACCTCATGAGTCAACAATGCAACCGAAGACTTGGAGATGGATACAATTTTACAGTCGGCGACAGTTCCCCGGCCGTCGCCCACAGAAATCCAATCTCCCGGCCGCATTCGCAAGGCGCGGGTTACGTAGCGATGCTCATCCCCCGTAAGGATGATATTCTGTAGACTATCCTGCCGTAGAATCAGTCTTCGTTTGCGCGCAAATGTATCGATACCCACTCGTCTTTGTCCATGTCAGATTCTGTTCCAACCACTGCAAAACCGCCACTTTTCTCGAAGGCCGCAACAACAGCAGCAACCTGGTGCCCTAAGATTCCAGACAGAAAAAGATGGCCGTTGGCTGCGGTCATTCTTTTGAAGTGGTCAATATTTTTGAGATGAACAGGGGCTTGAATGTTTGCTAGCACCAGTTGGTAGGTTTCTGTGACATCTGCTGGAATTCCTTCACCAATGACTATATCGCATTGATTACGTTTCGCATTCTCTACCGCAGCAGTAATTGCCACCGGATCGATATCAATTGCCATCCCCTGCGATTCCGGCCACATCTTTTTGGCGGCAATTGAAAGTATGGCGCTTCCACAGCCAATGTCGGCAAAGTTCGCGATGGATACTTCATCATCATGAAGTTTTTGTAGTGCGGCAAGTAGCAATCTAGTGGTGGCGTGAGCTCCTGTACCAAAGGCTTGCCCCGGATCAAGATGAATCACCAGATCACCTTCTACCTCTACGTATTGCTCCCAACTTGGCACTACAACAACCTGACTAGTTAGGCGCTCTACCTTAAAATATTTTTTCCAAGCTTCTCGCCAATCCGACTCGTCGAGAGAACCGCGAATCTCGGCTTTGCCGAGACCGTACCGAGCTTGATCGAACTCCCCTACGATGGCGGATAATCTTGCTAGAACTTCCTCTGAAGTATTTAGTTCGACCCAAAAACCTACACCATCGGTATGCTCGATGAGCCCTTCGGAGGTTTCAGGCATGCGCCCAATGAGCAACGCACCGAATTCTTCGATGTGCTCAGTGCAAGGTACGACTACTTCGCACCATGTCGTCATCTATCGACTCGTGAATCGGCGTTTGTTTTCACGCGCGTTTCGTTTACGAGCTTCGCGAGATTTTCTCTTCTTACGAATGCTTGGCTTTTCGTAAAATCGGCGACGCTTTAGCTCTTGCAAAATCCCTTCTTTAGCCATCTTTTGCTTAAGGATTTTCATTGCTTTCTCAAGGCTGTCACGAACCTCGACTTCGATTGGTTTGCCAAAATTGTCCATAGTAGACCGTGGATCTACCTCGTGAGCCTTGCGGCGTCAAGAAGCATGGGTTGACATCGATCACAGAAGCAGTGAAGGCAACTCACCGGCATGTCTGGGTGCTAGCTTCGCATCAAAATAGCAGCCCCAAGGCCGCCCATCCCGCATGCTACGCAAAGTCCGTAGCCTTTTCGCTTTTGTAACAAACGAGCCGTCTGCGTCACCTGCCTAGCTCCTGTGGCGGCAAATGGATGACCGATCGCTAGCGAACCACCAAGTTGATTGGTCTTGTCCCAATTTAATTCGACGGCTCGGTATCCGTGATCTTGACAGAAACTACGCGTTTTGAGCATTGCTTCTACCGCAAGCACCTGTGCCGCAAAGGCTTCATGAATATCGAGCACTTCGATGTCATCCATGCTCAGACTGTTGCGCTTGAGAATTTGCGGAATGGCATGAGCGGGGCCGGCGAGCATTTGCTTTGCGGAAGAACCGGTAAAAACGATATCTACGATTTCTGCCAGTGGCTCTCGTTGCTTGGCAATACGTTCTCCCCCAACTAAAACAGCTGCGGCGCCGTCGCTAATTGGCGAACTTGTCGCAGCGGTGATGGAGCCGTTCGGTGACGTAGGTTTGCGTTTGCGATAATCACTAATGCTCTGGTCTCGACGAATGGTGTTGTCCTTAGAGTACATTCCCTGGTTACTGGTGCAGGGAACAATTTCAGCATCGAAAACACCACCATCCGCTGCTTGCGCCGCCAATCGGTGACTTCTTAACGAGAACTCATCTTGGCGTTCTCGTGTAATTCCCCATTCTCTTGCCATAAGCTCCGCGGCTTCTCCCATGGTCAATCCCGACTTTCGGTCACGGATCGCCGGGATGGATGGAGAAAGATCGGAGAGTTTGAGTGCCGATAGAGATCTAAGTCTTCCGAATCCCTTTTGTGATATGGCCGATGCTACCGCCTTAGACAGCTTGGGGCTCAGTGCGATGGACACGTGAGTCGGACTATCCGCCCCACCAGCGATCATCAATTCTTTTCGTCCCACCATGATCGAGTCAGAAGCACTCGCTATTGAATAGTAACTGGTTACGCAAGCCGCAGACGTACTATGAGCACTCACACCATCTTCCAGTTCGCTGTCAAAAACGACTTCTCGAGCAATGTTGGAAAACGCAGAGACCGGCACGACATGACCAAATACAAGACCGTCCACTTCCAACGCACCAACCCGTTTGTTTAACGCATTCACAACTACCGTCGAAAGCGCGAGTGTGTCGTGAAGCTCGAGACTGGTCTGATGTTTGGCAAAAGGAGTGCGAACCCCATCAAAAACGAAACATCGATTGGCCATGACAGCTGGTATCAACGGGAAATTGCGGTGTCACGGAATTTTTGCAGGTTTTAACGACCGAGACCTAAGCGGAGATTGAATTGGGGCAAAATAGCCAATTCAGCGACTAAATCTTACCCAAATCGAGTCTCTGGCACCTTAACGGTTGCGGAGATCCGTCATCCTTTGAGATAAGCTTGTATGGCCGAACCGAAGCTACTTTCGTTCACACTCAATGGACAACAAGTATCTGTTGCAGCACCGCCCCATCACACTCTTTTAGAGGTCCTTCGTTACGACCTCGATCAAATCGGAACCAAGCAAGGTTGCGACAAAGGAGATTGTGGCGCATGCACTGTGCAGATAGACGGTCAAAGCCGCTTGTCTTGCTTGACCCTATCCTCTCAGGCGGAGGGAAAAAGCGTAACCACCGTCGAAGGCATGACTGGAAAACACCTGCATCCTCTGCACGATTGTTTCGACAAGCACGTTGCTGCTCAATGCGGTTTTTGTACTCCCGGTATTCTAATGGCCGCGGATGATTTCCTTAAGCAAGTCGGACGCGCAGTGACCCGAGATGAAGTGCGAGAAGCATTGGCGAGTAACCTTTGCCGCTGTACCGGCTATACCAAAATCGTTGATGCTGTAGTGGAAGCATCAGAGCGTTACGAGGAAGTGAAGTAATGGGAGGCAAAGTAAATCCTAAGCATCGGGTAAGCTTCACAAAAGAAAAGTCTGGTGTAGAAGAATCGAAAGAAGCTCATTGGCAACTAGGAAACAAACACAGAAAAGTCGACGCCGTCGTGCGAATGATGGGTCTCGCTCGCTACGCAGACGACATCAAACTCCCAGGAATGCTCCACGGAAAAATCAAGCGTAGTCCTCATGCTCACGCTGAAATTAAGCGTATTGATTTATCGAAGGCGCTCGCACTGCCTGGAGTACACGCCGCGATTGACGGCAAAAGCATGCCAACGCCTTACGGGGTGATTCCATGGACGCCCGATGAAAATGCACTTTGCATCGACAAGGTCTGTTACGTCGGAGACGGCATAGCTGCTGTTGCAGCAGAGAGTGAAGACGTCGCTAACGAAGCGCTGCGCCTGATCGAGGTCGACTATAAAACGCTTCCCGCGTACTTCACTCCAGAAGACGCGCTCCACGAAGATGCAGAGCAAATTAATCCTTACTCTCGCAAGAAAAACCTTTCTAAAAAAGTGCGGCTCGACTTTGGTGACGTTGACCAATCCATCGATGACGCTCATCTCATTATCGAAGGTGACTACTACTTTGCGGGGACAACCCATGCAGCCATTGAGCCTCACTGTGCCGTGGCCTACATGGAACCTAATGGCGTTTTGACCATGTGGTCGTCGACGCAAGTATCTCATTACCTTCATCGCGAACTCGCGAAAGTACTACACTACCCAGCAAACCGGATCCGCGTCATCCAACCTCCGTTGGGAGGAGCATTCGGCGGAAAAAGCGAACCCTTCGACTTAGAATTCTGCGCTGCAAAATTAGCGATGGAAACCGGTAGACCCGTAAAATTCCTCTATACAAGGGAAGAAGTCTTCTACAGCCATCGCGGCAGACACCCCATGCAGATGAAGTACCGGACGGGCTTTCGAAAAGACGGCAAAATCACGGGCGTTGACGCAAAAACGATCATCGACGGTGGCGCCTACTCAAGTTTTGGTTTGGTCACAACGTACTACTCGGGTCAATTGCTTTGCGCTCCTTACGACTTTCCAACCTACCGATTCAACTCAACTAGAGCTTACACCAACAAACCAGCCTGCGGTCCAAAACGTGGTCATGGCAGTGTGCAACCACGATTTGCAATGGAATGCCAGCTCGACAAAGCCGCTGAAAAGTTGTCGATTGATCCCATCGAGCTTCGACGGCGAAACTTCATCGGCGAAAATACTCGGACGGTGAACGGTTTTGCAGTTGGCTCCAACGGCTTTCTAGAGTGTCTTGAAAAAGTGGAAAAGGCGTCGGATTGGAAAAAGCGCTACGGAAAACTTCCAACAGGCAAAGGATTGGGCGTAGCAGGCAGCACGTACATATCCGGGACCAACTACTGCATCTACCCCAACGACATGCCGCAAGCGGCAGTGCAGATAACACTCGATCGTTCTGGTAGAGCAAGAGTTTTCACCGGAGCCAACGACATTGGACAGGGGTCAAACACGATGGTGGCGGTGATCGTTTCAGAAGAATTAGGTCTGCCACTGGATGATATTCGCGTTATCAGTGCCGACAGCGACTTATGCCCTGTAGACCTGGGCGCTTACTCTTCGCGAATTACGCTGATGGTTGGAAATGCTTGCTTACAAGCTGCCAAAAGGCTTCGTTCTTTGGTGCGGCAAGCCACCGCCGAACACTGGAAGACTTCAGCGAAAAACGTCACTCTGTGCGAAGGCCACGCGATGGACATTACCGATCCAGAAAAATCCATTCCTCTAGCCGAAGCTTTTCAATTGGCGGAAACCAAGTTTGGTCTGTTAACTGCGGCAGGAAATTACGATACCCCCAAAGATCGTCATGGAGATTACCGCGGCGGTACCATTGGCGCTTCACCAGCTTACAGCTTCACGGCGCACGTCGCGGAAGTAGAAGTGGACATCGAGACCGGTCACCTTACGGTTAACGATGTTTGGGTCGCCCACGATTGCGGCAAAGCTTTGAGTCCCATGATTGTGGAAGGGCAAATGGAAGGCAGTGTTTACATGGGCCTTGCAGAAGCTTTGATGGAAGAGCATAAAGTAGACGAAGAACTTGGTGGTGTACACACTGGTCCAAGCCTTCTAGACTACCGACTTCCAACATTCCAAGACACCCCCGAGATTCATAGTTTCATTGTAGAGCACCCCGACGAGCAGGGACCTTACGGAGCTAAAGAAGCTGGTGAAGGTCCACTTCACCCAATAATTCCTGCCATTGCCAATGCCATATACGACGCGGTAGGCATCCGATTGGATCGCACCCCATTTTCGCCGGAAAGAATTCTTGCCGCGCTCGACGCCAAAAAGGAGGCATCATGCTGAGACTTCCCCCTATTGATGTAATCTCTCCCAAAACAGTCGCAGAGGCGGTAAAGTTACTTGCCCAAGATGGCGCTCGAGTGATAGCGGGAGGGACGGACATTCTTCCAAACTTAAAACACCACTTAGACTCTCCAAAGCTTCTAGTGGACATTACCCAAGTTCAAGATTTTCCATCGACCGAGAAATTTCACGGAGCGATGTGCATAGCTTCGAATGCAACCCTTACAGAGATTGCTACTAATTCTGAGGTGTTAGAGTTCTCCCCTGCTCTCGCGAAAGCCGCATCGGTGGTGGCAAGTCCGTCCATCCGCAACGGCGCGACCATTGGCGGCAACATCCACTTAGACACTCGCTGCCGCTATGTAAACCAAACGGAGTTTTGGCGTTCCGCTATTGGCGGTTGTTTGAAGTCCGAAGGAGACGTTTGTCACGTGGTCAAAGGCGGCAAAAACTGCGTAGCGGCTATGTCTTCAGACTGCGTTCCTGTTTTAGTCGCGCTTGATGCTACCATCATTCTGGAGTCTGTCCGAGGCGAAAGACGCGTCCCCATTCGCGAATACTACAATAATGACGGTACCCACCACATCAACAAAGAGTCGGATGAACTCATGACGGCAGTGCACGTGCCAATCAAGGACAATCAAACCCAACGTTACGTAAAATGGACGGTTCGAAAGAACATAGACTTTCCACTTGTTAGCTTGGCATTAGTCTTTGACCATGATGGCTCACAACGTGTTACCAGCGCAACGATTGTAGCATCAGTGCTAAACGCCAAACCAAAGATGTTGAAGGGGACCGATAAACTTATCGGGCTTGCTATCGGTAGCGAAGCCTTAGGCGAGGCGGTCTCTGCACTGATAGGTAAGCAATGCAAACCACTCGGCAACGTTCCCTACGACGCCGCGTACCGCAGGCGGGTACTACCGGTCTACGGCAAACGCGGGGTCACTTCCTTGGCAACCTCGGAATGAAAGAGCTGGTAGTTCTAACGTACTCCGCATATTGCGGACGTCTCTTGGCGATATCTTTTTCAAGCATAACGACACCGGACACTTTTAATATCAAAAACGTGATAAGCGCTGGCGCGAACACCGTATAGGCACCGCCGGCAGCGGCGACAATGATGTACATGCCCCACCAAAGCACAACTTCACCAAAGTAGTTTGGGTGTCTACTGTACCGCCAAAGACCTTTGTTCATGACAGCGCCGGGCTTCTTGTCTTTTAAAAAGATTTGAAGTTGTCTATCCGCTACTGCTTGAAACAAGAACCCGAAGATGAAAGTGCACGATCCCAGGTAGTCCCAATGGTTGAGTTCGCCTGGTGAAGATTGCACCCACTGTGCCGGGAATGAAATAGCGCATGCCAACACCGCTTGAAAGAGAAAAACCGTAAATAGACTCACCCACCAGAACTTGCCTCCCCACTTTGTTCTCATGGCTTGATAGCGACGGTCTTCATCGTGTCCCCAATTTCGAAACGCCAAATAGGCAGAGAGCCGCGCCCCCCATAGCACCACCAAGCCGAGGCAAAGCGTTCCCCTGAGGGTTGTTTCATCCTGCAGGAGCCACGCAACTCCAGTGGCAACGATAAACAGTACGCCCCAAACCATGTCAACAATCGAAGCGTCGCGAATACGAATACTAATAAACCAAACCAGCAAGTTTACCGAAATTACCGCAAGCCAGGCCGGCCATAGTTCCAGCATCTTATACTTTGCCGAATAACTCGATGAGCTTAGTCGTGCGATAGTCAAAAATCGTTTTTAGTTGACGCTTTACGAACAGAGCATGAGCCATCTTGCCCAATATTCCTAACGGCAATCGATAGTCTACGATGTCCGTCATTTTCACGCCCCCTTCTACTTCTTCGAAGAAGTGTTGATGATGCCAAATCCGATAAGGACCGAATCGTTGTTCGTCTACAAAGTATTCTAAGTCTCGGCTGTGGGTTATTTCTGTCACCCACCGCAAAGGTATTCCAAGAATCGGGCTGACCGTATACTCGATAAAAAGTCCTTCGTACATTTTGGCGGGAAGCTCACCTTTGATCTTAAAATTTAAACTATCGGGGGTAATCTCGGCCAGATTTTTAGGAGATGAAAAATAATCCCAAGCTTTTGCGAGCGAAAGGGGAAGGGTTTGAACGCGTTTTAATTGATGCACTAAAGTTTCCTATTTCTGTGAGAGGATTCTAAGTAGTAGTCTCTTCCTCGATAGAACTCCCAGCCAACACCAACGGCAGAGGCTACAATTGCAAATACACACCCGGCAAGTTGTAAATTAGTGTTTGTTGAAATCAGCGCAACGATTAACCCCGCAGTGATTCCCCCCATTCGAAGCCCCCACTGCAGTGCGCGTGCGTGTTTTCTATCGTTTGCTAACAGGTTGTCCAATCCTCCAACCGCCAGCTCGATACTGATGATTGCCATCGGGGCCCATGCGTACGATGTTTTGTAAACCACCCACATGCAAAGCCAAGGAACCAAGACCGCGCTAATCAACCGAATAAGTTCCCCGGGAGAAAGCATTCCTTTGCCTCGCAGGTGTTTGGCAGCATCAATCCCGTAATCAGCTCCAGAAGCAAGCGTAATTCCAACAGTCGTCCACATGAATAGTTGTACGAACTGGTCGACACTCAAGAATTGATAAGCCGCCGCCTGAACTGCGAGCCCCCCAAATAGAAAATAGGCTCCGCGCCATACCTTTTGCTTCTTAACCAAAGCTTTTACGAAAAAGCCAGTAGATAGAATTACCATGCCCCAACAAACCAGCATCAACCAATCCGCTTTTTGAACCAACAAAATCATAAGCAACGCTGCAAGAAACTGCATTTGCACCCATGTTTTTACTTTACCGAAGTAGCTCGTTTTTAGCGTTAGATTCCTAATTTCATAACTGGTCCGCAGCGCCGTTACGACGTATTCGCGAAACAGAATTAGTCCCACCATCCACCAAGGAAGTATCGTGGCACCGTTGTAATAAATATCTGCCAAAGGAATGAAACTAAGCGCCACAAAAACCTTGTCCGCCATAGGATCCAGAAGTCCCCCAAGTATTGTCGGACCATGCCGTCTTGCAAGGTAGCCGTCGACGAAGTCAGTACTGGCGATTATCATTGCAGCGAAGGTGGCAATCCACCACATCTTCGTACTACCTGTGACCTCAGGCGTTTGATATAAGAGCCACGCGTAAAGCGGCATGGCGAAAAGCCTGGCAAGGGTTACCTGGTTGGCCGAGACCAACGAATCTTCGATCTTGCCCACTGCTTAGGAATGTATACTGGACAAGCAGCCTGTAAAAGAGTTTACCGCTCTAATTTGCCAACATCTCAGCCATTGGTCTCCAAAGGATTGGGCCAACTTCATCCCACGAAAAGTTGGTGAATGCTGGGGAGTTACGCGAAAATGATTCGAATTTGGTGAAAGCATTTGCAAGTCCATCGGCAGCAGTAGGAACGTAGTGGGTAACCGGAAGCTCAACAAGCCCCCCAGTGGCACTCGCAATCACCGGCACCCCTCTGCTTAGTGCTTCGAGGACAACTGTGGGGGTCCCCTCGCTTCGTCCACTAACTGTTCGTTTCGAAGGAACAATCAGCGCGGCAGCATTCGAAAAAAGTCGGTCCTTTTGCTCTCCCGAGACGGCTCCCACGAACTTCACGTTTTCAGCGCGATAGTCTCGTTCCAAGTTTTCCCTGAGAGGACCAGTGCCGGCAACCACCAGGGGATATTTCCTCTGCGAAGCTTGGTAAGATGACAAAAGGTTTCGTACTCCTTTCTGCTCTGTCAATCTTCCCAGGTACAGGTAATGCGTTGGATCCCCTTTTGCTATTCCAACAGACGCCCCCATGGGACAAACGAACGACCTCGCGTGAAGAAGCGACCGGCTCTTCCTTCGAACCAGGCTAATCGCTCTATTTTTCAGTCCTTGGGAAACAAAGACGATTCTACTTTGTCTCGACAGAAAATTGGAAAAGATCTGATCAGCTACCATGGGGAACTTACTCATTAAGTGAACGTCTCCAGAGTGTGCGATTGCCACAAGAGGAAGATGTCTTGGAATGGCGAGAGATGACGGCACAAGCCAATGAGCGAATCCTCCGCGCCATCCCTTAGCCGCTCGCCTCACCTCCGCAAACAATCTTCCTGAGAAAGTAGCCGCAGCTAGGTAGCCGCGATACGACTTAGCCAGGTAGTCCGGCGCACCTTCGGAGTAGAATAGCGCAGGATCGTGACGGACTCGACGAACCCCTAATGCATTGGCTCCGTTTCCCGCAGCCACCACTTCTGTAGCGATTTCATTATCTTTTAGCCAACCAACATGTTGTCTTACAAAGATTCCAGCATAGCCTTTGGCGGTCTGCGGGAAAGAGGTAGTCACGACCCCTATTTTTTTTATCTCTGCCATCGAGACTTTCTGTTCACAAAACCAAAGGCAAGCAGGGTAGGTATCGTAAACACCACCTTTCGCACATTTATTCCGCTTTGCCACGCCGGTCCATAAATTGCGGTCACCGGTACGTCGACCACCGACACACCAGCACCTTTTAACATCGCAAGTAAGTAGTTAGGATAACCGTAGCGAAGATTAAGACCGTGTATCGGCAACTTTAAGAACGCCTCCTTTGATAACGCGGTGTACCCGCATTGCGAGTCGAACAAATTCCAAAACCCCGTGGCGACTTTGGTCGCGTAAGAAAGCGCAATGTTTCCCACTAATCGATGCTTGGGCATCACTTTCCAAACCTCAGGATTTTCGAATCGGTTTCCCTTAGCGTATCCCGCTCCTCCCCCAATGATTGCATCTAATAAATTTGGCAAGTCGCTGGGATCCATTTGGCCATCTCCCGCCATCACTACAGCAATATCCGCGGATTCGAAAGCGCAACGGTACCCGGTTACGATGGCCGCGCCGACCCCTGCATTAGCCCGATGGCGAATCACTCTCAGCGGCTTGTTGCAACCAAGCGCAACCTCGACGGTTTCATCTTGTGAACCATCGTCTACCAAAACGATCGCGTCTACATATCCTGGAAGCGTTTCGATCACACCAGCAATTTTGTTCGCTTCGTTAAAGGCTGGAATCACCACAGCCACGGCGTTCCCGCGATACATGACCTCATCGATACCCAAAATTCTGTTCACGCGCAAGTGACGTCACAGAGCCATGCTAGCGTTGGCGAACTAATATGGCTGGCGGAGTAAATAAAGTAATCCTTGTTGGTAACCTTGGCGCAGATCCGGACATGCGGTACACGCCCAGCGGAGCAGGTGTTTGTGAATTGCGCCTTGCGACGAACGAGTCGTGGACAGACAAAGATGGCGCCAAACAAGAACGAACCGAATGGCATAGAATTGTGGTCTGGGGTAAACGCGCTGAAAATTGCTCGAAATACCTTAGCAAAGGGCGTCAAGTATACGTCGAAGGAAAACTAAGAACCAGAAGCTGGGAAGATAAAGACGGCAACAAGCGATGGACTACGGAAGTCATTGCTAATGACGTCCAATTCTTGAGCGGAGGCGCTGGTGGTGGAAATCAAGGCGGCGGTGACTATCCCCCGCCTGCTGAACCTGATGGTGGAGGGTTCGGTGGCGGAAATCAAGGCGGAGGCTTTGGTGGCAGCAACCAGGGGGGCGGATTTGCCGGCGGCTCATCCGACGACGACATTCCGTTCTAAACGAAACTACTTGCCACCGCGGGATCCTTCTTTGTAACGCTGATACTGCAAAGGATTTTTCTTTGCATAATCTTGGTGATATTCTTCGGCATCGTAAAATCCTACGAATGGCTCAATGACTACGGCAGCTTTTTCTATTCCTAGTTTCTTTGCTTCCGCGAGCGCTGAGGCTTGAGCTGCCGCTTTTTGCTTCTCTGTCTGAAAGTAAATGGCCGTCGTATAGTGAAATCCTCGATCGTAGTACTGCCCTCCCGCATCCTTCGCATCAATACTTTTCCAAAAAACCGCTAATATTTCTTCGTAAGAAACAACACTCTCATCATAGACAACTTTTACGGCTTCACGATGTTTAGTTTTGCCTGAACTCACGGTTTTGTAGTCGGCGGAACTCTCAGCGCCCCCCGCGTAACCTGATCGAGCAGAAATTACTCCCTTGGTACCGTCCATATTGGCTTCTAAACACCAAAAACATCCTCCTGCGAAATATACCGTTTTTTGATTGGCAAGATTTTGAGGAGTTGTGTCGTTGGACTTTGCAGCTCTTGAACTGCTTGAAGCACTACTGGACTTATCCGGCGCAGACGCGCATGAAGCGAGAATACCAACTAGTAAAAGATACGTTTTCACATCATGAGTATAGGCGATTAAAGCATCGACCGCAGCTCAGCCTCTGAAATAACCCTAACGTTATTCTTCTCTGCTGATGCCAATTTGGACTTACCTGTCTTCTCCCCAGCGACTAAATAGTCCGTCTTTTTTGTAACACTGGAGGTAACCGTACCACCAGCTTGTTCAATCTCGCTTGCAATCTCCTTCCGTCCTTTAGACAGCGTTCCAGTAATTACAAAACTTTTTCCGGTCAACTCCCCAACAACTCGCTCAATAATCTTCTCCGTCGGGTTAAGGCCCGCCGCCTTTAGTTTGCTCACAAGCTTCAGCGATGCTTCCGCGGAAAAAAATTCCACCAAGTTCTTGGCAATAATGGGCCCCACCCCATCGATGTCTGCCACCGTGTTCACTGCTTTTTCAAACTCCCACGATGCAACTTCTTCTATTGCAGCAAAGTTCGGGTAAATTGCAGCAATCAACTTGGCCACGGAGCTACCAATCATCGGAATACCAAGGGATTGCAATACGGTACTAAAAGTAGCTTGTACTTTGGCATCTTCAATCGCGCTTTTAGCCTTGGTGGCACCTTTGTTTCCTACTCTATCCAAGGACTCGAATTGTTCTACGGTAACGCTGAAAAGATCCGCTACGTCTCTAACAATCTCCGCATCAAGAAGTTGCTTACACAACTTTTCGCCGACACCATCAATGTTCATTTGGCCACGACCTACAAAAAATTCCAATCCAGCCAAAACTTGAGCCGAACACCCAAGGCGATTGGGACACGTAAGGGCTACTTTTCCCTCTTCGCTGACTAAAAGAGTCTCACACGATGGGCAGTTCTTTGGCGGTGTAAAGACCTTTGCGCCCGCGGAAGATGTAATCCCTAATACTTGAGGAATGATCTCTCCAGCTTTTTCTACTAGAACACTATCTCCCGGTGCTAAGCCCAGTTTATCTACCAGCTCCCAGTTATGAAGTGACGCCCGCTGCACAGTGGTTCCGGCGAGTTCAATGGGCTCGAGAATTGCCACTGGCGTAACGGCTCCCGTTCGTCCAACGTTAATTTCAAGTCTGAGCAACTTGGTGCTCAATTTCTCTGCGGGAAACTTGTAGGCAATAGCCCACTTAGGAAACTTTGAGGTGAAGCCCAAACTTTCTCGCTGCTGAAAGTCAATGACTTTTAGTACCAGCCCATCAATTTCGAACCTCAGGCTGTGTTTTCGGTTCGCCCAACTATCTACGACTTTTAACAAAGACGACAAACTGTCCGCACGAGTGTTTGCTTCAGCAGTTGGCAGACCAAGTGATGCGATTTTTTCAAGTACTTTTAGATGATCAGCAGCATAGTTTTGGGCAGAAACCACCTCGTACAAAATGATATCTAAGGGGCGCTTAGCAACCTCCCTTGAATCCAAAAGTTTTAAGGTACCAGAAGCAAGGTTTCGTGGATTCTTATACGCTACCTCACCATTCTTTACCCGTTTTGCATTGAGCGAGATAAAGTCTTCCTTATTGATGAAGACTTCTCCACGTACCACGATGTCTATACTCTCTGATAACTTCAGGGGGACTGTCGAAATCGTTTTTGCGTTTATTGTAACATCTTCACCGACAAGACCATTCCCTCTGGTAGTGGCAAGTACTAATACGCCCTGCTTATAAGTTAGCTCAATACCTAACCCATCTATTTTGGGCTCAACACTAAAGTGAGGTGTTGCATCGTCTAGTCCTTTGATAACTCTTTGGTAAAAGTCTGTTAGGTCTTCCTCACTGTAGGTGTTGTCCAGTGACAACATTGCGACATCTCTCGTGACTTTCTCAAATGAGGATATAGGTTCGTGCCCTACCCGTTCCGTTGGCGAGTACGATACTTTCCACTCCGGATGCTTATCTTCTGCAAGGGACAGTAACTTTAGTTTCTTATCAAACTCCAAGTCTGATATCTCAGGAGCATTCTCTACATAATACTTACGACTATGTTCGATGAGTTCGTCTACCAGCTGTAAGTATTCTCGTTTCGTCATCGTGGAAAGCCTATCGAGGGATTAGCATCCGTGCTATGGGTTGCAACGAAAAAAGCTACCAACTAGTGGTAGCTTTTCAAGAGAATTTCGCTTTCGCTATTCAAGTTGCGCTGACCGCTTAAGAATCAAGAATTCTACGCGGCGGTTCTTTTCGTAGGCAGCTTTAGTCTTTCGTCTGTCGATGGGATCGTTTTCTCCATACCCTTGCGCTCTCAGGCGGCTGCCGTCGATTCCTTTGTCGATAAGGTATTTTTTTACTGTATGCGCACGACCATCAGACAACTTCAAGTTGTAGTCATCATTGCCACGTTCGTCTGTATGCCCTTGAATCTCAATGAGCTGAATGTCTGGGTTACCTTGTAGTGTCGCCGCTACCGCATCAAGAATCGGGAAAGAACGGCTTTGCAGCGTTGTTTTGGCGGTATCGAAATATACTTTCTTGAGAATCATGATTCCCGTATCGGTGACTACCGTGAGTCCTTTATCCGGACAACCATCTTCGTCGTCTTTGCCATTATACGTTTCAGGCTTGTTAGGACATTTATCGTCCACGTCGAGAATTCGGTCGCGATCGTTGTCTGGATCAGGACATCCGTCTTCATCTTTAAATCCATCTTTGTCTTCTGGATCGTCCGGACACAGGTCGTCTACATCCAAAATTCCGTCTTGGTCGTTGTCATTGTCTGGACATCCGTTTTTGTCTTCGAAACCATCAATGTCTTCTGGATCATCAGGACATTGGTCTTCTTCATCAGGAATACCATCACCATCGCGATCGCCTATGTCTCCATCCGGACAACCATCTTCGTCTCTGTCGCCATCTTTGTCTTCTGGAACGTTCGGACACTCATCATCTTCATCAAGGATGCCGTCTCTATCGTTATCCGGATCGGGACAACCATCCAAGTCTTCGAAACCATCTTTGTCTTCTGGGTCGTCGGGGCACTGGTCAACGTCGTCTTTAATCCCATCGCCATCACGGTCGCCGATACTTGGTTCGTACACGATGCCAATAATTCCTCGCCAATCGGGGGTGGCCCCTTCGTCTCTTAATAAGCCGGCACCACCAGCGATAGTGAAGAAGGAGTTGCGTGCCAAGTACGCTTTCAAGCCGATCGCAGCTTCGACAGGGAAAAAGTTTTCCGCGTCGAGTGGCACTTCACCAAACAACTCTCCAACGACCTCAAATTTTTGTGGCGTAATCGCAAAGGAAAGCCCTAATCCAAATGGCGCCGTCATCGTCGCGTCGATCACACCGTTGGTGATGGGATTAGCAGGCATTCCTGTAGAAGTATTATCTACGAAACGAGTATCTCCAGTCCGATACCTGATTCCACCGTTAAGTGACGCGCGAAACCTTCGGCCAAATTCTTTATCAAGAATTGCCATCCCCTGTAGGGTCAGGCCATCATCGTCTGAGAAAGTCTCACTCGCGCTTTGAGTAGGGAGGTACGCAGACAACACAACTCCAAGCCCAACAGCCGACTTTGAAGTGTTGAGAAATCGAGCCTTAAGATGTAAGCCGATGTTCCCGAGGCCTTGCCCGTCTATTGCGAATTTTTCATCATCGTTGGGTCCAGGCATTCCAAAATCGTCTGGTCCTCGGTCCCCAAAAACGATATTAAACGGAATCGATACGCCGATTTCCAAGTCGATCCCAAGTTTTAGTCCGTAAGCCCCAACCAGAACTGGGGTGACGATGTTGGTGATCTCATATTTGTTCGGGCCACTTTCGAATTCCAAGATGGTGTTAGCCCAAGAAGTCATAATCCCGAAGGAAAGTTCCTTGTGACCTAATGTCTGCGAAGCGTTCACAGACAGATAGCCACGAGAATCAACCGCCGGTTGGAAGATATTCAGCCTTAGATTGCCGCCATCTTGTGCGAGTGCAGAAGATGCGGAACAGATCACCAAGAGAAATACGCTAAGAATTCGCATACTACTTTATATAGAGCCATTGGAGCGGGGACAACCTAACGTCGTGACAATCTTATTGACGCTCGCTCACTTTTTTAGGGGATCAAGCAGTCGTTGGTCGCTCTTGGCGTTGGCAGCCCCGGCCGAAAGGTGTCGAACAAATTCTCGCTGGTCTCATCATGACCCGAGAGACCATTGCCGCTATTTTTGCGTTCCGTTCCTTCTGAAAAGTCGCAACGCTGATAGCTCCTCCCAGTGAAAGTCGGTGGCATCAAGGACTGCATCACAGGTGACGTTTCCATCGCATACCCAACAACAGAGCTTTTATCCATTCCCAAAGCGGTGTTGCCAAACACCAAATAATCGATGTCGTAGACGCGAGGGGCGCTACCGTCCCACACAAACATCACAACCATTTCCTCAAGTGGCCCGACTCTGCTCATGGGTGTGTAAGTACCGGACATCGCCGTAGAAACGGTATCTGCTGGCGACAAATCAAAATCTGGCGGAAATCCGTGAGCAGTTTGAAAAGTCGTTCCATCTCCCAACATTACGACCCCATATCCATTGCCTCCCATCGTAGCCCCGTCCGGAAACTTAACTAAAAAATCACTGGGATCAAGCGTTACCGTCCCTTGGGTGATTTCGTAGTAGGTATTGTAGTCAGCCAAGTAGGTATTTTCCAAAGTGACCGTTTGAGGGGTTGGATTATAGTACTCGATGTATTGAACTGCTGTGTCGAATACCTGCAGCTCAGATAATAAAAGGTTTCGCGGACACGCCAAACAGGAACCGTCGCAATCCAGAAAAGTTTCTTGTCCCGAACCAAGTACGTGCCAAAAGCCATCGTTGCAAGAAGCGACTCTGCAGGTTCCGGCAGGGCCATCTGGACAATCGTCTCGCACTTCCAAGTTGCCGTCGTCACAGGTTTCCCCTGCGCTAAAATTCATATTTCCATCACCACAGGTTGGAAAAGTACAATCGTCGTCGCACAGTGCCGTTTCACCACCATTGCCATTGCCATCACCATCGCACTCTTCGACTCCCAAAAGCACAAATCCATCTCCACAGAACGCGGCTTGGCAGCTACCGCCTGGGCCGTCTGGACAAGCATCGCTATTGCTGTCATTTCCATCATCACATGTCTCGTTGTTGTTTGAGTTGATGACTCCATCGCCGCAAACGGTTGTCATGCAATTCATATCGCATTCTGCCGTGACTCCAGGAGTACCCACGCCATCGCCATCACACTCCTCTATCCGCGACCCCTTCGTTTGAACAAAGCCATCCCCGCATTGCCCAACGCTGCACGTACCGCCAGGGCCATCCGGGCAGTCATCGTGATTGTCCTGATTACCATCGTCGCAAAACTCCCCCGATTGTGGAATACCATCTCCGCATACCGGTGCCGCACAGATTCCCATATCGCATATCTGCGATTCGCAGTCTTCAGGAGCCAAGCAACCATTTCCCGTGTCGCATGGCATGCAAGAGCCACCACAATTTACATCGGTCTCATCTCCGTCTTGCGTCGCGTTGGTGCAATGACCGACGCCGCAAGTTTTGGTTGCTTGAATGCACTCTTGTCCATCACTGCAGTCCAAATCGATCAAACATTGAACGCAGACGCCATCGCTGCAAATTACTCCGGTATCGCTTAGACAGGGAGTTCTTTCCTCTAAAGCCAAGAACTCACAAATACCGTCGCTACAATCGGTTGAAACGCATTGAGGATCCTTATCATTTGGCACACTGCATTCGGAAACTTGCGAACATTGCGGTGCTGCATCCATCGGTTTTGGCCCTTTAACACTACAATGAGCTACCGCAAAAACGCATAAAACGACCAGCCTTAGATCCCCCATCTCGGTCTATTGTGCCTGCAAAGTACTCAGACCTGAAGTATTTGGCCCGTAAACGCTATTTATTCAAGGATTTTAGATACATGAGATGCGGAAACTTGACTTGAAAGTACCCAACGCTGATCACTGGCATCAATCAATAACGTCACGGCGCCATAGCGGGGATACATCACCTTCAGAGACTTTCCGGCTCCAGAGTCTTCCGCATTCTCTTCGAACGTACCTTTCGACAAAGGTTTTCCGTCGAAAAAGACTTCGGAGAGAAACTCGATTGGAGCCGCAAAGTTTGCCCCGTGCTCGTAAATTCGATCTCGAATCCGTCCCTCAAGGTTCACTCCTTTTAAGAACTGATCGTAGTCACGATTTCCCATGGACGCTGCTACGGCTGGAGTAAACCCATCAGAAAAAAGAAACCAAGCATCATCCTCTAACGTTTTCACAACAACTCCCGGAGATTTTTTCTCGGCTTTAGGTGCTAAAGCTTTTTCTTTGACGACTTCTTTTTTGGGCTCCTCCCGCTTAGGACCAGCTGGAGCACCAGCAAAATGAGAAAAGCGATCTATTGCGGCAATGGAAAGCAAGCCTTCTGTTGCAAAACGAAAGTCATAGCCCCCTTCGTTGTTAAGAAAGTCCACCACCACTAAGTCATCATGCCTTGTAAAGTTGCCGCTCATCCCCTCTAGAATGTCTTGCTCGCTGAGCTCCACAATCCTCTTTTCAAACGTTGCCGCCTTCTTCTTAATTTCTGTAGGTGGAAGCTGAGAGCTCCTAGAGCGTCCATCTGCATCGATCATGGGAGAGTAAACCCAAAGTAGTAACGCATAAGCGCGAATGTCTTGAAGCGAGCGAGCAACCAACACAGCGTCCGCAAATCCGCCTAGGGTTCCCATCCTCGCAAATCGAATGGCTGGGTCAGCAGCAATAGTCAGAAGTAGTTCTTTGTCTTTCCGCAGATCTTTATTGCAAAACCCTGCCCCTTCTTCCGCCGCAAGAGAGCCCCCTGCAATATCGATGGCAAGAATCCTTCTTTCTTCAGGTCTTCGAAAAGGCGCGGTTGGTGAAATCTGCTGTTCGAACTCTGGTTGATAGTCCGCATCAATCGCCTGCCACCTTGGTTCCTCTTCGTCGGCAGGAACTAAAGCTGCAAGCGACTCTTCTTGGGGCATCTTGCCACGCAAGAAAACCAAGTCGAGGGTCAAACTATCAATCGAAAGCATTCCTTGCTTTTACTAGGCCGATTGCGCTAATGCAAGACGAGTCTACTGTGCAATCGATGCGGCATTAAACGCGACCGTAAGATCGTGCTGTAAGTCCTTATAATCCTCGATTCCCACACTGAGTCGTATTAGGCCATCACTGATTCCAAGTGCTTCTCGCGTTTCTTTTGGGACAGAAGCGTGAGTCATAATCGCCGGGTGCTCGATTAGCGATTCCACCCCACCAAGCGACTCCGCAAGTGCAAACACCTTACATGCGCTCAAAAACGCCTTCGACTTGGGTAATCCGCCTTTGAGAACAAAAGAAATCATTCCGCCAAAACCACGTTGTTGCTTTTTGGCAAGCTGATGCTGAGGATGGCTTTCTAGCCCAGGATAAATTACTTTTTCCACTTGATCATGGCCTTCCAGCCAATCTGCTAGTTTTGCTGCGCTTTCCATGTGCGCATCCATTCGCACCGCAAGCGTCTTTATTCCGCGCATCACCAAAAAGCAATCCATTGGTCCTGGCACGGCACCAGCGGCATTTTGCAAAAATTGCAGCCCCGCGTAAAGTTCGTCGTCACTTGTCACGACAGCACCACCCACAACATCAGAGTGTCCGTTGAGGTATTTGGTGGTCGAATGACAAACAATATCGGCTCCCAACGAAAGAGGGCTCTGCAGATAGGGTGTCATAAACGTGTTGTCCACTACCACCGTAATGGACTTGGCCTTTGCCACGGACGACATGGCCGCAATGTCGCAAAGCTTCAACATGGGGTTCGTGGGAGTTTCGAGCCATAGCATTTTCGTGTTGGGACGAATTGCTTCACTAACCGCGGAGGCGCCGCCCAAAGGATCGATGTACGAAAACTCCAAACCAAACTTACGAAAAACCTTATCGAAAAGACGGAACGTACCGCCGTACAAATCATCGGTTGCAATCACATGATCGCCGCTTTTCAGTAATTGGAGAATCGTGGTGCAGGCACCAAGCCCTGAAGAAAAAGCTAATCCGTACTTAGCTCCCTCTAAACTCGCGATATTAGCTTCTAGCGCTGAGCGAGTCGGATTCTGACTTCTGGAATATTCGTAACCGCTATGTTGTCCTGGCGACTTCTGAACGTACGTGGACGTGAAGAAAACAGGAGTCATTACGGCTCCGGTTACTGGCTCAGGCGGTTGTCCCGCATGAATGGCTCGTGTTGAAAAACCTTGGTCTTTTTCAGTTGGCATACGTTTCTACAATCTTTTTTAGTGCAGATTCTTCTACAAGGTCTTTCATACGCTGTCCGCCATGCCGTTCCACCAGTTGATCATCAGCTTCGTCGGCGACCAACGCAACGTCCGAGAGAGTTGCCATTAGTTCTGCCGCATCAAGAGTTTGCCCACCTAAAATTGTGTGTCTGAACAGAATCAGTCCACCGCTTCTTTCGTACGCCCAAGCCCCCATTCGAGTTTTCGAATTTCTCTCTAGAAGTTCTACTGCGAGGTCTCCATTCATTTCTACTCCGGCGACGACCTGCGCCACGCACGAAACAAAGGCGCGACCGTTGTCGGCAAGCAGAATATTGATCATCACGTAGGCAGATCCTTGTTTGACAACGTACAAGCCTTCCTCGATCTTTTTGTAGGCTTGGTTGCTTTGCAACGTATCTTCGATTAGTGAAGCGGTTAGAATTTGTGCATCGTTCATGGCAGACCGATTATAGACACGCAACGGATATTAGCTAGAGCGACCTGGGTTCAATGAAGCCCTTTTCGGGCGATTGTAGGTAAGAGGATCACCTTTTTCAGCGTTTTTTTCGCGTTGGTTCCTTTTCTGCTTCATTACTACGCGAAACCTGTTCAACGGATTGATACGATTAGGCATGGGTCGGGTCCTACTACTTCTTCTGGCACTTCCTACTTTGGTAGTTGCACAGAGTTCCGGAAGCGTAACTGTAGAGTCTACAGAGACAACTACCACCAGCCCGTCCAATACACCACCGACACCTTCGAATGAAAGTCGTCCCTCAGGTAACGGGTCTGACTCCTCTGGAACGATTGAAGTGGAGCCGATCGGTGGCGGTAGTGAACCTACGCCTCAGTCTCCCGCCGCCGACCAAGCCAATAATGATGGAGCAACCACTGATGGGACGGCCCCGAATAATGGCCCAGATAGTTCGAGCTCCGAACCAACAATAGAGAATCAACTTGAAAACGCGGCATCGCAATCGAGTCAAACTAAAGCGTCAGAGGGAAAGCAAGCGCAATCGGTGGCTGATACTAAAGTTGAACCGACCAAGGCTCAACAACAAGCCGCTTTCACGCGTGGCAGACAAGGAGTCTTGGTGGGCAAACGCATCACAGCCATAGACGTCTACGGTGCTAACAAGACCACAAGAGCCACGATCATTGCATTGGCGAAAGTCTCTCATGGAGACACCTTTAATTTTGAGTTTACCCAACAAGCGATAAAAAACTTACTCCTTTCAGGACTATTCAAGAGTGCCGATGTCTTTGGTGGACCTGACAAACGTAAAGATGGAGTCCGGCTCGTCATCAAAGTGAGAGACAAGCACTCGTGGGTAATTGCTCCTACCTACTACAACCAACCTACCAACCGCGGTGGCGGAATTGGCTATGGTGAAAACAACCTGTTGGGAAGTAACAAAAAACTTCTTATTTACGGGCAAATCGCTACTGGCGATTCGTTCTTGATTGGTGCCTTCGTTGATCCCAATATTAAGCAATCGCGTTGGCGTTGGCAGCTCGACGTTTATTTAAGAGACTCGCGAATTTTTGAATACGAAGCGCCCAAGAAGTTACTTACCGATCCAATGAAAGTGCGACGCAGTAAGTTACGCTACTTAAACCTTGGGGGAGAGTTCGGCGGTACCTTCGGAGCTCTATCAATAAACGGCCGCCTACGTGGTGCGAAAGTCGAATTTAGAGAAGCGGCACTCGAAGAAGGCGCAACCACTGCAGACGTATTTTCGCCAGACCAGCCGGGAGCGGCAATCCCGGCTCCAGAAAAAAACGGTTGGGACATGTCCACCACCATCTCCGCGCAAGTCTCGTACCTCGAAGATTGGTTTGGCGTTCGAAATGGCGGAAGGTTTACAGCAAAGTTTGAGAAAAGCTTACCTGCACTCGGTAGTGACTATGATTACTGGAAGCTAAATTTAGATCTTCTGTTGGCGAAAAATCTTTTCTTGAAAGACCATAACGTTTTTGGCAAGCACAACATCGTAGTAAAAGGCAAAGTAGGATACGGCCAAGGACTACCGTTTCATAACGAGTTTACAGCAGGGGGCACCTCACAACGCGGCTACGAAAACAACCAATTCCGCGGGAATATGATTGTAGCCGGTACCGCTCAGTACTCGTTTCAGCTCTTTGAGATAGCCGGATTTGGTCTACGTCCGCTAGCGTTCTGGGATACCTCATACACCACTTTCACTTCTAGTTCTCCTGGTAGACACTACTTGCCGAACCATACCGGTGGCGGGTTGTCACCACTAAAAAATTCAGTAGGAGCAGGCATTCGAGTTTTCACCAAGAAGATTGTAATTCCACTGTTGGGAATTGATGTAGGCTACGGACTTGAACGTGGTGACTATGAAATATACCTTGCCATTGGGTTATCGGACTAGGAAAAACAATGGAACACGGTGATGACTGGAGCGGCGCAGCTCCGCCAAAAGAACAACAAAAAGTACCAGCGACGGTAACAGAAACTGACGATCAAGCGTGGTCAAGTACTACAGTAGATGCGGAAAGTGACTGGTCCGGCGCCACAAACTCGACAGACAACGACGACATCATAGGCAAGCGCGAAGTTTCTGATGCGGTGGTTGAAATTGCCAACGCCCCCAGCCTTCCTGATGCGCCTGAAACAGGGGTCTGGCAAGCAGTTAAATATACAACGTCGACGATACTTGCCAGACGAAAACTGAAAAATGTGATCTCCGACTTAAGCAAAGAAAACAGTGATGATTCCTCGCTGCTGGACCAAACTTTGAGTGAGTTAGGAACTACCGCACGAAGCATTGGAATGGATTCACCAGCAACGGCTCAAGAAAACGTTGCCATTAGCGCAAGTGAGAAAAAGATAGAGCTTCACAGCCGAGAAGAAGCGGCTCTGCAGGCAGATGTCAAGAAGTCCGCGGAACTCTATGAAATCGAACTTACTAAGTTACAAGAAAAACTTTCCAGCGCCAAAGAGGAGTTTGAAACCAGCAAAAAAAGAAGAGACACGCTGGCCGATGAACAGAAAGAGACGGAGAGCGAAATTCGTGAGCTGGAAAAAAGAACGTCGGCCTACGAAAAAACCATTCGACAACGACAAAACAACGCAGATGAAGATCCTGAGGTAATAAAGCAGTCGATTGAAGCATTGACGTCACAAATCTCTGAAATTGAATCGCAACGCAAACTACTACGTACGCGGCATGAAACGGTTTCCAGTCCCCTCGAATCAGCGAATCAAAACCTAAACCAGCGCAAAGAGTTGATTCAGTCCATCAAACATGAGATTTCAAAGCTGGAAAAGAAATTTGAGAGCGAAACTGAAGAATTGAGAAATGCGGAGTCAGAGGTCGTCGCTAAACGCAAAGAATGCGAAGCTCTGTACGCTAAGCAGATCATTAACCTTGGTACCCTGCTCAATGAACATAGAGAGTCTCATGAATCTCTTGTACCGCTTTATCGGAAGATTGATGGTTTATCCAAAACCATTACCTCAAGGCAACGCGAGATGGATCGTTTAGATTTCAGGCGCTCGGGATACGACCGGCAGTCTCTAAAAGTAGGACTACTCGCTATCGGTGGTGTTTTCTTGCTTATCGTTTTGGGGTTGCTCTTGCTTACCTTGCTCTAGAGTTTCCCCATCTTCACTTTTAAATTCGTTCCAGCCAGCTTTTACGCCACGCTTAACCTTCTTGGTGAGCGGGCCGCTTGCTTTTTTAACGTCGGTGACCATTTCTTGTGCTTCTTCAGACTGCCAGATACGCGACACGTGCTCTGAAATGGTTCGTGACCCAACGTCCACCGTAAATACGAAAAATGATAGACCGCCAATAACTACCAACCAGACTAACTTACGCACGCTGCAAAACTAACATAGCGTGCGGAGTATTCAACTGTTTTTCCTGTCATCTAAGTTCAAATTCCTTGCAGAACTCCACGTCAATATCAGCTACCTGCTCCAAATTGGCCACGTCAACCGATTGCCCTCGATCCGGCCATCCGAACAAACAGCCTTGCGCAGTATGGTACATGCAGTGATTGCAAGAAGCTCGCAGTTCATAGCGTTTGGCTTCACGTAACAATCGCTCGGTTAGCTCTATTTTCACGCGACCTTAATATCACGAGCTTTGGCTACCGGCATCCTTTGAGGACGTCGAAAACTATCGACAATGATTGCCACAATAAGCCCAGCAGATACAAGCGACAGTTCTCGTCCATGAAAGAGGCACCAATACCTAAACGTTGGCGACTCTTGGAATATTAGTAGTGACAAAATACTACTAGAGAAACTCCAAGACAAAGGGGCAAACCTTGGAGAGATTGTCATGGCAAACCGATAGGGAACGATGACAAGCGCCAACAAACAACAAAAGAACCCTATCCAACTAGTCACTTCCATTTTTCAACTCCTAATAATGAGTGCATCCGTGCGCTTTTTCCGAGAATCGACAAACCGCAATCAGAAATCCTATTGCAGCGGGCAACAACGCAAGAACGAAGGCCAAAATCAGTCCTTTCGGCTTTGCAATCCGTTCTCGACGACGATGAGGCATGCGATGGATTCCGATGGTAAAAAGTGAAGAAAACAGAATCCATCCTGCGAAAAAAAGGCCAGCTGCTACTATGTCGCCGGCCGCTAGACCGTAACCATCATAGGCGATTGGCCCGTACAATGCATATAGCGTCAATCCCGCAAGAGTAAGCGAGACCAAAATGCATGCAAAAACATAGCGCCCTTGACTTCTAGTTAGTGTTCTATTGCCCACACCAAAGCAACGCAGTTGGCTACTACTTATTCCTAATAAAGAGCTTTTACTGAGGAGTTTGTCTTTGGAAATATGTACTACTATGACGTTTCAATAGATTTTAGCAATATAGGAGTAGACCTTGACCAACGAAGAACTAATTGAGCACGTAAAACTCGCGATTAACCCCCACTTTCAAAATTGGATCCTGTTTGAAAATGGCACGTACATCATAATAGAAGATGCAACGGGATTGGATGAGATTAATGAGCAAGGCATCAAGAAAATGAAGGAGTTTGGTCCTGTCCAAGCCGGCACTCCTGCAGGAGACTTTGAAACGATTACACTAAATGCTACAAAAGGATGGGTCGTTTCCGGACATGGCTATGGCATGTACACATACGTTCATCCTTCGGAGCTTGCGGATGAAAGCCCTGAAAACTATGTTGTGGGTCTATTAGGACGAAGTAAAAGGGACCTCGACGGCGGTGAGCCGGTCGTCGTTTGTCTTTGCGTCCAAGGAAACATTACCAAATATTAGTTGCAACCTTGCTCGTCCTTTTCAAATGGAT
The DNA here is from genome assembly GCA_020630875.1 of Deltaproteobacteria bacterium. Taxonomy (GTDB): domain Bacteria; phylum Myxococcota_A; class Polyangia; order Haliangiales; family Haliangiaceae; genus JAHDIH01. The sequence goes on along the minus strand of JAHDIH010000002.1, from coordinate 600,552 downwards.
TCTTTAGAACAGAAGGATCTTTCTTTTTACAAGAGGGTATGCATTCAACGGCACTTTGGCCGGCAAGCTGCACCTTACTACCTTTTTTGTAATCGCTGTGACGGCATTCGAGCACTTCGCCATCACCGCTAAGTACACCATCTGTGAGTAGAACTTGCTTGCCATCGACAAAAAACAGCGCTCCGTCAATACTTTTAACAGCAATGGTTCGCATCTCTTTGGGAGGTGGCACCTCCTTTGTCTCTAACTCTTTGGCTAACTTGAAGGCAACAACAAGTAACGCGAGCGTAGATGCCAAAAATACAGTAATAGCTTTCCAGCTAACGCCGGGCGATTTTCCTTTCGTATCCGTATTTTCTACCGTTGAGAACGCATCCATAAACTTGCGAATGGATAGGAGTCTTAGGTTTCGGTCCTTTACCAAGGCCTGGTTCACGATGTCTCTAACTCCTTCGGGTACCAAAGAACCGTCCGGCCTCTTAGCTGGCAGACTCGGCGGCGGCTGCAATATTTGCATGGCGATCGTTTGCTGCAAATTTTCACCTTTGATTGGAAGGGTCCCTACAATCAACTCATAAACCAAAATGCCAAGCGCGTAAATATCGGCACGATGATCGACATCGGTGCTTCCAGAGGCCTGCTCCGGTGACATGTACTCTGGAGTGCCAAACACACTGCCGGCGCGAGTCAGTTTTCTCAGCTGAGAGTTCTCCGCGACGTCAATAATTTTTGCAATTCCGAAATCTACAATTTTTACGAAACCACGTGACGACACAAAAATGTTTTCTGGCTTCAGATCTCGATGAGCAACTTTTGCTTTATGGGCGGCGTCAAGCGCACTCGCGATTTGAGATACGATTGCCGCGATTTCGTTGACAGGAAGCGGACTTCTATCCGCCATCAGTTGCTTAAGCGTGACTCCCTCAATTTGTTCCATTACAAAGTATGGAAGTCCCTCGGGAGTCACTCCAAAGTCGGTGACTTCAACTATGTTGGGATGACTAATACGGGACGCCGCTTTCGCCTCCCGAACAAATCGCTGCAACGTATTCTTTTCACCAGCGATTTCCGCGGGAAGCATCTTTATTGCGAGCTTTCTTTCTATAATCTTATGCTTTGCGGAGAAAACAATCCCCATCCCGCCCTCACCTATCACGCCGGTTATTTCGTAACGGTCGTCAAGTACCTCGCCAATGCGAGCTTGCGCGGTAGACCATATCGTTTCTGGTACCTCCAATTTACCACAATGTGTTTCCGGTCCGACAAAATGCCCGCTGTAAGGGCAAAATCCCCCTGCAGCATCGAAGCTGTTATTGCACTTAGGGCATTGGCTCACGCTCTAACTATATCTCATTTAGAGAAGCAACGCATTCCTGGAAGGCCCGCCCTCTTGCTTCAAAGTTAGTAAACATATCGTAGCTTGAACATGCCGGCGATAAAATCACAGCGTCACCAGTAATCGAAGCGGCCTTAGCTTTCCCGACGGCATCTTTCATATCGGTAGCCATCAAGTGGCTTAGTCCCATCTTTGCTGCCTCTTCTGCGATCAAGTTTGCTGCTTCCCCGATAAGAATCAGTTGCCTAGCTACTGGTTGATACTTTTCCAACATCGGAATGTAAGAAGAGCCTTTGTGAACGCCACCCGCTATTAGTACCACGGGCTTTTCGAAACCATTCAAAGAAGCTGCCACAGCATCTACATTCGTCCCTTTGGAGTCGTCGTAATAGTCCACGCCATCAATAGACTTCACGAACTCCATGCGATGAGGACAAGCCTCAAATTTCAAAATCCCTGCTCTTATCGCTGCAGGTTCTATCTTCGCACATTGAGCTGCTAGTATTGCGGCTTGTACGTTTTGTACGTTGTGCAAGCCAATGATTGGAAGTTCCGAGCCATCTATTGAAAAATCACCAACCATCACTTTCCCATCAGTCCAAGACGCATCAGCCTTCTCTTCCGAGGAAAAGTACAGCTGTATTCCTAAAGACCGCCTTGCAGCCTCCTTCGACAAAGCACACGAGGCATTTGCGATGGAGAACTGTCCTTGTCTTTGCCACTTAAAAATGCGCTTCTTCATGCCAGCGTAGATTTCAAACTCCCCATAACGATCTAGATGATCAGGCGTAATGTTCAACAACAAGCCAATGTCGGGCGCAAACGAAACGCAATGTTCAAGCATAAACCCTGCAACCTCCGCCACAATAATTCCGCCGGAGCTATTGGCAGGGTCGTCTACCGCTTCAATCAAAGGTTTGTTACCTAGGTTTCCACCACAAAAGGACGCGCGACCGGTGTTACTTGCAATGGAACCAATAAGCGATGTCGTCGTGGATTTTCCATTGGTGCCGGTAATCGCAATAAGAGTGGCATCTTCGTGAAAAAATCGACTCGCCAGTTCTATTTCCGCGATAACTTCGGTTCCTTTGGTCCGACAATGAGAATACACAGAGAGTTCCGGCACTCCAGGCGAAGTCACCACAAGATCGGCACTTTCGAATAGTGACTGTGGATGTTCTCCAAGAACAATCTTTGCTTCTTTCGGGAGGTTGCCGATTCGCTTTCGCGTCTTTTCGTCATCGCGTCCGTCGTTAACGGTAACCTTAGCACCTCGTGAAACGAGAAACTTTGCTAAGGCTTGTCCGGTTTGAGCGGCTCCAACGACTACCACATGCTTACCATCAAGTTTCATCATCGTAGTTTCAGTGTTGCGAGAGCAAAAAGAGCGAGAAGCATACTGACGATCCAAAATCGAACGATAATTTTCGGTTCTGCCCAACCCTTTTTCTCGTAATGATGATGAATAGGAGCCATGAGAAAGACTCGTTTTCCGCCGGACCACTTAAAGTAACCCACCTGTATGATCGAGCTCATTGCCTCAGCTACAAAAAGCCCGCCAACAATTAGTAGCGTGAGCTCATTTTTAGTAAGAACCGCCAGTGCGCCAATAGCGCCTCCGAGGGAAAGAGAACCAACATCTCCCATGAATACCGTGGCAGGATAAGTGTTGAACCAAAGAAAACCAATCCCTGCTCCAACCATCCCCGCGCACAGAATTGCTAGCTCATCAGCACCAGGCAAGTAAGCCACCTTGAGGTATTGAGCCAGAGTGATTCCTGCATCTCCTTGGTTGAGAATCATTAGCGTTGCAGCACTTCCCGCGACATAGGAGAAGATAAGAAAGGTACTTGAATTGAAAATAATAGGACCAATAGCCAGTCCATCTAACCCGTCGGTCAAATTGACCGCGTTGGCACATCCCACGATTACCGTTGTCGCAAATGGTAGGTACAACCACGCCGGCAACTGCCAGGATGCGTCGAACGCTACAAAGGGAACTTGCAGGGCAAACTGTATCTGTTCAGGAATGACTCCACCAAAATAAAAGTAGGCAAGCGCGCCCCCCGCGATTAGGTACTCAAGTAGCAGTCGAATCTTTCCTGGTACTCCTTTGGTGTTTTTCTTAGCGACTTTCATATAGTCGTCTACAAAACCGACAGCTCCGTACCCCACCGTAATGGTCAACGCAACCCACAGGTACTCATTGGCTAAATCACACCAAAGTAGCGCACTGGTCACGAGAGAGAATAGAATCAAAGAACCTCCCATAGTAGGAGTCCCTTGTTTTTGTTGATGGTCAGGACCATCTTCGCGAATTTGCTGCCCGATCTGTCGGTTCCGCATACGATCGATAAACCATTGACCAAGCAAAAATGAAATCAACAATGATGTAATTGCGGCGGCAATGATACGTGTAGAAACGTAACCAAAAACTCGAAAAAACCCTAACCCCTCGCTTTTAGCGAGAACCTCGAAAAGAAGCTTATACAGCATGACTTGCCTTCCACATTAGCAATATTTTTTCTAACGCCAAGCCGCGAGAAGCCTTTAATAGAATCCAATCCTCCGAGCTTGTAGTTTTGTCGAGTAAATCCGCCGCATGTTGATGATCCCGGGCTATTTGGACCGATTGCCCATTTCCCTTAGCATACCCCTCCGCAACGTCCTCAGCGAAAGCTCCCATAGCGATTACGCGGTGCCCTAGCTCAGCAATGTGTCTTCCGAGACTATGATGGGCGTGGTTGGAAGCTTCACCTAGTTCTAGCATATCCCCAATAACTACCGTCGCAGACTTCGAGATCTCTCCAAAGGCCTGCAGGGACGCACGCATGGAATCTGGATTCGCATTGTAGCAATCAATCATTACCTTCCGTCCGAGAACGGTAGCGATTTCGCCTCGAAGTCGTGGAGCTTTTGCTTTGGCGAGCCCTTTAGCAAAGCCAGCTAAATCAAGATTCATCGCAGACGCCACCGCTAGACAACAAGCGGCGTTGATCACTTGGTGATGCCCTACCAATTGAAGTTCTACTTCAATTGCTTTTCCCAGCACCGAATATTGGACCGTTCTCGTACCATCGCCGTTCACGGTTTGATTCGTGACGTGCACGTCCCCTTCCTCGATTCCAAAGGTGACTCGTTTTTGGGGGGCACGTGCGGCAATGCGATCATCGGCATGCGGAAAGACTGCAATTCCCGAGGTACCAAGTCTTTCAAAAATTTCACACTTTCCTTTGAGAATCCCTTCCTCAGATCCCACGACCCCCAAGTGAGCACGACCAACGTTAGTAATCACCGAAATGGTTGGCTCTGCCCATTGCGTAAGGTAACTGATTTGTCCAAGCCCCCTCATTCCCATTTCTATCACTGCAAAGTCATGAAATGGCCTAAGCCCAAGTAGCGTTAGCGGTACTCCGGTTTCATTATTAAGTGAGCCGACGGTCGCATGAACGTTGCCACAAGCTGCCAGGCCACTTGCCAGAATTGACTTGGTTGTCGTTTTTCCCGACGACCCCGTAATGGCCACCATCGGCTTGTTTCCCCAGCGCCTCCGATGAAACCTCGCAATCTTACCAAGAGCAACCGTGGTGTCTTCAACGAGGTACGTTCCCTCGCCCTTGGAAACAACCGAACCATTAGCACCAGCATCCCTAGCCTGCTGCACAAATTGGTGACCATCAAAACGCTCTCCTTTAATGGCAACGTAGAGATCTCCGGGGGCTGCTGTGCGACCATCAATAACAACCCTTGAAAATTGTTTGTCATTCTCTGGAGTTTCAAGCACCTCGGACAACGCTTTTCCGTCGAAGTCGAGTCGTGACTGACAAGCATCCAATGCAACTTCAAAATCACTAAACGGTGTCTTTTGGGTTCCAAGGATTTGGTAGTCCTCATGGCCCTTTCCCGCAATAAGAATCGCGTCTCGTGGAGTGGCTTCGCAAACCGCGGCGTGAATGGCCACTTTTCGATCTACGTGAACGAAGGGCCCCTCTTCCACGCCATCAAGAATCATTGAAATTATCTCTTCGGGATCTTCAGTCCGTGGATTGTCAGAGGTGATGTAAACTCCGTCTGAAAATTTTTGTGCAGCCGCTCCCATTAACGGTCGCTTGCTTTTATCTCGGTCGCCGCCGCAGCCAAAAACACTTAAGAGTCTTCCTGGGGTAAGCGGCCTCAAAGAACGCAGAGCATTTTCCAACGCGTCGGCTGTGTGGCTGTAATCAACGAAAATGTTGAGCCCTTTAGAATTAACCACAGGCTGAAGTCGTCCGGGCACTCCGGCTATGGAAGCTATTCCTTGCGTAATCGCCTCGAGGCTAATCCCCATTGCAATCGCTATCGCCGAAGCCAGTGCGATGTTCGCAACGTTAAAGTTGCCAATTAGCCCAGGGCAAGCAAAGCCAAATTCGCCCTTCGGCGATTGAATCGTACCAGTCACGCCCTTGAGTGTAGATGAATGTTGGGACACCCAGACGTCGGCTTTTTCCTTGATTGAGACAGTCAAGACTTGTCTTTGGCCGGCAGCTTTCCTAAACGAGTCGGAGTAACTGTCGTCGGTGTTAATTACTGCGATACCGTCGTCTTTGAGCACATCGGAAAAAAGTAGCGTCTTTGCCGCAAGGTACTCTTCCATTGTTTGGTGGTAGTCTAAATGGTCTTGAGTAAAGTTTGAAAAGGCAGCAATGTTAAAACTTGTTCCTGCCGTACGCTTCTGAGACAGCGCGGCAGAGGAAACTTCCAACACCGCAGACCGGCATCCATCGGCTTGAAAGTCGGCAAGGAGGTTCGCAAGAGCTATGGACGTTGGAGTGGTGAAATCCGCATCAATAGTTTTTCCGTTTCCTCGATAGTTCACGGTACCAATGACCGCGGGCACCCTACCTGCGCGCGACAGAATACTTTCGAGAATGTAGCTTGTGGTTGTTTTGCCGTTAGTGCCGGTAATACCGACCATCTCCAATTTACCGGAGGGATTATCAGCTAAAGCAGACGCCACTATTCCAGCAGCGTCAGCTGTGTCGGCAACGCAAATCTGGGGAACGTCGACTTCTAAAAGCCGCTCAACCAGTAGCGCAACCGCCCCACCTTTGATGGCTTTTTCAGCAAACTGATGACCGTCAACAGTGTCACCTCGCACACAGGCAAACAAAGTGTCTGCGACGACCTGTCGCGAGTCCATCACAATGCTACTGACATCTATGTCTGCCCCGTGCAGCTGTGCAGAGTCTAGTCGTTTTACTAATTCACTTAAGTGCATCTCTTATTGCCAACGTCAATTGCCCTAAATTAGTCCTCGCATCGACAAGCGCGAGAGGACACGGGAGTGCCGACCTTACACAAGTTCTCCCGCTTTGTCGCTAGATTTGAGCATAGCAAAACGCAAGGAATTACAAGTGATTTCAACCTATTCTACTTTTTAGCAAGCGGCAGCGATGCGGTCAATCGGGCCCCCCAATTGATTCATGTGCTCTCCTCGCTAGTTCGACATAACTTAGGGCGCGCGTAAGCTGGAGAAATGAAATCAACCTATTCCTAGCAATCGACCGACGTCCAACTATTGTCGAGTACAAAATGTTCGACTACGTGGAAGTTTGTTTGAGGTAATAAACAAGAAGAAGGGGTGGCCATTCAACGGGTTCATTAGAGCTCTAGAAAGAACTCAAAAACAGCTCCCCCCCTCCCCTTGAAGAGCAAAGCTGTTGAGGTTTAAATTTCACCTATCATAGTGAGTTCAGCTTCCAAGCTTGGTAGTCTTTTTTAGCTGCATCACAAGTTTCTAATGACAAAGGGCGCATAACATGGGGAGGGCTTCCACCCCGACCAGTTTTCTTCTTTGTTGCATTCACCGTTACACAAAGTTCTGGGTTTACTTGCGATACGATTTGCCCGTTACCATTAAGGCTAAATTTTTGACTCTCTGATCCTTCACATTTTGCAAGTTCAAGCGGTGCGCCTACCGAGAGTGATGCCACCGTCATACACACATCGAAGTAGGTGATCTTAAATTGACCACCAGGGACCAAGGCAGGATCGAAACCTTGGTCTTCTAGGATACTATTATCGTAGTGGTAACAGGTATGCGCCTGCAATCCTCTCTCAACAGGGGCTTTTGTACCTCTACCGCCAGCAATATCTAGACAATAACCACGATCTTCATCGAGTTTAGCTGTCAGCATTACTTCAACGACTGCAGCGGAAGACACACTTTTCACTCCAGTCGTATCGTAGTCGTAGTCGTAGTCGTAGTCGCTGTCGCTGTCGCCTTCTTTTCTTTGGCTGAATCATCCGCGCATGCGATTAACATCAAAGACAGTAGCATTGTCGTACTCACTAATTTTATTTGTTTCACGTTAGTCTCGCTTCTAGAGTTTAGTGCCAATTAGTTTTACTCCATTCGAAGCATAGTTTTTGTTCGTCTGTCAGACAACTACTAAACAGTTTTTGTGGTCGATGTTGCTCTACTGTTTTTCCGCGCTTGGGTTTTCGTCGTCTACGGAGGCGAAGGACCACAGCAAAACAAATACGATTCCTATCTCCCCCCCAAATCTTATCGAAAAAAGTCAGGGCTCACTATTACAAACGGCGCGAGGTTTCTACTTACCAATACAGAACTTAGAGAATAACTCATCAAGGACTTCATCAGAGACTTCATCCCCGACCAAGTCGGCCAGCGCACTTTGCGCTTCTCTAAGTTCGATGGATATAAGTTCCAACTCGCCCGTTGACCCAAGAAGTTGCTCTCCCTTGTTAAGCGCGGTCATTGCCCTGGTTAAGCATTCGAACTGCCGCAGAGTCACGACTGATGGCGTCTCCACCATGTCACTCCCCAAAGCACGCTGTACGACTTTCTTTCTTAAAGACTCAACCCCATCCCCTGTCACCGAAGACGTGGCAAGCATCCCATCGGGAGGAGTCCAGGTGTCCGCTTTACTCGCCACGCACATCACCTTTGGTCCTTCTCGCAGGGGTTCACTCAGATCTGTGAACAAAAATATTTGCAGGTCCGAAGCAGCTGCCTGCTCTTCCCCCATAGCGATACCTTGAGATTCTATGTCACTTGCGTCCGTCCGAATTCCCGCGGTGTCGATAAGTGTAACCGGTACTCCATCCCAAATGACTTTCTCTTCAATAAAGTCACGAGTAGTTCCTGCTTCGTCGCTGACCAACGCACGTGGTCGGTCTACAAGGGCATTGAACAAACTGGACTTCCCAGCGTTTACCGGACCGCGAAGTACAACCACAATACCGTCATGAGTTCGCCTGTTCCTTTCGAAAGCCTCCGCTAAGGAGCTCAAAGCGCTTCGAGCATCAGACATGTTGGTCTGCCACGAAAGTACGTCTTCCTTTGGGAGACCTTCTTCCGGAAAGTCGATATGAGCTTCCATTTCTGCAAGGAATTGATCGATAGACTTACGCATACGACCAATCTCGTTTTTTACTCCACGTTGCTGAGCTTCAAGAAGCCGGAGTCCGCGGTCAGATTGAGAGGCAATTTTTTCTAGCAACAGTTCGGCTTCGAGCAAATCCAACTGGTCGTTCGCCAAAGCCCGCCTGGTAAACTCTCCTGGCATTGCGAGCCGAGCTCCCAACTCCAGTGTTCTCTTGAGGAGCGCTTGTAGAATCGCAGCGCCACCATGCCCTTGGATTTCGACTACGTCTTCGCCGGTAAACGAACGCGGTCCTGGCATAGTGACAACTAGCGCACTGTCTATCGCGTCACCAGCCGCTGAATAAATCTTGCGAAGACACAACTTCCTTGGCTCCCCCGCCTGCCGCTTCGTAGCTTTCTCCAGGATCGAAACGGCCTCAGGTCCGCTGATTCGAATAATCCCGACTCCGGCAGCGCCGGTGGCCGTCGCGATAGCACTTATGGTATCGCCAAACACTACGCTTTCGGAACAATGCAAATATGTCGGTCGTCTCGCTCACCCTCGCTCGCGGTATCCACCTGTTCATCATCAGCAAGTGTCATGTGAACGATCCGACGGTCGTATGAGTTCATCGGTTTCAGATGTACTTTTTCACCAGACTCGACAGCTCTGTCTCTCATCCGAGTTGCTAGGTCTTGTAAACGTTCGATTTGTTTCTGACGATAACCATCCGCGTCGACCAGTAGTGCTTTTCCTTCATCTCGTTTTAAGCCAGAAAATGCGACTTTAGTTGCTAAATGCTGAATGGCATCAATGACTTGTCCACGACGGCCAATCAAAACTTGAGAATCATCGCACGCAATATCAACGATGATTTTATCTTCTTCTTCTCGCGCAGTTACCGTACCGTCAACGCCCATTTTGTCGATGAGTCCTGAGATAAATTCTACGGTTCGTTCTTTTTGTTGTTCCACGATTTCAGACATAATCAATTCCTATTTCTTGCGACCAGAAGTCTTTGTATTTTTTTTCTTATTAGCTGCGGGCGAAGTTTTCTTCGCTCCCGAAGGTGAGGTGCTGACTGACTCGCTTGGCTCAGTCCGATACATGTACAGAGAGTGTAGAGCTGTCAGTATTGTGTTGGTCAACATGTAGAGAACAAGTCCCGATGGCAACACGAATGAAAATGCTCCAAACATAATTGGCATTACGTAAAGCATTATTTTTTGCTGAGTTGAATCCGGCGGCGTAGGACTCAGACGGGTCTGAACGAACATGGCTGCCATCACCGCGATCGGCAAAATGTAGAGTGGGTCTGTTGCGGTAAGATCATCAATCCATAAGAAGTCAGCTTGATACAGTTCCGCTGCACGCATAAGCATACGATACAGCGCAAACCATATTGGCATTTGCAGAAGCATCGGCAAGCAACCCGCGAGAGGGTTAACGCCATGGTTCTTGTACATCGCCATGATCTCTTGCTGCGCTTTCTGCTTGTCGTCTTTATGCTTCGCATTGATGGCATCGATCTCTGGTTTGAGTTTTCCCATCGCGCGCATCGACCGCATCGACTTGGTATGGAAATACAACGTCGCAAGTTTCACGGTGATGGTGAGCAAGATGATTGCGATCCCCCAGTTCCCCACCAAACCGTAAAATTTCACAAGAAGCCACAATAGCGGTCTAGCGATAAAACTAAGAGTTCCTAAGTCTACCCCAGCGGAGAAACCTGGAGACTTTGACAATACATTGGACTTTACAAGGTTGGCATCGAGAACTTCGAGATCGCCGAGATACTTAGGGCCAAGGTAGGCCACAAGTGAACGCTCCATCGGAGCGCCTGCCTTCATGGTGGTTTGCGGAAAAATCATTCGCGTTCGCATCGCACCAGGCTTGTCTTCTGCGAATGTCTGACAAACAAGCGAAGAGTTAGCTGTATTATTGGGAGCTGCCGCGATCAGAAAGTAGGAATGATTGATACCGCCCCAGGTTACATCGCCCGCCACTTCTCCTGGAGCCTTGACCAGTGATGGATGCTTTCGAATCGTCATGTTGCCGCTTTTACTGCAAGCTGCCGCCCAGTAAACGGGGGGCATGCCCAATCCCCCTCCTTGATCTTCCTTCGGATCTTGATAACCAAACACGTCTACCGCCAGTCTTTGGTCCACGGTTTCTGAGGTGATATTCTCGACTCTTACGCTCATTTTTAAGGATAGGCTTTCTCCATCAATATCAAAACGTTTACGAATGGTGAGGCCACTAGAGAATTCTGGTTTTAACGAAAATTCAATGTGATCTGGTCCTTGCGCCACAAGCGTCCACTCTGTTTCGCGAGACTGGACAATAGGTAGTGTCGAGGGCTCAAGTCCGTGCGCTCCATCTACAAAACCAATCTGGAAAGAACGATAACTCGGACTTACATGGCTTGGGACGAAATCTAGAACCTCTCCTTTGGAATCAGTGAAATGTTGCTTCAACTTCCAAGATACTAGAGCCGCGCCATAGGAGGAAAATTCAGCTTCGACTTTGCCAACATCGTATTTGAAACGCTGTTCTTCTCCGCGCGGAATGACCACGGGTTCCGCTTTGGGAACTGCTGGTTTGAGAGTTTCTGCAGCCACAGCTTTACTAGATTTCTTGCTTTTGGGTTTCTCTGGCGGAAACAACATGTTCCAAACCATCATGATCCCAAATGCGATAGCTACTGCTACCAGAATATTCTTTCCTTGACCTTCCATTAGGCTCTCCTATCTACTTTTTCCACGGGGTCGAAACCTCCTGGAAAAAATGGGTTGCATCGACAAATTCTGAGCAACGCTTTTCCACTCCCAACTACGGGACCACGCTTTTCGATTGCTTCAAGTGCATAGCTTGAGCATGTTGGCAGGAACCTGCAAGTAGATACCGGCTTCCACGGCGAAATAACTCGCTTGTAGAACGATATCAACATTGTTAATAGACGGGTCATAGTGGCATTGAAGCAAAGGCTTCGATGAGCTGACGTTCTACCAGACTCAAGTGCAAGTTTGCAGCGCTTTTTTTGGCAACAATCACGATATCAACTTCTTCGAACCGTGGTTGTTTTCGCATCACTTCACGAACTTGACGTTTGATTCTGTTGCGTACCACGGCGTTACCTACTCGCTTGGTCACAGTAATCCCGATCCGGCCTTCGCCGGCAGCGTAGCTCACCAGGAAATTGGTCGTTGCAAAACGCTTTCCCTGCGAAACGCGGATAAAATCTCGCCTCCGACGGATTCTCCGGTCTTTGGTCCAGCGGTTACTTGCCGCCAACAGAGACCGATAGTCGCTTACGCCCTTTGGCGCGTCTTCGGCGTAAGACCGCCCGACCTCCACGAGTTTTCATTCTCGCGCGAAATCCATGAGTTCGTTTACGTCTTTTATTATGCGGTTGGTATGTTCTTTTCATCGCTAAGGCTCCGAGTCAGGCGATCTATTACCGTCTCCTACTCGTGCAGTCAAGCTGGTTAATCAAAACGATCGACGACTCCTCGAAAACACGAGCTAGTCGGAATTTCCGGACTAGAGGGATCGCAAAGCGCGATGTCGTCGGAAGAGTAAAAGTTTTCGAAAATTTGTCTCTTGAAATCATGTACTTAACTCTGAATCTCGCTATAACGCAGTGTGGCATTCAGCGAACGGTCTTCGTTTTAGAAAAAATATCTATTTGATTTTGGTCAGTTAGAACAATACTGAAGATCCCGCTTTACGGTGGCGAAAAATTTTTGGTAGTAGTAGGTCCCCGAAAAAATGGCTTCATTCGATTATGCAGTTATCTGATTTTTATGTTGTGGACAACATGAGGACAGTCGGGAGAACTTAACCTCAATCCCCCATAAGCACCTGATTTCATGATGGTAATCGTGGGACCGCTTTATCCACAGTTCACCTGTGGATAGAAAGACAATCAAATGACAGCACTTTGGGACTCAGCACTACGTACGATTCAAGAGAAAATTGCTGAACCCAATTACGAAATGTGGCTGCGTCCCATAGAATGTCTCGATGTCAACGAATCGAACATTACCTTAAGGGCTCCCAATCCGTACGTCCGATTGTGGTTCGAGTCAAACTACCTGCCAGTCATCTTGGGAGAGATTCACGAGCAAACAGGCATCAATTTTGACGTGTCGTTTTCCGAGGATGCGTCGCCAGAATCTCCTGACCTTCCTAAAGCGGAGGTTGTGTATCCGACAGCTCCGCCTGCCGCCGAAGCCATTCCTCAAAGTTACGCCTCGCAAAGAGCTGAAGGTTCTGATCGGGTCACTTCTATTGGTGCAGCAGAGCGACCTCACCTGAACCCTAAATACACCTTCGATGCATTCGTTAGTGGACCATCTAACCAGCTCGCTCGCGCAGCTGCAGAAGCAGCAGCCAATCACTATCCTCCCAAATACAACCCTATCTTTATATGTGGCGGTGTTGGATTGGGAAAAACTCATCTCATGCATGCGGTGGCCACTCGAGTATTAGAGACGCGCCCTGATTCTCACATCGTCTACATCACGGGCGAGCAGTTCATGAATGCTTACGTCCAAGCCATTCGTAGCAACGAAATGCAGCAATTTAGAGACAAATTTCGCAACAAATGCGATCTACTACTTGTTGATGACGTGCAATTTCTAGCTGGCAAGGGAGGTACCCAAGATGAGTTCTTCCACACCTTCAATGCGTTGCACGACAGCCACAGACAAATCGTAGTAACGGCTGACCGCAAGCCGTTCGAGATTGCTGACATTGCCGACAGACTCAGAAGTAGATTCGCATGGGGACTAATGGCAGATGTAGATACCCCGGAGCTTGAAGTCCGGGTAGCGATTCTCCGTAAGAAAGCTCAAAGCGAAGGCATCACTCTGACCGATGACATCGCAATGTACATTGCCTCAAACGTGCATTCTAACATTCGTGAGCTTGAAGGCGCGCTGATTCGTCTAGCAGCTTTCGCCTCCCTTTCCAACACCCCGATTACTCTAGAGTTCGCGGAAAAAACCCTAGCTGGTTCAATGGCAAAACCAATGGGGAAAGTAACCATCGAGGGAATTCTGAAAGCCGTCGCTCAATACTACAATGTGAAGACCGTCGAACTAAAGAGCACCAAGCGACACAAGTCGATTGCGGGACCAAGAGCGGTAGCAATGTACTTGGCTCGTACTCACACGAATATGAGTTATCCGGACTTAGGGAGAGCTTTTGGTGGAAAACACCATACGACAATCATGAGTGCGGTTGAAAAAATTGAAAAGAAATTAATTGCAGACTTACGGATTCGCTCCGAAGTACAATCCATCGAGTCAACGCTCTTTAGATAGATAGAGTTCCCTCCGGCGTTAAAATTTTTTCTTGTCGCGTTTGGAAACATGATGCTATGAGAGAGGAATGCGTAACATCATCTGTAGCCTTCTGATTGCCTTTTCGAGTGCTTGCGGAAGTGATTCTTCGGGAAGTAGTGAAAAGTCGGGAGAATGCAGTAGCTGCCTCAAAGGTTGCTCAACCGTTTGCAGCGGAGACACCGATTGCATTCGTTATGTTGCCTGCAATAAGGATTGCGACTGGGACGACAGCACCTGCTTTGATGTCTGCGAAGTGATGTATCCATCCGCGCTCCAAGGGAGTGTCAACGAGTGCCAACAAGTAGCGTGTAAAGACACGTGTTTCAGTGAAAGCGAAGACATAGGCAACTATTGCGCCACTATGACGGCGATCTGTGAAAATGGTGAAAAATGTAGTGGTGGTGGTTCGGTCTATATCGAGGTTGCAGGCGACTTCAGAGAGTACGACAGCGTCTCTTCCTGCACCAACTACTTCACGGAAACTGCTGATTGCGAGACCAATATTATCTTCGAACAGTGCTCTAATGACGTAGGGCTTGGTAATGGCAACGGAGGTCCAGGAGATGGCAATGACAATAACCCCGGCCTTTTCTGCCAAAATGGTGCTTATATCGTGCCGAATTCGTGCCTGGCTAACTAGCTACTCTTGGAAAAATGCGTGCGTTGCGCCAGATTGATGCTAAGGATGCTGGATGCGATTGTTGTTTCTCCTAGTAGTACTCATTTCCACCGCTTGCGGCAGTGACTCTTCCGGCAACAGTAACAAGTCAGACGAATGCAGCTCTTGTCTCAAAGGATGTGCATCGGTTTGTGCAGGAGACAGTGAATGCATCCGTTATGTCGCATGTACGAAAGACTGCGGCTGGGATGACGAATCGTGTTTTGACGTTTGCGAAGTAATGTATCCCTCTTCGTTTCAAAGCGCAGTAGACGACTGCCAAGAAGTGGCGTGCGAAGAAACGTGTGAAGTGAAAATCACTCGCGGGGACTATTGCGCTACGGTCAGCAAGATGTGCGACAATGCGGTGGCTTGCACAGGTGGTGACGGTTTCAACCTGTCTGTAGAATTGGACGGACAAATCACTGAGTATTCGGATTATGATGAATGTCTTGCTGATTTCTTAGCTGGCGTTGACTGTAACGCTACAACCATTATCGAAGAGTGCACTGATGAAGTAGCAGGAGAGCTTGATTGTATTGGCGACACTTACCAAGTTCCCGCAATATGCTTATCGGACGAACCAAACATTGAAGCAAACTTTTGTAAGGGAGCGCAAACCTTGTGCGATAACGCGTTTGAATGCTCCGGCTTTAACCAACCTTTCGATGTCGATTTTGGAGGACAGGTAAATACCTATCAAAACGTGAACGAATGCAGGAACGCATTGATTGGTGACGAGGACTGCGCTACCGCTCAACTAGATCTTGCTTGCGAACAAGCAATCAATCGCAACGACACCTGTTCTGGAATCTACCTACTCCCTCAGGAGTGCCTTCCTGGCTGAAGGTACTTTTCCCACCGATAAGACTCTCGTGACTCATCCAGGGTTGATCGGTAACCAGAACAAAGCTATACAGCTCGCTTATGGCTACACAAATCGGTTGCATTGGCCTTCCCAGTGGGCTTTCACGTGAAGACTACTTCAAGAAGCTGTCGTTCTTGGAAACTCATGTGGCCGCAAGCGCGATGCCATCTACTAAAGCGCTACGCAAGTGGCGCACCAAGTTTGCGGACCAATCCATAAGTTATCTAACGCCGAAGGGACTTTGGGGGGATAGCGGTGAAGATGACTGGATTGAGCTGATCAAGGAACATGCTACGGCACTCGATCCACAAGTAATACTGTTGGAACCCCCACTCCAGATGTCACCCACCCAAAAGAATCGAGACCGTCTTAAGAGGGTCGCAAATGCGCTCAAAGAAAGTGGCAAACTCGCATGGGCAAGCGGCGGACTCTGGGAGCCAGAAACCTCCATTAAACTGTGCGAGGAAAATGAATTAATCTGGGCTTTTGACCCCACAGCAACGGACCCCATGAGAGAGGAGTTCTCATTTGATGATCTTCCATTTGGGGATGTGTACTTAAGAATTCAACCTACCACGCGCAGACGGCTGGATATCTACGACCGAGAACAACTGATGGACCTAGCGGATTCTTATCAAAATTGCTGGATAGCGATGGGGGGCCCTAACTCGTTCAAAAATGCCCAAGCTCTGTTGAAAAACAGCTAGAAATACACGTACCTGCTTTGCAAAGGGTCGCCAGCCTCCGTAAAGTTGCCCCATGAAGTTTCAAAATACAGCGGGAGCGCTAAGTAACGAGAAAAGTGGGCTATTGGTTGCAGGAGCGTACCTAGGGTACGAAAGCGACTCTGGTATTAAGTCGCTTGATAAATTGTCCGACGGACTACTTGATGTGGCCACTAGCGAAAATTTCACCGGAAAGCCGGGGCAAACATTTTCGTTTCGCTTGGAAGAGGGAAAGACATTGGTCTTAATCGGCTTGGGCGACAAAAACAGTTTTTCTATTGAACAATGCAGAGACTACGCCGCACGAGCGGTCGCAGCTGCAGCGAAACTAAAAGCGAAGTCGCTTTCGATTGCTGTACCTAGTTGCAGAGCTACGCAGCTACCGCGCTACGCACAGAACACCGTAGAGGGATGCATTCTTGGAACCTACTCTTTTGACAAATACAAAAGCAAAAAAGTAAAAAATTCCCTTGAGACCGTGAGAGTACTTGCCGACGTAAAGGGTAAGAAAACGAAAAGCATCGCAGCATCCATCAAAAAAGGTGAAATTACTGCCAATGCCGTTTGCCAAGCCCGTGATCTGGTCAACGAGCCTGCAGACACTGCAACTCCTAGCTTTCTTGCCAATGCGGCAAAGAAAATAGCAAAGACCCACGGTCTGAAAGTAAAAGTTTACTCAGCCGCTGACTGTAAAAAAATGGGGATGAATTTGTATCTTGCGGTAGGACGTGGTTCGAGTGAAGCCGCTAAGTTCATCCACCTCACGTACACCCCCAAACGTAAAGCAACCAAAAAGATTGCACTTGTTGGTAAAGGAGTGACCTTTGACTCTGGTGGTTATTCGCTAAAACCATCAGCCAGTATGATGGGTATGAAAGTCGACATGGCTGGTTCAGCCGCGGTCATTTCTTCGATGGCAGCGATTGCCCAAATCGGTAGTAAGTATGAAGTGCACGCCATTGTCGCGGCTTGTGAAAATATGGTTTCAGGGAATGCTTACAAACTTGGTGACGTATTCAAAGGCATGGACGGCACTACCGTTGAAATTAACAACACAGACGCAGAGGGCCGTCTTACTTTGGCCGATGCGCTTACGTTCGCAAGAACCAAGGTAAAGCCGGACGAAATCTTTGATTTCGCCACCCTCACCGGAGCTTGTATGGTTGCCCTCGGAAACTACACTGCTGGGGTAATGAGCGATCACAACAATCTAGCAAAACAGTGGCTAACTAGTGCAGAGAATGCCGGAGAAGATATGTGGAGACTTCCGCTAACGAAAGCACTCCGCGGCCAACTCAACAGCCCTATTGCGGATATGAAAAATACGGGAGAGCGCTATGGTGGTGCAATTACTGCCGGACTGTTCCTTCAGAATTTTGCTAAAGACACGCCTTGGGTACACACGGATATCGCTGGTCCAGCATCGCGCACGGGCTCAACACCAGCAATAAAAAAAGGTGGCACTGGATTTGCTGTGGCGACGATTGTCGACTACGTCACAAACTAGAAGCCAATAGGTTTGCTCGTCTGAAAGCACCTTCTTCGGAAGGTGCTTTTTTGGCTATCTATTGCATAAGTGTAAAAGTTACGGACCCCATGGCGTCCGTGGAGCCAGTCACCGCCATCACATCCAAAGTCGAAATCGTAGCCGCAGGACTTGTAGGATCATTTGCTGACGCAAAGTCCACACCACTGTCTGTGCCGGCATCCCACGCTGCTACATCAACAGTGAGTGTTGGCACAAAGTTTCCGGAAGCGTCGACTAACGATACGTCGTGAAGACCAACAAACCAGTCAGGACTGGGGGCGATCATCGTGGTCAGGGATACGTTAGGATTCGCTGAATCTACCCCCACCACACCACTCGCTGAGCCTGGGCTCGTAGCAACGCCAGTACCTACGAAAGTATCGAGAGCTCCGCCCGCGTTAAGAATCGCATCCAACTCACTATCAAGTGGCGACACGCCTCCGGTTTCCGCCATGTTCGTCACACCAGGAGATGACGCAGCTCCAGGTTCAAAGAAGGACGTTCCACTGGGGTGCGACATTCCAATCAGCGGCGAAAAGTGTGGATTAGCTGGAAAACCTGTAGGATGACTTCCCATACTCCATGCGGCATCAAATGTAACCGAATAGATGGTTGCTCCCTCAGGTGGAGGAGCAGCGGAATCATCACCGCAAGCAGCCAAACTGAAAACTAATACCCCCAAATACTTCATAGAGATAAATTAACATTTTGAACGACTCACCTGTACCTTAGGGACAACTTTTTGAGCTCGACGGATAAGCGAGAATTCCAGAATGGACGAAGTGCTTCTATTTTCAAGCTACATTTCGACTACTTAATCCAGTCGACATTGAAATCGATGCCGACGGCGAGACTGATCCGGTCCGCGGAAATTCGTACTTGAAGGTCATCGGCTTGACTTGCTCCCATTGCCCCAGCGAAGTGACCAAGTTCAGAGAACAAAGCGTCGGAAAGATGGTCGCAGGTGGTGCAAATCGCAAGAAGCGAGTCCCACGGTACCTCCGCAAGAGAAACAAAGAGCTCTGTCTTGTCCGATACTCGCAGCTGAGCTTTCACGTCGATCTGACGAGCGATTTTCATCAAGCGCAGTAGTGTGGTTGCGAATGGGGTACCAAACAGCGAAGAACACAACATAACCTGTCGGTCGACTACCGTCTCCAAATGAGCTGCCACCATCTTGCCATCGCCAGAGCAGCCGATGCCGCTCACGAAACTTGCCAATCCTTGTTCTGCAACGAGTCGCTCTAGCTTTTTTGTACGCCATGAAGCGAATTGGTGACGCTTCGATGAAAAAGAATGGGTTTCTAACGCAACGGAACCATCGCTTGCCTCCACCACTAATTGCCCGTCGCCCATTTCCGGGTGCTTGGCCACGTGGGACAGACGCCCCTGGATCGATTGACCGATTGGTGACTTCAAAATGGTAATGTCCGGCCAGGGCAGTACCAAGGAAACTGAGCCGGCGTCATGGAAGGAGGCGTAAAGTACGCCTGATGCTCCATCTGGTAGATTTGAGCACGTGTCCTGTAATTCCTGCGGCGCGTCAATTAGCGCTGATGCCACCGTCAGTTTAACCTGAGTGGTACTGCGAGATCTCTTTCTGATTGCAGACATGTCGGACATAGTACGACAGACTGTGTCAAAGATACCTAAGAAAACGAATACCACTCACATTTCGGGTGCTTACGAGACTTCCTTTGTGGACCACAGTGTTGCAGGATTCGAATCATGGGTTTTAAGTCAGGAGCGCGCGGTGGACGACTAAAAAGGGCAATGGATCCACTGGCGGAAGCAATGAATGCCTCCATCGAGTTCGACCGGCGGCTTGCTCACTTTGATATCCGAGGAAGCATCGCTCATGCTCAAATGCTTGAAGAGGTCGGAGTTTTAGATTCGGAAGAGGTAGCTGCCATCTGCGATGGGCTAAAAACAATTGGCCACGAAATCGCAAAAGGAAATTTTCCTCTCGATCCGGCCCTAGAAGATATTCACATGAATATCGAAGACAGACTAATCAAAAGAATCGGTACGCCGGGAATGCGACTGCACACTGCCAGAAGCAGAAACGATCAAGTAGCTACCGACTTAAAGCTCTACGCCCTTCACTCCGCTAAAAAACTAATACAACTACTACGGGTACTGAGGAAATCATTTGTTACCAAAGCTCAAAAATACAAAAAAGGAATGATTCCTGGCTATACTCACTTGCAACGCGCTCAGCCAGTAACCATTGGCCATCATTTGCTTGCTTATGAAGCTATGTTTCATCGTGACCAACGCCGTTTGCAAACTTACATCGAGCGTGTTTCCCGCTCGCCTTTGGGAGCTGGCGCATTGGCGACTACCACATTCAATATTGACAGAACTAGCACCGCCAAAAAGCTAGGATTTCGGCATGTGATGAAAAATAGCATGGACGCAGTATCGGACCGCGACTTCGTTCTAGATCTACTCCATTGCGTGACCACCGTCGGTATTCACCTCTCACGTCTTGGAGAAGAGTTAGTTTTGTGGACCAGCAAAGAATTTCAGTTTGCATCCATCGGACCAGCTTATTGCTCTACGTCTTCAATCATGCCTCAGAAGGCTAATGCAGATATTGCGGAGCTCCTTCGGGGGAAGGTAGGCCGACTAATAGGTAGCTGGGTAGCGGTTGCGACAGTCTGTAAAGGGTTGCCCCTGGCTTACAACAAAGATTTACAAGAGACGCAAGAACCCATGTTTGACGCCGTTGAGACGTCTTTGCAATGCGTTGAGGTAGCGGCAAAAATGGTATCGTCTTTGAAGTTCCACGTAGAGAACACGGAGGCAGCAGTAACCAATAGCTACGCCTTGGCTACTGAACTCGCAGACTACTTAGCTCAGAAAGGTGTCCCATTCCGTGAGGCGCACCATGCCGTAGGAGCACTAGTACATTGGGCCAGTACCCAAAACAGAAAGCTAAACTCTCTTAAACTAACGGAACTTCGAAAATTTCACGATGCGTTTGCTCGTGATGTCTTTCCATGGATCGATGCTGAAGTTTCAATCAACCGCCGTAACAATGTTGGTGGTCCTGCAATCAAACAAATATCGCTGCAACTTCGAGAGCTAAAGAAAGAACTGACCGATGTACCAACACTTTGACTACAAAAGCAAAACGCTCCATTGCGATGGAGTTTCCCTTGAAACGTTAGCTACGGAAGTCGGTACCCCATTCTACGCCTACAGTCTAAGCTCCATTCTCGACAGAGCAAGCGCCTACGTTAACGGACTCAAGCCTATCGGCGGCAAGGTCTGCTATTCCGTTAAAGCCAACTCGAACTTGACCATTCTCAAAGAGTTGTTTGCCATAGGATGCGGTGCCGACATTGTTTCTGGAGGTGAACTCTATCGAGTGCTATTGGCCGGCGGAGACGACGTCCCGATCATTTTTTCAGGAGTCGGAAAAACCAAAGAAGAGATAGACGCCGCCATCGATGCCAGAGTTACTTGCTTCAACATTGAATCGGTGGATGAGCTTGATCTCATCGCATCTCGAGCGAGTCTTCGAAATGCCGTAGCGCCAATTGCTATCAGAGTTAACCCCAATATTGACGCGAAGACTCATCCCTATATTTCCACCGGTCTTTACGACAACAAGTTTGGAGTACCAGCTAAAGAAACTCTGCAGCTTTACAAACGCGCCAAGGATATCCCTTCGATAAAGGTATCGGGCCTTGCATGTCATATTGGTTCTCAATTAACCACCGCGCAACCTTTCGCTGAGTCGTGGAACTTTCTATTGGAAACGGTGAGGCAGTTAGGCGAAATGGCTATCTCTATCGACCACCTCGATATAGGAGGGGGGTTAGGTATCAACTACGGAGATGGAAAACCATGTCAACTTTCCATCGCGGAGTTTTGCGATAACGTATGCAATGCAACTAAGTCACTAGCAAATCAAGACATTACCGTAATGTGCGAACCAGGAAGATCGATAGTAGGCGAAGCAGGAACCCTTGTGACAAAGGTGATTCGTACAAAACTAAATGGAAGTAAACACTTTACCGTTGTTGATGGAGCAATGAATGATTTAATTCGACCATCTCTTTATCAGTCCCATCACCCTATTCTTCCAGTCCGGGAAAAAGATAACGAACAAATACCTACGGATGTAGTTGGGCCGATTTGTGAATCGGGGGACTTCTTTGCGAAGGACCGCAAGCTAGCCAAGGCTGAAGCTGGTGACCTCCTAGCACTAATGGCTGCCGGTGCCTATGGCGCGTCCATGGCCTCGCGATATAATTCGCGACCAATAGTTGCAGAAGTTCTTTGTAAGGACTCTGTGTGGAAACAAATACGAAAGCGAGAATCTTACAGAGACTTAGTTGCCTTAGAAAGCTTTTAGCTGGCAGCCGCGACTGTCATAATCTGAAGTTTTTCTGTAAGAACATCAATAGCAGACTGCGGCGAAATTATTTTGGCATCCTTACCAAAGCCCAACACCCAAGCAGTGACCCATTCGAATCCTTCGCAATCGATTATGATATCTGCGCCGCCGTTACTGTGACGTACCAGCTCCCCAGCGGGCCATGCCGATCCTACCAAAGCCGCGGCTCGGGGATTTAGCCTAACCTGGACAGCAGTAGAGTCGGCCGTGGGAACGTAAAGGTGCTCTCTTTTGTAAGTATCAAGACTGAAATCAGTTGGCATCTCAAACGTTTGGTCGAGAACCTCAAGAGACAGAATTCGGTCCACTCTGAAGGTCCGCAAATCGGTGCGATTGTGACAGTAGGCCACGAGGTACCAATTTCCGGCGTGATGCACCACTCCGTACGGATTTAACTTGCGGTCTCCCACCGTTGCCCGAGATGCAGAAACGTAATTGATAGAAATAGACTGCCGATTTGTCGCCGCTTGTGAAAGGTCAGCTACCTGCTTCATCAGCGCTTTTTGATCAGCCGCCACCACGGTTCTCTCCGCCATCTCACTAGCCTTTTCGGCGTCTCTTCCTAAGGCCTTGATTAGCTTACTCTCTGCAGAGATCAGCGCTTCTTCATACGGTACGACTTCTTGGTTGCGTAAGGATCGGATGCCCAAAAGAAGCGAGCACCCTTCTGCCGCGGTCATTCTTAAAGGACGCGTCAACTTTTGCGCCAGGTCGACATAGACTCGGTCTTCTTCTACCGAGATGAGCAAGTACTCTCCAGGGTCCCCTTGTGGAGGACCGACTAACGTTAGCAAGTCCAGGTCACGCATAATCGTTTCCCGGTCAACGCCTACTTGTTCTGCTAAGTCATCGATAGAAACGCCATCAGGCTGCTGCGCTACGAACGGAACTACGTACAAAAGACGACGTAACTTCTGAGATATTTCTCTCATTGGTACAGTCCCCGAATCTTTGCAAGCTCTGCACGAAATTGCTTTTTGAGCTTCTCGCCAGAAACAATCGTAATATTCCCCTTAGCCTGCAATATTTTGGAAACGGCGTAGTCTAGGTTTCTGCACTGAAACGAAATTTGCTTTGTGGCGCCAAACTCTTTCACCACCGCATCAGGGCCAAAGTCTTCCAACAAAACTTCCGCTGCAAGCGGTTTAACTTCCAATGTTACCTTTTCAGACTCACCATTGCCAAAGCACCATGGCGATTTGGTCACATAACGTCGGATATCGAAATCAGTTGGTCGCTCAAAATCGGGAGACTTTGGTTTGGGGGCAATCTTAAAATCCTTAATCCGATCTATTCTAAAGATTCGAATACCAGACCTTAAATGACAGTGTCCCACTAGTAGCCACACGCCCTGCTGGTAAATCAACCCGTAAGGATCTACATCACGTTTGCTGGTTTCAAGGGAGGAAATCGATTGGTACTCGACGGAAACGCGCTTTCTAAGTTGAACCGCACGTTCCATTTGCGCAAACCAATCACTTTGCTTACGCTTGGTTTTGGGGTCTTCGTTTGCTTCTGGGAAATGATAAAGTACCGAACTCTTCTCTGTCGCTGTAACTTCTCGAAGTAAGCCGCCAGGGGTATCTGCTGTTTCTGGCAGGTCAAATGCAAGCTTCTTTACCGCGAGGTCTACTATTTTGGGATAACTCCCACCGGGAGCGGCGAGTGCCATTGAACTTGCCATTACCAACGCGGAAATCTCTTCTGGCGTAAATTGTAGCGGTGGCATTTGATATGCTCGCCATTCGATGACGTAGCCACCTTCGTCTAAGGAGTCGTCTTCTTCCGGAGTAATGTAACGAATCGGTACCCCTAGTTCCAAAAGATCCGCTTTGTCCCTTTCGAATGCTCGTAGTCCCGCTTCTGCATTAGCGGTTTGATAGTCGACAAATTGGTCGCGAATCTGACGGAAAGAAACTGGTATTCTCGATTGAAGAAGCAGCATCACCATATCAAGCAATCTTTTGGATCTGTCTCGCTTCGGTCCTTTGTTTGCCGCTGGTTTCGTTGCGAATCGCTCAACCGTCTTTGGCTGCTCTGCTTTTACCTGATTCGTCACAGCCTAGATCGGTACCAAAGATCCCAGAGGCGTTCAATCGATCCTTCCGTGGATCAGCTAACAATCTTTGATCTATGCACTGCAGCATAAAAAAAGCGCGTTGGCAGAACCAACGCGCTTCCTCCTAGTCTTCTAAGCTCAGCCGGGGGCCAGAGCCAGTGTCAGTGCGAACGAGGCATCCGTTTTATCACCATCCTCGTCTTTGGGGACAGGGAATTTCCACGTCTTCATACGCGACTTGATGCATGTAGCCAAAGATGGGCTAACGCCGCTCGCTTTTGGCCTAGTGGTACGACCGGACTCATTGACGGTAAAGGAAATCTTAACTCGTCCTGAAGCGCGACCATTCCCCTTCAGTTCTTTTTCATAACATCGACGCAAACCGTTTTTGTATTTTGCGTTAATTTTTCCGGCGACAGACCCTGGAGTCAGCGTTGTGTCGTCATCGGCAGAAGCCCTACCGACTTTAACTCGCCCTTTAGGTACTTTTTCCTTTACCTTTACGCCACTGGATTTTGGACCAGTCCCTGTTCCACCAAGGTCAGGGCCTTTTCCAGTCCCTACCGCACCGTCTCCTGAGCCACGAACGCGGCTGGTACCGCCTCCGATACTTGCTGAATCCCCACGATCGCGAACGGTCTTAGCTTGGCTGTTAATGTCGCCGCCCGGGGAGCGATCGCTCATCGCAGGGCCAGAACCACTGCTTCCTTCAGCACTCAATCCTTCAAGGAACGTTGCAATTTCGGCATCGGCTTTCGCTTCGCGTTCGACTTTGCTACCGCCGCCAGCACCGCCAGTTGGCTTTGATGCTTTGGCAACGGGGTCTTTCTTTTCTCCCCCGCTCTTAGGTTTCTTTTTGACGACTTTCTCTCCATCATCTGCCGGCTTTGTGTCAGCGACTACAGGCTCGTCAGGAACGTTGATGACTACCGCTTTTTCTGGCTCTAAATACTCTTTAGCCACTTCAGTCACAAAGTCACGTTGCACGGGAACTTCGTGGAAATAAGCGAGTGCTACCAGAATACTGAATAAAGATATCGTCGAAGCACAGCACACCAGAAGTGTGGTCGAAAGGCCCGCCAACAAGCCTCCAGTGACCGCAGCTGGCAGCGTAGGCCGAGGAATCACGGGAGGTTCTTTGATGAACTGAAAAAGAATCTTAGCAGCGCCAACTTCAATTTTTCCCCAAGATTTGGACTCTAGAGGAATGACGTAGGCATCACCATCGCGCTGAGCAGATGGCAGAAGCTCTGTAAGCATCTTGCGGTTACTCTTGGTGGCGATTCTTCCGTCCATTTTTGAAGTGACGCGCAAAAAATACTTATCTCCTTGCTTATCGATAAGCTTCCACATCGATGGCAACACCGCGAGTGGAACAGCGAAGGTGTTTTTGGTTGATTGACCAATCGTTAAATCATCGTCTGTGACGATAGTTTCTTCGATGGGCTGATTCCCTAAGATTAGCGCAACGCGCAATACCTCTGATCTTGTTTTACCGTTCGACATAGTTCCCCCTATATTTTTCCTTCACGGGCCGCACCCATGATTCGAGGAAGAAAATCCTTGGTTAGATTCTCCCACGAATACGTAATCTGTTTCGCTGCAAGTACGTAAACCACACTAGGCTTGGGTACCTTACCGCATACTGTGATTTCCTGTTTAATGACGTAGACCTTTTGCCCGTTACGCTCTTCAACCACAAACTTGCCATCGCCTTTGCCGTCGTCATCACCGCAACCTTCTGCATGAGCGGTCGCCGTCGCCGCTAGCATGGAGATAAATAGAATTAGTGACAGAAATTTACTCATCGCCTGCATCCTTTGGCTCATTAGCTTCTGCTGCCTTTTTTGCAGCGCGCTTTGCTTTTTTCTTGGCTCTTTTTAAAAGCTTCTTGGTTAGTTTTTGTTGGCTCCGAAGAAGCTCTTGGTCTGCCCCCGGCTTGTTTTTGTATTCATCGAAATACGTTTTTGCTCGTTCCAAACGAGTGACATCATCAAGCCCCGGATACGGTTTGGCATCTAAATAAAGTAGTCCGAGATTGTAATACAGTCCGCCATAGTTTCTATCGATCCCTAAGGCTTTTTTATAGCCCTTCTCTGCTTTGGCTAGTAGCGCCGTTCGCTCGGCCCCTTGATAATTGTTGGCTTGACCTCGATACGCCGATGCTAGATTGGTCCACGTCACGGCGGTGTTAACGCCCAACTGACCCGTGAGACGCTGAAACGTCTGCTGTGCCGCGCTGTATTGTTTGTTTCTTAGCTGAAATGCACCAAGATTAGTTAGTGCTCCAAGATGATTTGGTTCGATCTTGATTGCAGCCTCATAGGCAGCTCTGGCTTTCTCTGGCCGTCTCGTTTTCTCGTAAATAATGCCGTAGGTGTAATAAAGCCTAGCGTTGCTTCGTGCCAGTTTGCCCTTCTCTTCCAGAACAAGATCCAAGGCAACTTCCGCCGTTTCGTAACGCTTCTTTAGGTAATACGCGTGCGCGATCAAAGCCACCGACTCCACACTGTTGGGATCGACGGTAAGTGCCAATCTTGCTTCTCTGAGTGTCTTGTCTGGGTCATTGGCTCTCAGGCCGTTAACTGCATTGCTTACATGCCCCTTTACCCGTTTTTGTTGAACGTTCGTGGGAAGGTCGAGGTCCGGCGGCCTTAGCCCTACCGGAACTTCTTCAATGGTTTTGACATCCATGTCCGGCTCTTTGGGAGCGGCTTTGTCATCCTTCGTTGCCGATACCGACGGGACGTCAACTCCATCACCGACCGGATCCTTATCGATCATTTTCTCTGATGAAACATCGCCCTTGGTCGGACTCTTTGGCTTCTTTTTACTGCAGGCAGTACTACAAACGAGTCCTGCTATCAGAAAACTACGAATCATAGAATTACCCACGATTGATACGCCCCATCGATCTAAATTTTTCATGGTCTGTCCGTCCCATCAACGATTTCTTGGTGTAACACGTTGAATTCATCCGGGAATTCCCTTGTGAGATTCTCTGCCGCCCGTTGGGTCCATTCATTGGAAATTCCATTTTTCTTTGAAACGTCGACTACGGTTTCCCATTGATTCTTTGCCTTCAGCAAGTCCGGTTCAAACATCGATGCCAGTCCTCCCTCGTACTTTACAAGAATGTCTAAATCAGGATTGGCATTGTCCAGCGCTTCAATCTTCTTAGGAGTAGGAAGTTCCATCACCTTCGGTCCAAATTCACTTAGAACATCCCCGAATCGAACTTTCGCGGCCATCGTTAAGTCAAGTACGCCGTATTTATCCAAGTCCAAATACTTTTGACCCGCTTTATCTCGTTCTTTCCGAATCTTGTTGATTAGTTTTTGAACCCCAGCAGAATCTTTTGCCCTTGTCTTAATCACGTACCCCGACCACTTACTATTGTAGTGCTTCTCCGCAAAGTACAGTTCGTAGCGCCCCGCAAGCTTGGCCCCTTCACCACCTTTGATTGAGCCGCGACGCTTCCAAGCTTTCATGGTGTCACTTCTTAGTGAGTCTGCGTTTTTGCCTTTTTCTTTCGCTAGTTCGGCTTGATGGTAATAACTACGAACGTATTTATCTTCGTTGCCTTTGTCGTTTCCATACTTTTTTCTCCAAGCGTCGTAGGCTTTACCAAGTCTTCTGGTGTCTCCAGATGCGCGGTAAATTCTAGCGATCGACCACAATGCGCCATCCGCTTTAGTCCGGTTGGTTTCTTCTTTTTCGTATTTCGTATAGAGCGAAACCGATTTCCTAAAGTTACGGTCAAGTTCAGACAAAGACGCTGCATTGTACAGAGCATCAAGCTTAATCACATCAAAGTCTTGTCTTTTGGAAGGATCTAAAGGATCTGGTGGAGGCGTCAACCCTTGCGCTTTGGCCGCCTTCGCTTTCTCATAAAGATCCAAGTAGATATCTACTGCTTTTCGATAATCGTAGGCGCTTTGATAAGATTTGGCCGTTTGCCTTAGTGCTTCGAGATAGAACGGACTTTCTCTAAACGCCTTATTATTGGACTTGGTGAACTCTTCGAGTAGGGCAATCGAAGACCGCGGCTTGTTCGCTTTACGTAATGCTAAAGCCGCATTGTATAATGCCGTAGGTAGATCTTTGTCGTCGGTCGGAGCCGTCTTGAAATACTTGTAATACTGGTTTGCCGCTCCGTCGTACTCTTCTGCCTGAAAAAGTGCTCCGGCTTTTCTGAACTCCAAAGAACGGTTCTGCGATAGCGCCTTGGCAATCGCTTCTTTATCTCCGCATTTTTTAGCGATGAACTTCTCATTCGTTTTTTGGAATTCATCAGTCCGACCTTGCGCGTCCATCACAGCAAGAATCCCGTTTTTGGCCCTTGTAGCTGCATCGCTTCCGCAGAACCTGTCCATCACAATTTCAAAGCGTTTTTCTGCATCTCCAAGATGAAGGTATGAAACAGAAACAAGTGCGGCATTAAGTCCCATGGTAGGCGCAGTTCGAGGGTCCGTGACCATCTTTTGATAGCTGTCCCAGGCGTTTTGAAGCTTGGTGTACAAATCCGGAATCTCTTGCGCAGTGATCGGCTGCGGCAATGCTTTTAGCGCTGCCGCATCGGGAACTTGCATTTGTTTAAGGCGTCCCGCTGCCACTTCTATTTTTACTTGGGCTTCGTAGGCTTGAATCACCGACAGTGCAGCCGGCTCAAAGTACTTTTCTGACAATTGTTTATGGTCGCGAACCCAAGCATAATATTCGACGGACTCGAGGTACTTGCCGCTGAAAAACTTTGTTTCCGCGAGGGCGTACATGAATTCGTAGACGTGGTCAGATTCCGGATATTGTTTAATGAACCGTTCGTAGAGTTGTCCCGCTTTTTCGTAAAGCGCCATATACTCTGTTTTGTCTTCTGCAACTTTGGGATCTGATTCTTCGTACCCTTGACGCGCTTCGGTCGCCGCAGTGTGAAGGTTTCTCGCGGAGGCATAGAGCATACGCTCACCGATTCGATGATAGTTCTCCATTGCCTCTCGATTTTTTTCGTTAGCAACATGCCACTCGGTTCCTTTGGCGTATTTGGTGGCTAGTTCACCCGCGGCAGCATCGGCTGCAAATTTGTCCCCTTTTGCCTCATACGCATCAACGACTTCTTGATGAACTACAGGGTTTTCAGGATGCAAATGCCAAGGTTTGTCTAATGCCGTGAGGTAGGCAGCAATCGCCTGGTCGTAGGCTTGCAAATCCATGAAAGCTTGCCCGGCCGTACGCCAAATGTCGCGGGTATGAGCTTCTTGCTCTCTTCCTTTGTAATATTCTGTCAATCTGGCTAATGCTTTGTCAGGATCCGTTTCTACTTCGCCTTCCCACGGATCTGTGAACGCCACCGCAATGTACTGGAGCGCCTCTTCTTTTAGTTCTAGCGGAGGTTTTTCACCTTTAGCAATGTAGTTGTCGTAGAGCACGACGGACTCATCGAACCCTTTGATGGCTTCTTTGAGGAAAT
Source organism: Deltaproteobacteria bacterium (assembly GCA_020630875.1). Taxonomy (GTDB): domain Bacteria; phylum Myxococcota_A; class Polyangia; order Haliangiales; family Haliangiaceae; genus JAHDIH01. The sequence goes on along the minus strand of JAHDIH010000002.1, from coordinate 570,779 downwards.
CTCGCCGGTAGTAGGTCCACGCTTGGTTGTAGAGAGCCTCCATGTAAAGAGGTGATTCTTTCATCTGGGTCACACGACGAAACGCTGACAAAGCGTGGTCCAGTTCCCCTGGCATATTAAAATGATGCGGACCGACGCCTCGAGCCCACGCGTGAAGAAGAAGTGCATCATCAGCCCCCGGATATGGCTCACAGTCCTTGTAAGGATCGGCAATCACCCGTGATGAAACGTTAGCTTGTACTTCTTCCCTGGTTAACTCTCGGGGAGGTTGATCTAGTGGTTTGTACAGATTGTGACAAGTCAGCGACAAATACACCTGCAAGGCTTTACGCTCATCCGAAGCACGGCCGTAGTGAGCCATCATGTAGAGTACCGCGGGCATTTGCCTGTACTTGGGAAACTCCACAACGACTCGCTGCCACATTTCCAAAGCTTCGGTGTAGTCAGCGGTCAGATCTTCCTCGCCAAGATCGATTCCAGCATCGGCTTGCTCTTCTTTCAGCGTTACCGCAAATTCTGCTTCGGAAAGGTAAAGTTGAGCCAGTCGGAACATGGAGTCCGGCGTGTGTTTTAGATCGCTAGGATGCTCTTCAATGAATCTTTCAAGTAATGCGATCAACCTCAAGTCTTGCTTACGCTTCTGCGATCGGATTTGAGTTTCTCTTTTAGAATATCGGTTTTCCAGCGCCTTCTTACGAACATTGAACTCTTGCCGCAACGTTCGCTTGACCAGGTCGCTTTGCTCCTTTGCTATCTCTTCAAAACGAGTGAAATCATCTTCCAACTCGTCAAGAACTTTCATTTCTTCTTCGGTAAGCGGAGCTTTTGGTTGGATGGGCGTGTAAGTTTTGACCTTTGGTCCTTCGGTACTTACAGAAGGAGTAGAAGGCTCCGCGCCCTCCGGGACCGGTACGTCTCCTTGCCCTGAGGAAACCTCTGGAACCTCTGGAACTTCTGGCACCTCAGCCGGAACTTCTGGCACCTCAGCCGGAACTTCTGGCACCTCCGTGGGAACAACAGAATCAGTGGCAGGAGTTTGCCCAAATGCAAGACTGGCTGATGCGACAATCAACACATGCAAGAAATACTTCATTGAGAGTTCTCCTCAAATACAGACTCAAAGTCTTGAAGCAGCCAACGCATTTCACGAGCCTTCTTTACATCAAGCCTGTTGGCCTCTTCATCGGTTACTTCTTTTCGTGACCAAACGACGTCAATGACACCAACGTCAGCTTGCACGACGACATCTCTTAATTCGTTGCGGACCAATTTAAATCCTTCCACTAACATGGCACTGCTCAAGTCACGAGATTCGCCATCAAGGGTAGTGTATTCGCCTTGGAATGAACGGAGGGTTTCACGTTCGGCTTTCATTAAATCTACAATCGACGTCAGCCCTTCCACAACGAACTTGTCGATTCGTTCTTGATTCCCAACGATGCGAGCATCAAGAGACGAAGCTCGTGCGTCCGTTTGTAAGAATCGACTGGCGTGCTGGCTTTTCCCCGTCGCCAGTATCTTGTGCATCTCTTGGTAGGTGTCTGCAAGCTCCGCAATTTTAGCAGAGTGCGCGCCGTCTAAATTAGCTCCATAGCCAAGTTGATCGCGAACAAGCTGAACGTCTCGCCCCATTTTGGCATGATCATCTGCAAGCAAACGGATTAGCGCCCTCGACTCGGCTATTTCAGCGCGAATGACTTCCTTCTGCCCTTCTTCCATATAGTCTGCAGAGGAGTCCAAGTACTTAACAAGTGCGTTTAAGTTGGCGCGATTCGCTTCTAGCACGAGCCCGATTTCAGCAACCTGGCTTTCAAGTCGCTCAACGGCTTCCGCATGCTCTCGTTGGGCTCCCACGGCTTTTTCTCCTGCCGCCGCCGATTGGCCAAGTTCACTCAAAAGACGCTTACGTTTGCCATCAAGAGTCACCAACTCGCTTTTCTTTGTTGCGTCAATGTTCTTTGCAGTAGCTCGATGCAGAGACAACAATTGGTTACGATAATTGACAATTCGGTCACGGTAAAGAGCTCCGGAACGACGCTGTTTGGCTAGCGTTGGGAAAGCACTGACCCTGGAAGGTGAGTTCAAAATTCCTTCGAGTCGAATGAGCAAATCATTGGTGTCTTTGAACGATTGTTCGACATCCGTTAAATCAGATTCTACAGAAAGAATGCTACTTACTTCTGCACGCCTTCGAATCCATTCGGCAGCAATCTCAGGCATGATCTCTTGTTCCGTGTAACTCTCAGAGTTCCGGCCAGTCAGTTGAGACATGTACATTTTAGGGTCTTGTCCAGTAGAGATGATCCGATGCAGTTCATCATGAGGACGACCGTAGGAGTTCTTGATATCACTGAAGATAGTGAGTGCGCGCTCAAGCTCTTCCTTAGGATTACCGTTTTCTTTCTCCAGCACCGCCTGCGCTTTTCGAATTCTAAGATTCGCCTCCAAAAGCTTAACTTCTGGAGTCGTTTTGGACTTTGCATCAGTCAGTGCCAACAGTTCCAAGGAATTGAGAGCCTTATCGTATTGCTCACTCTTCACGTAGACCCAAGCGACCTCGTAAAGAGCCGTATCAAATACTGGAGACTTACGCGGAATGTTTACGTATGCTGCAACCGCTTTGTTGGGATCGTTTTTAGAATGATAAATCCGACCGACCGCCATGTGCGCCAGGTGATTGATACGAATCTCTTCTTCGCTTCCAGCTGGCATGGCAGCAAGTTTTTCGTACTGGGCGATGGCTTCGTCGAACTTTTTTTGTTCGACGTAAATGCCGCCAATCAAATACTGGGTTTTTCTGTAGAAAATGTTGCTTGTAGGGACCGTTTTCAACCGCCTGAGAGCATCCTCATGCTTGCCCGAGACTGCCTCGAAACGACCGAGAATGTACATTGCGCTACTGTTTCCGCTGGAGGCTACCGACTGCAGCTTGTTGACCCAAGGCATCGGATCTTTTCCCAAGCGAGCCGACAAATCGATGAGTTTTTCTAACGACGGTTGGTAGTATTTGTTGCTGCTACCGTCTTTTACAAGTTGCTCTAAGTAGCTGTGTGCGGTCTTTAGATCACCTTTTCGTTCGAACGCTTGTGCAAGAAGGTACACTGCTTCGAAGTACGATTTGTCTTTGGCTCCTTGATGCCCCTCCACCAGATTAAAAAGGGCAAGCGCAGCGGCATCATTGTCCCCCACTTCCAGCGCTAACTGAGCGTCTACAAGCTTCTTCTTGTCAGACCCCGGAGCCTTAGCACCCGGAAGGCCTGGCTTTTTAACATTGGCTTCCAGCACCTTCACATCTTGCTCAATGCTCGCAAGGTTTTTGTTTACATCATCAATCTCATCTGCATTTGCAGTCTGAATCAACAATGCGAGCACTGCCGCCCCCCTTAGTGTTCCCCTGATCATTTTGTCGTTTTCTTAGGTGCAGCGGGTTTCTCGACAGCGGGTGCTTCAGGCGTAGCAGCTTTTGGTTGACTTTTTCGTACGTTATCAGGCTCTTGCTGAACTACCTTGAACCGAACGCCGGGTCTGTCTTTCATTTTCTTTGTCAGGCTGTTTCCCTTTTCGTAAGCGATAGCTTCGACCTTCGCTATTTTTCCTTCGGCTACCGTGAAGGTATGCGTAGAACGAACGGTAAACGTGAACGTCTCGAGTGTTTTGAAAACCCCGTAGCCGTGACCGCGGTACACCGCCACCACATTTACGGTGTGCGTCCCTGGGTTAACTGGCCCGGTGAGTACGTCGAAATCCTTTACTTTGTACAGGTTAGGCGAAGACTTCTCTGTTCGAGAGAAAATTTGTGCCCCATCCAACGCGTACGCTAATCGTACCAACCGGAAGGAACTTCCCATCTCGTTTCGATGAAACAAATGAAGCTGCGCGCCAACGCCACCACCAACGACTCGCTCTTTCAGCATCGCTACGGTTGCTTTGTTTCTGAACGCTCGCTCTTTCAGAGACTGAGCTCCTTGCTCAAGCCGGCGCAATCTCAGTTGAACTGGGGTTGCGTTAGTAGCAGGTGTTGTTGTTGTCGGGACTGGCACAGTCGGCGTAGGCAAGGACGTTTCTGTCGCTGGCGTTTCTGTCGCTGGCGTTTCTGTTGCTGGCGCTTCTGTTGCTGCTGGTTCAGCCGGTTTCGAATCTCCTGCAGGTTGTGCGTTGGCCAAGAGCGAAACGCTCACAATTGCGGTGATTAGAATACGATTCCACATAGATCTCTCCTCTGCTTTAAAAGCCGGTTAATTTTGGCATTTCTGCCTCAAGGTCACAAGTTACCGGAACTGGAGTTTTGCTTCAGTTGCCACACTGCCTCAAGAAATTCGGGTATTCCTTCTCTCGAAACGGCGGAGATTGTGTGCAATTGCACACCTCGCTGCTGAAAAGCTTCTTTCCAAATGGGCAGAGCTTCTTTTACCTCGGTGATATCGCACTTGTTCATTACGACAATCTGAGGCTTTTCGGCCACGACTTCACTATGTTTGGCCAATTCCGAATTGATGATGTCAAAGTCCGTGATGGGATCGCGCTCCACCACCCACGGGGCAAATTCGACCACATGAACCAATACGCCACTACGCTCGATGTGCCTCAAAAACTGATGCCCCAACCCCGCCCCATCTGCCGCTCCTTCTATAAGTCCAGGAACATCAGCTACCACCAATTCGCGCTCAGAATCGAGATACACCACTCCTAGATTGGGCGTTAGCGTAGTAAACGGATACTCGGCGATTTTTGGTCTGGCACTACTGATGACGGAGATAAGCGTTGATTTTCCAACACTTGGAAGACCAATGATCCCGACGTCTGCGATGGACTTGAGTTCTAAACGAATCCGGCGTGCAGTCCCAGGTGTACCATCCGTCTGTTGCCGTGGAGCTTGATTCCAAGGAGTCGCGAAATTCTTGTTACCAAGTCCCCCCACTCCGCCAACCACCACCTGCAGCTTTTGCCCTGGCTCGCACAGATCTTCCAATAATTCATCGGTGTCCGCGTCGTAAACCACCGTGCCGACAGGAACGGGCAAGATAATGTCTTCTGCCCCCTTGCCGTGCTGGTCACGACCACGTCCATCTTCTCCGCGCTGCGCTTTGTAATGTTGTTTGTACTTATAGTCGCGTAGACTATGAAGTTGGCCATCTGCCATAACAATCACAGAGCCGCCGCCGCCGCCATCTCCACCAGACGGTCCGCCACGAGGCACGTGCGCTTCTCGCCGAAACGCAATGCAACCGTTCCCTCCTGCACCAGCAGAAACGTGAACGGTTGCTTCGTCAATAAACCGCATCGATACGGTCTTTCTTACTAGTTACGCAGCTGGATAAACAGAGACTTTTTTACCACTTTTGCCAAGTCGTTCGAACTTTACAGTTCCATCAACTAATGCAAAAAGAGTAAAGTCTTTGCCTTGTCCAACGTTGTTGCCAGGATAAACCTTGTTACCTACCTGGCGTACGAGAATGTTACCGGAGCGTACAATTTGTCCGTCGTAGCGCTTTACGCCACGTCGTTTCGACTCACTGTCGCGTCCGTTTCTAGTTGATCCCTGTCCTTTTTTATGTGCCATGACTTAACGTCTCCTTACGCGGAAATTCCTGAAATTTTTACTCTGGTCAACTTTTGACGATGACCGTGCTTACGTTGGTAATCTTTTCGTCGCTGAAACTTAAAAACGATTAGTTTCTTGCCTTTGTGTTGAGCAACGATCTCTGCTGTGACAGAAGCGCCCTCTATGGTCGGAGCTCCCACTTTCGAGGTTTCACCACCAACCATGAGAACCTTGTCGAACGTAAGTTTATCGCCAACGTTGCCTTCAAGCTTTTCGAGGTCAATGACTTGTCCCTCTTCAACGCGGTATTGTTTACCGCCGGTCTTTATTACTGCGTACATTGTAGTCTCCTGATCTCTAGAGGCGGATACTGCTCTTTTTGGGACCTTTCGTCAAGTAGTTAGAAATCGAAATAAACCCCGTTCAAATTGTGCATATTTCAGGCATTTGTAGATACTTGCCCCATGAGTCTGAAACCAGTCCTATTAGTAACGTTCATTGGCCTGATGGGGTGCGGAGATGACAGCTCTCCAGTCCCTCCAATCGATGCCGGCCCAGTCGTCTGCCCGACTCTCGACCCACTTGAGTCTACGGTCACCTACAACTGTCCAGCCTTTCCGCCGGGGGAAACCGGGGGCGCTTGCACCAGTGATGCTGCTTGCACGCCACCCACAACGCCCGATGCGGATGACTTTACAGCCTGTTTCTTGCCTGGCGGCCCTCTCAAGCCACCACCAAAATTTCCAGCAGAGGGCTATTGTACGACGTTGAACCAGTGCACCGATAACACCCAATGCGGAACCAGCGGGGAATGCGTAACGGTTGTCACCGCCACGAGCTCAGTGCAGTTCTGTCTGGGCGCATGCTGCAGCAACGGTGATTGTCCGCAAGGAATGCTTTGCCAAGAAAATATTGAAGGAAACCAGTTTTTCGACTCAGGTGTAAAAGCTTGTATTCCAGGTAACCCAGAAGCGAGAGATGGACAGGCCTGTGAGAGCATTGGAGATTGTAACGTAAATTCAAACTGCCGTTTTACAGGGCTCGACTATCCGAAGGGGTATTGCAGAACTCAAGGTTGTACCGTGGGAGACGATACAACTTGCGCAGGCGGAGGAACCTGCGTTGCGTCTTGGGACCCACTCATTCTGGGTAACGTTTGCGTGCAAACATGCGACAGTACCTCTGAATGCAATCATTGCAGAACCGAAGATGGCTACCGCTGCATGAACGTCCCTGGAGTAGGCGACATCTGCGAACACCCGAAGGTAGGCGACGCTTGTGCGACAAACACTGATTGTGGCACTGGTGAAGTTGGTGCCATGATTTGCGACACCACAAAACCTGACGGTACCTGTACGGCGGTATGCAGTGATATTCCAGCTGCGGATGGACCTAACTACAACTTGAGCCGAGCTGGTTGTTCGGACCGGTCGCTTTGTTTTGATCCCGACATCAACACCACAGGAAATGCCTACTGCGCGGTGGAATGTACCGTTCAGGCAGACTGTCGTACCGGTTACACGTGCACCACTCAAGGTACCGGGACGCGGAACAAAGTCTGTACCGCCAACTAAAAACTGGACCGGCAGAAACAATATAAAAAGAGGAGCCACAATTGGCTCCTCTTTCGTTTTCGGCAATTTCGTTCTCAATCCAACGTAATCGCCAAAATCCCGCTGAGACTCACCGAATAAACACCGGTTTCTGGACTAAGGTCGCTGAAGTTTACGTTCATTCTTAGCGAACAAGTCTCTTCCGCAAACGTCCGATCGACCCAACAACCACCAATAAACGGCATCAATTCGTTTAACTCTACGCAAGTAGCATTAGCAACGTTCCACGCAGCATCACAAAGTGTTGCGTCCATGGGTTGCTTAGCAGATGACGCTTGCACCATGGCATGACTAAGTGGGCCATCCCAGCCGTCCTTGTCGATGGTAGCAATATTCGCTTCTTCAAACCTATCTTGGATCAGCTGTTCGCAACCAGAGAATGGTTCTTGAAAACAATGACTGTCGCAACCATCCCAATTGTCGTTATTACCGTCGTCGCAAACTTCACCGTCGTCTACGATTCCATTGCCGCAATTCTCAGCGGCATCTTCTGATGCCGTACCATCCAGGTCGAAAGCGTAAACACTTGCGGCATTCTTTCCTTCATTCCACATCGAGAGTCTCACCGCGCAGCGAGGAGTTTCATGGGCAAAGAAAAATACGGATTGCACGCAGCTACCAAAGCCAAAGTCTCCTCCATTGTGACAAGCCGGAGTAAGCACGTTGCCAACTTCCAAACAGCTGGCTGCCGTAACGTCGGACTTACTAGTAGCCCTAAGCTTGATAAGACCTGGGGCGACTTCTTCTTGACCGAATTTAAGGTTCATGAAGTCAGAACCTAGTTCCCGGAGTTGCGTTACAATCTCATCTTCCGGTTCGGGAGATGGATCCCCACCTCCGCTGTCGTCATCTGTGCAACCAACAACAAGAACTCCCAACAATAATATTTTTCCTAAGTTAATCATTAAGAAACTCTAGCTGGCAGCGAATTAGAAGAATACGTCGAAGCAATATTTCTAAAACTTCTGTGACTACGACCACGTGATAAAAATAGAAAATGTGGCATGCACCACGTCGCGGCAATCAATGTCGTATGACTTTGGCTGAGATCGGATATGGTCCGATTATGCTTCGGTCATTTTTTTCGCTTCTGTTGGTCACGCTCTTTTCTCATGCAAGCTTTGCGGATACATGGGGCATCGGCCCTGTAGAGATTGGCGTGGGACTAAGAGGATTTTTGACTCATGACGATTCCGAAGCCGCGGGGCCAGACTTTGTGGTGGGGGTGCCTATTCGCCATGGCGACGGCTACTTCCGCTGGATTGTAGGTCTAAGAAGCAATCTAACCATCGCACAACCTTCTGCTATTTCATTCGCGGTACAAACGGGACCCGACATATATTTTGGAGACACCGGCTACGGAATGGAATTTCGCATGATGTTAGCGGCATCTCGTTATAGTGAAACCGTATCAACAGAATATGCAGTTGGTTTGGGATCAACGGTTGGGTTATTTCGCTTTGTTGACCAATCAACGAATAGACTAAAATTACTCATCGACAACCGACAGCTTGTTTTTCTAAGCCCGCGCGACACAGACTTTCCAATGGCCCTCAGCATCGGGCTGTCGCTTGTCTATGAAACAACCTTCCAGTAGTTAGCGAAGGCTTTTTATGAACGCAATCACCGAATCAATTTCTGAATCGGAAAGATTCTTCGACGACATGGTCGGTGCATAGCCTTTTACTACTTGGCTTGTTGGATTTTTGATTGACTGTCGAATGTAGGCCTCATCAGCTCTTGTGGAGCTACCGTCAGTAAATTCTCTAGTGGAACCCCACATGCCCCTCCACGATGGCGCCATAGAACCGCCGTCTGAATGACAAGAAGAGCATTGCGTCGACCATATCTTTTGCCCGGCAGCAACCCTATCCATTTCGAAGGTTGGTCCGCTGCTCTCCGCGCCCGATGCACTTGTAGCATCAGCAGTTGTTTTTTCGACATAGCAACCTGAAGAACAGAGAAGGACGACAAATAGAAGTTTCATTGCAGAGACTCTACTCTTTTTCGATGATTTAACTCAAGCCAAATAACAAGAGCACCCTCTCTTGAGGGTGCTCTTGCTCATACGTATGAAATCGAACTGATTAAGCTCTTTCGAACAGACCAGCTGCGCCCATTCCGCCACCAATGCACATGGTAACGATGGCGTATTTGCCTTTGCGGCGCTTTAGTTCATGCAACGCAGTTGCCGCAAGTTTAGCACCGGTGCAACCAAGCGGATGACCCAGTGCGATGGCTCCGCCGTTTACGTTAATTTTGTCGTCTGGAATTTCAAGTGTCTGCTTGCAGTACACCGATTGACTGGCAAATGCTTCGTTAAGTTCAACCAAGTCGATATCTGAGATTTTGAGACCTGTTTGCGCAAGTAGTTTTTGAACTGCGGGTACCGGTCCGATTCCCATAATCGCCGGATCTACACCCGCCGTTGCAAAAGCCCGGAAGTACCCAAGCGGGTTAATTTTCAACTCATCTGCCTTGGCTTTACTCATCACCAACGCCGCCGCAGCCCCATCAGAGAGCGGAGATGCAGTACCGGCCGTTACGCTTCCTTTGATCGCAAACGCAGGCTTCAATTTGGCAAGACCTTCCAGGGTAGTTTGCGGACGAGGTAGTTCATCCGTATCGAAAGTGAACTCTTGCTTGCCACCATCTTCAGTGTAGCGAATTCCACTAACCGGAACTATTTCGTCTTTAAATTTCCCAGCCTTGATCGCAGCTGCTGCTTTTTGTTGGCTGTCCAACGCAAAGGCGTCTTGGGCTTCACGAGATACTTCAAACTTGTTGGCAACGTTTTCCGCGGTGATTCCCATTGGGGTATGCGCCGTTGGCATCATATCCATTAGTTTTCCTGAGGCGCTCAAACGAAAACCAGTCATTGGCACTGCAGTCATCGACTCGACACCACCAGCAACCAAAATATCGTGGCTGCCAAAGCTCACGGCACCAGCAGCCAGGGCGATTGATTGCAGACCACTGCTGCAAAATCGGTTAATGGTCATCGCGCTGGTTTCCACTGGAAGTCCACCCAGGATTCCTGCAAGACGTGCAATATTGAGACCTTGCTCCCCTTCTGGCATGGCGCAGCCGAGTACCAAGTCGTCTACCATTTCTGGTTTGACTTGAGGGACACGCTCCATGAGTCCTTTAATTACTTCTCCGGCTAGTTCGTCAGCACGCTTGTAACGTAAGGAACCTTTGTGAGCACGACCTACGGCCGAGCGGACAGCATCTGCAATTACTACTTCAGTCATGATTATCTCCTAGTTCCTAAGGGGTTTCTTGGTGGTTAACATTGCTTGCATTCGCGCTTGGCTCTTTGCTTCTCCACAAAGAGAAAGGAACGCTTCGCATTCTAGTTCAAGCATCCGGTCTTCGTTCACGGGGCCTGCGGCACCGCTCACCCCACCGCAAAGTACCACGGCAAGTTTGTTGGCAATGAGCGCATCGTGCTCCGTAGCATAACCTCCCGCCACCAACGTGTTGACCATCATTTTGAGGGTCGCGATACCACTTTCACCTGGTAGCACGTATTCGCGAGCTTGAGGTGGGTGGTATCCAGAACGCGCCAAACCTATCGCACGTTGTTTCGCTTCATGAAGCAGTCGTGCCTTATCAAACGAGATTCCGTCACTTTTACGGAAGTAATTCTTTTGCTGTGCTTCCTGGGCACTAGTAGCAACGTTTGCCATCGCGATATTCTTAAATACTTGCGTAACGTGCGCGTACGTATCGATTTCCATTCCGTCAGGCACGGTTTCGAGCGAGCGCCAAAGCATGTTTAATGTTCCTGCGCCCCCTGGAATCAATCCCACGCCAACTTCAACGAGTCCCGCATAAGTTTCTGCCGCGGCTTGTACGGAGTCGCATCCGTAACAAAGCTCCAGTCCACCACCTAGCGTCATACCAAATGGCGCTGCGACTACTGGAACCTGTGCGTATTTCATTCGCTGCGTAGCGTACTGATAGCTTTTAATGAGCGCCTTAATATCGTCCCACTTCTTTTGAGATGAGGCGACAGCAACCAAAAACAGGTTAGCTCCCACGCAGAAGTTGTCGCCGCCATTAGTGATGACTACAGCTTCAAAGTCTTCTTCCGCTTTTGCCGTAGCATCGTGAAGCATTTGAATATTGTCTGGTTCTAAGCTGTTCATTTTGGTCTTGAAACGAACGGCTAAAACGCCATCTCCAATGTCCCAAGCTTCTGCACCATTGTTTGCAAGGACTGGTGATTCGCCACGCTTCAAAATTTGCAGTGTTGCTTCGCGCGCATCCACTTTAAGCGGAGCGTAGTCTGCTTTCTGTAGGTCGTAGTAGTTGCCATCCTTGTAAAAGGCGGTTGCTCCACTGTCGTACATTTTCACGATCGATGCAGGCAACGCAATGCCATCGCTTTTCATGCGTTCGTAGGTCTCTCTGAATCCTAACGCATCCCATGTTTCGAATGGACCAAGCTCCCAGTTGTAGCCCCAACGCATGCCATCATCGATGGCAATGATATCATCGCAGACTTCTCCTACTCGGTTGGCGGAGTAGGCCATAGAGGACGACAGTGCCAACCACGCAAAGTCACCAATGGGACCGTCCGTTGCTACTAGCTTTTTGATTCTTGCGGCAGGGTCTTCTACTTTTGCGATCGACTTGCATGCCTTTTTGATATCCTGGTTGCCCGCTTTAGGCCGATATTCACCTGTTTGAGGATCGAGAACCTCGATTCCCTTTTTGCTCTTCTTGTAGAACCCACCTCGAGTTTTATTGCCCAACTGTTTGCGCTCAATCATAGTGGCGACAAACTCAGGAGTTTTAAAGGTGTCACGGTCTTCATCGTCAGTGAGCATCTCGTAGCAGTTTTTCACTACGTGACCGAGGGTATCGAGCCCCACCATGTCACCAGTTCTGAAAGTGGCACTCCGCGGATGCCCCATGGGAGTTCCTGTTATAGCATCAACGTCTTCCGGCGAGAGCCCCTTTTCCAGCATAAGGTGGATGACTTTCATCATAGAGTGAGCCCCCACTCGGTTGGCTACAAAGTTTGGCGTGTCTTTGGCCCATACGATTCCCTTCCCTAAAACGTTGCGACCAAAGTCAGCAATGCGGTCAAGAATTCCTTTGTCTGTCTCAGGTCCCGCTACAAGTTCCAGTAGCTTCATGTATCGTGGTGGGTTGAAAAAGTGAGTAATCAGAAAACGTTTCTTGAATCCTGCACCACTTTTGCTGAGCATGTCGACAATTCTTAACCCTGAAGTGTTAGAGGCAACAATGGTATTGTCGTCGGTGATTTTTTCAAGCTTCGCAAAAAGAGATTGTTTAATGTCCAATCGTTCAATAATGGCCTCGATAATCAAGTCGCAATCTGCGACTTTTTCTAAGTCATCATCAAAGTTACCAACGGTAATCATGCTCGCATTGCCTTTATGAAAGAAGGCGGCAGGCTTAGCTTTTTTGAGTTTCTTCAAAGCGCCCGCGGCGAACGCGTCTCTTTTGGCTTTAGACTTTTCTTTCGGATCTAAATCGGGAGGAACAATGTCTAACAATAGTACTGGGATTCCCGCATTGGTGAGATGGGCGGCAATACCACTCCCCATCACTCCAGCACCCAACACAGCTACTTTTCTAATCGGTTTCTTACTCACGTCTCGTCCTCCTGGGAAATGCGCCATTTGCGCGCGACCGAAATTAACAGCGTTGACTCAATGCAGCAAGACAACAGGCCCCATGATTGGAGAGAAAAGTCCCCACTGCGCTTCGACGAGTAAGTGTACTTTCAATAGCTTACGTTGGCAGGGCTCTTGCAGTACATAAGACCACAATGCGCCACGATACAGGAAACGTCTTCAACATGCTGCAAACCTTAGACTCGTCTTGTTTGACGAAAGACCCGATCAAGAAAGCATTCTCACAAGAAAGAAAGCAACGCGAACGCGCGATGCCGGAGGGAACTAAAGTTCCCCCAGTGAAAGCCAAAAAACAAAAAAAGAAGGCAAAGCAAAAACGAAAACAAAGAGCAGAAGCGCCAGCTAAGTCTGGTGCCATTAAGCGCTTAGCGAAAAGGGTCGGGGTTCTCTCTCTCATCGCGGTGATCGCGGGGCCATCTACTTACCTGTACTTGCAATTAAGAGACTCCAAAGCTGCTGTTGCTGAAACTGATGCAAAGCTAAAAAGCACCAGCGCGCAACTCATTCTCGCAAACGATCAAAACCTTGCAATGTCTACAAAGGTACAAAAACTTGAAGACGAGAGTTCCAGAATGCTCGCCGCAGCTGCAACTGACGCTAAGAAGCTGGCTACTCAAAAAGAACTTCTTGAAAGTCAGCGTAGTGAACTCGCCGCTATCCTCAAAGAGGATGCCGCAAAGAAACACGTGGAAATCGCTATCGATAACGGAAACCTTCGTGTCTCCATCAATAACGCGGCACTATTCAACAAAGAAGGCGAGATCACACCTACTGGCGGAAAAATCGCACAAGCAGTAGGCGAGTTCGCTAAGTCGAAACAGAACGTCAAACACCTTGTACTTGAGGGGCACACCGACACCAAAGAAGTTGCTAACGAGCAGTTTGGCAGCAGCTGGGAGCTTGCTTCGCACCGCGCAATCAACGTGCTTTACCACCTCACCGACGAAGTCGGTATCAGCAAAAAATATGTAAGCGTTAGATCGTTTGCAGGTACAATGCCGATTTCAACTCACGCATGGAAGAATCGTCGCATCGACTTTGTATTGGGCTACGAAAAGTGACCTACCGAATCAAAAGGAGCAAGCCACTCGGCGAGTTCTAAGCTTTCACTTTCTCCAGCTAACACATTCTTAATTCGTTCTCTTATCACCAAGGTTTCGGCCTTGGTGTTCTCTTTGGTCATGACAACCAACGAAGGAACGTCAACGGTTATCTTGAACTCCCCCCCAAGCAATTTTCTAGCTACAATCAACGCGTAAGCTTCGCATTGCTTAATGATGTTCTTCACAAATGGCGGAGGGACAAAGTACTTAGCTTCCAACACCAAAAGCTCAAGTCGCCTAAGACTCTCCCTTGAGTAGTCGAGTTCAAACTGTACATCAAAGACTCGTACCAGAGAGGCCGCATCTTCTTTCAGCATATCGGCGAGCTCCATTATCCTGATGGTATCACAACCAGGCTTGTTAGGATGAGCCATCCCTCCTCGCTAGTTTAAAATTGCAAAATTCCCGCAACGATGATACCCGGCGGTGTGCGTCTGCTGCTGGTCATTCTTCTATTTGCCGCGAGAGCAAGTTACGCGGAATGTTCGATCACAATAGATGTCCACGTTGTTGATAAAATGACTCATCAGCCAATGCCGGGAGCATTTATTGTCGTAAACAACAATGAGTTTGGGGAAACCGACGACAGCGGCCATTTGCTACTAAAACAGGTATGCGAAGACTCCATCATTCATGTCACGGCAGATGGATACCAAGCGCAACATCACAAAGTGGAAAACCTTTCTCGCACCTTAGAGATAGAACTCGATCACATTGAGGGAGATATTTTCGAAATCGTCGGAGAAGCTATCACCCCGGAACGAATGACCTCGGAATTTATTCTCGGCGAAGAAGCCCTTCGGCTTCACCGCGGAAAACCCTTAGCAGACATCCTAGAAACAGCTCCTGGAGTAACAAAACTCAGCGCTGGTACGGGATTCGGCAAACCGATGGTACGAGGTGCCTACGGTCGAAGACTTCCGATGTTCGTTGATGGTGTCCCTCATAGAAATCAAAACTGGGGACTTGATCATGCGCCAGAGATTGACCCTTCTCAGAGCAATAACATTGCTGTGGTTCGTAGTAACGCAGGAGTCGAGTTTGGCGCTGGTGCTATGGGAGCCATTTCACTTTCTTCATTGCTCATTCCAGTAGAACCCGCCACAAAGATGGCATTCTATTCTTCGCTTTCAAGTAACGGTGGAGGCAACCTTGCAGTTCAAATTGCTAAGCGAGAGTCTAAGGTCCCCATAGGATGGGCACTTTGGGCTAGTGGAGGAGTATTGGGCGACAACCATACGCCAGATTACCGACTGACCAATACCGCAAGCAACAACTTAGGGGTAGGAGGTATACTCGCCTACCGATTTCAAAAGAGCGAGATACGATTAAGTTACTCACACTACCGGGCGAAACTTGGAGTGTGCAACTGCCTGCGACTTGACTCTCCGATTACTGCGGAAACCACCCCCGCAAACCCACAAGGACGGAGCCTTTCCTTTGAAATCAAACGCCCACACCAAAACGCTTCCCATGACAAACTATCTACCAAATACGAGTCTAAAATGGGTGCCGCAACCCTACGTTCAATCTATGCGTTTCAATTCAATCATCGGCGAGAATTCGACACCGTACGAAAAATTACGATTCCGCAGTTTGATTTTCAATTGGACACCCACGATTGGATCACTCAGGTACAACACGATCCTATTCATATCAGCAATCATCTGCATGTCACGGGGCTCTTCGGGCTCGACTTCATGGTGCAGCGGCAGCGCTACAACGGCTTAACCCTAGTTCCTGATTACAACGCACTTTCCACCTCACTGTACCTCTCAGAACGACTGGTCGGTCACCACGGTGCGCTAGAAGCCGGGGTCAGGGTCACTACCACTTCGCGTGACGCTATGATTGAGGACCGTGATTTTGACAGAATGGTCCGCGACGAGCAGTTTGAAACCGATGATTGCAGCAAACCACTACCGATGCAAAATGGCTCTCCCGCCGAGCAAACCACCTGCAGCAGGAAGTTCCAACTTTTATCATCTCACCTTGGAGGACGCTGGCAGGTGAACGAGTCCGTCACATTGAAGGGAAACCTTGCCTACACCCAAAGGGCTCCAGATGTTGATGAGCTCTACCTTAATGGTACCTCCCCTTCGTTTCCCGTCCTCGCCTTAGGAGAGCCATTTCTAAAATCAGAAAAAAGCGCGTCGTTTACGTTGGGGGCTACATTTAGAAACCGGCACATTACTCTCGAAGCGTCGGCGTTTGCCAATCGTGTAGATGACTATGTCGGACTATACCCTGTACTCAAGCCTAACGGAGATCCTGTTTTTGACGTGCTCATCCGAGGTACCTTTCCAAGGTTCGCCACACGATCGACCGACGCCACGCTCATTGGTGGAGAATTTAACGGGCAATGGAGGCTGCCAAATCAACTCGATCTGACATTATCTGGTTCTGTGGTGCGGGGGACTTCCACCATTGGTTTCCTTCCCTTTGTTCCTCCGCCCCGCGGCCGGGTCACCATTGACAAAACCTTCCACTTCGACAGCGTGATCGACACCCTCCGTTTAAACGTCGGCATCAATGGAGTACTCAGTCAAACCAGAACAAACAATCAAATCGATTTGCTGCCCCCTCCACAGGGCTACGTAACCTTAGATTCATCAGTCTCCGCGACCCGTCAGCTGTCGAAACGAACGTTGCTTATGTCCATTTCGGGAAGCAACCTCACCAATACCAAGTATCGCGATTACACCAGTTTGCTTAGGTACTTTGCGGACAATCAAGGATGGCAACTATTTCTCCGTGTCGGACTTATCTAGCTTGCCCTCTGCCATAACCAGTCGGTCGACCAATTTTACTGGAAAGTTGTCTGACAGGTGCGATTGCAACCACCTTGGCTTTTGGTAACGTACCGCGTGTCGGCAATCAAACAAGTCAACAAACCTTCCAACGAACCTATTCTTGGATACGCACCGGGAAGTGCAGAGAGAGAAAAACTTCAATCTGCGTACAAGGACGTTACGAGTGAATGCGTTGAAATTCCGATTATCATCGGTGGGCAGCGTTTTAAGACCGATGACATCGGCTCTGTCACAATGCCTCATGACCATCAGCATGAAATTGCTAAGTTTCACAAGGCGGGAAAAGCGGAGGTAAAACAAGCCATCATCGCAGCTTGTGCCGCTAAACGAGAATGGTGCTCGATGCCATGGGATGCTCGCGCCGGCGTATTCCTCAAAGCAGCAGAGCTTCTGGCAGGCCCATGGCGCATGAAATTAAACGCAGCCACCATGGCGGGACAATCTAAAACTTGTCACCAAGCGGAAATCGATAGCGCCTGTGAGTTAATCGACTTCTTTCGTTTTAATGCCAAATTTGCTGCAGACCTCTACAAGCAACAACCAGCGAGCACTGCGGGAGCCTGGAATGCTACAGATCTCCGTCCTCTCGATGGATTTGTCTTAGCAATCACTCCGTTTAACTTTACCGCAATTGCAGGAAACCTTCCCGCAGCGCCCGCCTTGATGGGCAACACCGTACTTTGGAAACCATCGGAACCACAAACACTAGCAGCGTATTATACCTACCTAATTCTCGAGGAAGCAGGATTACCACCCGGGGTCATCAACTTTCTGCCAGGAAGCGGAAGGCTTGTGGCCCAAGAGGCGTTGGCCGATAGAGACTTTGCTGGACTACACTTCACAGGTTCGACACATGTGTTCCGCAGTCTTTGGAAAGAGATTGGAAACAACATTGACAACTACGTCAGCTATCCGCGAATCGTCGGAGAGACCGGCGGAAAAGACTTCGTCTTCGCACACCCTGACTGCAACGAACAAGCACTTGTGACGGCGCTGGTTCGCGGGGCTTTCGAATATCAGGGACAAAAATGTTCCGCGGCATCTAGGTGCTACATTCCTCAATCCGTTTGGTCACGTATTTCGTCTCAACTCTTAGACACCACTAGCTCGCTGACAATTGGTGATGTTGGTGACTTCAGCAATTACTTAGGAGCGGTAATCAACGAGTCATCGGCCGATCGACTTCAAAAAGCAATTTCATTGGGAGCTGACAGCGCCAACCGTGATATTTTGGTCGGCGGAAAAGTAGACAAGTCCAAGGGATGGTTTGTAAAGCCAACAATTGTTCAATGCCTAAACCCCAACGATGAACTAATGGCAACCGAATATTTCGGACCATTGCTGTCTACTTACGTCTACCCCGACCACGAATGGAGTCACATGCTTGAAGTGGTAGATGCTACTTCTCCTTATGCATTAACGGGAGCAATCTTTGCCCGTGACAGACTCGTAATTGAAGAAATGTCGACGGCACTTCGATTCTCCGCTGGAAACTTTTACATCAACGATAAACCTACAGGTGCTGTGGTTGGGCAGCAACCCTTTGGTGGATCTAGAGCGTCAGGGACCAACGACAAGGCCGGAGCGCCTGGGAATTTAATGCGCTGGGCTTCTCCGCGAACGATTAAGGAAACGTTTGTCTCACCGACCAATTACAGCTACCCTTTTCTCGGATGATAGGCCCAAACGAAATTATTGCGGCGATCGAGTCGGCGATTCCCAACAGTTCCGCAACGTTGGTTGACTTAACGGGTACGGCAAATCACTGGGAGGTCACGGTGGTCTCCAATTCTTTTGCTGGAAAGTCACTCTTGCAGCAACACAGAATGGTGTACGCAGCGCTTGAAGGCCACGTTGGTGCCGGTATTCACGCACTTAGCATCAAAACGTCCATAAAATGACACTTGGTGTCGGATAAAAAACCACCATCTCCGACATGACTTTTTTGCTGGCGACCAGCAAGAGGTCGTAGTACCTTTTCAAGGCGCTTTTAGTTCCCCGACATGTCGTACACCCCTCCCATAGAATTCGGCCCCTATCAGATCAAAGAACGGATTGGTATTGGCGGAATGGCGTCGGTCCACAGAGCTTCCGAATTTAGTGAAAGCGGATCAGAACTGCGAGAAGTCGCACTCAAACGACTTCTCCCACATCTCGCCGACGATGAAAGCTTTGTTAAATCATTTGCAAGAGAGGCAAAACTTGCGTCTCTGTTAAAGCACAAAAACATTGTAGCCATTCACGAGTTCGGTAGAGTCAAAAGTAACTACTTCATCTCAATGGAACTGATCGAAGGAAGAGATGTTCGTAAGATTCTCCGCCAAGCTAAGCGGGTCGTAGGACCACCACCAGTTAACGTCACCCTTGGGATTCTTACTCAAGTTTGCAAAGCGCTTGAATACGCCCACACCCGCTGCGACGAAGACGGCACACCCCTGGGAATTGTCCACCGAGACATTTCCCCTTCCAACCTTATCGTTACCAAAGAGGGCGTCGTAAAACTCATCGACTTCGGGATCGCGAGAGCCCAGACCGAAGCCCTTCGCACAACGACGGGACGGATCAAAGGAAAGCTCGCCTATATGGCTCCCGAAGCCTGCCAAGGAAAGGTGTTCGATGCCCGATCCGATTTGTTCTCGCTGGGCGTAATCGCCCACGAACTTCTTACCGCGACCCCGCTGTTTGCAGCCAAAAACGACTACGAAACTCTAATGAGAGTGCAAAGAGCCGAGGTGCTGCCTCCGTCTGCAATCAACTCCAAAGTTCCCCATCAACTCGATGACATCGTTCTAAAAATCTTAGAGAAAGAGCGTGGTTCCCGCTACGAAAGTGCCTCTGAACTGCTGGATGACTTAAAAAAGTTACGCAAGCGCTACAAATTAACAGCTAGCACTACAGAGGTTGCCAACTGGATGCGTTGGGCATTTGCTTTTGAGGACCCACCCATCAGTGGACAAAACACGCCTACTAATTCTAGGTCAGCGTCCATCCCATCAAGGGTGCCGGTACTGCCCAAAGATCACAATCTAACTTCGCCCGGTTTCAAAGAAAACGACGGCGTACCAGTCATACTTCCGGACGTTCCTGATGTAAGCGAACGTCTTAAAGTTCAACTTGATTCGCTTTCGAACCAGCAAACGATTCAAACCCCGCCGCGTCGATGGCCTCGCGCAACCGACAACCCTCCTATGGCAGTTGCGCCAGCTGCCACTGAAAAACTGCAGCCACAAAAACGAAAAAGCAGATGGCCGATAGCTGCAGCTCTTTTTGCAGCGTTGTGCATTGCAGGGATTTTTTCGTGGAACTCTTTTGGAAAGAAATCACACGCTACCCAACCTGCGTACTCTAAATTATCAATTAACGTTTCCCCGTCTTCCGCGATGATACTAGTTAACGGCCGCAAACAAGATAGCCCACAAGTGGAGCTGCAACCCGGGGAACATACACTCGAGATACATGCAGAAGGATTTTCGCCATGGACTAAGTCTGTCAAAGTGACCGATACTGCAAAATCGATAAACGTCGCTCTTCAACCGATTAAGTCGTCTAACGAATCTTCACCACTCACTAGTACTGTTGTCCTCGAAGCGGGAGAATCTCGATTCGACGTACTGGTAAACGGCAAAAAAGTGGGAATTCGCACCCCCGCTCACTTGTCTCTACCTGCAGGTAAACATGTTCTGGCACTCCAAGACAGCAATAGAGGTATCGTATGGAGCGAAGCTTTCGTAGCAGCTCCAGGCAAAAGCCACTCGTTCCAAGTACCGCTTACACAAACTAGGGCCAAAGCAAAAAGAAGAAAGTCCCGCTACGGAAAGTACCGTGGCGTAGTAGAAGTTAGTCCTACCGAGGAACTTCCCCATCTCGAAGAAGAAGTAGTCGTTCGCTCTCATTCTCTGTCCGACTCAAAACTTTACGAAGAAAAGAGCAACTTGTCGATACCATCAATACCGGTTGCCGAACGTGCTACTAAGTTGAAACCCAAGACAAGTCCCTCTCCAAAGCGCGTTTCCACAAAAATTGTGCTTCCTACTTCTGTTCGGAAAATAAGCGGCACCGTTCCAACCATTAGAAACCATGGAATGCAAGGAAAGTTGGTTTCAGCAAAAATTTGCACCAGCAAAACCGGTTACGTTTCGTCAGCCCAGATCAGAACAAGTATTCCCCCTTGGATCAAAGCAGAACTAGTCAAGGGAATTAGAAGATGGAAATTCTCTCCCTACAAAGAAAACGGCCAACCAATTCCCGTTTGTTTCGCCAAGACCCTGAGAATGAAATAGATATTACTTCGCTTTGAGGGTTTTCAGCGCGGACACCGGTGTTATGCCTTCCACCTTCATTAGAAGATAGAAGAATATCGCGATGGTGACTATTGCAGACAATAGCAAGCGGATTGCGGGGAGACTGTAGAGCGACGCTCCAAGCAATGAGTTAATGACATCGTGCGCATGAGGTAAAGCAACTCCTAAGCCATAGGTACAAGCAAGCCCGGCTAACGCAGCAATTACAGCAATAAATGAAATGTTGCGAGTCCGTTTCCAAAACTCTCTTGCGGTCATATTCACTTCCCGGAGTCCCATCCAAAGGAGTACGGCGAAGGCGATAGGGTATCCTAGCGCCCAACCAACAGCAACGGAGATAGAGCCCCACTCAGCAAACAAATAGGAGCAAGCCAATAAGGCCCCCCATACTCCAGCCGCAGCAACTAGCATATAGCGAAGCGTTAATTGCGGCTTTCCTACCCCGTCGAGCAACGGAATAATGATGTAGCTCATTGCTCTTAGTGCACTAACACAAACAAGAATCCGAAGCAGGTACATTCCCTGTTTACCGTGCTCTGTAAGCGCAAAAGCATCTTCGCTTACTGCGACGATTACCGCCAAAAAAGCCAAAACGATGATGAGATTGTTCCTGACGAAAAACACAAATTTTTCACGTAACTCTGAGATATTTTTCTGCAAAGAACTGAAGAGCGGAAACGCAACGTCTACCGTAACACCACTAACAAAAGCTGTCGGCGTAAGTACAATATGAAACGCCAAACCATAGACACCGGCTGCCGCTTCTCCAAAGGCACTGCCTACAAATATTTTGTCCAAGTTTACGTACAAATGAAAAACAATCCGGCTGGCTGACGTGCGCAGCCCATACATCATCCAGTCTTTGGCTTCGCCAAAATTGAATACGAACTTGGGAAGCCAAGGGCGGAAAAATTGCGTTGCGATTCCCCAGACGAAAGAACCAGCCAAGAGGCCAAGCACGTACGACCATGCCCCCGCGCCCCAGAAAACAAGCCCGATCTTAGTACCCGTTTCGGCAAGATTGGAAAGCATCCGGATGACCGCCATTTTCTTGAACTCCCCTTTGCGTTTTAAGAAGGCCCAAGGAATGTAGTAAACGTTTTGCCATATTAGCTTGAGAGAGTAGATGCTAATCATCCACCGCACCGCTTCTAGATCTTGAAAGTCACCATTGCGGTTGAGAAACGAAACGATTAATGGTGCAAACACAAAAGAAAGTAAGAGTCCTAAAACCACTGAAGTAATGACGTTGATCCAAAATATAGTCGCTACTTTTTCTGGAGTATGATCATCTTTGTTTACAATAGCGGCGATCAAACCAAGCTCAGTGGCCTTATTTAAAGCAGGGAAAACCGCACCAACGGCGACGATGGTTCCTAGACCTTCCCAGCCAATGACGACAGCAAAAATAAAATATGTGAGGATGTCTAGTAAGGCCACGAAGGACGCCCCCAAACCGATCCAGGCCATTCCGCGGCTTACGGTCCCCTTCGTAGTTTTGAGCCGCTCCGCCATTTCTCGAAGCTAGCAGATCTATTTTGTATTTCCTATCCCACTAGAGCACGATGAATTTCTGGTAACTCTCGAAGAGAGTCGATGACGTAATCGGCACTGAGCAGTTCGTCTCTGGTAAATGAGCCTGTAGTTACAGCAATAACCAGACTATCCGCAGCTCTCGCTGCATCTATGTCCCGTGGCGTGTCTCCCACAATAACGGTCTGACGACAGTCGGGAAACAAAGCTAAGCCTCTTGCTTTTCCCGCTTTTACCAGTTCTCTACGGTCGCCACTGTCATCGGCAAAACCGCCATCAGCAAATTTACGCCATAGTGAAATAACGTCTAACTTATGTTTTGCAGCTTGACGCATGTTTCCAGTTGCCAAACAAAGAAACGCATCGTCTCTCTTCTCTAGCCAATCGATGCATTCAATAGCCCAGTCCATAATTTTGAATTCGGGTGAGTTAGCCAGTTCTATTTTGAGAAGTGGTAGATAAGCCGCGATTACCTCCTGGATTTCCAGGGCGGTAGCATCACGATCTAAATGCCGCTGCACTAATTCATTCACAATTAGGGGATCTGTCTTTCCGCCAGCCATGTAGCCGGTCATGGCGTCACTCACTCCAAACTTCTGCTTGAACACTTGATTTAGGCCTCTGTTCCCTGCCCCTCCAGAGCGTAGAATCGTGCCATCAATATCGAATAGGTAGAGTATTGTCACTGTGGTGACTTAACCGCCCACCATCTTTGGAACAAGGACACTTTTCCCTTTTCTCAAAAAAAGTGGACGCCATCAACGACGTCCACCTTTTCGAAAAGTCTAAGATATCGCTACTTCTTAACGTTCCCGTCTTCATCAAGTTCTACGATGGAACCAAGCTTTCGCTCCGCGGCAAACTGAGTTAACGCTTGTCGCATAGACATCGGCTTACCGGCTTTATCAAGTAGAGGAACATCTTTCCCGTCATTACGGTGGATGACAGGTGCTTCCATATCACCAACCACTACGACCTTAGCAATGCTAGGATTCACATGGCGGCTGGAACGACGAGCACTCTTTAGTGTGACCTTCTTTATTCTGTTGACGTAACTGTTGTAGTAGGAAAGCGGCAGACCGTAATATACCAGACTTTGGTATTGTCCCAGCGCGTCCCTTGCCGTAGCAAAGCTGGCGGGAAGAGCCAAAATGGCGCCCTTTTTTTCTCGCTCTAACTCGTCGCTAGTCATAGGTTTTTTCCGTGACTTAAAGGCTTCAATTTCATAGAAAATTTCTTTTAGTGCCTGATAGGTTGAGTCCGTCCTTACAGAAGAACCAGCATTGAACACCCCAAAGGAATTATTGTAGCTGAAAGATCCTCTGGCACCGTAAGCATACCCTTTATCTTCGCGAAGATTCATGTTGATTCGACTTGCGAAACCGCGACCAAGTCCTCCCGACATGATGAAGGTGTCAAAATAATCAGACGCTTTCCGAGAAGGCCCATAGTGGAAGATACGAATTGCCGACTGTGCAGCGCCCTTTTTGTTTACAACAAAAAGTCTTCCCTTCATTCCTTTTTGTTTTTTGATTCGAACGGCTCTGGGGGCTTTACCACTCCAACCTTGTAAGGAACCAAAGTTCGCTTTGACTTCATCCATGGTGATGTCACCAACAATGAAAAGTTTCGCACCGGAAGGCTTCACGTTCTTTGCGACGTAAGCTTTGCAATCGTCAACCGTAAGTGACCCCAGCGATGCTTCGGTTTTAAGGCGTCCTTGTGGACTTTTCGCACCATGCAGCACTACCTTAGCTACTCGAGAAGACGCCGCACTTGGGTCCGACTTGCTTTGTGTTAGCGACTGAATCTCTCTGTTTTTGATCCTCATGAAATCTGTTTCTCGCAAACCAGGGTTTGCAAGAATATCTCCGACCAAAGCTACCGTTGGTTTGAGGTTCTTCGAGAGGGCACGAAGTTGAAGGCCATGAGCATCCGAACCAGAGAAAGAATAAATCCCAGAGCCGATGTCTGCTTTCGCTTCTTCTAGCTTGGTTTTGTCTAGGGTCTTACTTCCCTCTGTAAGTAGATCCATACATACGCCGCTCTGACCTTCTTTTCCTTTCGCGTCGGAAAGATTGCCACCATCAAAACCTAGCGTAGCTGTTACCGTTGGCAACGAGTGATCTTCGACAAGATAGACCTGGATGCCGTTCTTTAGTTTTCCTTGTCTGATTCCCGGAAGTCCAAAACTTCGTGGGCTTCCGCCTTCAGGTTGCTTTGCCCTAAACGTCTCAGACTGGGGAAAGGTAAGTTCTTGCACTGGTGGAGGTGTGGCGTTAATCCACTTCCCAGAGCTCTCCACTCCTGCCTTTTCGTTATTCACTTCACCTTTATGAGGAGGATGTTGCGTAGGCTCTTCCACCTTTTTGTTTTTTCCACCACAAGCTGCAGTGATCCCTAGAGTAATAATTGCTAAATATTTCATTTCGATTCTCCAGTTTTTGGAACGGTGATTAAGGTGACTTGCCTGTCACTTCTCAAATATTTTTTCCCGATCTGCTTCATCGAGTCACTAGTAACAGCCTTGTAACGGCCTAAGTCCTTAGCGATATAGCCAGGATCAGACGTGTAGTGATTGTATCGTTGCAGCGTTTCACCTCGCGCCATGAGTCCTTCCAATCCCCAAATGTAAGAACTTTCTAATGATACTTTGGCTCGGTTTAATTCCGCTGTAGAAACGCCGTTTTTCAAAACCGCGGCAATCTCTTCGTCAACGATCTTCCGTACTTTTTCAACTCGAGCATTGGGCTTAAGTTGCACTGATACTTTGAACACAGATGAATGCTGAGAGGATTGTTGCGATACAGAAACGCGCTGTGCCAATTGCTCCTTCAGTACCAATCGCTTGAACAAGCGACCAGTTCCCTGTCGACCGAGAACTTGAGACAATACGTCTAAGTCTGCATCGCCAGGCTGAAAGAATGCGGGGCTGTGCCAGGCGTATTCCATCATTGTAAGTTTTGCGTATTTATCAGGCACGACCGAGCTCTTTGATTTGATAACCGGCATCTTCGGCGCCACCACTTTAGGCTTCACTGACTTAGGAAAGGTAGCGAACCATTTGTCTACGAGTTTCTTCGCAGTAGCAGTTTCAAAATCACCTGAGATGGTAAGTGTAGCGTTAGCTGGTACGTACCAACGCTTGTAAAAATTAACGACGTCATCAAGCTTCGCTGATTCTAGGTCTTCGTGCTTTCCAATGACGCTGAAACGGTAAGGATGATTTTCAGGATAGAGCAACTCCGACATCTTTAAGTAACTTGGTCCGTAGGGAACATTGTCGATTCTTTGACGTCTTTCATTTCGTACCACGTCAACCTGGTTGCGAAAGCTCTTGTTGGTTAGTACCGGAAGCAGATACCCCATCCGATCGCTTTCGAGCCACAATGCTGCTTCGAGTTGGTTTGATGGTACTACCTCAAAGTAGTTGGTTCGGTTTGTATTGGTCGTACCGTTCACATAACTCGAGCCTATTTTTTTCAGAGTAGAGAAATGTTTATCTTCACCTACGTGCTTGGATCCTTGGAACAGCATGTGCTCAAACAGGTGCGCAAATCCGCTTCTGCCTGGGACCTCATTTCCTGACCCGACATGGTACCAAACGCTTACCGCAACAATCGGTACCTTCTTGTCCTGATGCAAGATAACTTCTAAACCATTATCCAGCTTATACTTTTCAAACTTGATGTTCGGTGCTTTATCCGCCGAGGCGGCTGTAAACCCGCAGAGCACCATTCCCAGTACAATAATGTATCGCATTGGCGAAAGGTAATCGCTGAAGAGGGGACTCGCAACGTACCATCCGTTAAAATGTATCACTAAATGGAGTATACTGTAGAAGTGAAGTTACGGATTCTAACGTATAACATTCATAAAGGGATCGGGGGGTTAGACCGGACTTACAAGCTGCAGCGGATTATCAACGTACTCAAACTCCTCAACGCCGACTTCGTTTTTTTACAAGAGGTAGACAACCAAGCTAAAAGATCGAACCGCGACAACCAAGCGGAGCTCATTGCAGAGGCTCTAAAAATGAGCCACGTCTGGTATGGCAACGTAGACGTCCGGGGTGGTGGAGAATATGGTAACGCGACGTTTTCAAAATTTCCGATTCAATCCTCAAGGAACATCAACCTAACTATCGCACCGAAGAAAAATAGAAGCTGCCTCGAGGTAACCGTCGATGTACCCGACTTCGGAATGATACGCCTGTTAAACTGTCATTTGGGATTGGCAAGTATAGAGCGAAAAATGCAAATTGATCGCTTAATGCAAAATCTCCCCCATCAAAGTCTCCACCTAGACGAAAATTTGATTCTGGGCGGAGACTTAAACGATGTGTGGGGAAACGTTCGCACGATTCTGTCTAGTGACTTACTTTTCGATGGCGGACAACCTACGGAGACCTTTCCTGCGTTCTCCCCATTGCGACCACTCGATGGGCTATTCTTTCGAGGTAGCCTAAAGCCGAGCAGCCACTACGTTCCAGATTTGAAAAACGAGCGAAACGCCTCAGACCACTTGCCGTTGGTCGCAGATTTTTACAAGCTCTAACGCGTCAGAGTTTGATACTTAACTCGCTTAGGCACCATGGCATCATCGCCGAACCTTCGTCGGCGGTCCGCTTCGTAGTCACTGTAAGAGCCGGCAAACCATTCCACATGACTGTCTCCTTCGAAAGCCATGATGTGGGTAGCCACGCGATCCAAAAACCAACGATCATGGGAGATAATCACGGCGCATCCTGGGTAGTTTACTACGCCTGCTTCTAACGCTTGCAGAGTTTTCATATCCAGATCGTTAGTAGGCTCATCTAACAGCAACAGATTACCACCGGTCTTGATGGTTCGCGCTAGGTGCACGCGGTTACGCTCTCCACCTGAAAGGGTTCCCACTTTCTTTTGTTGGTCTTGTCCCTTGAAGTTAAAGCTTGAGACGTAAGCTCGCGAGTTGACGTCACGTCCTCCCATGTCTAACACTTCAATCCCCTCGGAAATCGCCTCCCAAACATTATGTTTAGGATCAAGCGTAGCCCTGGATTGATCAACGTAGGCAATCTTTACAGAGTCACCTACAATCATACTTCCCGAGTCAGGTTTCTCGGTCCCAACGATCATCCGGAACAACGTCGATTTACCTACCCCGTTGGCTCCAATAATTCCCACGATCCCGCCTCGAGGAAGTTTGAAACTCAAGTCTTTGATCAGTAATCGATCACCAAATCCTTTGTTGATATTCTTGGCGATTACCACATTATCACCGAGCCTCGGCCCCGGTGGAATCACAATATCAACAGCCGGATCAACCTTAGCCTTCTCCGCCTCTGCAACCATTTCTTCGTATCTTGCAAGACGCGCTTTGCTTTTGGTCTGTTTCGCTTTCTGCGAAGACCGTACCCACTCGAGTTCTTTAGCAATGTGTTTTTGCCTTGCGTCTTGTTTCTTGTCTTCTTGATCCAAACGCTTTTGTTTTTGCTCTAGCCAAGAAGTGTAATTACCTTCAAAAGGATGCCCGGACCCTCGGTCTAGTTCCAAAATCCATTGTGCTACGTTATCAAGGAAGTACCTGTCGTGAGTAACCGCTACAATGGTTCCTGGAAACGATTCCAGATGGTGTTCAAGCCAAGCCACACTTTCAGCATCCAAATGGTTCGTTGGCTCATCGAGTAAGAGTAGGTCTGGTTTCGAGAGCAGTACTTTGCACAACGCAACTCTACGCTTTTCTCCTCCAGAAAGGGTATGTACTTTTGCTTCTGCTGGCGGACACCTCAAAGCTGCCATAGCGATCTCAACGGTGCGATCAATTTCCCAAGCATTGGCTGCTTCGATTTTATCTTGTACTTTGCCATGTTCGTCCATGACCTTTTCCATCTCAGCATCAGACATTTCTTCGCCGAGCTTCATATTTAGTTCGTCAAAGCGGTTTAGCAGTTCTCTGAGTTCTTTTACCGCAAGCTCGACATTTCCCCGAACGTCGAGCGTCTCGTCGAGGTCTGGTTCTTGCGCAAGGTACCCGATTTTTGTGCCCTCTGCCGCCCACGCTTCACCGTCAAAGTCTTTATCGACTCCAGCCATAATTTTCATCAAGGTACTCTTCCCTGAACCATTGCTACCGAGAACTCCGATCTTGGCGCCGGGGTAAAACGAGAGGTGGATGTTGTCGAGAAGGACTCTCTTTGGTGGAACTACTTTTCGCAGTTCCTTCATAACAAAAATGTATTGCTGAGCCATGGGTTCTTTTACAAGCGAATGAACGGTGCTACCAGCACTTCTTGCGACTTAATGGTCTTCACCGAGTAAGTGCTGTCATCTTGCCTTATCCCGCGTTTGTTATACGACCCAAGCAAGACTGGCAGCGATTAAGAGCTGAGCTAGATAGTAAAGTGGAAGACCAACGAGTTTGTTGACGTACTGTTTACGAATGAAACGTTCCCGAAGTACCGCGAGATCAGAAATAGCAAATATTATCGCACCAGCTGCCACTAGGACAGTAGCTCCCGAGAAGGTCGCGCTAACAGCAGTATAAATCATTGCCGCAATCACTACTGAGTAAATAGCAATTGGCACGCTCATGGCTCCAGCATGAGGCTTTGCCCAGAACAAGATCACCAGCACTGCACAAAACAACAATGCTATGGTTCCCCACATCGTAGTAGACTGACCGAGTCCAAGAAATGCCAGGGCATAGACGGCATGTCCGCATAGAAATGATACCAACCCGGCAACAAACCAGCTCTTCCCCTTAATTGCCAAGCAGACATCGCCGATCAATCCAAACACCAACCCAGTCAAGATAGAAAGGCCGTAGGTAGTGCTCCAAGCATTGAGTTCCAAAGCAAAGACTACGAAGCCCAGCGATGCCAAAGATTTGCTGAACAACTTTAGTTTCCTGCGTTCTTTCTTCTCCGCCCAAAGGAGTACGGGGACAAACAACGCAGCAATCGCTACTCCGAGTCCATTCATCCAAAAATCTCCAACACGGCTATTGGTTACCGAACGCTTCTTCTATTTGTCGGCCACGATGATAGGTATGGGCCATGAGCGTCTGAAAAGGCTCCATATCAAATTCGAGTTCATCAGGGGCAAAAGATAGGGCATGAGTCAACCTTGCATCACTAGGGAGCGAGACTTCGTCCACCATAGACAAGCCTTCGAAGACTTCCATCCAAAAATTAGGAAATGCATCTCGACCACGTGGATACAGAAATCGCATAACGGGCTCGCAAACAGGAAAAAGTGTATACTGGTGAACCACGTGAGTGCGAAGGTGCTCATCGACTTTTGTTTTGGTTACATTTCCGTTTGCAAACGCAACCAAGAGTTCTCCCGTGCTTTCAGCGGTGCCATACGCAGTAAGCCTATATTTCCAAGGCGTGGAGGTAGCGACCTCATCCCCCCAGAGACTTTGGTAGGGAAACATCTATAATTTGATTTCAGCGACAATTGCCGAGGCTACATCTGAAAGGGAAGCACCTTGTCCTGAAGAAACTAAGTCCGCTGGCAGCGTTTGTCCTTTTTCACAAACGATGGCAACCGCATTATTGATCGCATTGCCGGCTTTTTTGGCTTCACTATCACCATGCTTTTCTCCGAGCCACAACAGCGACTCACCTACCGCCAAAATCATTGCCATTGGATTCGCGGAGTTTTTGCCAGCGAGTGGTGGCGCCGATCCATGAATGGGTTCAAACATTCCATGTTCATCACCGACATTGCACCCCACTGCCATCCCCATGCCTCCTTGCAACACAGAAGCTAAGTCGGTCACAATATCGCCAAACATGTTGGTAGTAACGCAAACGTCGTAATGCTCGGGCTGCGTGATAATCCATTGCGTGAAAGCATCAATGATCGAAAGCTCGGTATCGACGCCAGGATACTCCTTGGCAACTTCACGAAAAACTTCAACAAAAAGTCGGCACCCCTCCATCACGTTATTTTTTACAATGCACGTGACGCGTCTTTTGCCATCCTTAGGAGCTCCGTCGCGCTGCATCGCAATTTGAAATGCTTTGCGAATCACCCGCTCCGATGCAACCCTTGTAATAATCCTGGTATCTGTAGCCACAGAAGATTCTCCGCCTACGCGCAGGGTACCTCCCATTCCGGCATACAAGTCCTCCGTATTTTCACGAACTATCACCATGTCGACATTCTTCGGTTGCCAAACTTGCGAAGCAACCCCACTAATTCGATGTCTAACTCCAGGCAGAAGTTTTACTGGACGAACATTGGCGTACAAATCCAAGGTCAAACGATTACCAATGACAGCTGAGTACCCTGCCATCTTGCCATTCGACATCGTAATGGGTCCTTTGCCGCTAGGATCCGGCCACCCTACCGCTGCGAGCAAAATAGCATCTGCGTTCTTGCATTGCTCCTCTGCCCCCTCGGGCCAATCTCGAGAGCCATGACTCTGATAATACTGTCCGCCGCAAGCTATCTCCTGGAAAGAAAAGCTAAGCGAGCTATTGTCCTCAACGTACTTCAAAGCGACGACGGCTTGAGCCATCACTTCAGGTCCTATGCCATCACCGGGCAGCAGCGCGTAATTGTATTTTGTCATTTTCTTCGTTCCTTAGATTCGAAATATAGTTTGAGAAGATTGCCTTTTCTGCTTCGCTTCTCACCTCTTGAAATTTGCCAAATTAGTGACACTACTTCGGCGTTAATCGGGGTAGCGATGCCGTGTTGCTTTCCATATTGAACAATCTCACCGTTCAAAAAGTCAACCGCTGGTGGATCGCCTCTTTCTAGAGCTGCGAGCATTGAAGATCTAAGACGACGGTATCTCGTACCTACTGCCAAAAGTAGTGCATGCTTAGCAGCTAGGCTTGGAACCGGGCCACGAGATTCCCCAGGAGTAAGTGCCAACCAATCTAGATCAACCGTGCCTGATAACTTTTCTAGGCTTTCACCATGGGCTTGAGCCACACGAACCCCCTCCGACATAACTTCCAGCGCCAGCCTGCGAAATCTCCGGACCCTGATGAGTTTCCCCAAACGTTCTCCTGCAAGAGTTCCTAGTGAAGAAATAGCACTGTTCAAGATGAGCTTACTCCAGCGAGCCCCGGTCAAATTATCGGTATAGGACACTGGAGCAACAGCCTCCAACATTTGCCCTAGTTGCTTTACTTTGTTGTCAGTTCTTGGCGCAAGGGAGCCCAGCGTAAAAAAGCCGTCCGCCGTTCGCTCGAAGTGCCCTGGAACGTTCATAGACGCCCCCCAGGAAACAATCCCTCCAATGACCCGATTTTCACCGACAATTTTTGCTACGCGCTGTTCGCAAAGTCCGTTTTGAAATACGACAACGGCGCCATCTTCTTTCAGATAAGGCTTAGCAAATTCGGCGGCAGCTTCGACCTGTGGAGGTTGAGTAGCAAGTAAAACGAAATCGAATTGTAGATCTGGCGGCAGTTCTTTGACTACCGTGGCCTTGAATGGAATCGACTCTCCGCCAATAAGCCATTTCAACTCTCCGCGTTTCGCGGTGTCCAACACGTTTTGATTTCTGGTACGGCCGAGTACGTCAACGCCGGTGGTTGCAAGCCCCGCCAGAAGATTTCCACCGATTCCGCCAATGCCAACTACGAGAACTGAGGTCACTGGCCACTCCCTAAACCAAACACTACAGGCAGATAAACGGTTTGAATCGGGGAACTTGTAAAGCTTCGTGCGTAATGCCAAACGGACAGTGCGGTTCGAGATTGCGCTTTCGGCAAAGCCAACATCGCCGACATCATAGGGCTAGCGGAGACGTTGACTTCGCCATTTTTAAATGCCCGCAGGATTTCAACCAATGTTACATCTGACGGGTACGGTGCCACAGGAGCATCAACGGGCAATTTCGCAAGTGTCTTTGCTTCTGCAATCGCTTCACGTAATCCGCCAATTTCATCCACCAGCTTGTGTTTTAATGCAGCTTTCCCAGTCCATACTCTGCCTTGAGCCACCTCGCCTACCTGCTCCGGTGACAGCTTACGAGATTCTCCTACTCGCTTTTTAAACAGTTCGTAGACTTCATTCATCATGTCATAAATCGCGGCCTTGTCGTCTTGATTCCAGCTCTTCGCTGCGGACCATAACGACGAGCGAAGCCCCCGTCCGTAGTGAAAAGTATTGACTCCTTGCTTTCGAAGAGCGTCACCAAACGCAAGCTTTCCGCCAACCACCCCAATCGATCCGGTTAGCGTATTGTTATTGGCGAAAATTTTCGTAGCAGGAGCTGAGATGTAGTACCCGCCGGACGCAGCTGCTCCTCCCATAGAAACGATCACTGGCTTCTTGGCGGTCAGCTTTCTAATTTCGTGAAGCATGAGTTCTGACGCCAGTGCACTACCACCACCTGAATCCACACGGAGCACTACCGCCTTGGAGTCTTTATCGCGACCAATGGCTTGCAGAGCAGGTATCAAAACTCCTGAAGCAATTTCGCTGCGTCTTTCCAAACTACCGCTTCCTCGTCCATCCACGATATTACCGACCGCGTAAACTAAGGAGACGTGCGGCTCGCTTGTGGGGGCTCCAGAGCCCAGACCTAGCATGGCCATCATGTCCTCATCCTTTTTTTCTTTCGTCCATTGCAACTTTTGCCATTGTTTGGTTCCTAGGAAATCTGAATAGGATGCGATCTTGTCCACGAGTTTGGCGTTTACTGCTTCTCTATCTGAGATTAGTGCTTTATCGATCAACTGACGGACCCGACCTTCGTCTAACTTTCTACCGCTGGTTATTGCGGAAACGATAGAAGAAAACGCTTGATCGAGAATGTCGTCGTAGGTTCGACGCATCTGTGGCGAAGGCTCTGGGCGAGTCAGAGGTTCCGCCGCACCTTTGAAAGACCCAACGCTAACAAAGTCTGCTTTTACGTCAAAGCGATCCATCAGCGGTTTCAAGTGCATTACATCAACGCCCACCCCAGAAAGTACAAGCATGCCCGACGGCGCCAACGTTACAGAACTGCAAGCAGACAGAATGTAGTAAGTCATTGTATCCGCTTGTTCGGTAAAACAATGTACGGGTTTGACCTTCTGGTAATCCAGCAAATACCGGTGCATCTCTTCTAATTGTGCAAAGCTACCCGCGGCAGACAAAACGTTTAGTGAAATACTTTCTACTTTATCATCTCTGCCAAGCTCATCCATCCGGTTGAAGAACGTAAGCAGCGGTACGCCAGAGCTCGACCAACCCGACGCTTCAACTTCTACCACACCGTTTAGAGAGAGAACCCCGGTATGTTTCTTGTTGGGATCAAAATCTTTCGACTCAACCCGGGGGTCGTAGTGACCAGGCTTATCTATCGCCGCTTTAACCAAGCCAATAATCGCTTCAAATTGTTTTGCTTCGCTTCCTCCACTGTTTGCAGCACTTGTCGATGGCGCAACTTCAGGATTTTTCTCTCCCTCGGTTTTATATTTTTCTTTGCATCCGATGACCGTAAACAAGAGGACGTAGATAAGTCGCTTCATGACCGGAAACTAGCCTGTTCCTCTGGCGCTTGCAAAGTGCAATGAAGGGTATGTAAGTAAACTGAGTAAGGTTTAATTGGTTTCGCTGGCACCAAGTCCATCCAGAGCCTTTTTGGCTCGAGCAGCCCTCTGACTTCCTGGAAACTTATCAACAATTTCTTGATACACTACAATGGCTCGGTCCCGCTTTCCCATAGCCATGTACGCCTCAGCAAGTCCATCAAGTGCGCCGTAATTCCTAGAGGAAATCGCACGTACGGCTCTGAAGTTTGCAGCAGCGTCGCTCACTCGTCCGCGATCTAACTGACATCTCCCCAGCCCCACTAATGCGTCAACCCCAGCCGCATCAATATCCAGGGCGGCGGTGAAGTGAGTCATCGCCTTCTTGCAATTCCCAAGGGATGCTTCCTTCTTTCCTGAAGCCACCAACTCCGAGTAACTTTTCGACGCCGAAGAGGAAGAAGAAGATGATGATGCCAGCACACTAGACGCGGAAGATTGACTGACCACCGGAGGCGGTGCAATTGCTGCGATGGAAGAACTAGAAACTGCAATCTCAGGAGGAAGAGGAAGGGTCGGATCAACGCCAGTCGCCGTCTCCAATTTCTTGCTGAGCGCCTTCACTAAATCAATGTCAGGAGCGCTTTGAGCCACCGATGTAACGTGAAGTTTTGCCAAGTCTATGTCGCCATTTTCTAGCGCCATCACAGCAACAGCGAGAGGAATTCGATGGTCGTTATTGTCTTTAGCGAAACCGAGTAACGCTTTGGTTTTTCTAAGCGCCAGAGCTTTGTCCCCGCCACGATGAATCAATACAGAACGCAAGTAATCCCGCTCAGACGCCAGCGGATCAGAATCGGCGATTCGAGAAAGGTAGCGAGAGACGTTTTTGTTTCGCTCCCCTAGCAAAAACGACGACCACGCAAGCGCAACATTCTTCGCAGCGCTTTGGGTGTCGTCTTCATCCATTCGCTTCTTCAACTTCGTTAACTTAGCTCGATGGGCACGAGATAACGAAGTCACGGTCGGATAATCGTTTTGAGCCTGAGCTATCGCCTCAACCGCCGCCCACCATTCTTCGGGTTGCGGGTTTTCAGCTGGCTCTGAAAAATCAACAAGATCATCTTCACGCATTTGACGAATGGCCTGAATTGCTGACTCAGCAATATGCGAGTTGTCAGCATCCGCTTCCATCGCGCCTGCGTCAACGACAGCAGCGACCGGTTTACTCACTACGGATGGCTTGGGCTTCCGATTTAATACAAAAAGGAATATCACCGCCAGAGAACCTGCTATCAGAGCGATAGACGCTACGACGATCCATTTCGCAACGTCCTTTTCCCGGTTGGGATAGATCTTTTCATGGAAATCAGGAGATACCGGCAACTGATCTTTTTCGGTGTCGGGCTCTGAAGGCAGCGGTTGAACCACGGACTCCACAAAAGCCGCCTCTTTGGTAGGAACAGAAGATAACGTCCCCACGGAAGGGCCGTCGCTGAAAGTCTTTTCACTCTCTACAATTCTAAAGAATTGGTCCAGTTCAGGTATGTCACCAAGTCTTTTCCAGTTTCGTCCGGTCCGCGAAATTGTGCCGTCTTTACCAATCTGGCCTGTGACGATCCAAGTTTGCAGCGTCTGCAACTCGTTGCAGTTTCGAACTTCGCCATTCTCTTGTTTCACTAACCATGATGCGGTTTGGCTCGCTGAGCCGATAGCTTGGCGTAACCCACATTGCGGACAATGAAAGTAACCAAGAGATATTACAGCTTCGGTCCCTTCAAAACCAAAACTGCATTGTCCACATTGTAGTCTCATAGTGCTTGCCAATCATGCCAGAGAGTTTGAAGAAGCGCCACGTTGTGTGGAAAGAATGGATATATAACCAACGGTCATTTTTTTCGCCTAGAGTATCACGGCGCGTATAGTACCGAAATGCCAACGGATCATCGCGCCGCCACCAGATACAAAATCGAAGCATTTGTAAAGCTTAAAGACGAATCTGGAGAATATGTGTTCGTGACGCGAGACATCTCCATTAGCGGTTTTTTTCTATACACAAAAGTGGCTCATGTGTACCCGATCTCCATCGGAAACAAGCTAGAGATCGAACTGTACAACTACGACGTTTTTGTGAAGTGCGAAGTGACGGTAGTGAGAGTTGTAGCAACAGATAGTGAGGAAGCCCAATCATACCCAACAGGTTTCGCAGTTCAAATTTCCGGAATACTACCCGAAGAAAAAGTCAAACTAGACAAGATGATCGCGAAGGCGGAACAAGCCTAGGTAAAATCGCGTCTGGTAAAAATCACCATGGCTAGCGCTATACATACCGCAATGTACGCCGCAGCGTAACCTGCTGCCATTGCGACGTACGACCAATCCAAGAATTGACCGTGAATAGACCAGTGAACCCCTTCTATGGTTCGACTGGAAGGGGAAAACATAAACATATCAGGCATGATAGCCATCGTAGTCTCCAAAGTATATCCAATGGCATCTCCGAATTTGCCACTGTCTACGGCAAGTCGCATTTCCGGAGTCACACGACCAATAAACCACACTCCTAGTGTAAATATGCCGGAAAGAAATGGGGTGGAGAAAGAAGAGAAGAAAGTGGCAATCGCTGCAACTACCAATATTTCTAAGAAGTGAAGAACGGTAGCTTTAGCAACAATGGCATCTACCGACATTCCAGAGAGCCAAAGGACGAGAGTAAACGCAACCGTAAAAATGAGGACTAGAAGCGTCAACGTGCTGCACATCCCCAAATACTTTCCTAAAACGAATTCTCCTCGACCGATGGGCTTCGCCAAAATAGTGTGGACCGTGCGTTTTTTGAGCTCGTTGTAGAGCAAAGAGACTCCCAAAACAATCGCAGTGATCGAACCAAAAAACGAAATTGCGAAAAGGCCTGTATCTTTCACCACCCGCTCGGGTTCCTGTGACGACATCTGCTGCAATACCAGCGTGAATAAATTTAGAATGATGACGAATGCGACGATTGCGTAAACGATTCGATTCCGTATCGCTTCGCGGAACGTGTTCAAGGCCAAGGCGTAGATTCTCACTAACATTTCTATTGCCCCGACTTTCTAAGCTCTGCGTGAATGGTGTGATGCGCGCTTGCACGCTCCACGAACAAGTCTTCTAATGACTGCCTCCTGGTTGTTACTTCAACCACGGACAAACCATTCTTTTCTACCAGCCCAAGCACATCTTTGATGTCATCGTCTTGCTCGGTAGTCACACGAAGTCGGTTTCCAGGAGTTACTTGTGTTTCGTATTGACCAAACAATTCTTCGTCACTTTCACTAGTATTTCCGACAATAATTTTATGCCCGGCACCAGTTTCCGCAAGAAGCTCAGATGGAGTCCCTAGGTCGTGAACTTTACCTTGCACAACAATGGCAACTCTGTCACTGACGGCCTCAACATCTGATAAAATATGCGAAGAGAAGAATACCGTTTTTCCCTTGTCTTTCAGATCTAAAAGTATATCTCGGACGAGTTTCCGACCAAGAGGGTCCAGCCCACTCATCGGTTCATCGCACACCACGAGATCCGGGTCGTTCATCAGAGCCTGCGCGATCCCAGCTCGCTGCATCATTCCTTTGGAATATTTTCTTAAGGGAGTCTTTCGCGCATGGGTCAGCCCTACTCGTTCGATAAGTTCATCGCCACGCTTTCGCCGCTGCGCTCCGGTCATTCCAAAGATGCGCCCTGTGAGATCTAGCAGCTCTGAGACGCTAAGATAATCGTAAAAATACGGCGCTTCGGGTAAGAAACCAACCCGATGACGAGCAGCTCTAGCTGGCACTTCTTCGCCAAATAACTTTACCGAACCAGAAGTCCGAGCAATTAGTCCCATCATGATTCGAATGGAAGTCGTTTTTCCCGCTCCATTGGGTCCCAGAAAACCGAAAACTTCACCTTTGCGGACACTAAGCGAAATCCCCTGCACGGCTGGAATGGTTTTCCTCAGAAATGGAGTCACGAACAATTTTTTTAGATCGCGAATCTCTATGGCAAAGTCAGAACTCATTCGCCATCAGGTTACCGCAACGAGCCAAATCTCGGCTAGCACTAAAGACCACTTTGTTGAGTCGCCATCGCAAGTTCGCAGAGATAGTCTTCTTGCTTCTTCGTCAGTCCAAAGCCTAGTTTCTCCCGCGTTTTTAGCATCGAAGGAAGAGGTAGGTTTCGCAAATGATTAATCTTAATCTCTGTAAACAATCGCCCTACCCTTGGATTTCCAAGTCGATAGATTCCCGTCATTATTGGAGAGTTTAGTAGGTTCCCATACCTCTCTAGGGAAACGTGCTCTCGTTTAGGAATCAGAATAAACATGTTGTTACTGAAATAGTGCTCCCCTTTGGGATCGCATGCGCATATCAATCTGTCGGAAGTTCGCCTTACTACTAACTTAGGCGCTTGCGCGCGATCCGCTGGTGTAACTTGGGCGTAGTCTCCATGCTCCTTGTCGTTAAACGCTTGTAAATCTAACCACCCCCCAGCCCAATGGAGCGCCATTGGTAGAACTTCTTTACCACGCATAATAATTTTTCTTCGATCTGTCCCTTTGTCAGCACAGATTAGTTTTTTTCTCATGTTTCCAGTGTGGACGCCTTCGTGGATATGAAAAACATCTCCTAGTTTTTTCCTCTTTGATAATACTTCCAATATTGTCACTCCTTCATCAGAAGCGAATATATTGAAGCGTTTTTCTGGCTGACGTTCAAAGAAGCTCGGCCGACGCACAACATTCGGCGGGGTGTTTTCGCGCGGCAGCTGATGCCATATCTTTACGGGCTTATCCGTAGGATTGCGCTTTTTCGCAACAAGGACAATTGCGTCGATGTTTGCTGCAGCAAACGCCTTGCCTACATGGGTGATACTGAGCAACTCAAAGTTTTCAAGCAGTAGCGTCCTAACGCCGCGATAGTTTTTTAGTAGAATGGTATCTGGCAGAACCATGGCAAGCACACCGCCAGAAATTAGTTTGTCGCACGCTAGCTCGATAAAGAGAGTTGCCGGGTCGATGATGCCTTTTGCTAACGTGTACTTTTCACGAAGTAACGCTTTATATTCTTTGGAGTAGGCATTTTTCTTTTGCCCCCAAGGCGGATTACCTATTACCGCGGCGCATTCCGGTATCTGTTCGATAAGGGAGTCTCGGACGCCGAATTCGTTCGATGTCCGACGTTGTTCTTTCAAGATGGCTATGGCTTGCGGATCGACATCAAATCCCATAACTAAGCCATCGGCACCGCCGGCACGCTTTAACTTGTCTTCCAAAGGACCAATGAAGGCCCCAGTTCCACAACTAGGATCGATTATCGGCTGTCCTGTCTCTCGAACTAGTTGCAGTAAGTCATCAGTGAGAGCCTGCTGAAGTACAAACTCCACAACATCGCGAGGAGTATAGTGTACCCCCATTCTTCGACGAACGTCGGGCGCGACTCTTGTATCGTAAGAACTATCCACCGAGGTAACTATAACAGCAGCGACTTCTGGCATTGCTATATATTGGAAGAATATAGCGTGGATGGTAGAATGCACCTATGTTTACTTATCGCGCGTTTTCTTGGCGGGCCACCATGCCGCTCACGTACCCGGTAATCATTGGCTCAGCGATCTACTCTGCGCTAGTGGTACTGACATACGACCTCGGCTGGCATTGGATTTCTATCCCAACTTTCTTCGTTTCGGTACTGGGAACGGCCGTTGCCTTCTATTTGGGATTCGAAGGAAATGCAGCGTACGGAAGACTATGGGAGGCAAGAAAAATTTGGGGAGGAATAGTCAACATCAGCCGAACGTGGGGGACTCACGTTCTAGGATTCACAGATAGCGACCATACTTTCGACGACGACAGACGCGTACTAATTTATCGTCACATCGCTTGGCTCGCGGCACTGCGAACCCAACTCCGACGATTGCAAAACTGGGAACATCAAAAACCTCGCCATACAAAACTGAGAAACTTCTACAAAACCTTAGACATGTCGTCTGCTCGATTTCATAAGCGGGCTAAAGGCCTTCTTGATGAAGCCGAACTCGAATCGATTAAGACAAAAAGTAATGCAGCCTCCCAACTTCTTCTCAATCAGTCTCAACACGTGGCGCGGCTGCACCAGAACAAAGCAATTGGTGACCTAGAACGTATTGAGCTGGCGGAAGCCATAGAGAAAATGTTTGAACTTCAAGGAAAGTCGGAGCGAATCAAAAACTTTCCGCTTCCAAGGCAGTACGCCACGACTTCGGTATGGTTTGTGAGAATGTTTATCTGCGCCGTACCGTTAGGAATGGTGGAGTCCTTAATCAGTGCCGAGGAACCCTGGCGGATATGGTTGGCAGTTCCCACTAGCATGGTTTTGTCGTGGGTTTATACGATGTGGGCATTGGTTGTAAATTATAGCGAGAATCCCTTTGAAGGATTGGCTAACGACATCCCCATGGACGCGCTGTCGAGAACGATTGAAATAGATTTGAGAGAAATGTTAGGAGAGACTGACATACCACCAGCCCAAAAGCCGATTTCGGGCGTGCTGCTTTAGTAAAAAGCGACTGGCGCTATTCGTTTATCCCCTCTACTATAAAAACGTGCGAGCACTTTTCTTATTCCTACTGGCAGGCGCAGCATTGGTAGCGGGATACCTGTGGCTCACCACGTCTCAAAAGCGAACTGAAAAAAGTAAGCCATCAACTAACTCCCAGGTACCTTCTTCGGAGTCTTTCACCTCAGAGGAAGAGACGGGGGTTTTCACTATCAACTATGATGGGGTACTAAACAGCTACGACACTCCTTCCAGCTACGGACCAGGACCTAGAGGCGCTAAGCGGGACGAGCGTCTCGACTGCGCTGCAAAACTTTTGGTGGCCTACCCTGCCAACTTACCGGACGATGCTGTTTCGTTTGCGTTGCATGTTTGCGGAGTCGCTCAATACACTGCTGCGCGTTCTGTAATATCTAGCAACCAAAAATTTTCGAAAAAATACATTAAGGAAGCCCTTTCCAAAGTTGACATTTCTCCCAACGGTTATTTTGGCTATTACACAAAGAAAGTAGGACGAGAATACCTTTTGCTGGTTATTCATTTGTCTAGAGACTTCTCGATCACTAATGCTCCACGGCAGTCCAATGTAAATTCCGCAATGAATGTAACGGTCGATGTCCAAGGACCAAGCGAAGGATTTTCGGTTCTTGTCCATTACCCAGACGGAAGTATCAAAGAGTGGAAAACTCAACGTGAACTTAGTTTTTCTACGGGACCATCACCAGGTGTCCTTGAGCTAGACGTCCATAATATTGTCCAAGGGTCACCTGTTAAGCTTTTTCAGATACCAATCTACATTGGTGTGAATGCAGCGCGAAAAGCTACATTCGCAGTGGGAGAACTTGCCAATCCAAAAACAGAAGAAGAAGCCAGCGAATATGCGAGATTTTTGTTCGACCAAACTCGCGAAGAACACCAAAAAGATTCCTTGGAGCACGACCCCGAACTAGAAAAAATAGCACGAAAGCATAATCTAGATATGATCAAGAACGACTTCATGGGACATCGGTCTCCTTCTACGGGGCTGCCACAAGATAGAATGGAGCAAGCAGGCTATTGGGCCGAGGCAGCTGGAGAAAATCTTGCGCGAAACAGTTCTGTATGGGGAGCCCAGCATGGCCTCTATCAATCTCTTGGACATCGCCAAAACCTGCTTTCTGATAAGTACACCCACGTCGGTATTTCGGCAGTGCGTGGAACCAATAACCAATGGTTTGTTACCCAAGTATTTGCAACTCCCATCGAAAAGTTAGACGAAAAAGAAATTGCTGATTCGTTAACCGCACTAATCAATAGCCATCGAAAGAGTGAAAATTTTCCTGGACTAATTTTATCGGACGAGCTTGTGAGTTCGGCCGAGTCCATCATGGGATTTTACAAACAATCCCGTGACTCAGAGGCGGCATTTAATGTCGGAAAAAAAAGACTACGCGATGCGGGATACAATGGGAGTGCTATTTTCCAACTTCAAGCCGGAGGCAGCCCGAGTCTCCTTGATGTGACATGGAGTGACTCCGCCAGCGATGCAACAGACATTGGACTTACCGTAGAACAAAATCAAAGCACCGGAGAAATTACAGTGGTATGGGTGCTTGGCAAGCCAAACTAACGGCGAGCATCTGTGTAGATTTTTTTCCAGTTTTTAGTTGGAGGGTTCGCATTTGGCTTCGCAAAGAAGTATCCCTGAGCAAAGTGGGCGCCAGTGGCGAGTACCGCTTCTAGCTCTTCGATTGTCTCGATTCCTTCAGCGACCACTTTTGCGTTCATATTATTGCAAAGGTCTACAATGGAACGAACTAAAGTGATCCGCCGCTCGTCCTTGTGCATGCTCTCTACCAATCCACGATCAATCTTTACGATCTCCGGGGTCAGATCAGAGATGTACAGCAAGTTAGAGTAGCCTGCTCCCAGATCGTCTACCGCCAGATGAATGCCTTTCCCTCTAATCTCAGCCAATACCGAGTTACAAAACTTGTAGTGCGAAAGCGGAACAGACTCGGTGACTTCCAAAAATATTTGGCCGTCATGAGTATTCAATGGGTCGTTAGGTTGAACAAGCTGGTAGCGATCAAACTCATCTGGATGGACGTTAAGAAAAAGTGCCTTGTCGGGACAACGCTCCACAGCCATCTGTCGTAACGCGCGACCTAGCTCCCCAATGGATCCCTCCTCAACAGCAACCCGCAAAACGTCTAACGGTGAAGGCATAGACGAGCACTCGCTTCGCATCAATGCTTCGTACCCGAAGGTCGTCCAGTCCTTGAGTGAAATGATTGGCTGATAAGCAATATACAATTGATTCGCTTCAATAGCTTCGAGTACCCGATTTGTTGTAGAAACCGGATCATTTACCGTTTTGCTCATAGACTGCCCCATCCCAGTTCATAATGGTATCACTGGAACCCCTTAGTTGTGTAGTGGCTAAGTGTAGGAGATGTACGCGAACGCAAATCTGGGGCAAATAAGGCGAGTTATGGTCCGATTGTGTTACTATTTTGTAGTGGCGAAAAGGTCTCCCATACTCGGATACAACCACAATATGGAACACCGAGGTCTTGTCTTCCATATCCAAACGGAAGATTCAGGGATAGATAACCCACACTTGTTCACTCATTTGTTTCACAAAGGAGTGATCCTGAACTCTAAGAAATTGGACTACGACTCTGAATCTCCGGCGGATATTGTGAAGTCGCTAATGCAAGCGCAGCACAAGTCAGTACTGAAAGAATTGAAGGCCGGAGATTACGATAGCG
Organism: Deltaproteobacteria bacterium; assembly: GCA_020630875.1. Taxonomy (GTDB): domain Bacteria; phylum Myxococcota_A; class Polyangia; order Haliangiales; family Haliangiaceae; genus JAHDIH01. The sequence continues at coordinate 527,419 of JAHDIH010000002.1, read as the reverse complement.
TAATAGACGAGTTTCTTGGAAGTCATCCGGATCTGCGTCCGTCTCAAGATCCTGTATTTGAAGAAGCTGATGTGGCAGCCGCCTTTGCACGTCTAGAAGCTCCCGAGGCATCAGCAACCAAACGGGTGGAGTCTGAGGAACCCGTACTGGTTCACTCTCCAGCGCCGAAGTCAGCCCCAACGCCACCGGGTGTCAGAGGAAAGGGACGTAGCAGATTTGCAAGAAGAACAAGTCAGCCACCGCCTTTCCGTGACGGAGCGGAAACCGCAGGGGTAATCGTGTCACGCCCGGCGGTGATCGTAGGAAGTCCACGTAAAACGAGCAGAACTTCTACTGACAATGAAGTTGGACAACGTAGAGTCCCTACCGATGAAAGCCTTTTTGGCGAAGAAGTGATTTCTGAGAACAGTCTTGATGACGTTATTCTTGCCTACCTAAAAGAGGACTCCAATGACAAGTAACGCCCACGTCCGAATGTACCGCACGAAACATTGCCCGTATTGCAGAATGGCCGAATCACTTTTAAGCGGTAAAGATGTTGAGTTTGAACAAATAGATACTGCAGGACGAGCAGATCTACGGCAATGGATCGCTCAGCAAAGTGGCCAACGCACCGTTCCGCAAATTTTCATTAATGGAAAATCCATCGGTGGGTTCTCTGAACTATCAGCATTAGACAAAAGTGGAAAACTAGATGAGATGCTCAGTGTTCCCGCAACTGAAGACTTACCTTTTCCAGACTAGGAAGTCTTAGAAGCAAAAATGACGGACGCCAAGTAACAAAGTAGTCCGACAACAATGAATGCGAGCATCCCGACTACGAATTTGATGTGCCAATAGTCGCTTGGTTTTTCATCTTCCACGATGACTAATGCTTCCGAGTCAAACGGCACCGGCAGATAAAGAAATGCCGACTTAATATCCGCAGATGGTACGACGACCCCGTCTACTGAGATCTCACCACCAACAATTTTGAGTTGGCTACTATCACCGCGTTTCGCTTCTACCCAAGTCGTAACTACTCCTTCTTTGCGTTCTGCCTTGGCCAAAGCCTCAGCTACCGACTCAGCAGATTCAGCAATGCGATAGCTAACCTGCCCGGTGTCAGGTTCCGCGTTCAGCACCTCGAAGCCCAACAATTTAATGATTTCATCCCAAGTCTGCTTATTTGCCATGGGGGCAATAAAATGAGCATTAAGACGAGATTGATTAGGAATGCGGTAACGTATCGAATAGTCCCCAACCTGCGTTGCCTGGAATTTTCCAAAAGGCGTATCGATGTCCTGTTGAGTGGCTAGTTTCCTTAGCTCCGCGACAGAAACTTTTCTGGGAACTCGTATTCCTTGATAGAGTTGCTTAAGCGAACTGGAGAACGGTGTATCTGCGATTTTTTTACTGCGACCAACTGCAGACTGTCCAGCAGCTTGTAATCGATCAAAGGCTCCGATACTCGTCAACAAGAACTGTTTTCCACCACTATTGGTCAGAGGTAGCAACCGTCGCCCCCCCTCGGAGGTTTCCAAAGCAATTTGAGACATTGCCAAAAAGTCGACGTCTCTTGATACAGAAACGTAGTTGTTGTGGATGAACCCTTTGTCCACGGGCTCATCGCCAGCGAAACCGTACATAAGATCGTCCCAAAGTTGGAAAATCAAGAAGACGCAAAAGACCAGTAGGGCCAAAGCGAGAAGAGGCCTTCGCCTTCGCTTAAATCTGGCTAATTTAACCAATTCTGGGTCAATTTCTTGATCCAGTTCGATTTTTTCCGTCGTCATGCACCCAAAATTTAGCAGGGTTTAGCTCGAATCACCATGCGTTTTACGACCTCCTGATCCATACTCGCGCTGTGACTCAAGCGTCGCAAAATAATAAGCGAGGTGGCCGAGACAACCCTTACAGCGTTTTGGACGTTGTCAGAGGAGCTCATCGGACGTTGGAGCAAGTCGGAAACATATGGGTAGAGGGCGAAATAACGAGCTTAAGCCGCCCGGCGAGCGGCCACCTGTACTTTTCTCTGGCAGATGACAAAATAAGCTTTCCCGTGGTGATTTGGCGAACCGATGCTACGAGATTGGGTTTCAAAGTTGAACAAGGAATGACCTTGGTTTGTCGCGGCACTTTAGGTATCTACGAACGAGACGGCCGCTTTCAAATGTACGCTAAGTTCGCGGAACCCAAAGGCGCGGGAGCCAAAGCTCTCGCACTGAAACAACTTAAAGACAAACTCAATAAAGAAGGTCTTTTTGACGCGAAATACAAGAAACCTTTGCCGTTGCTTCCTAGGTCCATAGGAATTGCCACCGCAACACGGGGCGCGGCAGTTCAAGATATCATTAAAACTATAGGAATGAGATTTCCCAGTCATTTGATTTGCGTTGACGTCAACGTTCAAGGTGCCAAAGCGCCAGCTTCCATCGTTCGTGGAATTCAAGCCCTCGACAATTACGGTGTGGAAGTCATTATCGTCGGCCGCGGTGGGGGCTCTGATGCTGACCTTGATGCCTTTAATGACGAGCGCGTAGTAAGAGCCGTCGCCGCCGCAAATGCTGTAGTTATTTCAGCGGTAGGTCACGAGGTGGACACGACTCTCTGCGATTTGGTCGCTGATTCTAGAGCTGCCACACCGACAATGGCTGGAGAACTAGCTGTTCCTGACCGAGCGGAACTAACAAAACAACTAAAGCATTTGCAATCCCGAATAGTCAGAGAAACTCAGTCAAAGTTAGGAAAAGCAAAACAAGACTTAGATCTCTTTTCTGAGCGCACGCAACGTTTAATCAATACAGAGTTGGACAACCGACTTCGGCAATGGAACAAACTTGAAAAACGACTTTCTAGCGCTCATCCCGCTAGAAGAATCGCTGAATGGAAAAGTAAATTTTCAGACTTAGAGTCTCGACTCAGAACTCACTCCCCCTCCATTTTCATTGCCAATAGCAAACGTCAATTAGCAGAACTGAAAAGTAGACTTGATTCAGAGCTGACAGAAAAAGTGACCGCTGGAACAAGCCGTTACAAAGAACTCATAGCAAAACTTGAAGCCTTAAGTCCGCTAAGTGTACTTGCACGTGGGTTTGCGATCGTCCGAAAAGAAAGCCAGCTGATCACCTCCGCCGATCAAATCGAGAAAGGTGATCGACTCGAGGTATCACTCGCCGATGGCGAGGCCACTGCTGTGATTGAGAAAGTAGCGCCGCGAATTGACTAAAATGGCCTACGTGATAGGCGATCCCATCGCTCATTCTATGTCCCCTCTTCTGCACAACACTGGATTTAGTACACTAAAAATAGATGCACGCATGAAGCGGATGAAAGTAACGAAGCAAGAATTGCCCAAGGTGTTAGATAAGTTCAAGAAAAATGGGACTCTCGGCGCCAGCGTCACAACGCCCCTCAAGGAAGAGTTAGTGGAGCTTGTAGATGAAATAACACCAAGAGCCGCTGCTATTGGAGCAATCAATTGCTTGCAGTTTAAAGACGGACTAGCGATTGGGCACAACACCGATGCTGAAGGTTATTGGCTTACGATCTCTCGCGAAGAAGTAACTCTGCAGGGGGTAACGACGAAGATAGGCGCAATCGAACCAGACTCACAAAAAATGATTCTTTTGGGAACTGGTGGCGCAGCGAGAGCCATAGGCAATGGATTAGCGCATCATGGGATCACGCCTCTATTCGTCTCGAGAACTCCATCGGAAGAGCAGTATTCCTGGGATGAGATCGCAAAAGTAGTCCCCCAGTCCATTGGGGTAATCGACTGCACCTCGCTAGGACTATCACCGGAGACTGAAAATGACTACCCGGTGGCACTTGAAGAAATTGTCTGCCGTATTCCCCATGGAGGCTTTGCCGGTTCACTAATCTACCACCGCGAAAGTGCATGGTGCCGCGCCGCGGAACAGTGTGGCAACAACCTAACCATTAACAATGGCAAGTGGATGCTGTTTCATCAGGCACTCCTAGCATTCGAAATTTGGACAGGAAAAAAAGCCCCGAGCAATGCGATGGCATTCTCTTTATTTCGCTGAGATTTTCAATTCTGGCCCCAAGCGCTTTCCAGAACCAAGCGGACTCGCCTTCTTAAAGGCTTACATCTACAATTTCCACCGTTGCTGGTGAAGCATATCGAAATGGAGCCGTCGAGAAACCGACACCAGATGTTACGATGACCTTGGTACTACCTAGATCGTACCCACCACTAACGTAGCGGGTCTCTATTCGCGCGAGCTGAAAGTGTTTGAAGAAAACAACTGGGTTTACTTGTCCCCCATGGGTATGCGCGGAAAGTACCAAGTTAACCCGATTCTTGAGCCTGGCGGCCAGCCAGTCGTTCATTTGATGAGTTACCACAATCTTGTAGTCTGCTGACATCACACTTTCGACCAATGAGTTCACCTGAGCGTCTGTGGCTTTTTCGATGTAATTGTACGTAAGAAACACTACTCCAACGGACTTTCCTTGGTGTTTGTAAAACCTAACTTGATTGTCCAACATCGCAACGTTGTTTTTTGCAAGAGCTTCAGAGATAAGCTTTCGACTGCGCTCGCGATCCAAAAAGATGAAGTTATCATGGTCTCCAAATACAGATACGGTTTGTTCCACTCCCTTTAATTTGCCGGCCACCCTAGCAGAAGCGTCCACGTACCTACTGCCGCTGTTCACCCAATCACCGCCCACAAACACTAGGTCTGGTTTTTCCTTATTAACAGCGAGGGCGGCTTCCATTCCTCGTGACTCGGGAACTGCGTTGTCCAATTGTAAGTCCGCCAAAAATGCAATTTTCAATGGGCGTTCTTGCGTTTTTTTCCCAACAGAATAGTGACGTACTTCTAGGGTCCCCTTGTCAGCGAGAATTCGGGCAGGAGTGTAGATGAAGAAAAATGCGGTTACCAATCCGACAACCATAGGCCTTGCTCTATCGACTCGTTTTCTCCATTTTTGGGGAACAGAGACCAAATCCGTTAAAAGAAAAAATGGCAGCGATTGCAGCAACACCACCAGAGTGACAAAGAAGGGGACGGCCATTCCCCACATCAACCATTCGTTGTCCAACCCAAAGTCTTTGCCACCAGTTAATAATGTGAATGCGATGATACCGATTAGCAGCAATGGAAACGCAAAGAGCAGCCATCGCAACGACCAACGTACCGACGTAACGATAACTTCAGGCGCCCCAAAGTACTGGAGCGTATTGCATACGCGTCTTACGAAATAGATTCCTCCCACCACTAAAATAACGAGAGCGAGCCCGAGAAACACAAACCACACGGGGAAGGTTTAGCACGAAGAATGACTATTTACTTGCGGCTTCAAAGAGGAAGCGAGCCCGACTCAGGGCCGTGACAGCAATTACTACGGAAATCACCGCAATAACTACGCCCGCAGTGAGACTCCGAGTCACCGCAAAAAATCCAGCTACGGTCAGTCCAGCGAGCAGTATCACAATGCCGACCATCAATTGGCTACGGCCTTCTTGCTTTACGTGGTACTCGCCAGTAATTTGCTTTGTAGAAAGGTCATCCACCATTGCCTGCGCAATTTTTTCATCAACTTCTTGTAGGATGAGGTAGTCAACCACACTACCTGGAGAGTGTCCTTGTCTGAACAGAAGGGCCGCATGGAGCCTAACCTCCTGGTATAGCGGGCTTTTATGGTCGTTTAGAGCATTCATAGTCATCTGCTGTCTGTAATTGTACAGGACCACACGCTTTTTCCTTCCCAGGAAGGATAAACAACTTTTCTACGTATTATGATGCGACTATGGGTCTCTTAATCCTCAACGGTGCGCCGTACACCCTGACAACCCTGACACCCGGAGTTGCATTTCCGCTAATTCCTGGTGGAACGCTAACTCTTCCACCCAAAGCGCCAGCAATTCTTAAGCAAAAAGATGGTATGCGGGCTGCACTCGAAAATGATTTCTCTCCGAGTAATATTTCTACAACGCTTAGCCAAATAGCGGCGCCTGCTTACATAGCGCCACCGTACACTGTTTTACCAGGATTCTTAAAGCTAAATAGAGTTGTTGGCAAAGTACCAACCTCAGTGAACGCTAAGGTAGACGGACAAAGACCAGTAATAACTCCGCTTTCTGGACAGATCACTTTGGTACTTGAATATTTCGTAGCAGGTGGGGCTACAATGACAACCCCTGGTGGACCAGAGTTCGAACCACCAAGGACGCACTTGCTCAAACTTACTTTATCCGGACAACCGGGACTTGAATGCACGTAGACCTTTAGCGCGAAGCTAGGATGTTCAATCCTTTGGTGAAAATCCAAGGCGACCGACTGGACTCCCACGAGTGACCAGCTTGGATGGAAATCCAAGCCCTAGCGAAGCTAGGATAATCAGTCGCAAGGCTTGCGAGCTTGGATGAAAATCCAAGTCAACCGACGTGGACTAATGTCCACGAGGTCTCGCGTAACGCCACGAATGAACTATCCTAGCGAGCGAGATCTAGAATTCGATGGTAAGACCGGCACCCAAACTATCTTTGCCAATACTCGGAACCACAGTGACTGCAGGAGGTGCCACATCGCTAGTGCCCTTTTTCTTTGCAACGTAAGCTTTGTAGAAAAAGTATCCGGCGGCAGCGGTGGTGGCGGCCGTCACACCAAGGAGCACGTTCGTCGCCTTGGCACTACGTTGTCCCTTGCTGCACGCAGTGTTGATTTGAGCGTACTCGCTGCGACCTGACAAACCTTTGGCTCCAGCACAGACGTCGTTGTTGTTGATAAAGACTCCATCTCCGGCGAGAGACGTCAATGCCTTTTCTTTGTCTCGTTCGAAGCCTTGTACGCGAGTCCCGTAGATTGTAGCTGCAATACCACTGGCACCGGTTGCGGCCACGGCGGTCCAAAAAAGTACTTTGTTGGTGTCACGCTTAGCCTTCTTGGAAGATGGAAACTCTCCAGAAAGCATCGCGACACTTCCCTCTTTCACCACCACTTGCTTTTGAAACCGTCGCCCGTCTTTGGAACGAATTTCCACAATGCTGGTTCCCACGGGTAACTCCACTCTGTTTTGGCTCACTTGCGGTACGGCCGTACCATCTACCAACACTTGAGCACCACGGGGAACGTCTTCAACTGCTATTTCCACAATACCTGTATTCGGAACTCCAAAGAGCCTTCGCATCAGTTTCTTCCCATAACTGGCGTCGAGATCCGCCCGCGGAACTCTCTCTGTAAATGACTTCACGTACCTGCCTTCAGCCACATCGAACAAGAAAAGCGACAGAAAGACCGTACTCATTTCCATCTTTACGGTGCCGTATACCAGCTTTTCCGCTCCGAGGTTCTTTCCGACTTTCTTGAGGCAATTGGGCTCTACAAAAGAGCAATCGTACAAAAGTTTTAGCTCGAATAAGTCACGACCGCCACGCTCAGAAAGTTCCCCTGATACCGCTCCTTCTTTTACGGCGTCACGCATCTTTAGCGTAAGTCGTTTCGCTGTTTTCATATCGCCGTCGGTCAAGTTTTCACCTTCCGGATCGAGTCCCACCACAGCTATCGACTCGCCCCAAGAAGTAACAGCCAAACTCATCAATATTGTCAGCAGCACTACTCTCATGGGCCCACCCTACAACAGCGCCTAAGTGCTTCATACCCCGAACAGTTCTTGAATGTCAGTCAACTCTGTCCATGGTGCAAGGAACTGGAACGGTTCTCACCGTTGTGACATCATTCACGGAAGCTGTTTATTTTCAAGTCGTTATCATCGCGGATTATTGCGGGCTTCACGCTAATCATCGTTGTCTTTGGTGTGGTGTCCGGTCTTACTGTGGCTAATTTGGGGGTATTGACTCAAAACATCGAGATCATTCGGCTCGGGTCCCTAGAGTTTTCACTGGCCACCAAAGACTTGGCATCGCGTCAAGAAGCCCTGCATTCTTTTCTGGCCGACGAGCTTGAACATGAAACTGTGGTAAGCCGCGCCAATCACCACATTCTGAGACTACGTTTCAACCGTAAAAATAAACTCAACGCCGCAGATCTTGCGTTGTCGGAATTCGAAAAACTGCCCATCGCAGACAAGGTTTTAGATTCAAGACGCAAACATTTTTCCCGCATTGAACAGTTGGTAGCGAAACAGGACCGACTCTACAAAAAGCTGCTCGATTTTCCCCCGATTAGTTTTAACGAACTAAGCGAGTTGGATATGGACCGATTTAGATCTTCCGCTACCGCGTTAGAAGAATTAAAGAAGAACGAGCAACATATCCTTAGGCAAATTTCACTACTTGAATCTCACCAACGAGATGAACTCACCCGTACCGCTTCGCAGCTAAACGGCCAAGCTGAGAAAGTTCGGTTCTATGCTATCGCTCTCGGAGCTGTCGCCGTGTTTGTAAGTCTTCTCACAATCCTTTGGGCCATCGCCAATCTGCGATCGCTCAAGAAATTGAGCTCGGCAGTTGCAGAACTCACCAAAGGTCAGTCAGGGCACAAGATAGATGAGGTTGGACCAACCGAGATTGCAAGCTTAGCGAAAGAGTTCAACGTGATGAGCGATGCCGTGGCAGACCGCGAGAAAGAAATTGCTCGTTCGTCTCGTTTTGCAGCCGCTGGAAAAATGGCCGCAGCTATGACCCACGAGATAAGAAATCCACTATCGTCGCTTGCACTTAATGTCGATCTCTTACAGGAAGAGCTTGCAACTCATGACAAAATCGATACAGAAACAAAGCCAATGACCAGTGCCATTCTTGGAGAGGTCGACAGGTTAACGAAGATTACGGAAAACTACTTACAATTCGCTCGACTTCCTAAAGCCCATCTCAGCAAAGGAGACTTGTTCACGCTTGTCTCAGATGTAATCGACTTTCATGGTCCCGCAATTTCCCAAGATGGTACGACATTAACGCTAAAGAGAAGCTCAGAGGCCCTTCCTTGCATGCTAGACAGCGGGCAAATGCGCCAGGCATTGTTAAACCTACTGCGAAATGCTCACCAAGCGTGTGGTGGGACTAACGGAAAAATAGAGGTGACTTGTGGAAGCCACGGAGCATTTGTTTTTGTATCTATAACCGACAACGGACCGGGGATCGAAGAAGAGCTAAGAGAGTCGATTTTTGATCCCTTCGTCACGAACAAAGAAGGCGGTACAGGCCTAGGTCTTGCGTTGGTGAACAACACGGTGATCGAACATAATGGCGAGCTATCGATGGAAACTTCGAATCGTGGTGCGAGCTTCAAAATAAATCTTCCGCTCCACCGCTAGCACTGAAGCTTAGTGCAAGTTAGAATGAAATAGTGGGGATCGAACGGAGGGAAGAAGACAGAACGCAGGCAACACTTCGAGTTGAATACCAAGGAGCTTCTGACCTTCTCATCGACTATACCGAGAACCTCTCCAAAGGCGGCGTCTTTATTTCCACGGACCATGCTTTTGAAAAAGGAGAAACAATATCTCTTCTGCTGTCCTTCCCCGGCTTGGTTAATCCATTCAAAGTCCGCGGACTTGTAGCGTGGTGTAAAACCGACGGTGATCCAGGGGTGGGAATCGAGTTTCAAGATGTACAAGGGCAAGAGCTTGAAGAGTTTATTCGGCGATTAAAGGAGCAGGACTCCAATCTCGTTGCCAAAGAAGTATCGATTCTAGTAGCGGACGATAACCCCCATCTATGTAAAATGATTGAAGACAGCCTACAAACTCGCGCACCAAAAATGTTCAAGGAGAGCATTCACTTTTCCGTAAAAACCGTTGGCAATGATTCGCAAGTGTTGCGGGTCATGAACGAAACTAGATTTGACGTTGTCATTTTAGACGGAGAGATTCCGGAAAACGGAGCTTGCTCGATCTTAGAAAATCTAAATGACGAACTCACTACCACAGTCGTTCTCTCTAAAAATGAGAAAACACTTCAAGAAGCCAAGGCCGCGGGTGCCAATTTTCTTCTGCAAAAACCTATCAAGTTCAAAAGTTTGTTAGGTATTTTGAAAACGAAATTCTCTATTTCTGAATCTCACGCTTGAGCTTAAGTGCCCGTTGATTTCCTGGCTCACTTGCCAAAGCAGCATTTATCGCAGCTAAAGCCTCTCCTTTTTTTCCAAGCGAATTCAAAGCCCTTGCAAGCTCTATTTGTGCAAGACCGGGACGCCGATTCCTTTTTGCAAGAAGCATTGCAGCCTCTGCGGAGTGTAATGCTTCCTTAGGATTTCCCAGCTCATTATTAGCTCTGGAGAGCATCACGTGAAGTCTCGGTTCTGCGGGAGCAATGAAAATCGCGTGCCTCGCAAATTGCACCACGCCATTCCACTGACTACGATCGACTAATTGCTCAAGCAAGTCGAAAGCAGGGCCGGCCGCCATTTGTTCGATCCGGACGTAGGACTGAAGCTCGAGTAATGCTCTGTCGAGGTTCCCTTCCTTCTTGTGCAACTCATACAACTCACTATACGGAACCGACCACTCTGGTCGGGCCTTTTTCGCTGCGCACCAGTAAGCAATTGCCTTCTTGGTGTCGCCGGCTTTTTGAGCGAGACCGGCTAGTCGACCTAGAATCTCATAACTACTTTGGCCATTAGCGATCATCTGCGAGAAGTATTTGCTAGCCTCTTCCCAGTTCTTTTTTACGTACGAAACTTCAGCCAACAGATAGGTAGCTAGGGCGTTTTTGCTATCGATTTCCAAAGCTTTGTTAGCGTTAGAAATCGTTTTTCCAGCATCTCCTGCATAGAACCAAGATAGCGCCAACCCTGCTCTGGTTTGCGCGTCATTGGGCTTAGCGGAGAGATTCTTCTCCCATACCACCGGGTCGTCGTATCCTTTTTGTGGCAACTGAAACTGCTGAAGGTAACGAGCTAACCTTTTCGAAAGGTAGCTCTGAAACTTTTTGTCGAATTGTTCCACGCTAAGCCCTGTGATGTGACCAATTACCGCGCCAGTTTGATTCCCTTTACCGTACATGCGTAATCCATCAACAATTTTGTCAAAACCATAGTTGCCAACCAAATAGTCAATCGTTACCGCGGAAAGATAGTAAGCGTTCATCACGTCCCCCCTACTCAAAAACATATGATTTAAATCAACTATCGATGGAATCCGTTTACTTCTTAGCAAGTCCGCGAGCTGCGCGTCGTTCTCCCTGCGCCAGGAAGGATCTTTGCGTAGAGTTTCATACTCAGAGAGCCCCTCAGTATACCAACGAGGTACTCGATAGTTCGAAAGCTGCACCGCAAAAACGTGCGAGAGTTCATGGTAAAGAACCATTCCCCAATTCGCATCCCCTCGGTACGGTGAACGCGCAGTAACCACTTTACCAAAACACACGCCAAGAGCTCCGAGATTGGGCAAGCCGACGGTTCTCACAGAGTAATGCTCGAGACTTTTAAACAACTCTATTGTCGTAGGTTTGGCTGGTTCAAACTTATATCGCTTTATCATGTCTTGATAGGCATCTACGAGAAACGGCTCTACGACATGCCTAAGTAAGGCTTTTTCTTCTTTGTGATACCGAAACCGCAAATCTCCGACTTTGATAAATTCGTAATCGTTTGGAATTGTGTCATCAAATAAGTTCAACAAATTGAAGGTACGAACGTTGTATGGATCGCCTTTGAAAGCTTTTTCAAGCCATTTGATCCCTTCTTTTTCTTCTCCAAGTCTAAGGTAACCACTTCCTACCGACTGCATCGCTTCGTAGTAATCAGGCTTTAGTTTAATCGCTTCTAGTTCTAGGTCCACAGCCCGCTTGTATCGATGCTCACGCTGTGCGGACCGAGCAACAATGTGAAAGAAGCGTGCAAACTTTGGATTAATTTTCATCACCAATGCTTTACGTTTCTCGTAAGCCGGATTGTCATCTAGAATCCAATGAATCGTCGCCCGCAAGGCGTGTCCTTCTAAGTGCTCGGGATCAACGGCATGCACTTTATCAAGTAAACTGTAGGCGCGACTCCAATCGTTACGGTCAATCGCCAAAGAAGCTTGCATGGCCAGTGCATCGGTATTTTGGGGATTGGTCTTGAGCGCCACTTGTAAGTAATCCATCGCCTTATCTAGATTGTAGGATTGTGCAATCACAACTTTTGCCATTCCAACATTCGCATGGGGGTGATTCGGCGCGAATTTCAGCACATCCTCAAAACTCGCCTGGGCATCCCCGATACTGTATTTGTTCAGAAAGAGATTTCCCCAAGCTACGTTGCCCCTATGGCGCTTCCCTCTTCTACCGTCCCTAAATCTAGCATTAGCTCTCTCGTATTCTTCTAGATATGCGTATGCCGTGCCCAAAAGAAAGGCGTGTTCTTCGTATTTCTTGGAAGCTAACTTGCCGCTGCGGATTACCTTCTTAAACAGTGACTCAGCGTCCGCAATTCTGCCGCTATCGTGAAGCAATCTGGCCTTCCAAATTTGCAAAAGATAATGCTTTCGAGCACTCGGCTGGATTTTTACTTGCCCTCTTTTCACGGACACGTAGTTGCCCAAACGAGAAAGCGCTGATTGTCGTTTACCAGTGGCAAACTCTAGCCTTGCTTGAGCCACGTCTGCGTCTAATGCATCAAACTTCGAGAGCTCCTTTGCAAGCCTTTGCGCCTCCGACAACTGCCCGGATAGCATTGCAGCATCAAACCCTGCCCACTTAGACTGGGAATCTTTGGCTGCAACGGCAGCTTTTACCGCGTTATTATAGTCTCCTGCGTATAGATACGACGCTGCCGTATCCGCTGTGGCGCTGCTTGTAAGCACCAACAATGCCAATAATACTCGAATCATATAAGGAGAGTGACCGTCATCTTGTGCGCTGTCAACGAGTTGGTGCTAGACTCCCCGTATGGGAGCAGCAGAGAATGAACAACCATCCGTTGACGTTTACGACAACTTCGATGAGTTTCTCAAATTAGCGATTCGCAATTACTACGACCTAGGTTGGAAGAAAAGACGTGGAAACTTTATCGCGTTGATTATTGCTGCCGGGCAAACCAGCCTTTCGCTTGCCAAAGACTCCGTCGTTGACGGAAGCGGAACGAAAAGCGTTGCGGTAGGCGCAGCCACAGTCTTGGCCCTTCGTTTTGGTTTGAAATACGCACTTGGAGGACCGCTTGGAATGGTACTGGGGGTTGCTGCGGGTGCATCAATGGTTTCGTACTTCTTTAAGAACCAACGTGAGATCGTAGAACAAGTTGGTGTGCACAAGAAGTTAATTGCAGAGACTAGCGAACGTTACGAAGAAATTCAGGGTACCTGGCGCGACGGTAAGATCGATGTTAGCGAACGTAATCTAATGATTGACGGACTTCTTAATCGTTTCTTACGCGACGTAGAAGAATAACTTCAATCAAGTTCTCGTTGTGAGTCGGACATCACCGTCAGCTTTCGAAGGCTTGTCGGTTTGGCCGTTCCTGAGTCTAGTAACTCTCCTTCATGACCAGTGGAGATGACGTACATGTAGTGCGTCTCGTTTCCGTCGCAGTCTGCATCAAAAATCATCTCCAAATATCCACGTTGTATTGTCTTACTGTTGGTGGTGTTGACCCAGCGGTACTCTCCGAAATACGCATTGGCAGGCTCGAATCTTAAATCATCCCAGCTTCCGCCACCAACCCATGCGGTAGGCAGACAGGCTGAGGGGCAGCAAGAATGGTTTTCTGTGGGCTTGGTAGACCAAGGGGTCGTGTCAGGAAATTTTCCTGACTTCTTTCTATAGGAGTCCGCAAGATCCAAAATAACATCACCGAAAATCAGCGCTTCGTTATGTTTCGATTTCATCTTGCGCTCGCTAAAAACCGGAGCTATCGCAAGTATGACTGCGCCAATGATAAGGATGGCTACAACTAGCTCTATTAATGCAAATCCGCGTGGCCGCCTCACACTTCATTTTGCCCGACGGTTCAGTGAAAGCAAAGTCGAAATTAGCGCTAATACCGGATATGATATTATTGTGATTAGTGATTTTCATCTAGGCAAAGTGGTAACTGGGGTGTTTGCTCGTTCTCCACTTATCACCCACATCGCCCGAGATACTCTAGAATCGGTAATTAACGGTGAGATACGGCTCATCAAACAAAAGGGGACTCTGGATTTAACACCGCTTTGGCGACTCTTTTCGTCGTACGAACAATCAGATGTACTTCCTGGCATTCTTCGCCTAGAAGCAATTCACGGAAAGCTAGGATTTTCCAGTTGCATTGTACCTTCGGAAGCAGAAGGAATCGAAGCGCTAGAGAAGTTTAGATACCTTGATCGATGCGAGATGAACGATGAAATGCTCATGCGCATCCTTAATCCGGAAGCCTATCAAGCCGAACAAGCTGCCAGACGAGAAGTCCCCAAAAAACCTAAGGTTGTCATCCCACGAAAACGAATCATTCGTTCGTCAGCTATCTTGCTTGCGCTTCTTGGGACTCTTCTAGTAGCCGCCTACGTTGTCTTGCCAAAAAGTCCCCCGCTTCCTCCCCACTTCGGGGAAGCATCTCAGTTTGCATCAATTAGCAAAATTCATCAGTTGGAAAATCTTGAATACGACAAAAAGGCGAAACGACTTGAGGCTTCACTCATAGGTAGTGATTGGTTCAGTAGAACTGAAGAAGAAAGACGTACCGCTTTGCTATCTGTGCTTAGCTTAGCGGAGAATTACCACCCTAGGATTACTGCAGTGACGTTTATCGGAGCCTCGCGAAAAGAGACCCTCACCAAAACTGAAAAGGGCTTGGCTCTAACGGTCACCGATATCGCCAGAAAGGCCAAATCCGCAAAGGAGTGAATTGGGATCACTCCTTTGAGAAGAAATAGTCATTTTCATCGCCGAGCTTTGTGCGGATTACCCCTTTGCAACCGACGAAGATTAGCTTCTAATTTAGCGTGTTTCGCTTCGCATTCCTATTCACCCTTTCTCTGATAGCCTGCGGAGGACAAGATACTACTGGAATATTCGATCTAGAGGGAGAGTTCTACGATGCTCCCTACCCTGCGGACTTTAGAGTAACCGCGGGACAGTTAGATCTCACCAAACACCATGCCCCCACTGATTTGGTCGTCGACTACCTCGCCGGTTTGCAACAACATACTGGTTTTGGCCTCAACAGCGGAGTCTACTTTCGCTTCGATCACGGAATTGGCATGAACAGCTTGCCGACTACTCCATCAGAATCGATCCGCGAAGATTCTACTGCGTTCTTAGTTAATGTCACGCAGGGCTCAGAAAACTTCGGTAAAAAAACTCCTGTCCATTTCAAGCTCTACAAAAACGAGCGAAAATATTTTGGCGCTAACCTTCTTGCAATGAAACCATTCCCAGGATTTCCACTAGAGGAAAATACGACCTATGCCGCAATAATTACCACCGCAGCTAAAGGCTCGGAGGGAGCATTGAAACCATCAGAAACCCTAACAGCAATTCTTGGAGATGGACAAACCGTTCCCACCAACGTCTTTGATTCTTTTGCTCCTCTCAGGCAATACTTGCAAGTAACCCCGCATAATCTTGCGCATGCGACGGTATTCACAACGGGCTCCCCCACCGCAATCGCACCCCCCATTCGAAATGCCATCATGGCCGCGCCGTACACAGAGCTTGCAGACATTGTGAAAGATGAAGAAGTCGTGGAAGTGAACTTTTATCACGGCGTCACCGACATTCCACTAATTCAATTTGGTCAACGTCCGTTTTCTAACACAGCAGACGGGGGGCAATTGGTTTTTGACGAGGATGGCAATCTTGAATTGCAAGGTAGCGAGCAAGGCGAAGTCGGTATTGCATTACCTGCCAACAGCGATATGCCGATTGACGGTTGGCCGGTCGTTATTTACTCCCACGGAACGGGAGGAGATTACCGCAGTGTCGTAGATGGAGAAATGGCGGGACGGCTAGCTACCGAAGGCCTGGCGTCCATCTCAATAGACCAAGTGTTTCATGGACTTCGGAGTTCTAGTTCGTTACCTGAACTAGAGTTTTTCAACTTCTCTAATCCCGAGGCAGCGAGAAACAACGTGCTGCAAGGAGCCGCAGACAATTTGTGGCTCGAAAGAATCGTTAAGGAAATTGAGCTTCAAACAGACAGAGGCACGGAAAAGTTCGATCCTAATAGAATCTACTTTATGGGGCACTCACAAGGTGCCTTGGTGGGCGTCCCCTACCTTGCAATGACCGAGAGCGTACAAGCTTCGGTACTTAGTGGAGGAGGTGGTCTAATCTATCTAACGCTACTTTACAAAAAGCAGCCGATTGATATTAGTAATATCGCGTCAAATATCCTTGATGATGACCTTGATGACTTTCATCCAATGCTTGCTTTGTTACAGGCTTGGATCGATCCTTCTGATCCCATTGTCTTTGCAAAACAGATCTCAACAATGGAACGACCTATGGATCTGTTCATCTTAGAGGGCATCGGAGATACCTATACTCCGAACGTAACAGCACGAGCCCTTTCCACTGCCTTTGGAGTGGATCACATAGAACCTATCGTTGAGCCGTTGCAAGGACTGAACGTGCAAGGAATTATTAGTACTCCTAGTCCCGTCGCAAATAACTGCGTAGGTTTTTCGACCTGTGGGCTAGCGCAATACAGACCACTTCCTGGTCGAGATGGTCACTTCGTGTTGTTCAATGTGGCCAACGCATGGTTCAGGGCCGTTAGATTCCTTGGAACAAAAGCCAATTCTGGTTCGGCGGAAATTATCGGTTGGTTTTAGGCCACCATAGCCAACTCAATCTTGGTCGCGTTTGGTATAGTGACCTATGAGTAGGAAACGCCTAGGGGATATGCTTTTGGACGAGGGTCACATCTCGGACGCTCAACTACAGGCAGCATTGACAGAGCAAAGTCGCTGGGGCGGAAGACTAGGTAAAGTACTAGTAGACATGCGCGTAATAAGCGAAGCAACACTAGTTTCTTTCCTCGGACGCCAGCTCAATATTCCGACTATTGATATCTCACAAGTTGTTCCTTCCCAGGAAGCTCTCTCCCTCGTTCCCGCTGATACAGCTACGCAACACAGCCTGGTTCCGTTTGCTGTTGAACCCAGATTTCTTGACGTCGCCATGGCCGACCCTTTGAATCTGGGAATTATCGACGAACTGCGCATGCGAACCCAACTGAACATCAGACCTCATCTGACGGGACCAACGATGATTGAAAAAGCAATCGTTCAGTATTACGGCAGAGGTACGGGACGCTACGAAGTAGACATGCGTCCGGGTTCGATTCCGTTCGAAGAGGGCACAAGCCCCCCCGGAGCACCGAAGCTTCCATCAATGCAACAACTTCAAAACGACCGTTTTGCACCACCAGCTATTGAGCTTGAATTGGAAACAGTGTCGCGGCTACCGAGCGACCCAAAGTTGGAACTGCAAACGTTGCAAAAACGAGTTACCACCCTGGAAGATAGACTCGCCAAAGAAGAGGATATTGTCAGGCAGCTGCTGGCACTTCTAGTTGATAAGCGAGTCGCAACGCGTGAAGAAATACTAGAACGGATTGGCTAACGCTGTTTTCTAGACGACGTCGCCACCCATTTGGAACATACGCTCTAGTTCTTCAGGATTGGTAGAAGTATAGAGTGCGGCTTTCTTGTTGATCACCCCCGCACTAGCAAGCTCGTAGAGGTGTTGATCGAAAGTCTGCATGCTGTAGATTTCTCGCCCCTTTTTGATCACCTCACGAATGTCGGAGAGTCTTCCTGGGGTACGAATGCATTCTCGTACAGTTCTGGTAACCCTTAGAATTTCTACTGCGGGCACTCGGCCTTTGCCATTGGCAGTAGGAAGCAACCGAAGCGAAATAACGGCCTGCAACGCATCCCCCAATCGCTCACGAGCAGAATCTTGTTCTGCGGTAGGAAAGAGTCCGATGTAACGTTGCACAGTGGCTACAGCGTCCGGCGTATGAATCGCTGAGATTACCAAGTGACCTGTCTCCGCGGCTTTCAGGCAAGTAGCAGCGGTCTCTTCGTCACGAACCTCTCCTACCATAATTACGTCAGGATCCTGCCGAAGCGCTGCGGTTACAGCTTCTCTAAAGGAATCAGTATCGGTCCCAACTTCTCGTTGGATAATCATACATTTGCCCGGCTCGAAGAGGTACTCGATGGGATCTTCAACTGTAATGATATGAGCGTGTCGTGCGTTGTTGATGTGCCGAATCAACGCCGCGATGGTGGTGGTTTTCCCGTTCCCCGTAGCGCCCGTGACGAGAATAAGTCCGCGACGAGCATCCGCAATCTCATCCAGCACTGGTGGGAGATAAAGCTCGTCTACAGATTTCACGGTGAAGGGAATGGAGCGAAGTACAATACCGACGGCACCTCGTTGCCTAAATATAGACGCTCTAAATCGTCCCCGTGTGTTTAGAGAGTACGACACGTCAATTTCACCAAAAGATCTTGTGAAATCAACATCCTTGGCACGGTGCCCAAGAATAAACGTCGCTATTTGCTCTGTATCGGACACAGCCAACGGAGGTATCTTTATTGCTCCCAGTAAGTCTCCATTCACCCTGTAATGCGGCGAATATCCAACTTCAAAGTGAATGTCTGATGCTCCCTTGTCGATTCCGAACGACAAGAGTTTATGGAAACTTGCTATATCCATACCCCTCCCCGGAAATTATAGAGATTGATCAGCATGCGGTGCAAGTTGCGGTACTACTATTCGTTGTCAATTTGCAATTCGCGCATGAAACTTGTCTCTCCAGAAGGACTAGGTACGGAAATCGGAGTCCATATCCGACCTCTATTGTCATCTCCCAGTCCAGGATCGGTCTCTTCGTAATTGTCTTCTAATCCACCTGCTAAAGCAGGAGTAATCAAGGGACGCTCTTTACCCAGTTCTGCCACAAGCGACAATACGCTTGGAGAAACAGTTGGAAATGGAGGCCCTGGCCTTCCCAAGAAGTAACCTTGAACAAACCGAATACCAAGATCCATCAACACCTGCAGATCGGCTTCGGTCTCTATTCCCTCCGCAACAATCACAGCATCAATGGCATCCGCAATATGCCGCAATGAGCGCAACATCTCTCGACGAACCCGAGATTCCGCGATCCCTCGAACAAGTACGTCACTAACCTTGATAAAATGTGGCCGTAACGCCATTACGGTTTCCAGATTAGAGTGACGCGTTCCCACATCGTCAATGGCAACGCCAAAGCCTAGTTCTGTATAGTTCGCCAAGGCACGACGGAAAGACGCGAAGTTTTCAATAGCCAGCCGTTCTGTGATCTCAAATACAATGTTGTGCGGCCGCAGGTCTGCAGCTTCTAAAAGTCTATGGACTTCGTGTTCAATGAAACTAGAGTCATAGAAGGATAGCGGGAGCAAGTTGACGAAAAGTTTGTGCTGGGACTCAAGCCCAACCGCGCCACGAAGTGCCCCTCTGAAACATGCCCGGTCAAGTTCGAAAGTCAAATCCACTTCGTCTGCTACTGAGAACAATGCGGCAGGCGACTCAAGTGAGCTACGTTTCGGACCGCGGGTTAAGGCCTCAAAAGAGAAGATTCGCAGCTCGTGCAGGTCAACGATGGGCTGATATACCGGACGCAGACTGTTCGTTAGGATGAGCTCTTGAAGAAGACTTTTGTTATGCTGAGCCTCTCGTTCCCGAGCAAGCGCGGCAGAACTCCTCGCTTCATCGACGAGTCTTGCTATCAAACGCTCCGGACGAATCATAGAGTTGTTCAACACACGAGCGTGTCCTACGGTAATACGAGGATCATCGCGAATCAGCTCTCGCGTTTCTCTAGCTAGTGCAGCATTTACCGTGCGATGCACCCGTTCTGCGACTAACGTTACGTCAAAGCTTCTTGTCGGATCTGGGTCTCGAGATGGAGACAGAACGCACAGATACGCGTCATCGTTACTAATGCGACAAATAACATCATTGGTTCGAAGTTGATTGCCGCGCATTTCATCCAAAACGACCCCCGCACGATCAAATAATTGAGCGTATTGTGCCGCGCCAAGTTCGTGTTCGACCCGTCTAAGTCTTCTTAGATCAACCAAGAGACAAGTGACCGCGCGATCTTTTCGCAAAATCCCAACGATTTCTGCCATTCTTTCGTGCGAAGAACGAATTCTTTCAGGTTGCGCAATCACGCCGGAGGTCAGCGGAGCGGAAACCGTACTGACTTGATTACGTCCTCGCTCTTTGGCGAAGGTAAGCGCACGATCCGCAGCGTCAAGTAACGTTTCCGCATCAGTGCCGTCTTCGGGAAAGTTAACCACCCCGAAACTCATTGTGATTTTGTCAATGCCAGGAAAGTTTGTCTCTGCAATCGTATCGCATAATCGCTGGGCTTTTATCGTTGCGCCATGCTTGTCGGTCTCTGGAAGTAATATCATTACCTCCTCGCCACCATATCTTGCGGCAACATCTGAATCGCGAACTCTCTCTGACGAATCCATCGATGAAATGACTCCTGCAATGACTCGCAAAGCTTCATCACCGAACTGATACCCCATAGAACGATTCACGACCGAAAAGTTATCGATATCTCCATAGAGCAAACTAAAGCTACGCTCGTGACGTTGCGCACGAGCCACCTCTTCACGGAGACGTTCTTGGAACGTGCGATGATTGTACATTCCGGTAAGAGAGTCTTTGTAGGACATAAGCTCAAGCTCTCGATTCAGTCGTTCGAGCTCATGAGACGCAGCAATAAGTTCTCTTTCAACTCGTTCTAGCTTCCTACTGATCTTCCCCTCTTTTTGGGACGCCGAAGCAAGCTGACTGTTGAGTTCGTCATTGTGGGCTCTGGTTCCGACCATCAAAGTGGCGCGATCGCAAAGTCGTTTGCACAAAATCGTTAAGTCTGGAATGGAAACTTTATCGGTTACCACCGCATCGCAATCGACCATCGTTTCGTCGAGTTCGTCCTGCGCTTGTCTTCCAGAGACAATCGCAAGAACTGGCGTTCCAAGCCGACCTAACTCAACCAATTTTTGACGTAAGGCAGGAATCGCGGCAGCCGAAATAATAGTTTGCCAGCTGTGTTCTAAGTGACCCGATAGAGATCCAATGTCACCGGCGGCGAACACACGATAATCGTCCCCTAGCGACTTTGCTAAACCGTCTGTAAGCTCTGTCCCGCCCCCTACAACGACCACATTTCGATGATTCGCGCCCATCGAGTGAATTATAGAGGGGTTTTCACAAAGTTTACCAGTTGCTGGTAGGCTCGTTTTTGCCTACCAACGGCGAAATGTGGCCAATAAAGGACTTCAACCATGTAAAAGTGCAATGCGCTTCGGCCAGTTCCTCGCCACCGTCACCGACGGGTTGATTTTACGACCCATATTGTTACCGATATTGTTTATTGGATTGCGCGCATTCCCAGAATCTCGGAGAGAGAAATGGTCGTGCACTAAAAATCGCCCCGAATAGCGCCCCTTGTTTTTTTCACTCAACCTAAATGAAGCGAGCGGATGTCTCAGTTGTCTGCACCGGCTCACGCACAAGAATCAAAACAGTCGCAAACAAGGAAATGGCAACCATCACTCCCACATATACTGCCGCGGCAAGCACTCCCATCCCGCAAGCGACATCAGTATTCTGTCCAATTCCCTGACCAAAAATAACGAACAGCATTTGAACAATAAGAAAAGCCAGTGGGCCACTCACAATTTGCTTGTACCTTCTTTGGCCAAAGCAATGTCCCCACGTATTTTGTCGGTTGGCTAGCATAATAACCCACCAACCCGTCACCAAAAGCGAGATGGCAGTCAACCCTACCAACTCAAGTTTAGTGGAAGCAATCAGTGCGGCCAAAAGCCCCAAAGACTCTACGCCGATCCGCAGCGCTCGCTTAGTTACTACAGACACTACAAAAAGTTAGCATTAAAGTAGAACGAAGCAACCGAGAAAATTACTCCCTGCTTGGATGAAATCCAAGCCAGCCCATTGGCGAAGGTAGAATGCTTCGAGCGCAAGGCTTGTCAGCTCGGATGAAAATCCGAGGAACCGACGTGACCTCTTGGTCACGAGGTCTCACATAACGCCGCGCCCGGACATTCTACCGAGACTACTTACTTTCGTTTGAAGAGAGAGGCTTTGGTGTACGCCCGATTCATCTTCGCAATAACCTCGCGATCAATATTCTTCGGACAGGCGGCCTCGCACTCGTAGAGGTTGGTGCAGTTTCCAAATCCGGCAGCATCCATAGCGTCAACCATCTTTAGCGTACGCTCTTGTTTCTCTGCTTGACCTTGTGGAAGCTCATGCAAGTGAGTCAACTTTGCAGCAGTAAATAGCATTGCTGCACTATTCGGACAGGCGGCTACGCAAGCCCCACATCCTATGCATGTTGCTGCTTCAAAAGCTTTATCCGCTTTCTCTTTAGGCACCGGTATTGCGTTGGCATCTGGTGCTGACCCGCAGTTTTGGCTGATGTAACCGCCGGCAGCGATAATATCGTCTAGTGCTTGGCGGTCGACGACCAAGTCTTTGAGCACAGGAAATGCGGCTGCGCGCCACGGCTCAATGGTAATGGTATCACCATCTTTGAAACGTCTCATATGCAATTGGCACGCTGTAGTTCCCGCGTCAGGTCCATGCGGGCGACCGTTAATTACCATGGAACACGTGCCGCAGATTCCTTCACGACAATCACTGTCAAATGCCACCGGCTCTTTCGAGTTTCCATTGAGTTGCTCATTTACAACGTCAAGCATTTCCAAAAAGGACATCTCTGGTTTGATGCCTGTCGCCTTGATCGTTTGAAAAGACCCTTTAGCCTTTTCACTTCCTTGTCGCCATACTTTAAGTGTTAAGTCCATTACTTGTAGCTCCTTGTTGCTAGCTTGACGTATTCGAACTCCATCGGTTCTTTGTGAAGCTCAGGCTCCACATCATCGCCTTTGTATTCCCACACTGCGGCATGGGCAAAGTTTGCATCATCACGTTTGGCTTCGCCTTCAGGGGTTTGATACTCCAACCTGAAATGTCCGCCAGCACTTTCTTCTCGCGCTAGTGCATCTCGGCACATAAGTTCGCCAAACTCTAGGAAGTCAGCGACCCGACCTGCTTTCTCAAGCGACTGATTGAAAGAGTCTTTTTCGCCGAGAACGCGTACGTTTTTCCAAAAATCTTTTCGCAATTCCTGAATCTTGCTAATCGCTGTCTTGAGACCTTCCGCTTCGCGGGCCATTCCACAGTAATCCCACATGATGAGTCCGAGCTCTCTGTGGTACGTGTCAACGCTTTTGTCTCCGCCAATCGCCAGTAGTTTTTCTACTCGGTCGTTCACTTCCTTGTGAGACTTTTGAAACTCGCTGTGTGAAGTCTCATGTTTGGTCGGTTGTTCGGATGCCAAGTAGTGACCGAGTGTGTACGGAATCACAAAATATCCATCTGCTAAACCTTGCATTAGCGCACTGGCACCAAGACGGTTCGAACCGTGGTCGGAGAAATTCGCTTCGCCAAGAACAAAGAGACCGGGAATGGAAGACTGCAGGTTGTAATCGACCCACAGACCACCCATCGTATAGTGAACCGCAGGATAAATTCTCATTGGCACTTTGTACGGATTCTCATCGGTAATTTTCTCGTACATTTGGAAAAGATTGCCGTAGCGTTCACGAATAAGGTCTTCCCCCATTCGTTTGATGGCATCGCGGAAATCGAGATACACGCCGCGCCCGCCTGGGCCTACGCCTCGCCCTTCATCACATACAAGCTTCGCGTTTCGTGAAGCCACATCGCGAGGAACAAGATTTCCAAACGATGGGTATTTTTCCTCTAAGTAGTAATCCCGGTCGGCCTCAGGAATGTCGTTTGGTGCTTTACCAACGTCTTCCTTTTTCTTGGGGACCCATACGCGGCCATCGTTTCTTAGCGATTCACTCATCAAAGTCAGTTTCGACTGATAGGAACCGCTTACGGGAATGCAAGTCGGATGAATTTGCGTGTAGCAAGGATTGGCGAAACCGGCGCCTTTTTTGTACGCGCGGTACGAAGCAGTCACGTTGCATCCCATGGCGTTAGTTGAGAGGTAGAATACGTTGCCGTAACCACCACTTGCCAGTACCACAGCATGAGCGGCATGGGACTCAACTTTCCCTGTGACCATGTCACGCGTCACAATGCCAGCAGCTTTGCCATCGACGGTCACCAAATCAAGCATTTCGGTTCGTGTAAACATCTTCACTTTACCCGCGGAGATTTGCCGAGATAACGCGGCGTAAACCCCGAGCAGGAGCTGCTGTCCTGTTTGCCCACGTGCGTAGAACGTACGGGACACTTGCGCACCACCGAACGATCGATTGGTCAACGTACCACCATACTCCCGAGCAAAAGGAACTCCCATTGCCGCGGCTTGGTCAATAATGTCCACGCTGACTTGCGACAGTCGATAGACGTTGGCTTCACGGCTACGGAAGTCACCGCCTTTGACCGTATCGTAGAACAGTCGGTAGACGCTATCTCCGTCATTTTGGTAGTTCTTTGCGGCGTTGATGCCACCTTGCGCTGCGATGCTATGGGCGCGGCGGGGGCTGTCTTGGTAGCAGAAGCAAGCGACATTGTAGCCAAGCTCCGCGAGCGTCGCCGCGGCGGAGCCGCCGGCAAGGCCAGAACCAACAACGATGATATCGAACTTACGTTTATTTGCCGGATTCACCAGTTTCATGGAGAACTTTGCGTTCGTCCATTTTTGGTCTATCGGGCCTTCAGGTACTCTTGGATCTAGTTTCATAGTTAGCTCTCGTTAAATAATGTTCGCCAAAGTAGCGACGGGAATGCTGCAGAATCCGACAAAGAAAAGGGTTCCTGTTACCGGACCAGCTTTAGAAAACAGCCAGTTGTACTTCGGATGGTTGAGACCGAGTGACTGAAAGGCACTGCTTACGCCGTGGGCTAAATGAAAGCAAAGTAGCAGCATTGAAAAAATGTAGATTCCGGAAACCCAGAAATGGGAAAAGGATTCGATGACAACTGCATAGATGTTATGCATACCATCCCGCTTTGCATCGAAATCTTTGACCGCGACCGCACCAACGGTGAAATGCGCCAGGTGAAATATAATGTAGGAAAGAACAATCAGTCCCGACATCGGCATCACACGTGCGTAGAACGGTGAACGTTTTGGCTTGAATACTTGATACTTTTGCGGTCGCGCATTCTTGTTAAGCATCACCAACCGAACCGCAGAAAGTATGTGCACTAGTGTGACAACCAAAAGTCCGCTACGTGCCACCCAGACGAAATTGCCACCCCACATCGATTTGAGGTTGTGAGCGTAGTTGTTGAATACGTCAGGTCCTGCAAAGATTAACAAGTTACCGATTAGGTGACCGACCAAGAAAAGAATAAGCATGACGCCCGTGATGGCCATCACGGTTTTTGCTCCAATTGATGATTTGAGATAGCTCATTTAATGATGTGCTCCTTTTGCACGGCGTTTACCACGTATGTATGAGATGCCCAAACATTGCGTTTGGTTCTATTTTACGTTGAAGTACTCTCAATATTGAGAAAGATTGAAAGAGCGTTCTCCACCACGTGGATCACCGCTCCCCGGATTAAACTGAATGTAACAATCCGACTACAAGTCGTCCTTTTTTCCGAGTTGACATACGTTCACCTCCTAGACCGCTGGGCATTCCACAGTGACGTGCTAAAACGCCAACATGAAATTTAGGAATTTGGTGGTAGTCGCAACAGCAATGCTTGCATTTGCTGGCTGTAAAAAAGATGACAAAAAAGCAGCTGGTGGCAGCGGTGGTGGTGCAACGGAGCAACCAGACGTAGCAGCCCCGGGAAGCCTAAGCACTAACGACATCCTTTCGATGCTTCCGAGCGACTCGCAGGTAATCGCAAGAATCAATTTCAACGCGATTAAGAAAAGCACCATCTGGAGTAAATTCGAGGGAAAAATTACCGAAGAGTTAAACGGAGAAGCTGATTTTCAAGAAATGAAGAAACATTGCGGATTCGATCCAATGGAGACCATCTCGAAAGTATGGGTCGGCGGAAAAGTTGAAGATGAAAAATCAATGATCGTTGTAGTAGAAGGTATTCCGAAGGACAAAATGCTCGCTTGCAGTGACAAAACGGACAAGTGGAAAAAAGACGGTGACTACTTCACTCAGCCTGATGGAACCGCTCTTGCATTTGCTGGCGACAATGCCATTGTTGTAGCTGCTGGCGGAAAATCTCCTCTAGAGACCGCTCTTGCGAAGAAGGGAACACTTGCTTCCTCTGCCGACTACAAAAACGTGAAATCAAGCGTAAAAACCGGTGCCAGCATTTGGTTCGCCGTTACTAAGATTCCTGACGACGCAACTAAAGGTGGTCAAATCCCAGTAACACCAAAATCTGCAATGGGTTCTGTAGAACTTGCAAAAGGTTTTGACCTTGACCTTACTGTAAATCTCAAAGACGAGTCGGAAGCAAAAATGATGGAACAAATGGTACCGATGGGCCTTGGCGCGATGCAAGCCCAACTAGAACAAGCCGGCGCACCAGCAGAAGCTAAAGATGCGGTTAAGAAAATCAAGTTCTCTAGCAAAGGCCCAGCGTTTAACACCAAGCTAAACCTCTCTAACAAAGAAGTCGGCGCTCTTGTCGATGCAATGATGAAAATGATGTAGCAACTAATTTGCTTTGCAGAGGGCGACTTCGGTCGCCCTTTTTGCTTTTTCGGGAGTTTGACTAGAATGAGGGCGAGCAAAGTTTCCTCAGGGGTGTCGCAGGTGCTACTACGATATCATGCGATTTTTGATGATAGCTTCTCTCCTTGCTTTTGGTCCGGCTTGCGGAAAATCCAAGTCTGCCAATTATCCGCAAAAAGCCGAGGAGGTACGCCCTCTTACGGATATGGAGGCTCTAGCGATGCTGCCTAGTGATTCTCCGTTAGTTTTGCGAGTCGACTTTACCGCCATCAAAGGAAGCGTAGTTTGGAGCAAGTTTTCTGCTGAGATACAGAAGTCTCTAAACGAGGAAGCCGACTTTCGAGAAATGAAGGAAAAGTGCGGATTCGATCCCGTGCAGACCGTATCTAGAATCTGGCTTGGTGGAGATCCCGACAATGAAAAGTCAATGGTAGCCGTGGTAGAGGGCATACCGAAAGATAAAGTAGTTGCGTGCCATGATGGCGCAGACGGTTGGCAAAAGAGCGGCGATTCGTTTACTAAACCGGACGGTTCTACCTTGGGATTCCTTGGACAAAACGTACTGATAATTACTGGAGGCGGCGTCGCAGCTCTTACGCAAGCCACATCAAAAACAGGGACGTTCACGTCATCTGCAGCGTATCAAACCGCCAATACCAGCGCAGCGGCCTGGGGGACGCTGTCAAAGATCCCAACTGGTGCCGCAGGACTTCCCGTTACGGTGCAGTCTTTAGCATTATTTTTGGATGTTTCCAGAGGGGTTACCTTGGATTTAACAGCAAACTTAAAAGACGAATCAGAGGCCAATATGATGAAACAAATGGTTCCGATGGGACTTGGGGCAATGCAAGCTCAACTCGAGCAAGCCGGGGCGCCTCCAGCTGCCCAAGACGCGGTGCGAAAGATCGAATTCTCTAACGTTGGGGCGGCTTTCAAAGCAAACTGGGCCCTTTCCAACGATGAGTTCGAGGTACTCGTCGACACGCTGACAAAAATGTAGCGGATTTACGAATTCGCAATACGACACCGGGTCGCCTCACGATTTTCAATCCACTCGCCTATCTTCTTGGACAACTGCAGTGGAAGCCTATTTTCCCTGCAAGCGTAGTGCTCCAAGCACCAGCAGACTCAATGGTCGAATTTGAGCCCGGACAATACCCAAGCAGAAAACCTAGTGGTAAGAAAGCAGTGATGCGCGCCTTACTAATTAGCTTACTGATTGTTGTTGGTTCTGGCTGTTCCAAGCCCAAGCCTTTTGGCCCTGTCACGCCACAGCAAGCGCTTGAAATGCTCCCGGCGGACTCTCAGTTTGTACTGGGGGTGAACTTTGACCAATTTCGAAGCAGCGATTTTTTCAAAAAGATCGAGCCAACACTCGTCCGTGGCTTGGGTGAGAGCTCAGACTGGCAAGACTTCAAAGCAGAGTGTGGCATTGATCCGCTAACGAACGCTGCCAACGTTTGGGTTGGAGGAACTAGTACGGACTCCTTCGTTACCGTAATTCAAGGCTTCTCCAAGGAGAAAGTCTACGAATGCGCCAAAAAATCAGAAGATAGCAGAATCGAGGGACAATACATTCACACTAAGGATGGTGCGGTAGCGACGTTTGTTGGCCCCCGTACCGTGGTACTGGCTTCAGAGGGCAAACCGGCCCTTCTCTCTGCGATAAAAGGTGGTGGATTCGGCTCTTCCACGAACTACACTTCGATAAAATCAAAAGTAGCTACCAGTAGCGACATTTGGCTTGCGACCACGCAAATACCTACCGAAGTCACCAAAGACTTGCCAATTTCTGTAGATCTAGAAGCACTCTACTTCTCCGCATCAACAAAAGAGAAACTTCTCGCCAACCTATCCTTCGTGCTGAAAGACAAAAACCAAGCATTTATGATTACCACTGTATTGAAAATGGGAATCGCAAATCTTGGCAATGACATTCCGCAAGTCCTACTCGACCTGCTCAAGAAAGTTACAATCTCTGCCAATGAAAATGCAGTCGACCTAAATCTTGAACTAAGCACTCAATCGGCTGCGGATGCTTTTGATACAATTAATGATATTTTGTCCTCAATGGACTAACCTCATTTCACAACAAATGTAGCGGCGATAGATTCAAAGTCTTCAAGGTCACTCGAAAAATTCTCAGGCAAGGCAGTATAGGTCAACACATAGTTTTTTAAATTTTTCTGCTGGAACAGCTGCTTGAAACGTAGACGCTTCCCGATGGTTCCTTCCCAGACTACAAATGGGACCCCTCCTTTAATTTCTTTTTCAAGAATCTTTGCATCGTCAAGACCTTTGATTTCGGCTTCTGCGGCAATTAGCATTTGTTTTGCGGATAGCTTGCCCGGTAAAGGTTGCACCATTAGATTGATGTTGTTTCGAACACTGTCCCCTTCTTTGAAGTAAAGAAAAAACTTAGCTCCCATCATTCCATCGTTCTTGAAGAGCATGTCTTTCGGGTAATCGATTGAAAACTCGTCCGTTTCATAACGGGCCCAATCTTTCTTTCGAGGTTGCGACACCAAAGCGTTTTTTTGCTCTACTACTTTTTCGTCGGCAGTTGCTCTAGCTGGTGGGGAACTTTTACTTGGTACCGCCGGTTCAATTTTTTCCTTTTTGCACGAAACTGAAAGTAGTAATAAAGAGACAGCTAAAACTCGCATACCCGATACTATCGTAAATACGTTTGGCAGCCCAATACGCTGTAGGCTAATGACAACATATTCTTACCCTGGACGACATGTCGGGCTAGAAAGAAGAAATTCGACAGTTCTTCTCCTCTTGTTGCTTTTGGAACTACACTGGAAGGGGGGATAATTTTCGTATGCGGTGGGGACTGGTAAGCACTTTTATTTTCGGACTGGCGACAACTTCTTTTGCAGATGTCGTTATTTCCTTGGATCCAACACCTGAAGCAAACGACTTTGCTGCAGCAGTGGGATACGATCTGAATCAACTTGAAGCCGATATTCAAAGAGACATTCAAGAAATCTACGGACTGTTCGATCCTGACGAATACCTCGGTGCTTTTGCAAATGCGGCTAGCTTATCAAACAAGGGACTGGGAGTTGACTACGCCTCGAATATGACCAGTTTTAGTTTTGGTGGAGGACTTAACGTTGCGGCGTCAGCTGGCAACGAAGGGTTCGAAGGCGTGCAGGAAGGCCGTCTTGTTGGCGGACTCGCCGGCAACATTTCGATTATGGCAGGAATCAATCTTGGAGTCGTAGGATTCGACAGAGTAAATCTTTACGCCAACTACTTTAAGAGAAGCATGAGTTTCAATGATTACCTCAACATTGATTCGACTAATCTCGGTATTCACGCACAAATCAAATTGATCACGCCTAAAGTGAACGGACTAGCTAAATACGCGTTTCAATGGGGTGGACTTGATCTTACCACGGGCCTGCAGTCTTCAACGCTGAAGTTTACAGGAGGAGAAACCATACGCAACGAGTTTTCAGTCGGGGAAAATGGGATGCAACGAATGGCGAGTCTTACCGCTACCGGCGACTACGAATTAGATCTAAACGCGATTGTCGTTCCCATCGAGCTGTCGACCAATGCCAGACTTCTCTACTTTCTGAGCATCTATGGGGGCGTCGGAGCAGATTTGCAAGCTGGCAAAGCTAAGTTAACCGTTAACGTAACCGGTGATTTGGAAGCAGAAGACCCCAACGACCCAAGTCAAACCGTAAACCTCGGAACCGGCAATATTACAGCCTCTGAAGAGTCCGGGCCAAGTGTTGGTAAGTTCAGAGCGTTTGCGGGGGCGCAAGTGAACATTCTACAACTCAAAATCTACACTCAGGCGGACTTAACGCAAAACCTTGCCGCCTCGCTCAGCCTTGGCGCTCGAGTTGTATGGTAATACATCCGAATATGCGCTAAAAAAAACTATGCGCATTATCGTTTTAGCTCTACCAATAATCTTCTCTGCAGCATGCCAACAAGGTCATGCTAGCAAAACTCACCACAAGCAAGCTTCTGAAGCGACTTGTACAGGTGGCGGAGATGGTAGCTGCTGTAGTGGTATCGGCGCAGCAGAACTAGCGGACAAAAAGATTCCTGCAGATGCGGTAAGTTTCAAAGTGAAAGTAACCGGAATGCACTGCTCTAGCTGCGAAAAAAAAGTAAAGGCAGCGCTATTAAAATTGGAAGACGTCTACACAGCAGAAATGAACTCAGATACGGGAATCGTAACGATTCAAGCAAAGTCTAAGGTTGAAGACAAAGCAATAGCGGCGATAAAAAAACTTGGCTATGGTGCGGAGTCCGCCTAGCGTTTTTTCTTAAAAGTTTTGTAGAGTTTACGACCCTGCTTCCACATTTTTTTTGCTAGAGCGAAGACGTCTAGTTTTCCTTCGGACATTCTTGGTCCCATGTAAGTTACGCCGAAGGTGATGGCTGCTGCACATCCATAGGCCGCAAGGGCGTAAGACGGACGGACCAACGCTAGCGCATTCAATCCGAAGATTGAAACGCCTACTGCTACCCCAATTTTAGGCCCAAAATAGTAGTATCCAAGGAGTCCAACAATTATCGCAGCGGTAAGCACCTGTAAATTGTAGTGCGAATTCTCAATCTTCGCCAATCAAATGTTCTGCTTTAGGATGCTATGGGCCTCAAAGGTGGCTATAGTCCATTCCGTGGCAGAAATGAACATACTCGACTCAGCAGAGCAAGAACTCCAGTACTGCGGGTATTGTCCCAAAATGTGCCGTCACTCTTGCCCGGTAGCTGAGGTATCGGGAAACGAGTCTCACACCCCAGGCGCAAAGATGGACGCGCTTTACCAGCTTGTTTTAGGAAACCGTGAGTGGAATGAAGAAACTACATCCACGATGTGGGCTTGCACCGGTTGCAAACACTGCACCATCTACTGCAAACACGAAAGCGAGCCAGGGGTTCGACTAATTGCAGCGAGACATGAAGCTAATGCTCGCGGGGTTACCCATCCTGCACTGCAAGATTACCCGGAGCGGTTTAGCTCAAGGCAAAAGCGCTTGTTAAAAAAAGTGCAAGAGGATTTGCAAAAGTGGGCGGAAAAAAAGTCTCCTGTTGCATTTCTTCCAGGCTGCGATGCTTTGTCCAAGTCGCCGGAAAAAGTCGCAGAAACGATGCAGCTGCTTAACTCTTATGGAGACGTAAGACTCGCAAAGGTTACGTGTCTTGGTTATCCACTTGTTGCTTCCGGTAATAAGAACGACTTTTCAAAACATTCGAATGAAGCAATCACTGAGCTGCAAGACACCAAAATACTGATTGTGAACTGTTCAGCTTGTCTTCACACAGCCAAAGAGTGGTATCCACCGCAAAATAGTTTCGCAATCGTCTCTCTTTCTGAATGGCTTCTAAAGGCAAAGACGAAACCAGTAAAAGACGATGACATCGTTTATTATCACGACCCTTGTTATTTGGCGCGCTACGAAGGAGAGATCGACGCACCACGAAACGTCTTAAACCGCTACGCAGAAGTTCGAGAGTTTTCTTGGAATAAAGAAGACTCTCAATGTTGTGGCGGCGCGGGACTCGTCCCCAAGACAATGCCCGAAACTGCCAACGGTATGGCCAAGCAACGTTTGCAAGAGATTGCGTCACTAGGTGGAGGAACGGTGGTGACGGCTTGTAGTACCTGTTCGTTCATGCTCAGAAGTAACGCCCCGGAAGGGGTGACCGTACACAATCTCTCAGACTACGTGGCGGAAAAAGAACGTAAAGACCCCACACCAGAAGGTAAAGCAATCTAATGTCCATCTACGTCATTTGGAATCCCAAAAGCAGGGGTGGAAAGCTCGCTAGCGCTTGGCCAGAAATTGAAATGGCGTTAAAACAAAATGTCGGAGCGTTCACTGCGATTCCTACAGAGTTTTCAGGTCATGCCACAGAACTGACTCGTTTTGCATTAGAGAAAAAGGCAACCACAGTAGTTGCCGTGGGGGGAGATGGTACCGTTAACGAGGTAGTCAATGGTTTCTTTGAAGGTGACGAGTACATCGGTAGCAAATGCAAATTAGCCGTTCTCCCGCATGGGACAGGCGGAGACTTCAAAAGAACTCTGAACTTGCCACAAGGTCTCGACGAACTGTGCAGGATTATCAAAGCAGGTCACGCTACTAACTCTGATGTGGGAACGGTTACATTTGTGGACCATGCTGGGAAAAAACGTAAGCGATACTTTATCAACATTGCGTCATGCGGAATTAGTGGAGTGGTAGATCGACTTTTGAACAATGGATCCAAAAAGTTTGGAAAGCTTTCTTATCTGGCAACGACCTTGAGGGCGTCCATGCAGTACGACAACCAGCGCATAAGCGTGGTGCTTGATCATGATGATAACAATGCGATTTCACTTACGGTAAACACTCTTGCAATCGCAAACGGAAAGTACTTTGGTGGCGGGATGAAGATTGCCCCGCACGCCAAGCTTAACGACGGGCACTTCTCCGTGGTATCTCTGGGAGATCTGTCCAAAGCTGAGATGGTAATGCTGTCTCCCAAGATTTTTTCAGGTAGTCATGAGTCTCATGACAAAGTAAGTATGAGAGAAGCCAAACACATCTCAGTTACACCTCTTTCTGGCAAAGTAGAATTGGACGTGGACGGTGAATCACCAGGTTTACTACCAGCAACGTTTTCGATCATTCCCAACGCGATTCCGATTATTGGAATGGGCTCATGAGACTCTCTGAAGTTAGCCAAACATCCAGGAAAGGAAAACTTTTACGACTTGCCATATGCCTGGTCACGGGAGCCTTCTTCTTCTTGGCTGTAGCTAGTTTTGACATTTGGTTACTCGGTTGGATTGCACCGGTAGGGCTGGTGGGAGTTGTGATTTACGCTCCCAACAAAAAGAGTGCTATTCTTTGTAGTTGGCTCACCGGAATAGTGATGAGCACCGGAGGATTTTACTGGATAGGCAGCTTATTAGAACGATTTGCTGGTTTCCCTCCTCCCCTATCATGGATAGCCCCGGTGGTGTTGGCTACATATCAAGCACTGGTATTCGTATTCTTTGCTTGGACTCTTCGCTCGATCGACGACGCTCAAAACACACGTCTACCACTGGCGATACTCGCCCCAGTTTGCATGTGCCTGCCAGAAATGCTGTTTCCTCAAATTTTTCCTTATTATCTGGCAATAAGCCAAGCTTGGAACATTCCCGTCATTCAAATCGCAGAGTTTACGGGCCCTCTGGGAGTGACGGCGATGTTGCTTGCGACTGGTGGCGCCGTTATCGACTTTGTCAGAAAACGCTCTTGGAAGTCGCCGGCAATTACCGGCGCCATTGTTACTTCGCTCATCGTTTGGGGATTCGTTAAGGCGAGCTCGATAGAGTCGCAACTGAACGATGGCCCCAAAGTTACCGTCGGCGTCGTTCAGGGTAACATCGGATTTAATCAGAAGGGACAAAATGGTCGCATGCGTTGGGCCAAACAACTCGAAGCATTGCAGTTGGTGTCCGCAAACTTGGCATCGAAGGGGGCAGAACTCATCGTTTGGTCGGAATCTTCGTACCCCTACTCGCTAGCCCGAGATATTAAATCCGACTTTCCATTGGAACATCCCAAGAGAATCAAAAGGTTCTTTGATACGCCCATCATCACCGGTTCCCTGACCCGTGAAAAAGGAATTAACGGACGAGCTTTCAATTCCATGGTTATGCTTGATTCAGAAGGCAACGTAGCCGGAATGTTTGATAAGATGTATCTGCTACTATTCGGAGAGTACATTCCCGAATCCCTATCATTTGTGAAGAAATTCGTTCCTCCTGGATTTGGAAGCCTTACAAAAGGAACCGAAGTAAAAGCTTTGCCTCTTAAGCTTTCTGCAAACGAGAAAAACAATCGGCCGCAAGCAGCTACCTACAACATGGGACCACTAATCTGCTACGAGGATATCATTCCAGCTTTTGGACGAGCACTTGCGCCACACAACCCTCACTTGCTGATCAACATCACCAACGATGGTTGGTTTGGTGATACTTCTGAGCCGTGGCAACACATGGCCCTTTCTGTTTTTCGCGCAGTTGAAATGCGTACGGATCTCGTTCGAAGCGTCAATACGGGAGTCTCTGCCCATATCAACGCAGCGGGCAGAGTCGTCCATCAGACTTACGCGGTAGACCCGGCGATAAATCCGACCCCCGCCAGCGGTCTGCTTGTTGACGCGGCGTTGACCGAAGGTGGTAGGACATTCTACGCCAAGTACGGAGATGTATTCGGATACCTTTGCGCGTTCTTACTGATTGTGCTGTGGCAGATTGAGCCACGACTCCGCAAACGATATAGTAGGTAGGTGCCTAGATATTTTTCCATGGTGGGAGTGGAAACGGATTCCAGCAATTACTCGGTAGCTTATAACGAATCTCGGGTAGTGGTTCTTCGGGTGACCAATCTCAAAGTAGAAAATCACGACATCATTGCAGGAGCTGAGCCTCACTACATTGACCGAGCGTACGTCGTCTTGCTTGGCGTTTCCAAGTGGAAAAAGCAAGGCGAAGTACTTCATGAAGGCAAAGCTAAAGACCCAAGCCAAGTTTCTTTGTCCCTTCGCGGTGAAAGCCATGAGTTTGAATACAAACAACTCTTCTGGCAAACCGATTTGGAGTACCAAACCAACAAGGCCCCGTGGAAGAATGAGTCATTAGAAGAGTTTCTATCTTCTGAGCTGCCGGCAAGTATCACCCGCTACATCAGCGCTTGGTAGTATGTTGCCCCCCCTATAAAAGGTTGCTTAATTTCCTACCGCAGCGGTTTCGCCTGTGTCTATCAAACCGTAGGATTGACTCATGACCGGTTTCCACCCAGCTCAACGGTTTTTTCTAACTTCCGCGGCAGTAGTGGTGGTCATTTTTGGGATGCGAGAAATTTCGAGCGTAGTTCTACCTGTATTGATGGCGGGACTCCTTGCACTTCTTTGCGTTCCTCCTCAAAAAAAGCTCGAAAGCTGGGGGGTTCCCTCTGGTCTAGCTATTGTACTCGTTTTGAGTCTCGCAATGGCCGGACTGACATTGCTGGGAGTCATGATAAAAGTTTCTGCAGAAGAGTTTACCAGTGAGATTCCTTCCTATGAGTCTTCACTTAATTACTATTGGGGCGAGTTATCAACCTTCCTTAAAAAAGTTGGAATTTCTCTGTCGGATACCCACATCGATAGCGACCGAATTATTTCTTTTGCTACGGCAAGCGCAGGAAAAGTAGCCAGCGGTCTGGGAAACCTTATCTTCGTCGCCTTAACGATGATTTTTATCCTCACCGAGGCCCACGGCTTTCCCGCCAAACTTCGTGAAATTTCTGCAGGCGAAGGTACGGCAAACGTCTCCAAGTGGAAAGAAGCACTGGATCGCGTACAAGACTACGTTGCAATAAAGGCGGCGCTAAGCGCACTCACAGGACTCTTGGTATGGTTGATGTGCGTCATTCTTGGTGTGGATCTTGCGCTAACCTGGGGAGTTTTGGCATTTATTCTAAACTTCATTCCTAATATCGGTTCGGTAATCGCAGCAGCCCCCGCAGTAGTCATTGCCTTACTCGGTGAGAGCGCACTAACCGCGATTATATTGGGAGCATCCTACATTGCCATTAACATGGTTGTAGGTAACGTGTTAGAACCGAAGCTATTGGGAAGACGACTAGGATTGTCTGCGCTTGTAGTATTCCTATCCATGGTCTTTTGGGGATGGTTGTGGGGAACGCTAGGTATGTTCTTGTCTGTTCCTTTGACGGTTGTCGCAAAAATATTATGCGAGCACTCTAAAGATCTAAAGTGGCTCGCCGTAATTCTCGGGCCAGGTATACAAGAAGAGAATCAATAGCTACCTTTTGAGATTTCGAATCTCTATCCGTCATTCTTAGACGAAACACTCGTTCTCATGGTTAACCAAGCAGAAACAAGCGATACCAAGAATGGAACAAGGTAATTGATGCCAATCTTTGTGTGGCAAGATTCGCAATACGCGGTTGAATCAAAAAAGTGATCGCCATGATTTATCCCTGACAGGATGCTCCCCACAACCAAAGAGATAATGATTGCTCGTATAATCATTCGCGTCACGTTAAATGGACGCACGGTTATTGCTTTTCGTTATATTGAGTTCAGCAACTTGACCCGATCACGCCAAAACAGATAGCAGTCCAACATGACAAACACTACATTCCACAATGGAGCGCAGAAGATTCCATTATGGAACACTTCTATGGTAGAATAAGACATAAGTAACTGATAATACGTATGGCACGACAATTGCTCTGTATTCAAACATGCAAGATTTCTCAATCGATCAATCCCACTGGGAACTAGCTTACAAAGTCGCGATGAAAATCGTACGTGCCCCAGACCAAGCAGAAGATATTGCTCAGGAGACGATTATCAAAGCCCACTTAGCATTGGAAAAATTTGATGGCCGCAGCAAACCCGAATCATGGATCTATAGAATTGCTCACAACACTGCCATCAGTCATCTTCGCAAACCCTTTCGCAGGCGGTATTCGGCTATGGATGTAAACGATGCGGTGGAAAGGCACAGCCAACAGAACTCAACTCCGGAAGAGAATGTTTACGTTATGGAACTAGCAGAAGCCGTAAGCAGTCAACTAAACGATCTTTGCGCTAACGATCGCGAAGCATTTGTGGAGAGATTCGTAATTGGTAGAAGCGAAAAGGAATTGGGCAAGAAACTAGGAATATCACCGAACGCTGCTAAACAAAGAGCGTTCAGAGCACGACGAATCTTACGTCAACAATGGAATGAAGCAGCATGAAAGCATCAGATCTATCTCTCCTGGAACTACTCAAACTATCGCCAGATACTGGCACTATCAAATTCAATGACAGAAGAATGCTTCTGTGGGATGCAGATGCCTTCGGAAACCTGAGAAATGAATTGATAGCGTCTCTGGGTGTGGAGCAAGCAAGACCACTTCTAAAGAGATTCGGCTTCGCCAATGGGTACCGCGACGCAATAACAACAAAGAATCTATTTCAATGGGATAACGACGAAGAGTGGTGGAGGTCGTGTCCAGCACTTCAACGATGTCATGGCAAGGTAATGGCCGCCCCCGAGCACTTAGTTGTCGACAAAGAAAATGGAATTTTCGAAATGCGCGTAAAGTGGGATAACTCCTACGAAGCTCAACAACACGTACGAGTCTTTGGAGAAGTAGCATGTACGGTTTGCTGGACAATTTCTGGCTATGCATCTGGATTCGCTTCTGCGTTGATGGGGGAGGAGTGCTACGTCGAGGAACTAAGTTGCCAAGCCACGGGCGCGCCCAACTGTATTGTAGAAGGAAAGACTAAGCGCCAATGGCTAAAGGAAGGGACGTGCCACCAGGAAGAATACAGCGCTCGTGATTTATCTAAAGAACTGAAAGCGCGACAGCAAGAAATATCGGCTGCGGAAAAGGAGTTGCGGAAAGCAAAGAAAGAAATATCTAATCTAAAGAGTATGTTCTCAGGTCCCGCGGCAAACATTGCTCATCGAAGCAAAGCGATGAAAGCAGTCGTAGCGCTGGCAGATACTGTTTCCTCTGTTTCGTCTACGGTACTCATTACAGGGGCCAGTGGCGTTGGCAAAGAAGTTCTAGCTCGCTACATTCATGAGCAATCACCGAGAAAAGACAAGCCATTTGTGGCGATCAACTGTGGCGCTCTTCCAGAAGCGCTACTAGAAAGTGAACTCTTTGGACACACCAAAGGTGCCTTTACCGGGGCGACCCAGGACAAGGTTGGATTATTCTCAGTTGCTAACGGTGGCACGTTACTCTTGGATGAAATAGGAGAAACGAGTCCAGCGATACAAGTAAAACTTCTCCGGGTACTACAAGAAAATGAAATCCGTGCGGTAGGAAGCAACTCTTCAGTTCCCATTGACGTCCGGATTATTGCGGCCACTAACAGAGACCTAGAAACGATGGTTGGAGAGGGAACATTTCGCAACGACCTCTTTTATCGGTTGCGAGTCATCGGCATAAAAATACCACTCCTGCGTGATCGCAAAGAAGACATACTTCCGTTAGTGCGAACGTTCATTGTACAAGCGTGCCAACAACACAATCTCCCACCCAAACGGCTATCTCCAGAGGCCATTGAATTCACAACAAGTTACCACTGGCCTGGAAACGTTCGCGAATTACGAAATGCCGTAGAACACGCGGTAATCCTCTCGAGCCAGGAAGAACTTCTGCTGCAGAAACACTTTCCAAAAGCAAGCGACCCAGGTAAAAACATTGCGTTGTCCACGTCTGGCGGAATTGTTCCTTTTGAGGACTTTGAACAACGCTACATTATGCATGCATTGGATAAGTGCGATGGCAATCGAGCCAAAACAGCCAAAGCTCTTGGTATCGGTACCAATACCCTTTGGCGGAAATTAAAAAAATGGGGCGTCCCCCCAGCAAGGTAACTACTATGACCCCTACAAGATTTTTGAAGCTCGCAACCCCCATGGAGGGAGAGCTACGAGCAAAGACAATAACTACTTTACAAATCAACGTCGGCAAGAAATGCAATCAAGCGTGCCTTCATTGTCATGTAGAAGCAGGCCCCAACAGGACTGAAATGATGGATGAGCGGGTAGCGGCAAAGATCATTTCGCTAATAGAAACGGAGCCAAACTTGCAAGTTCTCGACATTACAGGAGGAGCGCCAGAACTAAGCAACCACTTTCGTTCGTTCGTAGAAGCGGGAAGCAAGCGAGGCATTGAAGTAATTGACAGGTGCAACCTGACGATACTATTCGAATCAGGGCAAGAAGACTTAGCGGAGTTTCTTGCGGAACACAACGTACGAGTTGTTGCGAGCCTTCCTTGCTACAGCGAAAAGAACGTCGATAAACAACGCGGACTAGGCGTCTTCGATAAAAGTATTGGCGGACTAATTAAGTTGAACCAATTAGGGTACGGAAAAGATAAGGTTCTAGATCTAGTTTACAATCCCACGGGGCCGTCACTTCCCCCCTCACAAGAAATGCTTCAGCAGGACTACAAAGCAAAGCTAAAATCAGACTTTGGCATCGTTTTTAACAGTTTGCTCACCATCACCAATGTAGCTATCAATCGTTTTGAACACGCACTGAAGCGAGACGGACAACTAGAAGATTACGTTTCACTTCTGGAGAGTAACTTTAATCATTCGACCGTAAATGGTTTGATGTGCAGGTCAATGGTCAGCATCGCATACGATGGAACCGTCTACGATTGCGATTTCAATCAAATGCTCCCGCTGGACCTGCTCGCTGGAAAAAGAAACGTCTTGGATGTCGATAGTCTCTCCGAGTTCGCCAACCGCTCCATAGCTGTAGCGGATCACTGCTTAGCCTGCACCGCAGGAGCAGGTTCTAGTTGCGGCGGCGCAATCGCCTGAATGAACGACCACCAAATCAAGGAATTCTGGATCGATGCAACCTCGAAGAGAAGACAAGGTTCAAAAATTGCTGCGTTCTTTCTGATAGTCGCTGCCGTCGCGGCAGCAGGAATGGTATTTCAAATGACCGACCGCGGACATGCCGTTGGATTCTTGATTGCCTCGCTGATGCTAATGATTGCTGCGGTGGCTGTTTGGAAAGCTGGTAGTGTCAAGCTCACCTCTGGTCAAGGTATTCAAAGGTCCGACACGGACACGACTTTCCCTTAAGAAATAGTCATAAATTTCAGGCTCTTATTTGGTACGACCACCTGTTACGTAAGATCCATCTAAAAACTTCCTTTAGCGGTGCACAATGTGTTTTCATACCACTGATGAGGTTTGTCTTAGGTTTACTTTGTTTTGCTGGCTGCACCTTGGATGGAAAAGTAGAAGGCAAACTAGCGAGCGACTGGCAATTGCTTGGCGTCGAAGATGGACAATCGGTCCCAATGGATCAACTTGGGAACTTCGGCCAACTGAGTGGATGCGTTACTGCAACATTACGCAGCAACGTAGATGTCAGAGTGACTACCGCCTACCAGAATTTGGTGGTGAAACCGGAACAACAGATATCACTATGTTTTGACGACTTGGGCCCGCAATCGATAACTATAGAACCAGCCAACGACGTAGCAAACGCTTCGACCCTTGAGGTCGAACTAACTGAAGTCGCCACCAACGACTGCTACGACCAGCTCAAGTTATATCAGGTGGATTACGAGGTAGGAAGAGAGTCAGAAGGCGTCACCGATCCAGTAGTAGTCACCATGCCACTAAACGGCGTTTCTTACCGCTTTGCAGGGAGTACAAACTTCCGAGACACATTTTTCATGGATTGCCGCTTAGCAGTAGCGTTGGCTCGCTCCGCATACTCGCTCAGATCGAGAAATATTTTCGAAGTCGAGGATATCGGTGTGTACAACTATCGCTGCATTGGCGGCGGAACTCCGGATGAAACCTGCACCCCAAGTGGCTGTAGTTCGTCCTGTAGTTTGTCTCAGCATGCGTTCGCCCGTGGAATCGACATTGCGAGTCTTACCGATGCAGAAGGAACCCGCTATTCGATAGAAGACGATTGGGTAATCGACTCAGGCGCAGGTGTATGCGAACAAGCCGATAGAGGGGCCAAGGATAAACTACTCCATGATGTCATCTGCGAAATGAATGAGCGAAGAATTTGGAACGTTACGTTGACCCCGAATTACAACGCCGCCCACAGAAATCATTGGCACGTCGATCTCAAGGACGGCTCTGATTTCATAGAAAGAGTGGACCATGCTCCGGTGACGTATCAAAGTGAACACCAGCATTCTCACTGACAAATAAAAAAGGAGAAGCAACGCTTCTCCTTTTCACTATTCGAGTCACTACTACTATTTGAAAAAGTACGCGATACCCGCACCGCCAAAGAGATCGTGAGAACCGAGCACGAACTGATCGTCTCCATCTTGAACTACAAAAGCTAATCCTGCGTCAGCACTTAACGCTACGTTATCCGCAATAAACACTCGGATTTGTAATCCTCCTTCAATATGAAGTGGGGTTTCAGACTCTCCACCAACATCGATACGTTGAAAGCCAAATCCTGCGCCCAAAGAAAGGTCTGCACGCTTGCTTTCGTGGATATGAAACCACCCTCTCGCACCGAGATTTAGAACTTCTTCGCCGATTAAAAAGATGCCTTCGTAGTGAGTCTTGCCAGCATCTAAAACAACAGACAGCCCATTGAGTCCCGTAAGGGTCGATGTAGCACCAACGCCAAAACCATTGGCAGAGGACGAAGAGTAACTACTACTAGAGGACGTATTGGTAGGAGCTGGCGTCGGGTCTAATGCTGAGTCGCCAAACCCATCTTGTGC
Source organism: Deltaproteobacteria bacterium (assembly GCA_020630875.1). Taxonomy (GTDB): domain Bacteria; phylum Myxococcota_A; class Polyangia; order Haliangiales; family Haliangiaceae; genus JAHDIH01. Next base: position 485,594 of record JAHDIH010000002.1, on the reverse strand, counting down.
CAAGGCACTAGAAGAAATACAAAGAATTGCCAAAATACATAATCTCATGGAAAGCATGTAGCACAATCCCATTAGACAAACAGAGGAAAAGTTTACTGAGTAGTGGTCAAATAAAACTGTCCCACTTTCGACAATTTGAGATTCTCAGAAGCTGAAATTGATATTTGCTCCTCGCTTACGACGCAGTCTACCGGGTGTCGATGCCATGTTTCCTTATGCATCAGATCTCTATGAAAGCGAGTGCAGAACCCCTTTCTAATCAAGAAGTAGTTACCCAGAGCACAGACCACAATACCATGCTCCATCACAATCCCCACCGCGGAAGTTCCCCGCAGTATGGGAGGATTACCTGGCGTGTAAGTCATGCGAAGCGAGGGATGATCGTACTTTTTCAAAACAACCTCACATGGAGCGTCAGAGGTCACTTTGTAAGTCTTAGAGTCCGTTGCAGCAGTTCCAGAACTTATCGCCCAATTTTGCCCATCAATGTTCCAAGCTCCATCGAAGTTCGGAACTTGGGAAACTTCTGTCCATGGCGCTTCGAAGTAGGTAACTTCAAAACGCTTCTCATTTCGCGAGCAACTCGTAAGTAATACGAGAATTAGCAATGATTGCCGCACTCAAAAAGGATAACCCACTGAAGTTAGATGAGCGAACCAATGGCAAACATTGTTACACAGAAGAAGCTAGTGCCTCGTCTATTGTCGTGAACTTGCAATCAAAGCCCCACTGGTCCTGAACTGTAGAAACTACAGAATGATTCGCCAGCATGACGCGCGCAGACTCTCCAAACCTAATTTTGAGCGCAAATGCTGGTACAGCCAAACGACTTTTAGTGCCGAGTGCGCGAGCTAAACTCTCGCTAAAGCGTTTATTGGTGATGGGTTCCTTGGCGACAGCGTTAACCGGTCCTTGCGCTATTTCATTTTCCAGTGAGAATTCTACCAGAGAGCACAGATCTTCTACATGAATCCACGAGAGACATTGTCTTCCGTTTCCAAGGGGACCTCCGAGTCCTTTGCTAAAAATGGGAGCAAGAGTGCCGACGATTCCCCCGCCTCTACCGATCACGATTCCGATTCGGGCCAACACCACCCTACCGGGGAACTCCGAAGCTTCTCTCTCCCAGTCTTTGCACAGCTGAGCAAGAAAATCACTTCCTTGCGTTCCAGACTCATCGATCCGACTTTGTGTCTCGTTACCATAGATTCCCACTGCACTAGCACTAACCAAAACTTTGGGGGGAGACTTACAACCTTTGGCCGCTTCAACAATGCTACGCGTCAAATCCACCCGACTCGACACAAGGCGCTTTTTGTAATCGACTGTCCATCGGGTTCCAGCAACCGGCGCTCCTGCAAGATTTACAATCGCATCTACCCCTTCTAAAACCGAGGAAGACACCGGATATTCGCATACGGTCACACGTTCGGGCAAACGGCGCTTGTCGCGTTCGAGGCTCCTCACGCCGACGATCAGTTCTTCACCAGCTTCCAGAAGGCGCTCGATGAGCACCTGACCAACGAACCCCGTACCTCCCGTGATAAAGATCTTCATGAAGGTTCTGGTATTCTACAAACGTCTTCTTCACAAGCGCCGCGGCCAGTGATTCTCAGTCGATTTTTGGCAAACACAAAATATCCAGCCGAAAGAAGCTGCTTGATAAGAGGCAGTCTTGTGACTGCCACCGATTTCTTGAACCCAACAGCGGCGTACAGCTGACGGAACACATCGACCCCCGTCACCCACGAGCCATCGGCCATTCTTCCTTGTATCTGCGCCATGAACTCTGTCTTTGTTTTTCCGTACTCTTGCGCATTGAACGAGTCAGCTGCGATGTCTGTGAATTTTATCTTGCCGGCCGCATCCTTCTTTCTCAGGAAACGGATTTCCCTCATGCACAAAGGACAATCTCCGTCAAAAAACACCTCAAATTGATTCACTCCTTGAGTTTGACAGTTTTGAAAGATATGGTCAACATAAACCTATGACCCGCGTCACCCTTATTGCACTGCTTTGCTGGTCATGCTCGATTCCTATGCCAGCCCCACTCAACATCATCAAACCCACCACCAAGTGGGTCTCCGTCAACGACGACGTGATGGGTGGTATTTCTTCAGGAAAGATGCAGATCGTCGGAAAGATTGGCGTTTTCTCGGGCACCTTGTCCCCGGAAAACAATGGTGGATTTGCCTCTGTTCGAACTCAGGTCAAACCAATCAGCAACGAGTACTTCAAACTTCGGGTTCGCGGCGACGGAAAAACGTATCAGCTGCGAGCTAGAACTAGTTACGGTTTCGACGGAATCTCTTACAAAGCCGAGTTTCCAACGACTTCAGATGAATGGATGGAAATTTCGATTCCCGTAAGAGATTTCATTCCTGTATTCAGAGGGAGAAGAATCCAGGCCGCGCCACTGGCAGCGGCTGACATCGTACAACTGGGATTCCTTATTTCAGGCAAACAATACGGCGCTTTCAGACTAGAAGTCGAATCCCTACTCGTACAGAGGTGAACGCTAAAGTTGCAAATAGCTTCTAAAGTCGAGTCTCGGCAAACTCGGTTAGTTTCTGAAGCGACGTTCCGTAAAAATCCACTTCCAGGTTGGGTCCTTCCGCAGCAAAACCTCCCACCGCCAAAAGTGCGCTTTCCGACATGGCATTTCTGAGAATTTGCAGCTGCTCTTTCAGATTTTTAGAATGGGCAGTAACACTGATGGCTACTAGTGATGGGCGTTCTCTCTCGATGGTAGTCGCTATGTGCTCTGCAGGACAATTGGCCCCCAACGGAATCACCGTATATCCAGCGTCAAGAAACGAGACCTCTACCATCGTCGTAGGAATCAGGTAGGGGTCATTCTCCAAAGCTCCTGTTACCACTACGTTCTTTTTGTCTGAGGCCTTAGGCAACAAAAATCGCAAATAAGAAACAACTTGCATACAGATTGCCGTGACTCGATGTTCTTCTTCCACCGTAGTTTCTTGCGCATGCCATTGTCTGCCAATCTCGAAAAGTACAGGCCCCACCACCTCGTCTAGTATTTTTGCAATGGACCACTCGCGCCGATACAGATCACGGACCGCTTCGAACAACTCAACACTTTGGTTCTCTTTGGCATGCTGCAGGAATCTTTTGACAATAATGGGTCCCCCCACCACTCGCCCCCCTCCGCCAGCAGCGATCGTCTTATCATAGCGGATGGAAATGTTACTTTTTTCTGCGTAGTCGCGCAGTGCCTCAAAGGTAATTCTGCGATGACTTCCACCCGTTTTATGAAATTCGAGCTTTCCGCTATCGCAAAGACGCCGAACGGTAGACTCACTAATTCCCAGCATTTCCGCTGCCATCTTAGGAGTCAATAAGTTCATTCTCTCGGTTTTTGCAGAATAGTCATTCTACCACAACCACTATTTCAAAAGTTTCGCCCGCTTTCGCCTAAAGCTTTCGCTGGCGCGGACAAAGCGCCCCCTTCTTGCAGCTCCGGAACCGTCCCAGGCAAGAACTGAAGAAGGCGTCCGCCACCTTTCAAGCGATAGCCATTGTCAGGATTAATGCTTGCTGAGACCAAATTTCCGCTACGTGCAATCGCTCGACGAGGGTAGGCTGCATCCGCCAAAGACACCAGCTTTCTCCACAATGGGGCGGCGTAACGTCCCCCATCCCTGCCCGCTCCTAAACCATCTTTGGGATTATCTCTCCCAAGCCAAACACCAGCGGTGTGATGACTAGAAAAACCAACAAACCAGGCATCTGTATTTCCATTGGTAGTCCCAGTTTTTCCACCAATCGTTTGTTTCATTCTGGCAAACTTACCAGTGCCGCGCCTTACGACGTCGACCATCATTGCAACCATGATTGACGCAGTCTCTTCTGAGATCGCTCGCAGACCATCATCGTGCTGTAAAAATTCTTCTAATCGTCTCTGTGGGATCGCAAAAGGATCTGCAAAGTGCATTTCCGAATGGAGCAGACCGTCACCATCATGAATCGATTGCAACACATTACCAGCTGCGACAAGTCCCAATCGCGGGAAAGCGGAGAATGCTTTGACAAGATTTACCGGTGTTAGACAAGACGCCCCCAATGCGCTAGGCCTGACCGTTGCTATTTTACTCTCAATTCCAAACTTCGCTGCGATGGCTCGAAAACTTCGAAACCCTACGCGATTTAGCACGTCCACAGCGGGTGCGTTCAAAGAAGAGACAAGCGCATCATGGGCGATAACGATCCCCCGGAATCTCGACTGGGGGTTATTCGGCTTCCAATAAATCTCGTGTTCTTCATCCCACTCTGAAATAGGGGCATCCATGAGTGGGGTCGCCGCCGTCAACTGCCCGGTTTCAACTCCTGCAGCGTAGAGTATCGGCTTTATCGCCGAACCAGGTTGCCGACACGCCAGTTCGCTTCTGTCAAACTGAGAGCTTTTGAATGCGATGCCGCCAACCGAAGCGATTCGGTATCCCGTCGCATTTTCGATGAGGGAGTACGCTACTTCTATTTCTTTCGCTTGCGAAAAACGTTTTGAGATAAGTAGCGAGGTTTCGTGTTGAACGACCGGTGACGCAGTTACAACTATCGTCAACCCACCTCTGTCCAAACGTTCTTTATCTAGACTCTTAACTTCCCGCAGCGCTTGACTGGTCACCCATGGCAACTGTGGTTGCCCACGTCCCTCAACGAGCGCCAACGGCTCCGCAATTGCTCGCTCACCTTCTTCAGCACTGACCAACTGGTTTTCTATCATTCCTTCGATGACATGATTTCTTCGTTTTTTGGCAGGTTCGGGATACTTGCGAGGATTCAGAACTGATGGTGAACGAATCAATCCTGCAAGCAGTGCGGCTTCGGCAATGGAAAGTTCTTCCGATTCTTTTCCAAAGTATCGTTTAGCCGCTGCATCGAAGCCGTAGGACAAATCTCCTAAGAACGGTAAGTTTAGATAGGCCGTCAAAATTTGTTCTTTCGAATAAGAACTTTCTAACTTCTTTGCCACAAAGATCTCTCTCAGTTTACGCTTGAAAGTCCTCTCTTTCCCGATGGACTGTGCAAGAACCCCACGAGCCACTTGCTGAGTGATCGTTGACGCACCTTCTACCACTTCGCCCGCGCGACGATTGGCAATGGCAGCACGAACGATAGCTTTGCCATCTGCGCCACCGTGTTCGAAAAATCGGATATCTTCAGCAGCTAATATCGCTTTCACTAGAATACTACTTTTTGGTAACCCATCGGATAGCGTTCTAAAGCCGGTTTCTTTTGAGACGACAAATGGAAGAATCTGAAGCCTCATACCGTCCCGCGTCATCACTACACTTGATTGAGGTAGCGAAGACTGCCAAGCGATAATATTAGGTGCATCGGGAATTTCACTCGCAATCTCACGAACCCAAGCAACGAAAGTAAGCCCCACAACTAGCGCAGTCACCGCCATCCACCAAAGGGGTAAGAAAACAAGCACGTACAGCATCGCGACAAGTGGGTGTTTTGGGTTCTTTAAAGCAACGCGAGTACGCATCTACAACAAGTATTCATCCGGAAGGTTGTCCGCAAGAAAGTCATTCTCAAGAGCTTCTATGGCCTTGGTTAGCTCCGTCATGTCGTTGTTCGAAAAAATGATCCCCATCCCTGGTACATCTTCATCTTCGATAATCACCGTATGTTTTACAATTCCTCGGCACATCACCTTGCCACGTGGAAAATCCACTTCAAAATCTAAAACTGTTCCTTCCGGAAGCGGACTCTCTGCCACCACAAAAAGGCCCTGTTCATTGATGTCTCGAGTATAGGAACGAAACGGCTCTTTGAGAAAAAAGGTACAATCGATTCGAAGAGGAAGACGTCTGAGTTTTCGGAGATTCAGCATGCCGCCCCGTACGAATCCTTTGATGTAGTCTGTTTTTGCGAATTCAAGAGGATTAAGTCGCACGCGCATGGATGAACCAGAGATTTCCACCACTCGTCCTCGCAAAAGAACTCGTGGTCCGGATAACTTGATTGCTAACTCCACTCTTGCTGAATCACCGACTCGCGCACCGGTCTCAGTGGGACAAATCAGAACTTGTTCATCATCATCCCAAATCTCATTCCACCGCTCCGCGGTATCGAGTTTGTAGCGGATCCGTAGCACCCTTGAATCTTACATTCGATACTGTTGGTTTCCCACCGAAGTACAAAAAAAATCCCGTATCGCCCGGTTTCGGCGATTTATCACCGTTGCAAGCTAAAATAGTGAGCCATTAAGGCGAAGGTCATTTGAAAATGACACAGCGCGAGAGCATCAGGCTTGATACTTGTCTCCGTTCACTGTCACCCCATCCTTGGCTTGCAGAGATAACTCCTTCCGGTAGTTGCTCAACACCCAATTGCCAACTAACCTGCCGCCATGCGAGCTGATGGCAGAAAAGTAGATGAACTAAGACCTTTGACTATCGAGTCCAACTATCTCGATCACGCCGAAGGAAGCGCGATGATAAAATGCGGAGACACTTGGGTACTCTGCGCCGCAAGTGTGGAAGAAGGTACTCCCGGTTTTGTTGAAGATGGCAAGGGTTGGTTAACCGGAGAATACGCGATGCTGCCGCGCGCCACTCACACACGCAGTCGTCGCGGGCAAAATGGCCGAGCCAAAGAAATTCAACGACTGATAGGTCGTTCGCTTCGCGCATCCATTGATATGGCGGCACTGGGACCACGCACCATCACAATCGACTGCGATGTCATTCAAGCAGATGGGGGGACTCGCACTGCCGCCATCACGGGCGGATACGTAGCACTTGCCATCGCCGTACGAAAGATCGCTGGAATCGACCACGCCAAAGTATTAACCTCGCCGATCGCCGCCATTTCGGTAGGCATCGTTGATGGAGTAGCACTACTCGACTTGCCGTACGAAGAAGACTCTAGAGCAGAGGTCGACATGAATATCGTGATGAGTGGTACGGAAAAACTCATTGAGCTGCAAGGAACAGCTGAGCGCGCTCCTTTTTCTCGTCCCGAGCTAGACAAGTTGTTGGCACTTGCGTCCAAGGGAATGGGAGAACTTGTGGTCGCTCAGAACAAGGCCATAGAACAAGCTCTTTCGTAATGCAAAAGGTACTGATAGCTACCGGAAATGCCGGTAAGCTCGCTGAGTTCAAAGTATTTCTTCCCGCTGAGATAGAGGTAGTGAGCTACAAAGAACTTGGAGTACCGCCACCAGAAATTGAAGAAACGGGAGACACTTTTGAAGCAAACGCGTACCTGAAAGCAATCACGGTCGCGGAAATGTTTCAGCTCCCCACTATCGCCGACGATAGTGGACTTGTGGTCGATGCTTTGGATGGCGCGCCGGGGATTTACTCCGCACGTTATTCAGGAGCGGCTGCAACCGACGAGTCCAACAATGCCAAGCTGTTAACTACCATGGAAGGCATCAGCAATCGTGCAGCCTACTTCCACGCCACGATCGCTTTCTTCGACCCTCAAACAAAGAAACGTATTCATTCCGATGGCCGTCTTTCCGGGACGATCCTGACCACCCCAAGAGGCAAACTTGGCTTTGGATACGACCCCTTATTTGAGGTTGAGGGGCTAAATAAGACGCTCGCGGAACTCGATTCCGTGGCGCGAAAACCCTATTCGCATCGAGCTAAAGCACTAAGAACACTAATTGTGCCGCTTCTTAAGTATTGGGGGTTGCAAAATGGCTGACAAATCGGTAGAAGATGGGCTCACGGGGCGTAGCGCAGTCTGGTAGCGCGCCTGGTTTGGGACCAGGATGTCGGGAGTTCAAATCTCTCCGCCCCGACCACGCTTTTTGCATCTGTAGCTCAGTTGGATAGAGCAGGGGCCTTCTAAGCCCAAGGTCGCAGGTTCGAATCCTGCCAGATGCACCATGGTTCGATCTTTGCTGACTTTTTATGGTACCTCCGCGTGGAGTTGTGCTAAACCACTCCTCGCACGGTGGGTGTAGCTCAGTTGGTAGAGCACCAGGTTGTGACCCTGGTTGTCGAGGGTTCAATCCCCTTCACTCACCCCGGCAGAGGGGGGAACGGTGTTTGAGCTTGAAGATGGTTGGAACCGCCTTACTTCTTCCCTTGGGGTATTGTCAGAAATTTCATCAACGCAATGGAAAGAGTTGAGAAGCTCTTACCGCCAACCATCACGGCACTATCACAACCTTAAGCACATTGAAGCCCTACTAGGACACCTCGAAGATTGCCATCTGGTCACAGACTCAAAGGTTGTTGCTCTGGCCATCTGGTTTCATGACATTATCTACAATCCATTCTCTTCAACCAATGAAGAAGACAGTGCCAACATTCTCGCGAATTTTGCCAAAGCAACCACGCTTAGCGGCGAGCAGCAAAAGGCTGCCGTTGCCTACGTTAGAGCTACCGCCAAACATACGCCTCTAACCGAGACTTTGGATGAAAGACTATTTTTGGACTTTGACTTAAGTATTCTTGGAAGTCCCCCCTCCACATATCAGTCGTATTGCAAAAACATCAGAGCAGAATACCACCAAGTGCCAGACAAAATATTCTACTCCAAAAGAAAAGAACTCTTGCTAGCAATGATTTCCAAACCAACGCTTTTCTGGTCCGACTTCGGTCGCGACAAGTGGCAGGAGCAGGCCTCGTCGAATATTGAAGTAGAACTTAACCAGATTACGTCCGACTGGAATTGAAACCGTAATCACAGAGTACCTCGGTTACCCCTCATTTTTAATCGGACCAAGAGATGTCCATGGCACAATTAGCAACGTGGCTTTGGTCACAGCTTGGTGCGACTCAACCATTCTCTGTTGCTGGAGAATCAAAACTATAGTTTGATAGAATCAATGCGGATTGTTTTAGTTTTACTGACATTTCTTTCAGCTTGCGCCCCCGCTTTCACGAGCGTGCCAGCGAGATTGGTGCCACCAACGAGCGAAGAAGCAACAATATGTATCGTACGAGAAAAAGGTTTTGTGGGAATGCTTGCTAAGTTGGTCCACTACGATAATGGCAAAATGGTGCAGGTCACTATGAAAAATGGGGTAAGTGCTTGTTACCCAGCCCTCCCCGGAACGCACAAAATTTCGTCAGGGCATGGGATCTACAATCACTTCAGCTTCTATGCTCAGCCCGGACAAACCTATGCCGTAGTGGTTCCTGGGATGTTTTACCTTCCTACCACGCTACGCGAAGGGGAGTCTGCGTTGGCGCTCCTTGGCACCCTTGACCAAGTACAGACAGAACTAAAAAAGGAACCTGGCGTTCCTATTTGGCGGACCCCAATTGCCGCACAATAGCTGTCTTTTCTAGACTAAAAGAAATTTACTTATCGCTTATCCGGATGCACCAAATAAATGGGGAAGTCGATATCGTCTGTCATCTTCACGTGCAAAGTGATGTCCCATGACTTTGCTTTGAAAAGACTTCGTCCCTTCTTCAGCTGCATGGGAGAAATATCCTGCGAAAATGAAACCCGTTGCGTGACCGTGTCTCCAGCCTTTACCGCAAGTGGCTGAAGTGTCGATTCGGCCACCGCGTCATTTTGGTGGGATATGGTTAATCGGCTCTTTTCAATTTCTACATCAAGATCTGTAGGGTTGTGAACTTTCACGTTAAACGATACTCCCAGCTCTAAGCGACCAGTGGATAACGTTTCACTGATGCCTGGAAAATCAATATCAAAAGAGGTCCACTCTACATCATAGTCGCACTTCAAGACTTGGGACTTTCCAATCAAAGCTTTTCCAACGACAGCAAACACAAAGACGTTGGCGGCGAAAGCGACAATCACCAACATTGCAGTCAATATACGAAGCGGCTTAATCGTTCGTTTTGTGTTTTTAAAAAGCGGAAACATTTTTGAGGCAAGCCAGGTCCCGGAAACGGCAGCCCATGCAATGGTAACTACATTTACGGAAGCGAGAATGAAGATTTGGTGAGAGTTGCTTCCGTTCGGATCTACATGCCAAAGATTCGCTAATATTAAAACTGGAGATGCAAACAAGCCCCCAAACACAAGTGATGTCACGGGTCGCTTCAACAAGACCTTTATTATTTGCGAGTAATATCCTTTGTGCCTTTGAAACAATGGAGATACAAAATCTATGGCATAAGTGAAGAACAAAAAGGCGTAGCTTAGGAGCGTAGCAACTCGCACATTCCAGATCCCAGGAAAATAGCTTAACCAAAAGAGACAACCTTGTACCGTGAGAAAGATTACGAACAGCTTGATCTCTTCCCACGCCTGCTCCCAAAGTGGATGCTCTGATTGAGCTTCGAAAGTGAGAGTTCCGTGTTTTTCAAAAGAAGCAGACAGCATTTCTTTCACTGGAAAAAGGGTGACCGTCACCAGCATTAACCCTCCCCCAGCGGCAGCGTTGATTATTATTTTGCGTCTTTGGTCTTCGAAATATCGCTCCACCAATAAGTCAACTGCGCCATGCCAAGCCTCTGGAAATAGAAACGACACAAAGGCGTCTTCTGCGTCACCGGCAAATGAAACGATGCCCCAAGCAGCAAGCCCTAAGACTAGGGAACAACCAAGGAGATAAAGAGCCAAGATTCCCCAGCTTCGTTTTGGCATAGTGAAAAGCGCTAGCGGGCTCCTTAAGGCGTGGACAGGATTCATTAGTTTTGCACTATATCGCTAACTAGCTGCTGTTGGAACTCTATTAGACGTGACATACTTCGCTTGGTTTGAAAGAAGAGCGAAAAAATTTACTTCTTCCGGGAGTACCGCGATGGCCATTGGATCCAGAAAAACCGGTAATCGAACTAAGAGAAGTATCTAAGTCTTTTGGCGACTTGGTGATTCTAGACAAGCTGAGTATCAAGATTATTCCCGGTCGAACGACTGTGATTGTAGGCCGAAGTGGCTCTGGCAAATCAGTACTCCTCAAACTGATGATGGGTCTTCTGAAACCCGATTCTGGTGAGGTTTTTCTCTTTGGTAAGAATCTAAGCGAACTGACCGACCCAGAAATTCTAGAGGTAAGAAAACGCATGGGGATGCTGTTCCAAAACTATGCCCTCTTCGACTCCCTAAGCGTTACAGACAACATCGGATTTACACTAAACGAAAATTCCAACGTCCCAAGTTCGAAAGTATCAAAACTAGCCCAAGAACTTGTCGACATCATGGGATTGCAAGGCAGTGAATTATCCCTGCCCTCTGAGCTTTCTGGAGGAATGAAAAAAAGGGTCAGTTTGTCACGAGCGCTAATTGCAAACCCTGAGGTGGTTTTGTTCGATGAACCGACCACTGGTCTAGACCCAGTAATGATCGAAAAGGTTGATGAAATGATCTGCCTTGCCAAAGAAGAGTTTAAGATCACTTCAGTGATCATCAGCCATGATATGGCGAGCACGAAACGTCTAGCTGACACTGTGGCTTTTCTAGATAGTGGAAAAATTGTTTTTGAAGGGACTCATCAAGAGTTTCTCACCAGTAACCACGCCTCTATTAGAAACTTCATGGATGGTGCGCGAACCACGCGACTGTCCTCCGATGAAATCAGCAAAGAAGCCAAGGATGACCAATCGTTCGTGCCAATTGTAGAACTGGTTGGTGTTCACAAACATTTTGGAACCAAGCACGTCCTTAAAGGTGTCAATCTGAAGATACCGCCAAATAAAATTACGGTTCTCATTGGAGGGAGTGGTTCCGGTAAAAGTGTGATCATCAAACACATCATGGGGCTGTTCAAACCAACCGAAGGTGAAGTTAAAGTCTTTGGCGAAAACACAGTGCCTTATAACGACGACCAAATGGCTGCAATGCGAAGACGGTTTGGACTGGTATTTCAACATGCGGCACTTCTTGATTGGCTGTCCATCGCAGGGAATGTAGGATTCCCACTGAGAGAAAGAACCAACTCGCCCGAGTCAGAGATCGAAGACCGCGTGGCAGAAGTACTAAAGAGACTTAATCTAACGGACGTACGGAATAGAATGCCTGGTGAAGTATCTGAGGGGCAGAAGAAGAGGGCCGCAATCGCAAGGGCGATCATCATGAATCCTGAAATTATGATTTACGACGAACCAACCACCGGTCAAGATCCACTTCGTACCGCGAGCATTGACCGGATGGTAAAAGAAACCCAAGAACAGTTTCAGATTACGAGTATCGTCATCTCCCACGACATGGCTTCTACCTTTAGAATCGGCCATAATATCGCCCTACTCAACATGGGCCAAATAGCGGCTGTGGGAACGCCGGCAGAAATTCACGCCTCGGAAGATGCTTACGTTCGCTCTTTTATTCACGCTGGCGCCGTATAGAAAGAACCTACATCTGTAGGGTTCTATTTAAATCAGGGCAGAGTATAATCGGTATGTGGAGGAGGGGTTTAAAACACAGCATACTCAATCCCTGCCAGATCGAACCATAGGAATACTGGGGGCGACCAAAGTAGGAGTTGGCGCTATTGTCGGTGGAGGAATCTTTGTGCTTAGCGGAACCGCTCTCGCGCACTCAGGGTCCTCAGCAATTTTGGCATTCTTGCTGAATGCCGTAGTCGCATTCTTTACAATAGTCTCCTATTCGGAGCTTGTTTCTGTCTTTCCAGAGTCAGGTGGAGCTTACACCGTTGCGCGAAAAGTGTTTAACGTCCGTGTCGCTTTCGTGGTCGGGTGGGTTACCTGGTTTGCTTATATCGTCACCAGTGCACTCTACGCACTCGGCTTCGCTGCATTTTTTGCTAGCGCTTGTGCACGTTTATGCAACGCAATGGGGATGGCATATTCTTGGACTGCCTCTAAAGAATTCTCAGTACTTGTCACTGCTGCGGCAATTGCTTGTTACTCAGGACTTCTCATTCGAAAGAACAGCAGTGGCGGTAGCTTTTCTATCTACGGAAAAGTCATCGTTTTACTCGTACTCGTAGTTATTGGTTTGGGTTTCGCCATCTTCGGGGGAGAAGGCACCCCATCCAACTTTTCACCATTTTTTGAAGGTGGAGGTGGCGGATTACTCGTGGCCATGGGCTTCACATTTATTGCCCTGCAAGGATTTGATTTGATTCCCGCGATTGCTGGAGAAGTGAAAGAGCCTATCTCTACCGTGCCGCGTTCTATGATGTTTTCACTAGCCATAGCCTTAGCCATCTACCTTCCCCTGATTGCGCTAATTGTGGTGCTAGGTCCGGTAGAAGGACAGTCGGTCACCAGCTTCGGTAATGAACATCAGGAGGAAGTGATCTCTTATGTATTTGGCAATTTACTAGGAGATTTAGGTTATTGGCTCGTCACTATCGCCGCCATTTTTTCGATGCTGTCGGCACTGAACGCAAACTTACTAGTGGCTTCTCGTATTGCATCCAAAATGGCGAGCGATCATACCCTCCCCCACGTGTTCTCCAGATTGCATAAAACGTCAAAGACCCCAACCATAGCAATCTATGCCACAATGCTTGCTGCCATTGCAGCTACCCTAATCTTGCAAGACATCAACGCTGCCGCTGCTGCTGCGGGATTTATTTTTCTTACTACCTTTGCACTGACTCACTGCACCGCCTACTTAGCGCGAAAACGTGGCGGTAAAGGAGGGTTTGCTGCTCCATTCTTTCCGCTAGTTCCCATTGCCGGAGCCGTCGCTTGTATAGGATTGGCACTCTTTCAAGTAGTGATGGTCCCCGTCGCTGGGATCATAGCGGCAATATGGATTGGTATTGGCGTCCTTCTTTACATCGCCCACTTTGGGAGCAATGCCGAAGTAGTCGACGCCGCACGAGAAGGATTTGATCCAGCTCTACTTAGGTACAGAGGCAGATCGCCTTTGATACTACTTCCCATCGCCAATCCAAAGTCTGCCAAAACTTTAGCGACGGTCGCGACTCTACTTGCACCGCAAGGGTACGCCCGTCTGATGTTTTTATCAGTAATTGGCAAATCGTCTAACGTTCCATTGAGCGACTATACCGACGTCATAAAAAATGGTCTGTCGGTCGCGCTATCCGAAGGAATTTCTACTCAGGCATTGGTCACCGCCGGTAAGTCCGACAAAGAAATAGTCCGCGTTGCCACTGACTATGAATGCAGCACCGTTTTACTTGGACTATCGAGCAACATTTCTAATTCGATTAACTACATCAACTCTTTGCTCGCCGACCTTCCATGCGATGCTGCGGTTTTGTGCGCAAATGAAAACTGGGAGATGTCTTCTGTTCGTTCGATACTAGTTCCCATGGAGGGACGAGGAGATGTAGATGGGTTCCGCGCGAAAATATTAGCGAGCTTCCGGCGGGTAGGATCTATTCAAGTTACATTCTGTACCGTACTCGCAACGAACTCTAGTAAGCGAGAAGTGGAAACTACCGAAGAGAAACTAAAAAATATCGCGAAAGTGAAAGCTGGCCGAAGAGGCAAACAAAAAGTGATTCATTCCGACGATCCTGTAGAAGCGATAGCTTCCGAGTCAGCAAACCACGATCTACTTCTCTTAGGTCTAAGCTCAGAGCGAGGAAAAAGCTCTATTCGAGACTTTTCAGAGAAGCTACTCACAAGTACTAATACGCCGACGATTGTTCTTCGAAGCGCACCATCGATGGATTACGCAGACGTTTACAGAAGACTAAAGAGCTCCACAATGGGTGGCTAGCGTGGCACTTCGATAACGTCGCAACCCAATCGACTTAATATATCGAATTGAGCTTTGTTTTCGATACCGCAGGCCAGTACTTCGGTACGGCTGTCATGGGCTTTGGAGATCACTTGCAGTAACAATTCCTGTTTTGCTGGATAGCGTTCGATGCCATCAACCAGAGATGGTCCGAGACGAATAAAATCGACGTGTTTGGCTTCCAAAACAACTTGTTTATCACTGGAGTCAAACCCACCAATGCAAATGCGGTAACCCAAGTGACGCAACGAAATAAGTCTTCGCTCGAGCTGATGCACTTCACCAAGCATAGGAGAGTCAGGAATTTCCAGTATGACGTTGTGCGCTACACGTCCAAGTGGCATAAATCTGCAATACAGGTCTTTTTCAAGAAGTTCGAGAGGATGAATGGGAAGTACAACAAGGCGCCGGCGCTCTACAAGAGACTCGTACAGTGGATGGCGAATGGCCCGACCTAGTTTCACTAACTTGCCCAGTCGAATGGACGCCGGCCAAAGCCTTGCCATCGGCGTTCTAGATTGTACGACGACTCGTTCCCCCCAGTTAATCCCACGATTGAAGAGCCGCGCGTACGAAAGCTGCAATTGACTAATTGCAGCGTTTACGGTCATTTCTTCGCGAACGAGAGAAGGAACGCCTCCAGGATCGGTGCCGCGTGCAATTCTTCCACGGTCCTGAACCGAAAACTGTGGCGTAGGATCATGCTCGATCTTATGGAGTTCAACGTTGATGATCGATGTAACCATAGCCTTTGCCATTTGTACAAATTAATGACCCAAAGTGCTACGATTCCTCTGATGGCCAAACCGCTAGAATATAATGCCACTTTGATCTCTAGAACGGATCTAACCGAAACTTTGGCAATTTTTACGATCAAACCTGATGCGGATCTTCCCCCGGCGCCTTGGTTTGAATCTGGTCAATATTGCGTGATTGGGATGAACAACGAAGTAAACCAAGACAAGGGATCCGTGAGACGCGCCATGTCAATTGCTTCTTCTCCGCACGAAACGGCGGCGGTTGAATTCTATATCCGCTACGTAACAAAACCAGAATCAGACAATCCGCTGACTCATTTACTATGGAAGTGTAACGTTGGAGAACGTCTTTACCTGCGGCCTAATCCAACGGGCAAGTTCACCATAAAAGACATCCAACCGCAGCCCCACAAAACTTGCATCATGGTCGCCGCCGGAACCGGCGCCGCACCTTTCGTTAGTATCGTTCGTAGTCGCCTGGCGGATAACCCAAAAGCTGACTTGTCTAAGTTCGTTTTACTTCACGCGGCATCTTATGCAGATGATATCGGTTACAAAGCAGAAATGGAAAGCGTCGCATCGTCCAATGGGCTCCATTACTTTCCAAGCATCTCCAGACCATCGGAGGGCGATGGTTGGACTCACGCGCATGGTCGAGTCGAAGACTTCTTTTTGCCAGAGCGATTGACCGAATTAGAAAAATCCTGCGGGACAATTTCTCCAGAAACCTCTTTTGTTATGGTTTGCGGATTAACTGGTACCGTTGGAAATTGTATTGAACGACTGCTTCATCGAGGGTTTACACCAGACAATCGTAGGATCAGAAAAGCGCTAGATATCACCGGTGATCCTAGCTTATTCTACGAGCAGTACGACAAAACCCCTCCGCTAAATGTCAAAGACGAGGCAGTTGTCGCGCGACTCCGACAACTAATGCCTTCCTAAGCAACAAGTGTGCTAACGTCTGCCGATGAAAGTCGTTACAGTATTGCTCCTTCTTTTGGGTTGTACCTCAAAGAACGTACAGCCTGTCTCAAAAGTTGACGTTGTAGAAGCCAAACAAAGCTGGTGGAAACTGTGGAAGTTGGAACCTCCAATTAAAGATCCCAACAAAGCCTGTGACGACGGGCGTGTTGCTGGTTGTTTTTGGATAGGAAGCGCATTGGAGAAGCGCGGGGAATTTGATGCAGCATATGAGATATTCAACGACCTGTGCAGCAAGCATGAATTCGCGCCCGCCTGTTACAATCAATCAATTTTCGTCTCTCGTAAACTAGTGAAAAACATCGACGCGACACTTGGATATTCGCTGGCAGTAAAAGCGTGTCAGTTGGGATCAATTCAGGCTTGCGGTCAAATAGGATACCTGAAAGAAAACGGTATCGGTACGGCGCTAGATATAGAAAGTGCTGCAGCCCAATACAAGTCCGCTTGCGACATCGGAGATGTACTAGCTTGCAACAATCTGGCCTACATGTTTAGAAAAATTAAGAAACACCGCTCAGCTAGTAGTCTGTATCGCAAAGCGTGCAGCCTGGGTTATCTCCCCTCTTGCTATCGGGAAGTTTGGCTCAAAGTACAAGGATGTTCAGAAAACAGCCCTGAATGCGACAAACAATTAACCAAGGTAAGAACGCCTGAGCAGGATGCGATCTGGAGAAAGAAACTAGTACGCCTTTCCAAAGCCTATTGCGACAGCAACAAAAGTTCCACCGCTTGTACCGTCACGGGTATTGGATTAGCTTCTGGCGTAGGTATCGATTACGACAGTGAGATGGCCGCAGAGTATGCAAAGAAAGCGTGCGATACTGAAGACGCGTGGGGTTGCAATGAGCTGGGAAATTACTACCGCAAAGGAGTTGGTGTTGTCGGAGATGATGATACCGCTGCCGCGCACTACAAAAAGTCCTGTGAGTTAGGATTTGAAATTGCTTGTAGAGACTACGCAACGATGCATCTCAATAAAGACGTAAGTAATCCTGATGTAAAAGAAGCGAAGAAAGTGCTTTCTTCAGCGTGCCAACGCGGAGTTAACGCGATTTGTGAAGATATGATCTATATGTGCAGTGCAGACGTCATGCCTTGCCGCTAATCGGCGACCACTCTATTGCGACCCGACCGTTTGGCTTCATAGAGCTTATCGTCTGTCCGCTTGATAAACTCTGACGGCTCAATGCTTTCTCCAAGGAGAGTGCACAGTCCCACAGAGATGGTACAAGTGAATGTCTCCCCCTCGTATTCAAAAGGCTCATCTGCGGCTAATCTTCTAATTTGCTCGGCAACGTGTCGTGCCGTCTCTGGGTCTGTTTCTGGTAAGACAATGGCAAACTCTTCGCCACCATAGCGAGCGAACAGCTCTTCTTTTCTAATTCTTGCACGCATCCTTCTAGAAAGTTCTTTCAAAACGTAATCGCCGGTTAAGTGTCCCCGGGTGTCGTTTACTTTCTTGAAATGGTCGATATCAAACATAAGTAAAGAAAGAGGTCTTTGATAGCGCGCACATCTCGCTATTTCTCGCTCAAGAAATTCGAGAAAGTACCTTTTGTTGTGAGCGCCAGTGAGTCCATCGATGATTGTCATCCTGTAAATTTCTTCATGATAGGAAGTTTCGATTCCTACCCCACTCAAAAATTTGAAAATTACAGAACCTATCTTCAAAAAGTCACCATTGGAAAGCGGAGAACGTTTTACTGGCAGATCGTTTACGTAGGTGCCGTTTGTAGAGTCGAGATCTTCGACCATCCACATCTCGTCGATCTGAAAAAGCCTCGCGTGCTGCCTGGAGACCGAGTCTCGATCGATTAAAATGGATACGTCACTCCCGCGGCCGACCAACATCTTCTCTTCATCAAGAGGAAAACGTCGACCCATGAATGGGCCTGGTGGGTAGATGAATACGAGACAGGACGGACCGGTGTCCCCTTGCGTTTGTACCGGCTGCACCTTCGTGATGCGTGTGTTCCATTCGCTCATCCCCCCTATCCACTATTATCGGCGACAGGGAGCTGATGTCAATGCGCGAGCAAGAGGGAAACTGCTCTTGCTCAGGTTAGCTAGGTAGTGCAATGTTTAGAGCATGACCTACATTGTATCCATTGATCAGGGCACTACGGGGAGCACCGTTGCGATTATTGATGACGCGCTCAGACTTGTTGCCAAAGCAAACACTGAATACAAACAAATTTTCCCAAAGCCAGGATGGGTAGAACATAATCCTGATGATATTTGGCAATCGGTTCTCGAATCGTTCAGTGAAGCGACCCAGACCATAGCTCCGTCTAAGATTGCAGCCATCGGTATCACAAATCAAAGAGAAACCACCGTGATATGGGAAAGAGAATCGGGGAGAGTACTTCACAATGCCATCGTCTGGCAGGACCGAAGAACTTCGAAACTGTGCCAAGAATTAAAATCTGATGGACTCGAACCAAAAATCAGAAAAGTTACTGGATTACTTCTTGACCCCTACTTTTCTGCGACAAAAATGAAATGGCTCTTGGATGAGCTGGACCTTAGAACTCGTGCTGAAAATGGGGACATCTGCATCGGTACCATAGACACCTATTTGATTTGGAAACTAACTGGGGGAGCGAGCTTTGTTACCGATGCTACGAACGCTTCCAGAACCATGCTTTTTGATATCGAGAAAGGTGAATGGTCCGATGAAATGTTGAAATTGTTCGGTATCCCCAAGAATGCACTACCTAAGGTGGTTTCTTCCTCTGAAGTCGTCGGAACCACAGTAGAGCAAGGAAATATCCCCGCAGGGATTAGTATTTCTGGAATCGCTGGAGACCAGCAATCCGCGTTATTTGGGCAGGCTTGTTTTTCCAGAGGTATGGCAAAGTGCACTTACGGAACAGGTGCTTTCATTCTAATGAATGCGGGAGCTAAAAGACCAGATTGCCCGGAAGGACTTCTCACCACGCTTGCTTGTCACGTAAAAAATACACCTTTGCAATACGCCCTGGAGGGATCGGCGTTTATCGCAGGTGCGGCAGTACAATGGCTACGAGACGGGCTTGGGTTGATCGACTCAGCAAAAGATATAGAAGCTTTAGCTTTAACTGTGGACTCTTCCGAAGGAGTACTGTTCGTCCCAGCATTCGCAGGGCTTGGAGCGCCGTATTGGAGACCTGACGCTAGAGCCACCATCACAGGCCTCACTAGAGGTTCTGGAAAGGGGCATATTGCGAGAGCCTGCTTGGAAGGAATCGCAATGCAAATATCAGATATTCTCCAAACCATGACGGACGCAGGCATCGTGCTGGACAAACTCAGAGTAGATGGTGGTGCTGCCGCCAATAACCTACTCATGCAAATGCAAGCTGATACCTTGGGAGTTGGCATTGACCGCCCAAAAGTCGTGGAGACTACGGCCCTCGGTGCTGCGGCTTTAGCAGGACTCGCAGTTGGTGTCTGGCCGGATCAAGCTGCCGTAGCCACAGCTTGGCAAAATGATAGAAGCTTCACTCCAACGACAACACCCGAGTCTAGGGCTCTCACGAAGAAAGCCTGGACCCGGGCAATTGAAATGTCTTAGTGACGGTTATAGGTTTGCTACTGCTGCAGCTACGATTCGCTCTAGTTGGTATTGCGAATCGGCAAGCGATGCAAAAGTAATTTCGTTATTTACTCCACCTTGAGTTGCGCACGGTTGTTGCGGGCAAGTTCCTGGCTGAAACCAAGGAGACTGCATATCTCCACCTGCTCGCCTGTTATCTCTCCATGGAGATCCACCGCGGTAAGGTCGAAGAGGAGAAAGCCGAGGTCCGTCCATTGGTCCTGCCTCGAGGCCGCGTGTCGCTAAGCTTCCAGCACCATCAAGGTCCACGTTTCGTTCGCCTTCATGAACACGAACGAGTTCGCCTTCCCCTAAGCTGTCAACGATTCCGCCGTACTCCACGCCGTCCACCAATAGGTGAACTTCATAGGAATCATCTCCTAAATCTTCAATACTATACTCCCCGTCAAGCACTGCACCTACGACGGCGCCATCACTTCCCACCGAGTCGTCTCCCACAGCGCAAGCTGACGCTCCCATTACTAAACATGCAAAAATTATCTGTTTCATCTCATCCCCCTTTGTTATTCCCTTAGGCACTTCTAATATTGAAGCAAATTCATACTGCTGTAAACCCTGAACATTCGCGCACTTCATTTTTTGCCAATTTTTGGCCCACGAGTGAGAACCGCGATATTAAGGAACATGATTTCTTTTTCGGACGTCACCCATAAAAGGGGAAATAAAAGCATTCTCCGCTCCGTAAACTTTACTTTGGAGGAGACGCACACACGTCTCATCACAGGTTCAGGAAAGTCCACCGTTTGTCGACTCATTGCCGGTGAGATAACTCCCGACAACGGAGAAGTCTTTGTGTTCGACGCGCCCATTCATCGACTGACGTCCCGGTCGCAGTCTCAGATTCGAAGTCAGATGGGAATCATGTTCGGACACGATCTGCTGATGCTTTCGAAAACTCCGTTAGAGAACGTAATGCTGAAGCTACGACTTGCCGGCATTTGCCAAAAGGAATCGAAATTTATTGGTATGAGAATGCTTGCAGAAGTTGGAATTGATGTCGACACCGACGTCAAAACCAAACACCTCTCTACCCAAGTGAGAACGCGTGTAGCATGGGCTTGCGCACTGGTACTTTCTCCTCAACTACTTGTTTTAGACTCCCCACTGCTTGGAATGGGTGAAGAAGGAGCTCAATCGTTGGCGCAAATCATTAGAGATCGAGAAAGCTTTGGGCAAACGACGCTGGTGGCGACCGACAACGTATGGTTCCATAATTGGGCACTCCTAAGTCGTTGGGAAATCACCGCCCTTGAGGAACAAAGAATGATTGCTGCAGGCTCTGGAGAGTACCCCATTGTTACTAGCGATCACGCTGGTAATCTTCCCGCAGAAGTTGGTGACGAACCGGTCTTCGACCTAAGTGATTCAATCGCAGAACTACAGTTCTCAGAGTCTGAGGAATTGGAAATAGACTTCTCAATGGAGGAGGCTTTAGTTTTCGATGTTCCTGTCGACTACGAAGAGTTTGAGCTCTCTGTTGTTAAGGAGGTCGCATGACGCTTCTTTCCAGTATTTCACTAGGCATTCGAGAATCCATTGCCCTGCGCGTCCACATTCTTGGGGCGATTGTCGGGATGATGGCGTTCCTACTGCTAAGCGTAGCCATCGTTGGTTTTTCTGGCTCTCAGGCTTCTCAACAAAGTATCGAGATTACGGTGTTTGCCGAACCTGGCAGTCACGCCGTAGGCAGTGACGTATCGAGCCTATTAAAAGTACCTCTTAGAAAAATCGCGACTGAAACAAATCTCGCCTCGCTCTCGTTAACATTGGAAGAATCGGAAGAACTTCTAAACGAATTGCCGGAAGTATGGAAAGCCGACGTTGAGTCTATTTCGCCTAAGGTATTGGAGAGCATCGAAAGTATGGCTTCCGTCAACCATGTCGATCTGGATAAAAAACAAGCAAGTCACTGGGGGAAAATGGCTCGTGCCGGAGGCATCCTTGCGGGGATACTCTCTTTTTGCCTGCTCTTGGCCTATTCAGCAATCGTAAAGAATAGAAGTTATCCTTTGATGAACGTTGCCACACTTCAAGGCATTTCAGCACTTCAAACCAAAGGACTCTCCTTTGGTCTTTTGGTTCCATTCGTGACGTTAGGAGGAATCTTAGGGCTGATTCTTTCTCGTCGTTTGTTTGAAAACATTCATCTCGAGCTGCAAAATGCACCGATTGCTTCTCAGTTCACTCTTCTGCTAATCATGGTTTCAGCAGTGACACTGGTTTCTTTGGCGACTAGAGGTAGAAATGCGCGCTAGCGTCTTAGCACTGTTGTTATTAACCGGTATCGCTAACGCTGACGTTAACTCAACGCTTCAGAAGCAGCTGCTAGTCGAACAAAATCTCCTAACCGACGCAATAAAAACTGTAGAACAAAGAGTCCGTCGTCACCGCGAAGTATTTGCCAAACAAGTAACAATGCTGAATCGTCTAGCGGTGAGGCAACATCCGGGGGTGCGGCACCAAGTGAAAAACAAAGTTGAAACGTCTCTTTCAATTTGGCGTCGAACAAAACTTGAGTTGGCTGACTTAGATCGTGCCCAACGCGGGATCAAGATCGACCTCGAACGTCTCGCTAAGGAAGGATTCCCTACCCCTCCTCCACTCGCCAGGCCAGTGTCCGTAGTTCCTCATCAAAGATTTGAGACTCTACGTCGACGTGGTGTACGTGTTCTGAATACAGGGCTCAGCTACAAACTTGCTCCAGGCACCAAGGTCGTTGCGGCTGCAGCTGGCGAGGTAGCTTCCATCGGTGAGCTCGATGGCAGCTCCGTAGTAATCATCGATCACGGAGACTATTCGACGATCTACAGTGGTATTCGGCTGTCTGAGGGGGTTCACAGTAAGAAGTTGAACAAAGGGACAGTAATCGGCGTGTCCGAGGGAGCGCTGCATTTCGAGCTCAGGGCTAATGTAGGTCCTGCAGGAGTCGCACTAAATCCAGAAAAGTATTTCTCTTTCTGAGCTTGTCCACATGCATTTGACCTCGGTAATTTGTTACCATTGAATGGTCGACTATGTTGAAACTTGTAATTCAGGATGACGAGGGGAAAACCACCATTGTGCCCCTCATTCGCGACGAAGTAACGATTGGTAGAGAAGATGGAAATACCATTCGTCTTACTGAGCGAAACGTCTCGCGTAGTCATGCCCGAATCGCAAGAGAATCGTCAAATATCACCATTGAAGACCTCAGCTCTTACAACGGAGTTCGAGTCAACGGCTCAAAAATAAAGGGTGCGTGCAGTCTTAATGTGTCAGACAGAGTTCGAATCGGTGACTATCTGATCGAACTCAAAAAGGAAGACACGGATGGTGACGATGTCAACGCAATTCCAAGTGTCGTCAACGACAACGACTCTACGGTTAAGATGGAAACAATATCGGCGACTGCTGCCGCAGATGTTTTCGACACCAACGAACAAACTGCACTGACGGCTAAGGCCAAATCAACTGCGAAAAAAACGTCGCCTCTAGGTCCCGTGGCCTCCCCGAGTGAGCCAACACGAAAGGTGGAGACGAAACCAGCGAGGCTGGTGGTGCTATCGCACAACCTGACTCAACGAGTGTTTCCTATTCGCGGGAAAGCGGTCACGGTTGGTAGAACCGAGGAAAACGAGATCCAGATCGATCACCGTTCCATTTCCCGAAACCACTGTAAAATTCTTCTAAAGAACAACAGATACATCATCGAAGATCTGGGTTCCGCCAATGGACTGCATATCAACGGAGAAGAATACGACCGAGTCGAATTGCGTAAAGGAGATATCGTTGAGCTCGGCCATGTTCGGGTGCGATTTGTGGAAGCAGGGGAATCATTCGAACCACCGGCAGTACTGGCCGAACCAGAAGCTGAGAAAAAACGATCGTCTCTGCTACCGTGGGCGGTCGGGTTAGGATTAGCAGCCGCTGTTGTGTTGATGCTTCTACGCGGCATGGGAGGAAGTTCGGATAAAGAAGAAGTGGTCTCTTCCAGCGTAGCCACCGTCTATCAAGATGCAGGTACAGAACTGATTGACCCAGCCGCTTCTAAGGTTGACTCGCTACTTGCGTCAGCCAATACGTACATGACCGAAAAAGACTGGACGCTGGCAAAAGAGAAACTGCAATCGGTTTTGGAGATTGAGCCGGAAAATGCAGAAGCGAAAAAATGGCTGGCACAAATAGACAGAAAGCTAGTAGCAGAAGATCAACTCAACGGAATCGAGTCCGCCATCGAGGCGAAGAACTTTAAATCCCTTAGTGGGCTTGTTGCCAAAATAGAAGATCCACAGTTGAAACAACTCGCTCAGAAGCGGGTTGATGATGAGGAAGGCGTATGGAGAACGAAAATCGAAAGCGCTGCCAACTCGGCGGTCTCTCGCAAACAATGTAAACCTGCGATTAAGAAGTTAAGGCGCGACTTTAGCGCTCAACTTTCTGCTTGGCCGAAGCTCGGCGCTCCCATCACAACGGCAACAAAATCGTGCAAGCGGAATGAAACGCTTGTCGCTTCAAATTCGTCATCTTCCGTCGCCACACAAGCGGCTTCTTCTAGTTCAAGGTCCGCAGCCTCTTCTTCGGTTGCGCCACCGGTGGTTGATCTCAAGCAACAAATTCGAACAGCATCCCAAGAGGGCAAATTTAAGACGGCGATTTCACTCTGCAGCAAAGCTAAGGGGCTCAACGACAACTTAAACTACGTCTGCTCCAGCGCGGGTTGCAGTCTCAAGAATAAGTCCGTAGCGTTGAAATATTACAAACGCATCAAAGCAGAGCATTACAAAAAGCATGCACGTAACAACTGTGGTCTTGAGCTGGTTCCCAAAGCTCCGGTAGAAATTCCACCACCGACCACTACCAACCCTTAGTTTAGCGTAAGCTTCACCTTCAATAAGGGCTGACTTCGATTGAAGTTTTCATTGGCGACGCGCTTCAACTCACCCACTTTTTCTCCTGTTGCCAGACAGTAGGAACTCTTTACATCGTGTCGCATCGAAGGTGTGAGTTGATTTCCGTCTAATAGCATCATTGGCAGTGGCACCGCCCTCAGTTCGTCCGCGAAGGATTGGGCCAATACGCCTTTCCGAATGTTGACGAGAGCCTCAGCTAGCTCGGTTTTGACTTGTAACGCATCTAGTTTTTTTACGAGCGTCCGTATCGCTGCCGACCGGAACTCAGCCCACTTAGAGAATCTGTTTTTGTCATCTTTCATCTTTTTGGGGTCCTTGAAGTCAAATGTTAGACCACTCGGGAGTGGAACCATTGTTTTTGCAATCTCATCATCAAGTTCAATGATAGATGCAATCTCTGCCCCAAAAGCACCATAAGCAGTTCTAGGTTTTGGTCGCGCTGTAGAAAAGTCGACACTCCACTGTCGATAGCTATCAAAGCAGGAAGATATCTTTTTCACTTCGACTTTAACGCACATGCTATCAATCACCGACGCTGGACAACCCAACAAGTATCTATTGAGTATTGAGAAGGTTACAATTTCCCTGAATGCATAGAGTTGACTTTTGTAGACTTGCTCCGCTTTTGCAAATTCTCCTCTCTTCATTAGGCATATCGCTTTTTCAATACCGTTGCAGGCTCTTAACTTCTCCGTATTTTTTTCAACGCTCACGCCTTCCGGAGGGCTTGCACCTACCGCAGTATCAGTTCGTAGGTTAGGTGAACACGCTAGGCAAAAAAGCAAGATTATATACTTCATACCCTAAGGACACATGGTTCACATCAATGTTGCACCGAAAAACAACTGTTAGTCGTGTTCTGAACCGTCTCGAACGCCAAGATTCAGGAGTGATTCATCGGTCATGGGAGATGCTTCGTCCGACAACGACGCCGCACCTTGCGTCATCTTTAGCGAGAAGAGTATTCCCATAACCAGGAGGCCGCAAATTACACCGAGGGATACCAATGTTGGAAGATGAATCCCTTGATTGATCAAGATCATTTTCACACCAACAAACAACAAAATGCCCACCAGACTGTATTTCAAGTAGGCAAAACGATGAACCAGATCGGCCAGCGCAAAGTAGAGAGAGCGCAGTCCCAATATAGCAAAGATGTTTGAGGAGAATACAATGAATGATTCTTGCGTGACTGCGAAAACAGCTGGGATAGAATCAACTGCGAATATCAAGTCCGTTATTTCAATGACAAGAAGTGCTAGCGCCAGTCTAGAAAAGACCTTCTTCCCGTTCTCTTTCAGAACGAACTTGTGGCCATCGATGTTCTTGGAGAACGGAATGACCTTGGTAATTGCCCGTACCATCATACTATCAGTCGGATCGTCATCGTCGTCATGAGAAATCAGCATCTTCAACGCCAGAAAGATCAGTAGTCCTCCAAAGACGTAGAACATCCAGTCAAATTGTCGCAATGCTTGGATTCCTGCGGCAATCATTCCCCCTCGGAATACCAATGCTCCTACAATTCCCCAGAATAAGACTCTGTGTTGCAGCATCGGGGGGATTTTGAAACGTTGGAAGATAATGACGATTACAAAAATGTTATCGACACTCAAAGACTTCTCAATAAGATAGCCGCTCAAGTATTCAAACGTTGCTTGCGTGCCACTAATTCTAGAGCTGACAAGGCAATCACTAGTAAGAGTATTTCCACATTGGGCGAGATCTAGAGTTGACGCGATGCCAAGAAGCCCGTGTTCGTAAATGATGTAAACGACACCTGAAAAAGCTACTCCGAGACCAATCCAGAACGCACTCCATTTTAGTGCTTCCTTTGCATCGATTACGTGATCGTCTTTGTGAAAGACGCCTAAGTCTAAAGCGAGCAGTACCAAAATCAATGCTAAAAATGAGCCGTATAAAATCATGAAGCGCTGCCCTATACGATGACCGATTCAACTCCGTCAGTCAAACCAATCTAGTTACGATAGACGATTTCTAAAATCATCATAGTGAAAGCGCCGGATTACCTCAAAACTTGGACTTATTGGGCTAAATTCCACAATCGCTGGCAATTGGACGCCATTAAATGTCGTATTTTTCACCATACTGTAGTGAGCCATATCCCCGAAAATTAGACGGTCTCCGACTTTAAGCGCTTCATCAAACGAATATTCACCGATAACGTCGCCCGCCAAACAGGTCATGCCACCGAGAACGTAAGTATGCTTTTTCTCACCAGCCGCTCCTGCATTCCAAATTTGCGGTCGGTATGGCATTTCTAAAACGTCCGGCATATGAGCCGTAGCCGACGTATCAAGAATTGCGATCGGTCCGTTGTTGTTGGTGATGTCGACAATTTCTGAGACTAACCAACCAGTATTCAAGGCAATAGCCTCTCCGGGTTCCAAGATTACTTCTAGCCCAAAATCATCTTTCAGTCTGCCAACTACAGATGCAAGCTTTGCGACATCGTAGTCGTCACGGGTAATGTGATGGCCTCCGCCCAGGTTAATCCAACTCGACTGCTCAAGCAATGGGTTGGCTTTCTCACGCAATGCTAACACCGTGCGTTCCAATGCGTCCGCACCAAGCTCGCAAAGCGTATGCATGTGAATGCCAGAAATTCCTTCAGGCAAACGTTCTTTGAAAGCTCCAATGGTTACGCCCAAGCGAGAACCAGGCGCACAAGGATCGTACAAGGCGGTCGCCACTTCTGAATGTTCGGGGTTCACCCGGATACCTAGGCGCGTTGAAGAACTACAATGTCGGCTGAGAGCTTCTGCTTGTGACAAGGAATTGAAAACAAGATGATCGCATAGACGATCCATCTCTTCCAACTCGCTCTCTTTGTACGCTGGCGCATATCCGTGCACTTCCTTACCGAACTCTTGCCTACCGAGCCTTGCTTCCCATGGAGAACTTGCGGCCACCCCGTCCAAATACTTAGACAAAATAGGAAAGGTTGACCACATCGAAAATCCTTTGAGTGCAAGAAGTATTTTGGCACCACTTTGCGCAGAGCATTCCGCCAACTTTTGTGCATTCTTTTCTAAAAGAGATTTATCTACGACATAACAAGGACTCGGCAGTTCACCAAGTATTTCTTCTAGCGCACTAACGGTCTTGAACATGCCAAGGAAGCCCTCTTTGTCCGATGTCGTTCATAAATGGATCCGGATCGAGTTGCTCCATATTGAAAACCCCTGCTCCCGACCAAATACCCTTGCACATCATTCTTGCGCCAGTGACGGCAGGAACGCCAGTGGTGTACGACACCGCTTGTGCCCCGGTTTCTTTGTAGGCTACTTCATGATCCGCCACGTTATAGATAAACTTGCGGAGTTTCTTGCCATCTTTCTCGCCAGCTATTAGACATCCAATGGATGTTTTTCCTTTGTAGTTTTTCCCAAGGGAGGCTGGATCCGGTAAAAGCTTTTGCAAAAATTTGATGGGAGATACAGGAGTACCGAAGTAGTCTACCTCATCAATTCGCGTCATACCGACGTTTTGCAATACACGAAGGTGGGTTAAGTATTCTTGACCAAAAGTCATCCAAAACCGAATCTTCTTTAGACCTTTGATGTTCAATACAAGAGACTCTAGCTCCTCATGATAAAGTAAGTACGCATCGCGCTCTCCCACCTCAGGGAAGTCGAAAACTTGCATCTCCGACATCGCAGGAATTTCAATCCACTTTCCTTCTTCCCAATATTTCCCCTTTTGCGTAATTTCCCGGATGTTAATTTCAGGGTTAAAGTTCGTCGCAAACGGATGACCATGGTCTCCACCATTGCAATCGAGAATATCGATGGTATCGATGGTATCGAACAAGTTCTTCTGTGCGTAGGCACAAAAAACGTTGGTCATTCCCGGATCAAAGCCTGAGCCTAGAAGAGCCATCAGCCCAGCTTTTTCAAAGCGTTCTTGATACGCCCACTGCCACTTGTACTCAAACTTTGCCTCATCACGCGGCTCGTAGTTGGCCGTATCCAGATAGTGCACTCCCGTGTTCAAACAAGCATCCATGATGTTCAGATCTTGATAGGGGAGTGCGACATTAATGACCATTTTCGGCTTTACCCGCTCGATTAGCGCACTTGTCGCGGCAACATTATCTGCGTCAATCTCAGCAGTATCGACGGTTTTTCCATGCATGCTTTTGACTCTCGCCGCAATGGATTCGCACTTCGAAACCGTTCGACTTGCCAACGTAATCTTATCAAATGTTGATGGATCCTCAGCTAGCTTGTGAGTAACCACCGCTCCCACGCCGCCAGCACCAATGACTAAAATATCCGACATAATCGCGTCTCCTTTTGTGAAAGAATTCTGATGTTTCTGTATGCTTCTGTCAATATGGCAAAGACCACTTGGAATGAATATAGAGTAAAAGGTGTCCCTACCATCAGCAAACTTCCCACCAGACCGACGGCAAACCACGCCGATCAAGAGGTCAATGAAAAGAAGTTGCGAAAAGCTGTAAAGAAAATTTCAAAATTGCAACGAAAGCTTTACGCTGACGGGCGCTATAGTGTCCTGTTGGTCTTCCAAGCGATGGATGCCGCAGGCAAAGACGGAACCATTCGAAAGGTATTGAGTGGCGTCAACCCGGCGGGCTGTCACGTTCATTCATTCAAGGCGCCTTCCACTAAAGAACTCAGTCACGACTATATGTGGCGAATCCATAAAGCGATGCCACCACGTGGAACGATAGGAGTTTTCAACCGTTCGCATTACGAAGAAGCGTTGGTGGTTCGCGTTCATCCTGAGTACATTGCCGGACAGGGGATTCCAAATGTCAAAGTTAATAAAAAGTTCTGGGACCAACGACTTCAGCATATTAATGAATTTGAAAGCTACGCCGCAGCTCAAGGTACAATCATTCTCAAGTTTTGGCTTAACGTTTCAAGGAAAGAACAACACACTAGGTTCCGAGCTAGAATCGAAGAACCCAAGTCCCAATGGAAATTTTCCTCTGGAGATGTTCGAGAAAGTACTCAGTGGAAAAAGTATATGGCGGCGTATAAAGAACTCTTGAGCAAGACCTCTAAATCGCATGCTCCGTGGTATGCCATTCCCGCAGACGACAAGCCGTTTATGAGACGAGCGGTGGCAGAAATTGTTGCGGCCAAGCTGGATTCGCTCGACATTAACTATCCTAAACCGTCGGCTAAAGACGTTGCAGAAATGAAAGCTCTGAAAAACTCGCTGCTCTAGTCGATGACCACTACGTCCCGCAAGGGCAATCTAAAGATGAGAAATCGTTTGTCTAAGTTCGCGCTTCCGCCTGGCCAATCGAATGGATTTGTCACGGTAGAGGGATCCCAGTTGTACCACATCCATCTTGCGTCGGCGTCAATGCCGTAACCGTTGACGTCATCTTGGCAGGCGAGAGGAAACTCTCCCCCCGCAGACGAATTGTCCTCTCCAATCTCTAAGGCTCCCACGGCGCCTTGAGTCACCGCGCCAGAAGGATTTACCCAACCACCACTTGAAGTAGCAATTGGTTTATCTCCTGCATTGCAATGTGCAAGTTCCAAATCTACTTGCGCCTGCGTTGGCCCTGCGTCGTTTCTGCCAAAATCTTCGCCAGTGGCGCATACTTCCCAGTCTCCTATCCCAGTGTAGATGGGGGTTCCCAAACCATCGGCACGGCGAAATCGGCCCAGCACTCCTTGCGTAGAAGCCCTATCTGCCCAAGCTATGATGTACAAAAAGTTTCCATCGACGGTATCCTTTGGAGGAATTAAGTACCTCTCTGGTCCGCGACCATTTGCAGTATCACCATCGGGACCACCTACAGGACAACAGAATATTTCGCACGCATCAAAGTCCGGCATGTTGTCTGTAAAATAGCTAGCCAATGAAGATTCACTTCCCCAGCCAAAAGCATAGCGATTGTCTGCAGTGAGAACCGTTTCGACTTCGACGCCTAAGGCAGGAGCCGCATCGCAGTCTGTAGTGCAAGGGCCACTATCTGTTTCACCGCCGGAGCTTCCGCCACACCCAAGTGCGACCACCAATACGCTTCCCAAAATCCCCCTGAAAACCATACGTCATTATCACTTGATTCAAATACTTTCACCAGCAATTCTGCGACAATCCGTTCTAGCGGTAGGGTCCGCTGACATCACTTCCATCGCTCACCTTGCGAAGCTTGCTCTTAATATACTCCATTCCCAATGTGTACATCTGCGTGTAACCGCAATCACAACAAATATAGCTCTGCAGCTGTCCGTGCAAATCTGAAATTTCTTGGCGGCCCGTAAAAGACTCTCTCTCTGTATCGTAGGACAAGCAAATCGGACCGTGATTTAGGTAATCGTCGTCTCTTTCGACGGCGCGATGTCGCCCGGTAACAATTTCCTTGCCGCTGCAAACTGGGCAAATTCCTTTACGTATGTCTAATAGTGACCCCATTAAAGGAACTCTACCAGACCGGCGGCTGACAGTGAACAGAGCACCATCGTTTACATCCGGTGCTCTGTCCAACTTATCTTGTTAGCTTCTTGCGCGTTTGCGGATTTCTGACAGCTTCTCTTCTTGAACTAACTTTCCGTCGCGGAAGACTTCTTTTAGCTCTCCCTCGTTTTCTTCCTGCCAGCTCACTTCATCATGCAATTTGTAAACGCCGTTCTCTTTGGTAATTTTTATCAGCCCTTTCGCTGATTTTTTTGTACCATCGTCGGTCACCGGATCTTTATAGATGTTCCGCCCTTCACCGTTGACTTCGCCGTAGGTTGCTTTCATCGCAAACCCAAATGTATCTCTGGTGTTATATTGGTAGGTAAACGATCCTACCCCCAGCACAACGTTCGTTGATGCGAACCCTTTTTTCTTAAGGCCTTCACAAATGTCTTCCGCTCGCTGAAGCGTAATACTGTCACCGTAAATCGCACCGATGTGAGGATCGAGCTCTTTGAAACCTTTATCGTTTACGGTGCCGCCAAAGATATCCCACAAGAGTTCCACTACGCCTTTGCGTTCGGGTCCCATGTCGCTGCTTTCGTTGCCGCAGATGATCTTTACCGGGTCTCCACTATCAGGACGAATAACGAGCTTACCTTCT
Organism: Deltaproteobacteria bacterium; assembly: GCA_020630875.1. Lineage (GTDB taxonomy): Bacteria > Myxococcota_A > Polyangia > Haliangiales > Haliangiaceae > JAHDIH01. The sequence continues at coordinate 453,695 of JAHDIH010000002.1, read as the reverse complement.
CGAGCCATAACTTCTTGTTTAAGATTAGGTAGGTATTCCGTCAAAACCTTCCACAGATCCCAAGTATCAGATACCACTGAGACAATCCCTGCTGGGTAAACTTCTGTAATGAGACGCTTGAACGTGGCTTGTTCGCCATTGTTGGTTCCCATACTCATCACCGAGTGCTCTGTTGCGGCGACGGAACCACCAATCAATTCTTTGTCTGAGTTTGCATGGTAGTAGGTCTCCAAAAAGTCTATCGAAGGAATCGTATCCGTTCCGGTGAAACTAAGAAGATGACCTGCTGCACTCATAAGCGCAGCTTCCATTCCCGCCATACCTCGCATGGAAAAGTCATGCCCTTGCCAGTCAACGAACTCGGCAACAGAAGATGTCTCCGCAGCATATTTATCAAGCAGTTTTCGGTAGGCACGAGCAATTGTCGCTGAGTTGCACGGAAGCCAAACGGTAGTAGAAACCAAAGTTTCGAAGTAGTTAGTGAGCCAGAAAAACTCGGGTTTAGTGTTGTACATTGTGAACATGGGAACCCGGATAGGCACACTTACACCTTCAGGAAGCGCTTTGAACACCATGGGAATGTAGCCAAGGTCATGAAGAGCTCCAATGTGCTCTTCGCCTACAGCATTTGGTCCCAAGTAGTTATTGATTCTGCGCGAATAGCTTTTGAGAATTTCTTCTTTTGGTCTAGCAAAAAAGTTATTGGCAAAGTCCTCTAATATGTACTTTTTGATGAAGTACTGAAGACCAAAAAATACAACTTCGTCTATGCCATCAACCCTACTCTTTCGCGGGGTCCAGTTTGAATACACCAACGTGGTTCCTTCTGGATATTGCCTTCGATGATCGACCTTGTAGCCATCGGTGAATAGTAGTGGGTTTGTCATTATTGTCTTCCTCCTTGAAGTGTTGCGAGTTTGATTTGCGTAAATGTCTTAGTAGACTCGATATTTTTTACCGAGTCGGTTGTGAATATATGGTCGTAATGCTCAAGCAGTAGTTCCAAGCCTTTACCGAAGATTCCGTGGCTGACTGCCAAATAGAGGGGCCCTGCATTTTTTCTCTTTAGTTCTTCGGCAAGTCCGATAAACGTCCCGCCACCGTCACATATGTCATCAACCACAAGCACTGGCTTACGTTCTAAGTCTTTTTGGTAAACTTTGAATCCCGACAGTTTTCCGGTAGCAACATCTCGGGTCTTTCCGCACTCAACGACGGGAAACTTTTTAAGTGCAGCTGCAAGTTTGTAGATCTTCTTCAGCGCGCCACCGTCAGGACTAGCTAATACCAAGTCGCTTGGCAACGCGTGGGTCACTTCCTTGATAAACTTGTGGTTGTTTTCTACCAAGCAGTTATCGAGAACAGCAGCAGTAACCTCTGAGTGTGCATCAAAGACAACCACCTCCGAAATTCCACTGGCATTGAGAATATCGGCATAAACCTTCACAGAGAGCGCTTCTCCTTTGACCATGACGCGGTCTTGTCTTGCCGCCGGAAAATAGGGAATCAGCACGACAATCTTTGGATTGGTAAGCATTCGTTTAAGAGCGTCAATGGCTAGAAGTAGCAAGCCAAAATCATCAAAGGAACGTAGACGATGACTGACGAAAACTTTTTCTGCCGAAGCCAAACGCTCCGTATCCGCGATTCTTATGTGAGGTTCTCCTCCAGAGAACGTGAACGCTTCGAACGCGATTTCTACCGCGTCTGGCATTGGGTTAAAGCATTTATCAAGATTTAGAATCATCATTTGTGTATATTATACGCAAACAAAGAGTGCCCCCGCAACACTTTTGTGTATTACTTACACAAACTTGATGTCAAAGACGATGCCCTGCTTACATAACCTCCTGTATTTACTATGGTTAAATCGAAATAGTTTTGCGGGACGACCGCTTCCCGATTTCTGGACTTCCCCAGTCTCTTCCACAAAACCAAAGCTCATTATTTTCTTTCTAAAATTTCTTCGGTCAATTACGGCATCAGACGAAAGAATCGTCTTGTACAGATTTTCCAGGTCTGAAAATGGGAACTCGCTGCTAAGCAGTTCAAAACCTATTGGCTGGTAGCTCAGCTTCGCTTTCAGTCGCTCACGTGCGACGTAGATAATTTCTTCGTGATCAAACCCGAGCTTTGGAATTTCATTTACCGGAAACCATCTAGCATCTTCGGCATCGGTTGTTGGCTGCAAATCAATCGTTTCCGGATTTACCGTGCCAAAATACGCCACAGAAATAACCCTCGCCCGAGGATCACGTGCAACGTCACCAAAAGTATAGAGTTGTTCCAGATACTTTAATTCAACTCCCGTTTCTTCCTTGAGTTCACGGTGCACCGCTTCAGCCAGACTTTCATTGTCCTTTACAAAACCACCAGGAAGCACCCACGTATTCTTCATCGAGCCAAACTTCTGCTTTATCAGCAGCACGTGTAACGTACTTTCCGCATATCCGAAAACGATAGCGTCTACGGCAACCTTTATATTTTGTTGGACTTGCACAATGCGTAAACTAGACGCAAATTTAGCGCGTTCCACGGATAATTGATACAAAACGTGTCCTTGTCTAATGAGAATTTGGCAAATTCGGGGTGTCGTTTGTTTCACTACTCGTCAGTTCTGGTACCGTAACTTGTGTACGTCATCATTATTGGGGCGGGCGAAGTAGGGAGCTACCTTGCCACCATACTGGTAGAAGAAGGTCACGATGTGGCCATCATTGAGGTTAACAGTAGACGAGCCCAAGAACTCGATGGTCGACTGGATGGTCTGGTCGTTCAAGGTTCGGGATTAAACAAGAAGACGTTGGAAGTGGCGGGGATTCGTCGCGCCAACTTGGTGCTTGCGGTCACCGAAGTAGATGAAGTGAATCTTGTAGCGTGTATGACCGCACGGAAGTTCGGTAAAGATCCAATGACCATCGCGCGAGTTCGAGACTTCCAATACTTGTCAGAAGACTCAGCAATGAGTGCGGAGGAACTGGGACTTTCACTAATTGTAAGCCCTGAACACGCATTGGCTGAAGCCGTAATGAAACTCTTGTCCTACGACGGCTCTGGCGACATACACTACATGTGCGACGGGCAGATCGCACTGTTAGAACTGCCGATTACCGAAGAATCACCGATGGCCCAAGAGCCTTTGTCAAAACTGGGCGACGTCTTACCGAAGCAGTCGCTAGTGGTAGCGATATCTGATCAAGAGGGACTTAAAATTCCTGATGGTAGTTACGTCATCGGCAGCGACTCACGGGCTCATATCGTCAGCACACCAGATGTGCTCGATGAGTTGTGGATTTTGTCTGGCAAGCCCTGGCATCACGTTCGTCATGTATTGATCATTGGTTGCGGCAACATAGGTTTTTACTTAGCGCAACAGTTAGAAAAGAAAGGCTTTCGACCAACAATTGTCGAGGCCGATGCAGACAGAGCAAAAGAGGTTTCGAGCCAGCTGAAACGTTCTATGGTTTTACTTGGTGATGGTACCGACCCCGAGATTCTAAAAGAACGCCTAGAAGAAAAAGCGGACGCGGTTGTCGTTCTTCTTCCGGATGATGAAAAAGCTATGCTTGTCGGTCTCTTTGCAAAGCAACTCGGAGCCCATAAAGTAATTGTGCGCAACGATAAACTTGCGTACGCACCAATCGGACACAAGATGGGACTTGATGCGCTATTAAGTCCCAAACATACCGTCGCCGATTCAATCTTACGTTTTGTGCGTCGAGGTCGAATCGCGTCTGCACACATGTTGGGAGATCATGAAGCTGAGATCCTAGAAATCGAAGTACCAGAAAAAGCGCCAACTCATCTTGTCGATGGCCCGATCAGCGACTTGAGTATTCCTTGCAACGCATTAATTGGAGCGATTATACGTAAGGACAAAGTTAGAATTCCACGAGGCTCAGACCGGCTTCGCCCGGGCGATCACTTGCTTGTTGTCGGTAAACCTCAAGACTCAAAAGCCATCACAACCTTCTTTTCCTGATGAACAAGATTACACTCATTCACATAGCCATTCGTGCCCTCTGGTTCTCGGTCGTGTCCTTGGTCATCCCTTGCGGCGTATCCATGCTCTTGTCCGAAGCTATTTGGACGAGCTATGCCATTCCCATTGCAGCCCTGATGCTGTTGGCACTCTTTCTGTCCCGTATCGTACGGGATCAAAAGTTTGCTGGACTCCGGCGACGGGAAGGATTTCTTGCGGTAGTCATTGTTTGGGTCACGGTGGTCGTTGCCACCGCCGTAGCTTTCAGACTTAGTGGAGAGTTCACCGGATTTGCTCAAGCGTTTTTTGAATCAATGAGTGGCTATACGACCACGGGTGCCAGTGTCATTTCGGACATAGACAACCTGCCTCGCAGTATTCTTTTTACCAGAGCGTTCTCTCATTGGATTGGAGGTATGGGAATAATTGTGCTTTCCGTTGCAATTCTTCCAGAACTTGCCGTTGGTGGAATGCAACTTTTCGCAGCGGAAGCAACAGGGATAGGCACGGAAAAATTGGCCCCCAGAATTGCTACTACGGCGAGGCGGCTGTGGGTTCTGTATTTCCTAATCACCGGCTTACAAACCATCATGTTGTTTTTGGGTCCCATGAATTTCTTTGATTCAATTTGTCACTCTATGGCAACCATCGCTACAGGAGGTTTTTCGACAAAATCTGCGTCAATTGGACACTACGACAGCCTGTACGTTGAACTTGTAATCTTGTTCTTTATGTTCTTAGCTGGCATTAACTTTACGGTACAGTACCGCGCGTTAATCGGATTTAAGCCTGGAAGTTTATTAAAATCACCAGAAGTGCGACTCTACGCACTGCTTGTGGTCATGGCCATTGCTCTAATCACCATGAACGTACTGGACTCGTACAATGGAATAGGACAAGCGCTTCGAGCTTCCGCGTTCACCGTCGTTTCTATAGCAACCACCACAGGTTTCGGCACCGCCGACTTTGAGCTGTGGCCCCCCTTTTCTCAGTTACTACTTGTCACTCTAATGCTAGTTGGTGCCTGCGCAGGCTCCACTGCCGGTGGAACGAAAGTGATACGACTCTACATCATAATCAAGCACGCCGCCTTGCAAATGAGGAGAATGGTCCGTCCGAGGCTGGTGCAGTCCATTCGCGTAGGAAAACAAATCATCAGCGAAGACACCGAAGAAGGCATAATGGGATTTTACCTTCTTTACTTCATAGCCCTACTAATAAGTTCTCTTGCTATGACAGCTCTGGGTTCCTCACTCGTCTCAGGGACGACAGCAGCAATAAGTGCCCTTAACTCCATTGGACCAGGCCTTGAAGCGTTTGGTCCCACCGATAACTTCGGCTCCCTGCAAGACTCCGGACTCTACCTACTCTCTTTCGGCATGCTGTTAGGCCGACTTGAAATCTACCCACTGCTTGTTCTTTTCACCATCTCTTTCTGGCGCCGCGGCTAACTCGTCCCCCCAGCTTGAATGGAAATTCAAGCCAACCCGCAAACCAGCTTGGATAAAAATTGAGCCTCCCCCACCCCAGCTTGAATGGAAATTCAAGCCAACCCGCAAACCAGCTTGGTTAAAAATCGAGCCTCCCCCACTCCAGCTTGAATGGAAATTCAAGCCAACCCGCAAACCAGCTTGGTTAAAAATCGAGCCTCCCCCACTCCAGCTTGAATGGAAAATTCAAGCCAACCCGCAAACCCAAGCGAAGTCAGAATGATTACTGGCAAGGCTTGCGAGCTTGGATGAAAATCCAAGGAAACCGACGTGGACTGGTGTCCACGAGGTCTCGCTTAACGCCGCCAGCAATCATTCTGGCGAGCGAAAGGCGACTAGTCTTCGACGGCGATGAGCTCAATATGCCTATGCCTCATCATGTCAAAAGCCGCAATTGACGGTGACTCTCCCACGTCTATCGCGACCTCTAACTCTATGGGGTCCATGCTCCTCGAAATCAGCTGATAACGTCGGCAAGGTTCCCACGACTCCCCTCCTACTCTTGTAAGCAATTGTACTTTGTGATTTCTAACAATGTTTTCAGATGGGAAAAAACCTACCAGAGACACGATTGGAAGTGCATCATTAATCTCACAGACCAACTGAGGCTGCCCGTCGTTAATGGACACCGCCAACTGTCTCGAGGAACTAGGCACTAAAAGTATACCATCTCCTCCTCCGAGTGCAGATGCTATTGAGTCGGCCAGTGCATGACCAAGACTCGACTCTAAGCGGGAACTCTTCAATCCAAGTTCCTTAGCCATTTGACGAGCAAGAGTAGAGTCTTCCACTACAACAAAGGCGGGTTCACTCGCTAGTGCAATATTCGTGAGATCTAACGTTGCTTTGCCTGATAGAAGCTCGTCCCATGCTCGCTCTCCGATTGCTGGATCAAATGGAAAACGACTATTTTCTCGCACTAACCGAACCCCATGGGCGACGTGATTACGGATTTTGGTAACACCTCCGTTGTGGACCAGAATAGCTTCCCGCTCCTCCACCGCAATGGCTCGGTCTACAATAATTATTTCTCTGCCGACAAGTTTTCCAGTCCGCTGCAACCAACGACGCTTTTGGATTGAAAGTGTTGCACCAATTGCTGCAACCACTCTTTCAGCTTCAATCGTCGCAAGCAGTTCGAGGAGTCCTTGGCGACCTGCGGTCTCAAACCAAACGGCATAGCTAGACGCAGCGACCAAGTCAGGCCAAACTGAAAACCATGAAGGCACACTGAAATCAATTGTCTTTATTGCACCGTGAAACGTAATGCCGTGCCACTTAGTATCTGCACTAAGTAAGTCAATCACCCCGGCGATCAAGAGTTTCTCCTAAGTACCCTCATTCTTTCAAGAGCGACCAATGCGGGCTCGAAACTATTGTCGAATGATATTGCCGCTTCAAATTGGGAGGTCGCAACCATTGGCTGTTGTTTACTCAGGGCGAGTTGTCCGCTGGCGTAATGGTAACAAGCTCGCAAAACAGGTTCTGCTGGAAATCTTTGAATCCCCTCTGCCGCCAGCTGTCCCGCAAGTTCAAACTCGCCCTTTTCAATCTTTCTGTTTACCTCAGCTAACAGTGCATGAACTGAATCTGGAGACTCGGTTTTCGCTATCTGTCTCTCTCCTAAGAATTGAGAATGACAGTTGGCTTGATTGGCAAGATTTCGATTCGCCATCAAAAGTAGTTCTCTGCACAGTTGTTTAAGTGACGGGTTCATTATCGAAGAATATCGGCCAGGATGAACATTCGCGACGAACTCGCAATAGCCATCAAGGTCATCAAACATTGCTTTCATAGGCTGCTTCGATACGTCTTCCAATAGTTTCTGCAGTGATGCGTGGGTGGTTTCTAGCTCTCCCACCTCACCATCTAGCGTGATGTCTTCTTCTATATCGATGGTTTTTTGCGGTCGATGTAGCGATGATTGACTGTCCAACAATCCGCGAAGCTGCCGCATCAAGGAACGATTACTCCCGACCAGCAAGAACGAATTAGGATTCTTCCTCACGCATCTCGCCTCAAACGCAAAGACCATATCGTTCGGCAACTCGAGGGCAACAGTCAGTACGGTCCCCTCTTCTGCGGAAACACCATCGATATGGAAAGGGTATCCCATCGCAATCTTTTCGTCACAAAATGCTTCTGCCTCTATCCAAGAACGAAGAGTCAAAGAAACAACATCATTGGAATTTACCATTCGGCGTAATTGGTACTTTCGTACCTCTGATGATTTCCAGTTAGCGCAATATCCCAAAGCATCTTGCGCAGCGGTTTGTGATCAGCAGCGGTCAAATCTTTGAAACGAACGCCCGTTCCGATCGCCATGGGGTCTTCGCGTCGCCACTTTACTTCTCCCGTCAATTTCACCGTAGTAGAAGCCGACAACCGTAGTGACAAAACGACTTTGTCTCCCTTTGTGATGGCGTTTTCGGTAGCAAAAGCCAAACCACCTGCTGCGATATCCGTAGTGTAACCGTGCCCTTGCCAAGAGTGTTCTTCACGAACCACTTTGTAGGTCAAAGGCAAGCGAATAGGAATTCTACTAAAGACTCGCCCCGACTTTGGCATCGTGATGTTAGTTGTCGCGCGATTCAAATAATGCCAGGTCGCTTCCTGCCCAGAGTCAAACATCACTTGTGGGGGAAGATTTAAAACCTTTTTGCCACGCAAACGCCAACATTCATCAAGCCAAGAAAGATGCACATCGCAAATCACTGAGTTTCCAACGGGTACGTCTGTAAACGCATCGTGGCGCATTGTTGGTGGCGAACTTGCACCGACAGCGGTCGCGAAGGACTCAGGCGTTTCAAAGACTAAAGAAAAGAGGGTCATAAAGTTTCATCCAATCTGAATAGTAAAAGAGCTCAATTGCAGAAAGAAATTCTGGCAAAGGTGGCTTTATTGCGATCAGACACACGTATGTTAGAGCACCCATCGCTAAAAAGGGACCAAAAGGTAGTTTTCGTTGGAGAAAGTCTTCTTCTCCTTTACGCACTGCGGCAGGCAACGCTTGCAAGATCCCGAAAATGCAGCCAGCAAAGACCGTGATCGGTAGTGCCTGCCATCCTAAGAAAGCGCCGATCATCGCGAGAAGCTTGGCGTCTCCGCCCCCCATGCCGGGGCCTCTCTTGAGAATTTTCTCCCAAAGGATGTCGATGGAACGCATGCTTCCGTACCCTATAAGCACGCCAAGGACTCTACTTTCGGCGGAGACCGAATACGTGAGACACCCCAGCATGAAGAATATTGGAATCCACGGATACGTTACGATATCGAGTACGAGCTGATGATCGATATCGATGAATGCAATGACCACTAGAATGAAAACGAACGTGCACAAAAATACGTAATGCAGAAGTGCTGCATTTTGACTCATCGCAGCGGGTTTGTAAGAAAACGCGATTACATGCATCAATCCAAAAAGAATCAGACAAGCTAGCTCAACCCATAGGTAGCGGCTAGAGAATGAAGTTTTGCAAAATCTGCATTGGCCTTTTAACCAAAGCCAACTGATCAAAGGCAGGTTATCGTACCACTTAATATTGTTGCTGCAGCTAAAGCAATGAGATGGCGGAAACGCGCAGGAACGTCCCGTTGGAAATTCTTTTGATGGCGGCCAGCGGTAAATGCATACGTTTGCAAAGCTACCCCATAGTGCTCCCATCACGCATCCGAATACCAAACCAAACGCCCCCGGCATCAGTTCGATCACGTTGGGACTATAGCGTCATGAAATCTGCATCGCCACAAAAGCGACAGAATAAAACAATGCATACCTGAACCTACAATCAACGATTTGTAGTCTTCTGTCTGCTCATTCTCTACAGGTAACCGTTGTTGATCTTGGCCACGATTTAAATGCCGTTGAAAGTATATCGCCAGAGATATTAGGTGACATCAGTCACCACACTGAAACTTGTCGCTGTACATTGCCACTCGTATTTTTTAGGTTATCGGAATGCGTACGCTGTTACTTATCTTATGTTTACTTAGTTCAGAAGTAGCACTGCTTACTACGTCCTCGGGATGTGGAGGTTGTTACCAGGACGGCACTCTAGAACTCACAATAATACCCGAGCAAAATTGCCTCGAGGGTTACTACGATAAATGCGACGGCGAGGCGGGTCTACAGAATACTTGCAATGAGAAGCTGGTACTTGATGGAGTCAATGAGCGGTTCCCCGGGACTTTCATCCTCACAGGAGAAGGACAAACCACAGGGGTCCTTGGTGGACAACCCATTGAGATTGAATGGAAAGTTACCGTAGACTAGCTACTGCCCAAAATTCGCCAGTAATGACGGTGGAAGTGATGGCAAAAAACAGATATCACCGGTTCGTGAGAAATTTGCTCATAATTAGCTCACTATGCTTCGGATGCGTGGCGTCAGGTGGTGGAACAGGTGCTGATGACAAAGATCTTAACGGTCTGGTCACCAAAATCCCCCCTCCCAAATTGACCGAAGCAATGCTTCTCGACAATCCCGCCGAGTGGTTCGCGCTAGCACTAGCTAACTATCCTGCACAATCGTTGGGAGCCCATCGATTGAAATCAGAGTCCCAACTGCAACTCAAAGACTCTAGAGTGCTCAACGTAGAAAGCACATTGGACTTTGTCTCACCGACAGAGTTTCGTGCCGTAACGAACAACGACAAAGATCTAGGGGTCGACTACATTCTGCACAACGACGAAGTCTACGTTCGTCAACGCTATGGCAAGTACCACAGGCGACCGGTCGTCAGCCAAGAAGAAATAGTCAATGCCCAACTTAGAGTCGCCAGCGACTTCGCATCCTACGTTCATGCTGTGGCAGACAACATCGCAATTGAAAAGCAAGGAGATGCGAAATGCATTGCCCCCTGCCAACAGTTCAAGCTTTCTCTAGCTGCAGAAAAAGTATCAAAAGGCATACTTGCTTCCGCAAAAATCAAAAACCTAACGGGAGATATGAAGGCAGATGCCACGACCGGAATGATATTTGAAGGCGAACTATCTGTTGTCGGGACCATTACAATGCAAAACCAGCCAAGCGAACTTACTATCAAGGTCACCCATAGAGTCGGTGCCCCATCCGTTGACGCCATAGAAATTCCCCAAAAGGGAAAATGGGTGCGGACTCATAAGAGAATTCAAGATGTCAGCGATCGGAACAAGCTTTTAAAAGGACTTGCTCCCCCTGTAGGCGTGCAATAGTCGATCTTTTCATTGATCCTTAAGACTGATAGAGTCGCGACAGTGGGCTCACTAATTGCATCGAATAGTCACTCAGAAAAACGCAAAGTTTTGCGAGACGCTTGCGTTGTGGCAACGGCCAAGAAAATCAGTCCCCCCGGCCTAGCTCGTGGAAACGTTCAACGACTAATATTTTTTCTATTGCTCGCTCATTCTAAGAAACGACAGATAATGATCGGTGCATCAGAGCTGTCCCTACTAAGCCAAGCAATGACTGAGGTGGCGTGTTTTGCGCCAGGCAAGTCCAGTACCAACCAATGCGTCACCCGACTGTTCCTTGCCACAACCCTGTTTGATACCTACTGCAGCAAACTGCATGTGGGCCTTGCGATTTCATCGGAGCAAGCCAAGCGGTTGACCACTTGCATTTGCGAGACCATAAACGATTCAGATCTTGCGATACTTCAAGATACTGCCTCTGGTTATGTTAATGCTGCCAAGTCTGTATTGTCTAACAACAGATATCTAAGCCAGTTAAAACACTTAGTCGCAAAGATGCGTGTCGTTGGTACCAACCAATATGCCTTAGTCAATGCAATCGATATTGACAGTGAAATACCAACGGGACTCTTCGGCCCTTTGGATCAAGTGCTGAGCGACAACAGTAGGGTGATTGCAGAAATTAAGTCTTCTTTTTGCGACAGTTGGAGAGAACATCATGCTGAATATTGAGTTCTCTCGAGTTGTTATCAAAGTAGGAAGTCAAAAAGTAATAGATGATGAAACACGCAAAGAACTTGGAGAAATAGTTAGAGAGCTTAAGAAGCTAAACGTTGATGTAGCCATTGTTTCTAGTGGCGCGATCGCATGCGGTCTTGGAACTGATGAAAAAAGGCCGAGTGAATTGCACCAATTGCAAGCGATAGCATCACTTGGACAAGTTGAGCTTATGCGAAGGTGGATTGAAGCTCTATCAGGTATCCCCATTGCCCAGCTTCTTTTGACTCACGAAGACATAGGCAATCGGGGCCGCTTCTTAAACGCGCGTCAAACGTTGCGAACCCTTTTCGCTAGAGATGCGGTTCCCATCATCAACGAAAATGACAGCATCTCCTTCGATGAGATACAGCTAGGAGATAACGACAGACTCGCTGCACAAGTTGCTGCTTTGGTCGAGGCCGACCTGTTGGTGGTTTTGTCTAGTACCAACGGTTTGCTAGATAAGAACAACAATGTCGTAGCCAACATCCACGACATAGAAAAACAAGCCGCGCCTTTGGTACGAGTTGACAAAACCAGCTTGGGTACCGGAGGAATGACCACTAAATTACAAGCTGCAACAATTGCGACGTCTCAAGGAATTCCCATGCTTTTAGTGGGTAGCCCTAAACAGATTCGTAGTTTTCTAATTGAAAAGACGGCGACTGGTACCATTTTTCATCCGACCGATGGCATCTCCGCACGTAAACACTGGCTCACGTTTTCTGCTAAGCCGGTAGGCTCCATCAGCGTAGATGCCGGAGCAGTTAAGGCAATCGTCGACAAGGGGAAAAGTGTGTTGCCGTCGGGAATTGTAGGTGCGTCTGGTCGTTTTTCCCGCGGAGATCTAGTCTCCATTACCACTTCAAGTGGAGAAATTATTGGCCAGGGAATCACCGCCTACGCCTGCGATAGCGTACTTGCAATTATCGGACTACAAACCTCACAAATTCGCGAAACATTAGGTTATGATCATGGTAGTGAGGTCATTCACAGGGATGATTTGGTCCTACTTCCGTAGGAGTCAATCGTAGCAAGGGATAAGGCCAGAGAAGTTGCCGCATCAGCACGGCATGCTTCCAGACCGCTTGCCTCAGCATCTGAAGAGACAAGAAACGAATCTCTTCGTTGCATCGCTTCTTTGGTACGCTCACGGAGTGCCGAGATTCTAGCCGCGAACCAAAAAGACGTTACTAGCGCTGTAGCAGCTAGCCTATCACCATCATTCGTGGACCGACTTAGGCTAAGTGAGCTCCAAGTCGAAGCGATTGCCGTTGCAATTGAAAATGTCGCGGATCTGGAACCAGTCGTGGGAACGGTAACGTCGAGCACTACAAGGCCCAATGGTTTGGTCGTTGACAGAGTGCGCATTCCTTTGGGAGTCGTCGCGATGATTTTTGAATCTCGCCCGAATGTAGTAACCGATGCATCAGCACTTTGCATAAAGTCTGGTAACGCAGTCATTCTTAAAGGAGGGAGTGATGCAAACCATTCTAATTTCGCTCTTTTTTCTTGTGTAAAAGACGGCTTGAAAAAATCAGGGTTACCAACGGACGCCGTACAACTACTATCTTCTGACCGCGCAATCGTAAAAGAACTACTACTCTGTGATGAAGATATAGACGTAGTCATTCCACGCGGGGGCGAAGGACTGATACGTTTCGTAGCGGAGAATTCGAAAATCCCTGTACTGAAACATTACAAGGGAGTCTGCCACACCTACATTCACGAAAGCGCAGATCTTGAAAGAGCGATCGCCGTTTCGGTAGATGGAAAACTAGGTAGACCAAGCGCGTGCAACTCCACTGAAACGATTCTGATTGACAAAAACGTCGCACAAGAAATTGTCCCCCTACTCGTGGATAAGCTCACATCTCTTGGATGTGAAGTTCGGGCGGACCGTAATCTAACCAAGTTCGCCGATAACGTGACCGTTGCGAAAAACGAGTTCGGTACCGAGTACCTTGCCCCCATTGTAAATATGCGAATCGTCGATGACATTGACCATGCCATTCGGCACATCCATCAATTTGGTTCCGATCATACTGAAGCAATCGTCACAGAATCTTCTGAAATAGCTCAATATTTTGTGAATCGAGTGGGCTCTTCGTCCGTTATGATTAATGCTTCGACCCGATTTGCGGATGGTGGGGAGCTCGGTTTAGGAGCAGAAATAGGAATTTCAACAACAAGACTGCATGCTTACGGGCCAATGGGACTTGAGGGTTTAACAACCAAGCGATTTGTTATACATGGCACTGGACAGGTGCGCGGGTAATACTAAATAGTAGTAATATAGGAGAAACGTGAAAAACGAGGCACTAAAAGAACCAACAACAAACTTATCACCGCGCGAGATAGCAGACTTAGCACTGCAATCGGGACTCGATAAACGAGCCCTACAACCTGTGATGCTTGATATTGGTGGGCAATGTTCCTACGCCGACTACCTTTTGATCCTTAGCGCACGTTCAGAGAGGCAAGTATCTGCTATTGCCGAATCTATCGTCTTGGCTTTGAAGAATGAAGGAGTGAGGCACTATGGTATCGAAGGTAGACGCTCTGGGCATTGGGCACTCCTAGATTTTGGTGATGTGGTGATTCACATTTTCGTTCACGAGATGCGTGGTCACTACGACTTAGAAGGCCTTTGGCAAGAAGCTACGGTGGTTCCCATTGAGGTACCGGACGAAGCAAAAATTCCAGCGCACCAAACTTACCAACTGTGACATCGATTACCCTGGCTGCTGTCGGAAAACTCCGGAAGTCTTACTGGGTTAATGCAGAACAAGAATACCGTAAGCGTTTAACCAGGTATTGCAACTACCGCGTTGTGGAGTGCAAGGACGAAACTGCGGTTCGAAAAGCATTAGCAGATCATTTCATCATTGCCCTTGATGAGCGCGGAGATTTACCAAGTAGTCCCGAACTAGCCGATCGGATTTCTACTCTGCGCATGCAGGGTCAAAAAATTGGGCTAGCGATTGGTGGAGCCGATGGCTGGTCTTCCGACTTTAGAGCGCAAGCTTCCATGCTTTTAGCTTTTGGCAGAATTACATTGCCTCATCAAATGGCTCGTGTTGTCGCAGCCGAGCAAGTCTACAGAGCCTTTCGCATCATTAACGGCGAACCGTACCATAAACAGTAGCAACTTTTGTCAAAATTTGGCGACTGGGTTAGGTGCACCTGTTTAACCTTTGCGGTGGCTGTGGAGTTTGTTGTCAAAGTTCATTCTGTGAGACTTGCGTTGAGTTGTTAGTACCAATAGACAACCACTGTCTGAGTTGTGCGCTTCCTCTTCATACGAAAACCAGAAAGTGCGGCAACTGTCATAAGTCTCCCTTGCTAGATGGCGCATGCGCAGCGTTCGTCTACGGGGAGTCAATCAAACACGCAATATTGAAAATGAAGTCCGGCGATCGCGCCATCGCACGCAAACTCGGCAAGCTTCTAGCCTCTTATTTGTCTCTTGCAACCGAAGGCGCATTGATCGTGCCGGTCCCCATAGACCGACTTACTTTATTCTCAAGAGGGTTCAACCAGACCTCGGTAGTACTGCGCTATGCAGGAATAGCTCACCAACATTTGCTCTTGAGAAAAATGTCCTCGTCAAAGCAAACGGGCAAGACACGTAGACAAAGGGTGTCCAATGGCAACCTACTGTTTCGTCGTCGAAAGAAAATTGATGTACGCGGAAAGACCATTTGCCTTTTCGATGACGTTATCACCACAGGAGCAACGTTAAAGACCTGTGCCAAATTACTGAAGGATGCCGGTGCGGCGCGCGTCACGGCTGTCGCTATTGCTCGCGCAGAATGAATGGTGTCGTAACATGATAGACTGCTAGTATGTGTGGATCCTTATGAATGCGATGCGACCTTTATAATAGGCCGTTTCCGCGAGTTATCCCAATCAGACTCCTACAAAAATACAGACGCAGTCTCAATGCCCAAAGTCAAAATAATGGAAAGTTCAAAGTGACGAAACTGAAGCGTTGCATTGAGCGGACCAGAAGGTGCCAAGTAGATCCGCTCTCTGTAGGCTGCATCTAATGGCTCGCATTCCATTTGCGTGGTAGGATGCTAGTCCCGTGGCTAAGTCTAAGAAAAAGCAAAAACCATCCGATGGTTATAAAGTGCTAACGAGGAATCGTAAAGCGACCCACGACTACACGATTTTGTCGCGCATGGAGGCAGGTATTGTTCTGGTGGGGTCAGAAGTTAAATCGCTCAGAGCAAGCAAAGCGTCTATAAAGGAAGCTTTTATTGAAATCCAGAACGGCGAGGCTTTCTTAATGAAAGCAACCATCGAGGAATATCCATTTGCCAATATCGCCAACCATGAGATCACTCGTAAGCGAAAACTCCTTCTCCACAGGCGAGAGATCACGCAGATTGACAAT
Organism: Deltaproteobacteria bacterium; assembly: GCA_020630875.1. Lineage (GTDB taxonomy): Bacteria > Myxococcota_A > Polyangia > Haliangiales > Haliangiaceae > JAHDIH01. The sequence continues at coordinate 437,890 of JAHDIH010000002.1, read as the reverse complement.
TCCATCGCTCGTAAGGGCTACACCGCCTTGGCCCTGTCTCTTTACCTGAAAGACGGCAAGATTAAGGTCGAAGTGGGCCTCGCTCAAGGACGTCGCGATCACGAGAAACGGCAAGCAAAGGTGGAGAAAATGATGCAGCGCGAAGTAGACCGAGAGCTTTCACGACGTCAGAAGGGTTAACCATCTGATATCACAAGGAATAACTACCGTTGACCACATGTAGGACCAGTGATAGTGTAGAGTAGTGAACCGAATAACTGAATTGAACTCATGGCGACTCAAATTGGCAAAAGGACAGAAAGCTTTCGCAATTGGAGACTATGATTCAGCTGAGCTCATCCTTGCGGAGTGCTTTCAGTTAGCTCCCACCGAGACCGAGGTCAATACCGCGCTTGGTCGTGTGAAATGGAAACTTGAAAAAACCGTTGACGCAGAAATGCTTTTAACGTGGTCCGCCAAAAGTGGCGATAAGACCGTACTTCTAGACCTCGCTCACATTTCATTCGAGCTGAGAAAATATGAAAATTCGATCGAGTGGCTCGACGAGCTAGTCGATTTTCAAGGACATTCGCGTGAAGAACAACTCGCTCGCGCACGAGCCCTAACCAAACTTGACGACCTTTCGAGGGCTCGTACCATTTGTGAAAAACTGCTGGCAAACGAGTCCGACCCGAAGTTTGTCGCCGATTGCCACCTTGTGATGTCTCGCGTACTAAACCACGAGGGAATCGCTCTGTGCAGAGCAGGCAAACATCATGAGTCAATCTTCGTCTTTCGGCGTGCTCAGTGGATGGCTCCCGCATGGAGTTGCCCGCACGTGAACATGGGAGCGGTTTTTGCCACCATCGGGAAAAAGCAAACGGCCAAAAAGTGTTACGATAAAGCGTTAAAAATTGATGCCAGTAACGCGACAGCCCACTACAACATCGGCCTTTGGTACCTGGATAGAAGACTAATCAACCAGGCACGGACCGCTTTCAAACTAGCGGTTGATTGCGACCCAGACAACGCCGACGCGTGGGTGCAACTTGGCAATTGCCTTAGAAAAGAAGACCCAGCGAAGGCGCGAAAATGCTGGGAAACCGCGCTTTCCATCCAACCCACGCACCCAGAAGCTAAGCGGCTAATCGCCCGCGCGTAAAGGTTAACTGTTAGCTAGACAAAGTGGGGTGGCGGCAGTCATGCTCAGCTGATGACGGCTTCGTTTTCCCTTTCCAAATTCCCGGTTCACTTGACGCCTACTGGTGGTACCTCTCTATGAAACTCAAGCAGTTTTCAGGTATGGAGTGGTATGAATACTACGGCAAATTAACTGCCGAAGACGGAGAAGATGGACGTCTTGTATCAATGCATTCGTTCTCTGAGAGTTGGGGTTCTTGGGAAATGCATCCTGTGGGTGAAGAACTAGTCATCTGTGTTTCAGGAGAAGTCGAACTAGTTCAGGAAATCGATGGGACAGAGCAGTCGTTGTTGTTAGCCGCAGGTGATGCCATCATTAATCCCAAAGGCGTGTGGCATACCGCCAATGTGCCTGAGGGGAAAAGTGCTACGGTGGTTTTTATTACCCCGGGATTCGGGACAGAAAACAGACCAAGATAAAATAATGGCCCGCCAAACATGACGGGCCAACAAAGTAATTTGTAATCTTTAGTGTTCGTGACCGTGACCGTCACCATTTTTGGTAAATGTAAATCCATCTTGTGTATCTACCGGACGAGGTGCTCCTGGCAACGCAATCGATACGTTCATTTCTGAATCTTCGACTGCAATAATTCCTAACCCAACGGTATTGGCTGCCGGCAACTCAAGCGTAGCACCTCCTTCTACCGTTACGGTTTGACCCGAAATAACTTTTTGCGTGTTCCCTTCCCAGTCGGTGTGACCCGCAAAAGATGCATTGTTCATAGCGGTTACGCCTTCAGGAGACAGCGGCGTGGCAGCAGAGATAAGAAAGTCTGCATCGATAGCGTAGTAGTCACCTTGCAGCTCACCGAACTCAATATCCATGTGTCGAATTACCGAGTACAAAGGAGTTCCGCAGTCTGACCCAGCCGCGTGATACGTAAGTGTGATATGGCCGTGAAGATGGCTTTCATCGTCTACTTCACTTAGTTCGAAGTCGTGAACCCGTTCTGACTCACAGGCACTAGTCCAAGCACCAACAGATTGCGTCTCTATGTTGCCATCTCCTCCGTGATCGTGATCGCCGTGGTCATGACCACAACCCATAAGCGATAAAGCACCAACCGTAAGAATAGACTGAAATTTCATAGGTCATGATACAACGAGCTTCATTGACAGTCTAGACAGATTTTATCAGTGTCAGACCCAGATTACTGTTATCATTTGATTGAGGTCTGTTCGGAAAACTAGGCCGAGTCGTTATCTTTTTTTCGACCTAGTACAGACACTCATTTGATATGTGTGCCTTCTACTTATGGTAGCGTTAATCGCTCCGAAGCTCGGTTTCTTACCCGAGATTGTCCATTGGTTGGAGGTCGATCCGAAATCTGGTTATTGGCATCGACCGGCATCCAACTCGATTGACACTAGTGACTGTTTGTCGCACCGTTGACCAATGTTCGGCTCGAAATCACCATTCTCTCGCAAAAGTCGTGGGCAATTGGCATTGGCAATTATGAAAGCTGAAACAGGCAATGCCGGTGAAATAAGAATTCACATTGATAAGAATTGCAAGATAGATCCACTTGAACGAGCAGCCGAAGTCTTTCATGAAATGTCCATGAACAAGACCAAAGGCGCCACAGGGGTTTTGATTCTTATTGCGCTCAACAAAAAGACCGCCGCGGTTTGGGCCGGGCCCGGCATTCACGCCCAAGTCCCGCAAACTGAGTGGCAAACGATTGTCGATACGATCGCTACTGGTTTTAGTAAAAACGATGCCACCCTCACTCCTACAACAGCCACCCTACTCGCGATAGAGAAGATCGGTAAGATACTGCGGCACCACTTAGCAAGTAGCGACCCAGCAGGTAACGAACTATCCAACAAGGTAACCGTGTCATGACGAAAAAGAACACCCCAAAAGCAATAGACCAAAAAGACGTAGATGATGTTATCGGCTTAGCCACCGACATCGATGAGAAACAACAACGCGAGCTCGGCAAAGTATCCCTTGATGAAATGGTTAACATTGGCGAGCAAGTAGGTCTTGACCGAGACGATGTGGAACAAGCTGTTGGAAAACTCGAGTCGCACAAGAAAGAGCAAGCGAGACAAGTCGCAGAACGCTTGCGTCGAAGAAAAATAGCGCTAATGGTGTGTTTAGGCACTGCCGCGCTTTTCCTATTGATCTGTTTCGTTGGTCGATCGGGACTAAAAAGTGCAGCTTCAACCGCGGCACAAAAGCGCTCTCAAGTCGCAAGCGTTGTTGAGCGAAGAAATCAAACCAAAGCGAACTTCGCGGGAAAAGCGTCGACTCCCGGGATCGTTGCTGAGATCGCGGGCGCAGAAAATAGAATTGGAATTGAAAAACGACGCTACGATCAAGCTGCTACGACGTACAATAAAAAAGCGGATAGCTTTCCTGGAAGTTGGGGGCGGCGACTCTTTTTCATGGATAAGAAACTCCCGCTCGCCAGCGAGATAAAAGAATGGTAAGACTATTTTTCCTACTGCTGCTCGTTTCTAAACTCTCTTTTGCAGTTCCTCTGGTTAAAACTGCAGTAACAGATCATGCAGGCGTTCTTTCGACCACAGAGGAGATGGTTCTTGACCGTTTATTGGTCCAAGAGAGAACCAGCACCGGTTTACAGATGGCAGTTCTTATTATCCGTAGTACCGAAGGAGAACCTATTCAGGACTACGCCATCCGTGTCGCTGAACGGTGGGGAGGCGGCAGCAAAAAACGAAGTGATGGAGTGCTCCTGCTTCTCGCCATAGACGATCGTACGTCTCGCCTGGAAGTTGGCTACGATCTTGAAGACAAACTCACGGACAGCACTAGCAAAACCATATTGGACAATATGCGCCCTAACCTTCGACGCTCTGACTATGCCGGCGCAATAAAAGGCGCTATTCGGGAAGTGTCGGGAACGGTTTCGGGAATGAGACCAGTGGTTCCCTACAGACCAAGGGCAGAGGAACCAGAAGATTCTTCCGAGGCTGCGTTTGCACTCATAGCATTGCTGTTCTTCGGAGCGCTTGTCGTAGTTCTGATGTTAAGTGATACCACCCCACATCGAGGTTCCTCCAGAGGATGGGGGCGCGGAAGCTGGGGCTCTAGCTGGGGCGATTCGAGTTCTTGGGGAAGTAGTAGTGACAGCTCTTGGGGCGGATTCGGAAGCAGCGGAGGGTCCAGTGGTGGCTTTAGTGGCGGTAGTTCTTGGGGTGGCGGCGGTGGCGGCTTTGGCGGCGGTGGCGCGAGTTCAGGTTGGTAAGGTAACGACGCTCTAAAGTTATCCCGTGGACTCTTCTTGCCAGAACTTTTTACAGAAGAGAACGAAAAGTGCCCCGCTTGCGAACATTAGAAGCGAGTAAACGGCTGGCGGAATGGCGACAGTGGGATTCTCCAAAATGGTGTAGGCAATTACCAATGCGGTAGTTCCGTTTTGGATACCGACTTCGAGTCCTATCGTCATCTTATCCCGGCCATTAAGACCGGCCAACATGGCCAGTAAAACTCCTAGACTCATTGCCGCTAGGTTTAATACCAGAACTGGTAAAGCCACAGACTCTAGATAGGAAGGAAGACTGTCCCAGTTGTTCTTAACGATTCCCGCAATAATCATTAGCAAAAAGAGAATAGAAAATATCTTGAACCCTTTTTCGCTTCTTGCCGAAGCCTTAGGAAACTTAACTTTCAGCAGCATGCCCAAGGCAACCGGTATAATTGTAATGACCATAATCTTGCCGATAGTAGAAACCAGCGGCAACGAGAAACTCTCCTCAGAACTTGTAAACCGTGAAATCGCAACCCCCACGATTATCGGGATCACAAACGGCGCGACAACACTGGAAACCGCAGTCAGGGAAACTGAGAGTGCTACGTTTCCTCTTGCTACGAACGTTAGCGCATTTGACGTCACGCCCCCCGGACAACAAGCTACAAGTACAAGCCCTACTGCAAACAGGTCGCTAAGAAACATCGACGCTACAAAGAATGCCAGTAATGGCAATAGTATCAATTGACCAAAGAGACCAACCGCAACAGCCTTGGGATGGGCAGCGACGTTTTTGAAGTCTCGAACGGACAGCGTCAATCCCATGCCGAGCATTACAAGCCCAAGTGCCACAGGAAGAACTATGATAGTTAGTGCGGAGGATTCCATCTGCAAGCAGTCTGCCCCACCTAATGCGGTGAGGCAAACGCCCTAGAACTAAACTAATTACCACCGCGACGTTGGCGCCGAACTTGTCCGCGGCTACGTCTTCTAGAACCTTTTCCTATGGAGTCTCGCTTGGTCTCTCCTTCAAGTTTAATCCACTTTTTATCTCGCGTTTCCCAAACTTTACTTTGAACGGCACTCTTTGCTTCAGCGTCTTTGTACGAATTCTTTCCTCTTAGTGCATTGTCACTCTCCGCAGCAAGTTCCTTTCTCAGTTGTTTCGGCATACGCTTCTTGGCTATTCGAAAAGGGGTCGATGAACTAGGAGACGGCCTTTGTGAATCAATGCAAAACAGTGCAAGCCTCGCTTCGACGGTAGCCCCTGGAGCGATATGAGTTTTACGCGCCTCTTGCCACTTACTGCCAGTTTTGATGTCGTAAGGTCCCGCTGCACCAAGGCGCTGTGGGGCATTTTTGGGATCCATATCGGGAACAAAGAAAAGACCTGTGGGATCAAAAACCTGTATCTTCTTAGTCGTATTTTTGATTTTTACGTGCATCGTCCCATTGGTGCTACCGTCATAAGCGAGGGTTTTTATCTTTAGACCGCTTCCTTTACCATCAAGTGACGGTAGTTTAGAAAATGCTTTAGCAGGCTTTGCGACTGCTGGAACAGAGAGTAGGCATGCGATTCCCACCAGTGAAAACGTTCTAAAAATATTCATCATGAGAAAAGAAACGAACTCATCACGCATTCGATCTAAATTCGTGAATATTTTTATTGCCATCTACGTCGTCGGTGCTAGTTCCTAAACGAGGGATGTTAAAAACGGGAAAGATTATTTCTGTGGTGCTACTTGGGATTGCATCTCTAGCCGGTGTGGTGGTCGGTAATCTAAATAGAGTTCAAAGTTTTGAAGAAGCAAGAAAGGTAGAACAATCCAAAATACTACTTGCTCACTCCGACACAACAGAAAACTCCGAACGACTAATTTCAGGTCTCAAGACTGGAGGATTGCTTCAGATCATCGGAGGGATTCTCTGCCTAGGACTTGCCGTCTCTCTGTTCTTAAAGAAACCGCTGATTCTTGGATTCGGGTTAGCAGTCGCAAGTTTTGCGGTAGTTACGGTATTTCTTACCCCGAGCCTGAAGAACGGAGTTACTGATCCTAGGTTGAAAGCGATCTTCTATGCCGTTCCTGCTATCTCTGGATCTATTTTTGCCTACCTTCACTTCTTCGCTTGGAAGCGGTTCCATCGCTATCACTAGCGTCGGCGGGAAATAGCAGTTGCACTACCACCATACCTACCAAACAAAGTAGGCCTGCAAATAGAAAATGCAAGCTGTAACCTACTGTCTCTGCGCTGAATCCAGAAAAAACACCGGCGACGCCTGTAGCTACTACCACCATAGAAGCCTGAATGGTGTAGTCCGTGGCACGTTGATCTGAACGACACCAGTCCATCATGCAAGTAAACAATGCAGCAGAAGCCATACCACCAGCCATATGTTCAAACGAACAAGCTATGTAGAATGCCATCATATTAGGCTCCATCGTAGCGATTTGACTATAAGCAAAGAGAGACAGCGCCTGAAATCCTCCAAACAAGATTAAGGATTTCTTCCTTCCTAACTTATTGATAGCGAATCCTCCGATGAGTGCGCCTGCAAGTCCTGCAATAAATCCAGCAACTCCGAGCAGCCAACCAAGATCGCCGTAAGACAATCCCTGGTCTTTGAGAAACGGACGAAGCATCGATGTAGCAAACGCGTCGCCAACTTTGTAGAGCAATATCACTGCAATAATTGAGAACGCATTCGGTAAATTGAGGAACCCTCGAATCTTTGGACGTTGCCTCGTCTCGGCATGTACCTTAAGATGAGTATTTTCATCCAGGACAAAAATGGGCAATGAAGCGAGTACCGTCATCACTGCCATAAGTAAAAATGCAATTTGCGGCCCAACGCTGGACAGTAGAATTAGTAGGAATCCCCCTCCGATAATCATTCCAATTCGATAACCCGCTACTTGGATACCGTTGGCTACGCCACGCTCGCTTTTAGCTAGCATATCTAAGGCCAGACCGTCGGTAGCAATGTCTTGAGTAGCCGACAGAAGATTGATGAGCAGTGAAGCGACTAAGAGTAAGGTAATATTAGAAAACCCAACAAATGAAATTAGGAGTAGCACCGCCGCGCAAGCAATCTGCAGTGGAATTATCCACGTCCGACGACGCCCAAATCGTTTCGAAAAAGTAGAATCTACCCACGGCGCCCAAAGAAACTTCAGGGCCCAAGGCAACGCCAGCATCGAGCTCAAACCAATCTTACTAAGAGAAACGCCTTCGTCCCTAAGAATGACAGGAAGTGCTTGCGCAAAGAAGCCAAATGGCAACCCTTGTGAAAAGTACAACGTGGTAAGCAGTCCGTATTTTTCTCTACGATTGAGCATTTCTAATCCCTCTAATGAGTAAGGCAAGCGCAATGAAAAATGCGGATGCAAGTGCAACATAGCGATCAATAAACACCGATAACCCTAGGCAACCAAACAGCCCCAAGAAAGAAACAATTCGCGGAAATTGTCTGTCTACTTTCTCGAGACGGAGTGCAGCGAGGTTGGTGATTGAGTAATAGATAAGCACGGAGTGAGCACTAAAGGACCATGTTAGTCCCATATCGCCAACGGAAACGAAAAGTCCAACAACTACCGTCATTAGCCATATAGATCTATCAGGAGAGTCTTCGTTTGATAGCTCAGAGAAATAGCTTGGGATGTCGCTTCTTCGTCCCATAGCTAATGCAACCCGGGATAAACCTAAAATGAGATTAAGCAACACACCTACCATCGCCGTAAGTGCACCTACCATTACAACCTTGGTTCCAGCGGCACCTAGATAGTTCTCGGCAATGGAGGTAAGCGGAGCTCCCGCTGCACCTGAATATACGACCAACCATGCAACTAAAAAGTAAAGCACCACAGCAATAAGCAATGTAACTGCAATAGCTATTGGAATGTTCCGCTTTGGATTTTCAATTTCTTCACCGAGAGTTGCAATTCTCCCATAGCCAGTAAATGCCACAAACATCAGCGCTGCGCCTTCAAACAGGCTTTCCTTTGTACCAAACGAATGCGGTAAAAAATCGGACCGCCAATATCTACCGATGCCATAGACAATGAGAGCTATCAAAGCGGTAAAGGTCACCGTGACCAACAAGACGTTGATTGTTGTGGTCCGGCGAATGCCTTGCGTAACAGCACAACCGAGAACGAGAACTAACACTAACGCACCAATTCGTACGGCTCCCCCGTCGACAACCCCTGTACTAGACAGTAAATAGCTTGATGCTCCTAACGCAGCAGTCGCAGCGCTGGCTGACTTTGCTAAAAGGAACGTACAACCCGCAACATAACCAAAAAGTGGTGAGATGAATTGGTAGCCATATTCATAAGTTCCACCGCTCACGGGGTGCGCACCAGCGAGCTGAGCGCTCGACAAGCCATTACAAATCGCTAGCGCTCCAGCGATGATTACCGCGGGCAGGATACTAACGCCAACGATGTTGGCGGTCTGAGAAATCCCGACAAAAACACCTGTCCCGACGATGGAGCCAAGCCCGAGAAACACGGCACCGAAGAGTCCGACCTTCTTCGTAAGCGCACGAGACATAAGTGTTGGTACATTGTTGCCGTACTATTTCAAAGTATTTTCAATGGAGATTATCAGCCGCATACGAATGACGGCTCCTCACACCTCAATATGACAATCTAAAATAATTATTATCTAAACTGGAACTTTTTCCTGCCTCCGTCGTTTGTACAACAATGCCCATTTTTTTTCTGATTCTGTCACTCTCCACACCACTAAAAAACTACGAGTATGAAAAGAGACAAGTCACCACCTTAAAAAGTGATTCGAAAAATTGGAGTGCTACTAAAACGGAAGATGCACTAACTAAACGAGTGATTACTATTTCAAACTACTGGTTGGGAATGAAATGGCAACTCGGAAGAGGTCAAGCCACACACCCAAGTGACGATTACGTCAACTGCGGCAGCTTTGTAGGAAACGTTCTTAGAGATGCGGGATTTAACGTCAACGTCGACAAACTCCAAAAACAATATTCTCAACACATCATTCAATCGTTTTCTGGGAAGAACGGACTACGAAAATTTTCGAAAGCACCAATAGAACGATTCATGAAAGCCATGAAAAATATGGGTAAGGGACTTTATATTATCGGGCTCGACTATCACGTTGGATTTATCCTCCACACTGGAAGTGACATTCGCTTTATTCACTCCTCCTATGAAAAGGGAGTAGTGGTAAATGAAGATGCCGCTACCGCTCTGCCAATCGTTTCGAGCGAGTATCGTGTAGTTGGAAAGATACTTTCCAAAAGTACGATAAAAAAATGGCGAAGCGGCGCAGCAATAGAAATAGTGGGCGATGTAAACGAGTAGCTAGTTACTTACAGCCATCGAGAGGTTGCGTGCTCCAGACGCTTCTTCAGAGAAGAATAGTGTTGACGTACTTCCTTCCCAGAACATTGCTGGTGCGAATTCATTCGGAGCTTCAGGATCCATTACTGGTGCATCCCCAGAGCGTTGAAACGTTGTGCCACTAAATGATCCCGCATGACCGATAGCAAAAACCAGTTCCCCTTCCAGGGTACTGCGACCTACGTAAAATAAGTGAAATCTAGTCTGGTCTGCAGAAACCGTCACAGAAAGAGACGGTTGCGAAACGTTTTCGAAATCAAACGCCTCGGGAGAACCTCCAGCCACTAAAGTTGGATCCGCTCGCAACTGAAAGGTTTCGCCATCTTCACTATCTGCAATCCAAATACCTGGATTTGAAGTTGTGAGAGCTAAGAACCAATTCCCGTCGACGAGCGCTACCGATGGCTGCTCCCCCGTGATAACGGGACCTGCGTCTTTCGTCCAAGTCGCGCCGTTGTCGCTTGAGACGGCCCTACCAATTTGTTTTAGGGAGTCGCCCCCCTCGTAGAACATTACCAGCTTGTCATCTACTTCTACGACCGATGGGCCTCTGACCGTACCTTGCTCCCAAGCTTCTGTTGCATTAAAAACCAAAGTAGGTGCCACTACAGGCCCAGATGTTACGCTCTCGATTTCTGTATAGAATATTTCGCTAGCTCCACCGGAGGCAGGAGTTCTTGCGAACCAAATACGCGCTCCACCATCTTCTCTGGGAAGTACCGTAGGATCGGTATCGCTTGTAAAACGGTCCTCGATTACAAAGGGCTCTTTTCCGATAGTATCACTGTCTGGACGCAGTCGTTTGAATGGGCCCTGCCCCGCAGTGGGAAGGTTATCGGCACCGCCACTTTGATTGTCGACGAAACCTAATCCACAACCCCAATTTACAATTCCTAAAATTAATACGATTCGAATCATCTAAAATCTCCAGTTGCTCGTGAAAGCCGCTTGCCACGTGTGTCCTTTGCTAACGTAGCTACCAATAGGATCAACTGCTGAGGACTTTATGGTTTGCCTTCTTGGCATCAGGGTAGAGCCCACAGATAAGTTGAAGTCGACTGGTAAAGGTATCAGCTCACCCAAATTTGGCAGCGACAAACCTGCTCCCAAAGACATGGTGTGCTTTGCATTGTCTATGTAGTTTGTCTCGCCTGTTTGATGAGGCACGGGAGAGAACTCGAAAGAATAACCACTACGAAGGAGCACCGTATGATTACGTCCTCGTTTAGCAACCCACTCCACACCAAGTCGCGGAACAATAATGTCCCTAAAGTTGGCATCAGGAACAGACGGCGCCGGAGGCAGGTCCACCATATCGTTAAACTGCTTTAAGTCGAATTCGATTTCGATTCGTGATGCAGGAGCAACGAACGTCGACCAACGATGCCATGCCATATCCAAGTTTACCGAGATATTTCGTGTCGGTTGAAAATACATCCCCAAAACGAGCTGTGGCGCTTGATATAGATCGCGGCCTAAGGTGTTTAGCTCGAAGTACGCATCTTCAACTTCAGGGGCAACATTCTCAGCACCGATATCTGCTGAAATCACAAAGCGTTGCTGCAACTCCAATTGAAAGCCTGTTCGATAGACGGCGCCAAAGGACAATCGATCGTTGACCTCGTATTGTATTCCGATCTGTCCGTACTTAGCGGCTACGAGGTCAATATCCATTTCGGTTTGCAGTTCTGACTGGTCAGCTACCAGTCCAACGCGACCATCAAGCAATAGTCCCCCCTGGGTTCTCGTCATATACGAAATGCCGCCTCCGATTCTCAACCCCTTGGCTATTTCAACACCGAGGTTAAAAGCAAGTACCATTCGCTGAGGGCGATTGTTGTAATAGGTAAATCGAGGTTGAGAGACGCTTAACGTTCGCGTACGGGTTAGATGTTGATCAGGGACGTACATCGATACTCCAAGAGCAACAGGAGTATTAAACACCGATCCTGGAGCAACGAGTCCTAGTTGCGTGCCGCGAACCGCATCCACATTCACATTCTGATTGTTGATGAAAAGTTGCGGCTTAGCGTATTGATAGCCGATATCTAAATGCGTGTGGGTAAAGCCGGCAATAGCAGCAGGGTTGTAATAGTTAGCAGAGCTGTCACTGGGTTTTGCGACTTGTGCGCCTCCCAGAGCTTGACCACGGGCACCATACCCAAAGATATCGACAGGGTTAGCGAAGGCGAGTGCAGGAAAAAGTAATATCAGTGTGAAGTAACGCATTAGTAGTTAACCCCCAGACTTAAGCCTCCAGCCAAGATGTGGCCTGAGGTTTCGGCTGTTGTAAAATCCACGCGGTCGTTTGGTCCAATCAGACTCATGTCTTTGTCGTGAGTTCTGGCTACAAGACCGTGCCATTGAAACCAAGTGTCCACAAACATGCCTTTGGAGATTTGTGGAAGAGATATCCCCACTCCGGCAGACGCCACGTGCCGATGGTTATCAAGAAAAGATTGTCGTCCCTTCATTTCCGGTGCAGGACTAAAAACAAATTGATAGCCACCACGCAACGTTAAACCGAAATTGTCTGATTCTTTCGCTTTCCAAGAAACACCTAACCGAGGATTGAACGTGTCGCTAAACCCAGGAGCCTCTTGCTCTGGAGTATTGGCGGTAGCATTTTCAGTAGGTAACGGATACTGACTCCAACGTTGGTAGGCCACTTGCAGGTTCGCAGAGAATGCTCCACGGTGGTAGGCGCCCTCGAGAGCAACTTGTGCTGGAGTGTATTGTGCAGATCCTGCAATGGTCACTTCAGGTATTCCTACCGGCAGCACGCTAGACAGGTCGTTGGTAACCACGATGTCAAAATCCGATTGTATCTTGCCTCGGTACACCAAGCCCAGGTCCAAATTCCAAGCTGGCAGTTGATATTGTAAACCAACAATTGGACTTAGACGCGTCACGAGTTGTTGTTCCGAAACTGTCGTAAATCTTCCGGCGCCATCAACCTGTACGTCAAGCACACCGCTCAAGGTCGCAAGAGCCAGAGTTGAAATACCCAGCTTTAAGTTCTTTGCTAGCCCTACCCCGAATCCAAGATGAACGTTTACCGTTTGCGGACGATTTTCTAGTATCGGAAACCAAGCCCTACCAGGCAAAGGTGACTTTGCACGGTTAACCACGGTGGGAGGAACAACGACGCCGATGGCAATAGAAACTCGATCTTTAAGAGCTCCACCAAACCCCAGAGGGACGGCTCCGCCGATAAGCAATGCGGTCGGCGCATCGACGGGTCTCGTTTGTCCGTTTAAATCAAGATGCATCGAACCAGTTTGCCAACCAAAGGTAATGCGCTTTGAAACTTTACCTCCCAAACCTGCGGGATTTAAATAGAGGGCCGAGTATCCATTGGCATTGGCTACGCCGGTCGCCCCTGTGGCAGCTGACTCCGGGCCGAACCCCCAAAGATCTACCGGTGAAGCCTGCGCATTGAGAGCTAGCATCAAACATGCCAGTAAAATTTTTCCAAACGTCATACCCGCGGACCTTACACTGCCCCAACAATCGTACAAAGGATCGTGAAAGATAAACTAATGAATACTGCAGCGCATCATTCTTCGATTGTAAGCAGCCTAAGATCGTTCACATTCGTGCCCGTGTGCCCATAATGAATTTGTTGCCCCAACTGAGCGACTGCTGCTGCGGAATCTCCATTTTGGAGGGCTCCTTCGATCATTGTACGCTGTGACTTCTGAGCAGCTCCCATCAAGAGCAAACCTCCTGCAGCACCACTGCTACCATCGAATCCATCACTATCTACGGCTGCCGCCAGAAACTTTACTTTGGCGGCCATCGCTATCCCCAACAGGAACTCGTGATTAGGTCCGCCACTCCCTTTCCTCGCGGAACTAACAACTTCTCCACCACTAATTAGACACCGCTTACCATTCCCTTTTTGCAGCCATCGCATTTGTTCCATGCCAACTCTGAATCCTTCGCCGTTTTCGTGCGCCGCAACTTCTACGTGGTAGCCTTCATTGCGAAGTTCGCCTGCCAACTTCGCGATAGCATCTTCGTTACGAGCCACCATTCGATAGTCCGTGGTCCCCGCCGTCGGCCCGGAACCTATCACGGAGGGGCCATCGCCAATCACATCGCTAATGGCAAGGGTCACCACGTCGCCCTTGCAAAGTCCGCCAAGCTTGCCATCTTTGAGGTTAGAAACACTGCGGCGATATTGATTTACAGTTTCAATGGATGCACTTGCTTTGAATAAACTCGCAAGCTTATTGCGGTACGATGCTTTCGTTTCCCCGGATAAACTCACCGCGGCAGCGGAGCTACCACCAGAAAGAAGCACAACGAGTCTTTCTGCTTTTCTCGCCATCTCTATCGCTGCGTCCCCTGCCTGAAAACTGGCTTCGTTGGGAAACGGATGACCGGTTGTAAAACAGCTTACCCCTGCGTAGTCGACATCTCTGGGCCCCGCCATCATCGCCGCATGCGGCCTGCCTATTTTTAGAACTTCGCGAACCATTTCAGGAGCAGCCTTTCCCAATGCAATCACCGTAGAAGACGCAATATCTAAATGGTGTAAGTGAGGAGGAAGTACGTACTCAGGCTTGCAAACGGCAATGCTCTTTGCAAGCCATTGTAAGGCTAGCTCCGTTCGTTTCTCGTCGTCAGTGGCGATCAATGTTCTCCACGACGCTATCTGATTCTAGCTTGAGTGGGGTCACAAATATTAGTGGTTTGGGCGGAGGCAGAAAGAATCATACCGACGAGACCACCTAGTGTTGCCCCTAAAATTACCGACCAATACCCGTAACTGACGGAATCGATATCGAAGAAAAGAGGTAGACTTAGGCCTATGCAAAGCCCGACGCCAGCGCCTAGCGCAATGCCGGCAAAACAGAACACCATGGCCACAAGTAGCTTAGGAAGGTAATTTTCCACGACTGTAGGCTATCATAAAGCTATGAATTTACAACGTTTATTAAGGCAATCGAAAATAACACCTTGACCGACACTGTGAGAGAATGTAGTTTGGAGGCATGAATGAAGAACATTCAATACCTGAGAGTTTCAAGCTTGTTTCCATGGCTATTAAGGATGCTCCTACCCAGAAGTACCAACGCCACGAAAGCCACGGCGTCATTCAGACCATCTACGTCTACGGCTGTCTGCTAGTCGATGACGTTCCCGTCGCCAATGCTGTAGTATACACCGACGGTGCAGCTGCAAATACCGATGGTTATGGCAACTTCGAATTGGTTACCAAAATTGGAGCCAACCTCAAGGTTAAACTCTTTGGTAGGTGGCACGAAATTCCCGCAGAAGCGATGATTGGCTATCCTAACTGGAATATCCGAGAGTCCGGCGAATGCTATGTCGCAGCAGAGGGGTCCGGTCCCGTTCAGCGCGCGGGCTGAGTCACGAACCAACGAGATAAATGTAAGCAACAGGAATCGCGATTCCTAGTCCGACCAAGAACATTCCCCTCCCCCAAAATCCCTTTTTTCCTTTGAGCATAAACATTCCGGATACGGCCATAAGGATCAAAAATATGGCAAAGACATCGGAAAAATATTTCCATGCCTTTTTTCCGCGAGCACGGTGAAGCCACATAAGAGCTCCGATGACAAAACGCCGTTCTCTTTTCGTTTCTGACGCAAGGCCGGTGTCGATATCAATCACAACCTCTCGATCTGGAAAGGCGAGGGTTACCATTGGTCCAAGTTGCTCCTTGGAAATCAACTCGCCTTCTACAGATAACAGTTGAGCCACCTCCTCGGCTATTTCATCTCCGGTTTGTCCAACTAAACTTAGTTGCACTTCGCGCACCTCTTCTACCGTTTCAATATCGCCCCACTCTTCGAGATGGTTTAGCGCGATTCCAGAAGCCGCATAAATTACCGTTAGCCCTACAATCAAGTACCCAGCATCTCGATGAACAATTCGCAACCAAGCACGCCATCGCTTCTTAATACGTTTCGAAAGAGGTACTTTCACGAGTAGCGTTGCTCTTTCCAGGGATCCGCGTAATTGTGATAACCTCTAGTTTCCCAATACCCTCTCTCATCAAACTCAGAGACCCGAATACCAGTAAGCCACTTAGCACTCTTCCAAAAGTAGTGATCGGGAATGATTGCTCGAACCGGTGCCCCGTGCGCTACTTTTAGAAAACGATTATTATATCGATACGCGACAATACAATTATCTTTGGTCGCAGCAGCCAAAGGCAAGTTAGCGGTATAGCCATGAGCCGCCTCAAAAATGATGTACTTAGCCTTTTCGGTAGTTCCTCCGGCGGCAGAGAGCAAGTCTTTGATCTTAACTCCATGAAAAACAGCATCTAATACCGTCCACCGCGTCACGCAATGGACGTCACAAGTTTGCTTCACTTGAGGTAGCTTGTAGAGCTGATTGAAGTCGACAGTGATTTCATTTTTTACCAGACCGTGAACCTTGAGTTTAAAGTCTTTTGCTTTTGGTTTGCCTGGTTTGCCTCCCATGGGGCGAAGCGTCTTGATCAACTTTTGACCAGGAGGCAACCGAGACTTTCCATCGGGTCGTTTGGCTTTACGAGCAGCTTCTGCTTCTGCCCTATCGGCCTTGACGTACATAAACCCTCCCATCCCGACTGCGGTAGTGCCCGCTAAAGCACCTAAAAACCAGCGTCTGTCCTTCCGTTCCATGCCTCTAAGAGTAAGCGATCGAGAATGCCAATTCCATCGGTTATTTGGCATTACTTTTTTGCCTACATTTCAAATTCGTTACGAAAATATTTTATAATGGTTCGTTTTATTTTGTGGAATGGGACCAATGGGACCAAACCATGACAAGTAGGGTGGAAATATAGCAATTGATACCAAATTTAACATTGTCCGTTCCGTAATCCTTAATCGACCCTTTGATTAGGTCGCTGTAGTGTTTTTGAAACGAAAGGAAACAACTTATGAAATTTTCACTTATTACTACCATCGGCATCTTCGCTATCGCAGCGTGTGGGGATTCCACTGAAACTGAAGTAGCCACAGCGAGCTACGGAGCTAGCTTTTCTGGACTCGAACCACTCGGAGCCGGATACGTTTACGAAGGATGGATAATCGTAGATGGAACTCCCATTTCTACTGGACGATTTTCCGACCCCTCGGTTATCTCCAACTTTGAAACTGACGAGACGCCTGCAGCATACGTGTTGACCATCGAACCAGAACCTGATGCAGACCCAGGTCCATCCGATGTAAAGGTTTTGGGTGGGGACTTCAGCGCAGATGAAGCGCAACTCTCGACAGCGCACGGTGCCGCGCTAGGAACCGACTTTTCAAATGCCGCTGGTGGCGCAATACTAGCGACGCCCACTACAGCAGCTGACGGTACAGACGATACCAATGGCGTTTGGTTCTTAGACCCAACAGGTCCCGCCGCCTCTCTGTCTTTGCCAACTCTGCCTGCTGGATGGACGTACGAAGGTTGGGTTGTGGGTGATAACGGACCTATCTCTACAGGAACCTTTTCCGATCCGGCAGCAGCTGACAGCGACGGCGCAGGTCCTACCGCGGGCCCAGACGCTGCACCTCCCTTTCCTGGGCAAGACTTCATCAATCCAGCAATCGATGTCACGGGAAGAACCGTGGTTATCAGCGTAGAACCTGTTCCTGATGACTCAGCGGCACCATTCGCAATTAAACCCTTGGTAATCGATGCCATGTCCGGCGCAGTGGGGACCCTAGAAGATTTCGGTCAAAACCTTGGCAGTGTGCCTAGCGGTACAGTGACGATTCAGTAGTCGCTCGCAACTTAGGAGCTATCAGTGCCTTCATTGATAGCTCCTTTCGCGTTGAACAACGTCAATACTTGAGCAGCGATGAGGTTTATGTACTGGAGATATTGACCAACGACTAAGGTGCGCAATTTATCTCAACGATATAACGTCTTTCTACCCATTTACTTTCCAGTGCCCATTTTCCGTTCCAAGCGTTGATCGTCATGAAATCACCATCTGCAGAGTTCGAAACCTCCAGATTAGCATATTGCAATGGCGTGCCGCTGTGCCACAGAAGTGCGCCCTCAGCAATATGGTCACTCGCGCCGATAAAAAATATACTTCCTGGAGCAAGCCAGCTTCGGATCAACTCATTTTCTTGAGCATCTTCAATTTCTACAAGGGGCCAGTTCATTGCGTTGGCAGCAGCAATTGCGTTGAGCCAGTTAACTTTATGGTCAGACAAAAAGTACGACGATGTTGACCCATCTCCTAGATGAGAAAATCCAGGTAGTCGATTCGGGCAACTACTGCTAATGACTTCTGCCAAACAAGTGGAGGAACAACCATCTCCACTAGCAACGTTGCCATCATCGCATTCTTCGTTCGTATCAAGAAAGCCATCTCCGCAGATCCGTTCTTTCAAACAATTCGCAGAACAACCATCTCCACTAGCTACGTTGCCATCGTCGCACTCCTCCATGGTATCGACCACACCATTACCGCAGAGGTTCTCTGTGGTGCAGTTTGATGAACAACCATCTCCCGATGCAAGATTTCCGTCATCGCACTCTTCTCCTGCTTCTATCGTTCCATCCCCGCACATAGGAGCATCGGAAGCCCTACAAGGGATCTCGACAACGTAATACCTTTCTACCCACTTACTTTCCAATGCCCACTTTCCGTTCCACGCATTGATCGTAGCGAAGTCATTGTCCGCTGTATTTTGTCCTTCCCAGTTGGAATACCCAAGGCTTGAGCTTTCATTCCAAAGAAATTGTTGTTCCACCAAGTGATCGCTAGCACCGATGAAAAAGATGCTTCCCGCAGGTAACAGACTTCGCAAAAATTCATTTTCTTGCGAATCATCAATCTGTACCATTTCCCCTGCTGTGCTAGCCTGCGCGTCAATCCACGTCACTTTGGTGCTTGACAAGAAATACGCAGAGTCATTCGATGTTCCCAACAACGAAAAACCGGTGAGTTGGCTCGAACAATTGGTACCTATCGCTTCTTGTACACACGTTGATGAGCAGCCGTCTCCATCAATCGAATTTCCATCATCGCAGTCTTCACCAACGTCAACATTTCCGTCTCCACAGCTAGGTACGGAAAGGTTTTCGACCGAAAAGGTGTTGGTAACCGTACTTCCAGCATAATTGGCGACAAACTTCCACTGACCGTGGGTCGCGTCATCTGGAAATACAAATGAGCTGTAATGCCAGTAAGAATCATAGTAATCGCCAGCAACGTTACTCCAACTTTTCCACACAAGACCATCAGAACCTTCCAGGTGGAACGACTGAATCTCAGCGAGCTGGGCATCCCTAAAGAAACCGTAAAAGTAGCCTCTGTCACCCGGAACAAATACTTCTTTTTCTTGAGGGTTCGAGGGAGCGGGACATTGCTGCCAAATAATGGGAGCTGCTGTAATCACAAGTTGGTTGACGTTGGGATCTTCATAGGCAATCTCATCAACCCACGAGGTGTCAGATCCATGACAGGCAGAAGAAAACGGATCGAAAGAGACGAAGTTGCTATCGGTCACTTCAAAGTGGAGATGTGGTCCGTTTGAAACGCCAGAGCTTCCTACTAGTCCTAGGTATTCGCCAAGGACCACTGAGTCGCCTACCATCTTTGGGGTCACAGAATCTTTCTTTAAATGCCAGTACCAACTGAAAGAGCCATCTCCATGTTGAATCACCACATAATTGGCGGTACTCGAAGCGACCCAACTGCAGTATTGATCAAAGAAGCCGTCGCTTTTGGCGGCAATAATTCCGTCAGCCGCTGCAATGACTTCGACCACCTCTGCCTCCATCATGGCCCAAGGAAATGGCCACAACGCGATATCCGTTCCCGAGTGCCCATCGTAGGTTCGGTCGCCGCATTGACGATCAGAAATGCCAGAAGATCCATCTCTATCAAACCAACCAGAAATCGTATAGTAGTCATCCGCTTGAGGAGATCCGACTTTCTGAAGGGGCCACTCAAAACTTGTATTGACTAAACTTTGCGTCTGATACGTCGGATTCAGCGAGATAGATTTTTCTATTGCGGCACGCTCTTTGGCGACAATGCATTCATCGCCAATCTTTTGTTGAACTTCTTGTTCCGTAAGTCCGCACCCCGCCACGGCAAAAATCAATACTGCCAAACAGAACTTCATAGCTGTGAGTACTCTTGCCAATCTAGATCGTCAATTGGTTTACCAACGATACCGCAGAGGCACAAAAAAACGCCCTCGCTAAGAGGACGTTTTTCGTAAAGACCGATTTGGACTATTTACTTCTTTTCTTCTTCTCGCTGCTTTTTAATCTTTGCGATGATTTCTTCTGCGAGAGCTGCAGGCACTTCGGCGTACTTGTTGAACTCCATCGTGAATTCAGCTTTGCCTTGTGTGCTCGAACGAAGGTCGTTGGAGTATCCAAACATTTCTGCCAAAGGAACGTTTGCTTCCACTCTTGCCATGCTTCCGTCCTCGGAAGAATCAACGACCATTCCACGGCGTTGCATAAGTGTTTTTAGCACCGCGCCAGAGAACTCTGTAGGCGATTCCACTTCCACCTTCATAAGTGGCTCAAGAAGTTTCGGACCAGCTTTTCCATAGGTCTCACGCCAGGCTCCACGTGCGGCAGCTTGGAATGCGTTGTCAGAGGAGTCCACCGCGTGGTTGTTACCATCGTTGATTTCTACTCTGACGTTCTGTACCGGATAACCAGTTAACATTCCTTTTTCCATCATGGATTTGAAACCTTTGTCGCAAGAAGGAATGAACTCACGTGGAATAACACCACCCTTAATCTTATCGATAAAGGTGTAGTTTTCCTCGTCATTCGGCTCCATGTAACCAACTACGCGACCGTACTGCCCAGAACCACCAGTTTGCTTCTTGTGGGTGTAGTCAAACTCAGCGCGCTTCGAGATTGTTTCGCGGTAGGCAACTTGTGGTGGCGAAGTTTCAACTTCCGCTCCGTATTCCCGCTTCATTCGCTCGATGTATACCTCGAGATGAAGTTCTCCCATTCCAGAAATGATGGTTTCATTCGATTCGCTGTCTACACGAACGCGGAAGGTCGGGTCCTCACGAGTGAAGCGATGAATTGCTTTGGACATCTTTGTCTCAGCAGCACTATCTTTTGGTCGAATTGCCACAGAGATCACCGGACTAGGAACAAACATAGTAGTCATCGCGACGTTCATTGTTCCATCGGTGAAAGTATCACCAGAGCTGCAATCGATTCCAAAGACCGCAACAATGTCACCGGCGCCAGTTTCCGTGATGTCCTCTTTGTCGTCAGAGTGCATCCGAACCAAACGACCAACCTTGTGTTTCTTACCGGTGGTCGTGTTGATGATAAAGTCGTCTTTTTTGAGCGTCCCTTGATAGAGTCGCATGTACGTTAGCTGTCCGTAGCGTCCGTCTTCTAGTTTGAAAGCAAGAAGAACTAGTGGTTTTTCTACGTCTGAGAAAAGCGGTACTTCTGCTTCGTCTTTGTCCAGATCAAGAGCAACGTTCTTAATCTCTTTGGGGTTCGGAAGAAAATCCAATACACCATCAAGAAGTTTTTGAACGCCTTTGTTCTTGTATGCGGAACCAAGGTACACCGGAGTAATTTTTTGGGCGATGGTGGCTTCCCGGAGAGCTGCTTTGACTTGCTCTTCCGTCGCACGCTCTTCCATCACGGCTTCCATCAAATCGTCGTTAAACATCGATGCAGCATCTAGAAGAATCTCACGATACTCTTTGGCTTCTGCGACTTGATCTTCAGGTATTTCAATCTCTTTGATTTCTTCACCATTGTCGCCATGGAAAGTGTACCCTTTCATTTTGATCAAATCGATGACGCCACGATGATCGTCTTCTAGTCCGATCGGTAATTGCATCATTACTGCGTTGTGGCCCAGTTTTTCGATAAGCTGATCTTTAACTTTAAGTGGGTTTGCACCTGTTCGATCGCATTTATTAACGAATGCAACTCGCGGAACACCATAACGTTTCATTTGCCGGTCAACGGTGTACGACTGCGACTGAACGCCAGCGACAGAACAAAGAACCAATACCGCACCGTCGAGTACGCGAAGGGATCGCTCTACTTCGACAGTGAAGTCAACGTGGCCAGGAGTATCAATAATATTGATGTGATGGTCTTTCCACTCGCAGTACGTTGCAGCAGAAGCAATTGTAATTCCACGCTCTCGCTCGAGCTCCATGGAGTCCATCTTTGCGCCGACGCCATCTTTTCCGCGAACGTCATGAATGGCATGGATACGATTGGTGTAAAAAAGAATCCGCTCAGTAAGCGTAGTTTTGCCACTGTCCACGTGGGCAGAAATTCCAATGTTTCGAACGATGTCTAGATTAAAACTCACGATCTATCTCCTTAGTGATCTGGGCCAGTATGCTGATTGGGCGAGCTTCGTCAAGGGATAGCTACCTGAATCAAAATCAAGCCACAATTCTCATTCCGCCCGATGACAGGGCGGCGGTCCGGATGTAGCGTACCTCATGCTTAGAATTGTGATTCTCGCGGTCGTTTTCTCCATCTCAGCGTGTTCCAAAAACAGAGCCCAAAGCCCTGAAATGCCACCGGAAGCTGATGTGAAAGAAATTGTTGCAGAAAATGCGACACTTCCTGAACTCAAAAGCGTCCCTACTCCGCTCTACGGAACGGTGGCGATCGCCCAACCCGCAGAGTTCATCCAACAGCTGACCACTTTCGGTAAAGCGATTGATCCTCAATTCGCTCAGTTAGCAATGGCGGTGATGATGGCTCCGAGCGTTGGCATCGATTTGAGTAAACCCGCAGGACTGATTCTACCGCGAAAAGCCCGCGGAGAAAATCCGCATATTCTCGTCGTGGTGTCGGTTTCTGACATGCAACTACTGAAAAATCAGCTGCCCCCCGAAATGAAATATCGTTCGATCGGAAACTTTACGATACTAGGCGAAGAAGCTGCGTTGGTTGCCGGTATCGAACACGCCAAGAAGTTCGTAGCGACGCCGTTTCCCAACGTACCGACTGCCGTCATGTACAAAGCGGCATTTGAAGAAATGAGCAAAGAATTTGGAAAAGAAGTAAGTGGGGGAGTGGGCAGAACGAGTCCAGAAGAACAACTAGCCAGAACATTGTCCAACACAGCTGACGATGCTGAAAAATTAACGATTGAAGTACTGTTCGACAAAACTGCGGCAAACGTGAAATTGAAACTTGACCTCTTGTCATTGGCTAAATCAGGAATGCACCAGTTCTTCGAGAAGCAAAAGCCTGCGAGTCCCTTAGCTGTGCCAGTGCTAGGGGCAGGGGATGAAATGGTGGTAGCATGGAGAATGGCGGGAATGAAAGATTATCCAGATTTTGCAAAAGCCATTTCCAATTTATCGGGAAGCCAAATGAAAGGGTTCTCTGCAGAAGATGTACAAGCCGTATTCGATGGTGCAACCGCAGGAACAACGAGTCTCGATAAATCGGTGGCAGTTTACGAAGTCGCCAATGCCACCAACGTCATTGCGCGGGTCACTCCTAAGCTGGATACGTCTGACCGTCCTTGCCAATACGATGCCAAAGGTAAAGTAAAGCTTAGCAAGTCTTACGGAGGACTGATAAAAACGCAGAAGTATAAACTAACGAGCAAACAACCCGGTTGCAAAAATGCTCGCCAAAACATCGACGTTAGTTGGGGCGCGTACGGTGATTACTTACTGTTCGGTGAAAATGATTCTCTCAAGAAACAAATCAAATCCATTCGTTACAAGAAAGGGACGACCTCTGGTGCTCTCAGTAAGATATGGAACGAGGCCAAAAGCACTAAGGAATCGATGATCGGATACATCAAGCCGTCGGTCTTTCTAAAGAACGCTAACGCTGAAAAGAAAGATCTCGCAGCTGCATCCAAAGCTGCGCCAATGCGCATTGGCGTAAAGTTTGAACAACAAACGGCTACGATGACGCTCGAGTCTTCTGCAGACTCACTAAAACTACTCGTGGATGGAATGAAAGCCGCGAGTAATAACTCGGCGCAACTCACTGTCGAAGACAAAGCCAAATACCAAATGCCAACAAACTAAGATTTTCGATTTGAGGTCATTCCTGTTTACTGGACTGGAAATGTAACCAATCAAAAAGCCTCTAACGTGCGCCTATAGAGGGAATAGCAGCCAGCGATTACTTTTTCGCTGTGGTCGATATCTCCCCCTAGTGTTTTCGAGCAAAATTTGAGACAATAAAATGTGGGCTGTCTTGGTGATAATACGATATCGGCGTATTTGTCCGGACAGACGCGAAACGGCAGTGTAGAACGACACATCGCAGATTGCGATGATTGCCGTAGGGTGGTTGCAATGCTCGCGCAATGCCAAACCCCTGTGGAGCGTACCAACTCAGATTTTTGCATCCCGGATGTGGATATACCAGAAGGACAACGAGTTGATGACTTTACGATTTTAAGTCGGTACGGCACAGGCGGAATGGGTGTGGTATTTAAAGCGTGGGATGAAAAGCTACTGCGCAACGTCGCCCTCAAGTTTGTACGTTGCGATGGTAATGAAGACCGAATACTGAAAGAAGCACGTGCCATTGCGCGGCTGAATCACAAAAACGTCGTAACCATTTACGCCGTCGGTCGCTACAGAGATCAACTCTATCTTGCTATGGAGCTTGTTGAAGGTAGCAATATGAGCGAATGGATTCGAAAGTGGAATCCTAGCAAACAGGAAGTTTTTCGCCGTTACCAGCAAGCTGGGGAAGCACTCGCATCGGCTCATGCCTCAGGCGTAGTCCACCACGATTTTAAGCCCCACAATATTCTAGTCGGAGATGATGCACGAGTTCGTGTGTCGGATTTTGGTTTGGCGAGATTTTCACGTACCGAGCAATCGGTGATCTCAAGTGGAGGCACTCCGCGCTACATGGCGCCAGAACAAAAATTTGGTCACTTAGGCGACTCCAAGAGCGATCAATATAGTTTTTGCATCTCGCTACACGAGTCTCTTTGGGGACAACATCCCGATGCCGGAAATGCGATGATTCCTCCTGGTTGGCAGCGACGGGTCGCATCCGTTATAAAAAAGGGCCTGAGCGAGGCACCATCTCAACGATACCCCAACATGACACGCCTCCTCGTTGCGTTGCAAAATGCTGCTACGAGTAGAAGAAAAAGACAGCCAAGTAGGTGGCTGCTTGCTTCGGTATTTCTCGCGACCTTCGCCTACGCCGGAGTCATCACTTTAGAGAAAAGAAAAGCGGACCTGAGAATCGTTTCGCTCGAAGCTGACCTAGCGGAATTTGAACGCTCCACCGCAATCAAGCAAGTCAATCCAGAGGTACTGGGGGGCCCCTCTGTCAACGCCGTGTTACAGTCGCCGCCAGCCTTGACTGCGGTAGCTTCTTCTCAGGCCAAACAGCCCGGCAAGTTCCCCACTAAAGCAGTCGAAGAAACTGCGTTGAGTTCAACGGGTGATGCCGTCGGTGCGAAAAACGATAACGCTGTAGAATCCCAGGCTGCCAACAGAGAAAAAATGGGGAACGGTAGTAGTAGGCTGAAAACGAGAACGAATCGACTATCAAAACGTATCGCCAAATCAATCCGCCGCGACTTTTCCGACACCAGGAAATGCATCTCTGAATGGCAAGCGCGTCATCCCACAAGAGAACTCGCATTTAAGCTAGAACTCGCATTGTCTTCCGATGGAAAACCAACTCAAGTTGCCGCGTTCGATACCCAAGACATCGTATTAGCGGTGTGTATCGAGGGGGCACTTTCGCGGGTGAGATTTCCGACCCATTCTAAGTCGTCGATTTCTGAAGTCGACATCAATGGAATGGGTGAAGAAATCGCAGTAGCCGTACGTTATCTCACGGTGGCACCAGACCTCGTAGAATAGCCCTGGGCACTTTCAAAGTGCTAATATTCTTCAATAAACCTACTTGAGAATGATACTCATCACACTCTGAACCGACTTTGCCATCCATCGATAGTGGAACCCATAGAAATCGCGCTATTTCGTGTTAATGTCCGCGCATGCGTATTTTCACTACACTATTCGCGCTATCCGCGACCCTGACTTCAGCTTCTGCTAGTCCCACCGTTGATCCGGTAAATTACCCGCCTCAAAGTACGGTCTACACTTTTCCAGGTCAAACTGGGGTTGAAATCCACCCTCCGGAAATGTTCACCAAAACCGGCGACCCGCGTGCCGGCAGCACGCTGTTTGTAGATTTCTGCGACCCGAAAGAAGATGGGACTCCTGGTTGCGTAATTTCAGCGGGCCCCAACAACGCAGAAAATAGCACTTCTTCTATCATTGCCGGTGGTTGCAACGGAAACGGCAATACCGTGACGCTCTCGCCGCTGGGCTACGACGCACAAGAGCGGGCTGCCTTGATCTCTTGCCTAGTCGACGTTTACAGACCCTACGACGTTGAAATCGTAACTACCAGGCCTCCAGCTAACTCTGTTTACCACCGAGCGATAGCGGCTGGTACCAGTCAAGAAGCTGGTTGCCCAAGCGGCATTGGTGGAATCGCACCAGGGATTGGCAATTGTCAGCCAGCGGCAAACGTGATCTCGTTTTCATTCGGAAACCAGCCGGGGATGGCAAATCCTCAAAATCTTTGCTGGACCGTAGCGCAGGAGTCCGCTCATTCCTACGGGCTCAGTGACCACTCTCGGGATTCACGGGATCCAATGACCTACATCACGGGTAACCTTTTTAGTGGCGAACGAAAATTCTTTAGAGATTTGCCAATGCTTTGTGGCGAATTCTCAGATGCTCCTTGCTCATGCACCGGCAACACTCAAAACTCGCATGCCAAACTTAAGGTGGCGCTAGGACTTAACCCGGACCCTCAAATTCCTGCCCCCGACGTGTCTTCTTTCTTTCCTGCCGACGGCGCATCCGTCTCCGGAGCCTTCGATGTATTTTTTCAAGCCACAACGGAAGCCCACCCTCAGCGAGGCCGACAAGTATTCAAAGTGGAGCTGTGGGTCAACGGTACCAAGTACGACGAAGCCGATGGTTTTAGCTTCAATCAACGAAACAGTAACTTCAAACTTGTAGGACCAGCCTCACTCGCTGACGGTGTTCAAAATGTAGAAATTAAAGCTTTTGACGATCTGGGAACGGTAGGTATCGGAAACGTGACCTACAATAAAGGAGCGCCATGCGGCGCACCAAGCGACTGCTACGACGGGCAAGAATGCATGGCCGGTGGTTGCTACTGGCCAGCAAACGCCGGTGAGCTAGGCGAATCTTGTACGGTGGATCAAACCTGCAACTCTGGTACTTGTGCCACTTTCGACGACGAAAGTAAGTGTTCTTCGGAATGTTTGGTGAACGCTAGCAATTCATGTCCCGATGGCTACTCCTGTAAAGCATCAGGAGCCACTGGATATTGTTGGCCAAAATCAGATGGTGGTGGATGCAGCGCAGGAGGTACATTACCATTGATGACGCTTCTCGTGTTTGGCTTCGGATTCGGTATGCTTGGCATTGGAAGCCAAAAGTTCTAACCAACTAACCGAATAGAACTACAGACGCGCACACTAGAGCATAGTGTGCGCGTTACTTATTGTGTCAAACTAGTATTTGGGTGATTGGCATCGATGATGAAATTGGCACTGATGATGAGCCGGCAGAAAATGAGGCTCGTAAACCTTTAGCGCTTAACCCCTTGGATCGCGTGCGTGCCATGACAGTACACGAACGTCGCAAAGTAGCAATGATGGGAGAACAAGCGAATCGAATAGCTCTCGAACGTTTGTATGGCAAAGAGATGTGGGCCCTACTTTTGAGCAACCCAAAAATTAGCACCCCTGAAGTCGCGCGAATTGCCAGAAAACCCCAGCTAGCGTTACCACTAATTGAAAAAATTATCGCCAATCAAAAATGGGTGCGTGCGCCACATATCCGGCGTGCATTGCTCACCAATCACAAACTCACTCGAGCGATGATTACCAAAATATTGAGAGCAACCCCAAAGCGTGAAGTGAAACTTATGCCAAATCAAAGAGGCTATCCCAATCTCGTACGTGAACTAGCTCGGCAAATGATAAAGTAGTCGATGTTTCGAATTCTGGCAGTAGTAGCATTAGCGGCGTCTTGTAGTATCAAGACCGCGGAATCATCCTTTCCGCAAAGCCCTTTGGACCTAAACGTCAAAAAAGAGCAACCGCTGCTCAAAACGTATGCGTTAACCGACTGGTGGTATCACGGCATCTGGCTCAACATTGGCTACTATCCCAATCTTCCCTCAGGTTGGGGAACAAGTTGGGCTAACGGCATACCAAACAGTGGCAACACCAGCTGCGATCGTAGAGTCGAAGAAAAAAGTTGGCAAGGAACCTACGTAGACTGCCTTTACCAATATCCACCAACGCATGTAAAGATTCGCAGCAAAAATGACTACGAAGAACACCGAAGCTACTACGACAAAGTACCAAACGTTGCGATTCCAGTCCCACTTCTCAAAATAGTATCCAATACGTACAAAGGTGTTGCCATCAGTGAATTCTCAGATGAGCACCTTTTCGACCTTGCTCGTTTTTCTCAAGTAGAAGCGGTTCATTTGCCTCGTGCCAAACTTTCATCGGAGGGAGTTACCCAACTAGTGGATGTTCTTCTTCAGTTCGACAACTTAAAGACACTCCACCTTAGTCTCGACAGGCACGAAGATGCCATCTTCGAGAAATTGTCAAAGCTAACGCACCTCCAAGAGCTAAACCTTATGGGCCAAACGATATCTGATACCGATTGGCAACATCTACCAAAGTTAAGAAATCTTCGAGCTTTATATCTTAGAGGTTCTGGGCCACTTGTAACTTTTTACGACTCGTCGGCAGTTTCAGCAATAGGACAACTGCACAAGCTTGAGCGACTGCAAGCTCGCTTCAAAGACTCCGCAACAACGCTCCCGCTAGCAAAAATTACCAATCTGAAAATACTAATTACGTCCCATGCAATCTTTCCCACCCTGTCAACATTTAAGAAGTTGGAGAGGTTAGAAGTGCATGCTCCGGTAATGACACGAGCGGCGGCACGAGCGATAGGAACTTTAACGAACCTAAAGGTACTTCGTTTAAGTTCTGAAAGCTGGACCGACGACTCTACTCAAAGTATTGCGACGCTCAGCAAACTTGAAGAACTAGAACTGATGGACACAAAGATGACCAACAAAAGCGCAAAGACTTTAGGCTCTTTCACCCAACTAAAAACTTTAAATATCCAAGGTGCTAAAATCGAAGATTCCGGTGTCCTACACCTTGCTGCCCTTCGCAATCTCACGTCGTTCTCCAACACTGATAGTTTGATAACCGACAAAGGGATAGAAACACTGGTGAAACTGCCAAAAATTCGCTATCTCAACCTGTCTCACTCCAAAGTTGGAAATGCCGGAGCAAAGCTACTGTTGTCTCATCCAAGGATAAAGGCGAGCATCTATAACTCATCGGCTGACAAATCACTAATAGAGAAACTCGAAAGTCGGAACTAAACTTTTCCCTTCAACAAATCAGCAAAGGTTCCCATGCTCCCGCCAGACTTGGCATTCGCCTCTTGAATCGTTTTGGAGTCAGCTTTTCCTCTGTCCGGGTCGGCATTCATGTTCATCGAAAGTGAAATGCGTTGTGCCTGCGTATCTACCAGCACGACTTTTACTTCAACCGACTGCCCCTCTTTTACGACTTGGCTTGGATGATTGATTCTCCTGTCAGCACCGAGTTGAGAAATGTGTACCAACCCCTCTAATCCTGGGGCAATTTCTACGAAAGCGCCAAAGGGTTGAAGTCTAGTGATCACTCCGGTCATTTTGCTTCCGGCTTTGACTTTATCACCCACTGACAGCCACGGACTTGCTTCCATAGACTTCATAGAAAGAGAAATCTTTTCTTCATTTCGCTTTCCAGATGGTGGTTCGATGGCTTTTATTTGTACTTCTACTTTATCACCTACGGCTACTTTTTCACTAGGATGAGATATTCGGTGATGCCCCATCTCCGAGATGTGCACCAGCCCCTCCAAACCGCCTAGATCAACAAATGCTCCATAGTCCTTAAGAGTAGTGACAACTCCCGTCATCACTTTACCAATCTCTAAGGTCTTTCTTATTTCGGCAGCTTTGACAGCGTTCTCTTTTTCAAGAAGCTGTCTGCGAGAAACGACAACGTTCATGTTCTTTCCTCGTCCAGGTTCTAGCTTTGTAATAACAAAGTCGAATCGTTTTCCAACAAATACTTCAGGATCTTCCACGTATCGTGAATCAATTTGCGACACAGGACAGAAGGCACGCATTCCAGCAACCTGTACGTTGAAACCACCTTTGATAGTTTCTTGAACAACCCCCTCTACGGGAAGTCCATGTTCAAAGGCACCACCCAATGCGCTTGCCGCGTCTGCGCCGCGAGATACTTTGCGTTGAAGAACAATACCACCGGCTTTACCGTCAGTTTCTACTACTCGCGCTTCAATCGTATCGCCTTCGTTGACAGTAACCTTTCCTTCGCTATCGAGAACTTCTGCTAAGTCAAGAATACCTTCTGACTTGGCACCGATATCTACAAAAACATTTTGAGTACCAATCGACAAAATCTTGCCGCTTATCATCTGTCCTACTTTAGGATTTTTCTTTTGTGGTCCTGCGTCGTATTCGTCGAGAAGGGCTGCAAAGTCAGTATTGTCGCTCATGCCAGAGAGTCTAGCCGATCCGCGAATTTGATCTAGTCAATTGCTGACTATATTGGGTTATTTTTAGGAGTATACTTCACATGCGCGAAAAGCCGCCCTACATAGGACGGCCAACTCAAAATAGCTTTGATTAAGCAGACTTCTTTTCTTTTCCGTAAGAAATCATCGGCGCAGATTGTTTTTCGATGACATCTTCGTTGATCAAAACTTCGGTAACGTTGGTCCCCGGAGTTTCGAACATAATTTCTAGTAAAGCCTTTTCCAGAATTGCTCTTAAACCTCGAGCTCCACTTTTTTGGTCCATGGCCATCTTTGCAACCTTGCTTAGAGCACCACGGGTAAACTTAAGTTTTACACCATCAAGGTCGAACAATTTTTGATATTGTTTGATAAGAGCATTCTTCGGCTCGGTAAGAATCTGCACCAACGCGTCTTCATCCAATTGCATCAGTGGGGTGACTACTGGCAAACGACCGATGAACTCGGGTATTAAGCCAAACTTAAGTAAGTCTTCAGCTTCTACGTTTTCTACAAGCTTCCACTTGTCAACGTCGGTCCTAGCTTTTGCTTTAGCGGTATCCTGAGATCCAAAACCGATAGCCCGCTGACCAACTCGTTGTTCGATCAAATCTTCAAGACCGCTGAACGCACCACCACAAATAAACAGAATGTTTGAGGTATCGATCTGTAAAAATTCTTGTTGTGGGTGTTTGCGCCCACCTTTGGGAGGTACGGAAGCGAGGGTGCCTTCAATGATCTTCAGCAACGCTTGCTGAACACCTTCACCACTCACGTCTCGAGTGATTGAGGGATTGTCGCTTTTTCGCGCAACTTTGTCGATCTCATCGATGTAAACGATTCCTCGTTGCGCTTGTTCTATGTCGTGGTCTGCGTTTTGTAAAAGACTGACAATAATGTTCTCTACGTCTTCGCCGACGTAACCGGCTTCCGTCAAGTTCGTCGCATCGGCGATGGCAAACGGAACGTTTAGAATCCGCGCCAACGTCTGTGCGAGAAGCGTCTTTCCAGAACCTGTAGGCCCAAGTAAAAGGATATTGGACTTCTGAAGCTCTACTTCATCATCATCGTCTTCATCGGTGGGCTGATGTTCAATTCTCTTGTAATGATTGTGTACCGCTACTGCAAGAATCTTTTTCGCTCGATCTTGTCCGATGACGTATTCGTCTAGAATTTCTTTGATCTGTTGCGGTTTAGGAATTTCACCTTCGTTGTATCCCTGCTCTTCAGGTAACACTTCTTCGGCAATGATGTCATTGCACAAACCAATGCATTCATCGCAGATGTAGACATTTGGTCCAGCAATTAGCTTCTTAACTTCTTTTTGAGACTTTCCACAAAAAGAACAAGTCAAATCCGAATTATCAGCGTCAGACATAATCTACTCTTCTGCAGTTTTATTGCTTTGGTGTGTGATTACGTCATCGATGATTCCGTAGTCTTTAGCAGCTTGAGCACTCATGAAATAGTCGCGCTCCGTATCAGATTTGATCTTTTCCAAATCTTGACCACTGTGGTCTGCCATCAACTGATTTAGCGTGTCGCGAGTCTTAAGAATTTCACGCGTGTGAATATCGATATCTGTCGCTTGTCCTTGGAAACCACCGAGAGGCTGATGAATCATTATTCTCGAATGAGGAAGTGCGTAACGCTTACCTTTTGCTCCAGCGTTTAGCAGAAACGCCCCCATTGAGGACGCTTGGCCCATACAAACGGTTGCGACATCGCAACGAACAAACTGCATGGTGTCGTAGATTGCTAATCCAGCTGTCACGTGCCCACCTGGAGAGTTAATGTAAAGTTTAATTTCCTTGTCTGGATCTTCTGCCTCTAGGAAAAGAAGCTGTGCAATAACAACGTTGGCGATCTCATCGTTAATTGCCGTCCCGAGAAAAACGATACGGTCTCTTAACAGCCTTGAAAAGATGTCCCATCCACGTTCACCGCGGTGAGTCGTCTCAATAACTGTCGGAATCATGTAATTTTTTATTGGATCCATAGCCACTCTTAACTGTAAGAGCCAAAGCAACTTGGCGCAAGTCCATGGCCCAATATGGTTACGGTTTTTCTTGAGTTTGCCTAATCCGTCCCAGAGGAATTGGTTGAACGCCACTTACAGTAACCAACCCATCGCTTCCAATTCGTATCTCAAGTTCAGGTGTAGCCGTTATGTCTTCACGGACGTACCTGTCGGTATAGAGCCGAATCTCCTGATTGCTCGAGCCGCGTAGCTCTGTTGCGATTTTTTCGGCCCGTTCGTAGCGCCCATCAATCAAAACATCAACGAAACGTAGAATCTCACTACCTAATTCTTGCTCGATTATTTCTGACTCCGAGTAACCGGAAAAGACGATAATTCCTTTTTGGGGGAAGACCTCCTTAACCAACGCAAGCAAAGCTTGTGGCTGCTCAAAGGGTTCACCACCAGATATTGTGAGTCCGTCGTAATCTCCGTCGAGAACCGCTCGCGCTATGGCCGAGGTATCTACTGAATCGCCACCAATCGGAGAGTGAGTCGACGGGTTGAAGCAACCAGGACACCCTAAGCTGCATCCGCGAAACCAAACGACGTAACGATTTCCTGGCCCGTTCGCTCTACTTCCTTCGATTTTGCTATGCAGATTTACGCGGGTCACGGTTTGGCAATCTTAGCCGGCATTACTGCGAAACCTCTGCTATCGAGGTCGATTTCTGGGAACAGTAAATCTGGGGACTTCACGGTACTCTCGATTCCGCCTGAAGGAACAAATCCTTCGGAAGTACCTCTTACTTTGTGCGCAATGTAGGGCTCGCCCGAAGCAAGATAACTGTACGTGAATGCTTTTCTTCCGACCCCTGCCAAGTTTCGCCAATTTTTAGCATCAAAAGGTTTGATGCCCAGCCCTCGAACCAACTCCTCTTTGCCGTTTGGATAGACTCGATAAGCCAGTAGAACTGGTGGTAGAGACGACAAATCAGAGATCTTGATAAGTCGCAGCAACTCTCTTCGAGAGTATTCCGCTACGGAAGTAACAGCAGCGTCGTCAATTTTCTTAACTACGATACCAAACTCAAGTCCTTCTTTTCTTATCAAGGCCAGAAACTTCTTTCTCAACTTGGCGGAGGTGAGACCCTTTTTAGAAGACAACGTTAGGTTGGTAGCACTGCCATGGTAAACGCCACCTTGTCCTACCCGCCTTGCGTGCCCATTGCTTGAACCTTTTGCTTTCAACGGCGTTCGACTGCTGAGTAGCGACTTTAGCTTGCCATCTTTTATCGCTACGACTTTTTGTGCCGCCACGCCCTCATCATCCAAAGCGTATCCGCCAATAGAAGCGTTCCCTTCAGTGGGGTTGTCAATCACTGTGACATGCGTCGGCATCACTCTCATGCCGACCTTGCTATGAAACGCACCACCGAACAATTTTGCCGACTGCGGAGCCATTCCCACGGGCAATGGAGTACCACCGAGATGTCGAGCTAATCCGTGCCTGACCATAGCGCCAGCCGCCTGGCCTTCAAAAAGTATTGGTCCTGAGTAGGCATCCGAACGTGGTGCTTTCGATAGTTTTTGCAGATTGCTTGCAATTTGCGCCGCTTCTTTCTTCAATGCCGCGGCTTTGGGAAGCCCGAGAATACTCTGATCGTAGTGCGTCACAAAGTCCGCCAGTTCTTGTCCGTCCTTCGCTAGAGAAGTTGCGGTTACCACCACTCCGCTAACCCGCCGGACGTCTCTTGCGCTGGTTCCTTCCGTATTGAGATACCACCTCCGCTCGATAAAACTCGTATAGGAAACTCTTGAGTCTCGAATATGAGGATACTTGGAAAACTCGCCAGAAACGGACTCCGCGAGTTTAGCTAGCTCGCTGATCTTTTCCTTTGGCTGGACGTTCTGATTGAACTTTCCTACTACCGATTTAGATTGGGAAAGAGACGGTACCGAAACTCCACTAACCCCTGCCTCTTTCTTGGCACGCAACTGGATTAGAGCTTCTTTGTAAGCGGCGTCTGTGATGAGCCATGCGGCTCGTCTCGCCGACTTTGGCGTGGCGTCAATGGGGAGCGTAATTTGTGCTTCTCCATCCATCCCTGCGGCATCTGGCACCACGTAGTTGGAGTTATCGAACGAATAGTCCCCTACTCGCACCTTGGCTTCGATCGATACAAAGTGCCGATCTTGTTTCGCTGTCACCGCGCCTAGTGACGCACTCACGTCGCTTACGTCAACCTCGGTAATTTTGTAACTGATGAAATACGGTTTTGGAGCGCCGGGTAAGCGGAGGCCGACGGAGGCTCGATTCATCTCTTGCGCCACAGCATCAATAACTTCTTGAGTGATTGCTTTGGAAGCACCAGCGGCTGCCAGAGACTTTGCTGATGCAGTAGTGGAAAAAACTAGTAAAATAAGTATTAAACGCGACATTAGTTTGTCTCCTTGGTAATCGTCGGTGGGCTAAGAACTGGAGGTCTATCAATGGGTTTAAATCCTCGTTCTACCTCCAGGTTTTTCAAGAGCAAACTCGGGGCCGAGGCTGAGACAGGAACCCAACCACTTTCCGCACCGCACATTCCATTAAAAGTTTCGAGCTTGTTGCTAGCCGCCATGATATTTGCCAACGCAGTTAAAGGTGTCCCTACAATATCCACCCCACGAACCAACTCCCGCCGTCCGTCTGGGTAGATGCGATAAGCCATGACAGGGTTTACTTTAAATGCTTGTGGCAGGAATCTTGTAGTATTGGTAAATCCTCCAGAAATCTCAGTAAACACCATTCCGAATGGTTTGCCTTGTCTTTTGACTTCTTGCAAAAGTGCTTTTTCAAGTTCTGTTTCTCCAATAGTCTTCTCGGCGGTCACAAACAGGTTACCTTGACGACTAACGGGAAATGCGCCTGGTTGTTTTCTCCCGTGGCCGTTGGAGGTTGGAAATCCTTTGATCGGGTGCCTTCCCTGCAGAAAACTAGTCAACTTCCCCTTTTTCACAAGTTCTACTCTCTGCGCAGCTACTCCTTCATCATCAAACCGATAAAAACCGTTTAGAAAAAAGTCGTTAGCTTTCGTCACACTAGGATCATCAAAAACCGACAACCACGTTGGCATGATTTCTTTGCCAACTTTGGAAGTAAACGTTTGTCCACTTTCGTCACTGGTCTGCCGATGACCTTCCATACGATGACCAAATACTTCATGAAAAAATACGGCCGCTGCTTTTCCTTGCAAAATGGCAGGACCAACATAAGGATCAACAATGGGGGCACTGTGCAGTGCCAACAAATCTTTAGAGACAACGTCAATCATTTTGTCCATTTTTGCTTGGTCCAATAGGTCTTTGGCATCTTCTGCAAAAGCTTGTTCCATTCGCCTCAGCTGCATCCCATCATCGGCCTTAACTCCTGCGCCTATCGTGAGCTGAGCAAGGAGCCTAGATTGTTGTAGTTTGGTTCCCTCGGAGTTCACGTAGTAGGACGTCACTCTCTCTACTTCGATTCGACAAGTCCCCCGAGTCGCCACACCATTGTGAACACGCTTGGAACATTGCTTCAGAGTCTCTGTCCACTTAGCCTTGTCGATTGAAACCTTCTTCTCTTTCCCGACAAAGTATTCTTTGGGAGCCGACACAAAGTCGGGAGGTCTGTTGTCTTTGGCTCTTACTCGAACGTCTGCTTCGACTTGACGATAAGCGAGTTGAGCTTCCTTATAGCGTCGGTCTGTATCAAGCCAGAGGTGATGGGCAATCGCAGCAGCGTTGTCGTTTGACAGTGGCAGACGTCCCCTCCGTGTCATCGGTGCATTCAGTTCTCCTGCACTACTAAGAGTGGTTGTGTTGTCAATCTGCTTACTTCCCACTCGCACTTCGGTATCCAGCTGTCTGTCCGTATCGTCTCGATCGGTAACAATGGCTCCGCTTTGCGCTTCGATAATTATCGAACGCTCATCGAATACCTGATAAGAAAGGTAATACATGGGCGGAAGAGCCCCGGCTGGAGCATTCATCCACCTTGCGTTTTCTTTTGCCATGACATCGAGCAAATCAGAAGCATTCCCTTCCTGATGCCCATCCATAGGCTTCTTGCGTTCAAGCTTTGGCGCGACCGGCTTGTCCTTTAGCTTCAATGAATCGGTAATTTCCTTAGGCGGTTGCGATTTGCCACCCTTACCACCACATGAGGCGACAAGGAGGAGTAGCAGACTGTATCGAATTTGCATGAAGCCAAAGCGTAGAAGGCGGAACCTCACTCGTCAAACAATCCCACTAGAATTGTGCAGATTTCAAGGTCGCATCGGCGCGCTGGGACAGTTCCGCTCCATGGATTGCGGCCCCAAGACAAACTGCGTGTTCGGGTGGCACGCCACTTCGAACGGGGCAACCAAAGTATCGCGCCAATTCCTTACGAATCATTGGCATGTACGTGGTGCCACCACTTAGAAAAATTGCGGACATATCCGCAGGCTTCAAATCAACCAATTCGAGCGCAGCGGTGCACGTCTCAAGCGTTCGCTCAAACAACCCTTGACATAGGTCATGGAAGGCGTCTCGAGAAATAGTGACATGAACATCAAGTTGCCCTGCTTGTGTGTTGTGAACTTTTGGAACAAATATGTTGGCGGTATCCTTGGCGGTCAACGCAATCTTAGCACCTTCAGATGCTTGCAGAAGTCGATACCAAGCGACCGCATCATTTCGGAGTTCAACATTGTGTTTTTTCCAAAACTGATTCGCCACAGCACTAGCCACGGCGTTGTCAAAATCATCTCCCCCGAGCCATGAATCACCTGCCGTCGAAATGACTTCAAAACAGCCGCCGTTGGTATTTACAACGGAGAAGTCGAAAGTCCCTCCACCAAAGTCGTAAACACCGACGTAACCTTTCATTGCTGAATCGTTTCGGTTTGCAATTGCCGCAGAAGATGGCTCGTCAACAATATCCACTAAGTCCAACTGGGCTAGCATGCAAGCCTTCTTTAACGCGGCGACTCGCTCTGGTCCAAACGTCACGGGAACTGAGATCACAGCCCGCTGGGGTCTGCTACCCAAATGCTTCGCACCAACTTCCAGCAAGCTATCAAGAATTCGGGATGCTACCTGCGGAATGGCTATGGGTTGCTCATGAATGAGTAACAGCGGTTGCTCCCCCGGACCGCGTTGACTTTCATAGGCGGCAGCCCCGAGAAATTGTTGCACTTCTTTGTCGTCGTACTTACGTCCAAGCAAACGCTTAGGAGACGTTACCACTTCCCTGGAGCGAGTACTTAGTTTGTCCTTCGCTTTCCTGCCGACGATTGCTCTTGAAGTTCTGTCTGGATACCATACGGCAGATGGCGTCGCGTGGGCACCAGATGCTCTTGGAAGTACAACCACACTTCCATCAATCAAAGCTGCAATAGAGGAGTAGCTCGTCCCCAAATCAATCCCGACAATCACTTCGTCTTTTTTTACGGACTTTCGCGTAAAGTTAGGCGGCGTCGTTTCACTTCTTGCAATGGGTCCATTCGAGCGCTTCTTCGATGAGGATTCCGCGACAACAGATGAGTCAAGAGCTTCTCCTGTCCCTGGATCAGTTGAAAAGCGGGGTTCTGTTAAGTACTGGCCTGGCGCGGGAAGTTTTTGTTGCGCCGCCTGAAGCACTTTTGCGAAGACTTCCGCATCTTTTCCTTTTGGCGGTTCTAAACGAACCCCCATCCCTGCTGGCTTACCAAGTCTTCTCGCAAGCTCCACATCGATGCATCGAACTACAACGCCTTTGAGAGGTAACGTCTTCCCTTCAGGAAGTTGCAGCTCAATCGCTACCACTTCTCCGACTGGGGCGAGCGATTTACTATTGATGTAGATGCCTTCTCTTGAAATATCGGCAGCGAAAAGGTCGGCGAATTTATCCCAACTTGCGCATTTCACGTTAAGCTTTGCATCCAGCGAATAGCGCTTGTTTTGCCGCCGCTTACGCTTTCTAATTATCTTTGACAGCCACCGCATCCCCCACGATAGATTAACAATATTCACGTTACGGCTGCAACAAATCCTGCCAGTCTACTACGTTTGTTAGTGGGATTACGTTTCAGCAGATCATCCCACGATGCAACTATTGATTTCCGTCGAGCCACTTCTGGGTTACGGAAGCTCCTGTATTCATCGATTTCTCAAGATCAACCAACACCCACTTTTCTACACGCTTTCCAATAAGGGGTACGGTCACGCTGACGGTTCCGGTGTAGGTCCGCTTCACTTTTCCAGCGCCAGCACTCTCTACAATGTATTCCCCCTTAATCTCAGACCGATTGGGAAACATCGAGTTTGTCACGTCGATGGTGATACGATTCTCTGGTTTTCGAAATCTCTGATTTTGGGTGAATACCAGTTTTCCGTTAGCGAACTTTTTTAGGAAACTTGGCAGCTGGCGATTCGGTACCTTCACCACGGTCCGTGTCATGACATCTTCGCTATCCACCACGTTTAAGATCTCAGTGCTACCTATCCCCAACGCATTGTCGAGTTTGTCTTGCATCTCACTACTGAAATAAGCTTTCCAGTAATTTTCTACAGAGTCGCAATTGAAAATGTGTTCGAACCGGTACGCGAGCATGCCGAGACATTATCGTGGGACGCAATAGTAGCCAACTTCATCATTAGCAAAACCGCAGGTTTCGCCAACATTTCCACAGTCTCGCTCCACCACTTTTTCGTTTTCGCACCATCTTGCAACATCCCCGCTACACTCGCCTTGATAGCTAACGCCTTGGCATGGATCTTCGACGCAGAACGCACCACCCTTGCTGCCATCTTCTCGACAAACGTCAGAGGCACATCCGCAATCTCTCACTTTGAACTCTCCATCCTGACACCAAAGCGCAGTATTGCCATCGCACTTTCCGAAGGCATCAACGCCTTGGCACGGATCTTCACCGGTCAAACATCGAAATCCTTCGTCGCCAGTATCCCATCCACAAACGCCCTCGCATTGTGACGTGACAAGACGACCATTCTCACAGCGTGCACTCAGACCATCGAAGCATCGTCCTACATCATCGAACCCGCCACAATCATCACCCAATCCAATGGGTCCCGTGTAGGACTCAATCCAAGCAGAAATCTTATCCACTCTGGCGTAATTGTCGATTCCTAGACAAGACGAATCACCGTTTGACAAAGCTCCAACGATTGCCGGGCCGCTATCCGTCATTATGAAAAGTGGTCCCCCCGAGTCTCCAAAACAAGCACCTCGTTGGCCTTGTCCGTCAATTGTTACGTACGCATCAGAAACCTGCGAAATTGGTTCCCTGGTAAACAATAACTCTCCAGACTCGAAGTCTTCTTGCTGACCGTATCCCGCAGCTTCACCGAATTTCCCAACCAAGTCAGACTTTACAACTGTCGTAACGATTGGAATGGGAGTAATCGATAGTTCATCGGTTAACGCACGATCGAGCTTAACCAAGGTCACATCACGAGAGGGGTGGTTGTGAAGTACTTCTACGTTCGCGCAGATATTCGGACGTTTTGGATCGGTTCCCGTGCAAAATGTCTTATCCGTATCCAATCGACAGTGTTTTGCGGTGACAACCCACCGCTCGTTAACTAGCGTTCCCGTACAACCACCGAAGGTTCCGATGGCCATGATTTGGCTGTCTGATAACGGGATGTAGGACGGCTGCTCGGTTCCGTTGTAAATTTGATTCACATAGCGATTTGGACCGCACTGATCTTCGGTGTAAATGATCTCGTGAGTCCTATTCTCTGCACCACATGCGGCTAATATTAATGCGAGCCCTGCGTAGTAAATCCCATTCATATTTCCATGCTAACGAACTTTACGGTCTGGGGGAACCATTCGAACTGGTATGAATTTGCGTACGATTGGCCGCAAAAGGACACAAAACCGCTTACGTACGTAGAATGATACCCACTACTTTTAGGTATTTACCTGTTCACGTACTTGTAGGTGCACGCTGAATCGAAACGAAAAAAATCTGCGGCGCTGCACTTCGGAGGAGCTATTGTCAGGATTGCAGTGGTTGCCACCAGTACCACACCTACTAAAGCCCATTGCGAGCCTTGGGAGCGCTCCGCCAGGTAAATGCGAAACCAGTTGAAGTACGTCGTCAGAATGAACATCGACGGGAAAAACACGAGTGAGAAGTAAGTTGCGTGACCAAAAGGAACTTGGTGAAAGAATTGATGAAACGTCATTTCCGAAATGAGACCAGGACTGAGAAAACAAAGGAGAGAAAAGGTACTCGGCAAAAATAATATCAAACGAACCCAAGACCGTTCTGCGGTACAGGCGATGCAAAAGGACAACAGACTAACTGTAAATGGAATCGCCAACTCCGATAGATTCAACAAAATCAAAGTGATCGCGATTGCGGCAAAGAGTAACCAACTCATCCAAGCGCACCAACGGTTGGAGGCTTGCCAGCCCATACTTCCCACCACCATTGTCCATACGAAATAAATCCCAACCGCACAAAGCGTTGACGCGCTGATATGATCCATCCATGGAAGAGGATAAGCGTGAAGTCGTTCGGCAAAGAAATGGAGCCCGATCAAAGATAGGCTGGCCAACACATGAGCGATAATCGCCAAGATTGGATTACGTACGCCTAACGGTCGAAAACTATCGCCATGCCGGCGCCGAACCAAAATGATTAGAGCGACGACAATCGAACAAAGAAGCACGAGGCTAACCAACCACTCAGGAGCGATTACCACAGGCCCGAACGGGATTTTGATCCAGCTCGCAGCGCTATCGGTAGACGGAAATACTTTGGGGGAACGAGCCAATTCGAACGCAAACCTAAAACCACTTTCTAATCCATTGAGGTCCACTTTGTCCGGAGTATCCCATTGACTGTGATACGCCAAATAAGGCTCTTCGCTGTACAGATGAAACGCAGGAACATCACGCTCAGAAAACGCGCCATGATCTGAACGCTCCGCCATTGGCAAAAGTTTACTAAGGCTTCGTTGCGGGATAGCAAAGTTCACCGCTACCTGCGATTCAATGGCACGCTGCTTGATCCACCGACTGCGTGCAAGACCAATAAGTTTACCGGCGCCATTCAGATTTATCCGACCACGATACCCCACCATATCCAGAGAGACCGCGAGCTCTGGCGGTGCATTCTTCTGTGCATGGTGCCTTGCACCGACTAACCCAACTTCTTCAGCGGCGGAAAACAGAATTTCTACCCTATGGTTCTTTGGAGGTTGCTCCTTTAGCCTCTTTGCGATTTCCAGTAAGATCGCGACTGAAGCCGCATTGTCTATCGCTCCTGGGGATTCATGAACGGTGTCGTAGTGGGCTACGAACACCCTCGTTGGGCCTTGGTCTCCTAGTTTGACAACGATGTTTGCATCGTCCACGTCCTTACTTGTGGCCGGTATTTCGACCACATAAGGAATCGAAATGCTGGGTATCTTTTGCGTACCGATCTTCTGGATGATTGGCTCTATGCCGTGCGACCTAAGCACCCTAGTGATGTACTGCTGGGCACGCCGCGAGGGTGTCGTACTGTGGAAACGAGTTTCTTGCGCGAGATTGCCAACATGATCCATCAACGTCGGCACCGGCGACGCATGCAGACTTTGTGTCGCAAAACACAGCAGTAAAATCGAACGCAACACCGTCTGGTTTATATAATGCGCGGATCGGACTTAATAGAAAAACTTGAGATAAACGTGTCAGTCGTAATCTGAATGGTAACCAGGTTGAACCAATCCACAAGCTTTGCGACAATCTGGCGTGCGTTTGCTTATCTGCTTGCTCTTCGTTCCCAGCTGCTTTGCTTCAAGAAGCTCAAATGCCCCTAACGGTGTGGGAGACTTAGATATCGAAGACAAGGAGGTCGCGGTATCTAAAGACACTGTGATCGGTCAACGTCAACGTTCTGCGGGGCTACGGGTCGGACCTAGAAAAATTCATCTCTCACAGAAGCAAGTATTGATCTCAATCGACGCCAGGCATTCCGAAATACGACAG
The DNA here is from genome assembly GCA_020630875.1 of Deltaproteobacteria bacterium. Classification (GTDB taxonomy): domain Bacteria; phylum Myxococcota_A; class Polyangia; order Haliangiales; family Haliangiaceae; genus JAHDIH01. Next base: position 395,510 of record JAHDIH010000002.1, on the reverse strand, counting down.
TTGTTGCAACGGGTTGCGACAAAAGCTGGGGTCAATCTGGTAATTAGTGATTCCGTTTCAGGTTATGTGTCGCTCAGGCTACGAAACGTCCCATGGAAAAAGGCTCTAGAGTCCATCGCAGCCGCCAAAGGCTATCGCATCAAACCAGTGCAACGAGGATGGATGGTAAACTAGCAGTTTTTATCAATATTTTGATAACTTAGTGACTTTTCTGTGGACGCTATCGTCCAATCGGCGAATCCTCAACCGGGGAAGATCTTACTTTACTGAAATACCACTATGTTTCCTTCAATTACTTTCCCGCCAACCCCGACCGCAACCCCAACGAATACGGCCAACGTGCCGATTCCTAATGCGATTGGGTTTGGAGACGTTCTCTTAGGCGGCCAACCATCACCAGGTCACTTCAAACGTTTTGCCGAGGAAGGTTACACTATAGTGATTAATCTACGCTCTAATGCTCAATCGCCGGAGTTAGATGAAAAAGCACTGGTGGAGTCTTTGGACATGGCATACTTTTCTATTCCTATCGCGGGTCCCCAAGATCTGACCCGTGCTAACGTCGAACAACTGGAATCGGTACTACGTCGTCCGGGAAAAAAGGTACTGCACTGCTCGAGCGGAAACAGAGTGGGAGCGATGATGGCTTTACGTGCCGCATGGATAAACAAACGAACCCTTACCGAAGCTTTGGTTATCGGCGAGGCAACCGGACTCACAAAATTAGAAGATGCCGTAAGGACGCTACTGTCTAACTGACGAACCGCTAGCTGTAACTTCCCCCACCATAGCCTGAACGCTAGCGCTTGGGGGTAATGTTACTTGCTTGCGCATTATCTTGTCGTTGATGAGCAAGCTACCAAGTTCGTAAGGGTACTTTGGCTTTCTCACCTGCAGTGCCAAGCCACTGTACTTCTTTCTTTTCGCAATTTTCAAAACGTTCCGCAAATCACTTATTCGCTGCTCCGGCAGAAGATGAACTCCCAGAAGTTCTTCATTCTTGGTACTGCGTGGCACTTTCTTCAGTCCGCGCCAAATGACTTTGCCGTTAAGTGAGTAGTCTCCTCTCTCGGAGAGGAACACCAAGTTCAGTTCTTTATTCCACTTTTCAGCGTCGACTAGAGCTATGGGCCAACGTCCAGGGCTTCCGAGCTCACGTGCCTTTTGCGCACGTTCCTGCAGACTTTGCTTCAAGGCTACAGAGTCTTGTAGATGAGCTCTAAATTTTGGACCACATCGCTGACACTCTCTCAGCGTACTGCGAGCTTTGGATACCAAAGATGCAGTGGCTCGATGGACTAAGATGTCAGCATGGACCTCGGGTACTTGTCCGATACAACCGTTGATAGGTCTTTCTTGACAAAGACGAATCGTCCAATCCTTTTTCGACTCTCCTTCTTTGGGACCATCATCAAATGCGTAAGCAAATACGGAATCAGAGTACTCCTCTAATATTTCCTCTCCGCTCTTTGCTCGAGCCGCTCTGAGCAAATCCAAACCATCAAAAGCCAGTCCTAAATCTATCTCGTTGGTCACGCGAGCATTAAAGCGGTGGCGCACTTTTTCTACTTCGTCGAGCATCACCTTGTAACTCGCGGGAGTGCGACCACTGCTCATGTAATTTTTTACCGCGCTCCTTGCGGTTGCTAGTCCAAAGTCGTTTGCACCTGGAGGTGCAGATTCAATTTTTGGTTGTTCTTTCCCACATGCTAAAAGGCCAACCAAGGGTATGAGAATCAGACGCATTGATGTTTCATACTAACTAACTTAGGGGGTTTCTCCAAGTTGAGCGCGCTCAAAGCATTCCTTTACCAGTAAAGTATCCACCTTACTGCCAATAGCGACAACCGGAGTGCAGGGCGCGTTGGTAACTTCGTAAGAAGCCCGCTCCCCTACAAGATGGATGGCAAAGTGATGGGCGCCAAGCGAGTAATGTTCTCCGTTAACCACCCCTTTGACTCTCCAAATAGATGAGGGCAACTCTGACAAGTTGTCACTAAGTTCTTCCATGTCGTAGTTACCATTGGCTTCAAAATTCACGGACTCCGCTTTGTGACTAACCGGTTGGTCACAGGCTGCCAGCGCTCCTAGCGGGCCGGCTCCACTTAGCAAAGCCCAAAGCTCCTTACTTCTGTTCTGACCCATTACCAACAAGGCACTAGAGTTGAGACTTTCGACTTGCTCTTGGCATTGCAGCCAATGCCCCTCACTTGAATCTTGATGGCTAGCCACCAATACCGACGCATGCACAATCTGCGATTCACAAGCGGGGCTTTGCGTGAGCATTGTGCCAACTAATGCGGGAGCAACCACGCAGACAATCGCCCGCAACGAAACCCGACCTTCCAAGGTTTTTGTTTCCAAAGACCATCCGATGGGCAAAGGCTCTGCAATGCCGGTGGTCTCCAATACGATACAGTCGACAAATGGACGACGCGCTAATATTTCCAGCAGTGCATCTTCCAGGGCCTGTCCCTGAAGGCAACAAATGCATCCGCCTGGAATCTCAACTTGCTTTGCTTCGCCGATAAGCGCTCCATCTATTCCTACATCGCCAAATTCATTAACAATCACTGCCACGTTGGAAAAGCCACTTGCTTTTCTGTCCTGCAACAATTCGTTTAGTAACGTTGTTTTGCCACTGCCTAGAAAGCCAGTGAGCATGAACAATGGAACGGTATCACGATAAGATGTCAAAGATCACCTCAAGTAGACCACCATAACTCAGGTTGCGTCCCGTTCGTGTTCTATTGGGAGACCGACCGCTAGGCTTCCACTGAAAGTCGTCTGGCAAATCAGGCCTGGTGTTCTTTTTATTGACAGGAGTCACAAGGCCTCCTTTAGCAACAAATTCAATGACCAGCTGAAGTTCACTTTCATCAAACCAAGCTCCGTGTTTGGGGCAAATGTCGACGATTACACCAGACCCTTTAGCGAACAGTCGACGATTCATGAGATCAACGCATTCCGGGCATCGAATGTACATACGTGTTTGTTGATGAGGTACGGGTGGTGCCCCCGCCGGCGGTAATTTGCCCAATACAACATCAGCACGAGCTTGCTTGCGCTCGGACAGAATACGTTCAAGAGCGCACAAATCTACCCAAATTCCATGACAAGTGTTGCACTCATCTAAGAGGACATCGCCTACCAATCGCCCTTCCAAGTGCACATCGCAACGAGGGCATTCAAGAGGCGCCGCGTCTCCGTTGGCAAGAGATTTTGCTGGTGCCACCGTTGACTCGCCGCACGAGTGACAGTGCTTATGACCATGAAAAATTCTATGAAAACACCGAGGGCACGCTTTTACGAGCAAGTGATGGCCGCAGTATTCACAATCATGATTCGTAGGTGCGACTTTTCCGCCACAGCTAGGACACCCAAGCGCGCCGGCAGTCTGCGTAGGGTGAGGCAACTCAAAAACCTGACCGCACCGGCAACGAGCTTGCGTCCCTGGAGGCCGTCCAGTGACATCATATCGACTTTGACAACCTGGGCACGCGACAATCATCGCCTTAGATACTAGCACAGCAATAGTGGCAAGGTGCGCCAACAGGCCAAACTCATCTTGAAAGAAATCCCTTTTAGGTTTACTTAGCGATGTGTCAGATCCACTCATCGGCCACCGCGTAGGCGGGCATGTAGTCAAGCGACAGATAGGCAGTGGTGGAATGGGTACCGTGTACGAATTACGCCACCCCCAAATTGACAAGCAACTAGCGCTGAAAGTGCTGAATGCAGAGTTCGCCGCGCGCCCCGATATTGCAAAACGTTTTTTCAAAGAAGCGGTGTCTGCCACCAAGGTGGACCATCCAAATATTATCAACGTCGTTGACTTTGCAACGCTTCCGGACGGGCGTCCCTATATTGTAATGGAGTACCTTAACGGAAACTCCTTGGCAGATGAAATCAAGCAGTTTGGCAAATTAGACCTGGGTCTTATCCAGATAGTACTGCTTGACCTTTGTAGCGCATTGCAAGCAGCTCACGAACAAGGAATCGTTCATCGTGATTTGAAACCCGGCAACATTCAATTTGAGAATCTACAGGGAGGAATTCGACGAATCAAAGTATTGGATTTTGGAATTGCTAAGTTGCAAATTGACACCAATCGTCAAACCCGCTCGGGGGTCGTCATCGGAACCCCTCGTTACATGTCTCCTGAACAAGCGATGGGAAAAACTCGCGAAGTAGATCATCGCACCGACATTTACGCGTTGGGAGTGATCGCCTACCAAATGATTGCGGGAGTCGTCCCTTTCGATGGCCAAACCTTTGGAGAATTGCTTTTGCAACATAGTAACGAGCCCCCTCCTCCGCTTTCAAAATACCGACCGGACATTTCGCCTGCCTGGGAGGTGATAGTAAGGCGAGCACTTGAAAAGAAGAAAGAAAACCGATTCGCTTCCATGCGGGCGTTCTCCGACGCGGTGAGGGATGCCTCGATAGCCCCTGTAACGAAAGCTTCTCCCCATGACGACACCGTAACAATTCCCAGCGCTATTGGAGGAAGTTCTCACCCCAAAACTTTCGATGAAAGTAGGAATAACAAAGAGGCAATTTCCAACCCCCGTGCGTACCTAGTCACGCTTGGGGTAGTTTTCGCATTGGGGGTTGCACTTTTAATTGTTTGGGCCATGACAAGTGGTGGTGATACCGAGCTGGCGACTCCTCAAAATGGAGGCTCAAGTAGCAATGTGTCACGCGCATCGACGGTCCCAGCAATCACTTCCTCGTCCACGACTTCTAGCGCTTCATTGGTCCCGGCATCCACATCTTCGTTAAGTTCAAGTAGTACCTCATCTAGTTCGTCGTCTCGAAAAACGAGTACCAGATACGTACGCGTCAAACTTTGCGCCAGTCCTTGGGGCGTCGCGGCACTATCAGGTACGACACTGGGAGAAATTACCTGCGTCCACAGAAAGTTAACCAAGGGAAAACGTTATACGTTCTCTGCCACCAATCGCGGTGCTCGAAAATCCACAACCTTTGTTGCCAAAACAAGGGGGCAATCCGTCCAACTTAAGTTTTAGAATCTACCACTCAACACCACGCCAGTAGATTCTCCGACCAAAGGAGAGAGCGAAAATGCGGTTTTATCTTCTGCCTTTCGCTCGTTTCGAAACATGATGTATGAAGTTACCAGTAGACCGACGCCTACTCCTACTGCCGCGGTACCGGGTACCAGCAGGTTCTTTTCTTCTCTAGACCTGTTGGTACTATTCTTATCTGAGAAATGAATTCCTAAGAGAATCCCACCGGTCGCCGTCGCTGCAGCTCCAAGACCTCCCGCGATCCACTTCCATTTCCGATGCGAAGACTCATTTTCTTGCGCAATCAGCTGGTTGCCGGAAAACTGCTTGGAAAGATTGGCAACGTCTTGCGACGTACTCATTAACTTTCGCGAAAAGACTAACTTTCCATTTTTTGCCGCGTAGGCTTTTCGATTTTCGCTCGTGATTAGTACAACTCCGTCAGCAAACTGTAGTGATAGCGACACGGCAAGTGAGGCGGGATTCACGAGACCTTTCGTCCGCCACCAACCGTCAGCGACAGGTACAGCCTCCACCAAATCAATAGGGATTTGTAGGCTGTGGTCTTGTTCCGAAAGAGTGACGCTCCAAACTCGCGACGTTCCCTCTACAGAAATGTGATGCAACCCAGAAAATAGTAGGGCGCTCGCAACCCCTGTCCCCACCGGGATGCCGTTCACAAGAATCTGTCGACTCTCTGCTGCGACGACCTTGAGCGTTCGTTTCTTTTTCAAACCACGCTGCGTTTCATCATGAAACTTACGAACACTAGGTGGCCAATCGTTGCCGGGTCCTTCTCCCATGACATCTCGAAGCAAAAATTCATTCATGACTCTTGTTGCGACGGCTTCCTTTCCTATCTTTAGAGCCGCCGCCACGTAAGCCAATCGTGCCGTCTGTAATGAAACAGCAGCGGCCGGGTCAATAGCATTCGCCACGTTGACCTGGCTTTCAAGAAGGGATGATGCCGTCGCATACGCCTTTTGACTTTCGCCATTCTGATATTCGTCGACCGCTCGCTTTGAAAGTACTGCCAACTGCGGATCTACTTGCCCGTCAAGCACCGTCCCTTGAATCGTTGAAACTTCAGAAGCCACGGCAGCTCCAACGATAAAATCTTGCTTCGCGATTTCGACAAGCAGGGTTTCTGTCGCAGAATTATACTCACCTATCGTGACGACCCGCGGGGAAGCTACAACCGCCAACGGAATCAGTAAGGTGACAAGCGAAACAGCCCAATTCATCTAGCGACTCTACCTCATTACAATCGCAACGAGAAGTTATCAAAACTCGATGAAGAAAGGTCATGATTGACTGTAACTCAAGTCGCTAAGTTAGTTCTTCGCGCTAGACGCTACTACCTGTTTTGAGTAGTGTCCCCCGACAACGTTTAACTTTTGGAGACCCTTTATAATGAGACAATCGATTTTACTTTTAACCCTTTTTGCTGCGGCATGTGGTGGCGGCAGTGGTTCGTCAACCGTTGACGCACCACCGATTATCAACTGCGATCCCGCCGATCCCGCAGCGTGTCCAGCCGGACAAACTTGTAACGCGGCAACCATGCTTTGCGAAACAGAAGTTCCTCAAGCCTGCAACCCCGTAGTCAACACCGGTTGCGCGCCTATGGAAAAATGCACTTGGGTGGTGATTCGTGAAGACGACCCTGCGACCAACAACCAAGACGAGTACTTGGGAATTCTAGGATGCCGGCCTCTTCCAGCAAACCCAGTGCCTGAAAATGGCGTATGTCAGAACTACATTGGCGGAGCGCCAAGCCAAGACACAGGATACAGCGACTGCGATGCAGGACTTGATTGCCTCAGAAAAGATAACAGCGCGGAAGGCGAAGGCGTCTGCGAAAAACTTTGCCAAGCTTCTACAGATGATGGCTGTACCGCAGGAATGCAAAGCTGCTCTACCTACAACAACTTCTACGAGTTTGATGGTTCAGACATCGGACTTTGTAACGATTTCTGCGATGCCAACCTTCAAGACTGTCCAGCAGGCGACGGCGCTTGCTACTACAGCATCGCTGACGACCAATCGAACTGCATCCGCGTACCGCAAGACACCATTGACCAAAACTTAGGACAAGATAAACCGTGCCTTCACCCCGTCACAGACCCAACAGCGTGCTTCCTTAACGGCTGCATCGGTGGAACCGGTCCTTTCCTTTACCCCGCGGTAACTGGCCGTGACATGTTCGAACTAGCTGGTTCTCCAAACCAACGTACGCACTGTGCGACGTTCTGCAAACCGGGCGTAGGTATGAAGTATGGAGATACCTCCGGTGGCGAACAAAGCTGTCAAGGTGTTGGCAACGGTGATCATCAGTGCCAGTTCTACAATAGTGTTTTCAACTGGTCTGACGCTGCCGATATCAGCCCTAACTTTGGAATTTGCGTACCTGCTCGTGACCCAGTGCAAGCAGGAACTACCGGACACGCATCTGGCGCACCATACGCCTACGCGGACTGCTCTCTGATCACTATCGCAGCCCCAGTAATGGGACAACCATCTCCAAACCCTGGAGCCGCAGTTAGTGGTGGAACCATTCCAATGACCGTTGATCCGGCAGAAGACATGACTGCATTTGAAGCACGTCAAGGTGGCGAGTTTGAACTGCAACGTGGTTGCTTGCCATTTGGTGACGCAAATGCCTGGTGGATGGACGCTGCAACCCCAGCGCAAAAAGCTCTTAACAATCCAAACATTCCTTCTGTCAGCTACAAAAAAGTAACTGAAGGGCTTGTTCAAGAACAAATCTAATCTACTCGTTTAGATAAGTGAAAAAGCGTCCTTTACCGGGCGCTTTTTTGCGTTTGAGTATCGGATGCAGAGACGGTTATCATTGTATTCAAGAATTACCTTCACTGATTGGGCACCATGAAATCGATTCTTTGTGTTTAGGTTGATTAAAAGAGACCTCCACTACAGTAATGAATGGATGAACATTTCTCACTGAAATGTTTTAGAAAAAATACCTTTACCTTTATCGTTTTACGTTTTAATTCGCTTGGTTCGCCTATACCATTCGAATGTGTTGAAGCGATTACTGAGTATTGGGTTAGTTTTTGGAATGATAAATTGCGGTCCTTCAGACCCAGGTGATGGTGGAGAAGTCGTCAAAGGTGACGATTGCAATCGCGCCACGGAATGCATCTTCCCTGAAGTTTGCAATCCTGAAACCAACCAGTGTGACGGTAATTTAGATTGTACCTTTCATACCGACTGTGGACTTGGTGGGCACTGCACACCTGGCGGAATTTGTGAGCAGTCTCAAACCGGTTCACCATGCGAGTCAGACGATCAATGCCTTACCACCGAGACTTGTTTTGGAGCTTCGGTAAACAGCGAAGGAGCTTGCGGATGTACCGGCGAGTCCCACGTCGCAGAAGCTCAAGCCCCGAACATTCTTCTGGTAGTCGACCGCTCTGGTTCTATGAGCGGAACCCCATGGACAGGGGCCAAAACCGCAGTGGACTCGATCGCAGACAACTTCGGGATGTCCTCCAATCTAGGCCTAGCGATGTTTCCATCCAGCGGAAGCTGTGATGTCGCTGGCGCTAATCCAGCCATTGCTGCGAACAACGGAAACAATATTAAGTCCCGGATTGCGGGAACTACCGCGTCAGGATCAGGTACGCCAATTACAGCTCAATTCCAATACCTGGCAAACAATAATCAATTCACCAATAACAACGGTGGTCAAAACGTAATCGTATTTATGACGGACGGTGGAGATTCCTGTTCGGGCAATGACAGCGCCACAGGAACAGCCGTTACGTCCCTCACTAACCAAGGAGTACTTACCTTCGCGATTGCATACGGAAGTAGTGCGGCCTCCTCCACTCTTACAACGATTGCCACCGCCGGTGGCACCATGACTCCTTACGATGCGCCAAACGGCGCGGCCCTTGCCACCGTATTATCTAACATTATCGGTAACGTCTTACCTTGCAACTACGCAGTATCTGGAATGCCTTCCGGCGATGTCGTAGTGCTTGTCGATGGTGAGAAGGTAGACTCTGGATGGACCTACGATTCAAACACAGGTGAAGTAACATTTGATAACGCTACGTGTCAGATGCTGCGAGACAACGAGAACACCGAAGTTGAAATTCTATCTGGCTGCGCGGTGATTCCCGAATAGATCTCGACAATCTTTTCTCACCTCTCCTTTTTCGATTTAACTGTATCACCTTCACCTATACTCTCTGGTGGTGAGTCGATTAATTGTATTGAGTATTTCAGTTCTTGCACTCTTGAACTGTGGGCCTTCCGATCAGGGAGATGGTGATATTGTCGTTAAAGGAGATGATTGCGCTCACGCCACCACTTGTTTGTTCCCTGCAGTATGCAATCCCTCAACCAATCAATGCGACGACAATCTGGACTGCGACCAGCACGCAGAATGCGGAAATGGCGGACACTGTACTTGGGGTGGCGTTTGCCAACAGTCAGAAACCGGTTCTCCATGCGAAACCGACGACCAATGTTTGACTACCGAAATGTGTTTTGGCGTTTCCGTTGACAGCGCCGGTGCTTGCGGATGCACCGCTGAATCTCACGTTGCGGAAGCAAGACCACCAAACATTTTATTGGTTGTAGATCGCTCCGGTTCCATGAGTGGATCGCCATGGACTGGCGCCAAAACTGCGGTAAATTCAATCGCCGATAACTTTGGAATGTCGTCGAATCTCGGACTTGCCATTTTTCCATCGTCGGGTACTTGTGACGTGGCTGGGGCGAACCCTGCAATCGCAGCCAACAATGGCGCAAATGTTAAGTCGCGCATCGCCAGCGTTAGCACCACCGGAGGCACCCCGATTACGGCACAGTTTGAATATTTCGCAAACAACAATCAATTCCCAAGCAACGGGGGACAAAACGCGATCGTATTTATGACTGACGGGGGAGATGGATGCTCAGGGAGTCCCGCATCCTTGTCTGCTGCGGTGACGTCGCTTAACAACCAAGGAGTCCTCAGCTTCGCGATTGGCTACGGAAACAGTGCTAGCGCCGCGACACTAGATACAATCGCTACCGCTGGAGGTACCGTGAACCGATACGATGCCCCAGACGGTCCTGCTCTCGCGATGGTGCTTTCCACAATCATCGGCAACGTTCTGCCATGCAGCTACGTCGTCACAGGGATGCCTACCGGTGACGTCGTGGTCTTAGTTGATGATGAAGTCGTCGATTCTGGTTGGACCTACGATTCGAGCACTGGCGAAGTGGTATTTGACAACGCGACGTGCCAGATGCTTCGCCAGAACGACAACAGCAAAGTGGAAATTTTATCCGGTTGCGCCGCCATTCCAGACTGATAAACTCTCGTAAATACAGGTAATTTTAGAAATTGCTTGTAGTCGAGCACAATACGACTACGATTCACGCAATGAGGTTTATTCTAGGTTTAAGTGTTGTACTTCTCGCTTGCGGTCCTGCTCCGGTTGAGGACCCCGAATTGGGAGACGGCGACGGCGAAAAGTCAGATACCTGCAATCGAGCAGAAGAGTGCATTGCGCCTGAAATCTGTAACCCAGCAACCAATCAATGCGAAAGTAATCTTACCTGCATTGGTCACGACGACTGTGGACTCGGTGCCTTCTGCTCAGCTGCTGGTATTTGCGAGCATGCTCAAACAGGAACGCCATGTTTTACCGACGGACAGTGTCTCAGCAACGAAACGTGCTTTGGTGCGGTCGAGACCATCAATGAAGGAACGTGCGGCTGCAATGGTGACGAGCACGTCGCGGAACCAGTAGAACCGAACATCTTATTGGTTGTCGATCGCTCGTCTTCGATGAGTGGCAGCGGTTGGACGGGAGCCAAACAAGCTGTGACTTCTATTGCCAACACGTTTGGTGGTAACTCTAACCTGGGACTCGCACTATTTCCGTCCAGCGGAGACTGCAACGTCGGTGGAGCGAGCCCCTCGGTAGGTCCCCAGCACGGGCCGCAAGTCATCAGTCGCATGAACAGCACTCCTCCGTCAAACGAGGCACTGACACCTATTACGGCTCAGTTCGAATATCTTGCTGCGAACAATCAATTTTCTTCCACCCCCCAAGGGCAAGATGCCATTGTCTTTATGACAGATGGGGGAGAGTCTTGCAGTGGTAGCACGCAAGAAACGGAAGCCGCGGTACAAAGCCTGCGCAACGACGGTGTGATCACTTTCGCAATCGCTTACGGAACCAACTCTGGGTATATTTTGGATAAGATTGCCACTGCAGGCGGCACGGGTTCCGCATATATTGCCCCCGATGCAACTTCTCTAGGGACAACGCTCGAAAATATTGTGGGCAGCGTCATTCCTTGCCGATTCACCGTGGAAGACATGCCTGAAGGAGATGTATTTGTCCTTGCTGATGGTCAGCTCATGGACTCGGGTTTTACGTACGACAGTAGTACAGGTGAAGTGGTGTTCGATATCGCAACGTGCGACAGCATGAGAATCAACGGTGTTTCGTCGGTTAACGTGCTTTCTGGTTGCGAGGTCGCTATCGACTAGCATCCTTAAGAGACCTCGTTTAGACTGCCGCCATGACAGTATCTCCGCAATCAAATTCATTGGCAATGAGCGCAAGCGCTACCAGTAAGCGCGAAACTACGCCAAAGCAAATTGACCAAGCATTAGCCGAGTTACGCGGAAACGCGACCCAGTTCGCAAGGCTGTCACCATCAGCCAAGGCGAGCCTCGCTAGAGAAACGATTGTTACGGTTGCTCGGCAAGCCCAACGCTGGGTAGACGAAGGCTCTAGAGCTCGTGGTCTAACGGGACATTTGAAAGCAGAAGAATGGCTCGGGGGACCAATTACTACGATCCGAATGCTGCGGCTGATAGCCGAATCGCTGGATGAAATTTCCCGGACCGGTAAACCATCGTTCGGAAAAGGGTCTAGTGTACGAACCGATGGTCACCTACAGGTAGAGGTCATGCCATCGAGCAAGCTAGATCAAGTGATGTATGGTGGCTTCACTTCATACATGCTGATGGAAGAAGGCCTTACCAAGCAAACGGCCAGAGAAAAACAAGCAAGCTTTTACTCGAAGGCGGACCCAGAAGGAGAATTATGCCTGGTCCTGGGCGCTGGTAACGTATCGTCTATCGGTCCGATGGATGCGTTTACCAAGATGTTTCATGACGGTGCGGTCTGCTTGCTAAAAATGAATCCAGTAAACGAATGGTCGGGACCAATTCTAGAGGACGCCCTCAAGCCAATGATCGACAAAGGCTACCTTAGAATCGTTTACGGCGGCGTTGAGGTAGGAAAGTATACGAGTAGCCACGATGGAATCGACAGTATTCACATCACTGGCTCCGACAGGACGCATGATGCTATTGTCTGGGGCTTCGGAGACGAAAAAGCAGAGCGTATCAAAAACAACGATCCGAAACTAAAGAAGCCAATTCTTTCTGAGCTAGGCAACATTAGCCCCGTTGCGGTTGTACCTTACAACTACTCCGACAGCGAGCTGTGGTTTCAAGCTCAAAATGTAGCTTCGATGGTCGCTAATAACGGTTCTTTTAACTGCAATGCTGCAAAACTACTCGTAACGGCAAAAGGTTGGAAACAACGAGACAAGTTCTGTGAATACGTTCACCGCGCACTTTCGGAAGCACCAACCCGCAGAGCCTACTACCCTGGCGCATTCGACCGCTACGAAAAGCTAACCAAAGGCCGTGACGTTTTGAAATTTGGTGAGAAGACAGATGAAAACCTACAATGGGCATTTATCCAAAACGTTGATTCTAGTGACCACAATGACCCGCTTTTCTCTACTGAGCCATTTTGTGGAATACTCAGTCACACAGAAGTCGACGGAGCCAGTGCCGAGGACTTTTTAACCAACATCACAACGTTTTTTAACGACGTCGTTTGGGGAACTTTGAATGCATGCATCATTATCCATCCAAAGCTCGAAAAGACCCCATCAGTTGATAGAGTCTTAAACAAAGCAATCGTAGAACTTCGTTACGGTACAATAGCAATAAATCATTGGCCGGCTTTGGCCTATGGATTTGGTACCACCGCATGGGGCGGACACCCCAGCAGTACGCTCGACAATATTCAAAGTGGTCTTGGGTGGGTTCACAATACCTATATGCTTGAAGGCATAGATAAGTGTGTGGTTCGTGGCAACTTGGTCGTTAGACCTAAACCACTGTGGTTCTACGATAACTACAAAGCTGCAAAAGTCTGTCCTGCTCTACTAAAAATGGAAGCAAATCCCGGGTGGGGAAAACTGCCGGGGATTTTTGCGAAAGTACTCTTCTAAAGAAGGCTAAAGTTCTACATCCAACCACAGAGGGTAGTGATCTGAAATATCCACGTTTCGCTCTACACTAAAGTCTGAGTTTGTCGTCCCCCGCGTAAACCAGGCATCGAGACGATAATCACCAGCAATAGACGTTTGCGTGGGACCCGACATTTTTGTAGGCGTATCGAAACCGTATGCGGTCATGTATTCATCAAAACGATCGTCATGGTTCAGATTGAGCGTAACTTCCGTGGGGGTGATTGGTATCCCTTCGTTCCAGATGAACGAGTTCGTATTGAAATCTCCCCCCATCACTACGTTTGTCGAGGAATCTAGCGACTCAACGATTGGATGCATTTGCTCTATTCTAGTACCAACGCTCAATCTTAAGTCCAAATGAACGTTAACTACACGAAGTGCGGTACCGTTCACATCAACTTCCGCTGAAATAGCATAATTAGGGCTTAGCGTATCGTCGATGTCACGAGTCCTATCAAGCCCCATCACTTGAACATTGGAAAGAGGTAGCTTCGATAAAAGTGCCGTTCCGTAGGAGAAGAACACGCCGCCATCCTTTTTGTCCGGTCGGTAGAACCATGGAACGTACACGTAGTTCATTTGCAAAGAGTCGGCTATGACTTTGGTACGCGATACCGATTCGTCAGCATGAGTTTCGATTTCTTGTATGACGTAGATATCCGCGCTAGATAATTCCGGATGAGTTGAAAGTACACTGGAGAATGCTGCTGGATTGGTTCCAAAGTGAACGTTGTAGGTGACGACTCGAAGCTCTCCAGAAGTAGTCCCCACAAAAGTATCCAGATCCATCTCAGCGGTTAGTCCGTTACCTGACAGATCTTCAGCGGGAAACCAACCAGTTCCGCCAGACAACTCGACATCAACGCATCCTAACAGATAAGCAGAAACAACAATTATACCTAATACCCTCACCAAGAAACTCCTATGTCAATACCGCCCCAGAGTGTAGCTCGTTGTTGCTGAGCCCCCACTACTCCCATCAAAAATGGTCGAAACAGAAAACCATTATGAAATTCGTAACCGACTGAAACCTGCCCGCCGATACCAAACTTAGTTTCATCTTCCAGCAATGCTACGGGTGATCGTGAGCGATACCACATTAGTTGTGGACCGGCGTCAATAAATAACGCGTGCGCGCCTTTGTGCCAGGGTCTTCCGGAAAAATGAGGCACAATGGTGGTTAGCTTTTCGTTCGCCACTTGAAAGTAACTACCAGCAATACCGAAACCAATTTCTGGATGGATGCAATGAGTGTAGCCAATAGTATAGGCGCCACCTTTCCCCCCGAAACTTACGTAAAGTAAATTGTCATGCTCATCTTCCAATTCTACGTGCTCTGCCAATGCTGAAGGCGCTCCCAATAAAACTGTCGTCAACAGAATCAACTTCGCGAAGGGGAATCTATATTTTTTACTCTCGCTGCTCATATTCTCCATAAATTAAAAAATGAAAGGGAGGCCAAAAGCCTCCCTCTCAACAATTCTAGCTTGCTGCTATTGATCCGTGATTACAAATTCCACGCGGCGGTTGTTAGCACGACCTCTTCGACTTCTATTGCTATCAACAGGACGCTCTTCGCCGTAGCCTTGTGGGCTCAAGCGAGATGGGTCAACGCCTTCTTTCACGAGGAAGTCCACCACTGCTTGTGCTCTGTTTTGCGACAGTGTCATGTTGCGGCTGTCTCGACCTTTGCTATCCGTGTGACCTTCCACTCGCACGCCTTTGATTCGTGGCTGATTCTTAAGAACGTTGGCCACCTGGCGCAACAGTCTGTAAGACTTGCTTCGGATTTTTGACTTGCCGCTGGAGAAGTAGACTTTCTTCAAAATCTCGAGCTTGCCAGCGCTGATGCGTACGTCTTGTTTCTTCTTACAACCCTGATTCGCAGCGGTTCCGGCTTCGTCTGGACAGTTGTCCAATCGGTCAACCACACCGTCACCGTCGCGGTCGGTATCTGGACAACCGTTGTTCTCTACTGGTCCAGGTTTCATTGGGCAGCCGTCGGCAACATCAGTGACTCCGTCACCATCTGCATCTTCCTCTGGACAACCATCTTCGTCGGCGATTTTATCGATGTCTTCTGCTTGCTCAGGACACTTGTCTACGTCGTCGTTGACGCCGTCGCCATCTTTGTCTTTGCTGTCAGGACATCCATCGTCGTCTTGGTAGTCGTTCTTGTTCTCGGGATCCATTGGGCATTTGTCATCCGCATCGGCAATACCGTCTTTATCGTTGTCTAGGTCTGGAACACCGTCTTCGTCTTCGAATCCGTCTTTGTCTTCTGGATCCGTTGGAGCTTTGTCGTTTTCGTCAAGGATTCCATCGCCGTCAGCGTCAGTTTCAGGACAACCGTCGGTGTCTTCAATTTTGTCAAAGTCTTCACCTTCGTTCATGCACTTGTCGTCTTCGTCGGCAATGCCATCGCCATCAGCGTCGGTGACGAATCCTTTGTCGAATCTCACACCTAAGATTCCTCGATAGTCGGGAGAACCGTAGCCGTTCGTGATACCAGCTCCACCACCGAGAAATACTTCAAGGTTGTCAGATCCGCGGTATGTGACACCACCAACGAACTCGCCATACGTGTCAATACGACTATTGAAAAAGTCGTAGGCAAGTGTACCCATTTGCCAGCTTGCACCAATCGCTAGTTTCTCGGTGACGTCAAATGCACCACCAACTTTAAGTACGAACTCGTCGTGTACAGGAACAATACTGACGTTGTCTTCAGGGAGAATAAGCCATCCAACGTTGAGAAGAATGCGAAGTTTCGCAAGGTGTACAGAAGCCATGAGCTCTGGAGTTACCGACCATTGATCGTGCCCTAGGTAGTCGCTACCGCCTGAAGTCGGAAAGGTTCCCTCAACTCCAAGTGCCAGATTAAATTTCTCGGGCTTGTCAAATAAGCTGACTTTCAACGTGGCTGCCACGTCACCGATTCCGTTAGCCGCAATGTCTGTAAGCGGCGCTGCGGATAGGTCGGATTGTGACGAAGGACGGTTTTGATAGGCGACGAACGGAAGTCTTACGCCGATTTGAAATCTTTTCAGAAAGCCGTAGTATGCCGACAATTCACCACCTACGCGGTTTCCAACGAATCGTCCCAGACGATTGTCGAAATCATTCGCTGCGTATACGGAAATGGGATCGTTACTGTAGCCAAGCCACAAGTTGATTCCAAACGCTCCACTCGGAACAGGCGCGGCAGAATCTACCCCCCAAACACCCATTCGATCTAAAGATTGAGAATACCTCTCAGCCGGATAATTAGTCTCCTCGGTTTGCCCGAAAGCCACTGAAGAAAAAACTAGTGATGCTATAACAATGCTTCTAATGTACACAAATCCCCCAAATACTATTGGGCCTACAGTATTTTATGAGGGTTCGACCTTCAAGTTTATCGGTACAAAAAATCCGTTAAGGCTGGTTTATTCGTCGCTACTTATTAAAGCTTTACGTTTCCCGTGCCGATTATGCTGCAATGCGTAGAGTGCCCCGGCTGCGCCGGAAGCGACCATCGCTGGAACCGCTATCAACCCAAACAAAAAACTGGGAAGTATCGCTCCCGCAGCTAAAAACGCCGCACTACCGATTGCGGCTTCTTTGTAACTACCCGCATAAAACCACCCAAGCGGGCCAAAAACCATCGAAAGTAGTCCTGATGCAACGGGTGACTTCTCTCCGCTTCTTGGTTGCATACTAGGGCGACTTTTTTTGGCTAACGCATTGCCGATGCTGCCTGTTAAGTCTTTCCTAGCTTTTTTTTCAGAAAATGTTTTCGGTCCAGAAGCTCGCTGAGCACCAGGAACAGTATAAATCAGATTTCCTCGGTGATCACTATCGATGTCCAAAATACCGTCGTTCAGCATCTCGTCTAAGTAGACCTTAATCTTTTTTCTTGAAGCTTTGGTATGTATCTGAACATTCGCCTGAGTCAGTGGGATGGCTGTCGTCACCCATAGATCCAGAACCTTTTCAACAAACGTAGCTTTCTTCACTGCACCCCATTGTGGCACCATTGCGGTATTAGTGCCATGCGTTTAATTATCACTTTGTTCATCACTACTTCTTTAACCATCAGTTGCGCCACCCACAATGGCCCTCAAGCGAAAGACCATACTGGTCCCACCTACTTAGAGAAGAAATCCAAGCACAGTAGCGGATGGAAGTATAAAGGTGAACGAGACAAATGCTTTTACCAAGCAAAGCAACAGTGTTTCGAAACAAAGGCAGAGGCCTGCAAACACGCGGGCTGCGAGGCCGACTGCCTGACAAAAGGAAACGGGCCGAGTAAAGTTAGCTGTCCGAACTAGGCAGCGGCACACGTATTCTCGGTCCAAGGGAGAGCGTCATCTCTCTCACGTTCTCGTATACTTCACCGTCAATGATGGGCGCTAGCAGTTTTCCTTCGGAGCGAATAAACAAGTTTTCACAAGTTTGGTCTATGAGCCCATTGCCTCTCAAAGCTTTCCCTTTGGCCATCCGAGGTAAGTTCTTCACAATGGTCATCGCGCTTGGAGCTCCTACGAGAGCATGTAGTTTTCCTGGCTGATCGGCCTTCGGGAACAAATGAAAAACGCCACCAAGATTGAGTGACATGGATGCTACATGCACTCCTGTAAAAGAGTTGTGGGGTAGCGTGGTCCCATCCATTTCCACGAGAGCATTGACGGGAGCAAACAAGTCGCTAGCGTAACGCCCCAAAGAGGAGGCACCGGGCATCTTTTTGAGCGGTGTGACTGCTGCGGGCATCGAAGCAAGCGCGTTCGCAACAATCTTTACAATAGTCTTCGGGTTGGGATCGCTGTGGTCGTAATACTTCTCGAAAAATTTTTGTCCCACACCGCATGCTGCCACTGCGAATCCGAAGGTTCGAAACGGCAAGACTTTTCCATCTACTTCTTGCAAACCACTAATCGCAATCGAATCGATCAGACTTTCTTTCACTGCGGCGCCACGTTCCAGCGCTGCTCTAAGGTTCACTAGAAGAGACTCGGTATCTTGCTGCAAACCAACATTGTGAGCAACAAAATCAATAGTACCTCCCTTCGTTGGAAGCATTGCGATGGGAAGAGTTAGCTCATCATTCGCGCTTAATCCTTGTTCTTCAAATATTTCCATCGCTGCTCGCAACATCCAGTGCAAAGCACCGTCGCCCCCATCGGCCACCCAGTACTCTGCCTTGTTTTGCAGAAACTCTCGAAGTAGTGGTTTGATTTCGTCAGTTGACTGGGTTTGGTGAACCGTTCCGTGGTCACCAACGATGTCTTGAAGTGCTGATACGCGATCGCTTCTGCCCTTATTCTTACGAGAGTTAGGGTTTGTAATGATCGCTATTTGCATGTCACTAAATGGTTGCAACATTCAAGCCACACTTGCATGACATGATATTAGGCATTTACAGAACAATGAACGCCAACCGGCGCGCACACGATTACGCGTTTGCGTATTCATTATCGCAGTAAACGGCTACTTCGCGAGTTGGATAGCAATACCTGCGCTTAGTCTTGAATCATCACAAGTAAGCACTTTACCCGCTTGTGGAGCGACGCAAGTACCTTTGTCTTTCCCAAACACAACGTCGACTTCTTGCCCTTCGGTAAACTCCGCGTAGGGGAACGTTGCTTGCAGTACTTTTCCGGCAGAAGCAATGTCAGCAATTTTAACTGTAGCTTGAGTTGCCACTACTTTTTGGCCGCTAGCCACAGTGATCGTTATGGGGCCAGTAGACGTCGCACTTACGGTACGTTTCGAAAGTTTGGTCTTTGCGCGATCAAGCATTTTCTGTTTGGCCGCGATCTTGTTCTTTAACTCTTCGATTTTTGCCGTTCGTTTCTTGGCTACGAACCCCTTCATTCTAGTGCCATAATCGATCTCGATTTTGTCGGTCAGCTTTTTGACTTCACGCTCCAGGGCGGCCGTGTTGCCAATATGGGCAACGACATCTCCAGACTTCACCACCTCGTTGTCTTTGACTTTCCAATGAACCACATCGCTAACGCCCTCCACAAAGATCGACGAAGGTTGCGAACTGGTCTCGACCAACGGAACGCCCGTGTTGTTCGTTGCTTCTTCTCCATTAGTCGCGGCGGATGGGTCTGCGAGATCTGCCGGCATCTCTCCCAATTTGTCAGGATCAGCAATTTGTGTAATTTCACCACTGCCCCCTGGTGAGTTGCCTGTCAGCCAATGTTTGTTCTTCCAAAGATAAATGCCAGCAGCGACGGAAATAAGCAGGCAAAGAGCCATGATACCGCTTCTCACTTTACTCGACTTTTTGTGAACCGTGGGCTCGTAAACATCTGCATCATCGGAGGTCATGGGTACGGATGGTGATGCTTTCAGAACCTGCTCATGAACTGCCACGGGTGCCGGTTCTTTTACGACCGGCATGGGGTCTGGAGTAACTTGCTCGGGCTTTAACGCCGGCATTTGTTGTGATTGACGTACGGCGTCGCGAACGTGTTGCCCATCCACAGGAAGATGATCGCTGAGATCAACCGACACTTCCGGTGCAAAAGCATCATCCATGTCGGGTAGGGATTCCATTGATCCAGCTGCTGCCAGACTTGGCAGGCGATCCTTCGAGCCAAGCGGCGGCAATTCCGGCATTTCCGGAATTTCTGGACGAGAAATGGGAGAATTCACTCCCTTCAAAGGATCGAGTTCCGTGAGTTCCTCTAGCGGGCTGCTCGCGAGATCGGGCTTATCCATTTCCGGAGTCGTTCGTTGAAAATCGAGGTCGGATTCTGACTTTGAAGATTGTCTTGCGATTTCCTGAATACTCAAATCTATGGTGGGTGGGTCAGAAGGGAATCTGTTAGGTGCGGAAACGGCTCGCTCATGAGCAAGATCGGCAATCTTTACCGGCTTGGTTATTTCCATCGCTCCTGATTCGGAACGTATCTCTTTCTCTCTTGCTGCAAGCATTGCTGCGGTTGAAGCAGAATCCGCCACCTTGGTGGCCTGCCCCTCGAATTCACCAGCATCGTCGTCTTCAATGAGAGGACGCAGCCCCCCATTGCTTTCAGGCAGCAGGTACCCCAAATCTCTCAAGGTTGCGACCAGCCCCACCAACTCCGATTCTGGAACGTCCAGTTCCATTTCTTCGCCGGCCCAAGCCGCAACTCCGGCAAGACTGCGCTTTCCATCCATTGCCATCGCGATCGAATACTCTACCTCGAAAAAGCGGAACGATTTGCCCGTTGTTGGATCAGCAACGTCGACGTATTGTTCCCCATCTGCACCAATCACTGGTGTGGCTACCAAGTCAGAACGGAAATGCGGTTTCAACATTAATCTACTCTCCACGCTTTATGCGCATCAGCACAAGCTTAGCTACGGCCTTAAGTGTTTCGTAAACTCCCACTCCATCTTCAGCTATCGCTTCAAACGTCGGAAGTTGCCCAGTCGGGTTGAGCATCTCATTTAGTTCTTCGACGGGTAACGCACTCGGCAGGTCACGTTTGTTGTACTGAAGTACCAACGGGATGTTATCTAGGATGTCTCCCTGGGTCTCTAGGTTATGACGCAAGTCATCAAGCGATTCAATGTTAGCTTCGATTCTACCCATTTGGGAATCCGCGACAAACACGATGCCGTCTACGTTTTTCAAAATCAAACGCCTTGAATTCTGATAGAAGACTTGGCCGGGTACCGTGTAGAGGTGAAAACGCGTCTTAAAACCGCGAATTTCGCCTATTGAAAGCGGAAGGAAGTCAAAGAAAAGGGTTCGTTCTGATTGAGTTTGCAAGGAAACCATCTTGCCTCGAGCATCGGGTTTCGTCTTTTCGTATATGTATTGAAGGTTTGTCGTCTTTCCACAAAGACCGGGGCCGTAGTAGACAATCTTACAATGAATTTCGCGTTGGGCAGCATTAATTAGTGGCATGGTTTTCCTCAGTCGCTGAACAGATTGTCGATATCTTCGTCGGTAATTTCACCGAGCACCGAAGGTCTTGATGACGCGGCACTTTTATCAAGGACTTGCTTGATTACAGTGTCGAGCGCTTTAGATGATTTCTTCATACGCAATCGAACGAGTCCCAAATTTGACCGATGGTCAAACAGCACGACGAGAATAACCCGACCTCCAACGATAACGCTCAAAACTTTTGTGTGTTCACCTTCGTGAAATTGTCCTGCAAACTCCTTTTCTGCCAATAAGTTAGCGATACCTCCGGCCGATGCAACATTACCTGCGACCAAGGACGCCAATGAAGTGATATCAATAGAATCGATTTCTCCGGCTTGAGCCAATGCAATGCCATCACGATCAATCACGAGAACGGCTCGTGCATTGGCCTCAGCATTCAGTTGTTGGCAGATGACACCGATTTGCTCGAGCTCTTCCTCATGCATCACGAGCTGATTACTAACCATTGGTCAACCCCCGACCTTTATCACCCACAGCCATACTCATGGAATTTAGCAACCCTGAAGCAGGCTTTCAACCTCCATAGGGGCTTTAAAGCTGTCTGCGACCGGCTAATGCTCGGCTGATCGTCGCTTGATCTGTATATTCAAGCTCGCCACCGACCGGCAGACCACTTGCGATTCGGGATACTCGGACATCATGGGGCTTGATTAGTTTTGCCAAGTAAAGCGCCGTAGATTCACCATCTACATTGGCACTCGTTGCTAAGATTACCTCCTCAGGAGGCTCTTCCGCTGAAATACGCGCTAAAAGCTCTTTGATTCTGAGGTCCTCTGGTCCAATGCCCTCAAGAGGTGCCAATACCCCGTGCAAGACGTGGAAGTTCCCTCTAAATCCCGCTGCTCGGTCAATCGCAGCTACATCCGTGGGAGAAGCCACTACGCAGATCAAGGAACGATCCCGCGTGGGATCAACGCACCGTTTACAGACTTCCGACTCCGTGAGATCCATGCAAACTGTGCATAAGCCGATTCTTTCACTAACTTCTACCAAGGCCTCTGCAAGTTGATGAAGAGCCCGCTTCGGCTGACCTACCAGATGATAAGCCAATCGGCCCGCAGACTTTTCGCCAACGCCAGGTAAGCGTTTCAGTTCATGAACCAATCTGGAGAATGCTTCGCTCATCGCTACAACGAAAAGTTTCCGGGCATCCCCGGAATATTTATGCCCCCAGCGGTTTTGTTCATTTCACTCTTGGCGTGGACTCTCATCTTTTCGATCGCTTGATTGACGGCTGCTAGAATCAAATCTTGCAACATCTCTTTTTCGTTTGCGTCGATTACTTCGTCCTCAATAGAAAGAGACACTAAGTCGTAGTTACCGTTGACCGAGGCTTTCACCATTCCGCCGCCTGCCGCACCTTCTACGACCATTTCCTGCAACTGCTCTTGCATCTTAGCAACGTCGCCTTGCAATTTTTGGGCTAAGTCCATTATGCCTTTTAAATCTGTGGGAAAGTTTGAATTTTCATTTGTCATATACGACTACTTCCTGAATTTGCGCACCGAATGAGTCGGCAATCGCTTTGGTTAGGGGATGATTTTTCACCCGTTCTTTGGCGTCTTCTGAACGCTTATGTTTTGCGGCTGTGGTTTTCTCTACAGATGATAAACCTGCTTCGTCTTCTCCAACAGACTTAATTGTAATGGTTACATCGTGACCGAGATGCTTTTTGATGTATTCAGTCATCGCAACTTTGTTTTCCAGATCACTTGCCATCTCACGAACGCTCGCCAGTGATTCTGGAAACCCCACAATGAGAGCTTTATCGCTGAATTCCAGCACGCGAGCCCTCTCGTAAATACCAAAGAGGGTTAGCTTTCTGTTGTCAGCAAGGGAGGAAACAAGTGAAGCCCAAGGTCCCTGCTGGGCTGTTTCACTGAGATTTTCGACCCTCTCGGGTGCCGTCACTGGGGCTGGTGCCGTCACTGGGGCTGGTGCCGTCACCTGCGTCTGTTTGTTATCGACGGGGACTTGACGCATTTCCTGTCGTTGTTGCGGCGGTGCGTTTTGCGGCCGCACACTTTGAGGCGGTAGGTTCTGCGACTGCGGCGTTGAAGCTGACCGATGCGGTTCCTTAATACTTGAAACCTTGTTTGCTTCAACTACCGTTTTTTTTTGAGCTATCTTTTCGACTTTAGCGATCAATTGGCTGATCGGCACAAGATCTTGGGTCTGTGTAGCTTCTACGATGGCCATTTCTAAAACCATTCTTGGCATACTCGATTGCCCAAGCTCATCGCACGCAACAATCATTTTACGAAAAATTCGGCTCGCTTTATTACCCACTTTTTGCGCCAACTCAGAGTAACGTTTGCGCTCATCCTCTCCTAACTCACCAACTGGCATGTTTGGATCCATTTGCAGTAGCGTTAAAAGTCTCAAACCGCGAACAAGCGCTCTAGCCACTTGTGCTTCTTCAATCCCGCGTTCCGCAGCTTCTTCTACGGTTCGAATCGCAGCCGCCGCGTCACTACTTGTAATCGTTGCTACAAGACGCCAAGCCATGGCTCTGTCCGCGACTCCAAGCACTTCTGCAATATGGCTCTCTGCGATTTTCTCTTCTGAGGCGAACGAAATTATTTGATCAGCCAATGACAATGCATCGCGTACCGAACCACCTGACTCTCTAGCAATCAGAGCGGCACCAGATGGTTCGACATCGATCCCCTCTTTTTTGAAAGTAGTAAGCAAGTGATCGGTTAACTTCTTTCCCGGAACCAACTTGAAGTCGTAACGCTGACACCTTGAGAGAATCGTATTAGGCAGCTTATGCGGCTCTGTCGTAGCCAAGACAAACGTGACATGAGGCGGTGGCTCTTCCAAAGTTTTAAGTAGTGCGTTAAACGCTTCGGTGGTCAACATGTGAACCTCATCGATGACGTACACTTTTTTTCGAAGCGCTGCCGGTTGGTAACGTACCGATTCGGTAAGATCTCGGATGCTGTCAATACCTCGATTGGACGCACCATCCATTTCGATGTAATCAACCGACGAACCAGCGTTGATGGAATGGCATGCCGAACAATTTCCACAGGGGGAAGCCGTGGGTCCTTCTTCGCAGTTGAGGGCTTTGCCCAATACTCTTGCCAAAGTGGTCTTGCCTACACCGCGAGGACCGCAAAACAAAAAGGCGTGATGAACTCGGTCTTTCTTAAAAGCGTTAGCCAATGTCTGCGTCACATGCTCCTGCCCCACCACTTCAGCGAAGGTTTGTGGGCGATATTTGCGCGCTAGTACGAGATAAGACACCCGCGCATCATGACCGCTAGTTTTAGTAATGTCTAGTCTTGCTTAGAGCTAGTAAAGGACTTGGATAACGGTGAAATTAGCAGTATCCTTCCATGATGCGCCTTGCCATCTCCATAGCTGCGTTGTTGTTGCTGAATGCGAGTGCTGTGGCCCAAGAAAGCTATCCCGAGGAATCGCAAGCGGTCGAGGCATCAGAAAACGAGTCTTCTCCGGAGTCACAAGAGTTATCAGAGCCCGAGGTGGAACTAGACCAACAGCAATCTCAGTACTCCGTTCCGACTCACAATCGTTTTACGAATGGACATCTGTCTTTGGGATTGTCGCTATCCGGTGGAATCGTAAAACTAAGTAAAACAAGAAACGTTTCTGATTATGGGCTGCTCGAACTTCGTGCTGGATATCGCATTTTTCCAAGAATCGTTACGTCTGTCACAATGAGTATCCGCGGAAGCGGCGGAGATACCAAAGTACAGCAGGGACTCGTAGGGATAGCCACAAAGTATTGGGTACGGCCCCAATTATGGCTCAGTCTGGGCGCAGAACTTGGACTAAGCCAAGTAGACGATAGCGACTCCTTGGGAATTTTGATGGGAAATGGCAAACTGGGATACGACGTATTCGTCTACGACGCTCTTTCTATTTCGCTCGAATTGCGCGGAGATCTTGGCCTTACCAAAGCAACCACCCTGTTCAGCATCACCGGTGGAATAGGCATGGAGTGGAGCTTTGGACGACGAGCTCAATGAGCTCCACCTAGTTTCCGACTGTAATTGAAACATTCGTCTCGGAGTCGTTTTTCTCCCCCAAAACCACTCTGACATCAGTCTTACTTTCGCCCAGTTTAAGCTCTACGTCGTGAGAATGAGAATCTGCCGGTGTGTCTCCCAAAAATGCCAGAGTGCACTTTCCGTCCACCAGCTTACCAACATTAAACGAACCATCCGCCGCAGTCTTTTTGAAGCTGAGCCCGAGAAGACTTTGCAGCATCTTGCCTTGTTGAGGGTTTTTCTCGCACGAAGCGGTGACGCTAACCCCCTTTTGCGGCACGCCCTCTTTGTCTACCAACACACCTGAGACTTGCGACCATGCTCCAAGCGTCATCTCAATTTGAGTTGTTTTTCCCGCAGTCACTTCGAAGTTTTTGGACAAATAGCCAAAAGATGACGTCGCAAGCAAATCGTAATTCCCAACAGAAATATTTCTTACAGTAAAAGTACCCGCGTCAGGAGAAATCACTCCAAGCTCAGGAAGCTGTTTTATTGTAACTTTGTAATTGTCGTTTCCGTTTTGTGACCGTCCAACGACGTTTCCACCCTGCAACAGTTTCAAGGTTACATTGGAATCTCCAACTTTTGCTGTCACTTTCGCTTGAGTCCCATAGCGTCCGCCTCTTGCTACTATTGTATACGTCATGTCTTCATTAGCCTTGTCACGTTCTTTGAGCCCGGAGAACTCAAATGCTCCATCAGCGTCAGTCATCACCCGCTTTCGAACGCGCCACGATTGAACCATAACGATTGCCCCGTCGAGGCCTTCTCCGGACTCGCCCACAACCTGACCTGCAATTTTGCCGCCGTGACGTTTCACTCGCACGGTAACTTTTTTAGTCTCATTCGCTTTCAACTCGATGTCTTCCGGTTTGGTCAATTCTAGCTCCTGCGACTCTACTTTTACAGACAGCTGGTAGTTGTCCTCTGAAAGGCCCCCAATCCTAAACTTGCCATCTTTCGACGTTGTAGCAGGCCAACCTTGAGACAATAAGTCCCCGATGTTTGGAAACCCGTCTTCGCGTGGCGACTTTTTCGCGACAACAGCTGCGCCGGCGACGAGCTTCCCGTTTTGATCCAAAACCTTTCCCTCTATCGCAGCACCTTCAGCAAGTTCAATTACTACTGGATCTGGAGAACGGTCCTTTGTAAGGACAACTTCTTCTTGTCCAACTCTCTCGTCTTCCGCTTTTGCCACTACCGAATACTTACCTGGAGCAGCTCCATAGATTGTAAAGTTTCCGTCAGCGTCCGTTGGTTCACTCGATCCTACAGATACCATAGCCCCCATTGCCGTATTCCTAATCATCGCCAACATCTTAGTGTCCTCACTCATTTCTACTTGGTACGACAGCGACACCGTAGCCTTCGTCGGCGGTGAGACTCGCCCCCTTACCACAATTCCTTCATCAAGTTTTATCTGCACATCGTTGACGTCTTCGCCGTCAACGGTCACGTTAGTTTCCAAAAAGGTAGGTCTAAACCTTTTGCCTAACGTTAGAAGCGCGTAGTAGCCATCAGGAACTCCATGAATCTCAAAGTTCCCAGAAAGATCCGAAGGATTACTCGTGGCGGCCAAGGTTTGTTTTGCCATGTTAAATCCAGCAATCACCACGCCTTCAATTGGCTCTTTGGTCTCTGCGTTTATTACTTTTCCTCGAATCGAAGCACTCGGCTTAACTCTGACTACTACGTCCGTTTTCACTTCTCCTAATGCTATTGAAACCAGTCTGGGTTGTTCTGTGGCGTAACCTGGCCCTATCGCTTCCACGGTATGCGGCCCGGCTTCGATCCCCGATAAAACGAATTTACCTTCACTATCTGTGGTAGTTGTGTCTCCATTAAACAGATTGACTCTAAAGGCTTGTCCCGATCTTTGAGAAGACTTTTTGGCTCCAACAGTGAGACCTGCCACTGGCTCATTATCCTGGTTCACAACCCTGCCCTCAATTCCTCCAGCTGGCACCATGATAAAATTCATAGAAGAGGACGTATCGAGACGAATGGGTTTGGCCGTAGCGACATAATTCTCATGCCAAACTCGAACCACGTGATTACCAGGTTTCAAATTTAGCCTGTATCTTCCGTCGTCACCAGATGTCGATGCCAAAGCTCCAGAAAACAAACTTTTCCCCGAAGGCATGCCACCGCCAACGCTCACCACAACACCTCCGATAGGTCCGCCTCCTAAATCAGAAACCACCCCAGTCAATTCTACGCCGCCCTCTTGCAACGTCAAGGTAACCTTAGCGTCGCAACTCACCACTTTTGATTCATCTGGCAAATGACCTGGTGCTGACGCGGAAACGATTCCTCTACTGAACTTGCGAAGTACCATAGAGAAACCACCTTCTTCATTGGTAAGGATGGTGTTGTCACGAGCCACTCCGCCCATAAAAATACTCTCCAACGTGGTAGCAATTAGCGTTACCGAAGCGTTTGGTATTGGCACGCCATCGGTACGAATTACGGTGCCGCGAACAATACACGCGTTCTTGCGATGTCCGTGCATCTTTGCATCCCGCTCACTCCGCTGTTGGTAGGTACGACCGGAAGAGTCCAACGTGGCGGATTCCTGCTCGCTACTATGAGACTTCGGCCACAAGAGCCAGGCGAGTAGAACGATCAGACTCAAGATTAGTGCAGCCTTTTTCACCTTCTAGCTGTATGTCGCGTCTGCCGTACTGTCAACGTCTAAGAAGCGATACGATTTAGGATTCCTGCTGCTACACGCTTGACTGCAAGGTAACGCTGTCTCAGCGTTGGCTTTCTGTAAAATCCGATTGCAACACCAATTACATCGCGTTCTCGAGCTAAAGACGCAGATGAAACCGAGCCATCTCCCGCATGCAAAAAGTAAGTTCCGACGCGCGCCACTAACCGATGAAGTATCGGTTCTTGATTCGAAGCAAAGAGTACGACGTCCCCAACTTGTGGAGTAAGTGATTTAACCACAACCGACTGGCCAAAAGTCACGGTACTTCCCATAGAGTCTCCCGCACAAACCGCACGGAGGCCGCCACGAGTAGCCGCTTTACGTTTCAGACTAGCTACGGTCTGGATTGGCGCCGGAGCAGGCAATGGGATTTGCCTTTGCACAAGAAAGAGCCAGTGTTTCAAATGTCTCTTCCGAAACCACCGCCGGAGGCTGATATTTTTCGCGCTTGCGGTTCTTTTTATCGTTTGAGTTCATCTGTTTTATCCTATCAAATAACCAAGAAATATCTAGCTTAAGATGACGTTGCTACACGCCATCATCGTAAAACACCACAAATTGCCCATCAGAGTCGTTTGCAGAGTGTTCACCTAAACACAAATCAGGCAATCCATCACCATTTGAGTCGCCGATCCATTCTAGGCGCTGTGGACTACCTTGCCCCTGAATGTACAGCCCAGAAAACCCAGGGAGCGTTTCTGAACTGTCCGCATCGGCAGAAGTAATGTTGCCAAGTGGAATTGTTCCTCCAAACCAGTAGAACATTTTGTAGTCCGTATTGTTTTCAAGTCCCGTGGCGACTAAGTCTGGGATTCCATCGTCATTGACGTCACTGGTCCCAATGTTTTGAGCGATCGCGCCACCGAACAACGCAATTCCAGGACCGGAAGCAATGGTAGTAAGCGCTGTCGTCGTCACGTCGTTGGTTCCAGTCGAGTTTCCATCGACAATCCAAATATTTCCTCGATCCATATTATCTAGGAATGCACTTATTGCGATCTCCGGTCGACCATCGCCATTCAAGTCGCCAATGCGCGTTGCTTGTTGACCAAACAGAGTACTCGCCGCAACCGGATGAGTGAACTGGGCATCACCAGCTCCCACGTTTCTGAAATGAACGCCAGCAGTAGCAGGCTTACCGATTCCTCGCAGCACGACAAAGCGATTGCCATCTGCGTAACCGACCCCAATGTCGTCACTTCCATCGGCGGTCGTGCTTCCAAGGTTGAAGACTTTATCGCCAAAGATATCGAATGTTGCGGGCTGTGGGTCTTCGATGACTTGAACGATTGCTCCGTTTAGAGCCGTTGCGTCGTTTTCATCAAGGACGAAAGAAGACGTTACGCTGCCGCCAAAGATTACCGCGAGTCCTCCGTTGCTTCCGCCCGAAGATCCTAGTCCCGCTACGATATCGTCAATTCCATCGCCATCGTAATCTGCAGTTTCTAAGTCCATGCCTACCGTGCCAAAGTTGAAGTAAGTCGATGTTAGTGAACTTGTGATCGATATATCAGCGGTAGAGTCGAACGACGCGCCGCCGTTGTAGATGTCAATCCGTCCGTTAAAGGAATCGCCAAACGGTGCACTCACCACAAGGTCATGACGACCGGTAGTGCTCCACTCAACTGCAGTGAGGCCACGTCCCATGAGGTCGCCTGAGTTGGAAGCACTCAAAATTTGAAGATCTGGTGTGGTCGAAATACCGGTTGCACTTCCATAGTAAACGTAAACATGTCCACCGTTGGTTCGATACGGCGCAGAAACTGCGACATCGTAGAACTCATCATCGTTAAACTTGCCGCGCGCAATGGAAAATCCTAGAGCGTTATCGTTAGAAAGGTCTCCAGGGTCACCTGCCAGCACAGGTCCGATGGTGTCAAAGCTTGGGGTGATTGGTCCGATGTTGGTCACGACAGACCGATTACCGGCGGCATCCAACGCAATCACACCGACGTAATACTCAGTGGCAGCATGTAAGTTGACCGCATTAGCAGAGACGGTTCCGCCAGCTGCTGGAGCCACTACTGCCGTGCCAGTGGTGTCAAAGTTGGCGTCAGTAAACATGATGTCGCCAACTCGGACTAAGAACGAATCTGCATCCGCTGGCGTGACCCACTCCGCCTCTATTTCATGACGAGAAGGAGAGAAAAGCGATCCGCCAGTAATCATTCCCGGCGGGGCAACGTCTACGGTCAGGGTCAAAGAAGCTTGTCCGCTGCTCGTTCCCGCTGTTGCAGTTGCGACGACAGCATAATCTGGAGGCGATTGCGCGAGCGTCGTGGTGACGCACCAGTTGGTTCCAGTGACGGTCGCAGCGATGGCGGCACCGCCGTCAATGGTCACATCGACGCTTGCCCCCGTTTGTGACACCGTCCCGCAAATATCGAACGTTAAGTCGGTTCCATTAACTGAACCATCAAGTGCACTCACTTGGCCATCTGCGACATTCGTTGCGAAATTCACAGCGATGTCCGCTAGATTGATGGTACAAACCGCGGTCATTCCCACGTTCCCTGCAAGGTCCGTGGCTTTACCAACCATGTCGTTTGCGCCTGGCTCAAGAGTGATAAGTGTAATGCCACCAACGCCAGAGGTAATGGTTTGCGTTCCAAGCGCATTGGTCAACTCGACTTCCCTTGTTACGGCCGTAGGTACGTTTACCGTTGCTTCAATTTGAATGCCGTTGGTCGCATCGCCATCGATATCGTCTGCGTTAGTGATCAATGCACCGCACGGAACAGATGGACTGGTAACGACAAGTCCCACGCTTGGCGGTTGCGTATCCACTTGAACGGTGGAATCAACGGACGTCGGAAAGCCATCCACGCTAGTAACTGAAGTAGTGCAAGTTTGCGTCACTTCGCATTGGGCGTTGCCGCACCAGGTGACGTTTAGTTGCGTTACGCCACCTCCGTTGGGAACAACAGCGGTGCTCATGCCATCTCCACATGTCGTCGTAACCGTTTGCCCGGCGCACGCAGGATCTACGTCGACTTCAAGAATTCCTTGCAGACCGTCCGTAGCGTCATTGTTGCTGTCTGTCGTGATCGGAGCTGTTGGCGATGTGAAACTAATCGAACAGCCACTTGCTACGTGATTGTTTGATGTAGAAGCAACGCACTCATTCTGTGCAGCATCTGAGACCGTAGCTGTGATAGTAAACGGTCCGGGTGAGTTCACGGAAAGTTGTGCGTCGCTAGTTCCAGCGTCAAACGCATTGCCATTGGACACGGCGGCACCGACTTCCAATACGGGCGACAGCCCGTCTACATCAGCTGAGGTACTTGTCACCGTGACGGTAAACTGAGTACCAGCAGCCATCGGATCTTCGTCATCAAGACTCAAAATGGTGGCTGGAGCATTAAGAGAACAGTCTGGAGCAACGGTATCGACCCAAACCGGAACAGGTGCACTTGAAGAAGCGCCACAAATTGCTGACAGTACGTAGCGACCTTCCGGGATGGTCACTTGTTGCGGTTCACCAGTAACACTAAGAGTCGTTTTACTACCAGTAGCCAAGTCAAGAGCCTCAATGTCGCCGTCGCTTACCACCGCTATTTGTAACCCAGCAGTTGCTTCAATATCACTCGCTGAATTGTAAAGTGATTCGGGACCTACCCCGGCCACTGGTGGTGTAAGTAGCTCTAGAGCGCAAGCCCCTCCTCCGTTGCCACTACCGACTTGAATGCTCACGTCGTCTCGCGCTTCTCCGCAGTTTCCGCCATCGGCAACTACGGAAAGGGAAAGCGAGACACCATCTGCGATCGTCGTCGCGGCCAACCCGCTGAACGTCAGGGTCCCTGTGGCATTAGCATTGGCTGTCGTAGAATATTCGGTGTCGTCTGGAAGCGTCACCGTAAGTGTTGCCGACTCGCCTTCGAGCAATGAGGACATTGCCGTCACGGTCAGCTGAGATAGATCGCCAGATACTCCAGTAACCGCGTTCGGAGACGTGATAACCACAAAGGTTCCGGATGGACAACTAGCGGGATCACCACAACCGGCGATCATGATCAACAATACAAGTAATTTTTTCATTTCAGATTCCTCACCCCAAGTGGGACAATGCTACCCTGAAATGACGGGTAAATGCACGCGCCCGAGACGCTCGTGTTGACCATCTTTGTCAACTCGGTCCCAGGTAGGAGGCATCTCGGTCTCAGTCTCGGGTATCACCCCAGAATCCCTGAGAGAATCGCGCAAAGCGACCGCGTGGCGGCAAGCCTCAAGGGATGGCCCCGCCATCTTCTTTTGCTCCACCAAAGCCATTCCGTGGCAACGCTGGCAATAGTGACGTAGCCCACATCGATTGCATTCGCTTATGTCAGCCCAGCGCATGGTTCTCGTGTCTTTCATCTCGCTAGAAGTATCCCAAATCTCTGCGAAAGATTGTTCTCTGAGATTCCCGCACTTCAGTGGCAAAGCGTTGCATGGCCAAACGTCGCCGTTGGGATTGATAGCCGCCGTGGCCGTACCAGCTCGGCAAGGCGTATGCTCCAGTGGACGTCGGTCGTGATTGGAGGGGTCAAAATCTTGATACCCGGCTCGGACGTATTGTGGAATGCCCGTACTTTCATCGCTGTAAAACTGAGCTAAGTCTTTGGCATCCATTCGAAGCATCACTGGGGTATCGTCGAAATTTTCTTTCCCCGTGATTTTTCCATCCAAACTTTGTTGCGCTCCCAAGCTTTTTGACAGGCTGACAAGCTCTCCAATGGTCGCAATGTTGGACTGCATTACCGGAGTTTTAAACGTCACGGGGATGTCTCGGGCAATCAGTCGTTTAGCGGCCTCGATGCTACGTTCCCATGACCCTTCATGAGTGGTGACTTCGTCGTGTGTTTTGTGACTGGCACTGTAGATTGAAATGTCCACTTGCAGTGGCCTGATTGATTGCAAAAAATCGGCTCGGCGCTCGTGAATGTGATGCCCAGTCGTAAGAAGCTTTATTGCAAATCCCAAATCATGAGCGCGTTGCAAAATCTTGTTGGCGTCACGCCGCATAAAAAATTCGCCGCCCATCAGGGTCAAGAACAAGACGCCTAGTTCCGCAAGTTCCGTCATGATGGCATCAACCTCTTCAAAGGAGAGCTCATCTTGCTTGTCATGCTCTTGGTAGCAATGAACGCAGTCGTAGTTACATCTGTCGGTCACCTGAAACGTCACCGTCGTAGGAATCCCTGCTCGGGAAGCCCGTTCGTCATGCATGTCTGCTGCGCGTCGTTTAAACACTGCGTAAACTGTAGCGCGTATTAAGGCAAAGGCGAAGGAACTTAGTCGATTCCTAATACTGTTTTTACGTTCTCGGTGGGGGCAAAACGTAGTCCATACACCGGTACCTTCATCAAAGCGCCCCCTATCTCTAGTAAATTGCTGGCGATTTGCGGATGTTGCGCGTAGATCAGCGCATTACTTAGTACTCGAGTCATGGCGTTGCGTGGGGTGAGAGGGGTCACCACGTCCTCAGGCCCCTGGCTGAGTAGGTAAATCGCTTTGATGGGCGCGGAATAGCCCACGTCTTCGAAATACTCGCCAATGAACGGTGGAATCACGATTTTAGGCCGCTCGGAAACGTCCACAACGATTAACTCATCCGATACCTTCTTTGCAGAGGAGGCGGCGTCTAGTAAACGGGAAATAGTAGACTTTCCAATCCCGCTGACGCCACAAAAGACCAAAGCCTCTCCGTTAGATACCACGACGGAGGAATGGAGCAAAAAAGATTTCTGGTAGGACAGTAGCAACCCACAGCCTATGCGTATCAAAGCCTCCAAACTGTTTTCGCTTGGTCCCGTAGAAAACGTGCCGACCACCACGCCCGAGGAAAGTTGCGAAAGGTCAAAGCTCCCGCGCACATCATAGCGGGAAAGGCTAAGTGTTTGCCCTTGCGGGATCGCTGTAAATCCCGGGTAGTTGGCAGAACGCCGATTGCTTGCCACATTCTCATCTCTTGTGAGGTGCAATTGCAATTTTTGGTTCCCCTTAGCCTTTCGCGACATTTCATAGCGCCCTCCCAATACAATATCGGCGGCGCTCGAAATTTCAACGTCAATATTGGCGACAGAAAACCTCACGCTTGCGACGATAACCGATTGCCGCTCGATGACAATCGCGCAGTTACTTATTCGCCAAGGTATTCCATCACGCGCGTTTTGAGCTTTGGCAAAACGTTAGTGGCAAACCAAGGATTCTTTTTCATCCAAATATTATTACGCGGCGAAGGATGGGGAAGTGGTAAGTACTGCGGCCAATACTCTTCAAAGCCACGTACCGTCTCCGTTAACGTACGTTTGGCCTCTTTTCCTAAATAATATTTTTGGGCGTACATGCCGACAAGCAAGGTCAATCGCTGCTTGGGAAGCACATTATTTATCTTGTCGTGCCACGCCTCAGCGCATTCCTTCCGCGGTGGAAGGTCCCCCGATTTTCCAGTTCCAGGATAGCAAAACCCCATGGGCACAATCCCAAACAAAGTCTCATCATAGAACTGCTCGCTGGTTACCCCGAGCCAACCTCGCAAATTCTCGCCGCTTTGGTCATCCCAGGGAACCCCACTTTCGTGAACCACTCGCCCGGGAGCTTGACCAACGATGATGATCTTTGACTTCTTGGAAAATGCGACCACCGGATTGGTCCCATGCTCCAGATGCGTCTCGCACAGGGTGCATTCTCGAATTTGTTTAAGCAGCTTTTTCACTGAAGCCAACGTACCGTTGCCTGAGTCAAAAGTACAACATGGCGCTATGCAGTGGCACTCCTTTTCATCATGATTTTTGCCAAGGCTCCGGTCAAGCTTGCTCCTAAGAGCGGTCCCAAAATGTAAACTGTAAAGAAGCCATACCCGGGTGATGAAAAAACCAACGTATCCCAACCAGCGAAGTAGGAAAGAAGCCTAGGGCCAAAGTCCCTTGCGGGGTTAAATCCTCCTTGTGTATACGGCGCCAAAAATATTATTAAGATGGTAACCGTCAGTCCAATTAAGCCTGCCACTGCGTTTGGGTTCAGCTTCTCTTTGGAAACGCAAAAGTAAATGGAGAGTAGCAGTAAGAAAGTGCCCAACGCCTCTACGAGGCTAGCCATCATCCAGCCGATGGATACCTTCTCTGCAAAATCTGGGTTTGGAAAGTATTCGCCAAACATCATCGCTTGCTTTACCGAGTCTGTTGACCCTCTCAAAATATTTTTTGACGATTCCAGGTTGGCGATTTCACTCCTGAAAAGTAAATAAAGAACTCCTGCAGCCAAAAGTGCTCCAACGAATTGTGCAATGGAATAGGGAACTAACTTTTTCCACGACAGTTTCCCGCTGATGCACATGGCTAAGCTTACTGCAGGATTCAAGCAAGCGGGACAAAGTGATCGGGAAGCGATGATGGCTATCGATACGCCACCGCCGAATACAATGGCCACTTGCCACAACGCTGTGAGCCAACCAAGAATCACGGCGGCTCCCACCCCGCCACAACCAATTAGAACGATTATCGACGTTCCTAAGGCTTCACCAAGTAACTCTTTTCCCATTTCAGTGGGGCAGTTATAGTTCAGTTTGCGGTAAAACCAAAATCACAATTCACCAAGTCAAGCGACGGCTAGCGATAAGGATCTGTAGTGTCGTTTCCTTCGCTTACCTTATAAAGTTTGTCTTTTATGAAATTAATACCTTGAGTAAACATTTGAGTGTACCCACAGTCGCAACAGATATAGCTCTGAAGTACACCATGCATTTTTTCCAGCTTCTCTCCACTCCAAAAGGTGTCTTCTTTTTCGTAGGACAGGCATAGTGTTCGTTGGACTACCGTGGTAGCCGCTTGCTCTCCAATGCTTGATGTTTCCCTGAAACAATTTCCTTTCCATTGCATACGGGACAGATTCCTTTTCGAATATCGAATAGTTGGCTCATGACAAGAGCTTACATCAGATTCAGAATCAGTTCTCCTGCCCCACTAAAAACTATTAACACAGACCCACAGCAAAAATCCCCAACCGTAAAGAATGGCCAAGCTTGACGCGGCTCCTAAAGACGCAGAAAGTTTTTGCATTGGGGGCCCTGAAAATGAAAAGGCATTTATCCCAAAAGCTCGAAACACATAGGGCAGTGGATTCATCCAACCGCCTACCACTAAGGCCCAAACCGCCGAGGCATGGATGTTTGGCTCGAAAACATTCATCAACGCAGCAGCCAAGCCCTGCATGAACGCAAGCATGAACCAATCGAGATGAGCTGCACCGATTTGCTTAAACTTAATTTTTTTCAACCCAGAGGGGCTCCATGGCTGCATTGGTATGAGCATTGCCATACCGAGCAACGATGAAAAAAATACGGCGAGGCCGGCAGAGAAAAGTAGCAAACGTTGGGCATCCAATAGCGGCATAGAGCCCAGACACTAAGATTCAATGCTCAAGCGATCAAGTGATAGCTTGGCGCTGCAGTCCCACTCTTGGAGTATTCTATGTCGTGTAATGTAATCCCCCCTGAGTCATGAGGCCTTGGTGTGGGTTAGACTCCGCCCGCCTTGCGCTGGTATTCTAAGGACATGCGTTACGTGGTTTGTTTGATACTTTTGGCCGGTTGCGAATTTCCAGATTTTGGAGGCACGGAACAAGCAAGTGTACCAGCATCAGCTTACTGCGCACCGGTAGAAAATTGGAGTAGCTCTTGGGTGGCTTTTGAAACAGAGGTGCTTGAACTGGTAAATGACGTCCGGGCACAAGGTTACAACTGCGGTAGTATGGGAAGCTTCGGACCTGCGGCCCCCGTAGAATCTGAAGGGTCGCTGGTTTGCGCGGCGCGCGTGCACTCCAAAGATATGGGCGACAGAGACTATTTTAGTCACAATACACCAGAGGGCGTCAGTCCGTTTACACGAATGGCCAACGCCGGCTTCTCCGGGACTGGCGGAGAAAATATCGCCTGGGGTCAAACTTCACCACAAGCGGTGATGGATAGTTGGCTAGATAGCGATGGTCACTGCTCCAATATTATGGAGCCCTCTTACAAATGGCTTGGGGTTGGCTACTACGAAGGTAACTACTGGACCCAGAACTTCGGGCGATAGCGAAAGCTACAACACACCAAGAAAAACAAAACACTAGCAATCGATGATGGACTGCTGGCGCGGCAACCTTGCATCTGCTGCTGGCTTGGTTCGTTAGGATCTCGTCGTGGTTGGTTATCCCCCTCGTCGAGGAAACAAATTCCTTCGCTGCAAGAAAAACCAGATGGACAGTCTTTACCCAGTGTATCGGAACACGAATCTAGGCACATTCCGTCAATGCATTGGTAGCTCCCACAATCTGTGTTCTCAGCGCACTGGTCGCCCGCGACGCCGGCAGGTGCGAAGGTAAGGTAACAGACGTCTCCATGGCTGAGCGTATTCTCACATTCAGAACCATCGGGACAATTTGAATCGCAAGAGATCGAGCAGAACTTGCTAGAGGGGCTGCTTTCCCAAGCCACACAGACGCCGCTCAAGCATTGCGAGTCTCTTTGACAAATTTCTCCGAACTCCTGGGTGGCGCAGTCCGGATCTGGTAAATCGCACCCTTCCGTGCACACTCCATCATCCCCACAAACGCTGCAATCTGGATCGTCTTGGCATGCAGTGTTACAATAGAAGTCTTTCAAACAAACTGCATCATGCTGCTGCACGTATGGTCTTATGAATCCGTCAACGTATTTGGCAAGTGACGTTGCTCCGTCAGCGCCTCCAATACACGTCCCCGAGCTTGTATATTTTCCCCAAGAATGAACCGCGACAAGATACTCCTTTTCGAGCTTCGTAAAAAATACAGGACCGCCGGAGTCGCCGTGGCACGTAACCACTCCGCCATGAGTAATCATTAAATCTTGAGTTCCCTGAACCACTTTAGTCTCTCCTTGACGTCTCTTTCCATCAGGAGGAGAACCCCGAGATTGACCTCCGAATCCGACCCTTCGCACAAAGTTGCCATTAACGGGATACGACTCGCCGGAACCGAGCATTTCGGCGAAAGCGTTCGACGGATGAGGTTGTGCTAGCAATGCCACCGCAATGTCGCCACCAGTGTTAAACGTACCTTGCCACGACGGATGAACCTCAAAAGCGGTCACCGCAATATCAGTGATCGGAGCAAAAAATTCTGGTCCGATCCTCACCTTCGGCATCGTGTTCTTGCCATCAAAACAATGGGCTGCCGTCACCATCACTCGCGGTGAAACCATGACGCCAGAACAGAAGCTACCGTCGTCAAAGTGAAACGCTACGGTGTGATCGTCATCAAAGCTAAGTGTGCCGTTAATTAGTTGTTCGGTGTGATTCTCAGTAGTCTGTTCCATTTGGCACCCTACTAGTGCCCAAATAACTACATGTAAGCCTCGATTCACCCGCTAATGATACAGCAAAATGAACCGCACTCAAAGGAAAATCTAGAATGCGTACTCAACCCCAATGGTCAAATAACCGATAAATTGTGAGTACTTACCAGCATTGTCGGGATTTCGTGAGGGAGGCAGCGGGTCGATGGCTCTTGCTTCGGTTTCCCTGGGCAGATACGCCACGCCGTTTAGCGCCGTATTGAGAATCAAACTGTCGGTCATATTCCACGACATGCCGAACTGTGCGTTGATCTTGTTCATGTCCATCAGTGCCGCATCCAAGGTTTCATCTGGAACTGCGTTGGTATCAAACAGGGCGGACCCGTACAGGGACATTCCAGGATTCAATTGCAATGTTGCCCCAAGCATTACGCCAAAGGTGTCCTGCCAATCTCTAGGAAGAACTACCGTAACCCCTTTTCCACCACTAGCCGCATCAACCGAACCGTCAGGATTAAGTGCGCATTTTCTGTCCGCAATGTTCAGATTCATGAGGCATTGATTTTTCATGACGCTCCAGCGTTGCCAGTCAGCGGCGACCCTAAACTGCCAAGCTCCCTTTTCGTACTCGACAGCGACTCGCGCGATGTCTGGAAGTTCTTGTTCGAGCCAAACAGGGGTCGGTGTGGTGGTGCCGGTCCCGAACTTGTTGGTAAGTACACCTTCTTGCCGGGTAGATCCGAGACCTGGTTGCGATTGATAACTAGCTCCTACGCGCAGTGCCTCCGTTGGTTGCCATTGCACGCCAGCCGATAGCGAATACGTCAAACCATCAGCCTTAAGATGAGAGCGCCCTTCTAGTAAACTGCCCGTACCAGTTGCTAAGTCGTCCGTTCCCAGGGCGGTGCGCGCTCTAATTGTTTCTACAGATTGGCTGATCACGTTGAATCCAAAGCCGAAAGCAAGATTTGCCTCCGGTAATTTCCAGGCAGCAGCGGTCGTCAAGTAAATCGCTCGTTGGCTTCCTTCGATATTCGCCCACCGCTGCACGCCATCTACTGCACCTGGATGGGTAGTGTTCCCCGCATAGGCGTCGTTGGTGTCCCACTTTGCTTGTCCTCCAAAAGGAACGGAAGCTGAGAATCCCAGCGTGAAGTTGTCGGAACCAAGGTCGGTGGTAAATCCTAAAAAAGGACTTGCGATTATGTTGGTCAGGCTAG
Source organism: Deltaproteobacteria bacterium (assembly GCA_020630875.1). GTDB lineage: Bacteria > Myxococcota_A > Polyangia > Haliangiales > Haliangiaceae > JAHDIH01. The sequence goes on along the minus strand of JAHDIH010000002.1, from coordinate 355,979 downwards.
CTTCGCCAGCATTGGCATCTGCCGCGTTGGTAGGAGTCGCACCGCCAAGGTTGTCGATGGCGCTTACATCTCTTTCGTAAGTGGCGAACCGAAGTGCGGCAATTCCTTCTAGGTAAAGGTGGTTACCTCTAAGGAACGAAATGCCTGCAGGATTGTAATAGGTCGAAGTCACATGTCGTGACGCAGCGTGTCCGTGTTGATTTCCAAAACGTCCGGAGTAGAAACCACCAGCACTTGCTTCGAGAGAAAATAGGCTTAGTGCAAGGATGAGTTGACGACAGCTAAACATGGTGCGTAGTCTCGCGGCATGGGTTTACTAATGTCAACGCCGTTTGCCGTTTTGGTGCTTTCGATTCTTTTGACGGGTTGCGTCGACCCCGCAAAGAGTTTAGCCGACTTTGAAGACCGCGTTCCTGATGCCGCGCCTGCCAGTACCCAAGGTGGGCCTCTCACTGGTGATCACGATATCACCGGAGAATTTCTAGTCGGCCTTGCAGCATCTTTGAGTCCACAAAATCCGTTTCGATTTATCGCCAATGTGCAATACGACATCGCGGGAAACGCTGGAACAATCACCTCCATTACTTTTGCGCCATTAGACAAGGACACAGGAGAAGTGGTGCCACCACCGGCCGGAGAAGTTTTAATCGCAGCAAACATCAGTAACACTTTTGACCTTCCCTTATCTGGAAGTATTCCAGGCGAGGCCAACGACGTAAGCGGTAGTGACATCGTGATGGATGCACTTGCCATCGGTGACATTATTAGCGCGGACGTTTTCTGCGGAACGGTCACCGGTCAAGCGATGACGACAATCGAAATTGATCTGGCTGGATCTACTTTTGCGGCGCAAAGAATCACTCCAGGTACTCGTGGCGACGCACTGCCGGCGGTTACCACCGTCTGTCCTTGATCGTTATCGGTGCGCTCTGCTTGATGGAGGACTCTTCGTCCCGCAAGTTCGCTGGCATGCTGTTAAGCTCAGCGCCTTAAAATGAATCTTGCCACTTTTGTCTTTGTAAGCAGAAGCCATTGTTGTTTCGCCTACGACCGCTGGTAAAGAAAGTCCGTTTTGATACCCATGAGAGTGTTGGCTGATATCGACGTACATTTTTTCCTTTGACACCTGAACTGCTCCTTGATGCCGCAGCCAGGTAACTTTTAGCAACCGCGCAGTAGTCACTGTATCGGTAAGTTTGGTGTCATGGGTTAAATTGCTAAAGGCACTAACGAGTTCAACCACGACAATAGTGCGTTTGGCCGATAGCTCCGCATCGTAGATTTCTCGTTGCTGTTTGCAAGTAGGCGGAACTGCAGCTATAGAGGCATCTGCAACAAAAGAAAAAAGCAAACTGGAGAAGACAATCAATCTGGTCATGAGCCTGTACACGACCAAAGCCAAGAATCGATCTCTGCTTATCGTTGCTTTTGCCAATCCAATAGCGCATCTATCGGGAATGTCAGCATAATGATGTTGAAAAGCAGATTGTCTCGAATGGTAAATGCCAGCGTTACCTCGAACAAGATCATCAACAGCAGGGTCCAGTACCATTTAAATTTGGATGCGAACCAAAACCCCAACGCACACCAACCAAGATCTGCCATTGAATTGAAGATACTGTCACCGTAATACCCAGCATCTACCGTCTGTGCCCGATACTTGTCGATAATCCAGTTGGAGTTCTCAAGGACCTCCCACGCACCGGCAATAGTTAAGGCGATAGCAAAGCGTAATCCCAGGTTTCCTGACGTGTTGCCTTCGCTCGATAAGAAACGGAAAATCACCCACGTGAGTGCGAAAAAGACAAAGCCATGCTCGATATGGGTGAACGAATAAGGATCGAGCAAATGTTGAGAGTTGTGAGGGCCCACCGTGTCCCAAGACCACGGAAGGTAATCTTCGACCTGACACCAGAAATGGCGTCCCATCCCGACTAAAATCCCCACAAGTGCCGCGATCATGCCCGCCAGATACACAGATATTTTCTTCGAGATCATGGTCTCATTCTCCTCACTTCCGCCATAAGTCACAAGATTTCAAGCAGATAAGAGTGTGACAAACCTGGCGAGAGAATGAATTGGGTTAAAAAAAGCCTTGCTTTTGTCCTACATTGGAGTACGTTCAGCCCTCAGATTTAAGGAAGGTCATTCAATGCGTTACATATCACTATTACTTGGTTTTACACTATTTGCCTGCGGTTCAGGCGAAGGAACTGGCAAAGAAGGGCCCGGCGACGAGCCAGAGTGCACATCACCTGCTGACTGCCTCGATGCCGACGAGGTTTGTAACCCATTTACGCAAACATGCGATTCGAACGTGTCATGCGATCCGTCAGGCAGCGCATTGGACCAATGCAACGAAGCAGCCTACTGCACCGCTTCTGGAGTATGTCGTCCTGGGACTACTGGAACCCCATGCGCGCAAGATGAAAACTGTGCTGGTGCCGCGACGTGTCAGCCCCTTACAGAGTCTTGTGGATGCAGCGAAGAAGAAGTTGAACTTCTCTTAAAGCCAGCTGAGATTATGTTGGTCACCGACTACTCCGGTTCCATGTCCAGCAGCAACCGACTGGAAAGTCAGCGTACTGCAATAAACGACCTTCTTGCGGCACAAGGTGCAGACAAACATTTTGGCCTACTAATGTTCCCAGGACCAAACGAAAGTGGATGCGGAGTAGAAGACCCCCAAGTACTTCCTGGACCAAATACCGCGCAAGCCATTCAAACGGCAATGGCTTCCGTAGGGGCTCATGGTTCCACCCCACTTGTTCCTGCAATTGAGAAAGTAGTTTCCACGGATGCGCTATCTCTTTCTGAGACTGGCAGCAAAGTCATGGTAGTAACGTCCGATGGCGATCCAAGCTGCGCCGACCAGAGTATTGGTTTCCAACTAGTGCAACAACTGCAAGCCGACGGCGTACTCACCTTCGCCGTGGTAATAGACAACGGTAACGTAACCTTCATGGATCAGCTTGCCGCTAACGGTGGAACCGGCTCTGCGTTCCTTACTTCTAACCCAGCACAGCTCGCGACGGCATTTTCACAAATTGCATCTAGCGTAGCTTCTTGTACGTTCGACTTGCCTTACGAACCTGAGCCAGGTGCAGAAATCATTCTGACAGTAGACGGCGTAGTAATACCACCAGCAGTCGGCGCCACCCCAATGCAAGGTTGGAGACTCAACGATCAAGGCAACGGACGAATTGAAGTAGAAGTAATTGGCCCTGACTGCGACTTTGTTCAAAGTGGTGTAGAGCTAACCACTAAGCTTCTTTACGGATGCGGTATTGACCCAGGTTGATACTGCCGACCTTCTAGAAAAAGAGCTCACTTGAAAAAGTGGGCTCTTTTTTTTACCAAAGGGGAAGCGTACCGTCGAGACGAGCGTACGTTTCGTTACGCTCTACAATGATCGACTCCACCTTTTCTTTTACGTTCGCAAGTCCCTTTGAGCGCACCTGCTTAAAGTTATTTTGGGCAATGGTCTCGGCAACGCTTTTGGGCGGAGGTTCATTTAGCAGATCTAAAATATTTCCTGAGAAGAACGAAGAACCGCCAGCAAAATTATCAAGCCAAGATACCGGCGTACACTGAACCATAGGGTCCGGACTACTTCGTAAGAATGGTACCAGACGATGAGGAGCTGAATCGTCGATCTTTGGTCGTGGGTGAAAGGCTGCCAGCGCAAAATGATTTAGCTCTCCTCCCGCGAGAGATACGTCCTTTCGAAAAGATTTCCAGTCCCGAGCTTCACGAGGGAAAAGCAGTAAAACAAGTTTGTCTGCATTTTCAGGTAGTAGCGATGGAATTTCGCGCGCGCTTTTCGTTTCAACGACCTGTACGGTTTGCGGCCATGAGAGTTTTTCTTTAGCAAAAGGACAAAAGGTGTAACGAATTACGATCTCATCTCTGTATCTCTCAAATAGCCGAATAGCCTCTTTGGTCAACACCGTGACGAGTCTCTCACTTCTTTGAGGTAAGAGCTAGATCTCGGTAAGTGATATTCGATTGTTTTTGGTTGGCAAGACTAGAGCTTCGTTGCCTTTGTTCATAGAATGAGAGCAATGGACGTGGACCTAAAAAACTTCAACGTACTCTTAGTCGACGACGAATCCGATAACCTCGATGCGTTTCGGTTTAATTTCAGGAAATCTTTTTCAATAATCACAGCGGGAAGTGGCAAAGAAGCTTTAGAGATTCTGGAGAAGCAAGAGATTGCAGTAATTGTGACGGACCAGAGAATGCCGGAAATGACAGGGTTGGACCTGTTGACCAAGGTTCGCGACTTAGCGCCCGACACCATAGGCTGCATCTTGACCGCCTACACTGAGGTTGATGTTCTCATTGAAGCGATCAACCTTGGAAAAATCTATCGGTACATCGCGAAACCTTGGGATTCGCACGAAATGCGAGGCATTCTCGCACAAACCATAGAGCGCTACGCACTTGTCAAAGAAAATAGAAAACTTCAGGAACAACTAACTCAGTACACGGGATACCTTAATCAAGAACTCCACGGAGCTTTCGACTTTGGTAACATTATCGGTGACAGCGAACCACTAAAGCAGGTGCTGGAAAAAGTAGAACAAGTTGCAGGGACAGATTCTACAGTCATGCTAAGAGGCGAGACGGGAACCGGTAAAGAGTTAGTGGCTCATGCCGTTCATATCAATTCGCAACGTGAAAGCGGGCCATTCGTTCGAGTGAACTGTGCGTCTTTGGCACAAGGCATTCTCGAATCTGAACTCTTCGGGCATGAGAAGGGCGCTTTCACCGGCGCAATGTCGCAAAGGCAAGGTCGATTCGAATTAGCAAACGGTGGAACGTTGTTTCTTGACGAAGTCGGCGACATCCCAATGGACGTGCAAATAAAGCTTCTGCGTACGTTACAAGAAAGAGAATTGGAGAGGGTTGGAGGAAGTGAAACCATCAAGGTAGACGTTCGTGTTATCTCTGCAACTCATCGCAATCTCGAGAAGATGATCGAAGAAGGAGCGTTCCGAGAAGACCTGTATTACCGACTCAACGTTTTTCCTATCGCTTTGCCACCGCTTCGCGATCGCCCCAGTGACATCACGGCGCTTGCGGAGCACTTTAGTTCCAAGTTCAACAGAGGAAAACCATCAAAATGTACACCTGCAGCTTTGCAAAAGCTCGCTGACTACCACTGGCCAGGAAACGTACGCGAGCTGGAAAATGTAATAGAAAGAGCTCTTATACTGTCGCCAGATAAAAATGTTATAGACGTGCCACAGCTTGATTTTGGGCCAAGGGGGCAACAGCAGCCACCCGACAAGGTAGCGGTATCCTCTGAAGACACCGCAAGCAGAGAGCAGTCTTTAGTTACCAAATTGAGAACCACCGAGAAGCAAGAAATTATCAGCGCAGTAGATGAAGCCAACGGCAACATCGCTAAGGCGGCACGGAGTCTTGGGATCAACCGCTCCACACTTTACTACCGAATGAAAAAACATGGTCTTGATCATCTCCTTCCGACAAAAATTAGAGTGAGTCACTGATGAAAACACTGATTATATGCGACGACCCTTGGTCTTTTGATCTGCATGGCGATACTACGTTTGCCATTATGCTTGAGTGCGCACGCCGTGACTCAGAAATTTGGTACTGCGACTCTTTTGACTTATCAGCTTTTGGGGCCACGGTAAAAGCCAATGCCACGCAACTCTCAGTTGTAGAAGGCAAACGGCCGCAAGATGCATTTACGATTCAAAGTAAACAACAAATAGACTTGTCGGATATGGATTGGGTATGGATGAGAAAAGACCCTCCGGTCGATGCTCACTATTTGCAAGCAACGTTGCTCCTAGAACTTGTTACCAAGCAAACCAACGTCATCAACGCGCCAAGATCATTGCGGGACATCAACGAACATCTCAGTGTTCTGCAATTCCAAGATATTTGTCCAAAGACCATAGTGACTCGAAGCAAACAGGATATCGATGAATTTGCTAAAGAGTGTGGCGGAAAGTGCGTTGTAAAACCAATCGAAGGTTTTGGAGGACTTGGCGTTTTTGTCTACGACCCCACAGATCCAAATGCGGGCTCTATCCTTGAGCTTTCTACCAACGCTGGCAACCACTGGACTATGGCTCAACAGTTTCTGCCCCAGGCGAGTGATGGTGACAAGCGAGTCATCGTTGCAGCAGGTAACGCAGTAGGAGCTGTTCTGCGAGTCCCTGCAAAATACGAAGCTCGCGGCAACTTGCATGTTGGGGGAAAGGCTGTCGCTTCCGGCGTCACCGCGGAAGATCAAAAGATAGTAGAGCGTGTCCGTCCATTTTTACTCTCTCATGGAATCTGGTTTTGCGGACTAGACATCATTGGCGGGAAGATGACTGAGCTGAATATTACTTCGCCAACCGGAATCAGGCATATTGACCGACTCACCAAGCAGAACACCGCCAGCATGATGTTTGACGCCATCCTTGCTGCTCTTTGAAATTTTGTCATGACTATTGGATAGCTTGTGATAGGGTTGTCAGATGACCGAGAATATCACGCTAGAGTTCATCGAAAGTTTACCAAAGACAGACTTACACGTTCACTTAGATGGTTCTTTGCGAATCGGTACCATTATTGATTTAGCGAAGAAGCAATCCGTTCAACTGCCAACCAACGACCCCGGTGAATTGTTCACGATGATCTATGCCGGTGACGTGTGCAATTCTCTGGAAGACTATCTTAAAGCTTTCGATATCACTCTTTCAGTAATGCAAACCGAAGAGTCTTTAGAAAGGACTGCTTTCGAACTTGCAGAAGATGCATGGAAAGAGGGGGTTCGATACATCGAGGTCCGTTATTCCCCCGTACTCCATCAAGAAAAAGGGCTTCGCCTTAGTGCGATTATCGAGTCCGTATTACGAGGACTAAGACAAGCGAAAAATGCCTATGGCATCAGGTACGGAGTTATTCTTTGTGGAATTCGTTCCATGACACCGCAAACTTCACTTCGCATTGCCGAAATGTGCGTGGCATTTAAAAACCGTGGCGTTGTCGGATTCGATCTGGCAGGTGCGGAAGTCAACTACCCCGCTGCGGAACACAAGAAAGCATTTCAACTTATTCTAGAAAATAATATCAACTGTACCGCTCATGCAGGTGAAGCCTATGGCCCGGAATCGATCTCTCAAGCGATTCACAAGTGTGGTGCGCATAGAATTGGTCATGGCACACGTCTCATTGAAAACGGCGACTTGCTCAACTACGTCAACGACCACAGAGTACCTTTGGAGGTTTGTCCTTCTTCCAACATACAAACAAAAGCTGCGGAGAATTGGGGAGCCCATCCTGTAGATTTTTTCGTAGACTACGGACTACGAGTTACTATTAACACCGACAATCGATTGGTTACGGATACCACGGTCTCAAAAGAACTAATGTTGTGCCATGAAAATTTTGGCTGGAACTATGAAACAATAAAAGAAGTCCTAATCGCCGGATTCAAGAGCGCATTTTTACCGCAAAGAGAGAAGAAGGATATCTTAACGCTGGTAACGAAAGAACTAGACTCTCTTGTCCCACCAACGAAAACCGAAAGTAAAGACGGCACCATTGTCGCTACTCCCACAAGCAAGAAATCAGTCCGTAAAGAATTAGACTAACGTTCGCAAGACTTCTTGTATCCACAATTACCATTTTCAATATCGCTGGCGGAGCACTTTATCCGCAAGTGGAAGTGGTTGTTGTGGCCAGGAGTCACCCGAAGCACTTTGTTGGCGTATGCTTGTACTGTAGGTTTTTTCTTGGTGACACTGCTGTACTGAAGAAGCCAAGTCCGGATTTGCTGCGACACGAAAATATATTCTATTCCAATTTCTTTGTTAGTTAGCAATAACTCGATTACATCCCAGTTTCTTCGCAAATCGAAATAGGTACTTTCTTCGTTGGAACGACCTTGCCCATCAAAGGAAATGAATTTGTTTACAGGTGGGGCCAATACTCCAGTTGAGACCATTCTTAGATAGCCAATATCGACATCACGGCCAGACTGATGCGACTTATGATGCCTCAACTGCCCACCATCTTCATCCGACATATCGCCGATAACCAATACCGCCCCCGGGTGCTCTCTAGAAATTGCTTCTCCGGTGTCCTTAAGTAACTTGACCAAAGCACTACTACCAAAGTTAGTGGACCGCTTCCTCCAATGAGAAGGAACAAGGTAGCCCAAACCTTGAGGGGGAAGACGCACGCCTCGCAGCAGTTTACCACCACTGGCACTTCCACAAGAGACACCTTTTTGGGCGGTAGCCGGTAATGCCGTAGCCATACAAAATAGCAATATGGCTCCGCGAATCCTCACACCTAAATATAGCTGATGTGTGTCCTTCGGCCAACTTTAGCTGGCGGAACGAAGTTGTTCGGCGCGCTGCGCAGCGTCAAGATAGTTCGCATCAGCTTGCATTACCTTAGTAAAGTATTGAATTGCTTTTTCACGATCATCCAACGCCTCATAGCTCGCAGCAAGTTCGTACTGCAGTGAAATCAACTGAGTGCCAGTGATATTCTTAGATTTCAAAGCTGCTTCGAATTCCTTCACTGCAGAAGCCTGATCGCCCTCTTCTCTGTAACAAAGGCCAACCATCAACCGAGACTCGGTTTCTCTTTTGGCATCGGCTGCGGCTTTTCTGAACGCTTGTATAGCTTCTTCGTAGAGCCCCATGTCTTTATAAGCCAGACCCAAATCGTAATGTTGAGCGACTTCTTCTTCGCTCAAGTCTTCGGAGTCTTCTTGAATTACAGTAGCTGCTCCTGCGCTTCCCACCATTTTCTCAAGCTCTTCAACCTTAGCGACGACATCGGGATGGTTTTCAGCACGTGCTAATAATCCGGTGAGTATGTCTCTGGCATCATCAAACAGTTGTTGAGCAATAAAGAAGTCGACCTCTTCTAGTTCTTCTTCGATGGAAGAGCCACCACTAGTGGTAGGAGAAACTGCAAATGGATTCACGCTTTCTTTGGCTTTACCTCGCGCAGCTTCTGGCACCAATGGCTCAGCTAACGAAGAAGTACCAAACGGATTTGCTTCAAATGCGGTCCGGTCTGCTCCCCCCTGTGCTTCATCGAACGCGAAATCGAAATCTTCGTCGTCTACGATTTCGCTTTCGGCAGAAAGACTAGGTGGCAGCGGAATTGAACCCGCAGCCTTTTCTGGCGTTGGCATCGGCGCCTTCGGCATTGCGGGAGGCGCGGTGGGCTTAGAAGGCAGTGACGGTGGAGCCGTGGCATCTACTTCACTAATATCCATAAGCGAAGAGTCTTCGAAATCCAGCTCCATCGCTGCGGAGTCAAAGCGTTTGGCGTCTTCCGGATCCGGATCGGGAATACTCTCCCAAAAATCGCTTTTGTCTTCGTCTGCTTCTTCAACGATTTCCGCATCGTCGCCAATTTCCAATATAGACGAGTCGTCGAGAGACATTTCTCTCGATCCGCTGCCCGAAGCCAATTCTCCATACATCTCTGCTGACTCTCCTGGATCTAACATGTCAGGAGGAATCGGATGAGCCATGGCGGACGGATACTCGGAACGTGGGGGAAGGTCTGCGTCAAAGCGTTTGGCATCTGCGGCATCAAACATCATCGCAGGTTGTGCGGCTGCGGCAGCCATTGGCGATGCTATTTCCTGCACCACTTCTACATCATCATCTGCAACGAGAGAAATCCCCCATCTCTTTGCCAGCGAATGAGCGCGATCGTGAGTCGCATCAATGGATATTATCTCTCTAAGATATCCACCGGCTAAGGTTTTATCACTAGAAGCAGCGGTTTCCGCTAGAACCAATAGTTCTCCAATTGCCTCCTCATTTCTACCAAGCTCAATAAGAATGGATTTTTTTCTTAAGCGTGCTTCGTTACTTGAAGGAGCGAGAGCAAAAACGGATTCGAGATGAGCTAACGCTTTTTGGTGCAGTCCGTATTTTATGTAGACATCTGCTTCGTTGAGCATTCGTACTACTTCATCATCTCCGCCTCTGTCGTCTTTAACTTCAGCAGCGACAAGCGGAACTTCATCGATTTCTTCAATGATCGCCTCAACAGAAATCTCAGATTTAGAAGCTGAACGTCCTCCGCTTAGACTAGCGTTAGCCTCAGCATCATCCGGTGCAACGGCCAGTACTTTTCTGTAGCATTCCTTCGCTTTTGCCGACTGCCCAGATTCTTCATAAACTTTCGCCAATTCTTTTAGTACGGAACAGGCTTTATCGTTTTGTCCCATTCCTTGAAATGCGTCGGCAAGAAGCGTCAAGGTTTCTGGGTCTTTGGGATTGGACTTGAAACAGAGCTGGAGTTTTGGAATGGCTCTTTTGGCGTCTTTTTTGGCAAGGTAACTTGTTGCCAATTCCTTGGCTAAAGCGATGTTAGCCTTATCATGCCAAAGCAAGCGCTCAGCCACTTTCAAGTAGTCGTCATGCCTGCCAAGTTTTTTTAGCTGATGGCAGGCTTTCTTAAATTCTTGAATCGCTTTATCACTCTGCTCTAACTTCGAGTGCAACTCAGCAAGTTTGATTCTCGTTGCTACGTTGTCTGGGTCAATTTCTACGAGCTGCCGAATGGTTTGCAAGGCAGCTTCCGCATTACCTTGCCTGGTAAAGTGCGCAGCTACATGTTCAAAGTGTTGCACCGCATCTGACTTTAGTCCGAGTTGTTTGTACAGATGCGCTAACTTTAAGTTCATCTCCGCAAGCTGAGGGTTGACCTTCAGAATTTGTTTGTAGACCGCGACAGCCTTTAGGTAAAAACCTTGTTCTGAATAGTAGCTAGCGACTTTTTCATAGTGTTGGCAGGCTTGTTCTTTTTGCCCTTGCTTGGCGTACAGATCAGCAATCTTCAACCAGACGCGAACGTCCTTGGGATCGTCTTCGACAATTCGAAGGTATTCGCGAATTGCTTTATCAATATTTCCCTTGGTAGCGTGACGCCTCGCCGCGTTCATTACCTTTTGTTTATTAAACGCCACTGCGCATACCTCGATATCGCAATGTTACAACCCCACCCACTTCTTCTATGATACAGCGCAGAATCCTCGGTGACTAGTTAACTGTTGATGATTATTTTTCGAGAAAATCCATTAACGTTCGAGTATTGAAGTCCCCCTCAACGTAGGGAGGATGCGATAGGAAGGCGCGAAAGAAGTCAATATTCGTCTTGGGTCCTTCGATTACAAACTCCTTTAGGGCCCGTTTAGCCCTAGCAATCGCAGCTTCTCTCGTTCTATCCGTGACAATGAGTTTCGCGAGCAGCGAGTCGTAATATGGAGGTACCACATATCCTACATGAACGTGAGTATCCACACGCACCCCAATCCCCCCAGGTACGTTCATTCCGGTCACTTCACCACAACTTGGCGCAAACTTTATCGAGTCCTCGGCGTTGATTCTCAACTCAATAGAATAGCCCCTAGCTTGAACGCCGGTTAGATCTAGTTTTTCTCCTGCTGCAATTCGAAGCTGACATTCAACGAGATCGATCCCCGTGACGGCCTCCGTTACCGGGTGTTCTACTTGCAGTCGAGGATTGACCTCTATGAAGAAAAATTCGCCATCTTGCAGTAAGAACTCAACAGTACCGATGCCGTCATAGTCCAGTGAGTCGCAAAGTGTCGTTGCTGCGTTTTCTACTTCCTTGAGTAGCTTTGGTGGAACCCCAACAGGCGGAGACTCTTCCAGGATTTTTTGATGGCGCCGTTGAATAGAACAATCTCTCACCCCCAGTGAAACGCATGGTTGTCCTTTGGCACCCACGATCTGAACTTCTATGTGGCGCGGGGACGGGCAGTAACGCTCTACAAACATATCTGCCGATTGAAAAGAAGAAGAGGCTTCTCTGCTTGCCGCTTGAAATAGAGATTCTGCAGAAGCAAGATCGTTGACTACTTTCATTCCACGACCTCCGCCACCACCAGAAGCTTTAATAATCGCTGGAAGCCCTATTTTCTCTATAACCTCATGAAGCTCATCGATTCCTTGAATCGCACCAGACCCTGGTAAAACGGGGACGCCAACTGAAATCGCGTGATTTCGAGCAGAAACTTTATCTCCTAGCAATCTCATCGTCTCAGGCTCGGGCCCAATCCAGGTTAAATTGCACTGTTTGCATAGTTCGGCAAACGCGGGGCTTTCAGAAAGGAAACCATAGCCAGGATGAATAGCCTCTGCGCTTGTGATCTCAGCAGCGCTGATGATCGAAGCCATGTTTAGATAACTTTTTTGAGACTGTGCGGGTCCAATGCAAACAGCTTCGTCGGCAAATCGAACATGGACGGCATCTGCGTCCGCCTCAGAATAAACCGCTACGGATGCGATGTCCCACTCTCTAAGAGTACGAATAATACGTAGTGCGATTTCTCCGCGGTTCGCTACTAATACTTTTGAAAACATAACTATTCGATGTGGAAAAGAGGCTGTCCATACTCAACGTGGTCTTGATCCTTGACTAGAATCTTCACGATTTTTCCTGGAGCATCTGCTTCGATCTCATTCATCAACTTCATTGCTTCAACAATGCAAAGCACGGTTCCTACCGACACGGTGTCGCCTTCACTAATGTACATGTCAGCGTCAGGGTTAGGTCTACGATAAAAGGTTCCAACGAACGGCGAGGTGACTACATGGTAGTTTTCAGCAGATTCACCAGCCTCAACCTTTTCAGCAACGGGGACGCTCATTGGGACCGGAGCACCAACGTTGCCTCCTCTAGAAACCCGAACTGTAATTCCCTTCTCTTCTACGAGAATTTCATTGGCGCTACTAATTTCAAAACGTTCGAGTACGGCATCGAGCATTTTTAAAGCGGGACTAGTGGTTGTTCGTGGTTTGCTCCCCATCAGGCGGAGCGTTTCATAAGCGACACAAGTGCGTCCACCCCGAGAAGGTACGAATTAGCCTTCAAACCCGTGATAACGCCGCTCACCGCTCTGGCAGTAAGCATCTTATGACGCATGGCATCGCGTGCGTGAACATTGGAAAGATGAACTTCTATGATCGGGATCTGCAAGCACTCCAAAGCATCCGCCAATGCCAGACTGGTATGGGCGTAGGCTCCGGGATTAATCAGCAGACCATCCCCCTCGATACTTTGATGAACGGCGTCAATGAGTGGACCTTCGCCGTTATACTGATGGCATGCGACCGATACGCCGTGATGACCGCAACGCGCTGTTACCTTCTCGTCAATGTCTGCAAGCGAAAGCGTCCCGTAGTACTCCGGCTGCCTTGTCCCCAACAAATTGAGATTTGGTCCGTGTAAAACAGTAATTTTCACAGAATTTCTTTGATCTTGGAGGCGGCGATTTTCGTGAGGTACCGGCACTTACCAAGATTACCGCCCTTACCCAAAGCAACGGCCAAGAAGTATTCTTCGTCGAGCATTCTAGCGACGACGTTGACCTGCTCGTACGTAATCATCATGTCTTGCATGGAGCCACTTTCAAAATTCTTGCCAGCATTCGCAATTTTGGAAAGCAAGAAAGAGTACTCCATTCCCATATCTTCCAAACTCGGAGATGCAGCGACCTGAGAAACTTGCACGGCAATGCCATCAAGTCCCATAACGACCGCACCAAGAACGCCGGGCGTACGGCTGGTAAGTTCTTCTAGTATCTTTGTGAACATAAAAACTCTAAGGACTCGTTGTTGCTATTGATCTTGCAGGGCAAACCGGTTGACCGTTGGTAGCGTCTTCGCAGCAGCTAAGCACTTCATCTTGTCCGACCCTGCAAGGATTCACCACGGGATAGTCAGTAGGTAATGCCTGGCAAGATTGGCTGAGCAGATTCGTCAAACAACCACGACATACCTCAATAGGGAACTCAATCCAATTACTGGCCTGTTCACTTCTTTTCAGTTCTGCCACAACTTGTACTCCTACCGAGATGCTAGCAAAATCCCCATCGTTTAACTTCTGGTGCAATGCGTCTCCTACTTCTTCTCTTACCGCTTCTACATAAAACTGAGTAATTCCAGCGTTGGGTGCAATTTTACCTGCCACCGGTACACTAAACTTGAGGTAAGGCGCTAAATTCTGTTGTTCTGCTTGTGGAATAACGTCTTCAGGTACGTTTACTTTCACGTTGATTCGTCTGAAGAATGCAGAATTTCGGATCTGATCTTCCTCATCATCTGCTGATTCCACCAAATTTCGAACCGTTGGACTCATCGCGTAAGTGCTTCGGACTGAAGTATCCAATGTCCCTATTGCTAGCAACTCAGTATCATCAACTCTCGGAGAACATGACGGATATCCGGTTAGTAGACCATTTCCCGTCAACGCCAAGGACTCACCGCCATCCGTACACCCCAGTAACGCTGCGATTGCTACAAAAATAACGTTTTTCATAAACTCACCCCTCACCTCTCTATCATAGAACGCTATTGTTCAATTCCCAAACTTTTTACTAGCTCTTCTTGGCTTGTAAGCCGCACTTCAGGCTCACCTACCGCGTTTACATATATAAACTGCAAACTTGAACCAACGTGTTTCTTATCTCCAGCCACCGCGTCCATCGTAATCTTAGTCACAGTGGATTCCAGCTCATGTGGTAGCCCTGCGGACATTAGAGCTTGTTTCGCTACTTCATAACACTGGCTGGCATGGCTAATTTTTAAGGTACCCAAGATTCCCAGTCCAACGGCTTCCCCATGAAGAAACGTCCCATAGCCGTACTGCTTCTCAATAGCATGCCCAATCGTATGTCCAAGATTTAAAAGAACTCTAAGACCAAGTTTCTCCAATGGATCTTTACCAACCACCCATGCCTTGTATTTGATGCATCTCCTAATCACCGATTCAATCGCGCTTCGTTGGAGTTCTCCATGACACCACTGCAACGCATCGTTCCAAAGTTCTTTTCCTGACAAGAGCCCGTATTTTAAAACTTCCCCAAGGCCGGCCTTGTAGTGACGGGACTCAAGCGAGTCCAGTACGGCAATGTCCACCCATACCATTTTGGGTTGCCAAAATGCTCCCAACAAGTTTTTCCCTTCAGGCAGATTGATTCCGGTTTTTCCTCCCACCGAAGAATCCACCATCGCCAGCAAGGTCGTTGGAATATGAACAACATCGATACCGCGAAAGAGTGTCGCTGCCAAAAAACCTGCGATATCTCCTGTGACCCCTCCGCCCAGTCCAATAACCAAAGAGTGCCTGTCCAGTTTGAGTGATACCGCACGTCGGGCAAGTTGGTGCAGTGTCTCCATGCTCTTGGATTCTTCGCCCGCGGGGAACGTAACAACGTCGCAGGCCACCCCCGCGTTGATAACGCTGTCTTGAACTTGAGCGCTATAGAGCGAGCCTACCGTGCTATCCGTGACCAACAAGCATCTTGTTGGAGCCAACTTAGCAATTGATTCGCCGATGTTATCAAGGCTGTCAAAATAGATAGGATAAGGTTGCGCATTATTCACGACAGCTTTAGCAGTAGGCCATCGCACCAATTTTTCTATCTCATTTGCAATACTATCGGCCTGCCCGTTCGCACAAACAGAGGTCGTGGCTTTCCTATAGCTCTCTTGTCGAGACTTCCATAGCTTCAAACTCTGGGACTGGGACTTTGCCAAAGGGCGATGGCTGTTGTCTGCGGCAATCCTCTTCCAACATTCGTCGTGGGACGCGTCCAAAAATACTACCGTCTCCGATTCTAGTAACTGTTGGACCTCTGGCTGAACGTAAGCACCTCCGCCAAGGGCGACGACCCCGCCAAAACCTAACGTTCCTCTAATGGCCTCAAGTTCTTTAGCTCTAAAAAGCGATTCCCCCTTAGAAAAAAGTTCTTCTATGGAAACGCCGGACTCGGTTTCAATTTGCGCGTCCAAGTCCAAAAACGAAACCGCCAGGCGCGAAGCTAGCTTCGGCCCGACGGTAGATTTTCCACACCCCATGTATCCCACAAGGTAAATCGCGTTTTTTTTGTCAGCGTTCACAGCGGAGCGAAGCTTTGTTGGTGATCTTCGGAGTTACGAAGATAAGCATCTCGGTTCGCTCATCGTTTTCACGCCGTTTTTTGAACAACCAACCTAGTACAGGAATATCTCCTAACAAAGGTACCTTACTGTACGCAAGCCCCGAATTTCGAGTGTAGATCCCACCAAGTACTGTAGTTTCTCCATCAGAGACCAAAACTTTAGTCTTCGCCTTCTTTTGAAGGATTGTTGGGTCCCCTCGAGCGCCAACGTTGGCAAAGTCAGCTTCGTTCTTGGTTACTTCAATTTCCATGGCTACCGAGCAGTCACGTTGCGACACGTGCGGCTTAACCTTTAGTTGCAGATTCGCTTCCACAAATGTTGTTTGTACTCCGGTCGCTGCTACTTGAGAAATAGGAATCGAAACACCTTGGGTAATCTCGGCTTCTTCGTTGTTGACGACTTTGATTTTTGGTGCGGAGATAATTCTCACGGATCCTTGGTCTTCCAAAGCTGAGATCCGAAAGTTTAATCCAAAACTTTCAGTGATAGAGCCCAAAGAGAAACCGATAGCGCCACCAGAGCCAAGCCCCGCAGCAGCTGGTAAGTTTACGGCAAAATCTGGAGAACCAGGTGAGATAATACCTCCAGTAGGTGTATTGCCATCGAGTGCTCCGCCACCAACGTTGAAGCGCGATGGAAAGACCGCCCCGGTAGAGTTACCAGTCGCTGCGCTATTCACAGACGACCCTCCCCATTGCACACCAATTTCTCTTAGGAATGTAGATCGGGCTTCTACAATTCGCGCTTCCACCTGAATCTGAGGCGTCGGAGTATCGAGCTGCTTGAGCAGCGCAATAATTTTACCGCGATGGTCTTTTACATCGCTTATGATAAGTGAGTTGGTACGGCTATTGACCTCAATATTGCCGTTTTTGGACTTCAGGTTTTTCAACTGCCCTTGGAGATCTGAAGCGCTCGCGTAGTTCAACGTAAAGATCTCAATCTCAGGATCTTCCGCTTCAACCGCCGCTTTCTTCCTCGCAGCTAGGGTCGCCGCTTCCGCGTCTAAAGTTGCGCGCTTATCAATCCGGTAGATCCGAGGTCCTTCTTTTTTGTACCAAAGGCTTTTTGACGAAAGGATCACCTCGAATGCTTGGTCCCAAGGCACTCGACGCAATCGAACCGTAACCCGCTCCCGGATGTTGTCAGGAATCACAATATTGACTCCACCGACCGCAGCTAGGGTTCGTAGCAAGTTGTGAATGTCCGCATCTTTGAAGTCCAAGTCGTATTTCTTACCTCGATACACCTTTCGTTTCTTAGGCGTGTAGGCGTTGACTACTTGTTGTGTAATCGCAGGCGCTGTTCGGTTAAAGCTACTGACGCTAGTAGCGAGTGAAGCTGGCATCACCTTACGACTCTTCTTGAAGTCCCAAGAGTAAGTGTTGCCCACTCGGTTCAAAATGCCTTTCGTCTTGTCTTTGGTTTCCACCACAATATGCGCTTGGCTGTTATTTCGTGGATTCACATAGGAGCTAATTGCCCGGATAGGACCTTTACGCTTAGTGAGGTCGATGGTCCGACGATGAGCTTCGGGTAAGTAGGATGCCGGTATTTCTAAAACGGTTTTGTGCGCACTGCGACGAATGACTCGAGGCTTAACCGGCCCGGTAAGTTCAACGATCACACTAGAAGTGGTAGCGGAGTCGCGATATTCAATGTCCCGCACTCTGACGGCCGAACGCCGACCGAGAGACTTGCGAAGTGTGACGTGCTCTTTCTCAAGCTGTATCAGTCTAGCGTTTGCGAGTTCCAGACGCTGATCTTGCTTGGCTTTTTCCATTCTGGTGTTTTGCAGTCGACGCTTCAGATCGATAAGCGCTACTTTGTCTCCCGAGTTTCTAGCTACTTCGCTTCGTGCCATCAACTCATTGACTTTTTCCGTTGCTGACTCTGTGGCTCTTTTGGCTTGTTCGCGCTCACTTTGGGCTGCGTTGAGTGTCTCTGTGAGTCGTTTGTTACGCTGTGCCAAGGTCATGTTTTGGTTCTTAAGCGTCTCCTTCTCTTTTGCCAATCGACTGTTCGTATTGGCCAGATTTGAGTTAGACATGGACAACTGGGAATTCTTGCTTGCAAGATTTGAGTTAGAAACCGACAGCTGGCTGTTCTTGCTCGCAAGGTCGGAATTTGCATGATTAAGCCTCGAGTTTTGAGTCGACAGTTGGTCGTACTTACTGCTTAGCTTAGAGTTCTTTGCCGCCAATGCGTTTCGTTGGGCGTTGGTGGCTGCAAGTTGTTGTTGCAGGGATAGCTTGGACGCTTGCATCGCTTGGATGCGCTTTTCCAAAGTCGCCATGCGCGCTTGGCCAGCGGTGGACTCTTGTTTGCCACGCTTCAATCTTGCGAGTTCTGCTTCTAAGCGTTGGGTCGCTTTGTCGTTCGTTGCAATCTTCATCTGCATTGGCTTTTTGGCACGAGCCGTTACTCGCAAGACGACCGCATTCCCTTCGACCGTGATTCTGTAAGCAGATGTTCGCGCCAATTGCGCGGAAAGCCGAACTCTTTTCCTGCTGCCAGGCACGTTTCGCAATGTAACCATCCCTACAGCCCAGGTGTTTAGCTGATGGCTTGTTTTAGACGTCAACGACTTTGCGAGACTTGCACCGCTTACTTCCACCACAACCCTTGCTGGTTCCTTCATTCGGTACACGGTGAACGTTGGCTTTTTGTCTCCAGACAATCGGATCGTAGTGGTTTCACCAGTCTCGGAGAATTGCATTGACTTAACCACACTGACTCCAGCATGAGCGGCTGGCGACACTGCGACGATCGCTAATGCGGCTATTAACATTGATTTTATGTTCATTGCATTCTCCTTCCGCAATACTTGGCGGATACCTTTTCGATTCTGAGGCCTTCGCTCTGGCTTGGGCAAGTTTTCTACTTTTAGCGATCTACTCATCTTGTTCTCGTTTCGACTCCGTCAATTTCTCTTCCGCAGGATGAAGGAAGATTTTCCTGATGATGGTCTTTCCACCATCCACCATATTCGGTGGAATTTGCTCTGTTTTCACAAACTCAGCGCTGATTTCTTTAATTTTGATCTTCTCTGAACCGAGGCAATCGTTTCGCCTAACCAAGTGGGCATTGCCTCGAGAATCTCTAAATTGGGCAACGGAACTCGAACCGCGACGAATAATTCCAGAGAGCGTCAAATTTTGGATCGTTTCGGTGCTTGCCTTGATTTGTCGTTTGTCTCTGCACTGTTCCGTTGGCTGTTTTACTTCAACCTCAACATTGGGCGAAATTAGGTACGACCTAAACGGGTCCCTGTTATCGGTTCCGTCAGGATCAGGAATGAACGTGTCTGGCCCAAACGTGAAGCGTTTTTCAGCGACCGTCAGCAAGTTGTCCTCTTTGCCTTGCTCCTTCAATTCCTCGTTCTTTTCCGCAACGATTTGTTCGATCTTCAGGTACTTGGCGGAACCTTCTTTAGAACCACCACCACGTTTTTTCTTCTTTTTCTTTTTTGCTGCGGGCTTTGGAGCAGGTTTGGGCGCTGGTGGCTCGTCGTCGCCACAACCGCCAAAGGCGAGCAGTAGTGCAACGAGAGATATTTTGGAATAATTTATCATTGCGGTACTCCTTCGTTACCCATCACTCTGTTTAAACCCTTTTTGGCATCTGGGGTCTTAGCACCGCCAGTAGATGGTGCAGGAGGTTCTTTCCCCAGAGCTTTCGCTACATCTGCTTCGCGTTGTCGATTCGCGGCATCAACCTTCCCTTCCGCTCCTTTCAGCCGACGACCCCTACGTTTTTTCCGCGGCGTTGCGTTGGCAAGGTGAAAGGTAGAAGCCATGAACTTTCCGATTAGGTAGACTTGCCCGTCGATCACTTGTGGCGACGTAAGTTCAAGTTCTTCAATGGTAACTGTGGGGGCATCTCTTGCATCTACAGAAGTATCACTTGCCGCACCTTCAGGTGAGAGGACGTGAAAAAACCTCAACCACTGATAAAAAGTTGCTTTACCAGAAACGTGGATAGAGGTTTTTACAAAAGACCCCACTTGCTTTGATCCCTTATCGCTGTGTCGGAACTCACCAACAAGAGAACTGGCGGCACGTTTTGCCACATAGTCAACAAAGAAGATTGGATCGCTACTAAGTGGCAATTTGCGATCGTTCTCGACTGCCCGCTGTTCAAGTTCTGCACGACCGGCCAAAAGCTTTTTGTATTCTTTGTTCTTTTTTTCTAGCTGCTGCTTCTGCGACAACAGTCCTTGATTTTCCTGTTTGACACTAGTGATTTTCTCATCTAGTGGCTTTTCCATAAAGTTCCAATACGCCAGTCCGATGAGAGCGATTAGTGCCACAAGAATTCCCACTTTGGTCCCAGTAGGCTTACGCGCCAGCTGGGATAAGAAATCGTCTTTTCGTTCTGGCGCCATTAGAACACCACCTTTCCAACAAGCTTAAATCTTGTGTATCGAGTGTTGGTTTTTCCATCGACGGTCGGGACGTTTTCAGCCATGTTCACGTTTTCAAAGTAGATCGACAACTGCATGCGATTGGCCAATTGAAAAGAATCGGTTGGAGTCTGTGAACCGCCCACGATCGTGAAGTTTCCGTTTGCCTCTTTGATAGAAGTTATCCATACCCGCTTCGGATCCCACTTTCTGTCTATCGATGGACGAATGCCTCCATCACGAGGATCGTATGTTGGAGGACTGTTTCTTGTTAAGATCTTGGACAATTCCTTCATGACGTGGTTCGGGTTAATTCGAATTCCATCCAGCTCAGCAATCTTAACTTCTCGAGCTTCTTCGTCGGCGTAGATCTTTTTGAGTTCGTCGAATGACGGTTTGTCGTTCTTCTTGTTTCCGGCCAACTCCTTTTTGATTTTCTGAATGTCAGCTTTCAACGTTTTATTCTGCTCAATAAAGCGATCGTAGTCGCCTTTCATAGGCACATAGCGAAGTAGATAGACCAACGCGGCAATTGCTACCACTGCCAACAGTCCTACTAGTAGACTTTTTCTTCCGCGATCCGTCGTAGTTAACTTGTGATCAGGAAGTAAATTAATTCTAATCATTTACTTACCACCCCATTTATCGTTTGGTGCACGAAGAGCAAGTCCAAGCCCTACCATGGCCTCTGGTGCGTAGGAATGCAGATACGCAGCATCAAGCTTTGCGTCGGGAACCACTCGTTTCCATGCGTCAGCAATATCAACAGTAAGGCGTGATCGTCTTTCGATGGCCCGCGCCAAAGCCCCAATTTTTGCGGTACCTCCGGCGAGAAAAATTCTACTAACGTTACTGTCAGCAGACGTTGCTAAAAAGAAATCAAGCGAACGCTGAAACTCCCCCGCCAGCACATCAGCAACACCTTCAATGATCCGTTCCACTTCCTGAGGTACAACGCCATGATCTTCCGCCGAACCACCAACCTTGTACGCTTCGGCCTCTTCTTGCGTGACCGACAACTGTTTTTGAATTTCTTCAGTAAAAGCGTTTCCTCCGATTGTTACATCTCGGGTAAACAAGCTGATGCTATCGCGGACGATATTAATGTTCGAGATAGCGGCACCAACATTGACGATCACTGCCGTTTCTCCAGGGGAAAGTGAGTAGTTGACCTCAAAGGCATTTTGAGTAGCGAACGCTGCAACATCAACGATCTGAGGAACCAACTCCGCATCCCTTACGACCTGGGCGTAGTCTGTAACCACTTCTTTTTTGGCGGCGACTAGTAACACGTCTATTTGGCCTGTCGAGTTTTGCCAATCGGTGACCGCAAAATCGACTTCCACTTCTTCTCGCGCAAACGGGATGTGATGGTCGGCTTCTAGATAGATTTGATCTTGCAGCGCGTTTTTATCCATGTTGGGGACGGAGATCTTTTTGATGATGACGGAGTGGCCAGCAATCGCTATGGAAACCTCTTTACGTCTCAACTTGAGCCGCTTCCAAAGGGACCTGATGGCATCCACCACCGCGGTCTGATCCATAATCGTACCGTCTACGATCGTTTGAGGTGCCAAACGTTCCATTCCAAACGCCTCAAGATGATGCCCTTTCTTGGTACGTTTGATTTGAACAGCTTTTATGCTGCTTGAGCCTATATCGAGCCCTATACAATTTTTTGCCATGATTTCACCCCACTCAATCTCAGTAGCACTTAAACCTACGTTTCACTACTTGTAGTAGACAGTAGTCTAATATCCTACATCTGTCAAAGTTATCCATTTTCTTCTCTCTTTTTCATGAGAAGTTCCATTTTTTCGGTTGAAACACCAAGTAATTTCATAGCCTTAACTCTATCGCCGCCTGACTGGAGCAATGCCTGAGCAAGCACGTATTGTTTGTACTTTTCCACTTCTTCCAACATCTTAAGAGAGGTCAGTGGGGGTGGGCCATTTTTTGGACGTTTTGGTGAGCTGCCGATCATCAATGTGTCGATTACGGGGCCATCGGCCAAAACTACAGACCGTTCTATCGTGTTTTGAAGCTCGCGTACGTTTCCGGGCCAATCGTGCTTTTCAAGAACCTCCAGCGCTTCTGAGCCTAGAGTTACCGCTGGAACACCTAATCGCTCACTGGAGACCTTCACAAAATGTTGGGCTAGTAGCGTGATATCGCTGTCACGATCTTTGAGAGCTGGCAAAAGCACTTGTAAAACGTTTAAACGATAGAATAGGTCTTCACGAAAACGTTTATTAGCGACCTCACCTTCGAGGTCTTTTAGTGTCGCCGCCACAACACGCACGTCTACTTTTTCAGACGCGGTTCCGCCTAACGGGCGTACCTCATGCTCCTGCAGTACTCGAAGCATTTTCGATTGAAGCTGCAGCGGTAGTTCCGCTATCTCATCTAGGAAAATCGTACCACCATCAGCTTCTTTGAATAGTCCTGCCTTATCTTTGGAAGCGTCAGTAAACGCTCCCTTTTTGTGACCAAACAATTCACTTTCAAGAAGGTTTTCAGGGATGGCGCCGCAGTTAACTGCAACAAACGGCCCTTTGCTTCGATTGGACAATTTGTGAAGTGCCAGTGCGACAAGCTCTTTTCCTGTGCCGCTTTCTCCTTGAACCAAAACGGTCGCGTCGTGTGGGGCAAACTTTTTTATTGAGGAATAGACCTCCATCATCGATTCGCTGTTGCCAATCATTCCAAGCTCACTGCCCTTAGCGTCATGGCTAATAATTCGAGGTAGTCTCTTGGACAGCCTTAGTAACGTCAAATCCAAAACATCCGAGGTCGCATCCACAGAAATGGCTTCTGCCGCACCACTCGCTAGCAAACCTTTGTGCTGATTATCACATCCTATTGCCAACCAAAGTTTGTCGACTTGGGGGTCCCATTCGGATGCCACTACCAACATGGACCACAAGCATTGCGGCAGCTTTTCAGTGGCGTTAGTCAAACGCTCCTTTAGCGCCTCAGGCACACCTAGCCCATATTGCGGTCCCCTCACGGAAAAATTGTAACACCAGAACCGATCCATTTTCAGCAGATCTGGGTGACCATTTGTCGTAGCAAGTAGGACGGACTTTTGATCACATGTCGGATAAATCCTTATTGGTAACTAAATCCCCACCTAGGAGGTGGTCTCGATCGCGATTTATAATTGGTTATGGGGTTTAAACTTACTACTATATTAATTTGCGGAAGCTTTGCGTTTGGATGCGTCTCCAGGGAAGTGCAGGAAGAAATTCCAGATCCTAATATTACCGAGGGAGCGCGCCTTCCAATTAACATTCAACCGAAGGCTGATGTGCTGTTTGTCATCGACAATTCAAGCTCCACACTTGAAGAGCAAGCGTCTTTGAAAGCAAACTTCAACACTTTCATCTCCATTCTCGACAGCTTGGATCCTAAGCCAGACTTGAATATCGCAGTGATATCTACCGATGTGGGCATGGACGATCCCGTCTGTCCCGGTGATGGTGACAACGGAATGTTTCATATGCCGAGTAACTGCGGGGTAACCGACAACTACATTCGCCGCGAAGTTACAAATGGAAATATCACTACCAACTTTACTGGAACTCTTGACGCCGCGTTTCAATGCGCTGCCAGCGTTGGAGCAACGGGATGCGGCATCGAACAACCACTAGAAGCAATGAAACGAGCTCTCGCCCCAAGTGATGCCGGTGTAATGGCTCATAACGCGGGATTCCTTAGAGAAGACGCCCTTCTCGGCGTTGTTTTTATTACTGACGAAGACGATTGTTCCGCATCGGACCGAAGCAGCATTCTTGCTGCCGCGGACGCAACCGTAAATCTCCAGTGTGCCAAAGCTGCCTACGAATGCGACACCAGCGCGACTACCGATTGGACCGCTGTCGGAACCAACATAGGTTGCGAGCTCAAAGAACAAAGTAACGCCTTGTTTGACATCGATGGCTACATTGATTCTCTTCGTGCAGTGAAAGAAGGACACGCAGAAAGTACACTGGTAGTTGCAAGTATCGCGGGACAGGTTGCAGATGACGTAGGTGTTCGTACAAACGGCGCTGGAAATCTTGAGGTAGCGCCATCCTGTTCCTTCACCGACATGGCGGGCCAACTTAACGAAGCGAGACCACCACTCAGGATGAACAAGTTCATAAGTTCATTTGCTAAAAATACAGAACAAACCCTTTGTACTGAAGACCTTGGACCAGCGATTCAGCAAATCGCAGAGCTACTGGCGGGGGGCATTAGTGACGGATGCGTTCCTCAAGGCGTAGATGCGACCGAGTGCGTTGCTGAGTTTGAAGCAGAAGATCCAACGGAAACATTCTCCATTCCACAATGTTCGTCACCAGCCAACGCTGCGGGTGAGGCACCTTGTTGGTACTTCGACAACGCTGCGCAAGGTTGCGATGCGAGCGAAGCTGGATTTCACTTTGAGGTACCTGCAGGCTTCACAACAAGAGGCCATGCCAAGGTCGACTGCGCTATCGAATAGCAAGCGCTAACTCTAATCGAAACAATGCCGACCTCATCATCGTGAGGTCGGCATTGTTTTTAAAAGAGCGGTAATACTCGAAACGAAATGTAAGCGAGCGGTCCCATGAAGAGCAATGCGTCTACACGGTCAAGGATGCCACCATGACCAGGAATCAACGTCCCTGAATCCTTCACTCCAGTGGAGCGCTTCACAAGAGACTCTACCAAATCACCAGATTGACAAAATACAGCACCAACTGCTGCCACTAAAATCACCCAAGTCCATGGTACGTATTCAATGATAAACAGCTTGACGATGATCGCCCAAACTACACTGGAAACCAGACCACCAATGGCACCCGCCCACGTTTTTTTGGGACTCACCTTCGGGTAGAGTTTTCGCTTACCGAGAAAGCGACCCGCAAAGTAGGCGCCAGTATCGCCTGCCCACGCGATGCCGACTACGAGTAAGATAAACCTTCCACCATCATCGGGAATGTCTCGTTTGAAAAATGCCAGAAACATGAACAATATCCCGGCGTAGACCACACCAGAAATTGTGGCGCCAAATCGATTGGACGCCTCAGGAATCGGATCTGGTGCAATGAGGTACCAAAACCCCGTGGCAATCGCCGTCCAAGCGATTGCTACTTCGGTTGCGGAAATGACAGGAGAACCAAGAAGTTCTGGTCCCCAATAGAAAAAGCCGCATGCTACCGCTCCGATAAAAAGAGAGGCATTACGATCTGATTTGCTCGTCAGGGTCATGGCAAAGAATTCGGACATCGCCAGAAGTGATGCAAGGTAAACCAACGCGAACGTGAACACGTGATTTTCTAGATACAGGATGACCAGCAAAAGTGCTGGTATGCCAAACAATGCGACCAAAACGCGAGACGCTAAGTTTCCAAGTGCCATACTACTTCTTTCCCTCGTTTTCTATTTGCGCGCTAGTCATTCCAAATCTTCTCTCCCTTGCGCCATAGCTCTCTATCGCCGTAAGTAAGTCAGCTTCCCTGAACTCCGGCCATGGCGTTTCAGTGAAGTACAGTTCACTATAAGCGAGCTCCCATAACAAGAAATTAGAGATCCTCTGTTCCCCTGAGGTTCGAATCATTAAATCCACCGGGGGTAAGGTTGCCGTGCTGAGCATTTGCGATAGCGATGCTTGCGTCACCTTGGTACCAGACATTGCCAGCTTTTGCGCGGCGTTTGCTATTTCTTGTCGCGAATCGTAGGACAGCGCCAGGGTTAAGGTCATGGACCGGCAATGCTCTGTGAGTCGCTTGGTTTCTGCCAAAGCCTCTTGTACTGAGTCTGGAAGCATCTCGGTCTGCCCAATGGTTTGCAGTCTAATGTCGTTTCCTGTGAGCTCTTCGCGCTCTCCCACAAGGTAGGATTCGAGCAGTTCCATCAGGCCTGCCACCTCAGCGGCTGGACGTGACCAGTTTTGAGCGGAGAAGGCGTACAAGGTCAAAGCTTTGACTCCCAGCCGTCGGCATTCTCGAGTAACGGATTGAACGCTCTGGGCACCCAATTTATGGCCTTCAAGCCGTGGCAACCCCTTGCCCTCGGCAAAACGCCCATTACCATCCATTATGATGGCGATATGAGCTGGCATTGGTGAGCCTGGTCCAATCACCTTTGCGGGGTAACATGGAGGCGGCTGACGTTGCAACCAGCCTGGGGATCTCGTAATCTAGATCTCGACTCTAGAATAGGAATTATCAATGGGAATTTTCTCGCGACTTGGCACGCTAATCAAATCTAATATCAACGATCTAATCAACCGGGCAGAAGATCCGGAGAAAATGCTCAATCAGATCATCGTAGACATGAAAAGTCAGTTGGCAGATGCCAAAAAGGCTGTGGCAGTCGCGATCGCTGATGAAAAGAAACTGCAAAAGCAACTCAATCAAGAGACTGAAAAAGCAGAAGAGTGGGAACGCAAAGCAATGGTTGCCGTTCGCGCCGGAAACGATGAGCTGGCTCGGCAAGCGCTCGCACGAAAGCAAGAACACGAAAATGTAGCATTACAATACGACCAACAATGGGTCGCTCAAAAACAAGCTGTAGTTAATCTTAAAAACGCCCTTCGACTCTTGAAAGAGAAGATTGGCCAAGCGGATCGAAAGAAAAATATTCTTATTGCCCGTAAAAAACGTGCAGAAGCACAAGCTACGATTTCTGAGACCATGCAAGGTATTGGCGATACTAGCGCTTTCGACTCGTTCGAAAGAATGGAAGATCGCATCAACACGCTGGAAGCCGAAGCTGAAGCGGGCGCTGAACTAGCAGGAGAAATTTCTGGTGATTCTCTGGAAAACGAATTCCTTGCTCTAGAAGCAGGCGGAGCTGGAGACGATGCTCTGTCCGAGCTTAAAGAGAAAATGGGACTTCTGACTTCTGGAGCGGAAGAAACTAAAGCGCTTCCTGGTGACGCACTAACAGAAGAAGACTTGAAAGAGTTGGAAGACCTAGATCTTTCCGCTATCGAAGAACAAATCAAAAAAGAAGCCGCCGAAGAAGCTACTGAAGCCAAAGCATAGTTCTGAAGCAATATAACGATTACAACGCTCGGCCTGTGGCCGGGCGTTTTTTCATGGAAGTCTGCTTTCTAACCTATTGTCGCACCTTTTAGTTACGAGAATGAGGTAGCACGACTAACGAGCTTCGATTCTCTTTGCTTCTGCAACCAATAGACTAGAAAGTTTTTTGACCAACTCCGGTGCCCACTTTTCTGCGGCAGCTACCGACTCTTTAAGTGTATTGAACGCTACGTCGCAGTGCTCCATCCATCCCATCGCTGTTTCAATCGCGTAACGAGCAATCTTTTCTCTAGGCGTTTGTGAGGCTAAGCGAAATGCCTGATGGATAATCATTCTGCCAAGCCCAATATTATGCCATCCGTCGAACGTGTCCATGTGGCTAGCTAAGCGAGAAACCGTCTCTGATGCTTCACGCCAGTCTCGGTTTTCGACTTGCAGTTTCAACACATCTCGCAGCTCAGAGCAGATATCCCATAAGTCTGTTTTCTGTGCTTCTATTCTTTGGGCGTAGAGAAGTGCGCGTTTGTAATCGTTTTGCTCTTCCAAAGCTCGCTTTGCAGATTTCCAAGTAGCTTCGTTATCTGGCGCATCTTTCAACCACGCTTCAAAGTGATGTTTCGCAAGCTCCACTTCGTCAATGTCAGTAAACAACTGATACCAGGCCCAATCGGTCATGGTACCGGGATCTGAAGGAAACCACCTGGAATAAGATGCCAAGAAATCTTCCACGCCATTCTCCGGGGCTCCTATCGCTTTTCCACAGCGTGCCACTAACTTCTCCAAAATTTCGGGGTGCTTGGCCTCAAGGTACTCTTGGGTTTGGTCGGCAAGCGCCACAAAAATAAACTCGGAGTCGAATCCGCAAACGGTATCGAAGTTGGCAAATTTCGCTTCAAAAAACAGTGGAATGTCCGCTGGGTTTCTGTATTGAGAAAGAAGATAACACCCGAGTCTGAGGGCCACGCCAAAGCCTTGAAACGAAGCGTTTTGTCGCGACAACACTTCTTGCTCGACGACTTCTCGAATCAGCTCTTCGCGTTTTGGGAATTCCAGATGAAACTGGCAATGATAAAGGTAGCGCAACCTCTCAGTCCCGCTACCTTCCCGCTTAAAATCAAAAGTCTCTTTTAGCCAATTGCTGGCACCTGCGACTTTAAAGCCCAATTCTAAATTCCGTCGATGATCTTGTTTAAAGTGGCACTTGGTCGCATCGCGACTGCAGCTTTTTCAGCATTCGGATAATAATATCCGTCAATGTCCATCGATTTTCCCTGGGCTCCATTTAACTCAGCTACGATCGTGGATTCATTGTCCGATAAGCTTTTGGCAATCGCAGAAAATTGCTTGGCCATATCCCCGTTTTGAGTCTGCTCAGCCATGGCTTGCGCCCAATACAAAGCCAGATAAAAATGACTGCCACGATTGTCCAGTTCATTCACTTTTCGTGATGGAGACTTTCCTTGCAAGAGATACTTGGTAGTCGCTTCATCCAATGTCGCACCAAGAATTCGAGCTCCAGGATTGTTGTATTTATCGCCGAGATGGTCGAGTGAAACCGCTAGCGCAAGAAATTCGCCCAAGGAATCCCAACGCAGGTGATTCTCTTTTTCGAATTGCTGTACGTGCTTAGGTGCAGAACCACCCGCTCCAGTTTCAAACAACCCTCCACCATTCATAAGTGGGACGATGGAAAGCATTTTGGCACTGGTTCCGAGTTCAAGAATTGGAAACAAATCGGTGAGGTAGTCTCGCAGTACGTTGCCTGTTACCGAAATGGTATCTTTACCAGCTTTAATTCTTTCCAAAGAGAACCTAGTAGCGTCTTTGGTACTTTTAATATGAATTTCCAGGCCTGAAGTGTCGTGGTCTTTCAGATACTTTTCGACTTTGATGATCAACTGAGCGTCGTGGGGACGATTACTATCTAGCCAAAATACTGCTGGGGTACCCGTTGCTCGCGCGCGCGTTACTGCAAGTTTAACCCAGTCTTGGACCGGGGCGTCTTTTACCTGACAAGCTCTCCAAATGTCACCGGCTTTGACAGAGTGAGAAGAAATCACGTTGCCGTCCTTTTCTACGATTCGGATGTCGCCATCGGCTTCCACTTCAAACGTTTTGTCGTGAGAGCCGTACTCTTCCGCTTTTTTGGCCATTAGTCCCACGTTGGACACACTGCCCATGGTCGTAGGGTCAAACGCCCCATGCTCTTTGCAAAAATCGATTGTTTCTTGGTAAAGCGCGGCATAGCTGCTGTCTGGAATCACAGCCTTTGTGTCTTGCGTGTCTCCATTAGAATTCCACATTTGTCCCGAAGTACGAATCATTGCGGGCATAGAAGCATCAATAATCACATCGCTTGGTACGTGAAGGTTTGTAATGCCCTTGTCAGAGTCAACCATCGCAAGCGCCGGCCCGTTTTCGTAGATAGCGTAAACTTTGGCCATGATCTCAGTTTGTTTGTCCTCGGACAATTCGTTGAGTTTTCCTGTCAAATCGCCAAAGCCGTTGTTAACGTCAACACCAATTTTCTCTAGGTCGTCGCCGAAGGTTTGAAACAACCCACCAAAGTACACACGTACCGCGTGTCCAAAGATGATTGGATCCGAAACTTTCATCATGGTGGCTTTCATGTGGAGCGAAAACAGCAAATCTTTCGCTCGCGCATCATTTACCTGCTCCTGCAAAAA
Source organism: Deltaproteobacteria bacterium (assembly GCA_020630875.1). Taxonomy (GTDB): domain Bacteria; phylum Myxococcota_A; class Polyangia; order Haliangiales; family Haliangiaceae; genus JAHDIH01. The sequence continues at coordinate 325,888 of JAHDIH010000002.1, read as the reverse complement.
GGCGATTAATTTCTCTTTGCTCATGAACGTAGAGTCAATCACCTCACCTGCTTCCAGCGGAAGATTTTCTTTCAATACAACTACCGTGCCGTCTTTCGAAACATGCTCGATGTTCACGGTGGTGGCTTTTGCCATCGTCACCGATTTTTCGTTGTGCTGAAAGTCGCCTGCGCCCATAGTGGCGACGTGCGACTTGGAAGAGCTAGTCCACTTTCCCATCCGATGCGGATTGTTGCGCGCGTACTCTTTTACAGCTTTTGGAGCACGCCTGTCCGAGTTTCCCTCTCTGAGTACAGGATTTACCGCGCTACCTTTCGCTTTATCGTAGCGAGACTTGATATCTTTCTGCTCTGCGGTCTCAGGCTCTTCCGGATATTCTGGAAGCGCAATTCCCTTACTTTGAAGTTCTGCAATGGCCTTCTTCAACTGCGGCACAGAGGCACTGATGTTGGGAAGCTTAATAATGTTTGCTTCAGGGCGTTTTGCCAACTCTCCCAATTCGGCAAGAGCGTCTACAACTTTTTGGTCACTGGGAAGCTTATCGTTAAACTGTGCAAGAATTCGCGATGCTAAAGAAATATCTCTGGTCTCCACATCTACTTTGGCAAGCTTGGTGAATGCTTTGATAATTGGAAGAAGTGAATGCGTTGCAAGCGCGGGAGCTTCGTCAGTGATGGTATAGATAATTTTTGAATCAGTCATAGCGTGTCCTTATCCAGACGTTGCTACCACGATTTTGAAATTGATGGAATGCTCCCCCAGTCGGGATCGTTTCTCATAGCTCTTGGTTTGGCTAGAACCAAACTCAGCAATCAGTCCTCAGCAGTAATGTTGAATGTGCCAATTCGAATCACACCATCCATTTGCTTTACGGTCAGCGAAGTGGTGCCCACATCACCATCGCAGTCAACATCATACTGAGCTGCAGCGACTCCCTCATGATTACCAACGCCAGTAGACACAAGTTCCCATGAGTAGTGACCTAGAAACGGCTTAGAGATATCAAACCTTAAGTCGTTCCATGCGGTCCAATCGACATTCGCCGGCTTCTTGTCGCAAGTTACGGTGGTCGGAGTTAACGGCACACTGGCCGGAAAACGATCTGGATCGATTCCCAAGCCATTCGAGGTCGGCTGGTCTGTGTTGTAGTACACCGTGGCACCCTCAGCGATTGCCTTCAAATTCATACGAAACTCAGTAGATTTGGCATCTTCGATGTACCGCACGAATGCTGGAATTGCCACCGCAGCAAGAATTCCGATGATCGCGACCACGATCATCAGTTCTATCAATGTAAATCCTCGTTGCGTCTTAGACACTACGTAAGCGTGTATGCAAAATTGTTACCAAGGAGCTAACTGCCCGATCGTACTCAAATTTGAAATGCATCACGCGACCATTTTTGTCACTCTCGCAATTATCGTCCAGCGTCATGCCGTAGACGACATGTAAGCCAATGCCACACTTTTTATTGCAATTGATTACCTAACCGTAAAAGCGCAGCGGAAAAAATGGAAGTGGCAAGCGGCAGGCACGACTCGTCGACATCAAAATGCGGAGAGTGAATAGGATGAACGATGCCCCTCTCTTCGTTTCTCACACCAAGAAAAAAATACGCCCCCGGCACACGCGAAGAAAACGAAGCAAAGTCCTCTGCGCCCATTTGCGGTTTCGCCGGAACAAAATGCTCTGAAAACTCCTTGGCCACAGAGTCCCTCACCAAACTTACTAGGGAAGCGTCGTTAACCACCGGTTCAGCCCCGCGAGAAATATCAATGTCGCACGTCACACCGTTCGCTTGGCAAATTCCATTTACAATATCTTTAAATGCTCTTACGGCGCGCTCGCGAACTTCTGCACTCAGCGTTCGGATCAGCCCAACCATTTTAACTTCACCTGGAATTACGTTGAAAGTAGTCCCTGCGTTGAATTGTCCCACAGAGACAACGCAACAATCACGACTGTCTACAACTCTTCCAGGAATCGATTGCAAAGCGGTAACAATCTGTGCGGCGGCAAAAATAGGATCCCGCCCATTTTGAGGATAGGCTCCATGAGTCTGCACGCCTTTCACCGTTAGCTTCCAACAGTCACTACCCGCCCAAACAGCAGCGTCAGAATATCCAATTTTTCCTGCAGGAATGTCGGGCATGCAATGCAGTGCGAGTACGGCGTCAACTTCTTTTAATACGCCTCCTTGTGCCATCGCTTCGGCCCCAACGATCCCACTTCCCGGTACCCCTTCTTCCGCTGGTTGAAAAATGAATTTAACGCTCCCCTTAATCTCAGCCCTGCGCCCACTTAGTTCTTTTGCAAGGCCAAGACCAACTGCTGTGTGAACGTCATGTCCGCACGCATGCATCACGCCGCTGCTACAAGACGCATAAGGAGCACCTGTGAGTTCTTCTATTGGCAAAGCGTCAGTATCCGCCCGCCAAGCAATCGTGGGTCCTGAATTGTCTCCCACAATTGTCGCAACGACGCCAGTTTCCGCCCCATGCTCTCCCACTTCGGGATGCAACCCAAAAGACTTCAACTCTTTTGCAATCCACTTGGCGGTTTCGTGCTCAAAACAACTAAGTTCTGGATTTTGATGAAGGTGACGGCGGTAACCAATAAGCGTTTTCTCATCAACAGCCATGGCTTAGTTCTAACATCAACTGAGCGCGGTAGCGAGAATCTTTAGTCCTTCTTCAAAACGTCCATCGGTATAAGCTACCCGTACCCAGCCTGCCCCCGCAGTTCCAAAACCACTGCCTGGAATAACGATGACGCCTTTACCTAGTAGCTTCATTGCGAAAGCATAGTCGTCATCGTTTTCAATACGACCTCTTAAATCGAGCCATAGGTAAAAGCCACCTTGTGCTGGTGCATGAGAAATATTTAGACTTTTGAGCAGAGCCACTGAAACGTCCCGTCTTCTTTTGAACAGCTGCCAGTTTTTCGAAAGACCACTTGCGCCCGTTGCAATGGCGGAAACTATCGGTATCGAGGCGGACTGCGTTAGTGTGTTAGCGCAACTGCAGACCCGCTGATGTACCGCAGTGATTGCAGAGGCATTCGCTTTTGGCACTACCATCCAACCGATACGCCATCCCATCATGCTTGCACTCTTGGATAAGCCAGACAAAACGATGCCTTCAGATGAAAAGTTCCCGATGCTTATTGCAGGCTCATCGTGAGAAAAATGCTCGTAGATTTCGTCGCTAATGTAAGCCACACCTTTTAATGACAGTCCAGCGGCGATCTCTGCTAGGTCCGTTTCGCTTGCTACCGCCCCCGTTGGGTTTGATGGCGAATTAAGAACCACTACTTTAGTAGAACCGTCAATAGCTTTCTCTATGGACGTCATACTAACTCTAAACCCGCTTGCTTGCGATACGTCGTAGTATTGCACTCGTAAGTTCAAAAGCTCCGCGATCATTTCATACGCTGGAAACCCGGGATTAGGCACCGCAATGGAATCTCCTGCTTCACAGAGGGAAGAAAGCGCAACGAAAAGTCCCTGCTGCACCCCCACGGTAACAATTACGTTATCTACCCCTAATGCAAAGGGGCGTAGAACTCCTCTATCATTGTAGGACTTGGCAATTTCTTCGCGTAAAGAAAGAAGTCCTGCGTTCGGACTGTATGGAGCGCGCTTGGTATCCAGAGCTTCTTTACCCGCTTCGATGCAAACCGAGGGCACATTCGTGTCTGGCATTCCAAGCCCCAGATTGATGGCGCCCGAAGGCGCGGCAGCAAATATTTTTCGAATGAGAGACGGCTCTAGTCGGCTCGCACTGCGACTGAGTTTGAGCATTAGCGCAAGGCTTCTTCTAGGGCTACCCGTGCACTTGTATTGGCATCGCGATACTTCACAATCACTGCGGCAGCCAAAGAAAGTCCCAACGACTTTGCATAATCGCCTCGAGCCGGACGACTTCCTGGAACCACGACTGCATTAGCCGGAATTTCAAGCGGTTTATCTGCGGTTGCTCGAAGCTCTACTTCATTCACCAGATCGTAAACTGGCGTGGAAGCGTTAAGAATCGTCCCGGTTCCCACTACCGCACCACTGCGAACCACCGTCCCCTCATAAATTCCGCAGTTTCCGCCGACCATCACATCATCTTCGATGACTACCGGCGTTTGTCCGATAGGTTCTAAAACCCCTCCAATTTGAACGGCTGCAGACAAGTGCACACGTTTTCCGATTTGCGCGCAGGATCCAACCAAAGCGTGAGAGTCGACCATAGTTCCATCATCAACATAGGCACCAACGTTGATGTACATAGGCGGCATGCACGTCACTTGCTTGCCGATGTAAACGCCCCTTCGAATGGTGGACCCACCAGGAACGATTCGACTGCCCAAAGCAACCAAGTCAGGAGCAAGAGGAGGGAAAGTTTCCTTGTCGGCAAACTTAAGAGTGCCAACAGACATGTCAACGATGTCTCCTAGTCTAAAGCCAATTAAGATGCCCTTTTTCACGACTGGGTCAACTTTCCAGGTTCCATCCGCATCTTTGCTCGCAGCTCTCATCTCGCCAGATTCAACGGCACTCAAAAAATTTATGAATACGTCCTTCGCATCCGCAGTACCTCTCAGGGTGTTTTTATCTAGTTCATAGAGACTTTCTATCTTGGCTCTCATTGTTGCTTTTGTAGCAGCTCTCCCGAAAAACCAACAGAACGATCGCTTATTTCCTACGCTAGAAAACAAGAATGCAGCCCTATAGGCTGCATTCTGAGTAACATTTCTAAACTTTCGCTAGAAGTACAGATGAAGCATCGCGCGCGCGCTTAGGTCGTCCCACACAACGCCAAAGTAGGTTGTAGTGTCTGTGACAGGATCCAAAGGCGTTTCTTGTTTGGTTTTGGCAAGCGTAAATAATGGGTTAGTCACGCTGAAACTGAATCCCCAGTTCTTGTTAAAGTAGTAGTCAACGCCGAGTCCCCAGCCAATCTCTAGTGCTGTAGTTCCGAAGCGGTTGTCGTCGCCATCCGGATTTTCTTCCTCCCATGAAAAACGCGCAGTTCCGATGACGGAGAAGGCCGTTTTGTGTCGGGTGTACAAAGCGAGACGAACGTCCGTTCCTACGCCAAGTCTTAGTGTTGCATCTTCGATATCCGACGTACCATCATCTTGCACGCGACCGGTGCGGCTAAGTTCCAAGTAAGGCTCAAGAGTCAATTTATCGCTCATCACAAAACGAGCGCTCACCACACCCATGTTTTGAATGTTCGTGGGAACTTCATATCCCGCGCCGATTCCGAACGTTCGTGGGTTGGGTCGACCGTGGGTCGTCGTAATTGGAGCAGAGGTTGTAACATCTTCCGTATAATGAGCAACTGGAGCAGGCCTGGGAGCTGGAGTTGGAGCCGCTACCGGCGCTGGAGTTGGAGCCGCGATGGGTTCTTCCAACGGAACAGGCTCTGAGGCAGGCTCTGGATCTACTTGAGCAAAGGCGAGTCCGGTAGGAAGGAGTAGTGAGAATAGTATCGTTTTCATAGTTTTTTCCTTTTGGTTTAAAACGGACAAGTGCCCGAGCAAGAGTTCACATCGCAAAATTCTTCTTCGTCTGTTAAGCAGACGTAACAAGCTTGAGTCGCATCGACGAGAGCCGGAATGCAGCTGTCCGTCACGCATTCTTCGAATGCCGCGCCACCGGGCGAGTCCCCAGTGATGCACCCACAAAATGCATCGCATGCCGTACCGAGGGTCGCGCCCCCTGGGTCTGGAGGATCACCTCCGCCATCGCACACCAGATCGCACTGATCTTCGTTGGAGCAAGTGTTCGTTTGCTCGACAATGCAGCTAAAACACGCTCCGCTGACACCCAGAGGTTCCACCTCGGCAACGCAGGTCGTTGTGCATTGTTGAATTGCAGACGGCGAGGTCTCCTCGCACTTGCAGATTCCCCGACATGCGTCCAATGCCGTGTAGTCGCCAAAAACGTTGTCAAAAATGCAGCCGCTGAATAAGAGCAACGGCGTAATGTAAAGCAAAACACGCATGCCGAAGTAGCTAGCGCGAGCTATCTACTTCGGCAAGGGAAAAAGTCACATTAGGCGAATTTAGTTAGCGAAGGTTCCACGTTCCGGCGTGCACAGGGAAGCTTGCACCGATTTTTCCGAAGGACTCAATGCTCACCCAAACGGTCCCTTCAACCTCGTAAGGAACGGTGAATGTCGGTACTTTTCCTTTTTTTACCTGGGCCAAGGAGTCACCAGCAACGTTACGGATAAGGCCGAGCATCGCATCGATATTTAGATCGAATTGCGCTTTGATGGTGATGTTCGCTCCAGCAGGAATCGTTCTAAACTTCAGATCTGCTGGGGAAGTGTTGCCTACAGCCGTGTTGATCAGAAAATTAGCCGCTGCTGCTGCATAGTCTGATTTTGTTTTGAGGACTTGATCCCCTGATTCGGTGCAAGATCCAGCAGGAGGAGGTCCGCACTCGGTACCCTCTTCACAGAGCGCAATACACGCGGCACCAAAATTATTGGCGCCTCGCTCCGGAAATGCTTTGAGTCCCACAAGTGCTTCCACTGCGGGCAGCGGAATGTTGTTGGGGTTCATGACATCCAATTCTACAGAGAAAGAAAATCTAAGTTGCGACTTTGCTGGGCGCGCCCCAAATATTCGGCAAACGAATGAGTTTGCGAGGTCGGGACAATAGTACATAGCCAACATTTTGTTGGAAGGAGAGTTAACCAACGTCACATTTTTGACCGTCACTTTTGGCGGATCCGGCTTTTTCAATTTAGCCGCGGCTGGCCCAGTAGGAAGATTTGGTAATTTATCGCATCCGCCGATAACGAATGAGACGCAAATAAGAAGGACTAATTTTTTCATGATGTTTCCTTGATGTAGTTCGCGCCGATACTATTCAATGACGAGGTGCGTTGTCTTGCAAATGAGTGACAATTGTTGCAAATGACGCAATGCATCTTTGCGTCTAAAGTGGTTACCTCTGCGAGATGTGACGCCTGACACTTCATTTATCCGCCAATTCTGTTAAAAACAACCGGCTTGCTAAAGCAATCAACCTTAATACAACCAAAGGAATCCTCATGAAATATCTTCTCTTTCTTAGCGCCTCGGTGATGGCAGCTTGCGGTGGTGGCGGAACAAGTTCTACTGAAATCTGTCTCGACAACTCAGGCTCTCTAACCACTTACGTAGCCAACAAACTAATCATTCCAACAGATGCATTGTCCGCAGAAGACTTTGAATTTGATGTCGATGGCGATGGTGAAGCTGAAAATGCGCTAGGAGATATTCTAGGTCTTGCGTCTTCTGCGATCGACGTAAACGGCTCAGTGAACACCGCGTTAGCAGAAGGCACTCCGCATCTGCTACTAGCAATGAAAGCCACTGGGTTTTCGACCGCGAAAGGCACAGGCATGGAAGTCATCGTGGGAGATACCGCGACGTTCCCGACCGACAATCCCCCTTGCACGCCCGCTGGATGCGATCCGGATGATATGACGATGACCTGTACTTGTGGCGGACACCTAAACGGTTCCACCACATTCACTGTTGCAGGAAATACTGCCAGTAACCTGCTTGTAGGAAACACCATTGGCGGTAACTTTGTCAGCGCGCAAGGAACCATCGACCTTTCCATCGAAATCACTCCAGGCACACCAATCGATATCTCGCTTAAAAACGCAAGAATCGAAGCCAAGCAAATTTCAGAAACGACAATCGGAGCTGGTCGTCTTGGTGGAGCAATCCTTCAAACGGATATCGAAGCAACGTTGATCCCACAAATCGCAAACCTGATGAATAGTAGCGTTACCGATGAGTGCGATTTGGACGGTGATGGCATCAGCCAAGAAGCCGAGATTCAAGCCTGCTGTGGTTCGACTGAAACCGACCCAGATGAGATTTGTAAAAGTGCCAATCAAACGAACCCAACCAATCAAGACGCTTGCGACTTCTACTGTATGTGGAACACAGACGATGACTTCAACATCGCGGCTCAAGACGTCAAAGACGGACCGGCTGGCGCATTCCTTAGCCCAGACGTTGACCTAGACGGCGACGGAACCAAAGATGCTATGTCATTCGGGATTGGCTACGAAGCAGTAGGAGCGGTTTTCACTGCCCCTAAACTCTCCGCAGACCAAACGCTGTGCGCAGCAGACTAATTTAGAAAATAAGATTTTCGCGGGCCGCGGCACTGTTGCTAGCGGCCCGTTTTGTATTTAATGCACAAGTGAGACATGGGATTATTATGGCGGGAGGCGTAGGCAGCAGACTGTGGCCTCTAAGCACGCGTCAAAGCCCCAAACCACTTTTAAACGTTGGAAATAGCGGAAGCTTACTTGCGCAAACCATCAACAACCTGAGCGATTGCGATTCCGTATCGATTGTGTGCAGTAGGGCCATGGCCAAAGCCTTAGCCAAAGAACCAAAAACAACGTCTGTTGAATTCATTATTGAACCCGCGGCCAAAAACACAGCGGCCGCAATCGCTGTCGCTGCATGGCATATTGCCAAAACAGACCCAACTGGAGAAATAGCAATTGTTCCAGCAGATCACTACATCCAAGATACGGCTGGCTATCGTCGCTCGCTTAGCCGAGCCTACGCAACAGCGACGAGCTCGAACGCTCTAGTCACCTTAGGAGTTACGCCGACGTCACCTCACACCGGCTATGGTTACATAGAAGTTGGAGAAAACCATAAGGTGGTTCGTTTTACTGAAAAACCTGAAGAGTCGAAAGCAAAGGAGTTTCTGCGGAGGGGAAACTTTCTTTGGAATGCAGGTATTTTTGTTGCAAAGGTTGAAGCCTTTCAGAACCTGATAAAAGTGCATTTGCCCAAACTAGCGCTGGCGGCCGACGACCATACTTTGTTCGACTCACTAGAATCGATATCTTTCGACTATGGAGTCGTTGAAAAGGCCAAGGACGTACGATGCCTTCCCTTGCAATGCGACTGGAGCGATGTTGGAAACTTTACATCGCTGGCACAAACTTACGATAGTGATGAATCAGGGAACCAAGGCAGCGGTCGATTCTTAGCGAGTTCCAACTGTTTTGTTCACTCTGAATCGGCCGTATCAGTTGTCGGACTGGACAACGTATGCGTCATTGAAAAAGACGGTCAAATCCTTGTTGTTTCGAAAGAGCACGCAGAGAAAGTGAAAAAACTTTCCCAATGAAACAATTCAACAGCAACGTTTTTAGGGCCAATGATATACGAGGCAATGCTGATCTCGACTTTACCGATGAGTTTTGCATTCGATTGGGGCACGCTTTTGCTACCAATCTAAAGAAGCCAACCCCAACGGTTGCAGTCGGTCGGGACTGCAGACTTTCGTCTCCACGGATTGCTCGGGGCCTAATACTTGGACTTACTCGCGGTGGTGCGTTGGTTAGCGACATTGGCGTTGTCCCATCTCCCACACTTTACTTTGCCTCTCACCACCTCAAGACCGATGGAGCAATAGTTGTCACAGGAAGTCACAATCCCAAGGAGGACAATGGATTTAAGTTACTTGTGAACAACCAAGCGATTCACGGCCCAGAAATACAAACACTCCGCCAACTTATGGAGAGTGATTTGCCTAAGGTTTCACAGGGGCAAGTCTCAGAGATTGATGTATCCGAAGACTATCTAGAAAATCTTTGCCACGACATTAAGATTTCCGACCGTTCGATCAAAGTTGTTACGGACTGCGGAAATGGTGCGGCTGGTCCTCTACTAAAGCAGGCTTTCTCACGGCTCGGTATCAATGCCGTTCACCTTAACAATGAAATGGACGGAAATTTTCCAGCTCACCATCCCGATCCCACGGTAGAATCAAGTTTGGTAGAGCTTCGAAAAAAGGTTAGTGACGTGGAAGCCACCATTGGAATTGCACTTGATGGTGATGGCGACAGACTGGGTGTTATCGACCATGAAGGCAACGTGATTTGGGGAGATATGCTTACCTTGCTTCTTGCCAAAGATGTTCTCATCGCGCATCCAGGCGCGACCATCGTCGGCGAAGTAAAGTGCTCACAAAGTATGTACGACGGACTTTCTGCTTTGGGTGGCAACGCGATAATGTGGAAAGTTGGCCACTCAAAGATCAAAAAGAAAATGACCGTTGAAAATGCATTGCTTGGCGGGGAAATGAGTGGGCATCTCTTTTTTCGCGACCGACACCTCGGCTTTGATGATGCGATTTACGCAGCCGCAAGAATCATCGAGTTGGTCTGTAAACCAACCTGGCTTGAATCGATAAAGCAACTTCCAGTAACTTTCACAACCCCTGAGATCCGGATGGAATGCTCCGATGACATCAAAACCGAGGTCGTGACAGAAGTAAAGACGTTTCTCACGAATCATCCTTCGACGCTATCGACAATCGATATCGATGGCATCCGTGCAAAATTTGAAAATGGCTGGGGATTGGTACGCCAATCCAATACGCAACCGGCAATCATTATGAGATTCGAGGCGACAAACAAAGATGAACTCTCCAAGATTCAAAACCTATGCGAAGAAGCGGTGAGATCAACCACCGAGCGCTTGTCTAGGAATCACTAAAAGGTTGCGACTCTCGGTATGAGAATTTGCCCAACGTTCCTTGTAAGCCATATCGGTTCCTAAATCGTAACTTGTTACTCCCGCGGCACTTACGCTTTCTATTTGCCGATACTGCATAACGTTGCCGACACCGAGATTTCTGTACGCGTTGTCGTATGCAAATTGAAGTCCCCGATAGCTGTTTCCCACTTTCGTACCTAACACATAACCAATATCAGCTTCTTCTAAGCAAGCAAACAGCACTTGCACGTCAACATCAGCATCGTCGCTCATTGCTAGCGGTCTGTAAAATTCTGACATCATATCTGCCATCCCAACTTTCGCTTCGCCTTTCCAACTTCGGCGTTCCACCGAGATGATCCGCCTCCATGTTTCTTCGTTTACGGGACCACTTTGCAGCTCCACACGTCCCCCAATATCAGAAAATGCCTTGAGCGATCGCTGTACGCTCTTTCTTAAGTTACGGCTGCGCGATTGCCAATAATGCTCAAAACCTTCATCTAGCTGCGCCACAATTCTTGAGGTCGTTCCAACATCTTGACAAACAACTCCTTGAAGTTTGAGCAGCTCCTCTTCACAACACGAGTACTTTTCGATGCCAGTGACGAGGATCGCATTCCAGTTTCCCGCTGAAGCTACCGTTTCATCAAAAAGAGCAACCGCTCCTGTTCCAATTATCGAAGCACCCAACCCCCACATCGCTTCGGTGGGTTCTAAAATGAGCAACCCTCCCTCGCGTTCGACGGGTCCAGCAAAAGTCAGAAAGTTCTCTCCATCAGTTACCCCGACAAAGTTTCTCCCTGGGCACAGGTGCTGAAAAGCAGCGGCAGTCCATTCTGTTCTGGCGCAATACTGATCCAGCCACGCGCATTGTTTGACCGCCTCATTATGGGCGCTAGACTGGGATTGCCAATCTTCGAAAGAAAGGAACACCATCGCAGGCTAACGCAATCGGGCTGCTTTGTACTTAGCGCCTTCCCACCGATCATTGCAGGAACGGCAGTCGCTGCGTTTTCACAAGTCGTGAAGGAGATTAACCCCTTGGTGCAAGGCCATAAGCTGTTGAATAAACTAGATTAAAATTGTTTTCAGCAAATGTTACTTTTCTAGTCGATTAACAAACTGACACACTGCATAATGCCCTCGTGTCCCCCCTCGACGCCCTTAAAAAAGCGAATATCGGTGATCTTATTGTTGGAATCGACCATGTGGGAGTCGCGGCTCGGAACATAGACCAACTAGGACAGCTTTGGAGCGCACTAACTGGAAATGACATCGTCGGCAGAGAAGATGTTACCGCCGCAAAGGCTACGGCTTCGTTCGTTAGATTCGGTAATAATGCTGCTGCGATCGAATTGGTTTCTCCCCTTGGTGAGAATCGAGGCCTTGATTCATTTCTTAACAAACGAGGTGAAACATTGCATCACTTGGCACTTAGGGTGACCAACTTAGATGAAGCTCTTCGCAAATTGATAGATGCAGAAGTGGCTCTCGTCGATAAGACCCCTCGCATTGGTGCGGGTGGCCATCGCGTGGCGTTCCTACATCCGAAAGCCATGGGCGGAACGTTAGTTGAACTCATTGAATATCACGGAGAAGAATAATGACTGAATTTGCCATAGGATACATCCCAAAAACTATTGGAGAAATGCCCACTACCATGAAGTCCGTAGTGATTCGCAACGACCGCGAGGGCGCTCCCGCTGATGCAATGCAGATTGAAAGTATGGAAATTCCGGAAGTGGGCCCCAACGACGTGTTGGTAATGGTCATGGCTGCGGGAGTTAACTTCAATGGCGTTTGGGCAGCGCGGGGTAAACCGGTATCCGTAATCGACCCTGATGTTGGTTTCCACATCGCGGGTTCTGATGCTTCGGGTATTGTTTGGAAAGTTGGCAGCGCGGTAACGCGGTGGAAAGTTGGAGATGAAGTCGTACTGCATTGCAATCAAGCTTGTAGGCAATGCGCCGCTTGCAATGGGGGAGACCCACTTGCTTGTCGTTCTCAAAAAATCTGGGGATACGAGACCAACTGGGGGTCTTTTTCTCAGTTCTGCAAAGTTCAATCCCAGCAGCTACTAAAAAAACCTTCTCACTTAAGTTGGGAAGAAGCCGCTAGCTACGGGCTTACTTACTTCACCGCATACCGGATGCTCATCGACCGGGGAGAAATTGGCCCAGGACAAAACGTTCTAATCTGGGGCGCTTCTGGTGGCCTTGGCGTATTTGCCGTACAGCTTTGTAAGCTCGTTGGCGCAAATCCAATATGCGTCGTCTCACGAAAAGACAAAGCGGAACTATGCCGAAATCTCGGTGCCACCGACATCATCGACCGGAAAGACTACGATTTCTCTAAGGGCCCATCAGAGAGCCGCCGTTTTGGTAAAAGAATTCGCGAGCTGACCGGCGGAGAAGATCCTGACATTGTGTTCGAGCACGTGGGTGCTTACACATTCCCCACCTCCGTATTGGTTTGCCGGCGTTTCGGAAAAATTGTCATCTGTGGCGCTACTACAGGGTTCGATCTTAACTTCGACGTTCGCTACCTTTGGATGCGACAAAAAGAAATCATTGGTTCGCACTTTGCTAACTTAAACGAGTGCGAAAGAGCCAACCTCTTAGTCCACCAACACAAAATAAATCCAGTAGTAAGCGAAGTGTTTGAATTCGAACAAACTGCGGAGGCTCACGAACGTATGAGTTCGAACAAGCACAAGGGCAAGATGGTGATTCGTGTGCAAGCGCCCCGTGGCTAAGTTAGAAGAACTCTTTCCTCATTCCGATTCAGTCTTGCATGCTCGTCATGCGCAACTTGGAATTCGCCATTGGTTCGCCAAGAACCGAAAGTCGGCAGTGCTCTACCAACCAGTCAGGGGAGCACGGGTCACGTTGGGAGGTCATTTAGGGACTTCGGAAATAGAACAGGAAACGCTTCAAGAATTCTCAGCCGAGGCAAAAAGATTCAATGACAGGGTCGTGCTGTTTGGTACCACCAAAATTCCAAAGGGATGGAACGGAATGAGGGTTGCGCACGAGCCAAGGTGGGACCTGTCGCAATGGCCTGCAGTAATCGCGCATTCTCGAAACCTGCAAAAGCAACTCGCTAGAGCAAGAGCGAAAGGCTTAGTGATGGAAAGAAGCGATGCATCCATTCACACCGAGCTACTGGATACATGGAAAGCAACCCGTAAAATGAATACTCTCGGTTTCGCCGCGCAACCAGGAGCTGGAAACACTTATTTTCAAGCGAAACGTAACAACGCGTCGGTAGCTAGTACCAGCGTCACGACCTGGAACCAAAGATGGCATATAGAAGACATAGCTAGAGGAGCTGATACGACCAATGGCACCGTCGAAGCATTAGTGACGCAAGTAGCCAACGAAGCTATAGATAGAAAGGTCACGACATTGTCCATGGGAATGGTGCCACTATACAACTCCCAAACGTCTTCTCTGGCCGTCTCTCGCAAACTTGGCAGTATCTTTTATAACTTCAATGGTCTTAAGTCTTTTCGTCAAAAGTTTCGGCCGACCCATTGGCAAGAACTTTACATCGCCTGGCCAACCAAACAACGAGGTGGTGCTCAACTTGCATTTTTTGATCTATTGTCAGCTTTCGCTCATGGCAAACCCCTAAGATTTGCCACAAGCTCATTGCTGCGCAGGGTTACTTTTTAGCTTGTGTTCCATCCAAGATGGTTCATCGCAAGCTAAGAGCTTCGTGCCACACTACTAACGCGTCACTTTTCTTACTCCAACGAGTAACACCATAAAGAGCATCGAAAACGAAAAACTAGTGGTATTACAACCACTCGATGACGACTCAGAATCTCCATCCTCCATGGTGTAGGCGGATACTTCTAGCGACAATTCGAATGTTTCTTCCGACGAGTAACTATTCGGAGTGTTGGTGACTAGTAGTTCCAACGTTTCGTTTTCAGCCAGCGCGACATTTGTTCCACTAGACAGTTCTTCAACAAACCATCCATCCCTAAAAATATAGTACTTGAATGAAGCATGACTATTAGTGCCGTAGTTTCCATTTTTTACGACCGGCAAAATACTAAACGGTTTCGTATCTTGCGCGCTAATTGAGTAGCGAACGCTTGCATAACTCTTTAACGGGGTTGAACTTACGTGCAATTGACTCGTTTCCAACCCAGCTGGCACTATCATTTGCTGATTGATGTACCGGTCTCCAAAATCTTCGATGTACGACTGAAGTACTGGTAGTGAATTTGGAAAGTCGCGTAAAGATACATGGTTTTGAGAAAACTCTCTAAATAGGGACGCGTAATCATCACCAACTAACTCAGCAAACGAGGCATGGTTACGATACTTCACTGAATCATTCAATAGCTCCACCATGAACTGGTTGCCCTTACCAAGAATATCACTTAGGTAATAGAGCCACGCAACAGTATAATACTGGCGTCCGCTAGAGAACCGTTCGTCACTTTCCCAGTTGACCTTAAACAGACTAATCTCTGGGGCCATAAAGAACGCTGCGGCATTCCAATCAAGCCAGTTGTAGGTCGGATAGGCGCGAGTCGCTGCCCATTCCGCCCCTCCTTCAATAGTCCATTGCATCGTAGCATCAAGGTTACGGAGTCCGTTTTCCATTTGGATTACATGGAAGAGCTCGTGAGCTACCACCACGTCAGACCAATAGTTACTCGTTGCTCCAAAATGCTCTAACATAGCGGCATGCAGTACCATCATGGGTCGCCCATCAATGGTCTCTTCTTGGACGTACCCCCCTTCGAAAGGAATCTCTGGTGCTCCGTCACCACTGTTTGCGAGGTACACGTTAAGCTCGCCGATTTTCGGAAAACCTAAATTCTCATATTTTTCTTGGACGTCATTGAGTACGTCTAGCAGCTCATCGACATTTTCCTGATCTGGATCAATTAAACTTCCCCATCTAAACGTGAATCCTCCGAGACTGCGTTCACTGGGCAAAGCGAAAGGATTGTCACTCTCTCCTCTAAGACTACTGCTCGAAAGTGCGTACGACCTCTGCAATAGTTTTATATGATCGCATGGAGCACTCGAAGCAGGAGAACTCAAAGCAGGAGTCGTTAAGATAAAAATCAGGGAGACTACGAAAGTATTCTTTTTCACCAACCCACGTTAAACGTCGTGGTTCAAAGAATGAACTAACAACAAATTTCAGCCAATGACAAAAGCTATCACTTTGGAATCCCAACGACGATGTATTGATGGGGCAATTCCGTCTCAAGTATCGTTGCGTTAAATCCTGCGGCCGACAGCTCTGAAACGACCTCGCTTGCACTCAGCCGATGCTGTTTGGGAGGCCCCATTGGAGATTCTTGAGTGTAGTCGACAATCGCGACCTTTCCACCTGCGGTGAGCGCATTTTTCAGCTTTGCACCATACGCCATTCTACCCGCGATGTGGTGCCATGTGTTTACGATCAAGATCAAATCGGTGCTTCCGTTTACTAGTCCAGGATCGCTAACCGATATCAACCTAGAGAGTGCGTTAGTAAGTTTCTGTCGGAGAATTCGCTTGTTCATATGATCGACTAGCGATTGCTCTACATCAAGAGCATGCACTTTTCCGTTATTGCCGACTGCGGCCGACAAATAAGGAAGAAAATACCCGGTCCCCGCACCGATATCTGCAACCTTGGCCCCGGGAGCGATGTTGAGCAGAGTCATCACCTGCTTTGGCTTTTGCCATGCATCTCTCTTCGGATCATCGAAAATTTTGGACCACTTTTCAACATCGGCAAACGAATGATGATGAACCTTTTCTTCATGCCCACCTCCGCCATGGTGCCCCTTGTGACCGTTCCCTGCATGTTTGTGTCCAACGTGATGATGCCCCTTCTTGCCGCTGCATCCACCGCCGCATTTCTTCTTGCCGTGATGCCCCTTCTTGCCGCTGCATCCACCGCCGCATTTCTTCTTGCCATGATGCCCCTTCTTGCCGCTGCATCCACCACCGCATTTCTTCTTGCCGTGATGCCCCTTCTTGCCGCTGCATCCACCGCCGCATT
>JAHDIH010000002.1:0-309231 GCA_020630875.1 Deltaproteobacteria bacterium | reverse complement strand
TCTTGCCATGATGCCCCTTCTTGCCGCTGCATCCACCACCGCATTTCTTCTTGCCATGATGCTTGCCGGTGTGCCTTTCACATCCTTGACTAGAGGTAGTATGGTGGTTGGCTGTTTCGCTGGTATTTCGTGAACCCACGCAGCCTGACAGTATAAGCAATAGACCTAAGATCTTGTACATGCCGCAATCTTGTCAGGCTTTTGGTTTAATTCAAGAAGTGATGCACGAAATCTATTCGCTTCGAAACGGAAGTTTAAGAAGCCCAGCAAGCGAATCGCACTCCAATCCCTCCACTCCAACAGGGAAGTCTTCATTGGTCGGTTTCGCGTACGTTCTAAACATTCGGTCCCAAAGCGTAGTACTAAATCCGAAGTTGCTACGTTGCAATGAAACGGTGGTAGAATGATGCATCAAGTGGACGCTTGGCGTGACGATTAGCGCACGTAACGTCTTATCTATCGGCGGAGCCAAATGTATTTTCGAATGATTAAATAGGGCCGACGAACTCAAGATAACTTCGAAGATAATTACCGTCTCTACTGTGGGGGCTAAAAGAAAAACAACCGTTCCCTTGTAAAGGGTTGAAATAAAAATCTCTAACGGATGAAACCGAACGGCCGACGACACATCAAGAGAGAGATCACTGTGATGCACCTTATGAAGTTGCCACAATATCGGAATTTCATGGGTGAGGCGATGCTGAAGCCAGATCGAAAAATCCAAGATAACCACGCCGATGAATGCTTCGAGAAATATGGGTAGGTCAACGGAAGTGAGCAGGCCAAAGTCATAGTTCTTGGGAACCACCACCGCCAAAAGAAGAAATGTGCCTTTAGCGATCCCGGCGTTCACTACCGCCAATCCGATATTATGGTTGAAGCG
The DNA here is from genome assembly GCA_020630875.1 of Deltaproteobacteria bacterium. Lineage (GTDB taxonomy): Bacteria > Myxococcota_A > Polyangia > Haliangiales > Haliangiaceae > JAHDIH01. The sequence goes on along the minus strand of JAHDIH010000002.1, from coordinate 308,348 downwards.
ACGACCTCGCGTCCTTAGTCCTGATGCAATTTCCCACAGCGTTAGCAACAAGAATAACCCAACGAAAATTGAAAGGCGCAGCGTCACAACCTACGCAAGCTTTGCAAAACAACCACACCCAATTATATCATCGAGTTTAGTCCGAATCTATTTCCTTCACTATCTTCACATAAAGTCACCCATCCAAACTCCCCAATTGAGAATTTTGGTCTCAAAACCTTCCCACCTGCAGGAACGACTTTCGATTCGGTGATGGCGCAGTCTACTACGGTGAAGTAAATGAGCGTTCCGCCATCTCCTGGTGATCCGTGAGTCGTTTTTACCAACGCTCCCATCGCACCATAATTAGCCATTTCGCCCGGGAATCCCATCATTCGTGTTTCTCCCGTAGGATCTACAATTCCTTCCAGTTTCTGCTCTAGTACTGCCTCATAGAAAGCAACGGCGCGACTCATATCCTCAACATAAATATCGAACCATCCAATAGCGTTTGTTTTCATTTTTTCCATACTTACAACCTACGGAGGTTTGGTTAGTTCGTATTGTACAAATCAGACATCATCAAATTTTTCGCGAAATTTCCCTGGCGTGTACCCAACGACCGTCTTAAACGAGCGAATGAAGTGGGATTGATCCGTGTAATATGCAAGATAGTCTTCTCTCAGCGACTGCTGCAGACGTAGTACCTTAAGGAAGTCATGGGGCGAAAAACCTGTCGCAAATTTCAGACTTCGTTGCAATTGCCGTTGAGACAGCTCAACTAGCTCAGCCATCTCGGCTACTGAATTGACCCTCTGTAAGTTCTGCAAAATTCTGGAAACCAGCGCATGTTCCTTGATGAGCGACTTGGCAATAAGGCCTTTGAGAAACTTCGTTAATACTTCTTGTTGGGCGGAAAACTCCAAATTGCTTAGACTTCTATTGAGCTCATTAAGGGGCAAACTGCCATCGTAGGCCGCCGTTACTAGACCGTCTTGCACTTCCTCTCGTGGACCACGCCACGCCCCTGGAAGTAGTTGCACTCCAATGTAATGAAAATCAGTCCCCAACTCGAGCTGTATCGCTTTGGTATGAATCGCTGTTACTGCGGCAACGTCTAGATTCTTTTGATCAAACAATAGGTTCGCACACGCATCGGGAATCACATGATAGACGAAGTTCTGGGGAAGAGGTGCAATCGTTTTTAGTTGCCAAAAGCAGTGAACCAAAGACTGTAAATCCTGTGGCGGCTCAACTTCTTCATACGTCACTAACTGGTGACTTTTCTCAATGCCATCCTTGACGGGCCGATAACTCACAACTTCGAACGCCGCATTAACTATGGGGCGTACTTTTCTGCCATCAAGCGAATGTACGTTCGCATATCACCATCAAGACTTGGATAACGCGCTACTGCGCATGCCTCCTCGAGAAGATTCGGGTCGTCTGAGTCAATCACCACGTAAGAAATCGATGGATTGCTAACGACCCACTGTACGACCGCTTGAAACCACGTATTGATTCCGCTTTGCTCTAAACCTGAGAGCGCTGTTTCCGGCGGCAGCCCTCGAAAGACCGGATCAAACTTAGGTGAAAGAACTGCGCAAACCGCAACTTTCTTATCCTCAGCTTCTGGGATGACTTGCCGTTCTACCGTCCGCTCCAACGGATTGTACGGTACCTGCACCAAGTCTATTTCTCTGTGGCGAATTAGCGGAAGAAGTTTCTCAAACGATTTCGGCAGGTACTGCGAAACCCCAATCGCGGCGATGTCACCTCTTGCTTTGGCTATCTTTAGTCCGTCAATATGAGCTTCGATTGCCAATTGATTGTGAATTAGAACGGTATCCAACACATCAAAGAGCTCTATAGCTCTAGAAAGTAACGTGTCCCCCTGCGCCCGAGTTTTTGCCTGCAAATGATAGGAGATAAGATAGTCATCACGGTTGTCTTTTACAAAAGAACTAACGACCTCAGGAGCTGCTCCATAGTTAGACCCCGTATCAATAAGTCGTCCTCCTCGACTTTGAAAACTATCAATTTGCTCCCATCTACTGCGGCAAGCGTTTGCAGATTTTGCGTTGAATGCGGCAAATGCTCCAAGCCCAATTACGGGAACCGACTGGTAGCGTCCTGGAAGTAGGCGAGTTTGCATAGTCCCATATTACTAATGGGATCGCGCGGGGCAAGAAAATGGCATCGTGTACGCAACTATGCCACAGGACCCTTTTTTCGGCGCCTAAAGACTGGCAATACAAAAAGGGCAAGCGTGAAACTACCAACCAAACCACTGCATCCTTGAGCGTCTATGGACGTCTCTTCATCCGGAACAACGGGTCCTCCCGTTTCCGGCTCCGGCTCCGGATCTTCAGTTACCTCGGGTTCTGGAGGCGCCGCAATTGTGCAACCTGATAAAGACGCATCAGTAGCACTGCCAGGTATTGCGTTATCAACACCTCCTGAAATTACGTCGAAGCCAGCCGGGTTGTTTGCGTCAAAGCCGTTCAGACAATCTATTGTGAACGTACTTATCGACGAAACCACTTCGCTGCAGTCTCCCAATACGACTCGCCGTACTTTCAACTCATGAAATTGACTGCCATCGTCAGCGAAGTTTTGACAATAGAGGCCTAGTTTGGCCCGACCATGGATCACTCCGTTGGTATCAGGCGGTGGCATTGTCGCATCGACAACCACGCGGTCTACTAAAACTTCAAAGTAACTTGAGTAGTCAGCCCATGTTTGAGCTTCTTGGGACGGGGTAAATTGAAAGTCTACGTAAGTTTCCTCTGCATAGTTCGTGCCTCCACAAGAATCTTGAGTAGGGGGTACTAAAGGCGCACCGTTTGGAAGAATATGAACGCCTGTAATTTCTACCGTCCCAAGTGTAGTAGGTGGGGCTGCGGGCTGAAGCGTAGCGATAGAAGCTTGAGTTGATGGCCCTTTTTCCTCCACAAGATTTCCGAACGGATCCATGGAAATGCTTGTCACGCACAACGACTCGCCAACGAAGTCGTATACCTTCCCCGGCTCAAACGAACTATCTGGAATCACCCTAATCTCGTCGCCCACACGCTCCACAGAAAATGGTACGGCTTGACCTGACTCTGATAAACTTATCGACGCTCTTACCGCCTCAAGAGGTGGTGCTGCTTGTTGCGAGTGGACGTTTGGCTTGTAACGCAGGTATGGTGTGTTCGCGAACATTGGATTCGGCATTGAAACGAAACCACCACCAACGCACAGCGTATTTTCAAAAGAACAAGCTTCTGCGTCTCTACTTGCGGCAAACGACAAACCAACTACGGTCGCAAAAATTGCAGATTTTAACATAGCTGTCGTTCCTTCCTATTGCGAACAATTCCAGGAATCAAAAATGCTATGAGCAATAGCGGCAACGTGGTGCCACCGCCACTGCATGCGCTGTCTCCCTCGGGAATCACCGCAGGTTCAGGGAAGTCGGGCTCAGGCTCTTCTGCAACCGGCTCTTCTTCGTTTGCTTGAGAAAGTAAGCAGGCACCATTGGAAATATCGTTGACTTGCGATTGGCTTACGCCATCCATTCCCCCGGGAGCGGCATCAAATATAGCAATGTCTGCAAAGCAGTCGATAGTAAACGTACTAACGGATGAAATTACTTCGCGGCAATCGCCAAGTAGCTGCGTTCGCAACTTTAAAGTATGAACTTGAGTGCCATCATCGGGAGAGTTACCAAAACAATGATGACCAAGCAGCGCCTCACCAGTTCTTTTGCCATCGAGGTCGGGATCGCCAAGGTTGAAGGGAACCGACGAATCGTCCACCAATACTTCGAACCCAGAAGTATGCTCTAGCCATTGAGCCATTTCGCTGTTGTCGTCAAACTCAAACAACACTTTCGTTTGATCGCTAAACGATTGATTGCCACAAGAATCATCGGACACCGCAACAAAAACGTTTGGAGGCACGACGTGCACCGACGTAATATCAACTTCCCCGAGTCCCTCCCTGGGTTCGGGTAGCTCTTCTAACGTGGAAAACTGATGCACCATTGGAGGAGCGACTTCTACTACTTCGTTGAATCCTCCGTTTCCATCGGGTTCAAGGGAAACGTTGCCAGTTTCACAATCAGACAGCGCCGTAAGCGTGTACTGAACGCCCACCTCAAACTTTTCTGGGATGATTCGGACTTCGCCAAGTCCCATTTCTAAAGTGAACGGAATCTTGTTTCCCGCGGAGTCAGTAATCGTTACGTTATCCTCCAGTTGTAATAATTCTGGCATCGTCGCGACGGAGTTGTACGACGGATGCCATCTGAAGTACGGTACGTTGACTGGCACTGCGGCATGGGCTTGGACCAAAGTTCCCCCCGTACAGTTCCCCGGCACGTAGGAACACGCGTGAGCATCTGACGGTTGCGACAGCAAAGCTGCGACAGCGACTCCTGATGTAGACAGATATTTTAACAACCCCATTGAACTAGTATGCCAGCTACATTGAACCTTGCTCAATGTAGGACTTTACCCACTATTGTAGAAAGTTTACAGCCACTATAGAGTGGCGTATGCGAGTTATTCTTTTCACGCTGCTAGTGGCTTGCGGCTCTGCGTCCAGAGCTCCTTCCCCTGACGCGACAACCGTCACCTCGTCCTTTACGTCCACCAGGTACGATGGCCCCCATCAGGGACAAACGGTGGTGCTTCATCGCAAAGACGGGACTTTTGTCCAAGTCGAGACAGATAACACCGGTACCATCACGACCGAAGACGACTTACTTGGAATTAGCGCAATCCAATTTGACCCAAATGGTGATTTACAGGTCATCAACACCTACCTCGGTGAGTCTCCGTTCACAATAGACTACCGACCATTCGATCGTCGCGAACTTGGCACGTTAAGCGTAACGTTGCCAGGCAGCTACCAAGCAGGTGCTGACTACGAAATCAGTGGCCCCTGTTTAGCCGGTGTTTCTCAAGATGGCTCTGCGGAACTAACTGCTACGCTCAAAGCCAATTGCCTTTCCAAGGCGGGAACGATACAGCTCTATGGTATGGCATATGTAGGGGGAGAACTCGTAGCAACGACCTACTATGAGGGAAGTCCCAGCATGCAGACATTAACGCTTCCCCCATGGCAAACAGAAATCAAAGAGCTTTCGGTGAACTACACCGGAACCAACGCCATACGCTTCGACATTGGTGTCGTGAATAACGGTGCCATTACCCACTACAACTCTACCCAAAACGGTCCGACGTTCCAAACCCAAATGCCTCCTGGCGACTCGCACGTAGCTATCGTTTCCACAAGTGCGACGTTTCAGAGACTGTCTTTAGAGGATGGAGTCACTCCCGATGTAGATGAACTTGCAAACAAGTCTCCTACGGATATGAGCTATGATGACACCAACAAAACCATTTCATGGACTAACCATACCCCGCAAGCCCACTCCTACAACCTTACCGCCAACTTCGGAGCAGTGACCTGGGGGTTAACAAAACAAGGACCGCAAGATTCCTTGAGCCTTCCCAAGCTTCCAACCATGTACGAACAGACTATGGGAAGTCTTGCAGGATATTTCATTACGTCTGTTGTCGAGTGCGAAGGCGCTGAATATCCTGACTGCAGGTATGGTACGGGACCTGCAAAAACCGCAAATTCCTCGGCAAGTAATTAGTTACTAGTTCGTTTAGCAATCGTCCAAAAAGTCTTCGATGAAATGGCTTGGTATTCGAAACTCCCACTTTCTCGCGCCATCTCTCCAGCGAAACTGAAGATTGGCGACTGCGTCGGATGGAGCACCAATCGCCTTCGCTTTGTCCCATACTTGCTTTGGGGAGCAACGCGGGTAGCCTGCTCTAGACATTTTTCGACATTCCCTCGCATTCTCATGCCTTTGCCAATAACCCGATCGATACACTGACACGGTGACGGAACATGGAATCTCAGCTGATGCTCCTTTAGGAAGTTTCTTTAGATGACCATGCCGCTCTTTCGAAAAGTAAATAAATGAAACAGGAATCGGATGAGAGGTCAGTTTGGGATGAATATTGCCATCAGGCATCACGCCATGAAGCATTATCTGCGACAACCGTGCATCTTTATGAAAAGCTCTCGCCTCTTTTTTGGATAGGCTCAGGTATTTAGAATATTGGAGCAGCGAAGAAGGCGAGGAGTTCGACGCCGCCACTTGAGAGCCCACGCCTCCATTCGGCTTTCGCCATGTGGTAGGTCGCGCCGCCAATCCTTTTCTCGGAGCGGTCGCAAGGGGTGCTACGGCAGACCTTACAGACGACCTTGCAGACGACTTTGCGATGACTGCCTTAGACTTTGAAGACCTAGATCTTACAGAACTACTCCTGCGGACCATCGACCTACTTTTTGAAGAGGCTAAGCTTGCGATGCTACTGGTCGAACTTTCGCCAGCAATTGGAGCTTCGGATTTTGAGCTCTCAGAAATTAGAGACGACGAAGAGGCTGGAACATTTTGTTTGACCGAAGCCACATTGTCTTCCTTCTTCAAATTAACGAATAGAAACGTTCCAGCAGTTAACAATGCGACAATGGTTGCAATAGCGACCAAAGCACCACGGGACTTGCGAGGAAGCGAAGGTAACGTCGCTCGCGCAGCGTAGCGTCCAGAGCCAACCGAACTTTGGAAGTCTTCCTGCTTGATTGTCTGCCCACTTACCGCGGCAATCTGGCTAATAGACGAGAATGAATCTGAGGGAAGTTTTCCCATCGCTTTAATTAAGGCTTCAGACATCTCGGCGGCACTCTGAAATCGATCGCGGGGATCTTTAGCCAGCGCTTTTAGGATTACTCGTTCTAGCAGCTTGGGAAGATCAGGGCGAAGCGACCGAGGAGATACGGGTTCTTGCTGTACGTGTTTTATCAACAGCTCGTACAAGGTCTTGCCATCAAAAAGCCGCTTTCCAGTTACTCCTTCGTAGAGAATTACTCCGATAGCGTAAACGTCAGCACGAGCATCTACTTTTTCACCTTGAGCTTGCTCCGGGGCCATGTAGTACGGAGTTCCTAGTAAGGCTCCTGTTTTCGTTTTGTTATCAACCGCGAGTCCAGACTTGTCTAACTTTGCGACGCCAAAATCCAACACTTTCGCATGCCCTTGCGGCGACACGAAAATGTTATCTGGCTTCAAGTCTCTGTGAATTACGTTAGTGGCATGCGCCGCTCCAATCGCGGAGAGGACTTCGACCATCAGCTTTCCGAAGCCTCCGAGTGGTAGTTGCCCTCTCAAAGTGAAAACACTTTGCAAAGACTGTCCGTCCAAGTACTCCATCACCAAGTAGGGACGACCGTCTTCAAGCGTACTAAAGTCGAGTATGTTTACGATATTTTCATGCCGTATCACGTTTACGGCTTTTGCCTCCGCAAAAAATCGTTCTAGTTGTTCTGCACTGTCGTCGGAAGAACTCGACTGCTGCTTGTCCAGATTCAGTACTTTTATGGCGACTCGACTTCCAATAGTGGGATGAATGGCTTTGTAGACCACTCCCATTCCTCCAACCCCAACAACAGAGGCGATTCGATAAGGACCCAACACCTGACCAAGAAGCACATCGCGTCCACGATTCGCCAACTCTCTTCCATCTTCCGGACAAAAACCCGCAGACTCAAAGCTGAGACCACAGTCGGGACAAACGTGCATGGCGGGAATGTAGCACCCCGACGCAACTTTTCGCACACAAATTGAAGGCTGGCGTGAACTTTGCACAACAACGATTATGCAATTCCGTGAACGACTGTCTCAGTATGGGCCTGAAACTCTTGGAGACGAAGAGTTACTCGCCATCATTCTTGGAACTGGTACCAGGATGTGGAATGCCCACGAACTCGCCAAACGCATTTTGATAAATATCGGAGGGCTGCAAGAACTAAAAAATGCCTCTCCCGCAGAAATATCAGAGACTTGTGGCGTCGGAATCGCAAAAGCCAGTAGGATTGCCGCCGCAATGGCGTTGGCAAAACGATCTTCTTTTGTCGGAGACGTCAGGCTTGGATCACCAGAAGATGTTTTTACCCACTTCCAAGGAAGAGCTGATGCGTCGCAGGAAAGCGTTTGGACGGTAGGGTTGAACAACCGAAACGCAATAATTTGCGAAAGAGAAATAGCTAAAGGAGGTCTCAACTCAATTTCGCTTTCTCCCAGAGACGTCTTTACGCCCCTGATGCGGATGCGAGCTGCTGGTTGTATCGTGATTCATAATCATCCTTCCGGCGATGCCACGCCTTCCGTAGAAGACCGAGAAACCACCTTGCGCCTAATGAATGCTGGAATCCTTCTTGGGATTCCGGTCCTTGACCATATTGTGGTGACGGCCACGGATTTCACCTCACTTAGTGCTGTTTTCTCTGCTGAACAACAGCCATTTTCTTGCCGAATGGTTGATAAAGGCTAGAATAATTTAATGAAAACTATCCTTGTCGCCTTTGCATGCACTCTTTCATCAGCTGCTATGGCCCAATCAACATTAACGGATGGTTTTGGTCCTCGAGAACTAGCGACCGGAGAAGCCCATCGCGGCAATGCTCACGGAGCCTCCGCGATATCACTTAATCCGGCTGGGATTGGGTTGACTCAAGAGATGGTTGCAGAAGGAAGTTACGGCTTCCGCCCTTCTGACAGCGCAAGCATGGTTAATGTATCTATTTGCGACTCTACATCAGCGATTGCTGGTTGCTACTACTACCGTTACATTACGGCTACGCCTAAAGTGGGAGCAGTAGAAAACTCCAGACGCTCTCATGAAGGGGGAATTGCGCTGAGTCGAAAAATCAGCCAAAAAATCCTACTTGGAACTAACACCAAATTTTACGATTACAATACCGATCAAATGGACCAAAGCGATTCAAAAGGTTTTGCATTTGATGCGGGACTGTTGTTCAAGCCAACCGCGAGTTTTGGCATAGGAGTCACTGGTTACAATTTATTTGGCAGCGATGACCAGCAATACCCCCTCGCAGTAGGTGCCGGCCTGTCTTTCCAACCGATTGGTTCTTTATCCCTCGTCTTCGACTCGGTATTTGCGCTTGATGACAAAACAGATGGCACGCGATTTGGCGGCGGAGCAGAATTTTTTCTGCGCACCGGCCCGATGACCGCCTTTCCACTACGTGCTGGCGCGGTCCGGGACGTTAACGGAGAAGCCACTTACGTCACGGGAGGAGCTGGCTACGCATCTAAGTCGTTTGCGCTGGACTTAGGCGTCCATAAGCAAGTTCAAAATGGCGATGACCTCATGGTACTCGCGGCAATCCGTATATTTGGTCCAAGGCAAACAAAAGGCTCTTTAGCGTCCAAAGCGCAAAGCTACTGAACTACCACTGGCGGTAAGTGGCAAAGCGGGGCTACACTGCTAACATGAATCGCTCCGAACGCGCGCTAGTCAAAAAGCTGAAGCGCAGAGATGAGCGGGCATTCCGACAGTTGATCGCTGATCATAAGGATAGAGTTTATTCGGTAGCCCTTAGAATGCTAGGCAGCCCCACGGAAGCTGAAGACTTAGCTCAAGAAGTATTCGTTACTGTTTTTAAGTCCATTGATTCCTTTAGAGAAGACTCCAAGCTTTCTACCTGGATTTATCGTATCGCTGTAAATCACAGCAAGAATCGGATTAAATATTTCTCAAGACGAAAACAGTTGCAGCAAGGAGAATACGATGATTCTAAAGAAGCTGCCACAAGGCACGCAGTAAGCCCCAATGCGCCCAAAAACCCACAAGAGGAACTAGGCAACTCCGAAACGGGGCGAAAAATTCAAGAAGCGATCGCTAAACTTGAAGAAATACCACGTACACTCATCATCTTGCGGGACATAGAGGAGCTCGCGTATCAAGAAATTTCCGAGATCGTAGAAATGCCGATTGGAACCGTAAAAACAAAGATCCACCGCGCGCGGGTAACGTTGCGAACAATACTAAAGGAATACGTCGATGAATGAAGAAGATGACAGCCCACTTTCCGAGTTAGCTTCGCTGAAGCGGAAAGCCCCAGAAAGCATTGATAAGAATACAACGGATGCCATCAACAAACGCTCGGGGGGATTATTTTTTGGTAAGCGAATATTTGCGGACAAAGTTCCCATCGAATGGATTGCATTGGTAGTCATCGTATTGGGGTTAGTGCTCTTTTTTGTACTCTACCAGTCCGACACCGGTTCCCTCGTTGCTCCACCTGATACGCTAATTAAACCACGAGGACTATAGTTTTTCTTTTACTTGAGACCTTTGTCGAATCAAAGGCCTAGCCATCTCAGCAGCCACATTTTTTTCTTTTTGGTGACGACGCGTTTCCATGACACAGAACTTCCTGCTGTCGCGTGTGATGACATCGTGTGTTCAAGTAGGTAGCGATTACCAAGCTGCAACTTCATCGGTACATCGAAAGTCAGCGCATTCATTTCTTCGCAGGCTTCATCCGCGCCCGGGTGACTCCCTGGAAGTCGCTTTGATGAAAATACCACAATAGTTGTCGTATCATCTGGGTGGCTGTCGATGGCTACTGCTGTTACTTGGCACCGCGCCATCCATGAAGCGCTCGCGGTAGTTGGCAGGAGACAAAGGGTAAATAAGGTCAGTAGCATTCTTTTTTTCATGAAAAGGAACACGTTCCAATACCATCAACCGATCTAACAACTCCTAAAAGACCGCTGCTTTCTATATAGTTCAGTTACTTAGAGGGTTAGTAACGCAGGAATACGGAGCCCCAAGTTAGTCCTGCACCAAAAGCTACCATCACCACCAAGTCGCCGCGCTTTATCTTTCCAAGCTTAACAGCATCCTGCATGCATAGGGGGATCGTAGCCGCGGTGGTATTGCCTAACTTTTGAATGTTGTTGTGCACCTTCTCTTTTGGCAAGCCAATCATCTTGGCAACCATCTGGTTGATCCGGAGATTTGCTTGATGGGGAATTAGCATGTCCACGTCATCAAGCTTGAGATCATTCGCCATCATGCCTTCCATGATAACCTGTGGCATTTTTGTCACGGCATGTTTAAAAACTCGCTTGCCTTGCATTTGCGGATAGTGCAGCCGGTTGTCCATATCCTCTTTTGTAATTCTTGGATGGAACGAACATCCAGGTCTTTGCACCCAAAGAATATTGGCATCTTTACCGTTGGCGTGCAGATGAGTCGACAGCACCATGCTGTCTTCGTTTTCTGCGACACCTAGGATGGCCGCGCCTGCGCCGTCACCGAAGAGTACTGTAACGTCACGACCTGCAGTGCTTTTATCCAGTCCGGTGGAATGAATTTCCGATCCTACCAAGAGAATCTTTTTGTACATTCCCGCTTTGATGAAGTTGTCAGCAATCGACATACCGTAGATAAATCCAGAACATTGCTGTCTGATATCAAGACAAGGAATGTCTTTGAGTCCCAATTCTTTTTGCATGAGGACCCCAGTTCCTGGGAAGGAAATGTCCGGTGAGAGAGTCGCGTAGATGATCATCTCGATCTCTTTGAGATCAACACCGGCATCTTCCGCCGCCTCTCGTGCCGCGTTAGCCCCCATAATCGCTCCGGTCAATCCAGACTCAGGAGTTACCCAGCGACGCTCTTCAATACCAGTTCGCTCGACAATCCAATCATGCGAAGTTTCCATGATCTCTGCTAAATCATGATTGGTAACAACGTTGTCAGGAAGAAAACCACCAAGACCAAGAATTCGACTACGAGGTTGCGTCATTGGCGGACGTTACCTGCGACAATGTCCTTATCCAAGCTCAAATTAGAGCAATATTTCTTTCATTGCTAGGTCCGGCCGGAAACAACTCGAATCATGAGTTGAAGTCCATTTTGCGCGAGAGGAGAACCACTTAGCTAAGGAAATTATGCCGTTTCGCGTAGGGTTTCAACGGTCTCAGCATCGGCAATTTTGGTCAGTTCCTCCTTCTGACTATTACCGTTTTCAATGTATTGAGCCGCAAAGATGTCAATGAGCATTTCTTCTTCGACTTCAATGAAATCGGCATCTCGTCCAAAGCGCCTTTCAAACAGTCTTCGATCTCGTTGGTAGACGCGCTTGTCTTTGTTGCCACTTCTTCGGTCTGCATCTCGCCGGTCTCTTTGCAATACGCTCCTCAACTCTCGAATAGTTGAAGGTACCACGGTAAGCGCCGCAACTTGTCCAGAGCAATTGAAGCAGATAGGCAGCCATGCTCCAAGAATCTCTTGCCGTCGCAAGACGTCTCTTCGCTTTTCTGCGCAGCAAATACAGCGGGCCCCGATTCCCACCGGACGATGGTCCGCCCATTTCGAATAACAACCCCAACAGCGGCCTCGCCGGGTTTCTGTTACTTCTGCATGACATACTTCACATTGGCATTGCGACATAACGGCCATTTTTGATGGTTCCGACATCTTGGGCAAATTTTTTGCATTCGGTAAAAAAAATGATGCGCTGCGTATTTCGTGTTAGAGTCGTAAATCCGTGCTTTCTACCCGTGCAAAGCGATTCGCGCCTTGGTCGGCGTCAAAGATTCAAGCTGGTCTCAGATGTTCTCGTCTGTTTCACTATCGCTATGTAGACCGACTGGAAGCTCCTGAGATCATGGCCGAGATGGAAGTTGGTAAAGCCGTGCACTCGGTGTTGGAGGCTGCTTTAAAAGGAGACTCCATTGACTACATCATCCGCAAACGCGCGGAGATGTTGACTCCAGTTGATAAAAAGCGTTTTCTGCGTCTCACTAATGAGGTTGGCAGCTTCAAAGCACGCATTGCCGCTTTTCGAAGAAAGAACAACGTCCAAAAATTGCTGGTAGAGCATCGTCTTGGAATTTCCAGTAATTTTAGCGGGACCACCTTTGGTAAAAAGGAAACGGTATTTCGCGGTATATTCGACTTAGGTCTTGTTTGGGACGAGACCAATATGGCGGTAGTCGACCACAAGTCCGGTGTCAGATTCGCCATGAGTTCAATCGGCGAGCAGCTAGAGTCGTACGCTGTGCTTGCGATGACTCACTTTCCAAAAATTCAGAAAATTTGGCTAGGAGTCCACTGGGTTGCTCAAGGAGAGCTGGAATGGACCACGCAAGTTACTCGTCAACACGTTAATAACAACTTCTTGCCCAGACTTGTTGCCAGCATAGAAGCAGCCGCGTTGGCGGTCAGTGATGGCCCACGTGAAAATCCCGGCTCGTGGTGTCAACGTTGCGTGTATCGCTCGGTGTGTCCTTCTGTGAAAGACACTATGTTTGAGCCAGTTGACGATGGCGATGAATTCTGGGATGACACCTTTAATGGGTAGACTGCGCGATCACGATGATATGCACCCGAGCAGCGGGCTTCGAATTCTTTTCGAATTGAAAAGCTACGCCGAAGAACGCGCCGAATATGCAATATTCGTATTTCACGCGGGTGGCGAACGCCTCGAAGGCAGTGCAACCCTTACGTTTTCCGAACCTCCGGAATTGTCACTAGATGGGGAGCAAGAATTAACGGACTACGTTGCTAGAGTTGGCAAAGTCATCTCTCGTAATGCCAAAAGTGCGGCAGAGATGCCCCATCCTTGGTCACGACGAGTGGTGAGATGGCGTGGCCCTGGTCGTGGCAGTTGAGTTAAGCCCCTTTAGCTCGAAGCAAGACATTCTTTAACAACTCAGCAACCCTCTTTATCGACGCATTTTGTGACTTAAGCCATACAAGTTCGTAGGGAACTTTCAACATACCAACATACGGCGTCCTAAACATTTGCTTGGAAGTTTGGCAATAGTCGTTGATCAATGCGACCCCATGACCTGCTGAAGCAAGCGCTATCATAGCATCCCAACCATCTACTTCTGCTGCAACGTTCATGGGGGTGTTGGTAGACGCAAAAATTCTTTCGATAGCCACTCGGTGTGGACGCTTACTCGGGGGTAAAGTTTGCTAATCCGCCTATTTGAGCTCATCAGCCATATCCTTAGAACGTATTCCCAACGTCTGCAGATTATGATACTCGCTAGATACGATGGACAAGGACTATTGGGACTCATTCTACGCAAAGAGGCATACTGCCATTGAAAAGCCTAGTACTTTCGCAGAGTACGTTCATGGAAGAATTTCTCCCGGTTCAGCTATCTTCGAGTTGGGATGTGGAAACGGACGAGATGCCATCTACTTCGCGTCTCAAAAACACGATGTGACCGCTTGCGATCAAAGCTCAACTTCCATCGAAGGCTTGGTTGCTCAAGGAGAAAAGTCGGACTTTCCCTGGCCAAAATTTATTTGTGCGGGTTTCGAATCTCTCGGCGACCGAGATCTCAAAAAATTTGATGTGGTCTATTCCCGCTTCACCATGCATGCAGTTCCCAAAGAAGTGGCGACCACTGCATACAATTGGACGTGGGAAGGACTTCGCAGCGGGGGAGCGTTCTGGATAGAAGTACGCTCTGTGAAAGGAAGCCTCTACGGAAAAGGAAAAGCATGCGAGCGCGACGCCTTTATCTACAACGACCATTATCGACGCTTTCTAAGAATAGAAGAGTTAACGGCTGAGCTGACGTCTTTGGGATTTGTTATAGAGCACTCAGAAGAGTCTAGCGGTCTTTCCGTCTACAAAGAAGATGACCCCGTTTTGATTAGGCTTCTTGCTCGAAAGCCCTGACGAACAATACTCTCTTCATAATCATTCTAAGAAGATTAATCAGCATCACGGCCGAGAGTACAATAACCGTAAGCTTTTCTTGTTTGAGTAGCACGCTAAGACAAATCCAAAAGTGAAGATCTGACTCTCCTGCTTCAAGAATCCACCAGAAAGACCAAAGGTAATACTTTATTCTTTCCCGACGATCGTTCGGTAGTGGCTGAGGTTGGGGCGGGGCTAAATCTGTCTTGTTACGAACGACCCAATAAAGGTAACTCCTAAAAAGGAAGGCGTAAGAAATAAAGATTGAAGCCAGAAGTAGCCAATGATTTTCCGTTTGCTGAAAGAGTCTCAATCCAAAACACAAGCAGAGCGCAACAAGCCCCAAGACGTCGGCCACTTTGTCTAAGATATCCCCGACCAATGATGTCTTTTGTCGATAGCGAGCCAATCCGCCATCAGTAATATCCAATGCAACGCCCAGTTGAAGAAGTAAGCATGCTTCCATGTCGTGACTTTGGTCGATGAGCAAAACAGCTCCAACCACTTTGCACAGAAAGGAAAAAAGCGTCACTAGATTCGGAGTCACGAAACCAAAGGGGGCAAGCAACGCGGCTAAAATTGAGCCAACCGGGCCGCCAAAAACAACAAACCACCATTCATCGTAGCGCTTGGAGCGCATTTTCCTTAGACGGTCGGCGAAGGAGTCCTTCATATGTACGTGAGTCTGCTCGCAGCTTTCAGGTCTTCGATGGTATCAATCTCGTACCACTCATGATCGGTGATGTCGACGGTTCCACATGTTAACCCTTTGTCGATTAAACGTTGGTAGGCTCGTTCGTAGTAGTCGTCGGTCTCTTCGTCTGCGATCATTGCTTCCAACTCAGCAAAAAGTTCTGAAGCTATTGTCGATGATACCTTTTCAATGCCAATGGACTCTCCGCTGCACGTTCGAGGATCGATTTTTTTGGATAGCTTAACAACCCGTCCGTCGTCGTCTTTTCCAATCTTCATTTCTTCTGCACCAATCTTGCCGCTTAGCATTCCACCTTTTTCTATGGCAAGCACAAGGTCTCCCGCCCCCTCTAAAAGTGCGGGAATAATTTTGTCATCCAAAACGACGTCGCCATCGAACTTAATAAAGTCAGCGCCACCAATTGCTTCTTTGGCAACTAGAAGAGAATAAAAATTCCCCCATGTATCGTACTTGTCATTTTTTACCACCACCGCATTTCGGGCGATTTTTGACTTAGAATTCGAAAGATGAGCCAGAAGTTTGTCGTGCATGTATCCGGTAACAACAACCACTTCCTTGACGCCAGCCATAGCGATTTTTTTGATCATTCGATCAATAATCGGCACTTCATTTACCGGCACCATAGCTTTGGGCATCTCATCGGTAATTGGTCTCAAACGGGAACCCAACCCAGCAGCTAAAATCACGGCTTTCATCTTGTCTAGCGTTCCGCAATATCGTTGATATTGCAAGTCTAATTGTCTTACCGCGGCCTATCAAACGAAATGTTTTGCATCCCTCTGCTGACACCGGACACCAAAATTATCGGTACTTGAGAACAAGCTACCAACCACATGGCCCAATGCGGTTTTCCCAGAATAAGCCCCAAAGCAATCCAAAAGAACATATCTCCTTCGTTAAAGGAAAACAGTTTTTCAAGCACGCCTAGCAGCGACCGAGGATGTCTGTAGTCTGTAACTTCTTCCGGGGCTACCCCAGCCAAGTTACCATGATGTACCGTGAGCCATTTCACATACCCCGTGAGACCAATGGCGAGCATTCCAACCATTGCAAAATAGAAATAGTAAAGCTTCCCGGTCAGCTCATAGGACACATAGCCGAGCGCTAGAAATAGGATTTGAAAACTAATGAAGTCTGCAACCTTGTCGAAGTAAGAACCAAAATAGGACGATTGCCCGCGCCAACGGGCGAGTTGACCATCCGCGCAATCGAAAGCCAGTCCTAAATTTAGGACCACCGCCGACAACCACCACAACTCATGATGCTGCCACATGATCCATGAGCCAGCCCACACCATTGCAATCGATACGCAAGTAAGCAAGTTGGGCGTGATAAAACGCAGCCCACCTAAAAATACAAGAATGACGTAAGCCGCCGGGCGACCGAAAAGAATTCCCCAGAACTCTAGATTGTTAGTGGCGTTGCCAATCGCCAAGCCGGATTTCAATTCCGACGCTCGACTGCGAATCGTACTTTGAGTCCAATCACTCACGAGCGCAAGTTACTGCAAGCGAGGACCAATGCAAACTAGAATGTGCCGTCGACCCCTAATCCGCCAAAATTTACCCCGACAAGCGGCTTCACCTTGATAGCTCGCGTCTCGGTTTGTCCTGTAGAAGGTTCCCCTTTGTCACGGAACGTGTAGTAAGTCGCCACGGCGGCGCTGATACCTGCAGCTCCCCATCCAGCGATGGCACCCCACTTGGCGACTTTTCGCTTCAGGTTGTGTTCGTCCTTATGGCTGTTCGCATCTTCTTTCTGATCCCGCAACGCGTTCCTACAATCGTTATCGCTATTGGGACAGGCGTTAAATAACGCGTCGACATTATCAGAAACGATTTTTGCAGCGTTGTATCGGTCTTCTTGTTGCGGTTTCAGTTTGAACCACGAGTACGTCGCGCCACCTGCGAACACTGCAGCCAAGGTCCATGCTACAACGGCATCGGCTTTTCCAGGTTTCTTCACAAGGCCAACCGTAAACCTTGTTTCAGAGGCAGAGCGTACAGTGACGTTCTTGGAATACGATTTGTAATCTTTTCGAGATACTTTGAATTTGTGTTTTCCTTCTGGTACCGCCACCCGACATGGCCCCGTCTCACAGATGACTTCATCGTCCATCCAGACTTTGGAGAACTCAATCCCAGCGCCACGGAAATTCATGTAACCAACAGGGCTGCCTTCTAAGGTTGCATGGATAGAATGCACCTGCGTTTTGGCAATATCGATTTCTCTTTCGTATGTGTTGTACCCAGGAGCGGTGACCCACACTTTGTGTTTCCCTTCATCAATTTGCTTTTGAAATGGCGTGACGCCGTAGGCTCCTGCTTCTTTGTTGTCGATGAAAACTTGAGCACCCGGTACATTGGATGTGACTTTTAGTAGTCCCAGGTAGTTCTCTGCTTTTTGTTCGAATCTAGTTAATACAAACCGAACGTCCCGAATTCTGTTGGAGCCGCTGGGTTCAATCACATCTTGTGCAGGAGAGTGACCTTCGAGCTCGACGTAGATGACGTGACGTCCTTGAATGTTGCCTTCCCAAGGGGTAAGTCCTAGGGGCGGTCCTTTTTTGGAGTCCAGCCAAATCTTTGCTCCTGGAGGCGTTGACCGGATGACCACCACACTCTGTAGTTTAACGGCCCTCAATTGTTTCACCTTTTGGGAGGGAGCTTTGTCTTGAGATTTCTTTGCCCTTTCGATTTCTTCTTTCAAAACAGCGATGCGCTTCTTAATTTGAGCCTTATCTTTGGCATCAGGGACTTTGTCTAAGTACCGACCGTAGTAATCGACAGCAGCGCGGTAGTTATTCGCGCGCTCGTACGATGCTCCAATGTTAAACAGAAACTGTGGATAGGCTTTTGCCTTGTAGGCATCACGAAATTTCTTGGCCGCACTTTTAAACTTTCCTTGTTTGTACAAAAGCTGCGCCTCGTTAAATGCCTCGCGTGCATCATCAAGATTGTCCGCATGAGCCAATGAAGTACAAAGTACCATTGAGAGAATTAGTCCTAAGAATCTAGTCAAAGCGCTCAAATTTTACCCAAATCTTGGAGCTGGGGATATGCGAAGGCGCGACTTTTACTAGTCCATGACAAACTTTACATCGCTACTGCGAACGGTTCTTGTGTTATTGGCTGCACAATCGTCGCGATACCCAAGGGCCACCCCAAAAAGTACTACATCATCATCTGGCACAGAAACCGCCTGTCGAACCGCGTTAGGATAGGCAGCAATAGCCGCCATCGCGCACATATCAATGTTCATCGATGCCGCCGCGGTAAACAAATACCCAAGCCAAATACCTACGTCCAGAGTGGCGTATTCCCCCAGTTCCTTTGGTCGAGAGACTACGGCGTACTGCTTGGCATCGAACAACTCGTAGTTACGAATCCATGCTTTCATACGCCCCATACCGTCGCCCCGTTCGATCCCCATCGATTCGTACAGGGACTTTCCGCACGCTCTGCGTCGCTGTAGGTAACGCTCAGGATACTCTGACGGAAATGCAATCTCCGGATGCTGAGGAGCATTGGTTTCTGCCGCGGTGACGAGCGCTTTCCTTAATCGAGCCACCGCGTCGCCTTGCAGAACCGTCACGTTCCAAGGCTGAGTGTTGCACCAAGATGGTGCCAATTGAGCCACCTCGAATAATTTTCGAAGGTCTTTTGTCTCTACGAGAGTCTCGTTATAGCCACGAACACTAAATCGCTCGCGGTACAATCGTTCGAGCTCAAAGGGATCAACCATACGGGGTCATGTCCTTGAGAGCAGCAAACCTATAGATGCCAGTAGTATGGCTGTCTGAGAAATGAATACTTACCCCGTAGTTACCCACCAGCTCCATATTGGTCACGGTGATTGCCTTGGCGATGGAGTTGGGATCCAGCGTTCGCTCACCAGTAATTTCAGATACGCAATGAGCGCAGTTGCATGCCACACGCAACTGCCAAGCGCTAAAAGTCTGTTTTTCAGACTCATCCCAAACAAATTCTACGGAATCTTTCCCTAGACCAATGATTTCAAGTGGCATTGCCATGATAAGTCGCTTATAGATCGGAAGAAGTGTTTCGTCCATTCCTACCTCACATATCCCGGAGCTCATCGTGGCTGTGAGGCAAAAGCGGTCGCTAAGCGAATGGCGAAGTCCTAATGTGGTGTCTCGCGGAGATAAACAGTATTCGGCAATTCTCGAAAAGTCGATCAAAGCCGCGGCAGGTGATCATCTCGCTCGGCGCCCCGCGAAAGAAGACTTGACCCACGGTTTTCATCCCTACGCTGCCAAAATGCCGCCAGCGCTGACGCGAGTACTCGTGCGCCAAATAGAAGGTACTATTTTGGACCCTTTTTGTGGTAGCGGTACAACTTTGGTGGAGGCCAAAAGAGCCAAACGAGAAGCAGTGGGATTCGATATCAATCCGCTTTCGGTACGGTTGGCAAAGATAAAAACGACCCCTCATAGCAAAGGTTTTCGAAAAACGTTACTCGACCGCGCCAATCGCATTGCGCGCGCCGTGACATCTCAAGGACGTGAAGCTCGGGGAACCGGCAATCGCGCTAGCAAACGCAACAGCGACGATCCAGAGTCGCCGTTCTCTCCTCATGTCTACAATGAACTTATCGCGCTGCAAGCAGCAATCAACAAAGAGAAACCAGACATCCGGGAAGCGTTACTCATGTGCTTGTCGGCCATCGTTACCAAAGTATCAAAAAAGACCTCTGAAACAGATCGCAGGTTGGTTCACAAAAGCATTGGCCGTGGTCTTCCAAGCAAATTGTTCATGCAGCGTGCGATTGAACTTAGAGACGGACTGCACGCCACAGAAACCTCCCCGGTGGTTTGGGCACTTCAGGCCGACGCACGAAAGCTGCCTCTATTAAATAACACGATCGATGGCGTTATTACTTCTCCGCCGTACCCTGGCGTATACGATTATTGGCGTCATCATCAAGAACGACTCGCCCTCCTTGGATATTCCGACCGCAGTATGCGAAAGTTAGAAGTCGGAAGCAGACGCGATGCCAAACGCAAAGAAGACTTTGCAAAGGTTTGGAAGCAAGAACTGACGGAGTTTGTAGCAGAGATGGCCCGAGTGACTAAACCAGGCGGGACGATTTACATGGTGATTGGAGACACGGTAATCGACGGAGCTCCATGGATCGCAAGCAAAGAATCAGCAGAGTTGGACGACAGACTAGAGTGGCTCGCAGCCGCGGGTCAAAAGCGTACTTTACGAGGCGCAAGAGAAAAGCAAGCTTTTGCCGGCAAACCTAAACGTGAATGGGTTATTGCACTTCGGAAAAAAGGCTAGTTTCTAGTCAACAGAACCCGCCAAATCGGCATATCGTTCGCTTCGCAATTGCTTTCTCGCCAAGAGCGAGCATTAAACGCGTGTCTCCCCGCAAGGAAGTTTCCCGCGCCTGCTTCATTTTCAAAGTCGGAATTACCAGTCAAATAACGCATCACGGGCGTCGCTACCGACTCCACATCTGTTTGAAAAAGTAGTTTTCCACCGGGCTTCATCACCGTGGCAATATCAGCAATCAGCTCTTCTGTAATCATCCGCCGCTTGAAGTGCCGTCTCTTAAACCAGGGATCTGGAAAGTTAAGATACGCGACATCGATTTTACGATTCGCAAAGAGTTTTTTTAAATGATGGTTCGCACTACAAAACACGCCATGGATCGGTAGATTTTCTGCTCTCGCCCGTCTGTTGATATCTTCTACAAACGCTTCTCGTATTTCCAATCCGATGTATTGATGGTTGGGTTCAATCCTAGCTCGCTCAAAAAGAAACTGAGCGTCGGCGCAACCTACTTCTACTTCTAGTGTTTTGGATGGGTCCAACGCTGGTAGAGAAGGAGAAATCTCTAGAAATCTGCGAGATAGCGGATTGACATGCTGACGAATACGCACGCCCCTTCCTAACAGAGGCTAAAATTGCGGGCAAGACAAATTGCCCAATGACAGCTATAATGGCTCAATGGCTTTTAGAGAACTACAAGGACGTCCTTGCACCGAGTGTGAAAAGCCATCAATAGCGGCGTGCGAGCGTTGCTCCATCCCACTCTGCACCCACCACGCCCCACGTCCCAACGAGAGATGCGAAGCTTGCGAACAGGTACGCAGGGAAAAGCTAGCAATTCTAGACATCAAAATGGATATGCTCGCAGACGGGAAACGAATCGCCGCTGGGGTTACCGCGATGGGCCTTTGCTCGTTGGTCTTCGGGATTCCAATGGCGGTCAAGTTGCCAATGATTGGGTTGAGTTTGCTTTGTGCAGGAGTTGTTGTGACAGTCGTAGGAGGCGTAAGTTTTTACCGCAGCCACACGGCAACAGTCGCCGGAGAAAAAAAGGCGATAGAAATTGAAACTCAGTTCCTCTCCGAAAAAGCAGCTCGCTACATTGCTAGCTAAATCTATTTCGACGCGCGACGTTGTTCAAATGCTCGCCGAAGTGCTTCTTCATCATCAGGGGAGAACGAGAAGGCACGCTCGTATGCATCAATCTTAGTCAGCTCAGGAGACTCTGAACCTTCGATGTATTCGAGTATCTTTCTGCACGAAAGCGACGAGAGATGTCTCAGGGCAGGCCCCTTACTGAAAGCCGTGGGACACTCGCGAAGGCACAAGTCGTACTTTGAACTTTGGTCCATGGTCGCGCACGAGGCATAGCGAGAACACGTTCGTTTACACGTTCCAGGCTCTTGCGACGCACTCATCGTTGTTTGCTTGTTTCCAGCACATGCGCCTAAGGTAAGACACATGACTACAATGAACGATGCTCGCATACCTCACTTGTACACTAAACTGACGCCCATTCCCAAGCGAAAAATCGTATCATAGCGCTTCGAAACGCTAAGTACCTGAAACTACGTAGTAGGTGTACGTAGGGCGTCTATTGCCGATGCCAATGTCAGAGCCATCTGCAGGAAAACCGCTTCACGACCGCTTTTAGGTCAACGCGAACAAGACTAAGAACACCAGCCAACTACTGAAGGGCTGACTTCCGCATCCACAACCTTGCTTGTCGTCTTGGCTCGGCTCTTCAGTGCTTCCCACCACGAAATCACCATCTGGGTCGCATCCTTCGCCGAAACCATCGCCGTCTTCATCTATTTGATTGCCAGTATCCAACCGTGGGCAAAGGTCCATCCCGTCGGCAATGCCATCGTCATCGGAGTCGATATCGAGATAGTCGGGCCGACCACCACCGTCGGTATTCCTTGGCGGAGTGTCCAAGTCGGTATCCCCTGCTTCTTCAGCATCGGTCAACGTATCATTGTCGGCGTCCGTATCTCTAAAGTTGGGAGTACCGTCGCTATCGTTGTCGTGTGGAATCAGTTGCCCAAACATTTCATCAAAGTCAGAGATGAAGTCGCCATCGGAATCCAGGTCTAAATAGTCCGGTACCGAATCCCCATCGGTGTCTACCAGCTGAGCTCCAGACGCCTCAAAGTAGTCGAAAATGCTATCGCCATCGGAGTCGATATCTCGATAATTGGGAATCCCATCACCGTCGGCATCGTTGGTGCCTTCCATCCCGTCAGGAATAGAGTCGTCGTCACTGTCGACGTCCAAAAAGTCCGGAACGCCTCCGCCATCAGTGTCGGCGGGACTCAACAGGTTTGCACCCGCTTCAACGGAATCAGGCAAACCGTCGCCATCACTATCCGTATCGTTAAGATTGATTATCCCGTCACCGTCGGTGTCCGCGGTACCATCCAGCAGATTCTTAATGCCATCTCCGTCACTGTCGATGTCGTTTGCTAGTTGAGATGCATCGTCAACATCCTTGTTCGGATCCCCTTCGGGATTGCCCGCACATCCATCAATATCAACCCGGCCGTTTTTATTGCAGTCTTCTCCCCCATCGGGAACGCCACCACCATCCGAATCTGCGATAATCGGTGACGTGTTCGTAGTCCGGTCTTCATCTTGAATGAAAAATCCCGCGTTGGTATCAGTATCGTTTGTCAAGTCACCAATAGTCACTCCTACTTCGGTTCCATCAAACAACCCGTCGTTGTCGGAGTCCGGGTCCAGTAAATTCAACGACCCATCACCGTCGCTGTCGCTACTGTAGTTTGGTTCTCTACTGTCAATGACGCCATCATCATCGGAGTCCGCGTCATTGGGGTCCGAACCAAGGGA
This sequence comes from Deltaproteobacteria bacterium, assembly GCA_020630875.1. Taxonomy (GTDB): domain Bacteria; phylum Myxococcota_A; class Polyangia; order Haliangiales; family Haliangiaceae; genus JAHDIH01. The sequence continues at coordinate 284,897 of JAHDIH010000002.1, read as the reverse complement.
TACTTCGATAGTGTCTGGTAAACCATCGCCATCTGCGTCAGAAAGGTTCTGATCGTCGACGGGATCATTGGGGTCTGCTTCGCCGAGATCGACTACGCCGTTTTGGTTCAAGTCTTCCACCCCGTCACTTGCGCCGCCGCCATCGGTATCGGCAGCTAGTGGATCGGTTACGGTCAATCCCGCGTCCCCGTCGGCTGCAAAATTGCCCGCCGATGGATTAGTAAATGGACCTAGATCCGCCAATGTGAGACCAGACTCGGTACCGTCAAGAATGCCATCGTTATCGGAGTCTACGTCGCGGCGATTCGACAAGCCATCGCCATCGGTATCCGCTGCAAGTTCATCTCCGTCCAGCAATCCGTCATCATCGGTATCGGCGTCCAACCAGTTCGTACCTCCGGTCTTTTCCACCTCATCAAGGATTCCATCGCCGTCGGTATCCAGATCGCAAGCGTCTCCAATCCCGTCCGCGTCTAAGTCATCTTGGGACGGATTGGAAACATCGACGCAATTGTCACTACTGTTCGGAATTCCGTCTCCATCATCATCCAAGGACGAACAAGCGTCTCCTACGCCATCGCCATCCGTGTCTTCCTGCACAGGATTTGAAACCGTGGGGCAATTGTCAAAAGGCATGCAAACGCCATCGCCATCGCCATCGTTGTCTTGATCAAGGGGGCATTGGTCGGAAACATCTGGAATTCCATCATCATCATCGTCTCCATCGCCTGCATCGCATAAGCCATCAGAATCTGTGTCGGTACCGTCGTTGTTAACATCTCCGCCGCTTCCGTTAGCTTGCGTGACGCTGCAGTCGTCGCAGGTATCGCCATCCGAGTCTTTGCACCGAGTCGGGTCGCTCGGCTTTTCGTCAAGGTTATCGTTGACCCCATCTCCATCTGTGTCACTACCAACCGAAGTATCAATCGTAAGTCTGAAGTAAACGTCTCCTTTAAAAGTACAGCTTCGTGCCCAAAACTTGTTTGAGCCAACCGGACATGCAACTCCCAAAACCCAAGAAGAATCATTGAATGCGGGATCTTGCCAGTTCAACTGATACACGGATTCCGCTCGCCAATCACTAGGTTGAACGTTGATGCTACTACCCTTTTCATCCTCGAAAATTGCGCTAATGTTTCCCGCGTCGACGTCAGACTTTGCCTTAATCGCAATGACTACTTGCCCACTAGAGAAATTGTATAAGTCCTCAAGTGCAGGATTCGATGCGTTACTTCCAAGCGGAACGGACACCCCGTCAATCCAAAGCTCTTCGATGGACTCTGTGGCATTTAGTGTCAAATCAATCGTTCCCGGTGCCGCGGCCCAGGCAAAGTTAGAGGAAGCAGCGAGCAGCACAAACCATAAAAACGTTCCCCGAAAAGCCCCCATACCTATATTATAAACCTCTTACACGGCGCGTAAGCATGAATTTGTAGTCCCCACCGAGATTCGTCGCTTGCTGAACCATTCTCTTCGGCAAATCGCCCCAAATTGACATAGAACTACATGCCCCCACGTGCGTCTTCCGTGATAAAGATCGCACATGCCTACATTATCCGCTGATGAAGTTAGGGAGCTTGCAAAACATGCTCGCCTCGGATTAACAGACGAAGAAGTCGAAAACATGAGACACGAGCTTGGTGCCATACTTGTTCACATGGATGCGTTGAAAGAGGTAAACACCGAAGGAGTTGAACCCATGACTCATCCTCTCACTCCGGAGCTTCGCTTGCGGCAAGATAAAGTCGCAACATCCCTTCCCGTAGATGTAGCGCTGGCCAATGCCCCAGACAAAGCAGAGTCCTTTTTTCAAGTACCTCATATCCTTAGCGGAGGAGAGTAACCGATGGCTTGGATAGAAAAAAGTGCCACTGAAATTGCGGCCGCCATAAAAAGCAAACAAGTTTCTGCTAGCGAAGTAATGATAGAACAAATCGCTGCGATAAAAGCTAAAGACGAAGCAATTGGCTCCTACATTTTAGTGGATGAAGATTCGGCTTTTGAAGACGCGAGTAAAATTGACGCCAAAATTGCAGCCGGGGATTCGATAGGACCACTCGCTGGCGTTCCTGTAGGACTAAAAGACGTGCTGGTGACCAAAGGAATGGAGACCACCGCGGCTTCACAAATACTCAAAGGGTTTATCCCCCCATACGATGGCACTGCCGTCAAAAGAATGAAGGATGCAGGAATGGTTCTCATCGGCAAACTAAACTGCGATGAGTTTGCCATGGGGTCGTCTAACGAAAACTCCTCTGTAAAGCCTTGTCGAAACCCATGGGATACCAATAAAGTGCCAGGTGGTTCTTCAGGAGGAAGTGCAGCGGCCGTTGCTGCAAACCTAACATCCTGCACTCTCGGCACCGACACCGGAGGTTCGATTAGGCAGCCGGCATCGCTTTGCGGAATCGTCGGAGTCAAACCAACTTACGGCAGAGTGTCGCGTTATGGCGTGGTTGCTTTTGCTTCATCGCTAGACCAAGTAGGTCCTATGACAAAAACGGTCGAAGACGCGGCGCTTCTTTTAGAAGTCATTGGCGGCTTCGATCCTAACGATGCAACTTCGCTCAATCAACCACTTCCCGACCTAAGAAAGAATCTGGAATCAGGTGTCAAAGGTTTGCGCATTGGTATTGTGAAAGAGTTCACAGGAGTGGATGGAGTAGAAGCAGGCGTTGAGAAAGCCGTGCAACAAGGTATTGATTGCCTCAAGCAAGCAGGCGCCGAGATTGTTGAAATTTCGTTACCTCACGTGAAGTATTCACTTCCGACCTACTACCTAGTGGCACCGGCAGAAGCATCGTCAAACCTATCTCGATACGACGGAATACGTTACGGGAATCGTATCCACGAAAAAGGCCAAGGACTTGAAGAACTCTACATGAACACCCGCGGACAAGGTTTCGGTCCCGAGGTGAAGCGCCGCATTATGCTGGGAACTTTTGCACTACGCTCAGGCTTCTACGATGCCTACTATCGTAAAGCTCAACAGTTGCGAACGCTGATAGCCCAAGATTACGATAAGGCTTTTGACAAAGTAGACGTCATCGTATCTCCTGCCTCCCCCACTACGGCTTTCGGTTTTGGTGAGAAAACCAAAGACCCAGTGAGCATGTACCTCTCTGACGTCTATACGTTAAGTTGCAATCTCGCAGGCATCCCCGGTATGAGCGTTCCCTGCGGATTCTCCGGCGGCATGCCCGTCGGGATGCAGATTCTTGCTCCCGCACTGCAGGAACCTGTCATGTTTCAAGTCGCGCGGCACATCGAAAAAGAAATCGGAAACCAAGGAAAAACGCCAAAGGCGTGAGGTGGTTATGACGAATTGGGAAACAGTAATCGGTCTTGAGGTACACGTTCAGCTTGGAACGGCTACCAAAGCATTTTCTCCTTCCGCCTACTCCTATGGCGTGGGACCAAACACCCTTACGGATCCAGTGATACTGGGATTGCCGGGATGCCTGCCTACGTTCAACGAGCAGGCGATGCGTTATGCCGTCAAGTTAGGTCTTGCTATGGGCTGCAGTATTCGCCAGCTATCGCGATTCGCACGAAAGCACTACTTTTATCCAGACTTACCCAAAGGTTACCAAATCTCTCAATTTGACGAACCGATTTGCGAAGGCGGCAAAGTTGAATTTTGGCTGAACGACAAGCCACACAGCGTCAGGTTAACAAGAATTCACCTGGAAGAAGATGCCGGGAAAAATACCCATCAACTCGGCGCTACATCGCTGGTGGACCTTAATCGTGCGGGTGTTCCGCTATGTGAAATTGTCAGCGAACCAGACTTGCGTTCCGCGGAAGAAGCTGCCGCGTACATGCGGGCGGTACGACAAATGGTTAGGTACCTTGGTATTTCAGAAGGCAACATGGAGCAAGGTAATCTACGGTGCGATGCCAACGTTTCCATACGTCCCATGGGTGACGAGAAGTACGGAGAGCGAGTCGAATTAAAAAATATCAACTCGTTTAGGTTTGTTCAAAAAGCGATCGAACACGAGGTGCGCCGCCAAACTCGAATTAAAGAAGAAGGCGGTACGGTAGCGCAAGAAACCAGACTTTGGGATGCCAATGCCGGGATGTCTATCAGCATGAGAAGTAAAGAAGATGCCAACGACTATCGGTATTTTCCTGACCCCGACCTGCCACCACTTAAAGTCACCGATGAGGTAATGACCGAAGTAAAAAACAGTCTCCCGGAATTACCCATGCAACGTGGTATTCGCTTGCATGAAACGTTAGGTCTTCCGACATCTGATGCCATTACCATTACCGCCGAGATTGAAATCGCGAATTACTTTGACCAAGCTCTAAAAGAAGCCGGAGAGACAAAGAAGAACGCTAAGATGATTTCCAACTGGATGCTTGGCGATTTATCAGGTGCGTTAAACGCTTCCGGCAAAAGTTTCGCCGAGTCTCCTGTCACGCCAAAAAGTTTAGCGGAACTAGTGGAACTTATTGACAACGCGACCATCAGTGGAAAAATTGCAAAAGACGTTTTCGCCAAAATGCTAGCCTCCGGTGATTCCGCCAAAGCAATCGTAGAAAAAGAAGGCCTTGTTCAGATTACCGACGCTGGTGCTATTGAGGAGGCATGCAGGAAAGTTATCAATGCTAATCCAAAGCAAGCCGAGCAATACCGCAACGGCAAAGAAGCGCTTCTCGGGTTCTTCGTCGGCCAACTAATGAAAGAAACAAGGGGAAAGGCCAATCCTAAGATGGCCAATGAGGTGCTCAAGAAACTTTTAGGGGAATAGTACTTATAACTTCGCGAAATAATTCGACTAATCGAGCAGAAAATGAATCGCGCTCAGTTTCCTGTTGCACAATTACTTACATCTGCTAATAGTGGTACATGCGTCTTTCAAGAACCACCATTTCACTGCTAACCGCCGCCGGAATTCTATCCGGTTGTGCCGACCCTGAGATATCTACCAACGAGAGTGATGTGGTTGATATTGACCACTCCAAGGTTAAGCGCCAGGCCATCGGTAACTGCTGGGTCTATGCAACGGTGGGGTGGGCTGAGTCCCTTCACTTGACTCACTCCGGAGAAGAACTAAATCTTAGCGAGTCTTGGATTAGTTATTGGCATTGGTACGAACAAATCGTGGGAGATGCAAATATCAGCACTGTCATTGTACGAGGTTCCGACGAGCTAGCAACCGGTGGTTGGTGGACCGTTGGCGTTGAGCTAATGCGCCGGTACGGTGTGGTCGATGAAGGTACCTTTATCGAAGAAGAAGCAGACGACATTCGCAGTGCGTCCCAAGCAGCAGCAGAAGATGCGATTCGTGAAGCCCTTGAAAGTGGCGTACTCAAAGACCCAGCAGCCAGAAAAGATCGCGCGTTGGTCAGGCAAGTACTTGATGAAGCCTGGGGCCTCACTCCAGAAGTACGTGCGCAACTAGATGCTACTTTTGGCAGTGACGTCTCAAAAAACCTTGTTGACTCTTTAAGCGGTGACATAGCGGACGCTGGTGATTGGGAAGGATTCTACACGGCTGATGACATTGACGCTGGGGTGGATTCCAACGACGAGAGTCACGTACTCACTCTCGCGGACGCTATAGGCGAACCGACAAGTAGAGACGTACACAATCGCAAAGGTAAGTATGCTTGGGACCGTCAATGGGTGCCTTGGTACGATAGCGATAAACGCAATCAACAAATTTTGGTGCAAAAGGCCCTACACAGACGACTTCCAGTAGTGATGTCGTGGTGGGTCGACTTCAACGCAGAAGAAGACGACGGAACCTATCGCAAGAAAGCCGCCACTCCCGGAAACCAAGGTGGTCACATGGTTAACATTGAAGATTATGAAATTGATAACGTTCCAGGTTACGGTACTTTGAAAGCAGGAGAGCTTGCAGATGCAGATGCGCTTCAAGCGGCACTCGACCCAGATGCCAAGATTAAGTTTTTTAGAATTAAGAATTCTTGGGGGACAGGATTTCCTCCACCTGCAGGTCTGGAAGAATTCGCCGGTTATCACGATCTGTATACAGAATACCTCTACGATAACGAACATCAGCAATGTATTGGTACTGGGTCCAACAAATGCGACAAAACGAAAGACGTATCCGGCCTGTGGAGCTTTGTATTACCTCCCAAAACATATGCTGTGAAATCAGAAAATGCTCCAGCACCGACCACTGGTGCCGAACCGCATCTGCAAGAAGTTTCTTATGACGCTCCTGGTTCAGATAGCGCTAACGAATGGTACACCATTGCCAACCCAGGCACCTCGCCTCTGTCCCTCAGTGGCTACACGATAGCTGACAACTCGAAGTCTTGCGCTCTCGATGGGGAAATTCCAGCAGGCGCAACGTTCGTAATTGCTCGAAGTGCTTCTGGTTACAATGCCCTCACTGGTAACGATGCAGACATTGAGTGCAACAACATCGCCCTCGGTAACAATGGCGACGTGCTCGAAATCATTGGGCCCAATGGCAACGTCGTAGATTATGTAGCTTGGGAAGGGCACTTAGCCGACTGGGACCTTAGAGCCGCTACGGGAGAAACACTTGGTCGAGAAAACGTCGGACCTAGTCCTTCGGCAGACGACTGGGCCGTATGGATGCCATAAAGCCACTCCGTCTCTAGATTTAAGGTCCGCTGAACGCGGGCCTTTTCTCATTCTCGAGCACTAAGCAGCAAGTCCGCCAAGTCTGCCCCAATCATTTGATACAATAAGTGGGTCTTGTCGCGCAGGAGATACAAAAGAAGAAAGAAGAATAAGTTCGGCAAGAGGCTACTCTTTCATACAAGAAGTGGGGAGGCGACCCCAAACAAACTACAGTCCGTCCAAACTAAGCGTGTGCCACTAAATCATTGGAAGAAAATGCTAGCACAACCAGACATTGCCAAGGCTGGTTTCGATAGTATTGAAAAAAGGGAAAAAGCTTCTGCCAAACCGCCTGAACGTATTAATAAGTTACTAGATTGGTTTCTAGGGATAATTCGTTTCGGTGTTCCCAAGACCCGCGACTGGCGAGACTTTCAACCAAGTCAAACTCCCAAAGCGAAGAGCAATACCAAAACGCAATCAATAAATGAGTCGCGACTGAAAGTACCCCCGAGCTATCTGAAGAGTTTTTCTTGCTGGATGAATTCCAGCACGAGCGAAATCTTGATACAGGCTGAACTTCAACTGGATTGTCCATGGACATTGGTTACGAATGCTCATGGGCCTTTTCAGCTCAAAGGAAAACCAAAAGAGTTCACCCAGTTTATGCTAGCGCATATGGGAAAACGACGTCGGTACAACCAGCGTTTTGGCTTAACAGATGGACTGTTTTGGATGATCGCTAAATCTCGAAAACCTAAGAGAGCGACTGAGTTTGCGTTGGAGATGGTGTATCGAATAGACAGCCTTCTCAACTCACTCACAGAGGCCGCAAACGCTCTGAGGATTAACGTTGGCTTATCAAACCAAACCTTGAATGAGCTCCTTCACTGGCAACGGGACGCTCTGACTTTCACCGTCTCCCTGAAGTCTTCCAACGCAGAACTGCAACTACGAGTAGAAGGGACCAACGAGTTACCACCGGAAATTGAGCTAAACGTCATTACCAAAACGGAAGATTCAATCACTCTATCCCTTGGCCCCCCAACAGCGACACTCCCAAGAACACTAACCGAAACCACAAACCACTTCGTTCGTAGAAGACCACTAGATGGGCCATATCGATGAAGACAGCTCCTACGAGTGGTATAAGATACTAATAATAATAGGATTTTGAGATAGAAATTTTCTATTGTACGTAGATGTAGGTATTGGTAGGGTAGCGCTATGAATCCGGTTAAGATACTGAATACAATGGTACTCCTAAGCTTACTAGGCTGTGCAGCCACTGGCGTTGAAAAAGGTACAGAAGAAATCCCTCCCGTGCCGAACCTTCCGGATGTCGATGACGACGGAGATGGTTACTCGGAACTTGAGGGTGATTGCGATGATACAGAAAACTTAGTGAGCCCAGACTCTATCGAAATTACAGAAACGCTTACTGGCGAAGCAGAAGGCGTCGATAACAACTGCAATGGCGAAATCGATGAGTATCAAGCCTGCGATAGCAGCCTAGACGATGATGATTCTAACGACTACGCGAAAGCTATGGGAGCCTGCGGGGACTACCTCAAAGGAACAGAAATGACCACGCCCTTTGCACTATGGAATAGCCCCAGAGCGATCGAGCAAAGCTTTGGTAACAACTTCCCTCGAGAAGGACAGCAGATGGCAATACTCTCGACAGGAAAAGCCAAAGAAGATGCATCCAAACGAACAGGCCACGAATACGGATTCGCTGGAGATACCGAACACCCCTTTCCTCAACCGGCTCCCAACGACAGCTGTGGCATCGCAGATCCCACAGCCGTATCTGACCTCACATCATTTAAGCTAGAACTCGTCGTCCCAAGAAACGCGCAAGCTTTCGCTTTCGACTTTTCCTTTTTTACCGCCGAATACCCGCATTTTGTGTGCAAAGAATTTGATGACACATTTCTCGCTCTTCTGGATACTGGCGACGGCGTAAAGAGAAATATCTCATTCGACGAAAATGGGAATCCAGCCACAGTCAACGCCGGCTTCTTTGACGTATGCAAAGTCAGTGACGACGATCCGAGATGTAAAGGTACCGAGGAACTTCAAGGGCTAAACTTCGCTACGGACGAAGGAGGAGCTACCGGGTGGCTTTCCACCATCGCCCCTGTATCTCCGGGAGCTAGCATCACACTTGAGTTCTTCATCTTTGACGAAGGCGACGCGATTCTCGATTCGTTCGTCCTCCTCGATCACTTCAGGTGGTTAGCGGAACCAGTGGATGGACCTGTCACGATTGATTAAGACTACGCATCTTCGGGAGCAGTCACAAATACAACTTATGGTATCAGTAACTCGATGAGCCAGCCGCGAGAGTTCGACATTGTTGTTTGGGGAGCTACTGGATTCACGGGGCGACTCGTAGCCGCGTACCTACTAAAACAATACAAACAGGGAGAGCTCAAATGGGCTATGGGTGGAAGAAACCCTGCAAAGTTGGACAGCATTAAGAAAGCGCTAGCGGCCGAACACATTCCCACTATCTTAGCGGATAGTATGAACTCTCAGACTCTAGACGCATTAACTAGGCGAACCCATGTGGTCTGTTCCACCGTGGGCCCCTATGCCAAGTACGGTTCTGACTTAGTTGCCTCGTGCGTTAAAAACAAAACTGACTACTGCGATTTAACGGGAGAAGTTCAGTGGATGAGAAAAATGATCGACGCCCATCAAGAACAAGCAGCAACAAGCGGGACTCGTATCGTTCATACTTGTGGATTCGATTCCATTCCCTCCGACATGGGCGTCTACTTTTTACAACAGCAAGCTATCAAGCGCACCGGAACGTATTGTGAAAAGATAAAGTTAAGAGTCAAGGCAATGAAAGGCGGCTTGAGTGGAGGAACCTATGCCAGTCTTAACAACGTTTTGAAGGAAGCAGAACGCGACAAGTCAATTCGGAAAATTCTGATGGATCCGTACGGACTCAATCCGACAGGTGTACGTTCTGGTTTAGACGGACCGGACTTACAAAGCGTTCGGTACGATAGCGATGCCGGGTCGTGGATCACTCCATTTATAATGTCCTCCATTAACACTCGCGTAGTTCGCAGAAGCCATGCTCTCTCTGGTTTCCCCTACGGAGATAAATTTCAATACGACGAAGCTCTTATGACGGGTCCTGGAATCAGTGGACGAGCCAAAGCCATAGCGACTTTGGTGGGGACTGGAATTGTCGCCTCATCAAAGCAACAGTCTCTAACAAGAAGGACACTTAATCGAATCTTTCCCAAACCGGGAGAAGGGCCGACGGACAAGCAACGACGGCAGGGATATTTTAAGTTGACGCTTTTTGGACTCCAATCTAATGGAGAAAAGATCACCGCAAGCGTTTCCGGAGACCGAGACCCAGGCTACGGTTCCACCAGCAAGATGCTCGCAGAAAGTGCCGTTTGCCTCGCAAAAGACAAAGAAATTTCTCCACAATCGTCAGGCATCCTTACCCCCTCTACCGCAATGGGAGACGCATTATTGCAGCGACTCAGCAAAAATGCCGGCTTGACCTTCACACTAGAAGGCTAACCAATCAAAATTCTTAACGCCATCGGTAAGCGAGTCGAAGGTACAAAGTCCGAATGTTAACGGTGGCTCCTCGACCGAACATGTTGCCAAACTCAAATTCAGTGCCTACATCAAGCTTTCTACTTGCCGCATAACGCAGGCCAACTCCTACAGGGATTCTTACCGTCTCTGAGTAGTTCGATAGTACGCCATCCCATGCCACATCTAGGTGCCATTCAAAATCTGGATTCACCCGATAGGCAATCGACAGTGGCAATTCCAAACGTGAAGGGTATTGGTCGTTCTCGGCAATCCCCAAGTACATCTCTGGGGTAAAGAACAATGCGACCTTTCCTGTATTGGTTTGCAGTCGCATTGGTAGGGCTAAATCTAGCCCTAGTCCCACGTCGTTGAATCCCGGGAACGTCACGCGACCTTCGACTCCGATAGCGAAACCTCTACTGTGATGCAGTCCGTATAAAATCCCACCCGATAAGTCGTTGTACCGAGAGCGGCAACCGTCAGAAAAACAAATGCCCCGATCGTGGCGAATGACAATGTTGAAGTCTCTGTTATAACCCCACAAAATATCTGGCGCGGTAAATACCGGCTTACCTGCGCTGTTCCTTGACAGGTTGATACCCAAAGTATCGCCTTCAATGCTTTTCCAGCCACTAGGCATCCAGAGAGGTCGCCCTGAAAAGTTCTTGGTCCAACTTTGGCCAACACTTGGTGTTGCCACAAGCAATACGATTCCTAAAACTATCCCCCGCACACCTAAGATTCTACAATAGTACCCAACCATTGCATAGCAGGCACGCCATCTGCATTGGGCCTGTATAAAGCTTACTTGGCTTGTTCTGTCTCTACTTGCTTCGCAAAAGTGTTGCTCACACGTGCGGGATTACCCCACACCGTTTTTCGCCAACGTTTGTTATGATAGCGGAGTAACCACAATGGATCGGTCACCGTTCGTCTTGCAATCGGATGAGAATCCACGAGATTTTGCTTCTCTCCCGGATCTTGAGCGATGTTGAACAACTTCGGCTTACTAGCACCAGAAGCTACAACCTTCCATCCTCCTAAAGCGGCGGCATGTTTATTCTCAAACTGCGAAGCCAAATTCATTTGCGGATACGTGGTGCCATTGTTAGCAAGCGACACCAGCGACTCGCCCTGCCATTCGTTGTCGGCTTTCTGACCAGTTACTTCCGCAACGGTTGGTAAGATGTCGATCACTTCGACTCCCGTAGTAACCTTACCCGCTGGGAACATTGGTGGATAATGAACGACTAGTGGGACATGAATTAACGTCTCTCGCAAAGAGCCTCCATGGCCCACGCGACCGTGCTCCCATTGTTCATCGCCATGATCTGCAGTGATAATGATCATCGTGTCGTTAAGTGTTCCATCCGCTTCCAGTTTTGCGAGGAAGTCGCCGAGCAGTTTGTCTTGGTACGAAACGTTACTATCGTAGATAGCTCGTACGTTTTCAATGTCAGCCTTGCTCAACTTCAGGCTTCCACCTGCAGCCTTTCCTGCATCGCTACCGCTAAAGACTTTTTTGAAGTTCCCACTATATCCTGGCTTGCGGTATTTGCTCATCCAAGGCTCTTTAGCTCGCCACGACACATGCGTATCAATTGTTCCAATGTAAAAGAACCACGGTTTGTTCAAGTTGGAGAGCATCTTCATTCCACGCTTCAAGAGGTCGCCGCCTTCAAGCCCCCCTCCTTCGTGGATATGGTTTCTGTATTTGTCCCACTTGGACACGAATCCCCATTTTTTGGCGACATAGCCATTCGCAGAAACGCCAACGGTAGTATACCCAGCACTCTTGGCTACTTCGTCGATGGTTTCCCAATCGTAGCTCAGTGTACGTTTGCTACTGATCATCTTATGTTTCGCGGGATAAAGACCACTCCATATCGATGCGTGTGATGCGCGAGATTCGTTGCCCTGAACGTAGGCATGGGTAAAAAATGTCGATGTTTTGAGCAATTTGCCAAAGTTTGGTGCTTCTGCTCGGGCCCCCGCCATGAACTGGGGAACTCTGTCGGCGCGAAGAGAATCCATAATCCACAAGACGACTTGCTTTGGCTTCTTTACTTCGACTTGTTTCGATTGTTTTTTTTCAGAATACAGCCCCGCCAATTTAAATGGCTTGTCACAACTGTTGCCTTTAATCCAAATTCTTGAAGGCTTCCCCCATACCTTATCCAATCTCAAATTCGGTTTTGAGCTAGAAATCGTTCCCGAGACAGTCTCTCCTGAGTCGGTAACAACTTCTACCGTAACTTTACAGTTTCCCGTGGCATCAAGATACAACGAAGCTCCAAGAGGCAGGCTTGTATAGTACACGACGCCACCATCTTTCCCTAGCACAACGCTGTTGTCAGCAAGAGTAGCAATCTCCGCTCCTGCTTCCCCCACTGATATTTTTTCCACAGCATAGTTTGAAGACTTTCCAAAGTAGAATTGCAAGTCGTTTTCGCCGTTCCGCAGTCCTTGCAACTGCGCGTCAAAGTCAAACCATCCACCAGGCATAGAGACTGTCGCTTCTTTTGACTTTTCGCCATTCGGACGAATCGTCATGGTCGCCGCGGAGTCACTATGAACCGTAATTGAAACTTTACCACTTGCAGCCTGTTTGGCCGTCAATGGAACTTTTAGGCTAGCTACTTTCTTGTTGGGTTTTGCCGCCAGCCGACCGGCGACTTTTTGTCCCCATTTCCAAGTGTAGTTATTCTTTTTGTATCTAATGTATTTCACGAAACCAGCACTCGCGCCATCTACGACCAATGCGTCACCAGATGTTTGGTGGGCATGAAGTCTTTGATCGGCTAGGGAGAAAATCATTTCTCCTTTTGGCTTTGCAGTTACTTTGAAAGTCGCAACACTGTTGGTAGCCATCTTTGTGCTACTTCCAGCCGCGGGAGATTCATCTCCACAAGCTAAGACCAATAAGACAACCGCAACGCTCGATACACGTACCATCCTCGCAGCCTATGCTAACCTAAGCTTTGCTGCAAGAAATCGGCGTTTTTGCCCAGATAAACGGAGACCCTATTTTAGTCGTTTTTCCGGGCCTGCCCGCTCGGGTTTCGATCGGGCTCAAGTAAGTTTGTCGACGACCAATGGCAACAACTGTTTGGGCCCTACCACCCGCACAGTTCTACGCTGAGATGGCAAGGACTGCATCAACTCACTCATAGCGGAGCGTCCCATCACAGGATGACCAACGACCTGCAACTCATTAGGACTGCCACTGCCGTACCCTTTGACATCAGTAACGTCAATGTGAAGGTAATAATCCCAACTATCACCTAATTCATTTTTTCCGATGGTTTGCACCACCTCTTCAATTGTATCTAGCGCGCGATCGCCAAGATCTATGGTTTTAAACAAATCTCGTCTTCGCATGCGGGACGACAAATCAGACAACACCGAATCTTCGTTATTTTGCCACTGGCCGAGTAGCGTCAAAATTAGGGGATCGTCGAGAGTCAAGAATTGCTCTGCCGAAGGAAATTCTCCATGGGCCATGGCCAAAAGCGACGCTGGAGCAGAAATTTTGCTTGCTACGGCAAGGTCTTTGAACCTCCTTAATACTGAAACGAACAGTCGCTCCGCTGCACGGACCGTTTTATGGTGGTAGACCTGCGTGTACATGTAGGCTCTAGAAAAGAGATATTGTTCTACAGCATACATCCCACGTCGGTAGTCGACCACAATGTCTTTGCCATCTTTGCTTTCTTCCATACGAAGAGCGTGAATGATCCAGTCTAGATCAAATGCAGCATACTTTGCTCCCGAATAGTGACTGTCGCGAAGTAGGTAGTCCAGTCGATCTACGTCCAGGTCTGACGACACCATCTTTTTTAAATGTGAGAACCGTTTGTCCCCTTGAAACAACGACTGTACATCGTTTGCAAGATCGGGGTGAACCTTTTCCAAAGTGGTTCGCAACTCCTCATTGCTTTGTAGTAGTGCAAGTCCCATTGCTTCGTGATTGTAGTTAGGAAAAGCCTCTTCCCAAGCATGAGAAAATGGACCATGGCCGATGTCGTGAAGCAACGCGGCAGCCTGAACGACAATGGTATCGTGCGGCGTTAGTTCTAGTCGGCTTGCAATCTTTCCAGCTACATGGAGCGCACCAAGTGAATGCCCAAAACGAGAATGCTCCGCACCAGGATACACGAGCCACGCCAGTCCCATTGCTTTCACGTAGCGCAAGCGCTGCATCACCGCGGTGTCTAGGAGCTGAGCAAGTGGCGTGCTGTCGCCATCGAAGGATATAAGCCCGTGGACGGGATCCCTAAATACCCTGGGTTTCATGCTGTAAAACGTACCACAAGATACTTGGCAAGCATCCTATGCTGAGCAACTATGTCGGCCTTGTCAGTTGAGATACGAATTCACCGATACGATGGACATAATCTTGAGAGCTTTCGTGATTGGATTGCAACCGAGTCTCCGCTAATCGTTGAATTGACGTCGCGTGAGTTTTCTGACGAAATCGTCATCTTACGTACTCCAGGGCATGACAATGAACTGATTCACGGACTACTACTTTGCGAAGGCGTTTCGATGCAAGGAGTCGAAATATCTCTTGCGGGAAATCGAATGACAGTGTTTTCACCTACCCCTATCGTGATGGAGCACTCGATGGTTGCGACGACATCGTGTTCGCTCTGCGGAAGAAATGCTGATGCGATTGAAACTGGCAAAAAGCTAACCACCAACACTGTGGTTCCAGCGAAGCTTATTGTTTCTCTTCCCGCTGCAATGCGCACAATGCAACAAGATTTTGAACAAACCGGCGCTACCCATAGCGCCGCGCTTTTCGACAAACAAGGAAACATCTTAGTCGTACGCGAAGACATCGGGCGACACAACGCAGTAGATAAAGTCGTCGGCTACCAATTTCTGCAAAAGTCTGAAGGAATAGGAGTCGTACTTTCTGGACGGATTTCTTTTGATCTAATTAGAAAAGCGAGTCAGGCCCAACTACAATTTGTGGTGGCGGTTTCTGCCCCTACTTCAATGGCAGTTCAATTCGCAAACGATTTGGGCATCACGCTTTGTGGATTCGTGCGAGGAGAGTCAATGAACGTTTACACGCACCCACATCGGATTACATTGAGTTAATTCGAAAGCACCGGCTTCCGGTTGTCAGGTGCCTCCACGTTGTTCCAATATTCGGCATGTCTAAATTCGAAGCAGAACTAGAAAAATATAAATCATCTCTAAATGACCTTGGCATCAGCTACGACGCTGAGCTTCTCACTAAAGTGACAAAAGGTCTTGGGCCGTCTATCTACAACAACGACTCCAGCAAAGTCTCTTCTTCTGACTCCGAAGAACTGCTTAGGGTCAAAACCAATTTCCTCGTAAAGAAACTTGGGCTCGACGACGGACCAGCACTCGACGAAGCCGTCAAAGAAGCGTGCAACACACTGGGCTCTTCCAACCCCAACAAATACCGCGCTATCATCTACTACCTTCTTGTAAAAAAGTTCAACAAAGAAGCTATCTATAACTAAACGATAGCTGAGTGTTTGAAGACGGACGCTTTGGCGTCCGTCTTTTTTTGTCCGATTTTTGAATGAGGTACCAAAGATCGGACGCGACTTTGTCGTTACTTAGAACATTATCAGTAAGTTGCCAGTGGCATGAGATTTGTAATGCCTGAAGGCATGAAGAAAACAACATACAAAGTAATCACGCCCATTGATACCAAGTCTGGCAGGACCTATTGGATGAGAATAGGAAGTGCCTACGACAACGTTGACGGCTCTACCAACATTTACCTTGATGCGTACCCAAAGAATGGTCGAATACAACTGCGGCGGATCCAAGAGGACCGCCGTACTGCTCTGTTCGCCGGGGTAAAAGTATGAAGGACAAAATAATTGATGGGATACTCATGCTTTTGGTCGTGATGATTGGGTGCCACTTCGCACCTAGCACCGAAAAAATTGAAACTATCTCTGCCCCCACCAAAACTGTAGCTCTTCCTTCTGTACCAGATACGTCCATTCTACTAGACAACCACTCCGCGTTAGATTCTAAGAACTCAACTCGAAAGCAAGTTGATATCAAACTAGACGGAAGGAAGTCGACTAGTACTCTTGGAGGCTTGGTTAAGACTAACAATCAGAGCACGAAGAAGAGCAACCCCTCCGTATCTTCACCAATTGACCTCAACACAGCGACGGTAGACGAACTGGTGTCGCTACCTGGCATTGGAAGAAGTAGAGCTCAAGCAATCGTTAGATTGCGACAACAAAAAGGAGGACGCTTTAAGCGAACGAAAGAAATTAGACGAATTAGGGGAATCGGTAGAAGCACGTGGCGCGACTTACGAAAGCTGGTGACAGTAAATTAGCAGACAATAATTTGAACCGTTCTACTATCTTGCCGCATCCTAACTGTATGTCACTCCCCCCTGGACAACACCTCTCTGATACTATGCCACGCTTCGGAATGCCGGCATTTGCAAATCGTTTTCCAACTGAGTTCAGCGGCGACATTTCCGTACAATTCACCGAGACATCATTCCAATTCGTGCAAGAACAAAATACACAATTAGAAATGACGGAACAAACTTCTGACTTTCATTGCGTAACCACTTGGTCGTGTACCAACCTCAAATGGAAAGGTTATCGGTTCGTTGATTTCTACGAAAAACTCTGCAAGGAAGAAAGTGAAAAGATGAACGCTAGATTCGTCTTATTTAAAGGACAAGATGGTTACTACAATTCAATGTGGCTGGAAGACGCACTTGCAAAAGATGTAATGCTTGCAACTCATCTCAATGGAAAGCGTTTGAACATTGCACATGGCGCGCCCATTCGTTTGGTCGCCCCAGCGCACTACGGATACAAAAGTGTGAAACATCTCGCTCAAATAATATTTTTGAGAAATAATGTGACGTTCGGAAAATTTCCGGAAAACCGAATGACTCATGAACGAGGACGAGTCGCCCAAGAAGAGAGATCTCGAGGTATACCGGCAAAACTTTGCCGATTGCTGTATCGCCCCACAATAAAGAAAGCAGCCAAAGAACATGCCAAGGCATTACAACTGCATTTAAGAAGCAAAGGATAATTGATGGGTCACAAAGCACGCTACGCAATGTCCACTAAGCGATTCCTATTTCATCTGGAAACAACGGGTAAAGAGTTAAAAGATAAGTCAGAAGCAGCACGCTGGATAAAACGGTATTTTCAGAACTGCCCTAGACATCCCGAGATGTGCGGTCGAGAGCAGTACGAAAACCTCGGCTCCGCTTACTGTAAAGCGGCATCAATGGCACCAGCCTACTTCATGAAAGCGATAGTCGACCGTTCGCTCTGGGGAATCGATTTCTTGGCAATAAAGAGTGCCAATACAAAAGAAGGATGGGATTTACTAGAACGTTCACTAGCGACAGAGAAAGGGATGAACATGCAGTACCTTTGTTGGGCATTCCATGAAAAGCAAGAAAAGCTGATTCCTTACATCACCAAGGTCTTGCAAACCGAAAGCATATTCGATGGTTTAGAGCTTGTGATGAAGTTTCCCAGTCTCGAGCACGTAGAAGTACTACGAGAGATAGTGGACAATCCGAAGTGTCAGCCCGGCACGTTCCAAAGAGCCTGGGATGCTCTTGAGTTTATTGGAAGCTTGCATGCTGACCCACGGTGCTACTATGGAAAGCAGCGTCTGGATGAATACGAACATGACATTGAAAAAGGCGCACTTTTTGGTAGAGCGAAATCTCTGGTGAAGATTGGAGATAGAGTGGTACCAGGACAAGATATTATCGGAGAAGTTACCGATGCCGCTTGGACTATGGCTTCAAGCGGCTACGGCGTTGTAAGCGATGTGGAAATCTCGGACAAACGTGTAAAGGTAGTTGTCGCGCGTGGTTTTCCGACTCTCTGTAACGCAGAAACCTAGAGCTTAGAGTTACTATTGTTTTCAATAAATTTTAACCAACCGCGCATGCCTTGCGATACCACCTGAGACATTACCAGCTTTTTTTCCGAGCAAAACTTTTGTAATGCACCAGCAACATCTTCGTCCAAGTGGATGGTTGTTCTTTTGCGCGTAGCGACGTAACCAAGGGAATCGCGTCGACGGCGGACGGTTATTTGTCGCTCGCTGACTGATTCTTCTAGAGCGACCACACAGCTTACCACTCCATTTTCACCTTCATTCATTTTCGGAAACTCGGTGATTTCACCAGCTTGGGCAAGTTTTTGACTGTGGTCTCGCAATCAACCTACATGTACGCGCAAGTACCCCTATGTCATTGAAATAACTACGCTATTTTGCATCTTATGCGTGGATAGGCTACGATAAGCGGTAGCCGCGCACTTTACATGCGGCCAAACTACTTTTGGGAGAGTGTATGATTGATCTGTTTGTTGGAAAGAAATGTGTGTATCCCGGTCACGGTGTCGTTGAGATCGTGGGCGAAGAAACTAAAGAGCTAAGTGGACATACACTTTCCGTTCTAGTCCTCAAGAAAGAGGAGATGACGATCATCGTACCTAAACAAAAAGCGGATACCGTAGGCGTACGCCCGCTAGTATCCAAAGAAGACATAGAGGAAATCCTCACGCTTCTTGCAGACCACTCTGTCACTCCAAGCAAACAAACCTGGAACAGACGTCAACGAGAATACATTGAGAAGATTAACACTGGCTGTTTATTCGAGGTAGCTGAAGTAATCCGCGACCTAGAACTCAAACGTATTGAAAAACCACTTTCGTACGGCGAGCGTCAACTTCTCGAACAAGCATCAAGCATGTTGGTATCCGAGCTTGCAGAAGCATCAGAGACATCAGAACAGTCCGTGGAAGAAAAGATTTCTAACCTTTTTGTTACTGCGGCAGCGGCATAGCTGCCCCAGCAATTGCTTAGGCCAAGTCGCCAAGGGCATTTTCGCCCCGGATTTGGCTTAAGCAAGCTTTAAGATGCGCCCGGATTTTGTGTTTCTTAGAGTACACCGTCTTTAAACTGATACTCATCTCATCAGCGATAACGGCGGCGTCCAGGCCTTTGGCGTAGTAGAGATCGAGGAACTGTCGGTCCTTGTCTGAGAAGTCAGCGAGGATGCCATTGAGATGTTGCCATCTTTCTTTTTCAACAACGACGTCGAGTGGCGTCCGCGTAGTTTCTTCGTTTCTTTCTGGCGTGCCATCGATTCGATCGAGCATTGGTCTCCGTCCAGCTCCCCTGAGATAGTCGTAGGCGGCATTGATTGAGATCATGCCAATCCACGATCCAAGCTTAGTGCCGCGCTCCGGATTGTAGAGTCGCAACTTACGCTTATCGTTATGGACAAGAGCGAGCATCACTTCTGCAAATACCTCGTCAACGTCCGCATTACACATTACCGGTGAGAATTTGTGAGTTACCTTTGTGATGCACCGAAAGATGAGGTTCTTGTAGCGGCTTAGGAATTCGTTCCAAGCGACGTTGCTATCAGCTAGAACGCGTTCAAGAAGCTCACCATCAGACCATTCACTCGGTTTCGTTGTTTTGGACATCGCTTCAGGTAAAGCAAGAGCGGTGCCAAACCGTAAACTACTGAAATTACTCAGTTCGCTTTGTCCCACTTGGTGGGTCTCGCCATCACTTGGTGGCTAATACCACCAACCACAGCGAAACGATGCATTTTCACATCTGTACACTTCTTGTTACGTACCACCGCGTTATTACTTCCCTAAAACACAAAACTATTGATTTTCGGCTACACTTAACCATGGCTAGGTACAGAAGGCACAAGCTGACAGCGGGGCGGATTCTCGAGAATCGCGCAACAATTATCACCGCCCCGGACAACAAGATGCACGACTTGAACGAGCCTGGTTCTGCTATTTGGCAACATTGCGAAAATCCTCGGAGTATAGAGGAGCTGGTCGCATGCCTGTTAGAAATTTATTCGGGCGAAGTGGAAGCTGAACAGCTAAAATTAGATGTGAGCGCAGCAGTCAAAGATTTCGTGCTGAGGGGTATCCTCGAAGAAATTAATGACTGATAATTGAATGCGACATGGTCGCAACAACTAGGAGGGGAAAATGATCAGAAAAGTTTTAATTGTGTTATCAATAACACTTTTGGCTTCAACCGCTTGGGGGGACAACACAAAAGCGGAAGAGTTAAGCCAAGAGTTGAACCGACGAAAAAAAGCAGCGCGTAAAGATATGAAAGGCGCACGCAAAGATATGAAAGGCGCACGCAAAGATATGAAAGGCGCACGCAAAGACATGAAAAGTGCGCGCAAAGATATGAAAGGCGCACGAAAAGATATGCGTCATGCCCACAAGGACATGAAGGGGGCGCGCAAGGATATGAAGGAAGCCCGCAAAGACATGCGCAAAGCAAAACGTGGTGACGGCATGGGCGAGGGAAATGGTGCGGGAGCAGGTGATGGCTCTGGTGGCGGAGATGGTGCCGCAGCGAGAAGTCACGGTGGACATGGCCACGGTGGACATGGCCACGGCAACAAACATAAAGCACACGGTGGGCACGGCCATCACATGGGTCGCATGTCAAAGGAAGAACGCAAAAGGACCAGAGCTCAAAGACGCGCAGCTCAAAGAAAGGCAGCGATGGCTCGTGCCAAACGATTTAAGTTTGCAAAGGTGGATCGTGCGAGTCTGAAACAAGAATTTACTCGACACGGCAAACGCATTGCTAGGCTCGACCGAGTACACGACTTGGCACTTGATGCCAAAAGAGAAAAGCTCATAGAGAGAGTCGTTAAACTCAAAATGAAAGAGAAGAGCAGACATAGCAAATGGCTCATCAAACACGGAAGAATGGCGGGTGCACAGTGATTCGACTAACAACGATACTACTTTTGGTTGCTTTCGCTTCGGCATGTGGAAAAAAAGAGAACAAAAAGACACCTTCCGCAGAAACCACCCCTGCGGTTCAAGTAGCGCCGGAGACACCCACAGGTGACGCCCTCGAAGAGACAACTCCACTTCCAGTATCCGCGGATTTCGAAGACGAGGTCGAAGCGGGTATCACTAAGGATAACTACGAAAGCGAACTAGAGGAATTGGCTAAGGAAATTGAAACCGACGGCTAATTACGACAGCTCTGCCGAAGGATACAACCAAAGGCATGGAGACAAAGTCAGTCGTCAGCGGTTCGAAAGAGTAGAAGAGGATATGGTCGCCGCAGCACGCGGCGGCCATTCTTGTCTCGAGCTTGGTTGTGGCACCGGTCGTCTACTAAATAAAATTGGAGGCAACCACTCTGTTGGCATAGACATTAGTATGGCTATGCTTAAACACGGTGATGCTCCTAGAGTTTGTCAAGCTACTGCAAACCACTTGCCATTTGCAGATAATCATTTCGACACTATAGTCGCAACCAAAGGTGTTTTTCGCTATCTGGATCCGACCAAAGTATTTAGTGAATGCAGTAGGGTATTATCAACTGGAGGACTGCTCTTTGTACATCAGTACACCGACAATGTTTGGAGCATTAGACGTCCCTCGCAAGTTGCTGGTCATTTAAATGACTACGACGACTACGATAATTTGGCGGACCTAAACAATCTTATTAGAACCAATGTTTTCCTTTGGCGCAGTATACGTTTTTGGCCTTACGTAGCTCGGATTCCAACACCAATAGCCGGACGGCTCTGGTCTCATTGCGTGCTAGTATTTACAAAAATCTAAGACTTATCGCGGTGTAGGAGAAACAGATGCCGAATTAGAAATCTGCCATCCAGCCGTGCCATGAATTCTGCCGGCAGCGCCACCACCACCGCCGCCGCCACGAGGCCGACTGCTTGACGTTGCTTGGTCTCCATCCCCTGGGTTAGCCGCTGTGGTGCCACCATGACCACCGCTACCAGACTCTGCCACCGTGTTGCCACCAAGTGCCAAAGTCCCATCAGGTCTCGCATTCTGTCCCGACTGAGCTGTGCCACCAAAATGGCCCCCTTCTCCACCACCACCGCCGGTTGCATTTAATATGCCGTTGACAGTGATGCCTACAGTAGTTTCGAGAAGTATTGCTCCTCCAGAGCCACCTCCGCCGCCGCCGCCCTCATCTGTTCCACCTTCGCCGCCGCCGCCGCCTGCGAAGATTCCGCCATCGATAGCGATTACGGTATCTGCCACGATATTTACAATGCCACCGCCACCTCCGCCGACTCCAGCACCTGAGGCTCCGCCATCACCGCCATGACACCCGCCCACCAAAGGTTGAAGCGAATGAAAACCGAATGCTTGTCCTCCAGGAGCGCGCTGCGATGCCACGCCATCTTTAACTTTTCCGCCACGACCGCCGCGGCTCTCATGGCCCCCACCCCCGCCACCACTGCCAGCGATTCCCACAGAAGGTATTGCGTACGGGATCCCTGTGATGCCTGCGCCAATTCCACAGCCTGATATATGATTTGCCCCAGCTCCTTTTCGCTGAAGATTGGCAGAAGCGTCGATTGTTCCCCTCACCGAAACGCCGCCAAAAGAGACCAACACCAACCCTCGATTGCCAGTTACTTTGATAGAAGTTCCCGACGGGATATCCAGCTGGTTTATCGCAAAAATTGCCAAGTCGGGCCCTACCCTATTCGAGCTGACCTCTTGCCTTACGGTATTTGCAGAGACTGAGATTGGTCCACTTGGTCCTGTTAGAGTCAACGAGTTGGTATCTAGCTCCCAGGCGCCTGGCGTAAAGTTCCAGGTGATGGGTGCGGGTATTTCACATTTCGAAAAGTTCTTGGGGTCAATCGTCAAAGCACCGCCAGGACAAGGAGGCGACGCATCCGCCTGAATCGGACCGTCACTTGCTGGCGCAGAGTCAGTGCCAACGACATTGCCATCCGGACTAGCTTTAAATCCAAGTCCAGAAGTATCAAAAGTACATGCGGCAAACGTAGCTACTAGTGCAAGTATCCTCATCCCGCGGACGCTAACACTTCCAGAACTTAGGTTCTATTAGAATCATGTAAACAAATCCCCCTGGAATCACACACTTAGCGGCTTTGTGATGAAAGCTCGTTCATTGAAGTCGACGATCTTTTGCATCTATAATCCAGAATGCCCAACTATTGGAAAAGAGTTGCAAGAATAGCATGGCCGGTGGTCACTATTTCTTTGTTAGTTTTTTGCTTGCTATCTACTAGTTGGTGGCATGGATCAAAAAGCACAATGGGGACCACCGTTTCTATTGGCTTAGGACTGACCAAGGCATCTTTGTGCGTAGAGATGTCTGCAGCGGCAAAGCAACAATACTTGCAGCAGATCGACGAACTTGAATCTATGGGGATTCAAAATGCAGATCCTAGGGTCGCCAAAATGCTTGAGCAATTGAAATCGGGAAGAACCTGCCAGGAAGGGGAACTCTGTAGAATTCTCGGATGTGCAAAAGTTTTTCAAACGGTAGGAAGGCTGATCTGGATCGCATCAATAGTTTCGATACTTATGTTGCTGGTAGTCATCGTTACGAGAGAAACGAATAATGAACAACGACTGCTGGAGATCATTGCAGCAAAGTCCGGATTTTTCGGTTTTGGTTTGTGCATTACGTTTTGGATTTTGGCTCCTAGTTCAGTGTCAGCTATTGGCGTATCTTGGGGATACGGTGCTGCGCTATTGGCCTTTTCCTCTACCGTAGTCTATGGACTACTTGATACCAACGAACTACTGCCGACCAGCTATGACGACTTTGGCGGTGAAAACGAAGTTATTGCCCCAGCAACGGTAAAGAATTCTGGCAATGTAGTAGCCGAGGACGCAGCACATAAAGGGGCAAGCAATAATCAGAGTGTTTTGGCCACTCAATCCATCCCGGTTTCAAGGGTTAAGCTAGCTAGTGAGAGGTGCCACTTTACCGCTAAAGGTGCTCAAACCTCCACGTCATTTGTCGCTTGGAAGGATGCAACAAAACTATCCGTGCGACAACTGCCACCAGAGTATGGCGAAGGTCGCGAACTCATAATGGATATTTGCGGACCGAGTGGTACCGTTCCTATCAGAATCACGGAGCAAACCAAAGCCAACTTTGACTTCGCAGGCAAAGCATTTTTGACATTCGAAGAGGCCATTCGTGGCTTCGCTAGCTTCTTGCATTCTCAACTGCCGGCCGTTTTTGATGTTGAAACCAGTCAGTTCGTTGAGACGGGCATTGCAAAGAAATTCGATACCATTGAGGACCTTGAAACCTACACGACGGATCTCCTAACCTAGGTAAATGAAAAAAGCACTCTTTCTAGGTACACTACTTTTTTGTAGCTCCGCGTTCGCGGGCTCTATTCGCGTATACAACAACGACTCAAAAGCACACAAAATTGAACTAAAATGCAATGGTAGCAGTAAAACCATCACCGTCCGCAGAAGTTCCACAGCAACCTACACATTCCACTCTACCGCCAAAGAGTGCAAAATTACGGGAGGTTCCGTCGACTTTCCAACAAAGACGCTAAAAGATGGCGGTAAGTGGAAGTTTAAGAATGGTAAAGCTACGAAGAACTAGTCGTTGAGTGGAGCGACTTCGGTCGCTCTACTTGTTTCGTTGCTGTTCGAATCGGAACTCTATAAAAGGACTATGACCGCGACGATGGCAACAACAAGAACGGCAATCCCAATGTAAAGACCAGTTCGAGATGGTTTGATTGACAGGTCGTTGGCTACAGCTATTTGGTTGCGGCTCAAAGCATCCACCCGTATGGTTGGCTCGTACTTTTTAGCAACGGGCACAGCCGCTGGTGGAGAAGGCGGAAATGGTGGCGCTGAAGCACTAATCGGTATTTGAGAAGGCACGTTGGTCTCAGGTGCAGTAGTTTTTCCGTGACTTGATACGGTGCTTGGAAACTCCTGGACCGTCAATTTATTATCAGAGCCAGAACTGCGCGGAGTATTAGCAACGGGTGGAGCAGGAACTGCGGTACGAGGAATGGGAGGAGGCTTGGGGCGCTTCTTTGATTTAGCCTTGAATGCCGCAGAGCGAAAAGCGAGGTGCGTATGGCCAAGATCTATGACGTCGCCATCTCGAACTACTTTTCCTGAATCAGAATGAGATCCATCGATAAGCGTACCATTACCGGATCCCAAGTCTCGAACAACGAAGCCACCTTCGTCACTAAATTCGACAACAAAGTGCTTTTTTGAAACGGTAATGTCGTGAATGATAAAGTCATTTTCTAAGCTCCGCCCCACCCAAAAAGGTGTTTTGTGAATCACTACCCTAGCATCCTTATTTTCACCTAGAATGACCAACAATTCGGCGTGCGGAATCGCGCTGTTTTCTTTCCAATGATTTTTCGCTTTGGGTTGCGTTACCTCTTGAGAAAACCATCGGTTCGGAGGTCGGTGAACGTTACCGGAAGAGGTAATAGGTCCTTCCCATAAACCAGCGGCGACGCTAGTTTTATCTTCTTCCCAACCACTCAATACTTGTCAATCATACCGCTCAGCAGCTAGTTATCGCAAGTTGCATAGTGGTCCTACATGTCCTACAGAAGTCCATTGCCCCAGTTTAGTAACTCGTTGGTTTGATGCACGCTTATGCCAAAATGCAAGAGCGTGGCCATGAAGCTGATAATCGCTACCGAGTAGCTCTATCGCTGGCTCTAATGCAAAGCGACGGTCATGAAGTCGCGGATGAGGAACGATGGTTGGTGGTGGTCCAGGACAATGAACGCTTCTGTCTCCAATAAGCAGCAAGTCCAAGTCTATGTTCCTTGGTCCATGCCACCGTACTCTCTTACGCCCAAGCGTAGTTTCAGTACTTAGAAGTTTCCTCAGAACCGTTGTCGGATTATTTTCTACTTCAAACGCTACCGCAGTATTAAAAAACGCATTAGTTGAGCGGGCCCCCTCCATCCCTGCACTCGAGTAAAGTGACGCTGCACCAACTATTGGCCAACTCAAAAGACCTACCGCTTTGGAAAAAAGAGAAAGGATTTCTTGCTGAGTTCCGAGGTTTGCGCCAAAACCAACTACGCACTTAACCATGAGAAACTACTTTGTTCGTTAGAGTCCCTATTCCTTCAATGGTCACAGAGACTTCATCTCCAATATCGAGATTGCCAACACCTGCCGGAGTTCCGGTCAGAATCACATCTCCTATTTCAAGCGTCATGACAGAGCTTAAGTAACTGATAATTTCAGCTACTGAAAAAACCATCTCACTAGTGTTCGCTTCTTGCCTTACTTCTCCATTAACCGTGGTTCTCAACAATACGTTTTGAGGATTAAGATTAGCCACTATTGCAGGTCCCAAGGGGCAAAACGTATCCATGCCTTTTGCCACTGACCACGGGCCACCTTTTCTCTGAAGATCTCGCACCGTGATATCATTGGCGCACGTATAACCTTCGACATAATTCAAAGCGTCATCACCCCCAACCCGCACGCAGCGTTTACCAATAACTACTGCTAGTTCGCCTTCGTAATCCACTCGCTGAAAATCAGGACGAACGATTACCTGTCCCGAGGTTACAACAGAGGAAGGTGGCTTGAGAAAAGCTATCGGAGACTCTGGAACGTCGTTGCCCAACTCACGGGCATGCTTAGCGTAATTTCGACCGATCCCAATAATTTTTGTAGGAGCAAATTGGTTCATGCTCTCATACTCTATACCGGGCAATCACTTTGAGCTAGAGCCTCGCTGTAGAGTCTATATTTCTTCCCAAGACTCAACTTTGAGATGAGGTCCAGCCATACCGATACCAAACATGGAACGCTGTACTCCACCAACGATACGAACCCGCAACCCTTGTCGTTTTAAACCAGAGTCTGCACCTTCTAGTTGATAGCTGTTTCCATCGGTACAAACCAACTGCCAAAAGCCACCAGCCAAATCATTTTTCTCGACTCGGCCTTCATATGCGGTTCCCATTCTTGGTTTTCCTCCCATACATTTAGCGTACGAAGTTTTTGCTCAGAATGCCAACCCAAGTTCACTGCATCGCCAATTCTTCCGCAACATCTGCCTAAAGACATCAGGAAGGTAGTTGTGGGGCCACGATTTTCGTGCTTCTGGTGGCAAGCGTCCATGGTCATCGACGTACTTAGAGAGAAAATCGCTCGTCGCCTTGTTGCCATAGCCTCCTCCCCTCAGCTCACCGTAGGCATGAAAGTATCGCTGAGCAATCAGAGAAAACAGTGCGTCTCGATGAGACTTAGCTACTATCGAGGCTGCGGCAACACTGATGTACTTCTCCTCTGCCTTGTTTTCCGCCACTGCATTTTTCATGGTGCTAGCTAGCCCCCCAAAAACAAGTTTGCCATCAAAAATGACTTGTGCCTCTTGCCGACCTTCAACAAGCGACATTGCCATCTCCTGTTCCAGCTGATTGAGCTGATGAAGGGCGACGCGGCAGTCAATAGTCGCTACAGACGCAACCCGAAGGGCAACAAACTCTGCAATCTCACCGATATTTCTCGCCAAGTCCTTGCGCGTGGAAATTGCTTTTTCGCCGGCACCAAAAGCTTTGGAATCTGTCACGCCTAAACGCTTCAATTTCTTTTCTGCGATATTTGAAAGACCTACTGCAGCTACTACCATGGGGCCGAGCACTGGCCCTCTACCGGCTTCGTCAATTCCAATCGAAATCATTCTAATGAATCTAGCCAGTTGGTAGTTGCTTCAATGCAAGCTCGTGCGACGGCCAAACGCAATTCTGCGACGGCCAACCAATTGTCTCTCCGTCTCTTTCGTTCGGCACGACTTCTCGTTGTCATTACGTCTAGCGTATCGGCTTCTTCCTGCAATAAGGAGTCCAGCGCTCCAAAGACAAAGTCGAATCTCCTCTTTATTTCACTCCTGTCACGCTTTTGAATGGCTTCAATAGCGCCAGGAGAAAAAAGCAAGGTTTCTATCAAGCCACTTGCCTTACCTTTGATTAAGTCGCTCGTCCATTCGATATGCTTGAAATCTAATTCCAAACCAGAAACAACATTTTGGAATTCTTCGTTAATCGCTTTTGTAATTTTACGTCGGAGATAGTCTACATCTGGCGCCCGCAACCCATGCTTGCGATCTGCCATTTGTGCTAGCTCGTCGTGCGAGGTCTCAAAAAGATTCCAAATCTTCGTCGATTGAACGGACCATCTCCCTCGCATTTGTTCAACTCCTGAAAACTCGTTTTCCGAATGCGTACTTTTTTGCAAATCATCAATCGTATCTAGTAGTCGACGTTCTGCAAACTTTGACGCTCGCATGGCGCTACGCATGTATCTTATATTTCGAAACTTTGCGGCATCGGATGCTAGCGGCTGAAAAAGTTGACGTATCTCGTCACTGTCACGCTTTGCAGATGTCATTCCCAAAAATTCAACACTCCGAGGTAGTGCTTCACGGACGGCAATTTCAACGGATTTACGCTCAACGTCACTTAACAAGTCTGATTTACTCACTAACGCAAATATGGGAAGTCTTTGTTCTACAAAATGAGTAATCGAGTCCAACTCTGACTTTTTGCCCGCTTGAGCTGCACGGAAAACCCATATCGCTGCATCGCACTCTTCTAAAAGTACGGTTAGTTGAGCACGATCGCCATGCATTCGAGTGTTGATCCCAGCCGTGTCCACCAACTGTAAACCACCCAAGGCGTTGCTATCCAATGTCACATACCGACTTTTGGCATTCGCTTCCTCATACTTGCTAGTAAACGTTCCATCTCGGTTTAGAATCCTAGTTTGGTTAGCCACGCCTGATGTAACAAACGTAGGAATAGAGGTTACGGGAGTCGGGCCTACCTCTAGAATATCTTTTCCGACCATCGTATTTATCAGTGACGTTTTACCGGAAGAAAACTCGCCAATCATCGCAATGGTTAACGGTCCCACGTAAATCGACGTATTGGCCCACTCATCGATTAACCAACGATGTTCTAGTAGATAGTCATCTAGGTCTTTCGCAGCAGCTAAGGAGGTGAGTTGCAACGTCGTCTGTAGTTTTCCAAGTTTCGTCTTTGGCGAAACCAAGTTGCCTTGCACTGCTAAATCTACTGCTGATTCATACGCGCCTCTTTCCACATAAGCGTCAAAGAGTTGCTCCGCGGCCTCGTGAAGTTTGAACCTACTAATGAGTTCTCGAGCTTCTTCCAAATGCCCTGACGCTATTAACTCCCCTGCTCGACCGAGGTTTCCAATTATGCTCGTTGCGCGTTTGCTTACAACCTTTTCAATGATTTCTGAGACTGAGTCTAGACTATCCTGTTCTAACGCCACCTCGATTGCCCAAGACTGAACCGCCAATGACGGACGAATTTTTTCTAACTTTAATAACGCTTGTAATTGCTTCGAATTACTGTTGCGTGCCAGCGATGCAAGAACCGCCGAATTTTTGTTATGATGCTCTATGTCTTCGCGGTA
Organism: Deltaproteobacteria bacterium; assembly: GCA_020630875.1. Lineage (GTDB taxonomy): Bacteria > Myxococcota_A > Polyangia > Haliangiales > Haliangiaceae > JAHDIH01. Next base: position 255,446 of record JAHDIH010000002.1, on the reverse strand, counting down.
AGCCAACTCCCAATAAAGTCGTTCCTCGTCATTAGCAGGTGCCACGCCACTATCGGCAAATACTTTGCCACTCAACAAACGGCTCGCCGCCTTAACAAGGGTACTATCAGCAGCAAGCGCTCGTGGCAAATCCCTCTCTCTTAGCAAGTAGAGACATACTTCAGCAAAGTACTTATACTCCTCAATTTCTTGATCCTCTTTTCGATACATTTTCGATGCATCAAATTCTCGAATTGCGGCTGAATACTCTCCGGAAAAAAGCAGTGCCCTTCCGCGAAGCTTTTCTATTTGCGCCCGCAAGTCTTGGCTTGGATTTTCGATTTTCGACAATTCTGAAATAGCCGTTTTCTCGCCCGACAAAACTTTCATTCGGCACATGGTAAATCGCGCAGTGAGATCGGACGGTGCGACCGCAAGATACGACGAAATAGTGTCTATCGCTTCCTCTTTCTCGCCCAGTTCCCACCTGGCGACGGCTGCCAGTAAGCTGGCTGACGGATGGTGCGGAGATGTAGCAAGTACACCCATAGCCACAGACAATGCCGCGTCTGCATCACCTGAATTTAGTGCTTCTTTTCCTTCGGCAAGCTGGTTAGCGAACTCGTCGGATAACAATCCATCTGTGAACGATGAGATACCTTTTTCTATACGCGACCAAATAGACACTTGCGCACACCATCGTACTCGAAAAAACTCCCGATTCATCGCAAAGCTGGCCAAAATGTCTGCGTTTTTGGTACACTATATGGGTGAGGGGGAAATTAGCCGTGGTTCTATGTGCGTTGGCAGGGTGTACCGATCCTGAGGGTATCGTCCCATCAGAGGATCTAGATACATCATCTGTCGTCATGCAAACCATGGGTTCTGTGGGACCAGAGAATAAACTGGTGGTCTCAACTATCCTCCGGAGCAATGGTGGCGAATTTGTGCAGCTGTCAGGTGAAGATGCACTGCGGGCCGGTAAAGCGCCTGATCAGGCTGACATGGATAGGCTTCCGAACAATGAAAGTCCTGTTTACACTTCGAGTCACGACCCAGCCATCGTTGGGGAGGTATACGACGTTTGGCTGATACGAACGAAGTTTCGGTCGGCAACAAATACAACCTTTGAGATTCCACCGCCTTTCGAGCTGTTTAACATAACGTCACTTTCGCGCTCGTCAACAACCATTATTGGTTGGGACAACGACGACCTTCTAAGCTCAGTCTTGGTTACCGTGCAAGGTGAGTGTTTAGAGAATCCTCTAGAAATTACGGCAGATGTTGATCAAGGGGAAATCACCCTTCCAAAGATCATTGATGCTACAGAGCTATGCCCACTTACCGTTACAGTCGCGAGAAGACGCGAAGGCGTGGTCGATAATCAATACAGCTCAGGGGAATCCTACGGACAACAAGTCCGCAGGCAAGTCACCCCTCTGACTGACTAATTGCTCGCCTGCAACTCGCTCTGTATATCAGTCAGCGACTTTGATATTTCTTCTACTTTCTTTTGTTGATTCGTTACTTGAGAGACAACTTGAGAAATGTCTTCCTTGGCCGCCTTTCTTTCTTCAAGAGTTGAAGACAAAAGTTCCGAGATTCCTTTATACAATGAGTTTCCTGCCGTTGTGACAAACGAACTGAGACGCTTTTCAAAGTCGTCGATACACTGCTCAAAATGTGGCTTAACCGCGGCCGCGGCTCTTTCTATTGCTTCTGGAGCTCTTTGTTTGGCTTGTTCCTTGATGTCCCCATCAACTTTGGATTTAAGCATGATGGACAGAATCGGAGCCGCGAGAGTAAGTAGCCCACCAGCTAAGGTGTTAACGAAAAGAAAGACCGTTGTACCTAAGGCACCAATTGCATAAATGCCAACGTCGTATTTGAGACTGTTAATATCAATATTTATCTCGGTATCTTCCGGTGTCAACTGTTCCGCAGCAACCTGTGAGACGCTCGCAACGCTTTGATTGGTTACTGAAATAACGTCTTCGCTCAAAGACTTCATATGAGCCGCTAGCTTTTCACCTTCTTGCACTGCCCAATTTCTGAAGGTGTCTTCTAAATACCCTGGGAGATAAGACTTCAAGTCGCCGCTGTGAACCGAGTCAATTTGAGCTGGCAGTGCGGCAATAAAGTCCCTGGTAAAGGTTTGCAGATCAAGGTTTACCTGAGTTTTCATTGCTCCAGCCTCAGACTTTATTCGCAAATGAAGTTCTGCAAGGTCCTTTTGGCTAGCGGCTAGTTGTTCTTTGACCTTTGCAGCTCGGCGCTCCAATTCATCCACGCCGAGTTCTAACGCATTTTTCTTTAAAGCGAGGTTGTGTTCTACGTAGTGGCATACTCTTTCAGCGTCTTTTGCTGCGTTAGAAAGAAGTAATCTCATTCGATCACTTTCGAGAAACGTCTTCAGATGAGTAAGGAACTCTGGCATCCCTGCTGTTTCATCTTGATGATCAAGCCAGGCTTTGGCGGAAAGAGAAAACAGTGGCATCTCGCGCTCGAATATATCGTCAAGACTCTTCTTTACGTAGCTTTGCACTTCAGCTCGTTCATCTCCGTTTAAGACATCAATCTTCCCCAATACAAAAATCAAACGATCTTTGGCGACTTCCAATATGTGACTTGTGAGGAACTCCCGCTCTGACTCTTTAAGCGCCTGAGACGCGTCAAGCAAAAACAGTACGGCATCAGCTCTGGGTACGTACCCGTACGTAATTTCAGCTCGTTGCTCGTTAAGGTCGTTTACTCCAGGAGTATCGACGAGCGTGACGTTTCCTTTTAGGATCGGTGACGGATGAGCAACTTCAACGTAGGCTACCTTGTCTGGATCTTCTAATTTGGTAGTAACCCAGTCACCAATATTCTCAATAGAGATCTTTCTTTCGTCACCATTTCGATAGCGGACTTTCGCAGCACGGACTGACCCATGAACAATATGATTAATTGCGGCAGTCGTTGGCGTAATTCCTGCCGGCAACACTTCGTCTCCTAAAATGGCATTTACGAAGGTAGACTTGCCGTGATTGAATTCGCCCAGCACAACGACATGGAAACGTTCTTTCTGCAGTTTTTCTATTCGTTCGTGTCGAATATTCTCAGCGATCGACTTACTACCGATTTCTTCTGCAATATCCGCAGTCGTACGGAGTTTTTCAATAATGTTATTTTTGATTTCAATGTAACTCATAAAGTTCCTACCACTGCTGTTACTTCATCATCCAATTGATCGCTTGACAATGGAGTGCCGTTTTCCGGCGTAGTTTTTGTAAAGTTTATGTAAAATGCGCTCCTTGCGAACAGTTCAAGCGCCGCTATGCGAGTCCTAATGCCCCTATTCTGCTCATTGCCTTGCCAGTTGCTGCCAGGATCCGGCAGGCCAGAAAGCACAAAGAGCACTCGACTTGTGATGGACAAATCCTGAGCGACAATAAGTGCCGCCCGGTCTGAAGTGATGTCTGCACGCCTACGCCATTGATGGATGGCAAGCGCCGCAATTTTTCCGGGAACCCGGACCACAAGTTCAGCATCGTTTTTAAGGTACAACATCGCTGTGGTAAGTGGCGCATGATCGTTTTGCCATTCAGCGCAGGCCCATGCAACAACGGCGGCCATCAGTTCCGGTTCTAAAGTAGTAACCTTCTTATGAAACCAAAGTGTTGCGTTGTTCGATTCACCAAATGCCCCTGCAAGAGGTAAGCTCTCACTTTCGTGAATGTAGGCTTGAGGAGTCGTGATTCCTAGAATCTTCGCAGCGGTTACAAGATGTACGTGAAACTCAGGAAGCGTTTGATTGTTCACATGAACAGCTCGCTTAAGAAGCTTTGGTCTGGAGCGATTAACCCAGCCGCTAGTAGCTGCTGCCAAACTGAACATCACGGGTTTTGCGGCTACCAGACCAACGCGTACTCTTCGCTCACCTGCGAATGCATAGGCGGCACCCGCTTGGATGCGAGCAGCTACCTCACCGTAACGCTTTGCTATGTACTTGGGAAAGCTGAAGTCAAAGTCTACCATTGTAAGTAGTATAGTGCTTCAGCAAGCATCGCGCCGCGAAATTGGGCAATCATTTACCTCGACGCATCTCAGCCATATGCCCACGAACTTCTTGCACTTCGCGGTCTTCGGTCGTAACTCGATTCAGATACTTGTTAAATGCCGACATCGAAGCGGACCGATTCCCTCTGTCTCGCTCGATGTATCCCAATTGGCGATAGGCACCAGTCAGCCATTGGTCTTCCTCTGTTGCGTATTTGGTCGCCAGCGTTAGTGCTCGCGCCGCTTCTTTTTCCTTACCAGCATCAGCGTACGCTTGTGCCAAGTAGTAATTGGCCTCAGCCAATTTAGGATCCAATCTCGTCGCACGTTTCATTTCGTCGATTCCCGCACTCGTTTCCGACTTGTTGGTCGCATTTTCTAACAATGCGCGACCCAGTCTAAACGCGATTTCGGGATTGTTCGGAGCTAGTTTTTTAGCCTTCAACAAGACGACTTCTGCTTCTTCGTATTTTCTGAGCATCCCGTGCATTCGCGCAAGTCCCAAGAGCGGTTCGAGATATTCTTCATTTCGCGACGTAGCGGCGGAGTACGCTGTGATCGCAGCGCGATTGTTAGACGCCCGCTCATTAGCGACACCAAGATAATAGTAATACTCCGCGTTAGGATCTCCTTTGACTGCAGAGAGGAACCCGTTGATGGCGTCCTCTGTTCTTTTTTCATTCAACGCGCTAACTCCCACCAAAAAGTGACCTCCTGGATGGCTTTTGTCTCGCTGAAGAATTTCCTTTCCAAGTCGGTCTGCTTTATCAAACTCTTCGGTTCGTACGTAAAATCGTCCCGCCAGGGTCTTGGCGTTTAAGGTGGCATCAGGCCGAGAAAGAAGCTCTTCGTACATCTTCTTCGCGTCGTTCTTTTGACCTTGAGATTCTGTAATTCCGGCAATCCGCAGTGCAATATCTTCTCGTGCTGGCGCACTCGCATAGGCGCTCCTAAAGATGCCAAGAGCTTTGTCTATTTTTCCCTGCATTTGGTACGTGCGAGCCAATTGATATTGCATCTCGACGTTGCTCGGATCTTTGGCTACCGCTGTCTTAAACCATTTTTCAGCAGAATCGAGACGTTTGGATGAAAGATGAACAATCCCTAAGGCTAACGCCAAACTCGGCTCCTCTTCTGCGCGTTCTTTGACAGGTTGAAGAATCTCTAATGCTCTGTCTGGATTACCAATTTTGGTAAAGTAGTTCGCAAGTAAGATCGTGGCTTTGATGTCATCATCTCCAACAACTTTTTGAGCTTCCTCGTAAGCTTTGGTGGTTTCGACCGTCATGTCTTCCTGCACTTGGAAAATTTTTCCGCGAAGTAAGTACGTTTCGTATTTAACCCTCTTGGGGAGATCTTTCCGTGTTAAAAGCCTGTCGGTTTCTTCAAGAGATGCCTCCATATCTCCTAGCTTGTAGTCCAACTTTGCTTGCGTGAGTAATGCCGCAGGATTGTTGGCAGACATCGCTAGCACGGACTTCAAACGAGTCTTGGCATTTTGCAAGTCGTTTGCTTCCACTGCCGCTTCTGCAACTGCAATACCAGCCTCGATACTTTTGGGCTGAATGTTGATTGCCTTCTGAAATCGACTTTGAGCGACTTCCACCCGGTTAGCCGCGAGTGCTTCGTAGCCAGCAAAAATGTTTGCTTTTGCAATGACTCGGGGATCTCCGGAATCGATATCTTTACGTGAAAGAACGGCTTCCAGCGCGGCTTCCCTATCTCCGAAATTCTTCGAGGGTTGCGCCATCGCCTTGCCAACCTGAGCTGCCAAATGATTGGGGCGGATTGCCAAGGCCGCAGTGTAATGTTTGAGGGCTTCATCTCCTTTGCTCAAACTAAGCGACGCGTCTCCTAGTCCCACAAGCGCTGGAACTTTTCTGCCTTTGGACTTATTGAGGGCCTGAGAAAACGAACCGTGAGCGAGAGCCCACTTGTTTTGTGCCGCTTGCGACCAGCCCAAGAATAGCCAGACGTCTGAGTCCTGGCTCGCTTTGTTTTTGAGACTTTGGAGCTGTTGTTCCGCGCGAGATGCCGAACCTGAGAGTAGAGCATGCAGGGCCATCGCCTTTTTTGCATCGGGTGAATTAGAGGCATTTTTCTCGAGATAGTTTTTGTGTTTTTTCCCCTTAGCCAACCGCGGCTGCAGCTTCAATCCTTCAGCCCAATAGCCCCCCCAATACGCCTGCGCGGCCAAAGCGTGAGCTGACTCGCTACTACCGTGCGTGAGCGCGCGTTCGGCGGCTTGAGCAGCTTTGTCCCAGTGCCCTGCATCGTCTCGATTTAGATACTTTCGCGCCGTCGCAACCGAGTCGTCGATCTTAGCTTGACGAGCCGAGTTCTCTTTATACATCTGGTAGAAAGCTACTCCCCCCGTGCTGATCCCAACTACGAAAAGGCTGGCAAATGCGACGGAGACCTTTTTCTTAGTAGACCACTTAGACTTCGCTTCCTGTTTGCGATTTTTTCCTGGCTTCCTTTTGGCCGCGACGGGTTCTCCCTCAGTCTCGAACCCAGTGTTTGCGGCATTGTTGAAGCTAACGCCACCCGCGGTGGCTCCCCCAGAAGAAAAGGACACACCGCTGACATTATTTCCATCGTCTAGATCCAAAGAAGGCGCATTATTGCTGGGTTCTACGGAATCCAAATCAAGCGATGGAGATGGCGCGGGTATGTCCAATCCAAAGTCGTCGCCGCCGCTTGCCAAATCGCCACCTAAATCAAGGGCATCTGGTGCTTCGACATCTCCAAAAAAGTCTTGAGCTCCGCCGTCACTTTTAGGTAGATCTAAACTAAGACCACCAGATGAACGAGGGAGATCGTCTCCGATCGAAGGCGATTCCAAATCTAACCCACCAGGCAAATCACCAAAGTTTGAGCTGGGACTAGGCAAGTCACTCGGTGGTCCAAACGACGACGCCGGTAAATCACTAGGACCGCTCAGCGATGGTCCAGGTAAATCTAGTCCAAGTGACGGCCCGGGTAAATCTAAACCACCGCTAGACCGTGGCAGATCGCTTCCCCCCAAAGATGGGCCTGGCAGATCACTCCCTGCCAGTGAAGGCATCGGCAAGTCTGCTGCTGCCTGATGAGATGCGCTCGGTAAATCTCCCATGGAGTCGATCGCGGACGACATCGTCGGAGCTGGCAAGTCCGTCCCCATCATAGAATCCAGATCAAGACCCAAAGACGGCGCCGGTAAATCACTTCCTGCAGCGCCTCGTTCAATCTCCATTTTTGGTCCCGCGGTGGACTGCAAATCTAGCCCAGGCGTGGCATCTAAAATGGCGGAAAGCTTCGGCGAATCAGGTAAGTCAAGCGCTCCACCTAAGTCGATCGGTTTTCCAAGTTCCAGAGGACTTCCTGACGAATCACCAAGGTCAATTGGCGTTCCAAGTTCAAGAGGTGCTCCGAGATCAATTGGTGCCGGTGTTGGTGGCATGAGGTCTAGTGCCCCCCCAATCCCCGTGGGCTCATCGTCAAAAGAAGGACTTGCACCAACCGAAGTGTTAGAGTCCAGCGATAAGGGTTCTCCTAGTTCCAGTGGTTGTCCCAGGTCCAGCGGTTGTCCTAGGTCCGGCATTGCCAAACCTGAAGATGGCTTAGGTGGGGTAGTTTGCGATACGCCGGGAGTTTGGCCAGTCGTATTGATTCCTAACATAGTGCGCTTTGGTGCAGCTTTGGCTGGAGGCAGATGCGCTTTCCCCCCATCGACAGTCGTAACTTCCTCTCCGAACATATTTTGCGCAGCCGCAGGAACGCTAGGTAACTTTGGTATGTTTGGTATTTTCCCAATGCCCAGTGATGTTGGTTTTTGCGGAGGCGCTACCAGCACTGTTGCCTTACAAGAAGGACAAGTTGTATTTGTTCCAGGTGCATCAGGCGTATCAAACCCTTTGCCGCACTCCCCACATGCCACGCTTACCATAGGTGTGTAGTTTAGCCTGGTGACGCCCACCCGTTCAAACCTGTGGCCGTGAATTCCACACACCTGACATATGCTACACAGGCTCACTTCTTGCCCGCTTTGGCATTTCCCACTAAGAAATTCTCCGCAACCATTGGTTTTGTGGGGAATTTGAGTACTCTGCAACCATGATCCGTGAAGAACTGCTCGATAACGTAACGCGTCGCCCTGGAAACTGGGACGAAGTGGTCTCTTCATTTCGACAAATTCAAAGCGAAAAACGAGCTTTGCAAAGTGAGATTGATGTGTTGCGTGCCAAACGCAACGACGAGAGCAAGAAAATGGCTAGCGTCGACAAAGCGACCCCTGAATTTCAACAAACCCGAGAAGCTCTCAAAACTTTGTCGGACACAATCAAAGAAAAACAAGTCGCGGTCGATGCTGCCACGGATAAGTTACGTGACGCTCACCTGATGATTCCTAACGCACCACATGAAAGCGTGCCCAAAGGAAAAGGTGAAGAAGACAACGTTGAACTGCATGTTTGGGGAAAAAAGCCTGAACTTTCGTTTAAACCGCTAGCTCATTGGGATCTTGGTGAAAACCTCGACATTTTGGATTTCGAAACTGCCGCCAAAATATCAGGTGCAAGATTTTGCGTACTCAAGGGGGACGGGGCAAAACTTTCGCGAGCACTAATAGCGTTTATGCTGGATACTCACACTGAGGCAGGTTATCTAGAAATTGCGCCACCAGCTTTAGTACGCCGCGACGCCCTCGTTGGTACCGGTCAACTTCCTAAGTTCGAAGATGATGTATTTAAAGTAGCAGAAGACCTATTTTTGTCTCCCACGGGCGAAGTACAAACTACAAACTTGCATCAAGACGACATTCTAGATGGGGACAGTCTTCCTATTCGCTACGTCGCGCATACGCCATGCTTCAGAGCAGAAGCTGGAAGTTACGGTAAAGATACTCGGGGTCTAATTCGTCAACATCAATTTGAAAAAGTTGAGCTTGTTCAGTTCGTGCGACCTGAAAATGGCTATCAAGCGTTGGAAGAACTGCGTCTGCAAGCGGAGTTGATTTTACAAAAGCTTGGTTTGCATTATCGCGTAGTGACGCTTTGCACAGGAGACATGAGCTTTGCGGGCGCAAAGACCTACGATATTGAGGTATGGCTTCCGGCTCAAAATACCTTCAGAGAAATCTCTTCTTGTACTAACTTTGAAGATTACCAGGCTAGGCGGGCCAAAATAAGATTCCGCCCTGAAAAAGGACAAAAAGCCCAACCCGTACACACCATCAACGGCTCAGGTTTGGCCGTTGGCAGAACCTTGGTAGCGATTTTGGAACAGTATCAACAAGAAGACGGTACGATCACCGTGCCCGAAGTGCTTCGTCCGTACATGGGCAAAGATGCCATAACAAAACGGTAAACTCTATTGCGTTTTGCCGCTGCAAAGCTGAGGTGCTTGATTGCAAATTTTCTGACTCGCGGAGCATGCCGATTCGATATTCTTGCTGCAAGCCCTATCGAAAAATCCTTTAGCTTTCCCTTTTTCATCCTTCACTAAAGCAATCTCCGCGGCCCGTAAACATGCCGGAGCTACATCTGCCAAACAACTTCTGGAGTATAACGCTTCCGCAGCGTCTATGTCTTGTTCGACGCCCTTCCCCAATTCGTAGTGAAGCCCCAGATTAAAGCAACCGACGACGTCACGTCCCTCGCAAGACTTTTGGTAGAGCTCAGAAGCTTTTGACTCATTCTTGCTTCCCCCTATTCCTTCTGCCAAAAGCCGCGCATAATTGTTGCAGGAGCTGGGCAGGCTCTCGCGGCACGCTTTCTCAGCAAGTTCTCGAGCCTTTTCAGGCTGAGGAGTGACGCCACTGCCTTCCACTAAAAATGGAACTAAGTAGCTACAGGCTGACAAGTCGCCACTATCGCAAACTCGGCCAAGCTCTTGCGCGTACAAGGGAGCGCGATCTGAATTCTTCAATGACTTTAGCGTTTCGCTACACTCTATTTGAAGTTTTCCACACCCCGAAGTGGTCTTACTCACAACTTTCTTTGCATCGGACTCGCAGGCACAAATAGCTACAATAATTAGCAGTCCCCTCACATGGAAAGCTTATCTCATACTCAGGAGAAAATCACTCGGTACTTGAGCGTGTAGTATAAGCAATGTAGGGTTGCTCATGGCTAGAACACCATCCAATATGATCCCTCTTGGAAGCAAAGCTCCTACTTTTTCTCTGCCTGATACGGTCAGCGGCAAAAATGTCAGCTTTGAGGAACTAGCTAGCCCTTGGGGAACCGTGGTGATGTTTATTTGCAACCATTGCCCATTTGTGGTCCATCTCGCACCTGAACTATCAAAGTTTGCTCGTGAGTTTACTGAGCAAGGTGCTTCCTTTATTGCGATTAGCAGTAACGACGTGGAGAACTACCCACAAGATGGTCCAGAGCTAATGAAGGAAAATGCAAAAGCCAACGACTATTGCTTTCCTTACCTGTACGACGAAACGCAACAGGTGGCTAAAGCCTACGATGCCGCATGCACTCCTGATTTCTACATCTACGACGGCGACCACAAGCTAGTGTACCGCGGGCAATTTGATAGTTCTCGCCCAGGCAATGGGGTACCCGTTACCGGTGAAGATATGCGCAACGCGCTAGAGAAGCTGAAGAACGGTGAGCCGCAAGAAGCAAACCAAAAACCCAGCATTGGCTGTAATATTAAGTGGAAATCTTAATCCGAACTGGTGAAACAGCGTGCCCTGTCCTGCAATTTGACGTTGCACTTCTGTGAGTCACTAACGTTCATCAAGCGAGACATATTCGTCGCGGTGGCATCTTCTGACGTTTTCATCGGTGCGGCGATGACCAGTCGGTCAATTTCATCAGCCAACCCTTGCGCGAACCGGTAGTCCGGGTCGTCACCTGCGGTCCGAAAGACACCGCGACTACTCGCTACACTGCCCGAGTGACACGACCCGAGGTAGACGAACCCATTTTTCTTGCTTGTGGCGTTTTTTAGTGCGGGACCAACTTCAGATAAATCTAAGGCATCGGCACCATCGTTCAAGTCCAATTCTTTTAGATCAAAGCGAACTCTGTCATTGTCTGTTTGTCTGAAGAACTCTTTGATTTGAAATAAACTCGCAGTGATCGTCATCTTGTTATTGGTATCAAGCTGAGTATTAAACTTTTTCTCAAAGTCCTTAATCCACGAACGCTGAGCGTCCGTTGCGAACGGTCCCATAGATGCGAGCATAACGGTGACATGAATCGTTTCATGAGCGGACGGTTGCGAATGTTCCCGCGCAGAAATTTTCCACGTAGAATCATCTTGCTGACAAATGTAGACTGCTGTCTGATTAACATTACTTCTTGGCGCATCTTGCTGCGGTTTGTGATAATTCGGCCCATCAAATCCGCCGTGACCAGACCACACCACGGCATCAAAGTCGGTACCATGGGAGTCCGCTTTTGACACGGCAGCATAAGAGCCTTCGCACGTAACAACTTTAGCGCCAGTCGCGTTCTTAAGTTTATGCGGCTGTACGCTCTGGTCGCCTTGTATGAGTAGAAGTTTAGACATCGCTTAGAGGTTTCGCCCGACTATTTGAACGTTCCAATCTCACGAGGGGATGAAACACTTCGTTCGGTTTTGCAGTTTTACATTACACCGCTCGTCTTCTTCTCGATTAATCAAGCGTGACATATTCGTTGCAGTCACCTGAGCAGAAGATTCCATCTGCGAAGCAAATACAGTTCTGTCCGTTTCATTCGCAAGCGCCTGTGAAAATCGGAACTCAGAATCGTGATCTTCGTAGAAATCTCCTCGCCTTCGTCCTGAATTGCACGACCCCAAGTAAATAAAACCAGAGTCCTTAGTCGCATTCTTGATTGCCGGAGCAATGTCATCGAGTTCTAACCCCTTGCTTCCGTCACGGTGCGGACTGGTATCTCCATCTACCATCTCCACTCGGAATATAACCCCGTGCTGATGTTTTTCCAGATAATCCAAAAAGCCTTCCAAGTATGTTGGAATGCTTGCACTCCCGCTTTCGAAAGAGACGCCATACTCTTTTTCAAGGTTACTGATCCAAGAGAAACCACGAATGTCTATTCCAGGACCAGTGTTAATGTGGACTTGTATGTTGGAATGGTAACCAGATGCGGGTTGCGACATTTCCTTTGCCGTAATTCTCCAAGACCCATCAGTTTCCTGACAAATGGCAATTTGAGTTTCGTTCCCACCGTGATTGTGGAAGTTAGGTCCATCATATCCACCATGCCCGGACCAAACAGTGGCATCGAAATCTGTGCCATGGCTGTCAGCTTTCGAAACCGCAGAATAAGAACCTTCACAAGTGGTAACTTGTGCCCCAGTGCTAAGCTCTAACTGGCTTTCGTGGACACTTTCATCACCCTTTATCAATAAAATCTTGGACAACCCCTCAAGGATACCACAGAGGGGTTCACCGGCCGATTCTTTCACGCAAACTACTGATAATGCTATGAAAAAGTCTGCGGACGATTACTGTATTTCTGCGAGTTGTTCTTTGAGATGCCAAGGAACTTCTTCAAAAACATCATCTACGATGGTTTCTAACCGCGGCTGAGCGATTTCTTCTTGTCGCGCAATCGCCGCACGTACTTGCGCTTCATAATCCTTTTGCCACGCCAGATCTTCATCGGCGTCAAGCCAGCCCCTGTCGGAGAGGAAGGTATTCATTCTCTTGAGTGGGTCTTTGTTGGTCTTCCAATCTTCGGTAATCGACTCATCGCGATAGCGCGATGGATCGTCAGAAGAAGAGTGGGCACTCACTCGATAGGTGAGAAGCTCAATAAATGTCGGACCATCACCACGCCTGGCCTTCTCCGTAGCATAGCGACAAATTTCATAAACCGCCAACACGTCGTTGCCGTCAGCCCTTAGAGATTCAACACCGTACCCCAAACCTTTGATGGCAATGGTTTCAGAAGCCGTTTGCTTTTTTCCAGGTGTCGAAATGGCCCACTGATTATTTTGACAAATGAGAACGACAGGAACTTTGGAGACTCCTGCAAAGTTCAACGCGACGTGAAACTCGCCTTCGCTAGTTCCACCGTCTCCCATAAATCCAACGCAGCATGCTTCGCTACCACCCTTGATTTTCATCCCCCAAGCAATTCCCACAGCATGGGGAATTTGACTTGAAACGCAGGACGACATCACGACGTAGTTGGTTTCTTTGTCACAGGGATGGCACGGCATTTGCCGACCTTTCGTCACATCAGCCGCGTTACCAAAAATCTGTGCGATGTACGAATCAAGCGTCAATCCACGGTACAACCCTGCTCCTGCTTCTCGCAGTGCTGGAATCAACCAATCTTGAGGTTGCATCGCTGCTGCAGCCCCAACCACAGCAGCTTCTTGACCTAGCGCTTCGCCGTAAAAGCCAATGCGTCCTTGACGCTGCAGTGCCATCATTCGCGCATCAACAATTCGAATCTTTTGCATCCCACGGTAGAGTTGCAGCGCCAATTGTTTATCAATAGCGTGATCTGTCGAATGAACTAATTTTCCCTCATCAGACATGAGTTGAAAAAGCCCAAAAGCTTTTTCTTCATCGCTACTAGTTAGGTATTCGTACTTCGGGCCGACAAACTGTCCCGTTGGCCTGGTAGGCTTGCGAACTTCGGCCACTAGACCATCTCCATGAACATGGAAGTTGGATCTTCAAGTAACGCTTTGACGTCTTGCAAAAACATTGCGCCATCCCAACCATCTACCAAACGGTGGTCTAACGATATTGAAAGATTCATTAACCAACGGATGCAAATTTCTCCATCCCGAACGGCGGGCTTTTGCTCCATTTTGTGAACACCAACAATACCGACCTCCGGAAAGTTGATGATAGGTGTCGCTAACACCCCACCAATTTTTCCCAATGAAGAAATCGTGAAAGTCGATCCGGTTAATTCGTCTCGCCTAATACTTCCGTCTTGTACGGATTGTGCAAGCCGCGCGATTTCCCGGGACAAGTCGTAAATCGAACGCTTGTCTGCATCCTTAACCACCGTGACAACCAATCCTTGCGGACCTTGGGCAGCAATTCCCATATGGTAGTACTTCTTGCGTACAATCTCTTGCTTCACTTCATCAAGGCTTGCGTTTAACGCGCCCCATTTTTTTAGTCCGGATGTAATCGCCTTAACAATGAAAGGTAGGTAGGTAAGTTTTACGCCAGCTTCAGCGGCACGTGCTTTCGCGCGAGTTCTTAGTGCGACCAACTCTGTCATGTCTACTTCTTCAACGTACGTGAAGTGAGTCGCGGTAAACGCAGAGCGTTCCATATTGTCAGAAATGACTTTCCTGACACCTCGGAAAGGAACTCTCTCTTCAAGTCCTCCCTCAGGAATGGCCATCGGCGTATAACTTGCACGTGCTGGCGCCGCTGCTACCGCTTGAGAGCCACCACTTGCTAAATCTTCTTTCGTGATTCTGCCGTTACGTCCTGTGCCGGTAATTCCAGAAAGGTCGATCCCTTGCTGCCTAGCCAGTCGACGAACCGCTGGTGTCGCGAGCACTCTTCCACGAGATGCAGTAGCATCTACGAACTGCGGCTTGCCGGTCGGCACTGGTACAGGAGCAGTTACTGTCGTGGAGCTGCTTTGATGAGACTTAGCAGGTGCTTCAGCTTGCGAGCCTCCTGCAACTTCTATCTCGAGTAGTACATCTCCTACAGGACAAACTTGCCCTTCTTCAAAGTTGATTTTGCTAATGGTTCCCGCCCGTGGAGAAGGAATCTCCACGGTGGCTTTGTCGGTCATGATCTCTACGATCGGCTCATCGAGCGCTACGACCTGTCCTTCTTTAGCAATCCATCGAACGACTTCTCCTTCGATGACTCCTTCTCCGATATCCGGTAAATGAAATTGAAACGTCATGCTACCACTCCAGTGTTTTTCTAATCGCGCCAAGAACTCGGTCCGCGTTTGGTAAATATTCGTGCTCTAGTGAATACGGAAACGGTGTGTCAAATCCCGCTACTCGCTGAATCGGTGCTTCCAAATGCTCAAGTGCTCTTTCGCAAATAGATGCCACCAGTTCGGCACCAAACCCACAGGTTTTCGGAGCCTCGTGGACCACCACCGCACGGCCCGTTTTCTTCACCGACTCAAGTATCGTTTCGATATCGAACGGAAGCAGCGTGCGCAAATCTACTACTTCGCAAGAAATACCAATTTCAGAAGCTTTCTTAGCAGCTTCTTCGCAAATGGTGACCATGCCACCGTAGGAAAGTAAAGTTACTTGCTCCCCTGGAGTCGTTACTTTTGCTTTTCCGATTTCTACTTCAAAATCACCTTCCGGAACTTCACCACGTGACGCGCGGTAAATTCTTTTGGGTTCCATGAAAAGCACTGGGTCGTTTTGCCTCAAACAAGCGAGAAGCAATCCCTTGGCATCGTAAGGATTGGAAGGAGTCACGACTTTCAAGCCGGGCGTATGGATAAATAGTGCTTCAGGAGATTGCGAATGATAGTGCCCTCCGCGAATTCCTCCGCCGTATGGCGTTCGAATCACCACGGGGCATGGGTACTGTCCACCAGACCGATAACGAAACTTGGCGAGTTCGTTTACGATTTGATCAAAGGCTGGAAAGATAAAGTCAGCAAATTGAATTTCAGGAATCGGACGCATTCCGTAGAGCGCCATCCCAATCGCGGTTCCAATGATTCCCGCTTCTGACAGCGGCGTATCAAACACGCGCTCTTCTCCGAATTTTTCTTGTAGACCGCTGGTAGCACGGAAAACGCCGCCAAACTTACCAACATCTTCACCCAGAATTACCGTCTCTGGTACTCGGTCCATTTCGATGTGGAGGGCTGAATTTACAGCTTGGATTATGTTCATTGTAGGCATATCTAATTCCTAGTGGTGATGTGGGTTCTTAACCCTAGTTTGAGCGAGTAAGTACTCGCGTTGTTCTTTCAGGTACCAAGGCATGGACTCGTAAACGTCGTCGAAAATACTTTCAACGGGGGGCGGTCCAAGAACGTCGACTTTGGCAATAGCACTGTCAATCGCTGAGTTGTGCGAAGCTTTGATGCGCTCTTCTTCGGTGGAGTCGTAGATACCGCGAGTCTTCATGTAACCACGAAGCCTCTTGAGCGGGTCTTTCTTTTCCCAAATCGCTGGCTCGTCATCAGGCCGATAAACTGATGGGTCGTCTGAGGAAGAGTGACCTTCGATTCTGTAAGTTCGCAACTCGATTAACGTTGGCCCAAGACCTGCCCTTGCTCGTGCCACAGCCTCTTCTGACACTTTAATCACAGCGAGAATATCGTTGCCGTCGACTTGAATGCCTGGCATTCCGTACCCGATCCCTTTGGATGCAAAGGAATGAGCTGCGGTTTGTTTTTCTTCTGGAACCGAAATCGCATAGCCGTTGTTACGACAAAGGAAAATGACTGGAGCTTTCATGACCCCCGCAAAGTTCAATCCGACATGAAACGCCCCCGTGGAAGACGTCCCTTCGCCGAAATATACCATGCAGCAGTCGTCTTTGCCTTTGAGCTTCGCGGCATGAGCCGTTCCGACGGCTTGAGGAATTTGAGTTCCTACTGGAGAAGATATGCTTACCAGATTGGCCCAGTTGGCTGAGTGGTGGACAGGCATTTGCCGGCCTTTCACAGGATCCTCAATGTTGCCAAACAGTTGATTGATGTACTGGTCCACCGTGTAATCACGCCAAAACCAAGCCCCCTGCTCTCGGTAACTCGGATAAATCCAATCGTCTTCTTTAAGAACCGATACCGCGAAATGACTGGCTTCTTCACCAATCGACTTCATGTAGAATCCAAGCCGCCCCTGACGCTGCAAGCGCATCATTCGCTCATCCATCACCCGGACAAGGAGCATCTTTTCGAAAATTCGTTTTAGCTTGGCGTCACTTACGTCAGGGACAACAGCACCAGGAAGTACATTGCCATCGTCATCTAATATTTGCCTCAGCTCACCGGTGGTTTCAGCCATCCGTTCCTCCTTTGTATGTATGACGTTTCGTACCAAAATTCCGCCTGCATAGGAAGGATTGTGGGCAACGACCCGGGAACGAATGATCACTGTGAACATGAATCAATGCATGGTCATCCCCAGACAAATTTAAGATTTCTTCACAAAAAGAAATGTACTCGTGTTCATGACTTGATCTGTTGGTCGAGATTTGATGATATGCGCGGTCGCCTAAGTGTGGATTACAGGGTGCCAACAAAGAGGCGTGATTTCAGACAGTTACGGCTCCGCCTCCACATTGTCCAGTGTTTCTCCACAGAGGGCGTTGTCACACATTTCCACTCTCATTCGGCCAAAATAGCGAGAAAACAGGTTAACTTCTCGTCCTGTGGATAAAACTCCAATTAAGGGTGACGCTCAACCAGGGAGAATCAAATCTGTAGCTGGCGGGCTGACCGCGGTTAAACAGACGCTTTCTCATTTGCGCACGAAAAAGGCCGGTGCGATCCGAGGACTTAGAATTCTTGGGCAAATGAATCAAAAAAATGGATTCGATTGTCCAGGGTGTGCTTGGCCAGATCCAGCAGACCATCGCTCAAAATTCGAATACTGTGAAAATGGCGCTAAAGCAATCGCGGAAGAATCTACCAGGACGATAGCGAAACTCTCAGAATTCTCCATAAAAGCTCTAACAGAGAAAACCGACTTTGAATTGGGCCTGCTCGGACGCATTGTCCAACCACACATTAGTAAAAATGGCTCTTCCTACACATCATGCAGCTGGGAAGAAGCACGCAACGTCATCCAAGAATGTAAAAAGAATCTTTCGACTCCAAACGACGCCATCTTTTATACTTCGGGGAGAGCTAGTAACGAAGCAGCGTTTCTTTATCAGCTGCTTGGTCGCAAGTTGGGAACCAACAACTTTCCGGATTGTTCCAACATGTGTCACGAGTCCAGCGGCGTAGGTATGTCCAAAACCGTGGGCGTTGGTAAAGGCACCGTGAGCCTTAGCGATTTTAAGTACGCCGAGGCCATTTTCATCTTTGGGCAGAATCCAGGAACTAACCATCCGCGAATGCTCTCTACGTTACGTGAAGCCGCCATACGAGGAGCAGCTATCGTTTGCATCAATCCGCTAAAAGAATCAGGATTGCTCGCATTCAAGCATCCTCAGAAGCCACGAGACATTCTTTCGAAAGACGGAGTCGCGCTGGCCACAGAGTACGTCCAGCTAAAAGTAGGTTCGGACATCGCTTTCATCAAAGGGATGCTGAAAACACTTTTGGAATGGCAGCAAGTGGAAGGCGACATTATCGCGCAAGAATTCATCAGCCAACACACTGCTGGCCTGCCAGAGCTTGAGGAAAACTGTAGCAAAACAAGTTGGGATCAGATTCTGGATGCCACAGGACTTACAAAGTCGCAAATCGTTAGATGCGCAGATATTTATCGTCGGTCTTCTTCGTCCATCATTTGTTGGGCCATGGGCATTACCCAGCACGTTCATGGGGTCGCTAATGTTCAAGAACTCGTAAATCTTGCGCTCATCAAAGGGAACCTGGGAAAACAAGGAGCGGGACTTTGCCCCGTCCGTGGTCACAGTAACGTGCAAGGGGATAGAACCGTGGGGATCAACCACGCGCCGAGCGAAGAATTTACGGGTCGTTTGGGAAAAGCTTTTTCTTTTTCCCCGCCGCCAAGCAAAGGCTTGGACGTAGCTGAATCAATAGAAAAGATGCATCGTGAAGATGGGCTGCTATTTTTCGCCTTGGGTGGCAACCTTTTATCCGCAGCCCCAGACTCAGCGGTAGTTGCAGAAGCATTGCAAAACTGCGCGTTAACCGTGCACGTTTCCACTAAGCCGAACAGAAGCCATGCCTACCCCGGCGCGGTCTCAATTATCCTGCCATGCTTGGGAAGAAGCGAATTGGACAAACAGGCAACTGGCGACCAATTCGTAACCGTGGAAAACTCGATGAGCGTTGTGCATCGTTCGCAAGGAAGGGGTAAACCAGCCGGAGAAAATCTGCGAAGCGAACCAGCAATTGTAGCACTCTTCGCCGACGCTCTTTTAGACGAAGACTGGAACGACTACGTTGCCAACTACGACCGCATTCGTGACAAAATAGAAGAAGTTGTTGACGGTTTTGAAAACTACAATCAGCGAGTAAGAAGTGAGAGCGGATTCATCTTACCAAACAGCGCACGAGAACTGGACTTTGAGGCATTGGGAAAGGCTCAATTTACCGTCAACGAAATCCCTACTTTTGAGACTAAAGAAAAAGGGCTATTGCTTATGACGATGCGAAGCCATGACCAATTCAACACCACCATCTATGGTAACGACGACCGCTACCGAGGAGTCTATGGTGGACGCAACGTAGTATTTTTGAATGAAAAAGACTTAGTTAAGCATTCACTCAAAAGTGGCGACAAAATATCAATTAGTAGCAACTACGAGAAGAAGCGTTGCATTGCGGGATACCAGGTACTGTCCTACGATATTCCAGAAGGTTGCGCTGCAATGTACTTCCCTGAGGGAAATGCGCTCGTTCCTTTGTCACTACGAGACAAACAAAGTGGAACCCCCTCGTCTAAGTCTATCGTTGTGACCATTCGAAAACATTTCTCCTAGGTCGTAAAATAGACAACAACTAAGCAGAAAAATGAGGTACTACGCCACGTGGGCCGAAGAACCAAAAGGGCAGCTCGTTGTGCGCGATGCAGGCTGCACGTTCCCAGGTGCATGTGTGCAGAAATTCCAACGATCGAGACAAAAACAAGATTGGCAATTGTCTCCCATTTTAGAGAACTCTACAAAACTACGTCGACCGGATACCTTGCGCTAGAGGCAATGCCTAACAGTGAGCTTTACGTTCATGGCAAGCAAGAGTCGCCCCTTAATCTCAAGTCACTGCATGATGGGAAACGGCGGATCATGGTGTTGTTTCCAAGTGAAAAGGCGAAGGTCTTAACGAAGACACTCATCTCAAGTGATCCACGTCCAATAACCCTCATTGTTCCTGATGGAAATTGGAGACAAGCTTCAAGGATTCCCAAAAGGGTCCCTGGACTTGCAGAAGCAGAACACGTCATTTTGCCGGATGGTAAAGAGAGCGAATGGGGCGTTCGAGAAGAGACGCGCCCGGGTGGTCTAGCAACACTTGAAGCGATCTCTCGAGCATTTGCCATATTGGAATCTCAGCAAGTTGGTGCGGCACTTGAACAGTTGTTCCACTCTGTTGCCACCGCAACACTCTTCGCTCGAGGAATGCCCAAGCGAAAAAAAGAGCAAGAGGAGACACTCAAACCTCTGCAGATCGTATTTCAAGACGAGTTGCTTGTGGCCGTTAACAAACCGTCAGGTCAATTGGTTCATCCGGGATGGGCGCGAGATGGCGTATCGGCTCTTGAGCAACTGAGAGACCAACTAGGACGATTCGTTTATCCTGTTCATAGAATCGATAGAGCTACAAGTGGTATCGTCTTGTTTGCCCTATCTTCAGAAATGGCAGCAGATATTCAAAGGCAATTCCAAAAAAGAAAAGTAGATAAGCGCTACCTTGCCTTAGTTCGTGGAAACTCCCCAAAAGTAAAGGAGGTAAATCATCCTCTCTCAGGTGACTCCAATAATACTAAGAAAGAAGCAATCACCAAGCTCCAGCTCCTTGGTACCTACGAGCGATTTGGACTCGTGGCAGCGTCCCCAATAACAGGGCGACTTCACCAGATCAGAAGACATCTTAAGCATATTTCGCACCCGATTATTGGAGACGTAAGGTATGGAAAAGGTCACTACAATCGCCTTTTCAGAGAAGAATTCAACTTTCACCGCTTAGCACTGCACCACCAAAGAATGATTTTTACGCACCCCCGCAGTAACGTCCGGGTATCCATCCACGCCGAGCTCCAAGAAGACTTTAGGTCTCTTCTTCACAAATTGGAATTGCTCGAAAGTTCAAAAATCTGAGCGACTATGCCTTTCGTGGAGTTGCTCTTCTTCTGGTCCCCAAGCACGATTAACTCGCTTTCCACGAATGACGGCTTGGCGAGTGTCTATTTCCCTAGCCCACCGGATAACATTTTTGTAGCTGTCCACGGATAAGAACTTTGCGGCATCATAGATGCGTCCCAACACCAATGCACCGTACCAAGGCCATACCGCGATGTCGGCAATACTGTAGTCTCCTGCTAAATATTGATTATGCGCGAGCTGCTTATCTAAAACATCTAATTGCCGTTTGGTTTCCATGGCAAAACGATTAATGGGGTATTCAAACTTCTTGGGAGCATAAGCGTAAAAGTGCCCAAAGCCACCGCCTAAATAGGGAGCACTACCCATTTGCCAGAATAACCAAGACAACACTTCGGCGCGTTTCGCTGGCTCCGATGGTGGCGGCAAGAATTTTCCGAACTTTTCTGCGAGATGAACAAGAATAGCCCCGGACTCAAAAATATTAGTCGGCTTGTCCCCGCTGTTGTCGACCAATGCGGGAATTTTCGAATTAGGATTTATTTCGACAAAACCACTTCCGAATTGTGCTCCCTCACTGATGTTAATCAAGTACGCGTCGTATTCCGCCTCTTCGATTCCAAGCTCGATTAGTTCTTCAAACATGATGGTCACCTTCTGACCATTGGGTGTTGCTAGCGAATAAAGCTGAAACGGGTGATTTCCCTTTGGCAAGACGGCGTCATGAGTAGGGCCTGCAATCGGTCTGTTGATGCTCGCGAACTTGCCGCCGCTATCTCTGTTCCACTTCCAAACGTCAGGGGGGATGTATTCCGTCATAGGTAAATAGTCTCGGTATTGAGAGCGCAACTCAAGCTGAATGAAACATTTATGTCTCAACTCTTTCACTGCAAGTCCCAAATTGGAAGGGGATTGAAATTACAAGGATGCTGGTTGCTGACCTTTTACCGGTCATTTATCTATCGGTCGGTATTTGTTATCACTTTATCCATTGTCTCTTAACGAGAGCTCCGCTGCTTGCCTTACATTGCCGCTTTGTTCTCTATAGTGCGCCGTCGTGATAAATTACCAGTGCTATAAAAAGGATATGCGATTAGTTCCATTGCTAACATTTTCTTTGGCTGTTGTCTGTTCCCTCGCTGGATGTAGAACTAATTTGGGAGTATTTGCGAGATACGATCAGGTCGACAGCGACTCTGCGGTAGTCGTAGGACTCTTCATGACTCCCAAGTTGGGTTGGGAAGATACCTTGGATTTTGTTGGAGAAGCTGGAGTACCAATCGGTACAGAAGAAGAGAAAAAGTCACCAATGGGCGCTCTTGGAGTTGGCCTTTCATTTGACCGCAAAGGCTGGGAAATTAGTACGGCTGCGCTGGGAGTTGTTGATCCTCGAGCTAATCACGCCCGACTACAGTTAGGAGCCGGCAGAAGGTTCGGAAAAAACAAGAACGGAGTCTTAGGTCTGCAGGGTTCGATTAACACTGCCAAGAGCGCCGGCTTCGGTTTGCAGCTAAACCTTCAGCTGATACTGGACGAGGACAAAGTAGTAGCCCCAAAGAGTGACGATAACTCTGATGGCGGCTGCTTCTTCCTTGAATATTTGATACCGGGAAACGATTGCTAACCGAGTCGTTTTACTTCCGTTTCAATCCGTTGAGTCAAATAGGTATTTCGCGTGCGAGAATCAATCGTTTGCACGGCTCGCTTCAAAGCTTTTTGCTGCCCAATCAAAATAACCAGACGCTTGCCGCGGGTAATTCCAGTGTAGATTAAGTTTCGTTGCAGCATCACGAAGTGATGCGTGCTGACCGGTATCACCACGCATGGATATTCCGACCCCTGACTTTTATGCACGCTAATGGCATAAGCGTGAACCAACTGATCTAAGCTTGCTCGTTCATAGCCAATGGGAGGACCACTTCCAAAGTCGACATGCAAAGCCTCTGATGTGACATTACAAACGATTCCAATGTCTCCATTGTAAATTCCCCGGTCGTGATCGTTTTTTATTTGCATCACCTTATCCCCTTGTCGGAATTTGCGACTTCCGCGCACTAACTCTTGTCCTGCAGTTCCGTTGAGCCGAACCTGAAGCGCCTCATTTAGTGCGGCAGTTCCAAGTGGACCGCGATGCATAGGGGTTAGTACTTGGATATCGGTAAGGGGGTCGAGACCAAACTTGTCTGGAATGCGAGACGCAACCAACTCCTTAATGGTGTCCGCAATCCCATCGGGAGTACTTTGGTTTATGAAATACAGATCGCCCAACTCTCCTTCATTCGGCTTAGGAATCTCTGGCATATCGCCTCGATTAATAGAGTGTGCCACTTGAATAATTGAACTGTCTTGCGCCTGTCTAAATACTTTGGTGAGTCTAATGCTGGAAACGAACTCAGAGTCCAATAAGTCTGCAAGGACATTGCCAGGTCCCACGGATGGAAGTTGATCTGCATCGCCAACAAAAACGACCTGCGCTTGTGTTGGGACCGCACTCAACAATGCTTGAAGGATTGCAATATCAACCATTGAAGCTTCGTCTACCACCACAAAATCTGCCTCCAGTAGGTTGTCCATGTTACGTGCGAAAAGTGAGTCATGCGGCTTGAATTCCAGAAGTCGATGAATGGTACTAGCCTCCATTCCCGCAGCTTCAGAGAGTCTTTTGGCAGCACGCCCTGTAGGGGCGCACAACAGCACGCGACGTTTTGCCATAATGCAGGCATCGACTAGCACTTTCACAATTGTTGTTTTGCCTACGCCCGGCCCACCTGTGATAGCGCTTACCTTGGACTTCAATGCCGCAGTTACTGCTTGCTTTTGTTCTTCGGAAAGCTCAATTCCCAATTTCCCCGATACCTTTTTGATATCTGGAGGCTTAGGTGGCTCAGTAGCTGCAAGCTTTGCTAGTAACTTCGCGGAGGCTACTTCAAGCTCCCACATTCTCCAGAGCGAGACGCAGCGGCCCTTATCATTCAACTCCTCGTCGATAATCAGATTGGAAAGTTCTAACCTGCCTATCGCACTTTCTATATGAGACTCGGATACTGAAAGTAGTTGCTGAGACTCACTAATCAAATTGCCCCTGGGTATGTGAAGATGGCCATTATCTACTGCTAGTCCCAGAGCATGAAGTACGCCCGCTTCAACCCGTGATGGAGAGTCTTTTTCAATCCCAAGACTTTGGGCAATGCCATCGGCAGTACGAAATCCAATGCCCCAAATATCTATTGCCATTCGATACGGATTTTCTCTGATGATTCTTGCGGCATCAGAGCCGTACACTTGATGAATTCTGGGTGCGAAAGTCGGAGATACCCCATGCCCTTGCAGGAAAATCAAAAGTGACTGAAGCTCTTGTTTACCTTTGTAGTGCTCCTTGATCTTAGCTACTTTAGACGGGCCAATGCCTTCAACGTGCGATAGTCGATCTGGTTCTTGGTCGAGAACTTCCAACGTCTCATGACCAAAGGTAGCAACGATACGCTTGGCAAGTTCTGGACCTACTCCCGGCAGCAGCCCTGAGGCGATATACTTCTCTATGCCGATTAACGTTTTCGGACTCGCGACTTGATAAGCCGATGCTTTGAATTGTTTACCGTACTTTGGGTCGGTGATCCAAGTCCCCGTAAAGGTGACAAGCTGTCCTGTTTGAAGGCCGGGAAGACTTCCTACCACGGTCCCCATATCATCGCTTTCATCGAGCTCGACTCGACATACGGTCCATCCATTATCTGGATTCTGAAAAACGATACGTCGCGTAGTAGCCGTATACGTCTCCTGCTCATCCATAGAATCTTGGTACCATATTCGAGGACCCCACAGAGCTGAGGATAATTTTTTATTTTACTCAGCTAAAAACTGCTGCCATTTTCCACAAACGGCAGAACTGTCGGAAGTGCATAGATGACTCTTCAACCACTCCAAATGTTTCGGGTAAGAAGGAACGAAGATCGCTTTATCTCCCCCTTCGCAAGCGATGTTTTCTTTGTCGAGGATGAATACTTTTGCCTTACTTATGGGAGCCTTCATATACGCGCAAACGTCAGTAGCAGCGTTGCCATAGGCAGCCAAAATGCCAATCCCTTTGCCATCAAGCATCTCCAAAATGCCTGATTTAAACGCGCCCACCCCGCGCTTTGCGGGACGAGCGTTCCGCCAGGACTGCGTGGTAAAGAGTGGACCATCGGGCATTCCCTGCGCTTTTAGCCATTTTCTAGATTGATGATGCATTGAGTAGTGACGACCTGTGATGTAGAGCGGTTGAAATCCTCGGCGCTTCCACCAATCAGGAATGTTAGATGCACCTTTGCGAGCAGTAGCGGAAACCCCTACGAGTTCTTTGAAGAAGCCGCTGTCACTCGTCGTCAGCGTCGCATCAATATCAAATATCACCACTTTCGCGTCCGTTTTAATCACGAACAGCTGACCTGCTATTGTCGAACTATCGCCGAGGACTCGCCACCTATAGCGGTGCATGCCCGCGGGTAAATCTACTAAAGTCGCAACGGCCCGACCGTCGGAATCGGTATTCGTTTCTGCTACTTTTCGATATTGGTCTTTCACCAAGAGCTCAAGCTGAACGGGTTCACCTTCCAGGTCTTTGGATATTTTTCCGTAGGCAAACTTGCCGCGCACGAAAATTTCTTTTCCCTCTTTTGCAATGGCATCAAACGCAACGTGTCGTGGACTGCCCCACTTTCCAGCTTTGCTGATCAGCTGGCTCTTTACAACGGGTGAATCACTAGTGGTGCACCCAAACAAAATAACTATCAACCATACTGCTAACCGCACAGCTCAATGGTAGCTCATTTTTAGTGGTAACAAACGGCTGGCAGCGGCAGTTTCAACTCACAATGTCGTGTTTTGCATCCACGACATGAGCTGGCGTAATCACTTTCCAATCGGCATCTTCTTCAACAACAGCGTTATCCCAAACCACGCTGTTGGAGATGGTAACACCTTCTCTAACAATAGCACCGCTACCAATAACGGCATTCGGTCCCACGATCGCACCAGCTTCGATGATTGCACCATCAGCTATTGCAGAAGGAATAATTACCTTAGCGCTGGGATGAACTTCGCCTCCAGTAACATCCGACTCAGGTCGAGTCCACATAGTCGTCGGCCCCAAGGTTGCGATGTTTCCGACTAGGTAACGGTGTGGTGTCGAATGTTCCGCAAAATAGACATCCCCGGCATCGAACGCTCTTACTCTTTCACCCGACTTTAGCCAAGGAAGATACCCCTGCCTAATCATGCAACATTCACCGTCAGGCAACCGCCGCACCACAGACGGCCGAGTGACATGAACTCCACAAAACATATGTTCTCCCCCCTCAAAAACGTTGTGAAGTCTCAACTTTCCGTCAGATTCTTCTCGCACATCCAACGCAGAGAATTTTTTGTTGGGTGAATCACGAACCACCAATAGACCAAGACAGTCGCTGTCTTTTGCGTAATCATCTTCCAAGCTTTCAAGATCCAAACCGAAAAGTAGTTTTCCGTTCATGGAAATAAACGGATCATCTGCTCCATCTGGATCAAGTAGATGCAGTGCATTCTTTAGACCTCCCCCAGTTCCCAGTATTTTTTCCTCATGTAGAAAGTGAATTTTTTGCCCAGGCAATGGAGATATTTCTTGAAGAAACACATCAGGCAAGTGATGTGTATTGATAACAATCTCTTCAATACCTGCTGCTCTTAGTGCGTGCAAGGTATGTTTAAGTATCGGAATGTTACCTACCGGCAGCATCGGTTTGGGACGCAACTCCGTTAGTGGCGCAAGCCGACTACCAAACCCGGCACACAAAAGCATCGCTCTTTTGATCATGCCGCATTATGCCTATAAATCGACTTCCATCACAAAAAACTCACGAGAAGACACTACGTTTACGTGCTTTTCGTAAAACTCTACGGGGCCAAGCCAGGCGACTTCTGCTTCTTCGTAACCTTTTCGCTTCAAATCATGCAACACGGTAGATAGCAGTGCCCGTCCTATGCCTTTGCCGCGATACGCTTCCGCGGTACCAGCTGGACCAAACCACGGCCAGCCAGCATTGTTGCCACTATGTGCAGCAAAACCGACGAGAACACCATCGGCGTCTCTCGCTAGAAACAGTCCTTGATGTCTGCATGCGCGACGGCATTCCCAGCCAATAGCTCTTCCAAAGGTCTCGCTGATCCACTCAAAGTCGATTTCCGCTACTTCTTGACCAATGCTGTAATCGCAATCGAAGGTCGGAATCTCTGCGAGTGAAACAACGAGATTGATATTTCTAGCCGTTTCATTGAATCCACGCTTTTCGAGCCAAGCGAGAGACTCTGTGCGGCTTTCATGGATTCCGGGTTCAAAGTAATTGCCAGGTTCGGCCGCAACTACCAAACGATCCCTACCATCCGCTTTGGCCTCCTGTTTGATTCTTTCTATCAGCGCGCTACCCGCTCCCTTCCCCCTTAGTCGTGGAGAGATGGCAAGCAGCCTCAAATGCTCACCAGAAAGAACCGCGACTCCGAATGGCTCTTTTCCGATCAGAAAGGTACGTGTTTTACGATGAGACATTGCCCGTTCGAAACACTTCTCTTCTGCAACTATCGCAGAAGCAGCCCCGTACACGTCGCTCATGATCAATCGAATCGCTTGCAAGTCCCCCGACGTTGCTTCGCGGATATCCCACGTCCCCACGGGTTTATCGTAGTATCCGCAGAGGCGACTAGCTAGGGAATTGGTCAGTATTTGGGGTAGTCAACCAACATACATACTCGACGTTGCCTGCGGGTCCCGTAATAGGAGACTCGACGTGCCCTCCGACTTCGAATCCCTGGCTGACGGCCCAATTTTGGACCTTATGGATGGCGTGTAGGCGAAACTCGTCCTTCCGTACCACGCCTCCTTTGCTGATCATTTCTCTTGGAACTTCGAACTGAGGTTTTATTAGTGCGATAATATTTGCCTTTTTCACCAAGAGTGAACTCATCGCACCCAAGACTTTAGTCAACGAAATGAACGACACATCAACGACTCCGACATCGCACAGTTCGCCGAGAGTTTCTCTGTCTAACTTGCGAATATTGGTTCTCTCGTGGACGACGACCCGCTCGTCGTTCCTTAACTTCCATGCTAATTGTCCATAACCAACGTCCACCGCATGAACCCTTGCAGCTCCTCTCTGAAGTGAAACGTCTGTAAAACCACCTGTGGAAGCACCTGCATCCAGTACTACCTTTCCCTGCATCTGCACTGGAAAAGAGTCAAGTCCTTTGGCCAACTTGAGTCCTCCACGCGACACGTAAGGATGACTAGGAACGTCGACGGTAATCTCTTCATCTCCTTTGAGACCAAATCCAGCTTTGGTCACTGTCTCGCCATTCACTCGAACTTTACCAGCGAGGATCTTTGCCCCTGCTAGTTCTTTGGTTGTTACGAGGCCAGCTTCCACCATCGCAATATCTAAACGCGTTGCCAATTCAATGTAAGCATACCAGAACGCCGTACCAACACCTACAGGGTAGCTTGAATAGTCTTCGGCATGTCGTAAACTTATGGTGTGGGGAGAGTTCTATTGATCACATTGTGGCTAGTCGGCTGTGGCGGAAACGAAGTGCAGAAAATCAACGCCTACGATGACACTCACGATTTAACTCAATCCAAACCTAAAAACTACGGGCCAGAGATAACGGTTACGGAAGTACAAAAGGTAGTCATATTCGAGTTAGTGCAGTCGATTTCCAAAAAACAATGGTCCAAGTTAGAAGACCACGTATCCAGCGACACCAAGATCTGGATTCGTGCTCAGGAAGATTTAGAGAAATCCGACTGGGCTGAGTTCGATGGTAGCAGTTTGCACACGTATCAGAATCTATTCGATGGATCCAGAGTACATTCAGGTATCGCAGATGAGTGCGTCAACGATTGTTGCGCCTTCGGATTTTTACCCTTTCCTGACGCGCACGACCGAGGAATCGAGTCCATCTGCGTCGATGAAAAGACTCAAAAGATCAGCGAAATCGTGTTTGTGAAAAACGGCGAATTAACAACTGAATACGCGCTCAAGAAAGGCGAGAGTTACCGTTTCATGCACAGGATTACGAATCCTACGGTTTGGACCTCGCCCGATGGAACCCAAGTCACGCTTGCCGTTGTCGAAAAGCGGGGCAAGAAGTCAACAGAAGACAAAGGTTACTTACGAGTGACAGTCAACGGAAAGTCTAAGGACGTTATAAAATACGAAGGTGACAACCGGATGATGTCTAGCGTAGAGATGATTCCATACCCGGAAGGAATCACCTTTATTGCTGGTGAATACGGAAAGCTAGGAACCGGAAAGAAAAAAGTAAACCAACTTACTTGGGACTCAAAAAAGAAGCGTCTGAAAGTTCAGGAAAAGTGGCGTGGTGAATTTATCGACGACATGCCTAAATGGGCCAATAGAGGACACTACTAGACCCCAAGTTGTCGCGTAAGGCTTAGCGCTATTTGACTTCTGACGAGTCTTACGATGCTCTCGTAATCTGCACTATCTACCTTAAGCGCCTGCCTTAGTTCTGCCTCTACGGCCTTTGCCAAGTTCTGTCTTGCCTTGTCAATCCAACGATACGCTGTCACTCGATGAACATCGTAAAGGTTTCCAATATCGTCAATGTTTAAACCATCCACATGATGGTAGCGGAGTAAATTTCTTTCCCTGTCTGTCAGCCCGGCTATCGCCGAAGAAAATGCGATTTTCATCTGCTCGCTGTAATGCTTTTTTAGATGGGCCATCTCAGGGTCGGTATCGACTCCCGAGATGTGATTCATTAGGACTTGGTCATCGGTGGGAACTTCTCGTTGCGCTTTTCTAAGCTGATTTAGTGCGACCCGAGTGGCAACGGAACGCAACCAGTATTTGAGTGGTCCAGAACCATTGTAGAGTGAAATCTTTGGAGCACTGCCCCCACTTCCTTTTGCCAAAACTCTTGCCCATGTTTGAGAAATAGCGTCATCTTGTTTACCAACGTCCATTCGAACTTTTCGGACCGCAAAGGTCACGTCATCGGAATAAGTCTTCTTTACTTCTGACAGGGCAAGCGGCTCACCAACAATACAGCCAATAGCAAGATACAAGTCTTTGCCATTAAGCACGTTCCAAGGTTGGTGCTCTGCAATATCACTCAAGCGCCCTAGACAACTTGCAACATGCTCAAGAAAGTCACTTTGAAGCACTTCAAAAGACCAAGCGGCTTCGCATTCCTTTATCCAGTTGGAAAACGCCGTTTCCTCTTCCTTTTGACCAATCGCGGGATGTCCCGGATGGTTCCTCAATACTTGCGAGAGCTTCAACGGAGGTATTGTCGACCAATTATTTTGAGAGATCAACCAGTCGTCCGCAGCCTATCTAAAAGAAAGCCAGCCATTTGTCGTTTTTTTACTTGCTGGAATATATCTCCCATGGTCACGTTCACTCGACATGGACAAAATCGTTGTAATCGGTGGAAACGAAATCAATGGAACCATCAAAGCCAGTGGGGCTAAAAATGCCGCTTTGCCAATCATGGCAGCGACTCTACTGGGAACAGGAACTTCGACAATTAGCAACATTCCCAAACTACGGGATGTAGCTACCATGACCAAACTGCTCGGCTTGCTCGGAGCTTCGGTGGAGTTTACTGACGGTACACTAACTGTGACACCAGGAGAGTCTGTCAGTACAGAAGCGCCTTATGAGCTAGTTAAGACCATGCGAGCCAGCGTGTTAGTTCTCGGCCCATTGGTAGCACGATATGGTACTGCGCGCGTATCACTACCAGGAGGCTGCGCGATTGGTGCCCGTCCCATAGACATTCACTTGAAAGGTCTTGAAGCAATGGGGGCGCAGATTGAATTGGATCACGGCTACGTCATTGCTAAATGTAAGAAGCTTACCGGTGCCAAGATCGTCTGCGATGTCCCGACGGTAACAGGCACGGAAAACCTAATGATGGCCGCATGTTTGGCGGATGGATTAACCGTTATAGAAAACGCAGCCAAAGAACCGGAAATCGTCGAACTTGCGGATGTCTTACGAAGTATGGGAGCAAAGATTGAAGGCGACGGTACCTCAGTCATAAAAATTACTGGAGAAAAAGAGTTGGGTGGAGCAACTCATGCCGTTCGCGCCGATAGAATAGAAACAGGGACGTTTATGGTTGCCGCCGCGGTTGCAGGTGGAGAAATAACAATCACTGATGCGCGTCCCCAAGATCTTGAAGCCGTAATCGACAAATTAAGAGGTAGTGGTGTTTCGGTTGAGACGGGCGCTTCAACGATTACGGTGGCTCGCGTGGGACCTTTGAAGCCCGTCAACATTACCACCCAACCTCACCCGGGATTTCCTACCGACATGCAAGCTCAATTTATGTTGCTAGCCACCCAGGCGGAAGGACGAAGCGTCATCCGTGAATCCATTTTCGAGAATCGATTTATGCACGTCCCAGAGTTGTTCAGAATGGGGGGGGATATTCGGGTCGATGGTCGGGTCGCAATGGTTTCTGGAAAAACCAAACTTTCAGGTACATCAGTAATGGCAACGGATCTAAGGGCTTCTGCTTCCCTGGTAATTGCCGGACTTGTAGCTGAAGGTACTACTGAAGTTCTGAGAGTCTATCACCTGGATAGAGGCTATGAGCACATAGAGAAAAAGCTCTCCGCGGTAGGAGCAAACATCAAGCGCGTTAGTGAGTAGATTAACGAGCCCTCAAAGGGTACATTCCCGCCATGGGAATGAAGCCGAGAGATCCTAGCGGGAGACCGCTTACTCTAGCCTTGCCAAAAGGCAGAATACTCGAAGTTCTCGCTGAGATCTTTGGAAGAGTCGGTCTAGACATTTCTAAAGTAGGTAAAGACCGCAAGTTGGTTTACGATCTTGGAAGATTTGTGGTGATACTTGTTCGGGCCAGTGATGTGCCGACGTACGTCGCAGGTGGCGCTGCCGACATTGGAGTTGCTGGATACGACGTCCTAAAAGAGTCCGACACAGATCTATTTCAACCACTAGACTTACAAATTGCTAAGTGCCGAATGATTGTAGCTAAACAAGAAGCTACCCCACTTCCTGCTGCGCGAGATCACTTTCGAATTGCTACTAAGTATCCACGCACAGCCAAAGAGTGGGTAGAAGAAAATAACTATACTGCCGATATAATGAAACTGTCCGGTTCGGTCGAACTTGGTCCGCTGGTAGGTCTAGCAGATTATATTGTGGATATCACCGAAACTGGTAGCACTCTCAAAGCTAATGGCTTAACCGAATGTGAGCATTTATTTGATATTTCGAGCCGTCTTGTTGTTAATCGTTCCAGTTGGCACCTCCACAAAAAAGAAATAAATTCGCTGATAACCAAACTCGCAAGGAAAATAAAATGATTGCCACGGAAAACACCTGGGTACACATGCGGGTGCGTCAGCAAGAGTTTTTCTCTGAGCGTTGGTTAGAAGAATGCAAAAGCGCTCTTCCTTCTCTTCCAGACCTAAAAGAAACCGGCGATGAAAGCTACTTACTAGTCGACTGGGATCATCACTTACCTTCTAGAAATATCTACTTTCGAATCAACAAGATGAACGAGCAGATTGCACTTAAAGCTAAAGAGGATATTAGCTACATTAAGAAGACCATTGGAAAGCAAAATCTATTTCCAGAGTTCGACACATCCGACTTCTCCGACATCAAAATGGGAAGTGAATCCTACGTAGCCCGGTTTAATATCAAGGGAGAGCTGCAAGACTGCCGACTGATAAGTGAGTGGAAACAAACCGTAGACCAAGAAATACTAAACCAGTGTCTATCTCGGATAATTCGCCACAAGACTTACATTGCGAATACCAAAGACTTAAATAGTACCCACCCTTTGGTAGGACGCATTGCACTAATTGGTTGGGCCGCACCTTGTGAAACCAATACCGATTGGGCCATTGAATTTTGGCTCACCACCAAATTTAAAGGCAGGCAGCTCAGCGGCATCAAAATATACTCTTCTGCCAAAGACTACGAACCAAAAGTATTCAAAGATTTTACAGCGCCATCCCCTTTTTAAGTTGACGGTTAAAAGTCTTTGCTAGTATGTCGGGCAAGACGTTCTTGACGCCATCCATTGTGATTTCTTTTGTGGAATGTAGTTTCAAATTGCTCATCACATCAGAATCTAAACCACAGGGATTAATTCTACCGAACATAGATAGATCGCAGTCGACATTTATCGCAACTCCATGAAAGATCACCCACCGTCGACAAGAAATACCAATCGACGCCACCTTTTTATCGCCGCACCAGACCCCCGTCAGTCCTTCACGCCTTTGTAGCCGTGCGCCGAAGTAGTTTCCTAAATCTAAAATTGCTTCTTCCAGATTGCGTAAAAACTTGTGAAGGTCTCGTTCCTCTTCCCGAAGTTTCAAAACGGGGTAGACCACCAATTGCCCAGGTCCATGGTAGGTGACATCACCTCCACGTTCAATTTCTATTACTGGCACATCGCCGGGGGCTAGAACGTTTTCCTTGGCCGTTTTCCTTCTACCTAAGGTAAAGACATGGGGATGCTCAACGAAAAGAAAGGTATCCTCACATTCATCATTTTTACGCTTTGCGACTAGCTCTTTTTGATAGTCGTAAGCGAACTGATAATCTCGCACCTCTAAGTCGGTAACGACAGCGGGGTACATCTCAATTATTTGTTGATGATATGAACGGCATGGCCAAGCGCTGCCGCCGCTGCTTCCATCACCGATTCACCAAGTGTTGGGTGTGGGTGGATGGTCAGTGCGACATCATGAAGTACCGATCCCATTTCAATAGCGAGAGCACCTTCGCTAATGAGATCGGACGCGCCGTTACCGACGATGTGCACGCCAAGTATTTCATCATTTTCTGCGTTTGCTATCACCTTGGCGAAGCCATCAGTGTCGTTGACGCTCAGCGCTCTCCCCAGTGCCGCGAAAGGAAATTTGCCGACCTTGAGTTTTTTATGTCCCGCGGCCTTTGCCTCATCTTCGGTCATACCTGTACTTGCGATCTCCGGATCGGTAAACACTACCGCTGGCATCGTTTGAGCATCCATTCCCGCGCTTTGCCCAGCAATTACTTCTGCTACCACTTCTGCTTCTTTAGAAGCCTTGTGCGCCAGCATCATCCCGCCGATGACGTCACCGATAGCGTATACGCCGGGAACGTTAGTTCTAAGTTGCTTGTCTGCAATGATGAACCCGCGTTGGTCTGTCGCTACGCCTATAGCTTCAAGACCAATATCCTTTGAAATAGGTCTGCGACCAATAGAGAGCAAGATTTTCTCAGCATCGATTTTTACTTCTTTACCGGCTTTATCCTGTGCAGTAATCGTCAGCTTGCTTCCTTTTTTCTCCCAAGACTTTGCCATTACAGAAGTCATCACTTCAACGCCAAGCTTTTTGAGCTTTCGAGAGACAACCCCAACGCAGTCTTGATCCATAGAAGCCAAAAGTTTTGGTGATGCTTCTAGCACCGTGACCTTCGTACCAAGCTTCGCATAAACGGTTCCCAGTTCCAGTCCAATGTAGCCACCACCAATTACGGTCATAGTCTTTGGTAGTTTCTTGAGAGCCAGTCCTCCAGTAGAATCAAGCACGTTCTCTTGATCCACACTGAACCCCGGAATTTGAATCGGTGTTGAACCAGTGGCAATGACTAGGTTTTTGGCAGAAATCGTTTCTGTTTTGCTACCGTTCTTCACAGATACTTCAAACGAGCCACCTTTTTTTCCTACAATCGTAGCAGTTCCTTTTACGAAGTCTGTGCCATTCGCTTTAAGTAAGCTTTTTACTCCCGTCGTGAGTTTTTTTACGATGCCTTCTTTCCATTTTTGCATCTTCTCTAAGTCAACGTTTACATCTCCTGAAACGGTAATTCCCAAGTCCGCTGTAGACTGGAGCTTAGAGTAAGTCTTTGCAGCGTGAATTAGAGCTTTTGAAGGAATGCATCCGACGTTAAGACAAACGCCTCCTGCACTTTCTTTCTCTATGACAGCGGCTTTAACACCAAGCTGGCCTAATCGAATACCAGCTACGTATCCACCAGGGCCACTTCCAATCACTACTGTATCGTATGACTTACTCATGCCTTCGCTTATAACACGATGCTTGAAAACGACACTTAATCTCTACAAAAAAAGGCCCCGCTTTTGGCGGGGCCTCTCATGTCTTGAGATGTTGCTAGTCGAGAAGACAGGTCACGCGATCTGAGCCTTCTTGATTATTTTGCCCACTCGCTCTTTCAATGTTGATTTTGAGGTCGGTTTCACTAGCGCAAGTCGTGTCAGTTTCAAAGAACCAACATGGAAGCTCCGTTGGAGCTGGGGTAGTAGATGAACATCTTGGAATTTGGTTCGCTTCCGCACCAGGAGCGTCCGGTTGGAATTCCACAATGCACTCAGGCTGAATACCAGCTGTGGCGTCATCTGTGTCGGAAAGTGGGCCTTGCAAACAAGGACTACCAGCTGCGATGGCCAAAAGCTCAGCGATTTGAGAGAGCGCATCAGACAAATCTGCATCGCAAATAGTCTGGAACGTATTTCGTCCTGGGAATTGGTTGAGAAGTTCGAGAATACGAACGCCAGGATCCGCGCCAGAAAGCGGCGTTCCATCGCTGCACTGTTTCTTGAGGTCTTTCCCAGGGTTGTTGTCGTTATCTACAGCGTCGATCACTTCCACAAGCGACTCGCCAGTAACCGAATCAACGGTTTCTCCAGAAATCGAAGCCACGATCACGCTGCGAGGATTGCTTTTGAATTCCCTAAAGAAAGTCGCGTACTCTTGAACAGGAGTGATGAATTGATCGTCCTCTCGAGAGCGACACTCTTCTTTGACCCCTGCGTTTTGATTGTCTCCTTTGCAAACAATTCCATTTTCAAAGCATCGATGGTTGTCCAGACCGGAAGTCGCATTGGCGAAAAGACCGAGGTCGGTCACCGAGCAATCGTCCTCATCGGTGATGAAGATTACTGCAAGCAGCGCATCTGGCTCGCCATTTTGGCCATTGCGGATAAAGTCAGGGTTATTCTCCAGCGCTTTTCGAGCCGCTTCAAACGGTTGCTCAAATCCGCAGCCGTTGACGCCAACAGCCGCCATACAACCGAATGCTTTAGCTAAGTTTGCTGCACCAGCAGCTCCGGCGTAGTTGTGATTGATCACGTTGCCGTCGTCGTCACTTGTGTGAATAAGAAAGTTAGCGTTGTCGGTAGTCACCACACCAGACGGGCACGTCGCATCACCAGCGCCAGAACCCGTGGTGTTTTGCAAACGTCCGTCTTTGTCCGATTGTCCCGCGTTACCGCAACCCGAACCGGTAATAGATGTAGTAGTTACTCCCAATCGCACGTTTGGTAGTCCGCCGGGAATCGTAGCTAGTCTTTCGATAAACTTAGGGAAGTTGGTCTTCAAAGACGCTTGCTCCGCAGCCATCGAGCCTGAATCATCGACGACAAAGAGAATGTCGATGTTTCGGTTAAGGTTCACCGGTAAGTAAACGTCAGCTTGCGGCCCTGGGTCTGGTACGTTCTCAGCTACTTCTCGCTTCACGCAAGAAGTCATTCCCAAAGCCAATATTAACAATCCAAGTGGTAAGCGCATCGCTTCATTCATATCACGGGTTCGGGCCGCAGATCCAATATCTCTTGGAGGCTTTATTACTGGTCGAAATGAACTGTTTTCAACCTACGGTACGTCGATTTGAACCCAATTACTTTGACCTCTGGGCGTTCTGGCAATCAGGTGAATGATGGAGGGAATTTCAGCGCCCCCCGTCACCGTTCCTGCCCCAAAGGTGGGCGCCGCGCTGATTATCTCAGGGTCAAAGATCGTGCCGCCGCCGTTGGCGTACAGGTGGTAACTTGGGACGGCATCTTCGTTGGACAAATCTGGGGGACACGTCCACAGATTGGCTCCCTCCTGATCAACCACCACGTTAAAGGCGTTTCCAGCGAGAGCTACTACCGACGGCATTCCCAAATCTGGTATTACCTCTCTTTCGTAGTCGCTGATGGGAATCGGAGTTGCCCCGATGGTTCTGACAGCTGTGATCGTTTCACCGTTTACTTCAGCAGTTGCCATTACACGCACATCCACTTTTGGAAAAGCGACGCCACAAGTATCACGGTCTTCTGCGCACTCCTCACGCAAGCATGGAGATATTGCAGAAAAGAAATTGGCGACTTCTTGGAAAGAGGTAACGTTGCCCGCTAAAATTAGCGCGTGATCGTTGTCGCATGCAGGAAACAGTTCTGCATCAAATACTTCCGGGTCGCAAATTCTCCACTCGATATCAGGCGTGGAAACCACGTTGCCGTCTTTGTCTACTACCAAGGCGTCAAACGTGACGGTATCACCAGAGTGAACAATGTGCGGTTGCGATCTTATTTCCAAAATTCGAGGAGAAGTAATCGTTCGCACTTCAGGCACATCATTGGGCAACGTCTGACAAGAAACCAATACAATTAAACTAAGAAGTCTCATCTGGGTTTAAACTCCAATCCGAACGATGGAAAAATCGGGATACCATTAACTTCAGCTTCCCTACTGAAATCATTGTTATAAAATTTGAACTCTGCGTTGGCATTGTTAGTCGCGTTTCGTAAATCCAAAAACAAGGTTAGGTCGCCCCGTTTAAGTTTCCAGGAGTAATCGATGCGAACGTCAACACTAATAAAACTACTCAACCTGTCGCTAAAAGGATCGCCATCGACAGAAATCCATCGAGCTTGCTCTAAATCCCACACTCGACCAATAACCGGAGTAAACGGGCTGCCACTAATCCAGCGTATTCGGGTGCCAAGCCGCCATCTCCCGATCTTTTTGGATGCTACGGCGGTCAAATTATGCGGTTGGTCAAAAGCGTAAAGTCGTTCTTCCGGAAACTGAGAAGGATCGTCCGTACGATAGCTCCTTGAATAGGTGTAAGCGATCCAGCCAAACCACGTTTCACGGTCTACTTTTGCAAAGAGTTCTAAGCCTCTAGATCTCCCCGACCCCACATTCTCCAAGTATCCAAAGTATCCGAACTGGTCGTTAATAAGTTCGAGAAACGCTGCTCCTTGACCAACAATGCGTCCCGGATTTCCGATATTTTGGGTGGGATCGTCAGAAATCGCGTAAGCGGGTAGGTTGCGAAGGCTACTTGCAAAGGCTACCGCACTGAGCGTCAACCAACTTCCCTGAGTAAACTCAACGCCAAAGGACGACTGGATCGAATGAGAGGATTTGATGTTTGGATTGGCGCCGACGTTGGCGATGTCGACCGGTCGCGGGGGTTGGCTGTACTTACCGACCGCCCATTTCATTGCGAAGGACGGCGAAAAATCCTGGCGCATACTAAGCCTGGGATCGACGGTTAACTCTTCGGATAATCCAAAAGCATCTATTCTTAATCCCGGCTCTATTGTTAACGAATCGTTTAGTAAACTGATGGCAAGCCGCGAATAAACGGCTGCGTTGGTTTCCCATACCGTACCAGCCGATATCGCTTCGATTGGAGCACCAGGTTCTTCATCTTCAAAGTCTCCAAAGTTGTAGCTGAAGCGGCGACCTTCCAAATCTAATCCTATTTGACCTTTTACGTTCTTATACGTTCTTGAAGCCGCAAGACGAGTCCCCCAAACGAAAGACTTGTGTTTCAGAGTTTCACGGTCTTCCTCTTTGTCGTTGATCCCAACCTGGTCTAGTCCAAGATGAGCCGTTGCATCGATATCGTAGTCACGTACTCGCGTTGTCATTCGATATAGTAGTCGCCCAAAGTCGTTGTCGAACGAAAACGTCTCTGAATCGTTCGAGTCGAGAGACCCAAATAAGTTGACCACGTGAGAAAA
Organism: Deltaproteobacteria bacterium; assembly: GCA_020630875.1. GTDB lineage: Bacteria > Myxococcota_A > Polyangia > Haliangiales > Haliangiaceae > JAHDIH01. Next base: position 216,697 of record JAHDIH010000002.1, on the reverse strand, counting down.
TTGATTCCCTCGCTTTTGCCAACGAATTTGCCCGTCACGGTAAATGGGAAGCGGTACTTCATCCTCCACAAATGGCCGGACGATTAAATCGATGTAGGAACGGCGAACGCCAACGGAAAGTCCTCCATTCCACAGCGGACCATAGGCGTAAATCGAAGAATCGGTGAGACTAATCTGACCTCCTACCTTCCAACTCTTCGCTTCTAAGTGGCCATCTGATTCCACCGTCACGAGTCCGCCCTGAGCCCGACCAAACTCACTCCCGTAGCCGCTAGCTTGCACGCTGACCGACTTAAGTAAATCTGCTTGGTAAAATGAACGGATGCCACCAAAATGATAGAGTAAAGGTACGCGCACGTTGTCCAAAAATACGGCAGTATCTCGCGGGGACGACCCTCGCAACACTAGTCCGCCAAGGCCCAGGGGTATTCGCGCCGCACCAGGAGTATTTTGGATTGCAATCAGCGGGTCGCCACCAGAGCCTGGGATGACCTTTAAATCGTCTCTATCAAGTGAATACTTTGTTGGTTCTGCTCCCCAGTCGATGTTGTCAACGATTTCAATAACCTCACCTTCCACATCTCGCTGCAGGCTAATGGCTTGACCATTTTGGGTAAGCTCTATGTCTCGGACCATAAACCCAGCAGCAACGATGGAAACGTCTACCGGAGGACTGGTTTTTAGTACAAATCGGCCTTTGCGATCGGTTTGTACTTTCCCATCATCTGCAATTACCGAAGCACCCTTGATTGGCTTTCCGTCCTCCGCGCTAACAACTCTCCCTGAAATATCAGCAAAGGACGCAATTGGAAGTAAGAAGATTAGTAAGAGTTTTTTAGAGCTTGGTAAAATGCAGTTCTCCTGGGGGCCATCTTGTCATGGCGAAAGTGGGTAGCAACTTCGATCGCGCGTTTCGAAAGCATAGTCAGCCTTTTTGGATCTAACAACAATTCGTCAATTTTGGTTGCCAAACTAGATGCATCATTCGGCGGAACGAGCTCTGTTTGTGACAAAAGCTCAGGTATTCCTGAAACATCAGTACCGATTCCAGGTAAACCTCTAGCCATTGCCTCGATGAGCGCGCGAGGCAGCCCTTCTCCTCGAGAGGGGTTTAACATCACATCAGCTTTGTCCAACTCATCTCTGACTTTTTCTGCTCCAGCCAAGTGACCTGTAAAAGTAAGTTGCTCAGAGACCCCCAATTGCTCGGCTTGCGCCTCCAGTTGCTCTCTAAACTGGCCATCGCCAACTAAGGTCACATGAACGTTAGACTTAATCTGGGGCAGAGCATCAATGATTATATCGAAACCTTTGTACAGTTGGTCCATAGTGCCAACGGCAACGAGTTGCCACGGTTTACTTTTCCTCTTGCCGAACCTACGCGCAGACGAAAAATAGCATTCGGGGAGGTACACATCAGAGTAAGCTGCTGAATGAGCGCTGCCATTTGGTGGATAGTGTCGTTGCAGCGCTTCTTGCGTAACGTAAGCACAAGCTGCCGCATCCTTACAAAGTTTCTTCTGACCCCTGATCAGACCTTCCCGAATTAAAGGTCGCAAAGGATGGTCCACCGAGCCCGCAGTGATGACTTCTCTCGGATCGCCCACCACTTGCAACCCGTAGGGCTGACGTCGCTTCTTTAGAATCAAATAGGCAAGAAGTGACAATGGAGAAGGGATTCGCATCAATACTGCAGCATCTTTGGGAATGGCCTCACTCATCGCTTTCATCAACTTAGGCGTATTAAACAAGTAAGCCTTGGGTCCAATGTAGTGTGGGAGCGCGAAAAACTCGACTCCCTCCCCCGAGGAAACCTTCCAATTCTCCGGTACGTCCTCTACGTCTTTCACCCTTGCAATAATTCGCAAAGGATCGAACGTTTGACGATAACGCTGCCAAAAGTCGTAGCTAAATGCGCCAGGTGTCCAAACGCGTCCATCCGGTGTTCGCTGGAACCTTTGTTCCACCGTTAGCGCAGCTTGCACCTAGACGCGTCCTTCAAACTTTTTCATGAACGCTACAAGCGCTTCCACCCCAGCCACAGGAAAGGCATTGTAGATACTAGCTCTCATTCCCCCTACCGATCGATGACCTTTGAGGTTCACAAGTCCCTCTTTGGCTGCCGCAGCAATAAACTCGGCTTCTTTGGTTTCATCTTTGCAACGAAAGCATACGTTCATTAGTGAGCGAGAGCCCTCTTTGGCTGTTCCATAAAACAGGTCACTTGAGTCCACATAATTGTACAACAAGTCCGCCTTGTTTTTGTTGTAAGACTCAATATGCGTAAGACCACCTGAGCTAAGAAGCCACTTAACGACCTCGCCAATGATGTAAATACCAAAAGTGGGGGGAGTATTAAATGCTGAGTCTTTTGCAACGTGAGTACGATACTGCAGCATTGTGGGAAGATCTTCGGCTCCGGTCTCTACCAAATCTTTTCTGATGATCACCAACGTAACTCCGGATGGTCCTAAGTTTTTCTGCGCGCCGGCATACACCATCCCGTATTTAGAAATATCTATTTTACGAGAAAAGATATCACTAGAGGCATCGCACGCTAGCCAAGCGCCACTGGGGGCTTCAGGCTCCGCATGAAACTCGGTACCTGCTATCGTATTGTTACTTGTGAAGTGAACGTATACTGGATTGGATGAAAACTTATGTTTTGTTGGAACTTCGGTAAATCCATTGTGTTCACCAGTTGAGGGAACGTTAACGGTACCAAACTTCTGCGCTTCTTTGATTGCCTTTTTGGACCAGGTGCCAGTATTGATGTAGTCGGCAGTTCCGCCCTTCAAAAAGTTCATTGGTAACATGAAGAACTGGCTAGAAGCTCCGCCTTGCAAAAACAAAATTTCATACTCATCAGGTACGGACGCCAGCGTTCTAATGTTAGCTTTTGTCTCAGCCAAAATATCAACAAACACTTTTCCGCGATGGCTGTGCTCTAGTATACCAATCCCGGAATCCTTGGCATCCCACAGCATTTGCTGCGCATTTTTAATTACCGATTCTGGAAGAATCGCGGGTCCTGCTGAAAAATTGAAACTTCTCACACAGCTAGTTTGAATCTCTCGACTGCACGCGTCAATGGAGGAGCTGCGCTCGTTTGGCAGAAAACGAACCTTTTTCGTCTCCGTACACAACGAACCACGCTACTCCCAGAATGTCCTTACCTTCAATTGGTCCGTACGTGCGAGAGTCTTTACCAGCAAGCCTATTGTCTCCCAATACAAAGTATTGCCCGGGACGTAAGGTCCATTTCGATTTTGCAGTAGCGCACCCGCGCTGCAAAAGTTGATAGGTATTTGAACCAAGTGTTTCTTGGTAAAGCTTTCCTCCCGCAAAGTCATCATCAAACTCCGTGCCTAAAAAGTAGTATTTGTCCAAAGACTTTTGCTGCACGGCATTGCCATTTATCTTCATATCTTCGCATTCAAGCTCTACGACATCGCCTGGAATTCCGACCACGCGTCGAGTCGAAATGGAGTCGCCTCTTTTCAGTACCACGACTCTACCCGGTTCGATTTTACTTACGTCGGTGGGGACAGCCCAAAGAATGTCTCCTGGGTGAAGGAGCGGAACCATTGCAACTCCTTTATGAGGAACAAGTCCGGTCAAAAGCCCGCCAATATTCTCAGACTCGGCACCTTCCACATGAACCCAGCTACCATCTGCTTTGACCACAGAGCTCAGATTGATTGCTTTCAAATACCTGGTCAGATCCGCGGCAAATTGCTTTGCGTGTGCTTTTTCCCCAAGACGAATTCGAACTTCGCTTTTACTATCACCGGTTCGATAGGTAATTGCCAACTTGTCTTTCGGAGAAAGTGCGGCGAGTGAAAAGCCCTTGTTCTTAATGGAGCCCACCAGTTTGGTGATCGATTTGGGTGGAGCAATAGTTTTAGGAAAGGAGCGGTTGAAGAACACGACACCACCGGGCACGTCCTGAAAACGAAGATTACGATAAAGGGTGGCGTCCGGCTTCCCATCTTCTTTCACCGGTGGCGCTTCGACCGAGCAACCAACCTTCTGCACATCGATGTCTCCCTTGATGTAACCATACAAAGAATCTGGAAAGTCTACTGCAATTTCGATACGCGTAACGGATTTTTCATCGAAACCGCAACTCTGCCTACGCCTCCAGACTTCATCCAACTCTGGAACAAGTATGTTCATCATTGGCATACGTTGCATGTATTCTGGTTTTCCCAACGCCATGAGTACGGTGGAAGCGGTACCAACAGAGACGGTTTCAGTGGACTCCACGAAAACCACACCTTCCGATGAAGGCGACTCTCCAATATCAACATCAGCCTCAATTTGCTCAGTAACGTTTGGTTTTATCTGGCGTGTACTGCAAGCCGACAAGAGAAGAATGGTAAGTATTCGCTTGGTCACGGTGGGCGTAACCTATCAGAAGCGACATTTGGTGCAATGTTTTTGTACGGCATCCCCGAACCACGGTCACGGTATCTTTAGGAAAATCTGTAGACCAACATTATATGTGGGGTTATAACCCGCGAATGATTCGATGGACTATCCTTGCCTGCCTGCTGGGTTGCGAAGTGCCCACGGGAGAATACTACGGAGTGATTCCTGAACCGGACACCACGCGGCTGCGTTTTTGTAACTCTGGAGAACCGGAATACATTGACCCAGCACTGGTAACGAGCACCACCGGTATCATTTTTACCCGTGCCATGTTCTCGGGTCTAGCCGAGTATACAGCGGAAGGATATCCGGAACTCGATATGGCGACTAAGCTCGACAAACATCCATCACTGTCGCGCTATGCATTCACACTAAAACAAGATTTGAAGTGGTCGGATGGCGTACCACTCAACGCTCACGACTTTGTCTATCACATGCAGCGAATCCTTCACGGCGATACCCTTTCACGGCTTTCGGGACAAGCCTGGGATGAGCAAATCAAAAATGCCGAAGAGTTTAGCTCTGGTACGGTTCGTAAACTATTAGTTGACGTCGACGGAATTCCAAAAGGAACTTACGTAGATGTTTTGGGTGCGGTCAAAGATGGGAAAATTATTACGACCAAAGATAAAAAGGGCGAAAAGGACATTACGGACTTCACCAAAGTCCCAGACGCCAATCAACGAACGGTCCTGTCAGAACTTTCACTACGAACTTTTGCCAGGGAAAATTCTTCTATTCATGGCAAGGTAGCCAAAGACGCCACGGTCTCGCTCATCGAGTACGACAAGAGTGGAAACTTTGCGTACGTCTTCAAAGCAGCAGGCGGCGGAAACGAGGGGCAATACGGGTGGGTGAAAGCGTCCGGCATTGGTCCGATGGATTCTGAAAAGGCGGCCACCATGATTAAGATACGCACCCTTCCGAAGAATCGCATAGTAGGACTCACCTTAAGCGGTGAAGACTTAAAACTAGCGATGGAAGGAAAAGAATCCTACCTAGTAGATAATCCTAAGCCTGATCCAGCTGCCGGCAAACAAGGCACAGCAGAAGAGCTTGCTGTTATTCGTGATGGGTGGACTGCAAAGATTAGAGCGATACGCGACTATAAATTGGTAGAAGCCACTGTCCGTTCTGACCAAACGTACATCGACCCAGCTGCTGTTGGCATCTACGCCAAAAATGACTACGAACTCGTTGTAGAACTTGCCAAACCAAAGCCATCATTTGTAAACGGCATCGCTGCAAGATTCTTTAGACCATCTCCAAGGCACGTTGTCGCTCCTAGTCCCCTTCATTGGATCAACCCAAGACAAGTTGGCAAAGACAAGATTGTGGTATCTGGCCCCTTTAAGATTGTCGACTGGATTCCCAACGACAAAATGGAGTTTGAAAAAAACCAAACCTACCACGGAGCTAAAGATGTAAGCTTGCAACGCCTTACCTCTTACAGTATCGACGACCAGGCCGCGTCCGCACGCATGTATTACACCGGAGAATGCGATGCTGTTGCCTCAAACAATATCCCCGCATCATATTTGACCCACATGCGCGGAATTGAAGGACCGCAAAAGAAGCACGGGCAGTTTAAAGACTTCTACACCTCTCCTTACTACGGCATCTACTACTACATGATTAACAACGAAGATGAAATCATGTCCAACAAACACTACAGACGTGCGCTTTCACTTTCTATCAACAGAAGTCCGATACCTTACGTGCTAGGCGGTGGTCAAATTCCCACAGCCTCGTGGAATCCAGGCAAAGCCATTAGTTCTCTGACGCCAGAGGAAAGACAACTGTGCGGAGTTAAAGAAGGCCAAAAAGGTACCGCGATGATCGTCCGCGCGGGAGAACTTTGTTACGTACCTCCACTTGGTTGGGAATTCGATGCTAAGAAAGCCAAAGAAGAACTGGCTATTGCCAAGAAAGAACTGGGTAGTAAGTTCACCACGACCGTAAGCCTGAAATACAACAAAGGTAGCGAAGGGCACACCATCCTTGCCGAGTACATTCAGGCGCAGTGGAAAGAGAACTTAGGACTGCAAGCAGAACTTTCCAGTCAAGAATGGAAAACGTACCTAAGCGAAACCTCCGAAGGGCGCTATCAAATTGGCCGGATGGGATGGATTGGTTCATCCGCGGATCCAGAAAGCATGGTGCAAGTATTCAAATGCGGTAATCCTCAAAACCGCGCCAGGTACTGTGGTGAAGAATTTGAAAAATACATGAAGCTTGCCGAAGAAACAACGGACGAGAAAAAACGACTAGAGTTTGTAAAACAAGCAGAGACCGCAGCGATTAGCGACATGCCGGTTATTCCCATCTACGTCTACACGCAGCAACATCTTCGAAAGCCCTACGTAAAAGGACTCCCCATGAACTTCTTTGATAACATTTCATTCCATCGGGTCACGATTGATCCCAACTGGAGGAGCGCTAAGTGATCAGACTAATTATCGGCCGGCTTCTTACCGGTGTTCTTGTAGTCTTTGCGGTAGCAACGTTTGCGTTCTCTATGATGAACCTCGCCCCTGGCGGGCCGTTCAGCCAGGACAGGGAGCTTAAGCCAAGCGTACAAGCAAAGTTCGAAGCGACGTACAATCTAAACGACGGTTTTGGAACTCGCTATTTCAATTACATGAAAAGCCTCGCCAAAGGCGATTTAGGTATGTCGATGAAATACCCTAGAACGGTAGAGGACATTATCAAAACGCATTTTGGTACCAGCGTAATCTTGGGCTTGGGGGCGTTGGTATTTTCTATCATCTTCGGTCTTACAGCCGGGGTGATAGCCGCCAGCCGTCAGAATAGTTGGACGGATCACAGTAGTATGGGCATTGCTTTACTTGGCATCTCAGTCCCCTCCTTCGTTCTTGGTAACTTACTCATTTCGTTCTTTTCACTTGAGCTTGGATGGCTCCCCGCCTCCCGGGCAGAGACCTGGCGGCATTTCATTTTGCCTTCCATGACGCTTGGAATGATCTACATGGGTGTTATTGCGAGGCTAACTCGTAGTGGTATGCTCGATACGCTTCGTCAAGACTACATCCGAACCGCTCGTGCCAAAGGTCTTAGCGAAAACAAAGTAGTATGGAAGCATGCCTTCCGATTGGGTGTGATGCCGGTAGTGACCTACCTTGGCCCCGCTATTGCGGCTTTGGTCACGGGGTCATTTGTTGTCGAAAAAGTATTTCAAATTCCAGGTCTTGGTCGTTACTTTATATTCTCTGTATTAGACAGAGACTGGTTCGTAATGTGCGGTCTGCTTGTCTTTTATTCGGTATTTCTGATTATTCTGAACTTAATCGTTGATATCACTTACGGATTTCTTGATCCAAGAATTAGGGGACGCTGAAAATGAAAAATTTCAAAGGACCAATCTTCTTTCTGGTTGCGGCCATCGTAATCTTCATTGTCAATTTGCTTTGGGGCCATGTAGACCTACTTCGAGTGAAGAACGTCTGGCTCGTTCTTCAAGGACCGTACTTCATCTCGCTAGTATTTGCGATTATCGGAATTTGCTGGGCACTTCAGAGAAACAAAGCGGGTGAGCTCGGAGATGCCGCTGCCGGCAATTCGCAATGGGCAGACGCGTGGCGACGACTCAAGAAAAACAAAATGGCTGTGGGATGTGGAATCGTCTTCTTAGTCATCTTCTTTTCATGTTTCCTAGGACCAACCATTCATCATTGGCTTACGGGAATGCTTCCCAACGCGCAAGATCTTACGGCGACTCGGCTTGCACCTAATGGCACCCACTTTTTTGGTACCGACACATTAGGAAGAGATGTTTTCATCCGTACCTTAGTAGGGGGGCAGATTTCTATTATTGTTGGTATCTCCGCCACGTTCGTCGCTCTTGTATTAGGAGTTCTCTACGGAGCAACTTCCGCTTTTGTCGGCGGAAAAGTCGATGAGGTAATGATGCGTATCGTTGACGTCATGTACGCTTTCCCCCGCGTGATTTTCATCATTGTGGTGATGGCGGTACTAGATACCAAAAACATCGTGGTGCTCTTTGCTTTGATTGGTGGCATTTCCTGGCTTACTATGGCTCGGATCGTTCGTGGTCAGGTGCTTTCGCTCAGACAACAAGAATACGTCGAAGCCGCACGGTCTTTGGGAGCCAGTAATCTCAGAATTCTTATCAAACACATTATCCCCAACACGATGAGCGTCGTGATCGTGTATTCAACGCTCTCGCTTCCAAGTGTAATGTTGACCGAAGCATTTCTTTCCTACCTTGGACTAGGCGTGCAAGCCCCAGATGCCAGTTGGGGAACTCTAGTTGATAAAGCTCAGGCCCTCGTCCAATTGCGACCATGGCTACTTTTGTGCCCAGGTATTGTCATGGCGGTAACCATCTTTGCCCTAAACTTTTTAGGGGACGGCTTGCGCGACGCATTGGATCCCAAAATGCGCAAAGACTAGTCTAACTCGCAAGGCCGAGCGCAAACGGGAGTAGCTTTGCGATATTGCGAGCGTCATCTATCCCCCGGTGGTACGTACCTTGAAAGGTTAAGCCAACGTGGGATAGTGCCTTTTGCACGGAGCAACTTCTCACATTTAAAGAGGCAGCAAAGGCGGTCTTGATATTGTAATGGTCATGCTCTCCTATGAGCGGAAACCGTACACTGTGATGCATGCAATCTTGAATCAACTGCCCTTTGTCGTAGGCCCCCCATGAACAAAATACCATATCAGGCTGCCACATTTCAGATGCAAACCGGCCCATCACTTCTGGAAAAAGTGCTGCCCCATCAACATTACTTTGCGTAATAGTAGTCAAATTGGTGCAAAAATTGGTCAGCTTGTGCGTACGAACAGGTCGAACAAACTCAGAATACTCTTTCTCAATTTGCATCATGTGATTGACAACAACCGCACCAATCTCAATAGTTTCCATCTTGTCTCGAGGAACGCTGTTGTCTTCCGAACAAGTAGCTTCAAGATCCACGACCAAATATCGTTTTTCTGCCATCAAACCTCCATATCACAATGGTGGACCCAGTCTATGGAGCCAAAGTAATGGACTTAATCTCAATAAAGCATGGCGTGCTAACGGTCTGCGGTTGAATCTCAAGCGAAGGTTCTGAGAATGCAGTCTCGCCGACTACGATTCCTGTGACAGAAACTAGCTTACCTTCCAACCGGTTGACTTCATCCAACGGCCGCTTAGCCTCTTTCTTGTAGGGAGGTAGTAGATTGACTTCAAAGGAATCACTCACCACCAACTTGTAGTATCCCATATGCGGGGTCGAATTTTTCTTCGCTAAAAATGCTTTGGTATACGTACCGGTTAAAGTTACTTCCTCTTTCAGTCGCTGCGGAACCTCTCCCCGACTAGGGCGTACGTGAGTGGAATTATTGTCCCTGGCGTGCGCCGCTTGAGTAGGCGGACCATTGGAATTCGACGTACCCTGACATGACGTAACAAGAATCAGCCCGATGCATCTAGCTACGCTCGAAAAATCCATCAGCGTTTCAAGCGCCCGGTCGTACAATCGCACCATTGAGCGGCATCACCACGACTCGAGACTTCGTACTTTTTCCAGACACGCCAAAGGTCGAAGAATCGCACCGTCCATTTGGATAGCAATACGTCGCGGCATCGCAACCTAAAATATCATCATCAGGACATCCCAGCGTTACATTAGGTTGAAACATTACGCACTGGGCCGTCACGTTAGCTGCAAGATGAGCATTGGAACACCATTTCGCAGGAGATACATCCTCTGGAAGAAACACTCGACTTAATTCTTTCCACACTACGGTAGCTGTGGATGGATCCTCACGATCGGTTACTTCGTCCACTACCACTTCTAGAACCGAAGCGTATCGATTGCTGCCTACGGACTGCCAATACACTCGAGCTCGTGGGAATTCTCCACCTGGCCCCTGCCAGCCGTATTCCGCTTCTACCATATCGTCAATGGGACCACGCCCGGCTGACTTCCGTTGCGCGTCATTAAGTTGAATCAACAAAGATCGAGTGTAGTCTTCTGAATCCACTCGCCCCATAGTCATATTGATACCAATACCAGAGATAATGGCGACCATCAAAACCACCACCAATATCTCAATGAGAGTAAAACCGTCTTGCGTACTAGTTAACCGGTGCAAAGTTCTCTACCTCCCAGTTCGATACATCCTGTTGGCTATCAATATCGGTATAAGTTCCCTTACTATTTACCCCCATACTTCGAATATCGAGCATGGTTGAGAAATGCCTGTATCGTCTCTTTTCTTGGGAAACGTCGATCTTGTCTCTGTCACCAAAGCGATTAAAGTTATTTTTATTTTGAACGGTAAGCGTTGGTGTGAATTTTGTTGGTACCCCCCTCACTTCGTTCAAGCTACGCACGACCAAACTGAGCGACAAATGAGTTGGAATCCCTGCGTAGTGGCGGCAAGTGTTAGTCACCACAGGCTGGCCCGTTCCTCCGCAGTTTTTTGCGTATTCAAGTTGTTCCCCAGAGTACCAGTCTCTTTCTCCATCTCCATCGCCATCGGGATCGTAGACGTCGCTGTTTTCAAAATAGCGCATTGCTATCTGCAAATCGGAAAACCCAACCCCAGCTACCTGATATCCGGCTCCTGTCCCTTCTAAGTCTCCTGTATCACTATATAGCAACGCCATAGCCCCACTAGTTCCAGCGGGTCCAATTCGATAGGCTCGACCAACAAACTTGTAGACCATGCCAACGCTTTGGTCGATAGTATCCGACTCGATCTTTTGAAAGACCTCTTGGCAATTGACGTTGGTTGACGTGTTGTAGTTCGCACCAGCGGTGCCGTTGATGCTTGTTCTAAAATAGATTCTCTTACCATCACCTGAGACGCTTGATACTGCCAGAACGCATGCGTCGTAGACAATATGGTCTTTGTTCCCGTCGGGGTAGTATCTAGAAATCACTACCACGTCGCCTGCGGCAAAGTCTTCGCCGTCATCGACATTGACGAACCTTATGGTATTTTGATTCGGTCCGTAAGTTGCCGGAGAAGTACCCTCCCGCGTGATCATCGCTTGCTGCCTGGTATCCGCGTAAAATATCTTCAGAAGGTCTGTACCATTATAGAAGTCATTTACAACTTGAATAGGTGGTTGCACATCCAAGGCGTTACCACCAACATTAGTCTTGAAGCCAACCGTCACACGATTGCCTGCATTGATCACATCTTTCATAATCATGTGTTTTGCGGCCATGAGGGACTGAGCTAGCTCACTCTTTTTGCCCTGTCCTTTGTACGCGACGGACATTTGCGCGAACAGTGTAAAAACGAAGCCCATTAAAAGCCCACTGATTACCATCGCCACAAGGAGCTCAATCAGCGTCATCCCCTTTTCGCGTTGTACGCTACCCACCATTGTAATCATCTTTCAAAAACTCAAAGAATACCAGTTTGTCGAACTCCGGATTTTGAGTATTAATTTCTCCGCTACGATTCCAACCAATTTCAACTTTCACCTTGATGAGCGTGGTGTTGGGGACCCTTTCGATGGTCCAGTATCTGGCATACGTCATTCCCGATTGTCCTATTACGGTATCGATCAATCCATCGCCTTTAACGTTCTTAATTTCCATTAGCTTGGAGCCGGGTATGGCCCGAAGTTGTTCCACTAGGTCTTCTACCGTAGTTGACGACTCTCGAATGTGGTAGGCGTCCCGATTTCCAGAAGTCATGCTTCCATGCATCGCAATTAGTCCCGCCATCCCCATAAGCGTCACGCCCATTCCGATTAATAGTTCGATTAGAGTAAAACCGTGTTGTTTCTTTCTCATGACTATCGTCCTCCCCTTACCACTGATGGCGGTACTGGTCTGGGTCGCGTGGGCCTTCTTAGACCTTTGTCGGTTGTTAACTCAGACCACTTTGGCCGGTTCACGCGTGCTGGTTTATCCGACTTGAAGACCGCTTTGCGCTCAACAATGTAACTCTGCGGTTTACCGTCGTCACTTGCAACATCTTGCTGTCCGTTGCGCAGCCCCATGAAGTATGCCGTAGCAATTCCCATCGCTACAACGATACCGCCGATGACAAAGTTTCGCTTTGAGTTGTTTTTCGTTTCCTGTGTTAAGATCATGGTCGTTTAGTCCAGTGCGCAAGGATGAGCAGCGTGAGCTGGATTTGAAGAATCGTATTGGACATCTTTGAACGCACCGGTAACCCCCTCACCTAGACCGGTGGTCGGATTGATTTTGCAAATCATGTCGAGATCGATTGTGCCAAGGCATGCGTTGTAGCCAGCGTTATCAGCGGCCATTCCCCGTTGCGCATAAGTCGGGCAAGGACGTCCCTCCGCATCAGCAGCCGGAGAGCGCAACTCTAAGCGAAGTCTGGTCTTAGTTTTGTTCGGTCCGTAGCCAGTGCTTTCGACGACTACAATCGCGTCTCGGTCATTGCCTTCTGCAAAACCTGGATCACGTTCGTTGTTTAGAATTCTTACGTCAAACCAAGCTTGCAGCTTGGGATCGAAAAGGTTGTACGCGTCGCCTGGTTTCTTTCTGTTTCCTGGAACGTCAATTCCCATAAACGGTGCGGAGTTATTGGCAGAAACGATACTCGACCAATAGCCAATACCGACTGTGTTTTGACCGTTTTCATTGTTGGTCATTCCAGGACGTTCGTAGGTATCGCGGAGCGTATGCATTACTGCTTCGACTCCGCTCTCCGCCGCCATCAAAGAGATTTTTCGGAAACGTTCGTTACCGCTGGATTGAACACTTCCCTTAACTTGAAGTGCCGACAATCCAGCAATGGAAAGTAACGCCAAAAGAATTAACATAGACACCACAAGAACACTGCCTTGCTGGCCTCGGCCACCTAGAAAAACTACCACTCCTTATTATAGCCTAAAAAAGTGTAATGTGGGAATCGATGGAATGATGCGACATCAGCCCCAGAGTACGATATTTCCCTAGAACACTTGTTGCCAGCCAAGAAGCTGAAATGGTCCCGACGTTCCCCAGTAACCTACATCCAGGTTAGAAAACTTCTTCGGAGCATTTATTCCTGACGCGGTGGCAGCAGAATCATCTCCAGCATTAGCCGCACGAGGTCTGCCGATTCGCTGAACTTCACCGGAAAGGGTCGAGAAATATACCGCTCCACCATCTCCGAACAATCCACCGAGAATGGAAGATGTCACAACTTGTTCAAAGTCGATTGTAAACTCACCATTGGGTGCGTCCACTTTCATCGCTCCTACTACAGACTTTCCGCTTACGCACTGTCCCGTGCCAATTGCGGGGTCGATAGTTTTGGTGAAGAAGACCTGGTCTGCGGTTACCAGACTTCCTCCATAAAATTTCTCACACATGCCATCTTCGCAGTTAGCCACCATCTTATTTCTCATTTCACCAGTGTCGGCATAAACGGCATAATATTCGTTGACTTTAGTGGGATCAAAAGACTCTTCGCCACCGGTGCCAAAGAAAAGCGTCAAGCGACCGGTTGAGTCTGGTCTTGCCGCAATGACGCCAGTGATTGGCCGTTCGTCACCAAGTGCACCGTCAGTGTGGCGCGTAGAAAATAGCGCCCACTGTCCCGCGCCCCCAAGTTCGGTAATCTTTATGTTTCCGTTCAACTGATTGTCGTTGTACGCACCGTCAAGATTTTTTGCTGGGTCGATCTTATAGACGTAACCACAACGGTCGGCAAAAATTATTCTATCGGTAAAGCCGTCTAGGTCGGGATCTCCTGCCTCGCCAGCATCATCGGTTTCAAGAGCACCAAGGTCACTGCTGATGGCACAAGCGGCTTGGAATCGCCATAACAACCGCCCATCGTCAATCCTGTAAGCTTCTAATTCCCGGCCGCGAGTATCGGTTAGCGGGTCCGTATCAGCCGCAGAACCGCTAGCTACCAATGCTACAAATGTCTCTTCACCTTCAATTCTTACCCGAGCGATCGTCGGTTTTGCGAGAGCACGTCCGACAAAAGCGCCACCCGGTGTTTTATGCCACATGGGATCGGGACCGACAACTTCGCGAGTGTTCGGTTCAACCGTCCGCGTAATATCCAACGTGGAAACACCACTTCCACCGCGTCCATCGCCAATCAAAGCGATCGTTTTCATCTCGCCATTAACTTTTACATCGGCCACAGTCGCTGATCCATCAGGATAGGATGTCACTGCCTCGTTACCTGTTTTGTAAGCGGCATGATCAGCCACCATGCCAGGAGCGATAGACGGTGGAATGTACGCCCAAGCTTCCTTACCATTGAAAGGATCGCTTACTTCCTTCGGATTACTGTGAATCGCGTGAATCATTCCATCTCGAGACGAAACTAGCGCAAGGGTGTCCCTTTCTTGCTGGTCTCGAATAAACCGAGTGACGAGCTGACGATCCTCTCTTGAAGCGAAAATGTACCAGAGTGGAAATCCTGGGCTACCAACTACCGTCGGAGTGGAAGACTCAACCCCGCCAAACCTCGACTTAGTCCCAGAGAATCCGAAGCGCCCACTTCTGGCCCAATCAACGAACTCTTCTGTGTCTGCTTGAGAAGCCGTTCCTAGTACCGCTCTAAACTCGGGGTCAACGGCCGAGGCCTTCTTAAAGTCAAAGCGAGTTCCATCGGTGTGAGCGGTATAGATGTTGCGATCGATGTCCCTCATCGCATCAAGTCGTTCGCCAAACTCCCAATAACGTTCCGTCAGCTGACCATTAAGTGCGTAAAATTTTCCACGTCCGCCAGGTAACTCGTAACCCGCAACGTAAACGATTCCGTCGTTTACCACGACACCCGACCGGTAATGTTCAGACGCGTACGTGTAGTCGAATCCAACCCACATGCGTTTGAGTATTGGAGATGGAGGGTTCTGTGACGGCTTACAAATCTCGACTTTCCACCTGAGATCGCGCTCGACATTAGAGCTGAACTTCGCGCATCGCTCCCAAGGCCGTTCTGGACAAGGATGCGCCTCCACCCACTGGGGTGGACTTTGGTTTGAAGCGAAATACTTTATGGTACCGGTACTTTCGTAAACTTCAGACTTCATTCTTGCCCCAGTGATGGCAATTTCTTCATTGGCCAAATCCCCCAGGTCCATGACTTCAGAAATCACTTCGCCACATTCGTTGAGCTTAGTGGCCTCAACTTTATTAACCATCAAATAAGTTTTATTGGCATCTCCTCCGTCGGCGAAAATGAGATCAAGAGAGTTATCGGGGTCGTGGTCGTAATCAAGTGCAATTGCGGTGTCCCAATTGTTTGTTCTGGTATTTGCCGCGGTGAGTTCTTGAGGCGTTTCGTTGAAAGGATTCGATGGTCCCCCACCAAGATTTTCGAAGAACAGCGTTCGACCACCTTGCCCCCCACTTTTTTGTGAACCAACCACAATATCGTTGGAGCCGGAGCCGGTGATGTCCGCAACGATCATTGTTCCAATCGCGCCGGTAACATTCAGGGTAAACCCCGGGGAACTTTCGATCTGATTTCCGGCTTTTCCGCGATAGACCCTAACTTGGTTCTGTCCACTAGCGAGTGTGTGTCCGACGATTAGGTCTTTGTAACCATCTCCGGTCACTTCAGCGTACTGAAAAACCGGCATTTCATGGTGTCCGTCTGGGAATCCAACATCATCTAGAATTTTCTGCGAGCTGTTGTAGCTAAAGGTTGGTGAGCCAGCACAGGGCAACATGTCGTTGGGTCCAATGTTTGCGGGTATTGGATCTAGCAATTGACACTCGTTAAGGTAATACCTGATTGTTCCACCATCGCTACCACCTCCAGATATCATCAAATCTAAGCGACGGTCCCCATTCACATCAACTGCCGCAATACTTGTAGAATGCTCTCGCTGGTCATCAACAATCGAGCGAACGGAGCTAGACATTACAGGAATGGCATTGGTCCAAACCACGTTTCCGAAAGGATCAAGCCCCTGATTTTGGTAAATATCCGCACGATAAAGTCCGCCACCTTGGGGACCCGCCAAACGAATAATATCTACTTTACCGTTTCCATCGAAATCTCCAGTAACCACGGGAAAATACAACGCGCCAGAAAAATATCCAGGAAGCTGTTGGCGCTCTACGAATTTGGGAACTCGCACGAACGCAGGATTGGTGAAGTCCTCGGGTGATTGACTTGTTTCATTATAGAAGATCCGGGCGAAAGCAAAAGGTGCGCCAGTACCAACAAAGTCCGTCCACCCGTCGCCGTTAAAATCTCCTGCTGCCATCGCACGGATGCCAGTGGTGTTTGTAGCAAGTTGGTTGACGATGAATTCTCCACCGCCAAAACGAGAAAGCTCGATCCCGTTGTCCCCCATGTGGGTGCCGATCTTCGTTGTCGACTGATCCAAGTCTTCACCTGCAATGTAGGTCAAGTCTGAGGACAACTGACAGCTTTCATCCGCCAGTTGCGTTTGGGCTGTCGATACAGAACTGGCGAAAAGAGCCATGAGTATTGTGAAATTGATTTTCATGGATGGCCTAAATTGTACGGCAAAAGTCGGAACTGTGTGAGCTGAACTGTATTCAAGTGAATGTTTCATGAACACTATTTATTGTGCCTTGTAATCAGTCAACATACACCAAATATATTAATTGTAAGTCATATTACGTTATCAAAACGTAGATCATTCAGTAATGATTGAGGTAATCAGAGGTGCAATGCGTTACAATAGTTGTCAGGAGGATTAATGGGCCAACCGGCCACAAAAGATACAATAATCGGTTCGACCATCGGTAACTACCAAGTCATTGAGAAAATCGGCGAAGGTGGAATGGGTTCCGTGTATCTGGCAGAGCATCCATTAATCGGAAAAAAAGTCGCTTGTAAGGTGCTCCACGGGGAATATTTATCGAACGAAGACGTAGTGCACCGATTCTTTACGGAAGCCAAAGCGGTCACCGAAATTCACCATCCTAACATCGTCGAAGTTTTGGATTATGGGGTCATCGAGATCGCGGGTCAAAAGACCGTCTACTTCATTATGGAGTTCTTGGCGGGAATAAGTCTTGGACAACTAATCAAGCAACACAGCAAACTTCCAGTCGATCAAGCTCTTCAGATCACCATGCAATGCGCTGATGCACTGCAAGCCTGTCATGAAAAAGGTATCGTCCACAGAGATCTAAAGCCCGACAACATAATGTTGATCAATCGGGGGCGTGAAAGAAACGTCGTCAAGATTTTGGATTTTGGTATCGCCAAACTTACCAGTAATCCTGATACCAAACGCACCAGAGCTGGGCTCATCATGGGAACCCCGGCGTACATGTCGCCAGAACAGTGCGAAGGTCTAGGCAAGATAGATGCTCGCACCGATATTTACTCTCTAGGCATCCTGCTTTATCAGATGCTAACGGGACGCGTGCCATTCACTGGTGAGGCCTACAGCGACGTGTTAGTCCAACACTTAACAAGGCCACCACAATCCCCGGTAGTATACGAAAAAAGTATCCCAAAGCATGTGGAAGCGATCATTCTTAAGTCATTGAGGAAGCGACCCGAAGACCGGCTGCCGTCAATGATGGAGTTTGCCAAAGCCGCGGTTGATCCGGTTGCTTACGTAGACCGAAATGGCGGCCTTAGCGCGTTTCACGGAACCCCACTAACGGTGACGCCACTACCGTTACCCGACGTCTCTTCAGGCTCTCACAACATTTACTCTTCCGGAGAAGGATATCCTACGATAGCCGACGGTAACGGGAAAAAAAGTAACTGGCCTCTTATTGCCGGCTTAATTGGTGCCATAGTCATTGGACTAGCGATCGTAGTGGGACTTGGGCAGTCTAGTGGTAGCGAAGACTCATCTACTTCTAGCACCACCTCTTCCACCGCAAGCCAACGATCGCCGACGCCTTCAAGCAGTGCCGCAGCCGTGATCAGCTCGTCTTCATCATCATCGAAGGAAACAATCGGTAAGTTCGTCACGGTAACCTTCGATTCAACCCCAAGCGGGGCACGAATCATGATTGATGGTGAAAAGCGAGGTACGACTCCTACCGATCTTAAGCTTCCACTTGGGCAAGAACCAATCACGGTCGCATTGCGTAAAACAAATTACGTAGAGGACAGATTCGAGCTTGTTCCAAACAAGCGGCTACTTTTTGATCGAGAACTAACGAAAAAGCGTCGGCGTCCTCCGAGCAGTAGCAAGAAGACCTCATCCTCAAAGCGAAGTTCGTCATCGAAAAGCGATGGTTTTGTTGGTTGGGGTGACTGACTAGTTTATTTCCAATCTTTGTTTCATGCGACTGTCTCTTGAGCGCACAGTCAGTTATATTGACTTGGTGTGGAGGGGACGCATAATCGTATGTTTATTGCTGTTTTCAGCTTGGCCTGCTTGGGCTCAAAACGAAGACGCAGCCAGAAGACTTTACGCCTTGGGAGAAGGCGCAAAAGCGGAGAAAAAATACAAAATCGCCGCAAACTTTTATCGCGCAGGTTATTTTGAACTACGCAAGGTTGGTTTTCTCCACAACGTCGCAACGATGTATCGAAAAGCAGGGAGTTGCAGCGAAGCACTATACTTCTACGAAAAGCACGTCGCGCTTGATCCCAAAAAACAACATAGCAACTCCGTTCGCGATTTAAGTCAACAATGCAGGGGACGAGAAGACTCTCTTAGTGCTCAGCAGCACCTCAGATCCGCATGGGCGTCGGAAAGCGAATACAAATGCAAGGAGGCACTTGAATCGTATCGTTCTTACCTGGTGAAAGCAAAGAACGACCAACGAATAACTTTTGCAACAGAAGCGGTCGAACTATTGAACGCCCAATGCGGCGAAGAAAAGAATATGCCTTCCGAACCAGTCCAAGAGTCTCCTGAAACTAGAAAACTGCTTCGGCGATGTGAAACACTTTTGGATCATGGTTCTTGTGATGCGACCGCTTGTTTCAAAAAATATCTGGGAAGAGATGACGCAAAGAATCGAAAGTACGCTCGAACTTCGATGATGGACTCCAAAAATGCTTGTGGAGAAACGAAGGCGAGTTCCAAGTCAGATTTAGAATTCCAACTTATTGCCAACTTGGGGGCGGGAATTTTATCCATGAATCCCGTAGAAACACCGGGAGTATTTTCTCCGTCCGTCGCACTCAATGTGTACTTATCGAGAGACTGGTACTTGGGAGCTAACGGTAGGGTCGTCCCTCTAAAATACAGTTTTCAAAACGAGGGAAATACTAGCTTGCTCACAAGCTTGCTCCTTGGTGGTGGAAGACGGATTGATATTATAAACGAGCTGATGGTAAGAGCAGAATTGAATGTCGGCGTGCTTTTTTGGAGCGGGTTGGATAAAGCGAATCCGTTTACAGAGTCGAACAATCCTACTTCGGGCACCTTAGCCATGATTTCGCTTGGTGGCTCCGTTGCGATGGATTGGATGATAAACGACCGACTGTTCGTAACGCTTACTCCTTTGCGTTATTCTTTTTCTCCTGCAAAAGACGGACTTTTACCCAAATCGATCCACTATATCGACTTTCTTGTGGGTGCTGGCATAAATTGGTAATTTCTTTGCCGAGAAAACAGGACGAAGTTCGTAGCTTGGGTATACTAACGCTGTGTTACGTACAGCCCTGATACTGCTCCTCACCTCGAGCGTCGCATTCGCCCAGGAAGATAAAGAGAGCGAAGCGAAAAAGTGGTTCATAAAGTCGTCTCACGCTTTCTCCCAGAAAAAGTACGACCAAGCCGCGTCTCACATGCGTAAGGCTTACCATTTGGTCAAGAAGCCGAAGGTAATTTACAACATTGCACTCTCCGTCGACAAACTTGGAAGATGCGGCGAAGCCTTGTACGAGTACCAAAGATTCTTGTTTTTGAGTGATCTTGCTCAAAAGCAAGTGGTAGCCGAAAAGGCTAGCATCGCTTTCGAACGAACCCTTGTATTGCAAAGGACCTGTCCCGCGAGTGACGACAGCGTTGAATCTTACGGTCGGCTAAAGCAAGCTTGGACAGCTCACAACGATAACAAGTGTCGTGATGCGATAGACCATTACAACAAATACATTTCTCAAGGCAAAGTAAAAGGTAGACTCGATCAAGCCAAAGCTGAGATAGCGCGACTTGAGCCAGGTTGTCCGAAGCGTCCGCCACCTCCTCCTGAAGAATCTTTGGAAACGAGTAAACTCTACGACCAGTGCGAAATAGGTGATGACGATACCTGCCATGGACAACGCTTGGCCTGCAGGAACTATTTAAAGAAAGACGATGCTCAAAGAAAAGACGGAGCTCGCGACAAACTCTCTGAATTAAACAGCCAGTGTCGTACCAAAATTACACAACGACCTTGGTCGGTGCGAATATCCGGCGGTGTCGGAAAACCTTCTTTCGAAAGCGCTGAAACCACTTTAGTTGGGGCAGTACAACTAGAAGTTCGGTATTGGTTGAGCAAAAATAAACTTCGCTTTGGGGGAAGTATTGTAAGCGGAATGACTCCGATACAATTCGATACGGTTGGAGCCAATCCGAGCACAGAACTAAGTTTCGTTATTGACGCGCTGGTAGCCGGTAGTGTCGGCTACAGTTTGTCTGACAACTTCAACGTGCATGGTTCTGTTGGTGCTGGTTTCTCTTTTTGGACTGGGCTTGTAACCGACAACCCGTTTACAGTTGGCGCTCAAAGCGTAAGTGGTGGAGCCTTGAGTATGTTGGCATTTAGTTTTGACGTCGGAATCGACTATCACTTTAATGATCGCATCGCTGCGGTATTGTCTGCGAACTATACGCTCAATCCGGGACTCACGAGCAAAGGACTTCGAAGCTCTAGTCTCAATAGAATTTCAGGCCTTGGTGGACTGCGGTTTAGATTCTAGTCTCGACTGTTTTGAATATGCGCGAAAAGCGCACGATCTCCAGGTACTCCGATAATCTGAGTCTCTGGTTCCGTTTGACTGGTAGTATAGATATCGATGTGAGCAACTTTGAGAATCTTATCCAAGTTCGATTGTTTAAAACTGACTCTTTTTACCCGGCAAAGCTCAACCACCTGAAGGTTATCAGTAAAAATTCCATTCTGAATTTCTATGGTCAGATCATTCACTCTGTAACGAATCGAGCGTCTGTAGAAATGTAAAAACACCAGACAAGCTAATCCGAAAACCAGAGGCGAATATACTATCAACGACGACGGGTTATCAGAGAAGACGCCCAAAATTCCACGAAGAACCAATGGAATGACCAAACAACCTCCAGCAAGCAATGAGTATTCTTTAAAGAAGGCTTTCCACGAAGCATGTCCCTCAAAAGTCGTTTTCCCAACCGGAAGATCAGTTTCTACATGAGGTGAGTCTACGATTGCCGCAGTTGCCTCACCGACATTTTCGATTTCTTCTTTTGGAGTGTTTTCATTCTGCGGCAATGCCGCAGACGGAATTGTCGAGTCGCTTGCCACGTTCTCAAGAAACTCATGGCAATAACGACACTTTATTGCGGAAAATTTTATTTCTTCTGCACAGTACGGACACGTTTTGGACGCTTGAGAACTCACTCTTCGTTGGTTATAGCGCATCTTTGAATCAGGACAATGCGAATTTCCCGAGAATCAAGTTGATTGAACCACTCACTGTCCCTAGTCTCGCTACATGCGGTCCGTTGCCATACTCTGCCTAGCTTTTGCTCTTGTCGGTTGTTCCAAGAATACGGTCAAAGAACCAACTGCCGATAACCTTTTTCAGCGAGGAAAAAACGCGTGGGAAGCGGGAAGACTGGATGTAGCCAAGAGCCGTCTTTTGCTTGCAAACAAAAAACGACCTAATCACTTTGCTACCGTTAACCTTCTCGTTCGAATCAATTGGAAAGAAGGAAATTACAAAAACGCGACTACATTAGCGCAAAACTATGCGGATTCTAAAATCGAGGACCCTCGAGGTTATGAAATGCTAGCGGATGCGCAGCTCAAACGAAAAATGTACCCACAAGCCGTCCAGACGCTCACCGAGTTAGTAGAGCTTGACGAAAAAAGTTCCGCCGCCTACGAACGACGAGGTCGTGCTCACTTGCTGGCAGGCAACACTGATGCATCGCTGATGGACCTAAAACGCGCAGTTACTCTAGATCCGAAGGATGGGCAAGCAAGAGCGAGCTATGGTGCTGCGCTTTATAAAACTGGTAAGCGGCGAGACGCGGTACGAGAACTAAAAAAGGCCGTAGCTATTTCCCCTAAACAACCTCGTGCGCACCGCACTCTTGGTACGGTACTAAGAGACCGTGGAGAAATCAGAGGAGCCATCAAGCATCATAAAATTGCGGCAGAGCTAGCACCGAGCGATCCCGCGGTCCACTTTGAATTGGGGCTTACCCTTAACTTTATCGGACGAAACGTGGAATCTGAGCAAAGCCTGGTTAAGGCTCGAAAATTGGATGAACGAAACCCTCTTTATTGCTATGCGCATGGTGAAATCCTAAGAACGTTAAAACGCTATAAGGAAGCTATCAATGCATACGAGCAAACCATTCGACTCGAACCAAACCATAAGAAAGCGCCAGCAAAACTAGGAGTCGTGCTGTTCTACGACGGAAAGTTGGAAGAAGCAGAAGCGTACCTTACGACTGCGATCCGCAATCATCCCAAAAATCCTTATCCCTATCTCAATATAGGCTACGTTTACGAAGCAGCAAATAAGAAGTCGCTTGCCATAAATGCCTTTGAAAAATTTCTTGAACTCGCTCCTAAAGAAGATGGCGATCGCAAGGTCGCCAAGAAGCGAATATCAAAACTATCTCGTTAGAACAAACTTTCTATTATATCGCAAATTCTCTCACGCTCTGACGACGTAAGAGTACTCCCACTGGGCAAACAAAAAGAGGTTTCGAAAATCTCTTTAGATAGTGGTTTGCCAAATAACTCACAGTCTTTGTAAACCGGTTGCATATGCATTGGTTTCCAGGTTGGTCGACTTTCAATATCTTCTGCCGCGAGCTTTTCAATCACGTCATCTCTTGAAGCGGGACAAGACTTATTCAAAGAAACGCAAGTAAGCCAGTAGTTGGGTCTGGTAGTGTGATCACCTTTGTGAACTTCGACCCCGGGAAGCGAATCTAAGCGCTTGCAGTATCCTTTGTGATGGGCAGTGGTCCTATCGAGAATATCCTCAAGCCGTGAAAGCTGAGCCCTTCCTACTGCGGCGAGTAAGTTACTAAGTCTGTAATTGTAACCGACTTCAAGGTGATGGTATTCCAGTCGGGGCTGTCTTGCCTGTGTGGCAAGATGACGGATGTGTTGCGCTCTGTCATCGTTGGCTGTGACCAACATTCCGCCACCACTAGTTGTGATAATTTTATTTCCGTTGAATGAAAAGACGCCCATATCACCAAAGGTCCCCGCGTGTTTACTTTGGTAATGTGAGCCCAATGCCTCAGCGGAATCCTCAATTAGCGGGACATCGTAGTTGCGACATACTCGTTGGATATTTTCGTAGTCGGCCAAAAAGCCGTACAGATCAACGCACACTACAGCCTTAGGTAATTTACCCGCTCTTTTCTTAGCGATAAATGCTTCTTCCAGTGCTTGTGGGCACATATTCCAAGACGATTTTTCAGAGTCGATAAATACAGGAGTCGCTCCAACGTAAGCCACAGCATTGGCACTAGCAACGAATGTTTTGTTGGAAACGAATACTTCGTCGTGAGGCCCAACCCCCAAGGAGACCAGTGCTAAATGAAGTCCCGCGGTGCCACTACTCAGAGCAACCGCGTTTTGAGCATTTACGTAGTAGCTAAGCTCTCTTTCGAAACCATCGACATGAGGTCCCAAAGGAGCAACCCAACCAGAGTCGATGGCATCAATTAACATTTCTCTTTCGATGTTACCGACATCTGGAGGCGAAAGGTATATCTTACTCATAGTGCTACTTTCCGTTTTCTTTTCTTGAGAGATAACAAAGAAAAATACTCATTGTGCAAAAGGTGGAGAATAAACTTTTGTTCAAATTGTTTTAAGACAAGAGCCTTAGCGGCCACACCATGGCCCCGGGCTAATCGAAGATCATCAAGATACTTTTCAATACTTTGAGCAAGCTGCGAGGGCTTTCCGGGAGCGACGATTAAACCTGTCTTTCCATGTTCCACCGACTCGCCACTCCCCACAACCGACGTAGCAATAGTCGGTTTTGAAAATGCTGCTGCTTGAAGTGGAACGCTAGAGAAACCTTCTCGGTAACTCGGCAGGACCAGAAAGTCCATTGCTTCATAGTAGGGGCGCATGTCATTTCCTGGATTGCGGTACCACGTAATGTTGGGATTATCTGCAATCATAGACTGATAAACCGGGTCTATTGGATCCACTGCATCTAACGCTCCTACGATCATTAGCTGTCCTGGTTGCTTCACCATCCCCCAAGCATCAAGTAAATCTTGAACTCCTTTATCTCGACATACTCTGCCGACAAACCCAACAATAGGTTTCGTACCAAGCTGCGTTCTAATCGTCGATGCACTAGCTGCGATACCTGCATCGGACTTCCAATAGCCAAAGTCTATTCCGCCGCTAGAACCTGACCCAAGTACCACGGAATTCTCAAGACTTGTCACACCATCTGAGATAGCGACATTCCTAAGCCCAGGTCCTACACAAATGACTCGATCAGCCAAACTACACGACGCTTTTGTTGCAAGTTTGACAAGCAAACGTTTCGGGCCTTCCAGGGTCTGGTATCTAAGTCCTCTCAAAGTATGCACGACCACATCAACACCAGCTATTTTTCCCGCGAGTGTTCCCAACAGCCCTGCTTTGGGTGTTCCCGCATTAACAATATCAACATCAGATCGTTGAAAGTATCGAATCAATTCCCACAAAGACACTAAGTCTTTACGAGGTGAGATGACTCTACTCATCGTTACTTCAACATGGGTAGCTCCCTCTCTTTTACAAAGTTCCGACATCTCACGCCCGGGAGAAGAAATAACGGTAACGTCGAATCCCGATTCTACTGCAAACGCGAGCTGTCCGCGGAGAAGCACCCAGCTAGTGGCCGATGTAACGACTATCGCGAGATGCGGTCTGTCGTTTGATGACTTAGGTTTGAATATGGAGATGACGGAGCTCGCCATACCCCCATCATGGACCTATTAGTGGACGATGACAAACTCTCGGTCAAGTAGTTCCATCAGTGCGTTGGCTGCCTCTAACTCCGTGCCGTCGAAATTTTCGAATACTCCGCGAACTGAACCAAAGTCTAAAACGAGTTGGAAAACATCTAACTGTTCTGGCGGCAGATCTCTTAGTAGACCTGCAAGCGGTGTTGGTACCGCCAGGGTCTCATGCATTGGTGGAATCCGATCTTTGATATGGTTGTACTCATCGAGTTGACGAACTCCCTCCATCAATAGATGAGCAGTCGGCCGCTCAATCTCGTTCGGAACGTGAATATCCATAGCGGGCTGCAATTCAAAGTCCCCCTGCTCCCAACGAAGCATACGAAATACTGCAATATCTGGTGCGAGCATATCGTCGTCGTTGATACTGGCATAAAAGATTTGTCCCTCACGAAGATGAATTCTTCCGTGGGCTCCAGGTGACATAACCGACAAAACACCAGTTTTTCGACTTGTGGAAAGCAATTGTAGAAGATCCGGCAAAGGAATTTCTTCAATGCTTCCGCTCATCGGCCGCGAAGACGTCCCCTGCCGACTGGGCTTTGGAGACATTGGCGCCAGAGCGGTATCTCCGGAAACCTCGACGAGCTTAATTATTGAGGTTCCTACGAGTATTCGATCTCCAGTACGTAAGCTGGATCTTTTGATACGTTCGCCGTTTACGAAAGTTCCGTTGGTTGATCCCAAATCTTCTATGGCGACTTCACCATCGAAGGTGGTGATGCGAGCATGATTACGTGACACCATATCCTCTACGAGTGTCATCTCGATCCCACTTGAGCGTCCGATTACAACTTCCCTGTTAGGCAGAAGTGGAAACTCCCCCCCTTCGTATTTACCGGACATAAACCGTAATGCGTATTTCGCTCCAGACATTTCGTTAGCGGTTACAACTAGTTAACCATCATCATTGTACGATGCCGTAATCACTTTGGGCAAGTACGCCTATTTCTTTTTTCCAACTAGCAGCTCATGAATGTTCTGATAGACCGCATCCGATATCACGAGACTCGCATGGCCGTACGGCACACTGGTTTGTTTCGCACCCGGCAGTACAGTGGAGGAAGGTGCACACACCCAGTCCCGTGCGGCCGTGATCGTATGAACCTCCACCTCTGGCGGCAAATTGCCCTGAGACAGCTCATCTAAGAATTTGCTCCGTGGAAGCATTTGCCAGGTAGAGCTCGACCATAGGCCCATCGTAAGTACGCCGAGGGCGGCAAGCCAGGTTCCTCTCACGGGAGAGCCCATCAGTACTAACTTTTGAACCCTCTCATGACCTCCAAGCTTTTTGATATAATAAAGACCAATTAGACCACCCATAGAGTGCCCAATGATGTCAATTTTCTCCCATTTCGTTTGAGAGAGTATTCGCTCAACCTTTCGATGTACGATAAAGGCAGAACGACGAATGTCTCGATAGTTTATGGTTCCAAGATTAAAGGAAAATACCGCGTGGCCATCCGCTTCTAAGCGCTTTTCCAATGGTAACATAGAGCCTCGCGTTCCAAGAAAGCCGTGAATTAAGAGCACGGGACGAACGTCTGGGTCGACCTCCACGGGAGCTGTACGGCTTACTTCATTGCCCTTGGCCAGGTTTCTCAAATACGAAATGCCATGACCGCTTCCAGAAATGGTCTGACGCAACAAACTGCGCTTCCCTAACCATCTGTTGGGCGCTGTAGCAATCCATTTTTGCCACCATTTGTCGCTGTTATCAGACACCTTACCATTCTCCCTGACAGAACCACCCGAAGTCAAAGAATCATATCAATGCAGACAATTGACGTGCCATCCCCTGACGGATACGATTGGCGAGATGGGGACAACTGCTGGAAAACTAGGGAGATACACCCTAGATCACACAATCGGGAAGGGCCCCACGGCGACCGTATACCTTGCCCATGCCGCGGGGCTTGCCGGGTTCGAACGGAAGTATGCCATCAAAGTTTTTAACGAAACGCTAGTCGGTACCAAAGGTGCGGTCGACTTGATCGCCCAAGCCACGGCAGCAGCCAAAGCCTTGGATCATCCTCGTCTCGCCAAACTCCACGAATACGGAGTTTCCGAAGGAAAACCTTTTGTTGCCACCGAAGTTTGCGAAGGAGTAACGTTAGAAGTTCTTTGCAAAAAGATCGCCGAGAAAAACGATATTCTTCCACTCGGAGCGATACTGTCCTTACTCACAGCAATAGCCCGTGCCGTTGGTTTCGCAAACGGCAGACGAATTGCCCATCTTGGGCTTTGTCCGAGCAATATCAGCTGTAACCCTGGTGGGGAACCTCAGGTCATGGACTTTGGACATCTTGAAGCATTGCTGTCGCATCACGCGGCGCCGCTTAAAGTTTTGGGAGACAGAGGACGCTACCTATCACCAGAACATATTCGCGGAGAAGCTAGGAACGCTTCGTGCGATACGTTTCAAATCGGGCTCATCGCCTACGAACTTCTGACTGGCAAACCTGCATTTCAAGGTCCTAGCGACGCTCTTGCTCAGCAGATATCAAATGCCTCAGTGGTGTTAGATGACGTACCAAGCTCCATCCGTCCCATCTTGGCGAAAGCACTCCACAGAGATCCAAATCAACGATACCGTAATGCTCGAGAACTAGCAGAAGCGTTAGACGTAAAACAACGATCAAGCGGCGCCAACGGAAGCCGATTAGACGTAGGTCGGTTGGTATCTCAATTAAAAGATAGCCCAAGAGCGAAACCATCGAATAGTGACGAGTTCAATGAAGAGCCAACAAAAGTTTCTTCTGGAACCGACCTTCGTTCCTTAATGGCAGCAACTCCGAAACCTGCGCCACCGGTTACGCCACCGACGGTACCCACCAAAGTACCATCGGTCATTGGACCACCAGCCACAGCGGTGCCGGAGAGAAATTCAACGGTCGTCGACACTGGCAGTGAAAAGATCAGTACCGCGCGCGGCGGTTTTGGTAAGCATAAAAAGAGTGCTAGAAATCAGCCAACGCTTTTGGAAGACTCTCATGTTGGTCCACAACCTTCTCCTTTTGAGCAAACCATGCGTGGTGGTCACTCTCCGCTATCGGACAAAGACTTCTCTGGACCAACCGACGTACGACCGCCAGATTTTGCTACTTTAGCCGCTGCTGCAGCGGCAGAACCAATCCGACGCCAGAAAAGTGCGCCCCATTCCCCGACCCTAAGAGAAAGTCAAACAAACGTTCCTACGTTGCAAACCGACCTCACGGAATTGCAAGCGATGGACGCAATGGCTAGTACGCGTAATCAAGTGCCTTCAGCGCAAGATAGTGTTCCAGAAATGGTCCCGCACGTGAATAGCGTGACTCAACCTCCTCAACCAAAGCCACCGAGCCTTCCGAGAGCAATCTCCGCGGCTCATTCGGCACCGACAATGGTGCCGCAGAAAGCTCCTGCGGCTTTGGCAAACCTTCCAAGTCAATCTTCCGCGACCGCGAAGCAAGCGTACGTTCCAACCCCATTGCCTACGAGCCAAACACCTCATAACAATACATTTGAGGATATAGAGCTCGCGATTTCAAAATCGAATACATCAAAAAAGTGGCTAAAGCTTTTGTTGGTAGCATTCGTCTTAGCTTGGGTAGTCGTTTTGGGAATGTTCCTAAAAAACAACGTCGATCAAAAAGACAAATTTGCGCTGGCCAAAAAAGACTTACCGAAAGTAAGCGCGAGTCAATCAAGTAAATCCGTATCAAAGAGTTCCAAGGCGGTTGTGAATTCTGCAAGCTCTACTGAAATTTCTAGTTCATCCATTAGTTCAGTGGTGGCCTCTGAAAGCTCAAGTAGCTCTTCAGTAAGCTCAAGCAGCTCTTCAGAGAAGTCAGAGAGTTCGTCTTCGAGTACTAGCTCTGAAAAATCAGAACCCGAAGACGGCAAGTTCAAAATAGAACTGTCTACAAAGGCCGATATCTATATCGGTCACAAAAAGATTGGACGCCATAAGTCAGTGACTATAGATAGACCAGCGGAAGGCACATCGATCGCCGTTTTCGCCAAAGGTCATAAACTAGCAACCAGTTCGTTCGATGGTAGCGACTCAATGAAACTAGAATTGGAAAAAGTAGGGCCGTTTAAAGGGAGGGGAGGAATCAAAGTCCGCTGTTCTCGAAAGAATCGATACTACGTTTTCATTGACGACAAACCTTCTGGCCAGCTCTGTCCCACAGATCGAATTCACGTTTCTAAAGGCTCACATACGGTTAAGGTCTACGACTTAAAGTCAGGTAAAGAATCGAAAAAGTCGGGAAAAGTTACTAAGACGAATCGGAGTAAACGAATAAGGTTGGACGTCAGCCTGTGAGAGGGCTCACTGTTGTAACTTTATTGATTTTCCTGAGTTGTGAAAAACCAGGTGTCGGAAAGTACCCAGTTCAAGACGTCGAACCTCTTCAAAAACGAATAACTCACCAAACCATCCTAACTATGCTTCCCACCACCACCAAAGAAATTTGGTACGGTAACAGTAAGGCAGCACGCTCAAGCCACTTTGCGACCAGCCATAGCGAAAAGTTCATTCATATTGTCTCCAGAGCTTCTGGAGTTGAGTTTCTTTCCGACGACTGTTTCGCTACCTTAGCAGAACGTTCAGATGAGATATGGACGTTTAAATACATCACTTCTGGCAACACCCACTCTTCGATTGTGGTCCGCCCCCCGGCTGCCACGATTCAATGTAACACCCGGGAAGATGTTGTACTCAGTAACTTTTTGGACGGGACCATCATCTCCACCAAAGGCGGCGCCCTGAAAACCGTGCAACGAATTGGGCTACCTACTGAGATGCAGGAGATTTCTCGCCTGGCATCGTCTCATAATTCCATAATTTGGCGAGTAGCAAACAAACTATTGGGTCTGTATGAAGGTGATGATAAGGGTGTTAATTGGTTTTCGGCCGACCTCTCAGGCAAAAAAATCGAGCTCAAGGTTCGTGACACGCCGGCAAGTCCGGAAACCATCGAGCCTTTGTATGACTTTTGGAAGATGGCAATCAACATGGTGCAGTCTGGGCAGCCCGAAGAGCTGAAAACTGTTTTCGAAAAGCTTGCTCTGGAGAAGTCCAACAATCATGTATCCGTTTCTTTGACGCTTTCGAAAAATGAAGCGGAACAGTTAGCCGACCTCATGGGCAATTAGATAGATACAATTCTTTCGCGAGCATCTCAATTGATTTAGGTGAGCACCCCTCCGCCTTATTTCCAACTAAGCAGACAATGGAACTTGCGACGCTAGCGGTAACTACTTTCGAGATTTGTTGCCGCATCGACGGGTCGGCAGCTCGGATTTCACTAAATGGCGAAAACGCATCTCGCGCCTCCTCGTAACTCCATTTTGGGTTTTGCATCCAGCGCACAAGTACTTTCTTTCGCGAATGGGCCTTCAATCTCTCAGCAATCTGCACCGGACTAAAGATACCAGGCACAACGTTTATGCATGGGACAATCTCATAGTCTCTTAAGAACGCTCCAAAGTTTTCATTTATCAGAGAGTTACTCCTTACTTCTACAACCAGCGTGACCTCTTCAGGAAGTGCTTTTTTGATTGTCGCAAGTTTACTTTGAAAAATGCGTTGATCATCGCCAGCGGAAAATGCCGAAGCCGGGAACTGCAATAAGAACCAAAAGCGTTCGACTCCTAGCCCGTCAACGCAAGGGGCGACGTTAACGTCCCTGATGTAACCAGCATCAAGAAAGTACGGATTCGTCTCCCCTCCTTGCGCCCCAAATCGCGGATGAGCAAGATACTTCGGCAAAACACAATATTCATGCGCTTTCACTATATAGAGAAAATCTGACGGAACTCCCTCATCCAACCGTCTCCAGTCTTCACTGCTTAATGGTCGGTACAGCGACCGATCAACTCCTACCGATCTGAATAGTGGGTGTCGACTGTATGCTGGCAGGCTGTTTTTGGTTAGGTTTACTTTTGATACGCCATCTGCGTAAACGAGACCTGTCCAACCGCTAAATGTCCATGATGAAGTTCCGAGCCTAATCCTTTTGTCTACGACCCTTGCAAGCTCAATCAAACTCGCGTCATAACGAGCCGGTCGAACCTTTAGTGCAGGACTTTTGGAAAATAGATCGTACTGAGTCACGAGGACAAAATACCATCAACCAGTTGCTACGTCTTGAAGCAGCTCATTTGCAAATTTTGCCGAAGACGTTGCAGCACACGATCCAATGACAACCACAGCAGGAGCGACTAAGTCTTGGCAGTTTTCATTTTTGGAAAATAAGCCAACGCTTCCGCTCACTTCCCTTTGGCCTAGTCGACTTGCGGACTCCACGACACTCACCGGCGTCCCCGCGGGGTAGCCATGTTCTTCCATCAAACGACTGCAAATCGAGCTTAAGCTCTTTACTGCCATAAGCAGTACAAGGGTTGATTCGGCCCGATAGTCAGGTAAACTTGCTTTTGATCCGCCTTTTCCAACTCCGGTACAAATTACAACTTGATCTGCAACTCCTCGTTGGGTCAGCGAAATTCCCGAAAGTGCGGGTGCCGCCAGTGCACTTGAGACGCCAGGGATGACACTTGGAGAATACCCTAAGCGAGAAAAGTGCTCCATTTCCTCTCCCCCTCTACCGAATACAAACGGGTCGCCCACTTTTAATCTTACAACACTTTTTCCTTCTGCAAGCGCGGTCTCAGTCCATTCGTAAATCTTGCTTTGGGCGAGTTCGGCCTTACCAGGAAACTTTGGTGCTATTCGCAACTCACATTCCACGAGTTGGAGAATTTGCGCGGGTACCAACCGATCTGCAACTACCAGGTCCGCATGGTGAAGTGCTTCGACCGCAGCAACGGTCAACAATTTGGGATCTCCTGGACCTGCTCCGACAAGGATTAAACTTGCGAGCCCATGATCCACCCGTTCGTCTACGCCAGAGAGTAAGTTACCTTCGCCGGCAACATAAGAAGCAATTAGTTCGGATTTCTTCTCTTCATCTAAACCAGCTATCGAGCTTAGGGACGTGCTTCTTGCAAAGTTGGTCATCCATTTCATGCGTCTGGTTCGGTCACCGCTGCCATCTACTTTTCTTAATTCTCCACGTAGATCGTTAAACGCCATCAAGGCGCTTCTAAAGTTTGCTGGGACACGAGCTCCAAGATAGTCGCGCAGTCTTCCGCCAAGGGCAGGGCCGTAACCGTTGGTCGAAACCGCAATCTGCAGCGGCCCGTCTTGATACACCGATGGAAACCAGAAATCGCACAGGGCCCGAACGTCCGCGACATGCACAGGTATCCCCTTGCTCCTGCACTGACTTGCTAACTCACGGGATGCCTCGCAATCACCAATGGTCGCGAGCACCATATCAATACCACTTAAGTCATCAGGAGAAATTTGGTTAT
This sequence comes from Deltaproteobacteria bacterium, assembly GCA_020630875.1. Lineage (GTDB taxonomy): Bacteria > Myxococcota_A > Polyangia > Haliangiales > Haliangiaceae > JAHDIH01. Next base: position 183,840 of record JAHDIH010000002.1, on the reverse strand, counting down.
AATAGCCTATTTGATTTTCTTTAACTTGAATCTCTATCGCCGGGGTGATCTCCGTCGCGAAAACGGTAACGCAAGCCCCAGCGGAAATAGCGGTTTCAACTCGGCGCTGTGCTTCTAGGTCTCCGCCAACCACCGCCACATGTTTGCCAACCAATCGCCAACCAACGATCAGCGATGACTTGGCTTTCCCCATTACTGAGCCTCTTTGGGATTTTGAATTCTGCCCAAAATTGTGTGGGTCTCTTCAACGAACAGCATCGACTCTTCTACTAACCGTCGTAAACGGTCTCCCTCTACCGAAGATGGGTCTTCCGCAGAAGCGAAAAGGTAGTAGTGGCCGACGCCTTCATAGATTCTACCCGAATCGTAAAATCGCGTCTTGAACTCCTTGGGAATATCATAACCGTCGGGATTTTGAATTCCTGTAGTGGTCAGTAACGCCTTTGCAGCAATGTCCATTGCCTGATGAGCCACTTTGACAATACGTCCTTTGTCCGCATTTTCTTCGTAAAGCGCGGTCGCTTCGTCCGCAAGGCGATCCGCATCTGCCATTAACAAATCGCTTAACGCGACAATATCACCAGCACATTCTCCAACCCCTCGTTGCATTTTAAAGTCGCCCTCTGAGCCAAACTCTCGATAGGCTTCTGGCATCTCTGATGGCTTTGGTATGTCTTTGTACGGAGCCAAAAGTTCCTTGATAGGCTTTCTCCCCAATCGGTTAATGAATGCCCCAAACGTTTCCTCTTCCTCACTCTGCTCTGCGTAAGCGGTGGCAAGCGCCTCCACCGCGTTTCCGACCTGATAGGCAGGAACTTTTAACATCGCTTTACCAAAACCATCACCAAGTTTAGCGCCAGAACCAACCCCTCCCATTTGTCCACCAAGGACCATCATGAAAAACGGAGCCGTGACTCCTTCTACTGTTCTTGAAGCACCAAACAGCCCGATATCCGCGATTTGCGTTTGAGCACATGAGTTCGGACATCCGGACACATGGATTCTTAGTTTTTCGATTTTGGGGTTCTTCGCCAGTTTTTCTAACTTGTCGTTAATTTGTCGAGCAAGTGAGCGTGGGCTGGTGATACCAAGTTTGCAGGTATCTGCTCCTGGACAGGTGATGGGATCTGCAACGCCATGCGATTGGGATCCGCCAAGCCCAATGGAATCCAATCCTTCTTGCAACGCAAGCAACCGGTCGAACGCTACGCAACGAATAAACAGCTGCTGCTCCACACCGATTCTCGTAGTGTCTCCTACTTCCTTTCGCAACAGTGAGGCAAGCTTACGCAACTGATCTGGAGTCAAGTCTCCTTGGGGCACGCGGACTTTTACTACCGCATAGCCATCTTGAGCTTGGCGAATCACGTTGGTTCGTAGCCAGGCTTTTTGCCGTTCTGTGGTTCCTTGCGGGAAATTAGTATTCGGTGGGTGAATTGGCCGGTCTGCCCATATTTCTTCATTCTCTACCGTCAGCTGCGGATCATTTGGATGAGCCGCGATTTCTTTCGCTACCTCTTCCCGGAACTTCTCAATGCCCCACTTAGCGACTACAAATTTTAAACGAGCACGCGCACGATTCTTTTTCTCTCCATGAACGCCAAAGAGCCGGAGTATCGCAAGACAGGTTGGCAAAAGATCACCAGCAGGCATCCACTCGGAAATGGGTTGCGCTTCATGCGGTACGGCTCCAAGACCGCCGCCAACAAGTACCTTGAAACCTTTGACCATCTTACCATCAATCTCTTTCAGCACCGCGGTGGCACCGACATCATGGATAACGGAAAGGTTGTAGACGGGATCAAATGAGTCTGCGAACGTAATTTTAAACTTGCGTCCTAGGCTTTGACCGTCAGGATGACGAAGCAGTGCCTTTGTCAACGCCATGCCCCACGGTGTGATGTCGAATGCGCTGTCGTCAAGAAGGCCAGAGACCGGCGAACCACAAACGTTTCGAACAACGTTTCCACACGCTTCACGTGCGGTCATGTTCGTCTTGGCCATGGTTCTCATTAAGTCTGCAGTTTTTTTGAGAGGAACAAAGTGAACTTGGATATCCTGCCGTGTCGTCAGATGCGCGATGCCATGCCCGTAAACTTCAGCAACGTCTGCAAAAGAATCCATTTGCTCCGGACTCAACAGCCCGAGGGGAAGTTTCGAACGAAGCATGTGCACGCCGTCTTGCCTTTGTCCGTAGACCCCATGACGCAGCCGATACTCAAGAAATACTCGCTCATCGAGTTGTCCCGCCACGAAACGTTCTACGGAATTTCCGAAGGCATTGATTTCATCTTGAACGAATTCAGGGGTTCCTGCGACATTGGGACGTAGATAAGGTTCGTAAGCCATAGCCGGTAATACCACCGGGATGAATTCTGATCCAGCTTATATCACGGTGATGGCAGGTACTATACATAAACAACTGTAATCAATCGCAAAATTTGTACGGTAATATGTCGTACTTCACTTCTCGAACAAAAAGACGTTCCTTGTCCAGCTCGCAAAATCCTCAATAGTCACGGTTTTAGTTTCTCTTCGACCGTAGGATATGTAGTGAAATCTAAGCTTACTCGTATGAGAGTAAGGCTCTATCTTTGAATCTAAAACGACGTAGTGCATCGAGCTACCACTACCGGTCAAGAGAATTGCCTGCCTTTGGTCCCGGTCATAATTGGCATTCCAATCTTTAACGAACTTTTCTAGACGTTTCTTCTTACGTTTGACTCGAATATTCTTGGATTTCCACCCGGTTAATCTTCTTGCCCAGCGCCTCATTTCAGGAGGAAACGTCGAACCCGTTTCGAGTAAGAGAAGATCTTTACTTTCAGAGCCAAATGGCAATACCAGCCGTCTCCACCACGCACTACCAGAACTTCTCAGACTGTGAACCATCAATGACGAAAGCCTGGAAAAACCGGCTTTTCGCAGCTTCCTTGATACTCGTTTTCTCGGAGCCGAGGCGAGCAAACTTTCTCCCTTTCCACGGAACGCCCCTGTGGTGTACAAATTATAGGCAGCCTTTGTAAAACTTAAGGGATCGATCATGCGAAACATTTCAATCATCGCGGTCGGCCCGCAAGTATAACTGCCTCCTCCGCCGACGTATTTCCCTGGTCGCAGCCGCTGCGCCAACTCCTGACGGAACTTATCCCAAGTCATCGATCTTTGCCATTGCTTCCAAGGTCTAGTGTTGCTTCGGGATGACAGCCAACTTCTCGCTTTTTCCCATTCGTGTTCCGGTGCAGCCTCCATTTCGTCATCGAAAAAGGACGAACTTCCCATAGCTCCAACATCATGGCCTTCAGAAGAAACTGTTGTTGAAGACAACTGTTCCACGGACTGAGAGCTTTGCATTTGAGACCGAGACAACCTTCGTTAATGGTACCATACAGCCCAAGAACGTCACCGTTTGGACGTAAGAAAGCTTAGAAGAGGTCCCCCACTCGCGGTAAATTACTTCCTAAACTCGATAGCATTTCGAGTCCACTCTGCTAAGTCTTTTACGGAAGAGAAGTTTTTCTCTTTTCGTTGCCCGTACGTAATTACAAAAAAGCTAACTTTACCGTTTTCAGAGATCTCAAACCTGGAGTCTAAGACTACGTAGTGCATGGAAGTGCCCTTGGCCGTGAGTAGAATAGCTTTGCGCGTTTCGGGATTGAATCTCACATTCCACTTCCGGATAAAGTCTTGCATCTTGTCGGTCTTGCGCCCAATTTTGTGATTTCGCCCGTTCCATCCGGTAAGCTTTTGACACCACTTTTTCAACTCGTAAGGAAAGGTCGTGCCAGTTTGAAAGTCGGAAAGACCTAACTTCTTGCGAATTTTTTCGTTTTCGTCTTCTTTGTCTTCAAACTTGTCTGTGCGTTTGTCGACCACTTTTTCGCTTGCGTCCTTCTCCTCGAGTTTTTCTTCGAATTCTTCTTCACGTTTCTCCCGACGCTTATCCCACACGTTTTCATTTGAGCCATCATAAGACCGCCAAGAACTCCCTGAGGCACGCAATCCCTTGATCATCAGTATCTCTAGCGAATCCACATCGTAGTCTCGAAATTCTTTGTCTACTTTTCTTTTGATCGCTCCTTTTACCTTGTGAGGTCCACGACCTCGTAGACTTCCTGAGGTATAAATTGCGTAACATGCTTGAGCGAATCGAACGGGACTAACCAATAGTAGAAGTTCCATGGAAGCGGTGGGGCCGCAGGTATAGCTACCAGCATCCCCCAAGTACCCCTTTTTTTCTAGAAGGGTTACAAGCTCTTCTTTTATCTCCCTCCATTCGACAATATTCTCCCAACCCGACCATGGAGATACATCGTCGGGAATCCACTTGAGCCATTCAAGAGCTTTCTCGTATTCGTCTAACGGCCTTTTCTCGTCGTAGTAGTTGTCGAATCGAATTACCGGCGAGCGCTCGAGTTCGGTCTGTAGATCAGGCTCGATCTCTCGTCCCTGATGCTTTTGCGTGAACTCCACGATACTTATACGTTCCCAGCCTTGTATTGCTGCCTTGTGTAACCATCCGATATTAGGCGTTCTCCAGATTGTCTTGCATTGCAAGCGCCGCTGGTCTACAAGGTGCCAACAATCCATATTGATACGAGGATGGGAATTCGGTGAAACCCCGAAGCAGCCCCCGCTACTGTAACGTAGGAAGACCTCATCATTGCCACTTCACGGGAAGGCGATGAGGAAAACGCCGCGGAGTCAGGATACCTCTTCGCATCAAGCAGATTCATGTCACGTGGGGTGATTATGTTCAATCTATACTTACCAATCATAATCGGAGTGAGCTCCGTAGCCCAAGCGCAAGACTCTCCCAACAGCGAGGTCGTAGAGATTGAGGGCGTGGCGGTAATCGATGACAGTGGATTTGTAGAAACGGTACGCACTGACGTTTCTGCCTCAGGTTCCGGTCAGTTGACTACAGCATTGGCTGCCGCAACTGGCGTTTCCATTCGACAACTGGGTGGCCCCGGCAGTTTTGCCGCCGTAAGGATTCGCGGAGGCGACGCAGCCCACGTTGGTCTTCATATCGACGGTGTCCCGCTAAGCAAATTGTCCAGCGTGGTGCTAGACGTAAATTCTTTTGATCTAAGTAGCGTGGGAGAGCTCTCGGTAAACAGAAGCGGTGGAAGCGGTCAAGAAATGGCCGGAGTAGTAAACCTCAATACTTTCGCGAAAGCAGATCACTCGTCGGCACAAGTTACCTACGGCTCACTCAATCATAAAAACTACCAACTTTCGACGCAAGGTACGGCTCGTTCGATTCGCTATCGCCTTGCCGGCTCGTGGTTAAGAAACGATGGCGACTTTCGTTTCTATGACAACCGAGCTACGGTTTTAAACACTAGCGATGATCGAACGGTGTTTCGAGAAAACAGTGACATCAAAAGAGAATCAATTTTGGGACGACTGCACGTTCAGAAAAAAGAATATTCTGTCTCCGGAGGCATGCGTTTTGTAAGTAAAGCACGAGGCCTTCCTGGCCCTGGTCAAGCACAGCATGAGCGAGCAAGGCTTTCTGGTTGGGGTATTCTCTCCGACCTGCAACTTCAGTCATCCAAGCATGAAAGTACGCTATTCCTTCTGAAAGAGCGTGAAACACTGGAAAACCCACTAATTGAAATAGGATTGAGTGGAACCAAAAGTGTCACCAATACGACCTCAGTAGGAGCAAGGCATCAAGCGCGCTGGGGGGGCTACAAACGCTTCGGTTTTGGCTCCATCAGCAACGTACGGCGGGACAAAGTGGGAGGCAGCAATCGCATCGAAGCTGAGGTTCTTGCTGATACTTCGATGCAGACGGAATTTGGCAATTTCGCCATTCAAGCAGGCGGAAGCTTTCTTAGGACACGCAATACCACTACTAAATGGAACACGCCAATCGTCGGCGCTGCCACCTATCACTCGACCTTCAGCCCGAGAATAACGATCAAATCTAAAGTGGGCCGCTATTTCCGAGCACCGACGCTACTAGAACAATTCGGCGACCGCGGATTCATTCGAGGAAATTCTAACCTAACCCCCGAAACCGGAATCGCAGCAGACTTAGGCGTCACGCTGCGATCGAAAGTGGTTAGTTCTGAAGTTGCCATTTACGCCAGCAGAGCGTCCAACAAGATCGCATTCGTGTCCGCCGATGGCATTACGACTGGAGCGCAAAATCTCGACACGGTAGCTACCTGGGGAGTGGAAGGACGCGGCAATCTACTACCAAGGACGGACTTGAAAGTAAGCGGAAACCTTTCATGGACCAAAACCAAACGAAGTAACACCACCCCTTCATTCGAGGGAAAGGAAGTCCCTCACACCCCAACAATCACAGCCAACGCCTTACTAGAATGGGCGCCAGGAACCAATCTGAAAGAGCCGCTCGCCCTGATTTTTGCAAGCATGAACCTGCGCTCAAGTTCCTATCTCGACTCGGGTAATTTCTCCAAGAACCCAGCAAGAACCATCGCGTCCGTAGGCCTGCGTTTTTTCGTTGTTCCCGACTACTCAATCGGGTTAACAGTGGAAAACGTTTTAGACCAGCGGACGAGTACCAACCGTTTTGGCACAAGCCAATCTCTTAATGACTTTTGGAACTATCCCATTCCGGGACGTCTTTATTACCTGTCCGTAACCTACAACCAGAAAGAAAAACCATGAAACTATTACCTCTTATTCTCCTACTTGCCGCATGCGGCGACAACGGATCAACTGACATTATCAGCGACGTAGACGCAGGTGAAGTGACACCACAACGCTCTTTCGGTTACGTGGTCGGAACAACCTACGACAGCCCTGGTGTCCTAACTTCGCTGAACTTTGACGATGACGAGTTTGTCAATTCCGACCAGCTAAGTGATTGGCCACTCGGTAGCGACTCCATCCTCCGCGACATTGGGGGAGAAGTTTATGTAATCAACCGCAGCGCTGACTCTAACATCATGTTTCGGGAAGCTGACGCTATTGCTCAAATCTCTACACTTGATGATGCCCCCAATCCCCAAGACCTCACAGTAATCGGCGACCACATCTACGTCGTCTCTTTAGACGGTGGAGACGTAGTAAAATACAATCTCACTACAAAAGACGTGGCGAAAAAGATAAGCATCGCCGACCTAGACGAAGATGGGCAACCAGACTGCAACTCTATTGTTGCTGTAGGAACTCACGTTTACGTTACTTGCGGAATCCTCGACCGTGAAAACTTCTGGACGCCTAGGCAAAATGGCGTAGTCGCTGCAATTGATACGTTGACGGATACGGTCGTGAACACTCATACCATTTCCACAGCGAATCCTTTTGGACTCATCGAAGTATCCGGAGACGGCAAGCTAATGGTCAATACTACAGATTTTTCTACTGGTGGTTGCATGCAAGAAGTATCCGTTTCTGGACCTAATATTACTTCTGAATGCATCTATGAAAACTCTATTCTCGGTGGTGGGTACCCGGCGCATACCACACTCGCAGGAAACGACTTCTGGGTGGTCGTTGCCGCTTGGGATGCCGACGCAATGGAAACCGTAACGGCTCTCCATACTATTAACCGCACCGATAAGACGTTGTCAGCTCCGCTATCAGCCGAGGGACATCGCCCTTATGCCACAGCAGCTTGCACCAATGGCAACATCCTTGTTGCCGACCGCATCAACGATGGCGTTCACTTCTACAATGCCGATGGACCTCAAGAAAACAAAAGTCTTGTTAACGTGGGACTTCCCCCCGCAAGCATTATCTGCGACTAGTGGAATTCTTCTGCCATGAAAGTAGCGTCATCGATGATGGCGCTACTATTGGTTCTGGGTGCAAGATTTGGCACTTTGTTCACGTACGAGCTAAAGCCACCGTTGGAAGTAACACGTCAATTGGACAAGGTTGTTACATTGGCAATGCAACCATCGGGAACAACTGTAAGATCCAAAACCATGTTTCTGTCTTTGACGGAGTAACTATAGGCGACAACGTATTCATTGGACCTAGTGCGGTGTTCACCAACGTAAGAAACCCACGCGCCGAAGTTGACCGATCGGCGGAGTTTGAGTCCACCACCATTGGCAACGGAGTGTCGATAGGCGCTAACGCCACGATCCGTTGCGGGGTTTCCATAGGTGATTACGCGCTGATCGGAGCCGGTAGCGTTGTCACCAATGACGTTCCGGCTCATGCTGAAGTGGTAGGCGTTCCCGCCAAACTTAACGGTTATCGCTGCCGATGCGGAGCTAAAATCAAAGTCGACGCATGCGAAAGTTGCGGCAGAACGAATCCCATCGTTTTGTAGTTGCTTGCTAGCTAATACTGCATTACTTACGAGGCTATGCGAGAAATCATTCTAGTATTGTTGCTTCTCAGCTGCGGCACTCCAAAGCTTTCAACCCAAACGACTTCTCAGTTGAGCAAGCCGCACTTACTAAAAATCGAATCCGAGGCAAAAAGTCGTACAAACGACACCTACCAGCTATTGGCCGACCTCGTAGATACCTACCCACACAGACTGTCTGGTTCCGCCATGCTTGAGTCTGCGATAGCTTGGTCGAAAGCCACGTTAGACAAGAGGGGTCTTTCAGCCACACTCGAACCTGTCATGGTTCCCAATTGGGTTCGCGGTCAAGAGAGCTTAGAAATTTCCCTGGATGGTGGAACGACATGGAGGACCATTCCACTCATAGGTCTTGGTGGAACTGTTGCCACCAAGAACGTGGAAGAGTTCGAAATTGTGGTTGCTAACAGCTACGAAGATTTAGGAAAGCTTGATGTCAAAGGCAAGGCGGTGCTTTTTGACGTTCCTATGCCGTCTCATGAAGATGGAAGCGGAAACTACGGTGCCGTGTCTCATTACCGAATGGACGGGCCCAATAAAGCATCAAACGCAGGTGCTAGCGCAATGCTCCTTAGATCTCTAACAACTCGCAGCATGAGAACTCCGCATACAGGAATGCTAGACTACGATGACGCATCGCCTAAGATTCCCGCTGCCGCAATTTCTACAGAGGACAGCGAGTTAATTTCCCGAGCTTCCAGACAAGGAAAGATTGTCAAAGCAAAACTGCTTTTGTCGGGTGCGTACTCTGGAGAAGGAAAGTCACAATCCAGTAACGTTGTGGCCGAAATAATGGGTGCTGAACTTCCCAAGGAAGTGGTTGTCATTAGCGCTCACATCGATTCATGGGACGTTGGTCAGGGCGCCCACGATGATGGCGGCGGATGCGTCGCTGTAATGCAAGCGCTTTCCATCATTAAAGATTTGGGTGTTACCCCCAAACGGACCATACGAATGGTTCACTTTACCAATGAAGAAAATGGCCTAGAAGGAGGAAAAGCGTACGCCAAGGCTCACCAAGATGACGTTCACGTTCTCGCACTGGAGTCAGACACGGGCTCGTTTACTCCGAGGGGACTACGCTACCAAGGCGACGAAACTTTGGGTAACAGAGTGCGGCAATGGTCGAGGTACCTTGGTTCCATGAATCGGGTGGACAAAGGGTTTGCTGGTGCCGACTTAATCCCGCTAACCAAGAAAAAGATACCAGCGGTTGGCGTCTGGCTCGACACCAAACACTATTTCGATCTTCATCATACTGCCGCCGATACGCTTGATAAAGTCGACAAACACGACCTCGCCAAGCAAGTTGAACTAATCGCAAAGGTCGCCTGGCTTGCTGCCAACGAATAACCGAAAAAAGAAGAGGCCTGCAACTCATAGCTGCAGACCTCTATTCATCGCAATCTCTACAGTGCCACAGCTGATTGAGAAGTAACCGCGTCTACGTTTTGAATCTGCGAATCGAGAGTTGTATTTCTTGTTCCATCAACGGTGCCACCCGTAGAAACCGCGGCTCCAACTTGGCCGTTGTTTTCGGAAATATAGTTGTTATCTACATTTTGTACGTAGCGTACGCCGTAGTTGCCGTTGCCTTCGATATTGTTGCCAGATACGTCTGTCAAACTAGGTTTAATGGTGCTTGATTCTCCCTGAATACCGTAAGTCGTATTGTTACTAATCGTACTACCGGTGATGGACGAAGCGGCATTGCCTCGCAAGAAGACGCCATGCAAGCTGGCTTGTACGTCAGAGTTGGCGAGCGTTCCGGACTCGTTCATGTAGATCCCCCAGCTGGCGCTACCTGATACGGTGGCGTTTTCTATTGTCGCTGAAGTAGGTGTACCGTCTCGCCTTGGGTATCGATGAAAGACGCCATAGCCGGCGCGGTTGTTGGTTACGGTGACGTTCGTAGCGGTCATGTCTCCGTACTGAGTAAATATGCCATAACTCGCAGGATTAGTGACCACAACATCTTCATAGATGCCGTTGCCATAAGTATTGTAGACCCCGTAAGAGGCAGATCCAGTAACCGTCGTATTGGTTACGGTCACATCGCCGTTGCTGTAGGAGATACCATGCGACCCTGTGGTCCCGTTAATCGTCACCATATCAAAAGAATGAGTGGCTGGATTAACCACGTTTCCTCCACAGGTGATGCCCCCTTGGACGTTAGTCATGGAGACGTTGACCGCGCTGCCAGTTCCGATGAAACATCCCATTCCCCAGTTTTCATTATTCGTAACCGTCAATCCATCGATGGTGAAGTTTCCGCGAGACACCTGAATGGCCCGATTCTCTCCGTCAACGGACGTGACGTTAGTTGCTACAAGATTAGAACGGTTAGCATAAATTCCATAGCTCCGATGTTCTTCCAACGTCACGTTGGTTAGTGTCATATCGCCTTCAACTGTGTAAATGCTGTAACTTCCGTTGCGGCGTGCCGTAATGTTAGTGCCAATGAGATCGCCATAGTATGATTGAATGGCTCCAGAACGACCATCTTCCACCACGACATTGTTTGCGGTCAACGTTCCTTCCGTACTGTAGATGCCCCAACTTTTTGCATTTCTGACGTTCACCGTTTCGAGAGTAAGGCTATTGCGGTAGGCCGCGACTGCGTAACTCTCTGTGCCATCAATGGTGGTATTTTCGATCGTTAAGTCTCCTCGGTCTCTATGAATACCATGAGACCCCACATCAGTAATTGTTGAGTTCTTAACCGTGAACGCCCCAGCGGTATCGTAACCATGTCCTGTAAATCCATGGCTTAAGGATCTTTCGATTGTCACGCCGTCTGCCATGCCACCGTCTTCCCCTACGTTCACAGCCCAACCCGTCAGATCCGTAAAAGTCGATGCAGTAAGGTTTAATGATTTTGCCTGAAGACCTGAGCCTTCTTGATTGGTAACGGTTACCCCATTCGCTACTACATCTCCAAGGGAGTAGATTGCCGTACCGGAGGAATTAGTGACTGAAAGTTGGTCGATTTCCAAGGAACTACCATAATACGCGTAGATGCCGTGACTGCTTAACTCCGAGAAGACCGAGTTTGTTAACGTCAAATCGCCGTTACCTATATCAAACGCTGCCGCGTGAGAACCTGTAGCGGTCACCCCATCAGCAACTACGGTCACCTTGGTATTACGATCCCAGTTTACAAAAACGCGACTGTTCGTCACGTTGGCAGTATTGATCGTGACGCTACTGCCAGGCCCACTAGGCGTGGTGTAGATAGCACCTGCTACATTAGAAGCTGTTAAATTGTTGATGATTGCTTCTTTGGCTCCATTCAAACGAATCGCGTATTTCTCTGCATAGTTTCCGTTTTCGAAAGTTAATGAGTCAAGCGTTAGTGCGGCTTCGCGATTTTGGATGGCCAACTCGGTGTTAGTAAGCGTCATGTTTTTGAGCGTCGATGCGGCGTCCCCTTCAACTCTGAGATTGAAATCAGAGGTACTTGCACCATCAAGATCCACTACGCCACGAGTTGTAATACCCCACGCCCCATTGGTAGGTCCTGAAAACTCAGCTCCAGCAGCGATTAGCGTCCCGTCAGAAGAAATACCAGAACCTTCAAAAAAGGTTACTTTCGTACCGGGGGTGATGGTCAGTGTGACGCCTTGCTGTACGTGGTAAATACCAAACAACGTCTTATCTTCAGACCATGTTTCATCCTCAGAAACTTCAACGTACCAATACTCATCTTCCGCATTCTCGTCATCTCCCACCTGAAGACTTTGATCTTTACACCCCGCGACAACCAAAAACGCGGTCATCGCTACAGCAGTTTTTCTCAAGCAAAAATTCATAAGCCGATTATGACTTACTCTCATGTAAGTAAACAATCACCCGTCATCGGGAAGCAAACCACACTGTGGGTACTTTGGTCATTGCTCTGTGATTACAAATTCCACTCGTCGATTGTTCGCGCGACCTGCTCGACTACGATTTGAATCGATTGGCTGCGCTTCGCCAAACCCTTTCGGATTTAGGCGCATAGGATCAACCCCTTCACTAACGAGAAAGTCCACTACGGCTTGCGCGCGATTTTGAGAAAGTCTTTCGTTTGCGGCGTCGTTGCCCCGGCTGTCGGTGTGCCCTTCCACCGAAACTCTCTTGATTCGTGGCTGATTGTTGAGCACCCGTGCCACCTGCCGTAGAAGATTAAATGACTTTCTTTTGATTTTTGATTTTCCGCTGGAAAAGTAGACCTTCTTTAGAATCTCAATTTTGCCCTTCGCTATCCGAACGTCTTGCTTCTTGGCACATCCTTGGTTGGTTTGACTTCCTTTCTCATCAGGACAGTTATCCATTCTGTCGACTACACCGTCCCCATCACGATCCGTATCCGGACAACCTCGATTTTCAAGTGGTCCCGGTTTTAGCGGACAAGCGTCTGCGGTGTCCATCGCTCCATCTCTATCAGCATCTTCCTCTGGACAGCCATCATCATCGGCGATCTTGTCAGCATCTTCTGCCTGCTCGGGACACTTGTCTTTGTCATCGTTGATTCCGTCACCATCTTTGTCCGCCGTGTCGGGACAACCATCCTCGTCTTTAACTCCGTTGAGCACTTCTGGTTCGCCCGGGCATTTGTCCGCCGCATCAGTGATACCATCGCCATCTTCATCGTCACCAGGGTCGGGAACACCATCCTCATCTTGATAACCATCAATATCCTCAGGATCTAGTGGCGCTTTGTCGGTTTCGTCTGGCACGCCATCATTGTCAGCATCGGACTCTGGACAACCATCGGTGTCTTGGATTTTGTCTTTGTCTTCTGCCTGCTCAGGACATTTGTCAACATCGTCGGTTACTCCATCCCCATCCGAGTCCGCCACAAATCCACTATCAAATCGAAGACCACCAAGAACCCTAAAATCAGGAGAACCAATGCCGTTACTGAGCCCCGCACCGACGCCCAAAAATCCTAGAAAATTTTTGTGAAATCGATAGGAAGCACCTCCGACCGCTTCACTGTAAGTAGTGGCTCCATCGCTAAAAACATCTTCAGTCAGCGTGGCGAGCTGCAAACTCAAACCCACCTCAATCTTTTCATTGATTTCAAAGGCACCTGCGACCTTCAAACTAATCTCATCCTGAACCGTGGCGATTTGAACTTTGTCCTCTGGCAGAATGGTCCATCCCAGATTAAGCACGAAACGAAGTCGTTCTAGATGAAAAGATGCTAGTAGTTCCGGAGTAATCGTGACCTGATCGTGTCCGAAGTAGCCATCACTCCCGCCTGTCGGTAAAGTGGCTTCCACTCCCAGTGCGACGTTAATCATTTGCACGGAATCAAACAGGCTCGCTTTCGCATTGATTGCAATGTCACCAATGCCAGCACTACTAAGGGACCCGAGCATGACTGAGCTTGTTAGGTTCGGCTGAACCTCGTCTCTCGATTGCGATGCAGTAAACGGCAGTCTTGCGCCAACTTGAAATCGCCCGAGAAAACTATAGTAGCCCGATAATTCACCACCAATTCGCGTCTCTACAAAGGAACCAATTCTACTGGTAGGATTTGCGATTGAATAAACGGAAACTGGGTTATCGTTGTAGCCGAGCCAAAGGTTTACTCCATAAGCTTTGTGGGGGGTAGGCTGAGCAGAATCCGCTCCCCACACCCCTTGCCTGTCTAGTGACAGTGTGAATCGTTCGGCAGGAAAGCCAAATTCTTCTGACGTCTGTGCTTGAGCCACTCCGCTCAAAGTCCATAGAATCACTACTAATACGATATTTTTCATTGCTTTCACTTTCTATTCCAGCGACGGCAAGTAACGAACGCCCCCACCCCTACCCCGCAAAGTTATCTCGCATTCTTGATCTAAGCAATTCCATGCGATCGCAAACAAAGGGAAACCAATTATCACCGACGTATGGTAAAGTACGGTGTGGTAATCCAGCTCTACAAAACAACAGCCGAGGGCATCCGCTATTGGCAAGGTTGGGATGAGGAAAGTGTAATCGTCATCCATTGGGGAATTCTTGGTACTCAAGGCGAGGTCAAAGAAATAGCAAAGAAGGCGTCCTACTCAGCGACAGAGTTTCTTCGCAAAGCCAGCCAGCGCCCACGAGATGCAGGTTATCAAAGCATTGTCACCGCAGACCGCGAAGACTTCGTGCTCCTCTACCCGACTGACGAACGTAAGTCCATGCGGCAACAAGGCATCAAAAGAGCTAGAATCGAGGCCATCGTTGAAAAAGCGTTAGGATGGACGGGCAATGGGTCAACGGATGGCTACGACTTCAAACGGGGAAACACACGCATTTTTTGTAAAGTAATCAATTCTCAAATTGCTGCGGGCTCCATAATCCCAGAGCTTCGGGCAGAGAATCTTGCCAACGGGTTAATCTGCGGACAGCGTCAAAGCGCTAAATCGATGATCAGCATTTGGCCAACTAGTGGCGAAAAAACCTCAATCTAGATTCGAACGACTACTCCTTGCTGACTAAGGTATTCTTTTACGTCTGCTATTTTGTATTTTCCAAAATGGAAAACGGAAGCTGCAAGGCACGCGCTGGCTCCGCCATCCGTAAAGCCTTCTTTAAAGTGGGCAAGCTCCCCAACCCCGCCAGAAGCCACTATTGGCACGTTCACCACCGCTCCCGCGGCGTTTAACAGCTCGATATCATATCCAGATTTCGTGCCATCTCTATCCATACTGGTCAACAGAAGTTCTCCCGCACCACGGTCGGCTAGTTCTTTACACCATGCAATGGCATCGATTCCTCGAGACGTTCGACCACCATGGCTAAAAACGTCCCACGATTCCCCGGTCCTCTTGGCATCCACGGCGACAACAATAGCTTGGTTGCCAAATCGCTTTGCCGCGTCATCGATTAGTTCAGGCGTTTCGATTGCCGCGGTATTAATTGCAATTTTATCTGCTCCCGCTCTGAGCAGTTTTTCAATATCAGCAATTTTTCGAACTCCACCGCCCACGGTTAGAGGTGTAAACACTTTGCTAGCAGTGGCAGTTACCACATCAACTATGGTGCTTCTGCCTTCAGGAGATGCTGAAATATCCAAAAAGCAAATTTCGTCAGCTCCTTGCGCATCATAAGTGGATGCTTGCTCTACGGGATCTCCAGCATCCACCAGATCTACGAAATTGATTCCTTTGACGACTCGACCATCAGCAACGTCAAGACACGGAATGATGCGTTTAGTTAGCATCCTTCCACCAAATCTGAATGGTCCCAACGCGAACGGATCCGTGTACAAGCGGTGAGGTTACGAGCTTGCCGTCATCCGTCTTGGTCACCGTGACAGCATTTGCTGGAGCAGTGATTGCTGCGCCGATTTGCTTTTTGTCGGTAGATGCAAAATAAACATTATCCTGTCCCGCAACAGAAACCTTGGTGACGCGGGGCAATTTTATTAGTTCGTCGAGTCTCACGTTGATAACGTTGTTTTGTTTGTTAGCAACGTCAGCGGCCGCCCAGCTGGCTAGCACTCCAGACATTGAAAGTAGTTCTTGCTGACCGTCAAGTAGTTCTTTCTCACAAGCTGCAGCACTATCGCTTTTTACTTTTGCCAGCTCATCAGCATGAGATTTGTCGCCGAAAAACTTCCACAAGTAGAGACCAATGCAAGCTAGAACCAAAATGAGAATTAGCCATCGAACGGCACGAACTTTGGCGGACTTCTTTGGCTTGCTTGTCTTTGGTTGCGTTTGAGGTGTTGTCGACATACCTCGGCGTATCAGGTACAAGGGCTATCGTCAAACTACCTCACCAAACAGGCCAATTAGGCGGATTATTTGGACTTACGACTTGGGCAGCGACCTCGGCGGGATACCATAAGGAGAAATAAGCAACTTTCACGAGTTTCTGCTATTTTCTCATGGTGAAGTCACTAGGCCACAATCAAATTATAAAGCCGACAGCGGGACCCGTGATTTGCTGCGTTCTTGATGGCGTGGGACTTGGAAAACAAGACGAAGCAGACGCGGTCCACTTGGCGCGTACGCCTACGCTAGATTGGCTGATGACCCACTGTGGTTCTCAGCTAACTGCTCATGGAACTTCAGTCGGGTTGCCAACAGACAGCGATATGGGCAATAGCGAAGTGGGACACAACGTCTTGGGCTGCGGTCGCGTCTACGACCAGGGCGCACTCCTGATCAACAGAGGTATTGCGAGCGGCTCACTCTACGATGGAGATGGCTGGCAGTCGATGCTAAAAATGTTGACCCAAAGCAATGGGACGCTGCATTTCTTGGGCCTCCTCTCCGATGGAAACGTGCACTCTCACATAAATCATTTACTGTCGATGACATCGCGCGCGGTGGAAGATGGAATGACGAAAATTGCCATCCACATTCTTTTAGACGGACGCGACGTAGAACCAGTATCGGCACTAAAGTACATCGAAGTCTTAGAATCGCATTTAGAGAAGTTGCGTTCGAAAAACGTCAACGCATTTATCGCTTCTGGTGGCGGACGCATGACGACAACGATGGACAGGTACGAGGCCAATTGGGGAATGGTCGAGCAAGGGTGGAAAACCCACGTGTTAGGAGAAGGACGAAAATTCGCAAACGCTACAGAAGCGGTCGAAACCTTACGCAGCGAAACGCCTGGTATTGTAGACCAAAACATGGGCGCCTTCGTGATCGCGAACGAGGGCAAGGCGCTTGCTCCCGTCCATGATGGCGATGCCGTAATTAATTTTAACTTTAGAGGCGATAGAGCCATTGAAATCAGCAGAGCTTTTGACGAACGTGAGTTTTCTCCTTTCGACAGAAGACGACATCCTGACTGTTTGTACTTGGGAATGATGGAGTACGATGGCGATCTGCACGTTCCGAAACAATACCTTGCCGACCCACCTTCCATCATCGAAACTATGGGTGAGTATTTGGCGCACACAGGGATTCGCCAGCTTGCAATTTCCGAAACGCAAAAATTTGGACACGTGACCTACTTTTGGAACGGCAACAAGTCTGGAATGTTCGATGAAAGCCTAGAGACCTACGTAGAAGTAAAATCGGACAGTTTTCCATTCGACCAAAGACCGTGGATGAAAGCGGCGGACATCACAGATGACTTGATCTCAAGGGCACAATCGGGAGACTATAGATTCATAAGAGTGAATTATGCGAACGGAGATATGGTTGGTCACACTGGCAATCTAGCGGCCACCGTAATGGCAGTTGAGATAGTGGACTTTCAATTAGCCAGGCTAAAACGTTTTGTAGAAAAGACCGGTGGCACGCTGGTCGTCACGGCAGATCACGGAAACGCAGATGAAATGTTTCAGCGCAACAAAGATGGAAGTATCAAAGAGTCCGCTGCTGGTAGAATCGCAAAAACCTCCCATACCTTGAGTCCCGTACCATTCTGCATCTATTCACCAACGTCTACTTTCTCGCTACGACCAACAGGGAATCTTTCCTCGGTTGCTGCTACCTGCATCGAACTATTGGGTTTGACTCCACCAAAGGACTACTCAAGATCACTTTTGAGGTTTGAATAATGTCTGATGGAATAAAAACACTTTTGGGAGCACTAGTCATCACGGCAGTGGTCATTGGTGGAATACTAGTGATTTCCAAATCTCCCGGAGCTTCGTTGGTAAGTACCGCCCATGCACAAACCTGCAACCAGTCCGCCGAGGAGTGTTATCCGCAAATAGATTTAGAAGACCAAAAGGGAAATATCTATACCCCTGAATCTCTAAAGGGAGATGTTGTGGTCATCAACTTTTGGGCGAGCTGGTGTCGACCGTGCGTTTCTGAAATCCCAGCCTTTGCGAGAGTTCACGCGAGATACAAATCCAAGGGACTGACCATGCTCGGCCTTCAAAGAGACTGGGATGGCAGCCAAAGTTTACAGGAATTCAGAGCGCGGACTGGCCTTGACTACCCCGTGGTGATAGCAACCTATGATGTAGCATTGGACTTTGGTCTTCCACGCGCCCTTCCTACCACGCTCATTTACGATAAAAATGGCAAGCTGCAGTACTCTCATGAAGGCCCCCTCAGTGAGTCGCAACTAGAGTCAATCATAGAGCCACTTCTAAAGAACTAGCCGATTTCGATGGTCCCAGATGCAGAATCGTAGATATCTGCGCTCTCATAAATGGTAATTTCACAAGCTATTTCAAAAAACAAATGGTTTTGGAAAGTTCTCCTTGACCCCATTTGCTCCTAGGAATAAAGGTACTTGTGACAGTTGATTTACTTACCCTGCATCAAGCCAGCGAAACAGAAATTCAGGGATACTTAAAAGACGACCCTATGCGATTTTTTGTTCTTGGTGAGTCGGTATCTCATCAAGGTGGCATGTGGCCAGCAGATTCCGTCACAAAAGGTGCGAGCGAAATGACGCATTTGCTGGACGAACTTTCTCCAGCGCAGATTCGCGAAGGCATTGAGTCTGTGCTTACAGGAGTAGACGTAGACGAAGGTCTTCAATGGCTGCAAGAAGTTGGAGTCATCGCAAAAGTTTTGCCGGAAATGGAAGCGACCGTAAGCTTAAAACAAGAAGGCAATCGGAAACATAAAGACGTTTGGGAACACACCAAACTTGTTGTGAAGCAATCGATTCGTAAACCGGTAGTTCGCTGGGGAGCCCTACTTCACGACATAGGCAAAGTACCAACAAGAAGATTTACGTCAAAAGGGGTAACCTTTCATGGACACGCCGAAGTTGGTGCGCGCATGTTCGACAAGTTAGCCAAACGCATCGAGTTCCCAGACGAAATGCGTGACGAAATCCGGTTTCTTATTCTCTATCATTTGCGTTCCGCACAATACGAATCATCTTGGTCTGAATCGGCAATCCGTAGGTTTCACGCGGACCTCCATGAACATATGGACAACCTACTAGCGCTCTCGCGCGCTGATATCACGTCTAAGATTCCTGGTAAGCGAAAGCGTATCCTGTACCAAATTGCAGAACTTGAACAACGAGTGAAAGACGTGGTCAAAAAAGACTCGGTCAAGCCACCTCTTCCCAAAGGGGTAGGCACATTGATTATGTCTGAGCTTGGCGTGCCACCATCAAAGAAGTTAGGACTACTTAAGAAGGAACTAGAAAGGTTGGTGAGTTCTGGTGAATTGGAGGCCTATCAGGAATCAGAATATTACGTCGAGTGGATTAGAAATCAGCCTGATAGTTTCTTAGCTAGCTATATGCCGTAGTCCATCATTCCTCTGTTTCGTAAATAACGCCACCATATTCTTTAAAGCTACTCCTTGTGCTCCATAGTCCGTGGGTGTCTCTAATGTAGTCTGTGGTTTCATCATTCGTTAAAGTTTGCTTCAAAACTTTCTTGCCAGAAGAATTGAGAGACAGACCACCTGCGATTACTTTGGCCCTGTCTTCCCCGTCAGCAACTTCTGTCCGTACGACTCTCACCTTGTCGAAGGGCAGAGACTCGTAAGCAAAAAAGTCGTCCCACAAACAAGCCTTCGCCCTTGTTGGCCACGGATCCGCTACAGCTACTTCCTCATTCTCAAAATCGCAAAGCTCGCCTATCAACGCAAAACCATGATCCATCGAGTGCCTAGCGACATGGATCGTTTCGCCAAGAGCATGGGCTCGCAAATAATTAAACGCCGTCCACGAGTTTTCAGTACAACTTCCACCGTTGGCGATTAGTACCTTCGCGGCAATGAAAGCCCCTGGATCTTCTTTTGCTAACGGTTCTACCGTGGGATCGATGTTCCAATACGAATCATCACGAACTACCCTCCGACGATAAATGGAGTTGCCTTTGCTCTTTAATATGCCCTCTACCTGATTGCCCGAGTGTTTAACGACCGACTTTGTATAGTCTATAGCGTTCTGCGCCATGCTCAAGCGCTGCATCGCCGTGCTCGACACCACCCTTTTGTGTCCACTGGCACGAGTATCAAGCGAATCTTCATCGACTCGCCTTTGTACCAGGGCATCCATTTGCGAATGGTACCGAGTCAAACGACCACAAACAATGAATTCGAATCAAGCTGTTTCATTCTAGGTACTTAGCAAGATATGCCGACAATAACAGCGGCATTTCCTCTATGAGATTGGCTCTATTATCTTCCCCAAAAACAGAAATTTGGAACATGCTGGATCCAAAGATCTCTGTCACCACGGTTGCAGCTTTTAACGCAGTAGAAGCCGCAAGCTCTGGTCGGTAGTGTCGTAATACTTCTGAAGTCTTTACAGCAAAACGAGTTTGCAATGCCAATTCCTTATCTCTGAAGGTAGGGAACATATGAATGTTTCTGGCAGCTGCGTTGTATTTAGGTTCTCTTCTTAACGCAATCAAAAATCCAGCGATTGCCGAGTTCAACAATGTGCGCCAGTCTTGTGGAAGTTCATCCATAGGAAGCAATGAAAATACATTCTCTGCCTGCTCCAACAATTGTTCGATCATTATCTGGAAGACGTCTTCTTTGTCTTTGAAGAACTGGTACACGGAACCAATAGAGGTTCCCGCTTGCTCAGCAATTTGTTCCATGGTCGTGGACTCAAAGCCATGTTGACCAAAAAGGTCTGCTGCGGCATCTACGATAGCCTGGTAGCGTTTTTTACTGCGAGCCTGAACCGGCACGCGACGGGGAAGCGTCATCTGCTTAGTGATTCTGGCGCTGCGAGTCCGTCATGATAGCGATTGCCGGATCTACGTTGGTACGCCACTTCTCGAATGCTGTAGCCAGATTGCTGAGTCCTTTAACCTTTGTCCCCCTCGGACACCAATACGACTTACTGTTGGCTGTAGACCGAATGGACCAGAGGTCTCCCGGTAAATCTTCCGGTGCGTGTTCCGCGACTCTGCAACCGGACTGCTCTACGTGGTTCCAATCAACCGCTTTGGCCATCCGAGCAAGTTCCGCTCCTTG
This sequence comes from Deltaproteobacteria bacterium, assembly GCA_020630875.1. Taxonomy (GTDB): domain Bacteria; phylum Myxococcota_A; class Polyangia; order Haliangiales; family Haliangiaceae; genus JAHDIH01. Next base: position 162,687 of record JAHDIH010000002.1, on the reverse strand, counting down.
CTCAGATTTGAGCGACTCATTGCCAAGCTTTGTCTTTTTTAATTCGCCGTCGTTTCCACTTGGCGATGCGACGATGGAGTCTGCGCTGTACATCATTTTATTTCTGAGTGTGTCTATGGTGATGGTGTAGTGCGAGTCTTCGCTGGCGTGATAGTGCTCTACCACCATTGGTGTCTTCTTTTTGACTGCCGGTATTTTCGCCGTTTGTTTCAAAGAGGGTGGGGGGCTCTTAGCTGATGTGCTTGAGGACGTACAACCTGCCAGAAGAATAATGAGGATGATTCTCATGGGACGGTTTATTGCTGAAAGGTCTGACATGCGCAAGCGTAAAATAGCGATAGAAGCAAAATAGTTGGGCCTGAGAAGGGTTTGGTTGACAGATGCACTGCATATGGTAACATGAGGGAAACCTCACATAAGGCCAAATATGACTCCCAATATCAGGACCATCAGCGGAACCGAAGCGATTGCAGCGGTCTTTCGTTCACAAACCGACCAACTCAAGTTCGTCATTGAAAACCAAAGGAACTTTGAGCCATGTCATTTTTCGATAGGCTCAAAAAAGGCCCTTCTTACTTCTGATCCAATGGTCGCCCAGCACGTCTTACAGAAACAGGCTTGGAACTACCGGAAAAGTAGTGGTTACGATGGCCTCAGAAGAACTTTAGGAAATGGGCTGGTAACAAGCGAAGGAGACTTCTGGCGAAGGCAGAGAAAGTTGGCCCAGCCAGCTTTTCACAAAAGTATGTTGGCGCAATTTGTATCCACAATGTCAGAAATGGCGGAAGACATGCTCACGGACTGGAGACAGGGTCCGATAGACGTACTTCAACAAATGTCGATGCTGACCATGCGCATTATCGCACAAACTATGTTCTCCTCTACTATAGACAAAGAGGGAGATGCCCTCAGCCGCGCATTTGACGCTATGATGGAATATTCTCATGTTCATTTCCTCTTTGCCCCACCCGATTGGCTTCCTACCAAAAAGTCAATCGAAGGAAAAAAGGCAATTAAGTTTCTCCATGAGCACGTGAAAGAAATTATAAAAGAGAGACAAGCTAGCGGCGCGCTAGGGAATGACTTTCTAGGAATGTTTATGTCTGCGGGAGAAAGCACGTCTGACAAAATGAACAACCAGCAACTGCGCGACGAAATGATGACGATTTTTGCTGCCGGTCATGAAACTACAGCGGTAGCAATGTCTTGGCTGTTTCACCATCTAGATCAGAATCCGACGGTATTAGAAAAAGTAGAATCAGAAATCGCCGAAGTACTAGGAGATGCTCCCATTACCTTAGAGAAGCTTGCCCAGTTAGAATATACTGAAAGAACGATTAAGGAGTCCATGCGGGTAAGCCCCCCGGTATGGGCATTCGATAGAGAAGCCATAGCCGACGATGTAGTTTGCGGACATGAGATTACGGCAGGAACCATGGTTTTGGTGTCGCCTTACATGCTTCACAGAAATCCTGAACATTGGGATGCACCAGAAGTATTCAACCCCGACCGTTTTCTACTAGGAAAGAGAGAGCATCGCCACCGGTACTCTTACCTTCCGTTTGGTGGCGGACCCCGCATTTGCATTGGAGCAAACTTTGCGATGATGGAAACCAAAATAATCGCCGCCCTCGTGCTTCGAAAATTTCGTCTGACGGGACAAAAACAAAAACTCGACTACCACGTAGGGATTACACTGCGACCTGAAAAACTAACCATGAATGCTTCTTCAAAGTAAACGTTATGGTGCCGCCGCACCATTCAGCCTAAAATCTACTTCTGCCGGCAGTGTGGTGGGAGTGTAGCCTAAAATACTAGCTACTAACGTCCTAGCTCCATCAGGGTCGTATCCGCCTACATCGACAATCCTGTCCACAATCTCTTGAGTCATCATCTTTCCATCAAGACTAATGGTATTGGCCGTTTCATCCACCTCAATAATCGCTTGAAAAACCGTGATGGTGCCAACGTCAGGTATCTGGAACACCAGATCCTCAGGACCGCTCGTTGCCCCGTTTCGACCTCTTCTTACCACTGTACTTTTTGCCGCAACTAACCCTTGGTCGTAAATCTGCCCTACCGCCAAAAACGGAGCTCCATCATCACCAAGTCCGATGACCAAGCCAGGTATCAACCCTTCGATCACAGAAACCATCGCTGGTTCCGAAATTTCCAGCGCACCTTTCGGGAAGATCATCTTACTTTCGACCACCGCGACCGTGTCGCGGTATTGCAGCGCACCAGATTCCGTTGCCGCATCCACCTCCCAATCGTAGAGCCCTTCAGCCGGATAAACGTGTGGGTTCAAATCCACTCCTTGCTGCCCATCGCCCCAATCGACCACCAGGCCGCCGATAATTCCTACCAATGCATTAACCACAAACGGCGTCCCAGCGACTAGAATGCGCTCATTGACGCTGAGTGGATCCACACCACCATCAAACAACGATGCTAATTGTTCGTCGCTGCGGTGCCAATAAAACATGCGATGAGTACGCGAAAGGTATCGATAGGGATAAATGGTATTGTTAGCCACAGCTCCGCTGGTACCTGGTTCGTCGCCAACAATGGTTAGCTCCTCAGGATAGCGATAGCGGGCTTCTTGGTCCCTTACAAGTGCGGTCGCCGCTTGGGTGATTTCGCGCGCTTCTTGCAATCCTTGTTCAAGCTCAGTCACTCTCGGCCAATCCCCATCCAGAATTGCCAAGCGAAGACTAATAGCCGTATCGTAAACTGCAACAGCATGTTCTGCACGTAAGGCAAAAACCCGCGTACCAACCGCCATCTCTTGCACCCAGGACTTTGCCTCTTCCTCTTGTTCTTCTGCAATAGCTTCGAGTCGGTTCGCCCAAGCATGATACTTTTGAGCCATTAGCGCCAGCGGCATCATACTGTTATTTTCTAACGCCAAGATATCGTTATCACTGAGGCCTAGAATCTCTGCAGGACGAGGAGGCAACGGATGGAAAAATATACCCGCTTGCTCCGCCGTTTCCGTTTCATCATCCGAACCAACCAAAAAGCGAAGAAGTTCAGGATCTCTCAGGTCGGCCACCTGAGACGCTTCCATTTCGGTGAGAATTTGGACCAGCTCTGTACTCCGCGCAAAACCGGAAGTGACATGCTCGTAACAATCGGTATGAGACGACAAATCCCAGGTCATTCGTGCCACGCAGTAGTCGATCATCCAATAGCCCCACTCTTGCCCACTTGTAAAAAGATGATGGCCGTACACCCCAGTAGATGACTCATCGGACTCTGAAAGCATATCAGCGAGGAGCTGAATGTCGTAGTTGCGAGCTTCCAAAGTGACAGGCGCGAGGTACAGAGGCACCGGCAAATCGAAGGTGAGCCACCAAGAACTCTCTGGGTAGTGGATGATTCGTCGCTCGGACTGTTCCTGAATAATCCAATCAAGCTTGTGAGAAAAATCAACGTTACCGTATACACCAGCCGCCGGCCGCTCAAGGTCGTAAAACATTAGGGTATGAACTTGTACCCCTAGTTCTTTCGGAGCAAATTGTGGCAAATCAAAAAAGGAGACTCCCAAGGGCCCAGGCTCCAAATAAGTCCCATGATTAGTAGTGGTCAAATCAACGTCAGGATAGTTAGAGGCGATGTAATTCGTAACGAACTCCAATCGTCCGACGGTCTGGGTATGGTCAGCCTCTGTAAACTCCGATGGGTTAAAAGAGAACCCAAACTTAGTCACCTCGGGCAAACCTGCTTGTGGCTCAAGCAAATGAGTAATGGCTTCCGCCAACTGATCACTCTCCGGGCGTGGATCGTCTGTGTCAATGATCGGTCGCCCTCCTTGTTGTGAGTTCAGCAAGTTCATGCCACTCCGGCGCGGAAACCCTCTCACGTAGGGATAGTCCCCTACGAAAGCGTTGTCCACACCATCAATTTGAGTAGAACGGATTTTCACGTTCCAATCAACCCATCTTTTTTGAAACGCGCCCATGTCAACGCCGGCGGTGTTACGAGGCGGTGAAAGCTCGATGGGATGAGTGGTGTGCGCATGAAACGAACGTCTTTGGAATTTGGGACTTTGCTTGAATACGCCGATGGGGGGGATGGAAAGTAATGCGGGATAGTAGGTTTGTTCAGGATGTAAATATCTGACCCCTAACTGCTCCATTAATGTGTACAGTGCCCATTGCGCTGACATAAGAGAACCGCCAGCCGTGGTGATACGGGTCCCTCCGTCGCAATCTTGAACCACAATTTCAATCTCTTGATTCTCCAACCGAGAAGTGACCCCCTCGACTACAATCTGCAGTCCGCTAGAGTCGCATTTGGTCGGTAATACGTCGATTTTCTTCACCTCAGAATTCGTAATTCTCTCTAAGTCTCGCGCGACGTCATCTCCTGCCATTTGCAGCGCTGCTTCTGCCCAGGCTGGTACGTAGATTGTGACCTTTTCCTCTTCGGAGCTTCCACACGCTACTATCGTCGCAAAAAGCGCAGTCACGACAACAGTGGTTCTCATTCCCAAAGAATTCCTCATTAAAAACGATAGTTTCGCAATATCGTATTTTCCGCAAGAAACGCAGCTCGTTTCCCTGCAGCAGGCTACGAAAATTCCTGCAGATTCCAAGTCAAAAAATGACCAAGTTCGACACCTCTAATTATCGAAAACAACGCTGTTTCCATACCGAAAATCAGCCCTATGTGCTACCACTGAGCAGTTCGAAAAGAGCGCCTATTATGACTGAAACCCGCCAACGTAAAAGCTCCTATACCGCCAACAACATTTCTGTTTTAAAGGGACTCGAAGCCGTCCGCAAACGACCAGGAATGTACATCGGAGATACCGATGATGGCTCAGGCCTTCACCACATGGTGCAAGAATGCGTAGACAACGCGGTCGATGAAGCACTAGCGGGTTTCTGTACCAAGGTTGACGTCATTCTCAGAGCTGACGGCGCAGTCACCGTCGGTGACAACGGACGCGGCATTCCTGTAGACATCCACGAAGAAGAAGGCAGACCCGCAGCTGAAGTTGTAATGACCGTGTTGCATGCCGGTGGGAAATTCAATCAAGATACCTACAAGGTCTCTGGCGGACTTCATGGGGTGGGCGTCTCTGTGGTGAACGCACTCAGCGAAAAACTTATCCTCGACATTCGCCGTGGTGGCTTTCACTACCAACAAGAATACGAAAAAGGAGAAGTCGCCACAGAGTTCAAAAAAGTAGGACCAACAGATGGCCAAGGGACACGAATCACGTTTAAGCCAGACGGCACGATCTTCAAAGGCGTTGACTTTTCATACGACAAATTGGCTCAGCGACTGAAAGAGCTAGCCTATCTTAACAGTGGGTTAGAAATTGTTATTTCGGACGAACGCGAAGACAAATCTCAAACGTTCAAATTCGAAGGCGGAATTTCTTCGTTTGTTACCGACATCACTGCCAACAAAACGGCACTCAACGATGTGATTTTTGTGAAAGGCCAGAAGGATGGCATGGAAGCAGAAGTAGCCATGCAATGGACCAGTGCCTACAGCGAACAAATCATTTGCTTTACAAATACCATCAAAAACAAAGATGGCGGCACTCACCTTACTGGTTTCCGACAAGCGTTGACCAGAACAATCAATACCTACATCACCAACAACAAAAGTAAACTTGGGAAAGAGCTCAAGAATCTAACCCTAAGTGGCGATGACTTGCGTGAAGGAATCGTATCCGTCATCTCGGTAAAAGTTCCGGACCCCAAATTTTCCAATCAACCAAAAGACAAATTGGTTTCCTCAGAAGTCTCTGGGGTTGTTTCAGCAATCGTCAGCGAGGGCCTTGCCAAGTACTTGGACAACAATCCCAAACAAGCCAAAGTCATCATTTCGAAAGCTGCGACCGCGGCAAGAGCGAGAGAAGCTGCGCGAAAAGCTCGTGAAATGGTACAGCGTAAAGGTGCGCTTGAGATGACGTCACTGCCTGGGAAACTCTCGGATTGCCAAGAACGCGACCCAGCAAAGTGCGAAATCTACATTGTGGAGGGCGACTCTGCGGGTGGTTCCGCCAAACAAGGTCGTGATCGAAAGTTCCAAGCCATCCTTCCTTTGCGCGGCAAGATTCTAAACGTTGAGAAAGCTCGTTTCGATCGAATGCTTGCCTCCAATGAGATTGCCACGCTCATTACGGCCATGGGTTGTGGAATCGGGGCCTCCAAAAACATGGAGAAACTTCGATACCACCGAATAATCATCATGACCGACGCGGACGTAGATGGATCTCACATTCGAACGCTCCTTTTAACTTTCTTTTTCCGTCAGTATCCGGAACTACTGGAAGGTGGGCACATCTATATCGCGCAACCGCCACTGTATAAACTGAAAAAAGGAAAGAAGGAGATTTTCCTCAAAGATGAAGGCGCGCTTGAAAGCCATGTTCGAACCCTAGTGGACAGTGTTGGCGTTACTGACACCAACAAGCGAAAATTGACTTCGGATGACGTACGGGCCTTTGTGACCCACGGACAAAGCTTACGCACAATATCCGAGAGAATGACCAAACTATTCGACGAAAAGGTATTAGAAGCTGGCATTCTTGTAGGTGCCAAGGTGGAAGATTTAAAAACTGAAGAGAGCGCGCGAGCATTAGCTGAAAAAATAGTCGAAGCGAGATGTCGTAACATAGGTGAAATTGATGTGGCTTGGTCCGTCAGAGAAAAAGACGGCGAATGGCAAATTGTTTTCCCAATTCAAGGAATGGTTGTTCGACGAGAAACAGTATTCCGAAAATCTCTTTTCGAACGACAAGACTTCGTTAAGTTTGCAAGCTTACTTGGGACTCTTGGAGAATTACTCCCCTTGCCAGCCGAAATTGATAAAGGCAATGACAATACTGCCAATGCGTCCTCCAACGAGGAGGCTCTATCAACGATCGAATCCGTAGGGAAGAAGGGTTACTCCATCCAGCGGTACAAGGGACTCGGCGAAATGAACGCTACCGAACTTTGGGATACAACAATGGATCCAACCGTTCGAACACTACTGAAGGTTGACGTAAACGACAGTGTGGCCGCTGACGAAATCTTTAGCATTTTGATGGGAGATGTCGTGGAGCCTCGTAGAGCCTTTATTGAAGACAATGCGTTAAACGTTCAAAATCTCGACGTTTGAACAAATACCCACCTACTCGTTGGAACCAAGATTAGAACGTTCAAAATCCAATAACCACCGTTTCCTATCTAGTCCCCAGGCGTACCCCGTTAAGTTTCCACCGACTCCAACAACTCGGTGGCATGGCAGCACTACTGCTATTGGGTTTTTGCCATTGGCAGCCGCTACAGCGCGCACCGCCTTCGGATTTCCTACCATCTCAGCTTGCTGTAAGTACGTTATTCTATCTCCATAAGGTACATTCTTAAGCTTGCGCCATACGAGCGTTCGAAACTCGGTTGCTTGCACATCAATGGCCACCTCAAAGGCTTTTCTTTGCCCCGAAAAATACTCATCGAGCTCTTTGGCAAGTTGCTGTAAGTGAGAATTTCTAGAACAATGCAATTTTGGGTTGGAGGCGTGGTCTTCGATTTGACGCTTTAGATTCTGCAGCGTGCCAAATGTCAGCTTAAAAATTCCATCTGAAGTAGAACAACCCACCATATCTCCCAAAGGACTAGTCATTTCGGAAACAAAAATCTCCGTTCGGTCTGGCGATTTGATTCGTTTGATCAGCGATACCGAGTCCATAGCAACATATTCAGTTTCGAGTAACGTTAGGTCAACCAGCAAACAGCGCCTTGTCTTCATAACGCCAAAACCGCCGAATAATTTCACTTGCTCTTTTGCGTTTGAGGAGGCAATTTGAGGGTATGCCCATTGGGATATTTGACTCAGGAGTAGGCGGTCTCACCGTAGTTAAAGCGGTTCGAGCGGCATATCCCAAAGCAGACATTGTCTACTTAGGAGATTCTGCTCGGGTCCCTTACGGCACAAAAAGTCCAGCTACGGTCAGCAACTATTCTCACGCTTGCCTCAACTTTCTTTTGTCTAAAAATATCGATCTCGCCATGATTGCCTGCAATACAGCCACGGCTTTTGGGCTTAAGTCATTGCAAGCCACTAGTCCGGTGCCAGTAATTGGTGCGATTCGTCCCGGAGCTATCTCAGCGGCAATTACCACGCGTACAGGAAAGGTGGGGGTAATTGGTACTAACGGCACAATAAGGTCCGGCGCTTATGCCGAAGCAATTGCTCAAGTCGACTCTACAATTCAGGTATATTCCACGGCCTGTCCACTTTTCGTTCCGCTTGCCGAAGAAGGATGGACGGATGGTGAGGTTCCATTGCTAGCGGCGAAGCGTTACTTAGAGCCCTTGCTTGAGAATGAAATCGATACGCTGGTGCTCGGATGCACGCACTATCCGCTCCTTAGTCAAACTATATTGGAAGCGTCAAAGCAGCTGGGTTGCGAACTTTCGCTTTGTGATTCCGCAACTGCTATGGCGACTGCCGCGGGTGAATTCTCCCCTGCGGATGGAGAAGGAAAACTAGATCTTTACGTAACCGACGACTCAGGGATTGACGCGATGGTAAAACGGTTTCTTGGTGAGGAGTGCAAAGCCACTCTTGTAGACATTCACACTACTAGTAAACCTTAGTAAGCGACGTACGCTTTACGTCCGAGACGCCTAAGCGGCGCTCTGTTTGTGACGGCGTAGCTATTCTCCAGCTAACCAAGACCGACGTAAATACTACGAGTACGACGTACAACATTATGCAGTAGATCGATACACATTCTGTGCCAGTTCCAAGTAGTTGTTTTGCGGTCGCTCAAAGGAAAAATGTGATGGTATTCTGACACCTTTTGACAGCACTGTTGTTTGATTAACCGAAAGCAAAAACGTCCTACCTAAAAGGTAGGACGTTTTAATTACAAATGAAATCGGTGCTTAGTTTGTGCCGATTTTCATTTTAGCTTTGTCAATACCATCTTTTGCCGTATTGGCAAGTTCACCAGCTTTATCCGCTGTACCTTTGATTGTATCAGCAGCGCTTTTAGCTTGGTCAACAGCCCCTTGCGTCACGTCTTTGATGCCGGCTTTATCAGCTGCTTCTCCCGCTTTATCTGCGATTTCGCCTGCTTTAGTAGCAGTTTCGCCTGCTTTGTCAGCAATTGTTCCAGCTTTGTCGGCCATCGCCGTGTCTGCTTTGTTTGCTATGTCAGTCTTGTCTGCTGCAGCTGCTTCTAGTTTCGCTTCTGCACTTTGAGCTGCTTGCTGAGCTGCTTCGATGTCGGCTTGGTTAGCGGTATTTGCTGCTGGGGCCTTTTCTGCCTTTTTGCAAGCAGTGAAAGCAAGAGCGCAAACGGCTACTGTAGAGATGATTGAATTTTTCATACTCACATTGTGACGGATCAAATCTATTTTTGGTGTCATTTAATGTCTTTCATTGCATCTAACAATGGGAAGTTGTACGGATTCGTTGACATCACATTTGTCGAAGGAAAAATCAACGTTTAGCTTCGTTAAGGCGTCCACAAATCAGGTAGTTTCATAACGCAATTAGTCTATCGCATGAAGAAGTTCTACTCTCGTAGGTAGCATCGCTCTCTGTTATTGTGCCAGGTCCTGAAAAAACGTCTCCTGCAAGGCTAAATGGAGCCTCAGAGAATGCAAAGAATACGCACATCTCATCACTTGCTCCTGGCCCGTAGCCAACCGAAGAATTCCCCGGACTCAGATAGTTGCAGGATACAGAGAAACCCTCCATTCCCAGATTTTGAAACGGCGGTGTGAGTGTTTTGCCATGAGGTTCTCCAACCGCCCCCTCGATACTAAATATCTCTTCGCCATCCCGTGCGCCACCGATAGCGCGAACCGACAAGGAAGTCCCCAACTGGTGATAATGAGGGAGAACGTAGTGAATGGGCCAGTCAAACGTTCCGCCAATTTGGTCCGTCGCCAAACAATTCATCGTAAATTGAGACGTCTTATTCTTTGGTAACGCCAACGCCGTGTGAGTCAAGACGATCGGTTCGACTACCTTAGTTTCTTCGTCTCTTTGTATCGTACCAAGAGTTAGTTTCATCGCGCTGGATACCGGCTCGTCAGAAGCGTTAAACATGTGAACGGTACCGATAATTTGATGCCTGGCGGGGATGCGAATAGCAGTGTTACTTGGAAGTACTTGAGCTTCCCCTGTGGATTGAGTGGACTGAGCGAAGATTGGCCCTCCAGCTATACCAGCACTCACTGCGTCAAAGCCTCTATCAGCGCACTTCCAACTGCCGTCAGGACCAGCAAACTTATCTTCCGGAGCGTAGAACCAATTGGAATGGTGCCATCCACTTCCTGAGTCGGACGTCACTATATTTACATACAATGGTTCGTCGTTGTTCAAATTTACACTTTGACAAGTGTACTTCTCTTCGCCTGGCGCTACGGAAATGTCTTCAAAGCTAACCTCGATATTTGAATCGCCGCCGCCTTCTATCTCGTTGGGTGACGATGCGCATCCGATAACCGCTAGTAGCGCTAGCGCCGCGTTCATTCGAAAAAGCATTGCTAAATGGTAAACTTCCTGATTCCAATTTGATACCCCGGAGCGTTAAGAACGCCGAAACGAAAGAGGGCTCGTCGGAAAATAATACCGCGAGCCTTCTTCTGTAACTTAGGGACTTTAATTTAGTCGATGGAAACTTGGCATTGCGTTACAATTTGCACGTTTGCCACAGTATTCTGTAGGGTATTGCAGCTCGCACCAGTGAAAGTGATCGCATCGCCCTCCGGACTGACCGTATAACCGTCAGGATTATTTTCTTCGACCAACTCGCCATTAACGAGGACAATGGTCCCTGCAGATGTAGAAACGTCGTAAGCGTATCGGCAATTTCCAACAGTACCCGCAATGTCAGCAAGAGCTAATTCGAGAGCCGGCCCATCCGATGCAGGAATGTACGAACCAGTCCCGCCGTTGGAAGCGATAGCATTGAGAGTCGTGACGTCTCCCCCTGCGTAGCCGATTGCGTAGGTCGTAATTCCCGCGGCTTTCATCGCTGCAACGCTCGCAGGAATGTCTGTAGTGGGATTACCACCACAGTTCGAGGTGGAATGCTGTCCGTCGGTCATGAAAACCACCACGTGCTCTCGATTCGGGTCCGTGAAGTAGTTTGTATTTTCAATCTGCTGAAGAATTTGAACCATCGGGGTATTGGCATTTTCTAGTGGAGTGTTGTTGTCCAGCGCACTGATTATGTCGGCGCTAGTTCCTCCAATCCCAACAACGGGCTGAGCTACGCTGCAGTTCGCTACGTTAGGTTGGTTACCCGCTAAGTCGGGGTACAGCATCAACCCAAAATTAACGTCGCCTTGAGTTTGAAGCATTGTCGCGATAGCGTCTTTCGCCTCATTCCAACGATTAGGATTGGTCTGAATTTGCCCAGGACCCGAAAAGTACATGCTTCCCGAGCGGTCCCCAACAAACAGAACGTCCGCAGGTTTCTGAGCCGCGTTAAACTGTTCGCCATCACAACCGCACAGGCCCGCTCCTGTGCATTCTAAGGACCCCGGACATTGCTCCGAAGTATCGCAAGGGGTTCCAACGGTAGCTACCACGCAGGTACCTTCTGCCCCACAATAAGATTCACTTCCGCATTCGGCGTGAACTTCACAAGTGTCTCCGTCTGGAACCTCACCGCCGGCACTTTCGTCACACGCACTAACGGCGAACATAATTAAAAATGAACTAGTAATTCGAAACAACATTTTTCCCCCTGCCTGTTACAGCTAGATCTAGGATAAAATGAACTGAATCACGTTCGCAATGTAAGAATTCGCCTACTCTTTCCGGTATTACTTTGCATTACGCCGTTTACGTAGTCTTAGGATATCTGCAGCGGTCTCTTCTATCGCCTTGTTCGTAACGTCGATCACCGGCCACTCAGGGTTCTCCCTAAAGATATTACGTGCATACGCTATTTCATCGTCGATATGCCCAAAGCTTCCGTAAGATGAGTCTCTTGGCATTCCAAGGTGCTTGAGCCGCGCCTGCCGGATCTGAGCTAAAGCTTCGGTACGGATCGTTAATCCGTAAACCTTATGATCTGGCACCTGAGCTAATTCTTCAGGTGGATCAATCCCAAGTACCAACGGTACGTTTGCAACTTTTAAGCCCCTTTGCGCGAGGTAGGTAGAAAGCGGTGTTTTTGATGTGCGCGAGATACCTACAAGAACTAAGTCTGCCTTGGGAAGGTTGCGCGGTTCTGCACCGTCGTCGTTCTTTACCGCAAACTCTACTGCTTCCATTCTTCGAAAGTAGTCCTCCCCGATTGTATGTAATAGGCCAGGTACACCAGAAGGCTCCGCATCGAGGCTACTCGAAAGCTTTCCCATTAGGGCCCCCATCAGATCAATCGACTCGATATCTCTTTCCGCTAAATGTTTAAGCAACAGATCGCGCGCGTCCTCGTTGACCACGGTGAACACCACCAACGCTTTTTCTTCTGCCGCACTTCCCACTATTTCCTCGATTTCAGCGGATAATCGAACGTTAGAAAAAGTTTGAATCGCTAGCGAAGTTTCAAACTGACGAGCCGCTGCTTGCACCATTCGTTCAGCGGTTTCCCCCGTAGCATCACTAATTACAAATACAGATTTCATATTGTTCCTACCACTGGCAATTGCTTTTTTATTTTAGACCGAGAACCCGCGCTAGCCAATACAATCGGGCACTCAGGATCAGGAGAATGACTGCTTCCCACTACAGAACGAGAAACAGCACTGCACCCACCACGACACAAAGACAAATAGTCGCATGACCGGCAAGGCTCTTCTATTTGCCTCCAACGGCGAAAATGACCAAAAGACGACTCATCTCTCCATAACTCACGCGTATTTCGCGCATCTGACTCGACCTCGGGCTCGGCAAAGCTGCATCCAGAGATTTTGCCGTCGGCCTTTACCGCCGCCAGCCAATCACCTGCGGTGCAACCGTAGATCGCAAACTTCTCTAACGTTCGAACACTCGCTCCGGTTGCAGCGAGCATCGGAATGTACGAACAATCAACGCGCACTCGCATATTGGAAAGCAACGCAATCTTACGAACATGAGAAAAAAACTTTTTGTGTTGCTCATCAGTGCAACGCAGTTTTCGATACGGTTTGATAGCTCTACCGGTTGGCTTTAGTCTCAGCAACTCAACCTCATTAAGCCTCTTTCGCTTGGCGTAGCGAAAGATGGACCTAAGATGGCCGTAATTCTCTCTGTGAACCACGACATTAATACCAGTTTCCTTTTTTTGACTACGTATCTGAGATATTGCATAATCTACGCGCGCGAACGCTTCACGACGCCGCGTTCCACCATATCGATTCGCTAGACCATCAAGCGAAACGTTAACTTGCCCAAGAAATGGAAGTGCTTCCATCACTACGTTGATACCGTAGAGACCACTTGTCGTTAGGTTAGGTATCACGCCACGACTAAGTGCATATTCAGCGAGCTCTGGGAGAAAGTCCAACTCCGCGCTCTCTCCACCACCTAGCGCAACATGAAAAACTCGCATGGCGGCCAATTCGTCAATGACGGACTTCCACTCCTGGATTCCAAACTCGCTTTTTAGACCTTTAGGCGTAGCATTCGTGTAGCAAGTACTGCATCCCACAGAGCACTTGTTGGTCAGCTGAAGGTGAACTTCCAATGGGGCTGACAAAACTTTGCGGCCTACCATGCCATCGTCATCGGCATCCCACGATTCAGAGTGGAGTCCGAGGTACTTGGCACGAGTTTGATCTACAAACGTTAGTGCGCGAGGACGGAACGTTTGGACTATTGCGCCAAAATATTCAACTCTACTTGTAAACGCCTTACTCTTTGCTTTTTTCACGCCGCCGTTTTCCGATAAGTAAGGACATAGAGGGAAACAAAACGGCCAGAGCCGTTGCGCCGAATATGAAAAATGACAAGTCTGCACCGAGGCTAGACGAGTTGGGATTGATTCCCATCTTTACTGCTAGAACTCGACCTTTAGGAGACTTCGGGGCCATAGAGTACAGTTTGCACGACCAGATCCAGGATGCCAAATGTTTGAGCTGCAATTATCGTCGAAGAAAGCCCTACTCCGATAACGACCAACACTAACCCCACAAGAGCAAACCTTCCAGGCGGAGCGATACGACTGCATAAAAAGGTCGTGACCACCGCCATTCCGCAAATCAGCATGGTGCCACCAGCGATAGAATGATTCGACGTCCACGCCAGCAAACTCAAAAAGACGCAAAGAGGCAGCATCGCATAAATTATAGTCGACCCTACAACTGCTCGCGGAAATTTCCATCGCGCCAAAAATAACAAAATGACGCCCAAAATGAGCACGACCCACGAGCAATTCACCAACCTGGCGCGAGCTCCCTTACGAGTCGCAGCAGCAAGGACTTCTTTATGTAACAGCGGAGCATTTAGCTTTTGAACTTTATTGGACAGCCGTCGTAAACCCTCGAGATCCTCTTCAAGCTCGTACGTCAGTACAAGGTCGGTGATCCATTCATGTGCCTGTTCTGAGTCTATGGTCCAATAGTGCACTACGAGATCTTCTGCTTTCGCAAACGCGCTTCTACCTTTAAGTAAAGAAAAGCAGCGAGACGTAATTCCCAAAGAGTCCACGTGATGTTCATACTTGCGAGCAAAACGAACCACGTCAGCGCTTCTAGACTGCTCTAACACTAAGAGCTCCGATTCAATGTCCTTGTCTTTCACAATTTCCGTCAGCAAGCGTCTAATGCGGATCCGCGCCGGTGAAGCAAAAACGCTTTGGGGAAACCGAGCGACCAACTCTTGGTAGGCGGAGACGGCACGAGAAGGCTGCCTCAACTGTTCTTCCAGAAGAACCCCTTTCTTCCACAATAGCCCATCCGTATTTGGAGGATCCTTGGTAATCGACGAGGACAATGCGGAAATGGCATCTTCATAACGTTCGTCTTCAACGAACGAAGATACGCTTCCTTCCTCCACCATTTTGCTAATGGGGCTCGAGAATAGAAGTAAACTAAGACTGACGAACAATCCCAAGAGACTTAATCTTCTTATGCAAGTTTGTTCGTTCTACGCCAAGTAATTTCGCAGTGCGGGAGATGTTCCAATCGTTTTCTAACAGATGATGCAGCACAAACTGCTTTTCCATAGATTCACGAAACTCTCTCAGTGACAGCGACTTCCACTTACTAAAATCAAGGTCATCTCTTGCCGCACTAGTCTTTGATTGTTTCGTGATTTCTGCCGGGAGATCCGCTTCGACCAAGTCGGCCTCACTCAAGATCACCATACGCTCCACAATGTTTCTCAGTTCCCTGATATTTCCGGGCCAATCGTATCCAGTCAGCAGATCTAGTACGTTTTGTGGAATCTGCTTTTCGCCAAGTCCATGCTCTACGCAACACTCTTGAACAAAAGCCTCAGTCAATAATGGAATGTCTTCTCTTCGATCAGACAGCTTGGGAGTCACTATAGGAAAAACATTCAACCTAAAATAAAGGTCCTCTCTAAACGTTCCATTGCTGATCATTTCCTCCAGCGGCTTGTTGGTTGCGGCAAGCACACGAGCGTTTGTCTTCAGCGTTGTTGTTTCACCACCGACTCGAACGAACTCCCCTGTCTGGAGGACTCGGAGCACTTTAGCCTGTGCCTCAAGAGTCATGTCCCCGATCTCATCTAAGAATATCGTACCATCACTGGCGAGCTCAAACAGGCCTCGCTTTTTTGAGCTTGCACCAGTAAACGCTCCTTTTTCATGACCAAACAATTCACTTTCAATCAACTGAGGTGAGATGGCAGCACAATTCACTTTGACAAACGTTCCGCTCGAGTTCGAACTATTATGATGAATCGCTTTTGCTACTAATTCTTTTCCGGTGCCACTCTCCCCCGTAATAAGAACACGACTATTCGTTGGCGCAACTTTCGAAATCTGTTTCCTCAACGTTTCCATGAGTACGGACGTGCCAAGCATTACGGAACGATTCCCAACTTCGCTCCTGAGTCGACTAATTTCTCTGATGGTTTGCGATCGATCGGAAGCATTACGGACCGTGATAAGAACTTTGTCTCGGCCAAGTGGTTTTTCAAGAAAGTCAAAAGCCGTCAACTGCGTCGCTCGCACCGCATCGGAAATTGATGCGTGCCCCGAAATCATGACAACTTGAATGTTTCGTGAGCTCGGGTTCGACTTGATTTCCTGCAAAAGATCTATTCCAGAGCCATCGGTTAGCTTCACGTCTAAGAGCACCGCATCCCATCCTAAGTCTTCTTTTAGAATCGCCCGTGCCGCTCCTAGATTGCTGGCGTCGCGAACTTCATACCCTTCACTTTCCAGTACTAGCCTGAGCGTTCGTCGTATGTTGTTTTCATCGTCAACAATTAGTATTTTATTCTTCATCGCGCTTACCCGATTTATACGCCCAAAGCACTAATAACCCCAGTCCTAATCCGCTCAAGGCGTACCACGGCAGTCGATTCGGCTCACTTGGCTCGTTCGTTGTGATCACTCCCCCAGAATCCGGCAAACTCAAAGGAGAATCGTCCAACGTCACCGAGACGCCATCAGCGAGTAACATCAAACCTAAGAAGGCTGAACAAAAACACATACCTCTTCTCCTTCCTCTACCCCAAGGGCATCTTGTTGGACCGTATCAAGATAAACCGAACCTTCTTCTTCACTCAGAAGCGCTGGGACGGCACGAAAGTCTGCCTTCTCTGCCGCTGCCATGGCCCATTTGCTACCAGGTGACTTAGAGGTGCATTTCATTAAGATGCAATGGGAAAGGACCTGATCTGCACGAGCGATGTAATGCGGACCGCCATCAAAAGGATCAATGTGCTGGGCGTACTTAAAACCTAGTGAAGACAACATACGCTCCGCTCCTTTTGAAGCGGATCCTACTTTGCCGATGACATCTCGAACCGACTCAGGAAACAGTGAAGAGTAAATTTCTGCATGAGGAAACAAAGCTCTTATGAACTCCTTGTTGGTTCGGGAAAGCTTGTCGGCCTCCGTATACGTCATTGCTGTAAAGCGCTTTCCAAAGTGCTCCCATAAAATCGAAGTACCATCTTCACGGAGCGGCGGTAGCAGTTCACTCAACACTTCATCTCTAAAATCTTCGCGATGCAGTGCCATGTACAAAAAGCGAGAAAACGAGAGACTTTTCCCTAGCTTTGAAATGTGGCCTCGATACTTAGGCAGAAGAATCAGCCCTCCGATTTCAGTAGGACCGTTAAAGTTGTAACCCAGACGAAGTGTTTGATGCACAAAATGTCTGTCAATCGACTCTGAGTAGGTCTCCTGTTCTGAGACCTCAAGGAAGATATGCGGACTTTTTCTGGTGCCGTGTTGTCCATGAATCATGCTGGTGCCCACAATTTCTTTTGTGGTTAGATCTTCAAGTACCAAAACGTATTCCCGCGCTTCCCTAGGAAGTTCGGCCGAAAATGACCTTAACGAATGTCCGATAATTTCGCGGATTGCGGATTCATCTGCAGGTAGATTCAGACTGTTCAAATGTTGAGCAAGATGTAAAACTTGCGTTTCATCTTCTCGTTTAGCCTGACGAACAACGAACATGAGGAAAGTATAGTCGAGATCGGCTCAGCAAACTTGCTTATTGCAAATCAATGTTGCGTTTAATCTCTAACAGATCCTCAGAAAACTGTTCCATAAACCCCACAAGCGCTTTTGAAATCGGAAGATCTGATGTTTCCCACAACCACTCAGACGGTTGCAAAACCGTGACCTCTGGTAAGCCCACTTTTCTTCTTCGTGCGTTCTCTTTAGGAAGCCAAGCAAACAAATCTCTCAGTGCTTTAACTGATACGTCTTTGGTGTCGTGTACGAGAATGACTGCCCTTTTGTCCAATTTTCGGATTTTCTTACGAAGGTAGTTTGTCGTTCGTTTTAAATTGTGGTGCTTCCATTCTTGCGGATCTATATCCCAGTGCATGTGTGTGAAGCCTCGCTTTCGTAGCATGGACCTCAAACGGCGACAATCCGCACCGTACGGAGCGCGAAATAAAGTCATTCCCATCTTTAGTAACTTTCGATATTTTTTTTGGTTACTCTCGAATTCCCAAATCGCTTTACGCTGAGATACGCCACACAAATTCGCATGAGTAATCGTATGATTCGCGACGATATGTCCTTGAGCAAGAGCTTCTAGAGCAATCTTTTTTCTTTCTGCTGCAAGTTTTGTCCCTGTAATTCTATGACCTACCCAGAAAAAAATGCCTTGGATGTTGTGCTCGTCCAGCATTTTGAGAATCGGCCGTGTGAACTTTCTGTGCGGCCCATCATCAAAAGTGAACAGCAATTGAGGGTTACCTTTCCCTGCATACTTTCCTAACGCAGGCTGCGGCCAACCGAACGATGTCTGCGAAATACAAAGTATCGCTATGATAGCCGCAATGCGCATCGCGTAAGTGTGACATGACTGCACCTAGGGATCCAACCTAATGAAAGGTAGGTTTGCCGAAAAGTTTAATTCAAGAGATAATGATTGTAGTGAAGGGGGTCACGTTCATAGCTTTGTTTTGCGTTTTCGCGTGCTCGTCCAATTCTACACTAGAATTTGTTCCAGACGACTATACGTTCGCAAGTCGATTTGTGGACGGTAGTGACGGTGTCGAAAACGCTGAGAGCGTCCTTCAAAACTTGCTAATAGAGGAGCTGGATGGCTACCTCGCCAACATCCAGTCAGAAACCCTTCCCGTCACTGCAATGGGCGTAGAACTACTGGAAAAGATTAACAACGATTTCTACTGGTTCGGTGCAGAAAGCGAAGTGGATTGTCGACCGACCGACAGTTGCAGTTCCGACGGCGGGGCAGATGGCCAGCGAATGATTCAGTACGCTCCATTCTCTGGAACCTTCGACGATATCGGGGCAGTCACCACGAGTGAACGGGGTGGCATTTTGAAGCAAGGTATCGCCGGCTTCGTGCAAGTTCACCGGCAACTAGCATTCGAAGGCACGAGTGACGGTTCTGCGGATGAGCTAGTTCAAAGTCTTTTATCTCAAATCGCGCAGCGATACGCCTCTGTCCGTAACCAGGGAGCGACGGGTGGAGTGACCGCAAGCGGACTAACACTTAACGACCCCAATGGCGACGGCGACACCTCCGATGCGCTCTACACCACGGCAACGGATGGAACTAATCTGCGCTTAATGCTCGCGTTGACGCTTCGAGGAGCAATTGCCTATCATCAAATCTCCGACTTATGGCTTGACGACAGCATTCAGGGAGCCGGTATTTTGCAAGAAAATGGTCAGCTTGGAAACGCTCCCTATTCTGGACTAGAGCACTCTTGGGATTTGGCGTTTGGGCTATGGGGAGCGGCGCGAGATAGCAATCTTTATTCTTTAGAGGCAATCGTCAACGACTGCGCGAATTGTGTGGATGGTCCTAGTACAAGAAGCTACGACTCTAATGGTGACGGAGTAATTGACACTTCAGAGACGCACTGGGGGTTAGCACTCCAGCATGCAAAAGCATCCATCGGAACCACAGATACGTATCAAAGAATCTGGAATAGCTTTAAAAGTGGGCGGGCTCTGATTTTCTATGCCGGTTTTTCTATCGTGTCAGAAGAAGACCGAGAAGAAATTCGAGACTTGCGCAACTTAGTACTATTTGAAATGGAGAGGGCTTTTGCTACATCCGCCATACGTGCCATCGACAATCTTACAGCCGCGATGGACAAGTGGGACCCCGCTTCCGATCCGTCCGGTTCGACATTCCCTATCGAGGACTTTTTGGAGATTTCTGATGCTTGGTCTGAACTGAAAGGAAACGTCCTGACGTTTCAGTACTCTCCACACGCGACGCTAGCGCCTGAAGAACTAACCGAACTTCACACTCTGATTGGACTGGCGCCTACCGTTCCCCAACTTGGGATTACTTCAGGCCTTTGGCTCCAGAAACGGAGCAAGTTCGTTGAAGCCAAAGACCTGCTTTCAAGTCACTTTGGCCAACAATAGAGGTGTCGTCGACAGACTGCCGCCGGTATGTTATTGATGATCGACTATGGTACGCATAATGATTGTTTTCTTGCTTGCGACTCTCCCAGCATGTTTCGGTGACGTTGAAAAAGATCTGGGTACTTGGCGAGACAAAGCTTGCGAGTGCGCCAAAATTGAATGTGCTTGTGAAAAACAATGCGCCGGAGGTGATGCCTCCTGCACCCAGCAATGCAACGCCCAATGCTCGGCTAGAAAACAAGCCTGCGTTCAACAAGCAAAGAATTTGTTTAGCGAAGTTCGAAAACGATACAGCCGCTTCCAAGTCGACGTGGAAAAAGTAGAAGCGATAAATAAGGAAGCCACAGCTTGTCTGCGCAACAGTCGGTAGTTTTGAACTTCACCACAACTTTTTGGATTTCTATACGTTAGATAATGCATGACGGTGCGCATTCTGACACTTGCAATTTTTTTAGCTGCGACCAAGAGTTCGGCCTCAACACTAGACCAAGTTTATGAGCGAGCGGCCAAAGATATCAAAGCAGGAAAGCCGCTGGTCATTCATGTTATTGTTCCCCTTTGCGACAATAACAGCGTGCAATGTGGAAATAATAAGTTGGGGAACGGCGACAACGCAGATACCAACCTTTATTGGGCGACATCCGGAGGATTTAGGGGATGGTTCGCTAAGAAGAAATATTGGAAACAAGTAAAACGGGTTGTATCGAGGACTGATATCGTCGAGCAAATCGTATGGACCAAACAGCAACGCCCCACCAAAACGTGGAGAAAATATGGCGTTACCAGGCCGTTTAGAGTCTACCTAATCGCCGAAGCATGGCGTGGAAGCAAAATCGAAAATGCGATGAAGCGATTCGCAGAAAATATCTCCGCTTCGACTAACCGAGAAATCCTGGTTGGTAAAGTAGCGGTTGCCATAGGTGGTGATTCTCATCTTCTGGCATACGTGGGGCACAACGGCTGGATGGACTTTCCAAAGTTCAAGTGGCCCAAACAGCAGTCCACAGCGAAAACCAAAGCAGTAATCGCTATAGCGTGCTTGACCAAATCATGGCTCAAAGACCACATTATTCGATACAAAAAGGCCGCACCGGTCCTGCTAACTACTAGCTTACTCTTTGCAGGAGCTCATAGCTTGGAAGGCGCTGCCACAACGTTCGCTCGAGGCGGAAATCAACGAGCCATTCTCAAGAAGTCAATATCCAACTATGCCATAGAGCAAAAACGACCAGTGAAACGAATACGAAAAGCCTTTACCAATCCATCAGCCAAGAACTGGAAGTAGCAACTTGCGCGTCTTTTAAATAGACCCAAATGCAATGGAACTGTATGAGCCGTAACGATCACGTTTGAAATAGAAAAACTTCCATGTTAGTTCAATTGCATGAACAGTGAGCTTTTCCATAAAAGATGGGTCAAAAACCCAATATGCAATCAGGGCAAAGAGCAATGAATGGCTTCCGTATTGCCGGATTAATACTGGCGATCGTCGGAACCGCAGCGGCAGTTTTTCCGAACTGGTTTGGCCCGTTGACGAGTAGTACACTTCCAACCTCTGACGTCTATGAAGCGATTGAACGCCGCGTTCGAGGCGGAATGGTGCTTGGAGTCGGCTTGACGTTCATCGCGGTGGTCTCATTACGTCCTTGGTCAACCAGTATCCCTTCGGCTATTTTCTATCTCATGACCGGCGCCTTGGCCGCACGCCTGATTGGTCTGGTTCTCGATGGCGTAGTCGCGAAGCAATGGCTGTTGGTTGCAGTGGAAGCTATAGTGATGGCACTAATTGCAATTTGGCTTTGGTACAGTAACGGGTCCAGAGGCTAACTCTTTGACGTCACTTTAGTTGTCTCTCCTCGTTCAAAAAACAAAAAAGGAGGGCGCCATAGCACCCTCCTTTTCGAGATAAGTCTAAGTTAGATCGAAGCTCGGCGTGAGCTCGATTTTTTCTTGCTTGCCCCATTCGTCATTTTGAATTGCGACTTTAACTTGTTTAGCTTTGGAGTTGACTCCCAAACGAAATCTTTATCGTTACGACCAAAGTGGCCATACGCTGCTGTCTTGCGATAAATCGGTCGTAGTAGGTCTAACTCATCAACAAGCATTCCAGGACGCGCATCGAATACACGAGCCACTGCTTTGGAAATTTTCTCATCGTCAAACTTACCAGTGCCAAACGTATCCACCAGCATAGAGACCGGCTTAGCGACGCCAATGGCGTAAGCAAGCTGCACTTCGCAACGATCTGCTAGTCCCGCGGCAACAACGTGTTTCGCTATATAACGCGAGTAGTAAGCTGCTGACCGGTCTACTTTTGACGGGTCTTTCCCGGAGAATGCTCCTCCACCATGTCGAGCCATTCCGCCGTAGGTATCTACAATAATTTTTCGCCCGGTTAGTCCGCAATCGCCTTGTGGTCCCCCAACTACGAATCGTCCTGTAGGATTGATGTGAAATTTGGTTTTAGAAGTAATCATCTTTTTGGGAACGATAGGATTGATTACCAATTCACGGATCGCATCAACGATGTCCTTCTTCTTAGCTTCCGGTCCATGTTGAGTAGAAACTACAATCGCGTCGATGGCGACGGGTTTGTGATTTTCATAGCGAACGGAGACTTGAGTTTTTCCATCAGGGCGAAGCCAATCGATCCCTTGCGTTTGTTTCTTTCGGACTTTCGCTAAACGCTGCGCAAGCCTGTGAGAAAGCTGAATCGGAAGTGGCATTAACTCTTTGGTTTCTTTGCATGCGTAACCAAACATCAGCCCTTGATCCCCAGCCCCTTGCTTTTCTCTGGCGCCGCGGTCAACGCCACGTGCGATGTCTGGCGATTGTCGCTCTACGGCATTCAATACGCCGCAAGTCTCAAAGTCGAATCCAATCGAGCTTGCATCGTACCCAATCTCTCTGATTGTTTTTCGAATCACTTCGGGATAGTCGATAACTTCTGTCGAAGTAATTTCTCCAGCTACCATGATGAAACCAGTTTTGGCTAAGGTTTCACATGCCACACGGCAATGGGGATCGTTTTTGATATGAGCATCAAGAATCGCATCTGAAATTTGGTCGCATAGTTTGTCTGGATGACCTTCGGTTACAGACTCTGAGGTGAATAGATAATTGGACATAGATGGGTACCTTTCGAGCGCAACATACCAACGAGATCTGATATCTGCAACGTCCGATCAATGTATCCTCATTGCGAAAATTATGTGGTATTAAAATCGCGTGTTAAGGAGACTCACATTTCCCTCGGCTCCGTGCCTTGAGTTACTTAAAAGCAGGTCCTCTCAATTTTCCGATGAAGTAGAGTCTGCAACAAAAGCCATCGTAACCGATGTGAAAAATCGTGGAGATTCTGCACTAATCGAGTACTTACAGCGTTTCGAAAGCAAAAGTAGTGGTCACCAAATCAAAGTACCGCAATCCCAATGGGATACTAGATGCGAGCAAGTAGAGCAATCGCTTGCGGACGCGTTAGAATTCGCGGCGATTCGCATCCGCAGATTTCATGAAAGTCAGCTGCCGAAAGAGTCAGCGTTGTCCAACGATGATGAAAATCTAAGCCTTAAAGTTGTACCGCTTCGCTCCGTGGGTCTTTACGCCCCCGGCGGAACCGCTTGTTATCCTTCCTCCGTACTAATGACCGGGATTCCAGCAAGCGTCGCAGGCGTAGAACGAATTGTTCTTGCATGCCCGCAAGTCACCGACGCCGTACTTTTTGCAGCGAAGTTGGCGGGGGTCACAGAAGTACTCGATATGGGGGGCGCTCAAGCAATTGCCGCCATGGCATACGGAACAGAAACGATACCTTCAGTCGACAAGATTGTTGGCCCTGGTAATCAATGGGTAGCATGTGCCAAACGTTTGGTGTACGGCCAAGTTGATATTGACAGTATCGCTGGCCCATCAGAAATCTTGATTTGGGCTGATGCGACTGCAAACGCGAAATTCATCGCCGCGGACTTGTTGGCACAAGCCGAGCATGACATTGAAGCGCGAGCCATCTTGGTCACCACTAACTCGGGTCTGTACAACCGCGTGGCTGTAGAACTCTCGAAACAACTTGATCACCTCTCTCGAAGGAAAATTGCTTCAAAGTCCCTGGACGACTACGGTGTTTTTGTACTGGCAACAAACGATGAGCAGGCATTGAATTTTGTAAATAAGTACGCTCCTGAACACCTGGAGCTTATCGGAGAAGTTCCCGAGGCCTCGGTAGAAAAAATTTACTCTGCTGGTGCCGTCTTTGTGGGCCCTTACGTACCAGAAGCTGCCGGCGACTATACCGCGGGCCCTAACCATGTACTACCTACTGGCGGAACCGCCAGATTTGCATCTCCCCTCGGCACCAGAGACTTTTCTCGCCAAATGAGCGTGCTACGAATGAACAAGTCAGCACTGTCGAAACAGCGCAACGCAATTGAGACAATCGCAAATAGTGAAGGCTTAGATGGTCACGCGCGATCAGTTGCTGTACGATTTGAGCATGGGCTCTAAACCCAGATGGCAATCTAATATTCCGCTAACGCTGCAGGGAATGAAACCCTACACGCCACATCAACTCGATTGCCCCATCAAGTTGCACGCGAACGAATCACCTTACGACTTACCTCCTGAGCTTAAAGACGAACTATTTTCCAGGCTAAAACAAGTCAAGTTGAACCGGTATCCCGATTCCCAAAGCAACCGACTCAGAAGGCTTATATCCACAAGCCATGGCGTGGCGCCCGAACAAATTGTTTTAGGTAACGGCTCCGACGAACTAATATCTTTGATCGTTCAGTCCTTTGCAGGGCAGTCGCGTACCAGCGATGCCAGCATAATTTTTCCAGCGCCTACATTTTCAGTCTATGGGATGGCGGCAAAAGCAAACCAATGCGCTTCGATTGTCCACGCAACAGACTGGAATTTTAGACTTGATGAAAAAGAGTTTACCGCGCACGTAAAGCGTTACCGACCAAACGTTTGCTTTTTTGCTCTTCCCAACAACCCGACGGGGACCCTTTGGCGGCCTCACTATTTGGTAGAACTAGCCAAACGTTTTCCCGAGATGATCGTTGTATCGGACGAAGCTTACTTTGCATTTTCTGGCGTGACGAATGAAAAGTACGTCTCCTCGGACATCCCAAATCTTATTGTCCTGCGAACCCTATCAAAAGTTGGTCTTGCTTCGCTTCGTGTTGGCTACGCGATTTGTTCTGCAGAAGTAGCAGAAGTAGTTAACGCGGTCAGGCCCCCATACAATATCGGCGCTCTAAATCAAGTAACCGCTTGTTTCGCATTAGAGAGAGCCAAGGATTGGACAGCCAAAACTTGCAAACTCATTGTAGAAGAGCGCAAAAGAATGCACAAAGTCCTTCAATCCTTAGACTACCTGACTCCTATGCCGAGTGAAGCGAATCTAATATTGTTACGTGTTGGCGGCAGTCGCCCCGCCAAAGACTACAACGAATACTCGCTGTCACTTTGGCACCACCTTATCGGTCGAGGGATTTTGGTAAGGAAATTTGGAACTCAGCCTCGCGGTGTCGGTCGAACTGACAATGCAGAATGGCTGCCGATGCGTTTGCTCGGCACCTTACGCGCCACCATAGGAACTCGAGTAGAAAACGATGCGCTACTTCGAGCCATCGCCGAGTGGTCTAGTCTTCGGGGGGAAACCAGTCGGTCAATGTAGCTACCAACGCTCTGGCTTGTTTGGCGCTGGAAATATTGAAATTCGATTTCTTTCTGTATTGCCCGTTTTGCTTTTGATAGCGAACGATACAAGCTTTTGCTGCTTTCCAGTCACCGGTTTTGCGATCTAGCTCTTCGAACTTATAAAGAATCGTAGACCATGCTCCTTTTGACAACACAGCTTTATCTAGCTGACGTCGCGTTAATGTGCCTTCGTCCTCATAGTCCCAGGTAAGCTCATCAA
The DNA here is from genome assembly GCA_020630875.1 of Deltaproteobacteria bacterium. Classification (GTDB taxonomy): domain Bacteria; phylum Myxococcota_A; class Polyangia; order Haliangiales; family Haliangiaceae; genus JAHDIH01. The sequence goes on along the minus strand of JAHDIH010000002.1, from coordinate 136,792 downwards.
TTGTTTCGGCCATAGCATGACCTACCATGCAAGCTACAAACCATCAAGTTACCAGTTGCCAAACGTCAGTTCACAACCGCCAACTAGTGTTTTCGCCGATATCACTCGACCAACGCCGCGGGTTTCGACGGTCAATCCATGCTCACCAGCCAAATTCAATGCCGCGCCTAACGGTAACTCTGAAAAGTCAACTCCTGCGCAAAATGCGGTCGGCGTCTCTGAAACAGGTACTTCTTCTACATCGATGGCATCGATCTTCTCCAATTCCTTCGCTTGATGGATAGAAGTTGTTGAAGTGTCCTTCCCAGCAACCTGCAGGTAGCGAAGGGAGTTTTCTACAATCGATGCGAAGATGGGGCCAGCGACGCTCGAGCCAGAATGAGACTTTCCACCAGGTTCGTCTATCATCACCACCACCACCACCCGCGGGTCTTCAGCAGGAGCGAATCCTGCAAATGATGCCACGTGTAACTTATCGCTGTATTGTCGAGTTGAAGGATCAACTTTTCGCGCGGTCCCCGTTTTCCCTGCAGCATCATATCCGTCAACGATTACGGAGGCTGCAGAACCGCGATGCGCTCCTCGATCAAATACCGTTTTCATATAACCTCTAAGAAGTTTTGCATTTGCAGTAGAAACGATTCTCTTTCGACTGCTTTTCGTACCGTCGCTGAATAGCGTAGGAACAAGGAGTTCCCCTCCATTTGCAATCGCTGAGTACGCCGTCGCCACTTGCAATGGGGTGGCCATGGTTCCACCGTAACCGAATGAAGCGGTAGCGAGATCTAAATTCGACATGCGCTTTAGCGCGAGCGTGCGTCCACGACTTTCTCCCGATATGCCAAGTCCTGGTTTTTGTCCAAACCCAAAGTCTTTGATTACCGCAACCATTCCCTTTTTACCAAGACGCGTTGCGACTTGAATCATTCCAATGTTGGAGGAACGTTTGATGATATCGCTTAGTCCGGACACACCGTCCTTGTAGGTATCTTTGAAAACTTTACCAGCGTACTCAAATTTTCCGTTATGAAGATCGAACTCTTGGTCCGGGGCGATTACGCCGCGCTCTAGCGCTCCAGCCATTATCAGAGGTTTCATGACAGAACCGATTTCAAAGTTGTCTGCGACAACGCGGTTTCTCATCTTATCCAAATCACCACGATCAACGTTCGAATCGAACGTCGGATAGTTCGCGATGGCAAGTACCTCACCACTATGGGGAGAAAGCACAATGGCGGCGCCGGACTTAGCTTTATTGGTAAGAACCCCTTGTTCTAGTGCCATCTCCACCTGTTCCTGAATTACAGCATCAATCGTTAGCTTCACATCTTCCCCGTTGCCTAAGTTTTCATCAAAAACAGGCAGCAGCATCCGTCCACGTCCGTCCCGAATCGCAGGAAGAACCTTTTTCGTACCTTGCAGTTTTTCGTTCTTGAGTCTTTCTACTCCAGCAAGCCCCACACCATCAATGTTTCCGAAGCCGAGAACATGAGAAGCCAAACTTCCCATGGGGTAGTAGCGACGCGGTTCTTTCGCAATCTCAACGCCCGAGAGGTTTCGCTTTTTAATTCGCTCCGCTTGCTCTTGTGAAATATGCCGAGCAATCCAAACGAAATGACGATTGGCGGCGAGTCGATACTCGATATCTCCTGCCGGTTTGCCCAAAATTTCGTGCAGTATTTTTGCGGTAGTAGTAATGTCTTTCGCTTCTTTGGGGCGTCCCACTACTGACAATCCTTCTCCCGTGATTGCAAGTACCCGACCACGTCGGTCCAGTATTCTGCCTCTTGGCGAGGGTATCTCAACTTCTTTGACGTGCTGATTGGATGCTCTTTTCGTCATCGCTTCATGTTTGCCAATTTGTATCTTCCATGCTGCGTGCAACACAAACCCAAACATTGCTGCGAAGCTAAGGACAATAAACAACATCCTAAGTTGCACGGCGAAAGAAATCGCAGGAGTTAGCGACTGCTTTTTCAATTTACCTGTCATTGTGGCGCCTTTTTGAACTGAGTCGGCGAAGGCGGCCGAAGTCCAAGACGATTGCCAACAGACTTTAAATGAACCATGTCTAGGTGCGAAGCTCGCTCCCTTTGTAGTTCCAAGCTCTCCTCTTGCAAGTGCGCCATTCTTTTTCTCAAGTCTGCGATCTCGTACTTCAGCGATATGGCCCGTTGTCTGCGTTGCAAATGAGCTACGGAAGCCCAGGTCACGCCAAGCGAACAAAGAACCATAGTTAGAATTGCTGTATCTTTCGCTGTTTTCATATTTCAAATTCCGAACGCTGACAAACGCGCAACTTTGCAGAACGCGACCGAGGATTTCGTGCAATTTCATCTTCGGTTGCGGTAATTGGTTTACGAGTCAAAACATGACAAATAGGATGCACTCGTTCTCCGGCTTGCTCGGCCAATTTTGGTGGTAGAGAGGACGTTTTTGCGAGTTCTCGAAACGTATGTTTCGCGACCCGATCTTCTAAGGAGTGAAAGGAAATAACCGCGCACCTGCCACCATTCAGAAGGAGCTTAGGAAACTTTTGCAGAAAGGTTTCCAGTTGCTCGAGTTCACCGTTCACTACCATTCTTAATGCTTGGAACGTTCGGGTGGCCGGATGAATACGACGTTGCCTAGCGTCTCGTTTAGGAATTGCTTCGGATACAACATGGGCAAGGTCGGCAGTACTGTGGAGCAGTCCCGCTTCACAGGCTTCTTTGATGTGTCTTGCTACCCGCCCCGCATAACGTTCTTCTCCATACTTTCTTATCAGGTTGGCAAGTTCATCAATCGTATTATCTTCGATGATGCTTTTGGCTGTTGTCTCTTGAGTTTGGTCCATTCGCATATCGATCGGACCCTGCCTTTGGAAAGAAAATCCCCGCGTGTCCGTATCGATTTGGTGCGACGACACTCCTGCGTCGATCAATATTCCGTCGACTTGTTCTAGAGATTTGCTCTCCAGTACCTCGTCAATTTTATCGTAACTTGAATGCACAATTTCCAGCCGTCCTGAAAACTCCTTGGCTAACTTTTCGCCTCCGTTTATTGCATCTAAGTCTTTGTCTATCGCAATGACCCTGCAATCTGCTGCATTGAGAAGTTCTCTGGTGTGTCCCCCAGCCCCAAAAGTACAATCGACAAAGATCTGCCCCGGCTTTGGCACGAGCCATTCGATGACTTCTTGCGACATCACAGACGTATGTTGAATCTCAGACAAGTGACTAATCATCGCCATACATGGGCAAGTGGGCAAAATTCTTGCGTAAAATTCGAAAATTAGGTGCGCTACGATTGATCCATTTCTCGTGACATCTTCCTTGACGCATTGAATTCCAGTCGTTACACTGCTTTAAGACCCTGAATTCATTAGGATTAATGTGTACCGCATAGAAGATAAAGAAGACCTCGAAACGAGGTACACAGAGACCGATGCGGCCATCAAAACCTGGTTGTCGGAACGTGACAAAGTTATGGATATTTTCCACAACGAATTGCAACGAAGTTTCAGAATTTCATTGATTCATCACGACGCGGCGCTCGAAGGGGAAGTTCTTGCGTACTCTGAGATAAAGGCCGCCATTGATCCTGAAATCGTACGCGTTGCGGCTGCTAATCCAACGTACGCCCCAATCAAGGCGTACTACGATGGTTTGCACTATGCTCTGGACATTGCTTCAGACGTTAAACAACCGATCAGACTGGAAACGGTAAGAAAGATTCATACGTTTCTTTCACCAGAAACAGGGTCAGGACAAAGCTCCTATCGCAAGGAAAATCCTTTGCACCGACTCTACTATCATACGATCGCCCCGCCAGAAAAACTTGTATATCAAATGCGAAAGTTCGGTGAATGGTTGGATGCAGCAGTGGAATCCGAAGCTCATCCTGTTGCAATCGCAGCCCAGTCTCACTTCAAATTGATGCGGGTATTCCCGTGGACTAAACAGACCGGACGTTGCAGTCGGATCTTGTCTAATCTTTTTCTCGCCAGATACGATTGGCCTCTGGCAATTATTCACTCGATCGACCGACAAAGGTATTACGAAGCGCTTAAGTCAGAAACTTCAGAAAGAATGGAACTGGTTTATCTGGACGCAGTATCCACGACGGCCCAATCGTCGGTTCAAGCTTACAAAGAAGCCTTAGACCAAGGTCTAGCCAAGCGCTAACAGAAACCCAGGCCATCGATTTTTAGCGCTGAAGCCTGCACGCCTAAAAGAACGCTTGTTCTACTCAAGTCGGTGAATCAAATTTGCCACTAAAAAGATACGTTTGCTTCATATTTTGAGCTTTCCAGTTTTGGAAAGTTGTTGCATTGTTCGGCCTCGACAGACCGGGAACCCTAGCGGTCGAAAAGGAAAAGAATGATGAAACGTATAATGATATCATGCATCGCTTTGATGGCACTGACCCAGTGCACCCGAAGCATCCCAAAATACAGCTTTTCGTATGCCGAGTTGCGAGCCACCCATCCAAGTGGTCTCAAAGTTATGGTGGTCCCGGATACCAACACGGAACTCGTCCAAGTCGACGTACGATACTCCGTAGGTTCAGCAGATGATCCAGAAGGAAAAGCTGGACTTGCACATCTCGTGGAACACATGATGTTCCAACTAAGACCCGATGGTCCAAAGTCGGCGCCTCTTTTTCAGTTTCTTCCACAGTTAGCAACTTTCTTTAATGCGTTTACCAACTGGGACTCCACGCACTACATGACTCAAGGAATCAAAGCGAACCTTGATACGTTCATGAAGATGGAAGCCATGCGCCTATTCTATCGTTGCGAAGACGCCAACATCCCAGCGTCGGAATTTGAGAGAGAGCGTGAAGTAGTTCGAAACGAAATTCGACTTCGAACAGGAGAAGCCGAAGGACAAATTCCACAAATCATCATGTCTTCGGTGTACCCCAAAAATCACCCCTACGAACAAATGATTGGTGGAAACGATGCGCAACTTTCTAACATCACTTTTAATGACGTCTGCGATTTTTGGAATAAATACTACGTCCCCTCCAACGCCACGCTGATCGTCGCAGGCAACGTGACGACTGAAGAAGTCACCGCTTTACTAGACAAATATTATAAGAAAATTCCAAACCGACCTGTTGGCGCTAAGCGGACGATTCCCAGAGTTAAGCTTTCCAGAAAGAAGCACGAGCACGAACTCGCGACAGAACGCAGCAGCCTTCACGCCGTATGGGCGCTCCCTCCTACCAACACAAAAGAAGGAAAAGCAGTACAGCAAGGAATGTTTGCCGTATTCTCTATGGTCGCCCAACTCGCAGAAAAGTGGGATTTTGCGTACAACATCAGCCCAGGAGTTTTAGGTGGACAACTTCAACCAATGTTCGTCATCTCAGTCGAGCTAAAGAAAGATAGCGACCGAGGTAAGGCCGAAGAGTTTATTTGGAAAGCAGTAGAGGAAGCGCCAAAGCTATTTGGTGGTCCAATGCTTGCGGAATCTAAAGCACGCTCAAAAGGTCAGTTTGTTGCTGGATTGGAGTCTTTACCTGATCGAACCGTGAGACTTGGCGAACTAACTCAGTTCGACAGCGAAATCAAATGGGACTCTGAAGAGCCCTACTTGATCAAAGAAATGAAACAAATTGACGCGTTTGACGGCGACTACATGAAGTCCGTGGTGAAACGGAACTTCCAAAAGAAGAACGCTAACCTCGTTTTCGTTAAAGCAACTGCTGGTGGAAAAAAGGGAGACTCGCGATCCAAACTAAAATTCAAAACAAAAACTCATGAATCAAAAGGTGCTTTAGACGTTGACCCAGCAGAAGCCTATCAAAAGCTCAGCGGCATCCCGGCAACGCTGGATGACAACGCAGGAGTTCTCACGTATCAATTGAAGAACGGGATGAAGGTGATCCTTAAGCCTTACGACACACTACCAATTGTTAGCTCGCAACTTGTTTTCAATGTGGGCTCAGCGCATGAGTCCCCTAAGAAAGCTGGACTCGCCAGCTCAGCAGCCAGGTTCCTAAGGCCAGTCATGTCCCTAGGAGGTTCTCCAATGGACCAAGTAGGAATACGATGGAGCGGTGGCGCAGGCACTGATACCACAACGTTCTCAGCCCAAGGGCTGAACCTTTACCTTGATGTAATGGTCAAAGGGATGGAACGACTAATCACCGCGGGAGAATACGACCAACGTACCGTGGAAAGCTGGAGAAAACGCGTCAGCAACTCTTACAAGAGCAAGCGTTATCGAGCCAACACTGAAATGCGTAAACAAATGAGATTGGCACTTTTGGGTGACCATCCTTATGCCACTACTGGCAACACCACCAAAGGAACCGCAGGAAGAATCGATCGTGATGCACTAACCAGTTTCAAGCGAAAACATTACACCGCATCTAACGCCACCCTTGTCATCACTGGAAACTTCAAGCCAGAACAAGCGAAGAGCATCATCAACGCAACGTTTGGTAGCTGGAGCAAAGGTCACACCGACAAAGCGGTTTCGCCTAAGCGAAGTGCTACCAGTGGCGCGCGCTACATTGGCGTAGTTGGTCCAGAAGGACCAAATATTACGTTCTCGATGGGCTATCCCGCAGTTTCTGGTATCGACAAGAACTATGCAGCACGCAGAGTACTTGCTGGAATTCTAGGAGAGCGCGTGAAAGTCGTACGAGAGAAGTTAGGAGCTTCCTATGGCATTGGCGGCGGCTGGAGGCCAAGCGTTGGACCGTCTAACTATATGATCGGTGGACCAATCGACTCAAAACGAGCTGGTGAGTCATTGATTGCGATTAGAAAAGGGTTCGATGAGATGCGACAAGGAGTAGGGCTTGATGAAGATTTCGTTCGCGTACGACGAACGCTTATCCAAAGACTTCTTGGCCAATCGACCGTTACGGCAGACGTTGCGGGCCGACTATCGTTTCTATCCAAATATGGGTTAGCTAACGACTATTACTCAAAACTGATGGAGGAGACCTCTGCACTTCAACCTAGTGCCGTTCAAGACTTAATCCAAACAGAGCTTGATCCAAGTCGTGAAGTGATTGTTCTCATGGGCGGGCGGGAAGCTCTTGAAAACGCTTTCAAGACAGCAGGCATCACCGCGGTAAAATACGTCGACCCCGAATAGGTCGTAGCAAAAGTCAAAGAAGCGGCTCCCATTCAAGGGAGCCGTTTTTTTTTGGTTATGGGGTATGGTTCGAACTGTCGGCCAGATGAAAAACTACCGATATTTTTAGCTCTTTTTTGAAAGCGGGACGTGGTGTAAATCATGCGTATCCTTTTTCTGCTTCTGGTCACGGCTTGTACTACATCTCAGTATCCACTACTCACCGCCAAAAGCGCAGAACCCAAAGTGCCTAATCCAACACCAGACTTCGTATGGTCTGATGAAGTCGGCAGTTGGTTGCCGCCCCATACGCCGCAAGTTTTGGTGACGTCGACGAACGACGTATTACGTGCACGACGGATTTTTGGAAAGAACTTGTCTCTGAAAGTTCTCTTTACCGACCTTTGTAATATCAAATCCATAAAAGATCTAAAGCTAAATTTGTCGCTTGAGGTTATTCCCGGCCACAGCATTCCAGAACCTTTGAGCCGAGAATCTATGGAATGCCTGCATGTCATTTCCCCAAAATACCTTTCGATACCCACCCTCTATGATTTCGTGCTACCGAAGTCCACCAACTACCTTTCTCTCGAAACAAACAAGTTATCTAATCGCAATTTGCTCCAGCTACGTGAATTGCGCATGAGTGGTGATGAAACTCAACGTACAGACTTCTGCCTAGCCAATCAGCTAACAACCGTTGAATTCTTTGGCGTCACGCGGCTCAACGAAGTAGCCATGGACTGCTTCAACCGACTGCCAAAGCTGAATCTCATCATCTTAAACGTCTCCATCAAGTCGCCAATGCCCATCTTGGCAACGAACAAAAAGACCGTTATCAGGAAATTTGGTGATCGCGAAGACATCGCAGCACTGCTTCCAACGCTGCCGAAAGGGACTTTTTTAGAGTACCGACTTTTTGATCCAAATAGGAAAAAACTCGAGGCGCTATTGTCGCTGCCATCTCTACGTACGCTTAGCGTAAATTGCACCGATCCCAAGAACAAAGACGTTCTAAATGGCGTTAGAATCTCCGAGGGGCTTCAAACGATCCACTTATCACTGCAGAGTTGTCACATTAGTTCCGCTACGGCAAAACAACTAAGCAAACTGACTCAACTTGAGTCTTTGTCGCTTCATCGTCCTACTTTTGATAAAGAAGCTACCGCATTCCTCAAAAATCTATCGAAGCTCAGCAGTATCACTTTAGATGCAGGAACTACCGACAATGTAGTCCAAGACATTGCGGATTTAACCACAGTAAGTCATCTAAGCATGTCCTATGCAACTGATACGCAGTTTTCTATATTGCGAAAAATGACGTCTTTGGAATCTTTAGATCTAAACCAATCTCACTTAACAAACTTAGACGCGTTGGATTCAATGACGCTGTTGCGAAAGCTCACTCTTTCATTTGGAAAAATCACGCTAACTAGTGACGCGATCAAACATCTATCTAGAATCGAAGAGCTTCACATTAACGGCGTAAAAGCCAATCCGACTTTTCTAGAGAGGCTTAGCCAACTGCCAAATCTCAGGCGACTCAAAGTTGATTCTTCTCAAATTGTTCCCACAACACAACGTAGCAATATCCACCTCACACTTGGCTACAAACACTGGTAACTAATATAGGAGATACTTTTTTGCGCCTGCTACTTTCTGTAGATTTTTCTTGGATAATCTGAACTTCGCACCTTAGCACCTGTTAGCTCTTTTAGTGCGTTCGTTGCTATCCACTTGGCGCTCTTATCACCTATCTCCAACATTTCTTTGCAGACTGAAATCGCTTTGCTCCGCAAATCCACGTTGCGTTTTCCTATATTTCTAATCGCCCAATTTACCGCCTTCTTTACGTACAGTCTTTCTTCGGTGCATTCACTAACTATTGAAGGAAAGAATTGTTCAAAGGTTTCGTTAGGAGCGTTTTTGTCTGCCATGCAATAAGCAGCCATAATCACGAACCCTGCCCTTTTTTCGAACTCTCTTTCTCTCTTCGACCATTCGTTTGCTTTTGGTACCGCATATCTACTTTTGGCAAACAGCCCCATGCAAAACGAGTCGCAAATTTCCCAGTTCTCAAATGTGCTCACCCATTGGTCCATAAGCTCTTCGCTTAGATTGTTAGGATTATAAAGTTTGCTACAAAGCAATCTGGCCTCGTAAATGTCTGTATCGAAAAGTTCGATGGCTATCTCGTCACTTTTAGGAATCTTTTTGGCGAGTACTTTTAGATCTTTATGATAAATCCCCAACGCATTATTGGATGTGATGCCAAACTTTTTTTCTTTAAATAAAATTTTTTCGGAGTCTGCTTGCTCCTTTAGCAGCTTAACAATCTCAGCAGTTTTCATATTGCTCTCACGAATTCTTCTAAAAAAGACTAAACCAAAAACATAGATGCGACCGTCGTATCTAATGGGTCGCCATCAGCACCGGGACTCTCGGTGACCTAAGTTTCGCATAACGCTGGGATCGTCCATTATCGCGGGTGCCCGAAAAAGGGTTGACCCGGGCGCAAGAAGGGGGGGAGCGCCCGGGTCTATGTTTTGTGCGACTATTCGTTAAGAACAGCCACTGGTTGCGCCACAGTTTGAACACTTATGGCATGCACCATTTCTTACCATGAGGGTCCCACATTCGTGGCATGGCGGTGCGTCACTCTCTCGAACCCAAGTCTCCGTAGACTTAGCTTCTACAACGATTCCGGACTGTTGCCCGACTGCTAGAGGGTCTTTGGCAACTACTGGTACGGCAGGTAAATCGAGCTGTGCCTCCGTAGCTTTGGGTTGGTCGTCTTCTACATTTGGAAATCGAAGTAGCAGCCAACGGAACAGGTAATCCATGATCGATGTGGCAATTGGAATTTGTTGGTTCCCTGTGAATCCAGATGGCTCAAAGCGAGTACCGCGGAATTTGTCACAGAGGATGTGAATTGGTACCCCATGTTGCAGCGCCATAGAGATCGAGGTTGCAAATGAGTCCATAAGGCCCGCGATAACCGAGCCTTCTTTGGCCATTCTTACGAAAATTTCGCCTGGGCTTCCATCTTCATACAATCCAACGGTTACGTAACCTTCGTGTCCACCAATGGAGAATTTGTGAGTAAACGAGCGACGCTCTGACGGAAGTTTGTAGCGAACCGCTGGCGGTGGACCACTTGGACCATCGTTAGCCTTACGGAGCGACTGAATAAGCTGAATTTCTTTTGGCGTAAGCTCCAGGCCGGTTGATGCTAACTGCCCTTTAGAGACCGCTTGCTCCTTGCTGGTAGAAAGTGGCTGGGTACGTTTGCTGCCATCACGATAAACTGCGACCGCTTTTAGTCCCAACTTCCACGATTGTATATAGGCTTCTTCGATGTCTTTGACGGTGCAGTCTTTCGGCAAGTTGACCGTCTTAGAGATTGCGCCAGATAAGAATGGTTGAGCCGCGCCCATCATGCGTATGTGTCCCATGTAGTGAATGGAGCGTTCCCCTTTAGGAGATCGGAACGCGCAATCGAATACTGGTACGTGCTCGTCTTTAAGACCAGGCGCACCTTCAATCGTTTCGTTGCTATCGACAAAGTCTACGATGGCTTCGATTTGTTTTTCATCGTAGCCAAGTTCAGAGAGCGCCAATGGGACTGTATTGTTGACGATTTTTAGCATTCCGCCGCCAACCAGACGTTTGTACTTGATCAGCGCAATGTCTGGCTCAACCCCCGTAGTGTCGCAGTCCATGAGGAAAGCGATGGTTCCCGTAGGCGCTAAAACTGTTGTTTGACCATTTCGGAAGCCACTTTCCGTACCGATAGTGATGGCTTGATCCCAAGCATCTCTTGCTGCGGAAACAATTTCATTGGGAACCAAAGAGCTATCGATATCTTCTACGGCGTTACGATGCTTACGCATTACTTTGAGCATTGGTTGTTCGTTCACGGCATAGCCATTGAACGGTCCCGTCGAGTCCCGCGAAATTTCAGCAGAAGTTCTGTATGCTTCTCCACAGAGTACTGCGGTAAGCGCACCAGCAAACGCACGACCTGCATCGCTATCGTACGGCAGACCTTTGCTCATTAGTAACGAACCAAGATTGGCGTAACCGAGTCCTAGTGGTCTGAAGTCATGGGAGTTCTTTTCGATTTTAGGTGTGGGATAACTAGCGTTATCCACTAAGATTTCCATAGCCGTAATCGTCGTCCGTACCGCAGAGCGATAAGCTTCGACGTCAAAGGTTTTGTCTTCTCTTACGAACTTGCGAAGGTTCAACGATGCTAGATTGCAAGCAGAATCATCGAGGAACATGTATTCAGAACAAGGATTCGAAGAGTTGATGCGAGCCGTGTTGATGCACGGATGCCACTCATTAATCGCTGTATCAAACTGAATTCCTGGGTCGCCACAGATATGAGCAGCTTCAGCTATTTCTCTAAAGAGGCCTTTTGCAGAAATGGTATTGACGGTGCGGCCGTCCACAACCGCTTTTGTTTCCCACTCTTTGCCATTTTCCACTGCAAACATAAAGTCGTCCGTAACGCGCACGGAGTGATTCGCATTTTGATAACCAACCGAATCGTAAGCGCCACCAACGATATTGAATCCACCGTCGTAACCAGCATCGATGAGTGCCCAAGCTTTTTTCTCTTCGTCTGCTTTGCAATTAACAAACGTCTCGATGTCTGGATGATCGACGTTAAGAATTACCATCTTGGCGGCACGACGCGTTTTACCACCAGATTTAATGGCACCAGCGAATGAGTCGAAACCACGCATGAATGAAACAGGTCCGGATGCAGTTCCTCCACCGTTTAGGTTTTCAGCAGAAGAACGGATGTTCGAGAGGTTCGAACCTGTTCCGGAACCGTATTTGAACAGCATACCTTCTGTTTTTGCCAAACCGAGAATCGAATCCATCGAGTCGTCGACGGAGTTGATAAAACAAGCAGAGCATTGCGGATGCTCTTCCACACCGACGTTGAACCAAACCGGAGAGTTAAATGCCATTTTTTGGTGAAGAAGAAGATGAATCAGCTCACTATGGAATACGTCGGCATCTCGTTTGGTTTTGAAGTAACCGTCTTTGCGTCCCCACCCGTAGATGGTGTCAGCAACGCGACCGATCATTTGCTTGATCGAATACTCTCTGTCTTCAGTTCCTAGCGTGCCACGGAAGTACTTTTGAACGACCACGTTGGTTGCAGTTTGGCTCCACGATTTTGGAAACTCTACGTCCTTCTGTTCAAAGACTTTTGAACCGTCCGCTCTAGTAATAGATGCGTCACGAAGTTCCCATTCCACGGTTTCGAACGGCTTCTCACCTTCACGGCTGAAATATCGCTCGAACGATAAGCCCGCACGCTTTGTTTTCTTACTTTGAGGTACTGTTACCCCGCCCTTTTTGACTGTTTTCTTACCCACTTGTTCCATCGTTTCGTTCCTGACTCCAATACCCATTTTTTTCGCGCAACTATACTATACAAAAGTATAGTACCACCCTGTGATCTAGCCTTTTGTTGACTGCTACCCCCTGGCTGAATCGCCCCGGTAACAAAATCAGTTTGCATTTTTCTTACGACTCCCGTCAAGCAAGAAAATACCAATATTTCGTGGGTGTGAACTTTGAGACCACTACCTATGGTGTGTGCAATGCTAGGATAACGTGTGGAAGAAATGTGCATGTGTGTGTGAAAAGTTGTGGATGAAGGATAATAACCGACGTGATAAAGAGGAGTTGCGATGGTTGTGGACAAAGCTGTGAATGTTGTGAACTGGTTTGTGGTTTTCTTAGTGGGGATCTCGCTTTCCGGCTGCAAAAGTCAAAAAATTCTGTCCCGGTCAACGTGTGGCTCTCGAATCATTTCGGCCTCGCCAATTGCGACGGATATTCTTGTGCATCTTGATGCAAAGCATCAATTATTGGCGGCTGATGAGCACAGCATTCGTAGAAGTCAGCTAAAGGTTCCGTCGATCGGTCGATTTCAGTCTCTAGACGTTCCTACCATCGCTTCCATGTCCCCCTCACTGACAATACTGGACAGCTCAGAGGACAAAGCTGCTGCCAAGCTTAGCGAGCTCTCCGTCCCCACAGTGCAGGTAGCAGCAGAAACGGTAACCGAATTAAAGAATGCTATAATCACCATCGGCTCAGCCACCTGCAATGAAAAGATTGCGTCCCAAGTAGTAGCTAGTTTGGAACGTCCCCAAAACGCCATGAGAGATACGGCCGTCCTGGTCATCGTCGATAGAAGAAGTGGCAGTATGGCCGATGTTTATGTTGCAGGGCCCGGTTCTTACGTATCAGAAATGCTAGATTCGTTAGGACTGAGCAACGCCCTAAAAACAGGTAATCCCTACCAAAAGCTCTCTGCAGCAGCGATCGCAGCACTTAACCCGGCCGTCATTTTGGACTCTTCAGTTACCAGCAGCCAAGATCTATCGTTACTTAAAGAGCTCCTCTCTAGTACGCGCGCGGCCCAAAACGGAAGCATTGCTGGCATAAAAGAGCTTGAAATTGTAACCCCGAGTCCAAGACTACCTACGCAACGAAAGTCACTGGCTTCGGTAGTTCGTGCTATGAAAAGCTACCGTGCTTCTGAAAGCTAGCAACATACGGGTTATTGCAGGTGAAAAAAACTTGCTAGATAACGTCAGTGTTTCGATCGACAAAGGCGAGTCGGTTTGCGTCGTAGGTCCTAATGGTGCAGGAAAGTCCACGCTGCTGCGATGTCTGGCAGGGATTACGACGTCGAACTCTGGCGCCGTGCTTCTTAACAAGCAAGCTATCAAAGAGATGCGCAGGTTGGACATTGCAAAATCATTGTCATATCTGCCTCAGAACAGCAGCAATCAAGTACCAATGACCGCCAGCGATTTGGTAGGCCTGGGACGATTTCGGAATCCAGCATCCCCCGATGCCAGTTTCGAGAGGTTAAAAATTTCCCACTTGCAGAGCAGAACGGTTTCCACCCTTTCCGGCGGAGAATTTCAGCTGGTACTCCTTGCTCAAGCTTTGCACCAAGACGCAGCGCTTATGCTTCTGGACGAACCCACCGGGCCACTTGACTTAAAAAGACGCCATCAAATATTTGAACTTTGCAAGCAACTTACTCAAGAAGGTAAATCAATAGTAGCAACGTCCCATCATTTGGAAGTTGCTACGCAGTACTTTGACCGTATCATTGTTCTCGACAAGGGAACCGTCAAAATGGACGCACAAACCAGCTCGGTCGTTTCCAGTAACGTCCTGCAGGAAGTATTCGGGTTGTCGTTTCAACAAGTAACAATAGCCGGCAAGAAAGTTTTAGTAAGTCATGCGAGCTAAAATAATTTCAATCGGAATCTTGTTGATTATAGCCGGCCTGTCACTTTTTGTGATTCGTTTGCATCACGGGATTACGTTGCTAGACTTGAATGACGACCTGCAAAACCAACTCCTTTTCAAATTTAACCTGCCCCGTGTACTGACCGCGGTGTTAACAGGGGGCGCTCTTGGCATAGCGGGGCTAACCTACCAAGCATTGCTGCACAACCCTCTTGCTGGCCCCTACACTCTGGGGGCTTCAAGCGGTAGCGCTCTTGCGATAATGCTTTGCAGCTTCTTCGGAGTGACGTCCTTCGGAAGTCCTTTTATCGGCGCCATCGCCATTGCGGGCGCATGCGTACTCACCGCGTTAGTGTGGCGATTCGCGGCAGCAGTGGGCTCACCAGGCTCGCTTCAGCTCATCCTTGGTGGAATCGTGTTGTCGTTATTCTGTAGCGCGGTAATTGTGCTGCTTCAGTTTCTAGCCAATCAATCTGAACTTGGTCAGATGGTGAGATGGCTAATGGGCAGTTTAGATTGGGTCCCAACAACTCTACTGCTCGCCATGGGTATCGTAATTGTTACCGTCGCTTTTGTTCTTAGTTTCCTTACTCGACACCTTGATGCTCTATCAATGGGAAAAGAACTATCTCAGTCCGTAGGAGTAGACGCAGAGCAAACCACCATCATTTTGCTGTTTCTCACCGCCCTTTTGGTTGGTGCTTCTGTGGCGCTCGCTGGGCCGCTGGCATTCATCGGACTAATTATACCTCACATGGTTCGTCCGCTTTTCGGTCATCAACACAAACACGCGTTGTTCGGATGCGCGGTGTTAGGAGCGAGTCTTCTGCTTTTGTGCGACACCTTTGCACGACTTACGATACTCGGAGGAATTCCTGTGGGGATTGTCACCGGTATTTTAGGTGGCGTGTTCTTCCTGGGCATCACACTAAGGCGGAACTTTGTATGACTACTTTTTTTGTGCGCGCACTACAGCTTCGTACATTGAACTGGCCGACAACGGCAAATACTTATCGGGCTTATCATCTGACATGCAATTAATTAGCCAAGGTATGGAAACAATAAATTTGTCGCCTTCCATTTCGCAATCGTAACCAGACTTGATACTTCCCGTTAGCTCCACGGTGACATTGCCACTTGTCGCCTCTACCACGTCGGGACTATCCTTAATATTCCCCGTCAAAAACAACTTGTCGGCGTAGTGCAGACAATGATTGTGCAAAGTTGCAACCTGGTCAGCGATGATCTTCGCTTCATAGTCCATGCAGTTTTCCACGGTGATGGTGAGTGTCTCTCCAGAGTCTACGGGAATTTTCACTTCGTAGTTTTTTTGCTCACTAGGATCCGCTCGGTTTTGCATGTACAAAATTGTATCCGAATATCCATTGTAAGCTCCTGCATTGTTTTGCCTGCGATTTTTTGGCATCGCACCGTAATCAATATAAGCATTGTCGGCAGTGTGCCAATGGATGTGGGTCAACTCGTGGATGATGGTTCCTGCCAACTCCGAAGGTTTCCTTTCAAGAACAGCCGGACAAAGGTGTATATCTGAAAAAATGCCGTAAACGTACGCAGCGGTACCGGTTCGACAAGAATCCTCGTACTCGATTGGAAGGGTAGTGTTTTTCACAATATCGAGTAGGTCTTTATAGACCTCTAATACTTCTTTAGGATTCTTTTCGCGAAAAAAGTGCTCTTGCATGTCAGTATGAACAGATTTTTCAATGGACTCAATGCACCCTTCAAGCAATGGTTTGATGTAAGGCAAAGCCATTTTCAAAGCGTCTCTAATCTCATCGTTACCATTTTGCAAACGCACTTTCGTTCCGCCAACTTCAAAGTATTCGCAAAACTCATCCTCGGTGTTCGCCCATACCGGCACTTCAGAAGACTCTCTAGCGGTAAACTCAGATGAGCTTTGATATGAAGTGGAGACCTCTCGCACGTTCATAGTACGTCTGCCATTTCCTACTTAGACCTTAACTCCATTGGATGCCGCATAAAGGGCTAATTTTGTTAACTATATTGTCAGTTACCATTCGTGAGCGCCGCCAGGTTTCCAGTATGTTTAAACGATAATTTTAGTGAGCTAACGGCTCAAGATCAATCCGGGATCAGTGACGATACATCTATCAGCGCACCAGCAGGGTCTCTTAGCAAAAGCCTTCTTTGACCATAAGTAGTGTTCGTTGGTTTCTCCACTACTTGGAAATTTTCTTTGACGGCTGTTTCGAAAACATCATCAGCACTATCCACCACAAATGTAATATAGAAACCTTGCGGTATATTTTGATACTCTACGGGGACGACTTCACTGGTGCGCGCGATGATACCAAGTTCTAATTGGCCATTACTTGAAGTTAAGTGAACGAACCAGTCGCTGTCGAAAGCCACATTGAGCTTGAATAGTTTTGTGTAGAATTCTTTGCTTGCCACTAAGTTGTCAGAGCAAACGTTCGTCATCATTCGGTTTATCGTTTTCATTGTTACACCAACTCTTTATTAAGGACGCAAACCACTTGGCCCATGAGAGTCCCACATCAGCATTCCACTAACAGGTACATGGGTGATGGTAACACACCAGGATTGATCCACAGGGATGATACCTGCCATCACGGTTCCCGATTGTTGTTCTTTAGAGTCTGCTACTTGCTGGATCAGTCGGGGCGTCCCTAGATCCCTTAATTGTCCCAGCCGACGCCTTACTAAAACGGCATCGTCAATCCAACCTACTTCAAAGTACCAAACCTCATGTTCAAGATGCTGCGACCACCGCTGCAAGTCAGCAATAATTGCCTCCGCACTTTTTGTCCTTCGACCTTGAATATGGGGAGTTAGCTCTTCAAACTTAAAACTCGAATCATGCCGAAACTTTGCATCTAACCAGAGAGACAGTTCGCAAGTAGACATTACTAGGCATCCGCCCCTACCGCTTCGGATATATTCTTGTACCCATCTTTTTTCAGTTGTGCCCTAAGCCCTTTATTGATGCGTTTGAAAAGTCCTGGACCCTCGTAAACCAAACCGGTGTAGATTTGGAGAAGACTGGCTCCTGCCTTCACCATGGCGTAGGCCGATGCAACATCATGAATTCCTCCCACGCCAATTATCGGTTTGCTTTTTCCCACGAGACGATAAATATCTGCTACCCGCTCTCGGGCAATGGCTGTCAAAGGCTTACCGCTAAGCCCCCCACGACCAATCTCCTTAGCTAGCTCGACAGACGAAATATTTTTTCTCTGAGAAGACGTGTTAACTGCGACAATGCCATCCACTTTGTGACGCAAGATTACCTCAACGGTTTTCTCTACCGCGTCTTGGGACGGATCAGGCGAAAGCTTTACAAAAACTGGCAGCGGCAGTCGCAATTGATCTACTCGGGCAAGCAAATCATCAAGCATGCTTGGGTCTTCAAACGTTTTTCCCTCTTTGGTGTTGGGACATGAAATGTTGATAGTAATGTAGCTTGCCACCGCCGCGGCGGTTTTGATTGAGGTAATCATGTCTTCAAAGCCAGCTTCACCAGTGATTGAAGGGTCATGAGTTTTGGCGATATTGATACCAATAGGTATCCCAAGGCTGCTCGCTGCAACGCGACTACTTACCGCAGCCACCCCGTGATTGTTCAGTCCCATACGATTAATGATCGCTTCATCCTTTTTTAGACGAAATGCTCTTGGACGTTCGTTACCTGCACAAGGCCTTGCGGAGACAGAGCCCACTTCGACGAAACCACAACCGCTACCTTTCCAAGTAGAAAGGAGCTCGGCATTCTTGTCGAGTCCGGCTGCAATAGACAAGGGGCCGTAAAAATCAAGTCCAGCTATCTTTTGAGACAACACCTCGTCCGATGAGATTCCACGAGACAGTAAGCTCCTCACCGGCGCGGTCCATTTTGCCGCTTTGAAAGCTAAGCCATGAGCACGCTCTGGATCGAGTTTGAAAAGAAGTGGCCTGAGTGTTTTATACAATTACGCTCCTGAGAACATGCCTTGTTGGTAGGCTGTAATTTTCCCCGTGACAGCTGATGCCGCAACGGTGGTAGGGGACGCCAAATACAAGTTACCTGGGCCAGAACGTCCTTTGTAATTACGATTAATCGCTGACACGGTAACTTGCTTTGCATTATCTGAAACGCCAGGACCGCAACCAATGCACGCGCCACACCCAGGTTTGATAATTTTTACGCCGGTGCGCGCAAACAAGTCGAGGTAGCCTTGGTCTTTGGCGTGTTTTTCAACTTCCGCAGAACCAAACTGGATAAAGAAATTAACGCCGTCTGCCACTTTGCGACCTGCTTGATCCGCTTCGGCCATCACCTGAGCATAGAAGTCAATATCGTCAATTTTTCCTGCGGTGCACGATCCCCCGTAGGCAATGTCGATATCCACTTCTCCAAGATCCCTTATGGTAGCACCGTTTTTAGGATCGGATGCTTCACCTTTTTCTGGATCTCCTGGAGTTGCTACCATGGGAACAATCGTCGACAAATTAATGACGTGAACGCCGCCTGCATACGTTGCTCCCTCATCTGCAGCAACCGACTTAGCTTTCAAAGACTCTTTGGATACCCCTTCTCGACGCGCTGCAATCCAATCAATCATGACATCATCGATTTCCATTACCGCCCCTTTGGCGGTGCACTCCGTAGCCATATTAGCAAGCGTAGCTCTTTCATCGGGAGAAAGAGCAAATAGGCCTTCTCCTCCAAATTCCATCACGCGGTCTAGTGTTTGCTCTTCTTTTGCAAAAGTAGACAAAATGAAAAGCATAAGATCTTTGGCGGTCACCCCGGGGTTTAGCTCGCCCTTGAGCTCAAAACGAATGCTCTCCGGCACAGATAGCGGAGTGAACCCCCAATAAATTAGAGCGGCGTATTCGGTAGCGCCGACGCCCCAAGAAAGTGCACCAGATGCGCCTCCCATGCAGGTGTGAGAATCCGTTGCTTGAATGAAATCTCCAGGCTCGATGATTTGTTCTCTAGCCACTTGATGGCAAATCCCTGGAGAAACACCATCTTTTGCGCTGAAATCTCTAACCCCTGTATGTTTTTGGAATTCTCGCTGCATGTCGCGAAGCGTTTGAATCTTTTTTCCAAACGGAGCCATGCGCGGCACACCGTCTGCGTAAATTAGGTGGTCTTCAAACACAGCAAACTTTGCAGGCGCCTTTATTTTGTAGTCCGCTCCATAGTTGTTGCCGAGGAAGAAATGAACTTGTGCGGTGGTAAATTCGTGAGAATAACCTCCATCTACCCGAACCATCACGGCGTCTCCAGGTTTTACATGAGAGCCTTGGCCAGGAAGTAAATGCCGCGCGACGATCTTCTCAGCTATGTTCATAGGCCTTGCATCAGTACTAACTTGCGAAAGTTCTATCGTGCCTTTGTCTACCGCTTCACAGAACGGAAATAGGCCTCCCGCACCAATGATAAGCTTGGTGATTTCATCATAGCCTTCGGCAAACTCAGCTAGCTGAACGGCTTCCCCGCTTTGTAATCTCTCTAGCATCTTGTGATCGGCCATGAGCTGGCCGATGTTGATATTGTTTCTTGCATGAATAGGCGCAAACGATGCCGCGACCGCCAGACGTGAACCACTATAGACTTCGCATTGAGCAGCGGTCTCTCGACTCGAGCCGACGCCTTTTTGAAAACCAGAGACAATCACTTCAAATCCTTGTAGTGCGTTTTCCGGAATCAAACGCTTTCCGTCCACGATCAGCCCCGCATAAGCATTTTTGGCGATTTCCTTTGGGTCGTAGTCGAAACAAACCCAAGCCGGGGTCATTGCATCGGTGTTAATATCATCCAGCAAATCCTCGACTTTTACGTCTGCCATCGTTAACGTTAACTCGCCGGAAAGCTGCTTACGTATCAAGCTAGCGTCCTTCGTGAGAAATAAAACCTTCTTGCCAGGGGTTAGACTAAATGAATTATCAGACACCATGGATTCTTAGCACAAAACCCACTACTCCAAGGAGGTGTTGAAGGCCGCTCACGACCTTGCTGGTAGTCCAATTACATAGATCACTGCGTGTCTCTGTGGTATCGAACGCCCGTGACTATGAATGTAACCATCCAAGAAGTATCGCCTATTGAAAAGAAGATGTTGGTCGAAGTGCCATGGGAGCTGGTTGAAACCAAGCTTAAAAGTGCTTTCGCGGACATTGGTCGGGCTGCGCAAGTAAAAGGTTACAGACCGGGCAAGGCTCCACGTAAAGTAATCGAGCGAATCTACGGAGGACGAGTAAAAGCCGAGGTAGCAGCTGAGTTGATTAGAGAGTCGTTCTTTACGGCCACCACGGAACACGAGCTTGATGCCGTGTCCGAGCCAAGAATAGAAGAGCTGCCACAGATCAAAAAGGGCGAATCGCTTACTTTTGAAGCCACGGTTGAAGTCAAAGGCACACCAGAGGTTAAGAACTTCAAAGGACTTACCATCAAAAAACGGAAATTAGTGATTCCTGAGAACGCTGTGCAAGATGGACTCGAAGCATTGCAAAAAGATTTTATCGAGCTTGTACCGATCGAATCAGTGCGCACTGAAACCAGTGACCAAGATGTAATCACCATACAGGTCGCGGGTAAAGCCGATGAAATCGACCTAAATCATGATGGGTTGCAAATCGACTTGGGAGATACCGCACGCGATCCACTGCCGGGTCTAATCGCCGCTCTTACTGGAATCCCAGTTGACGCCAAGGATCATAAAATCGAACTAACATTCGACGAAAACCATCAGTCTCTTGGTGGCAAGACCGCCAATATGACCATCTCCATTGTCGATGCAAAAACAAAGTCGATTCCAGAATTGGACGATGAGTTCGCCAAAGACACAGGGCGTGCAGAAACCATTACTGAGCTTCGCACCCAAATCGAAAACGAGATCAAAGAACGACTTGAGAAGCAGATAGACCAAGAGTTTAAAGACCAAGCGCTCAAGTCCTTGATAGAGGCTAACGAAATCCCTGTTGCCAACGCACTCGTGGAACGAGCCATCGATATGAGATTCCGTCGTCTTCAACAAATGTTCGGGCTGGGGAATAGCGATGAACTAATGAGCGGCGAAATGCGAGAAAGCATGCGAGAAGGCGCACTGTCAGAAGTAAGAGGGCAACTGTTGCTCGAAGCACTCAGTGATAAAGAGTCCATCGAAATCACAGAAGAAATGGTAGCAGAACATATTGATTCGCTTGCCGCTGAGAGAGACATGCCCGCCGCGAAACTAAGAGCCCAACTTCAAAAGGACAATCAACTCGAGTCGGTTCGTTTTAGCATGCGACAAGAAAAGGCACTCGATTTGATTATCGAACACGGAACGGTGGAGCTTGTAGATCAAATCGAAGAACCGCACGTTCATGATGAAAACTGCAATCACGGCCCAGACGAGCATACCCATGAACACGAACACGTTCATGACGAAAACTGCAATCACTAAAACTAGTGATCTAATCGCAGTTGGCCCAGCTTCATTGATTGTTGCTGGGCTTTTTCAATTGCCGAAAGAATGAAGGCTCTGGCTTTCACTTCCTTGATTTCTGAGTAACGTTTTCGATCTTGCTCAGCTTCTTCGGCAATCTGCTGTTTCAAAGCTTGGTATTCTTCGCGAGCTGCCAAGTCCTTTCTCAAGTAGTCACGAAAAAACAAATGCCTTCTGAGTTCTTCACTTCCCGACGGGCAGACGTACAGATGATGAATCACAAAGTCGAGAACCGGATGCAAATCGCGTTTGGTTCTCTTGAAAACTTCTCGTTGTAAGATTCCTTGATTCCCATGGTGGAAATACCCGATGCCTTCAAGCCCAGACTTTATCTTATCGAAGTCTCCACTTGAAAAGTAAACGACATCAACATCAATTATAGGTTTTGCTGCAAGCCCCGGCACCGCGGTACTTCCCACATGTTCGACAGTGACTTCGGTAGCTGAAAGTCTCGCAAGAAGCACTTCCTTGATCTCTTCAAAGTCACTACTCCACTTGTCTTGGTACTCGTGGATCAGCATTCGTGCTGACTATTTTTTTCCCATTGGCCAAATGCTGGCCGAAGAATTCTTTTTCGCTTCTGACTTGCGCATGACGTACATCAGCCCATCAAACGCATCACGCATCGCCCATGCCTTTTCGGTGTAGTTCGGTTTTGAACCGGCGGTGAGTAGTCCCATGCCCAAAGCTTTTTGAATTCCTTTGCATCCAAGTTTCTCTTCCAGAACAATGGCTGACTTTTCATACGCTTTGTAGCAAGCTTCATGGTCTCCGCTGTTGTAGAGAGGGGCGCCGTCGTCTATCGCTTTTGCGATTTCTTTTCGAGCAGCGGACACTGTTTCTGCAGGGCAAGAAGCTAGGAGTGACTTGTCGTGCAGCGGTATTTGTCGTTTCACTTGCCCGACCTTCTTGGTATTGATGACGTGTTCTTGTTTCCCGAAGGACCGAACAAAACCAGCCAACGCGGTTGGCTGTGGATTTTCTACCAAACGAGCCACATATTCGCTTGGCACCCCGAAGTTCAAGTTTTGACCTTGGATCGATACCGCTGTGGCGACGCCAATAACATCGCCGGCGTTGTTGAACAGTGGGCCGCCACTTGATCCCCTCGAAATGGGCGCAGAAACCTGCAGAAGAGAAAAGTCTTCAGAAATTAGTCTTACGGCGCTAACAAGTCCGTCGCTCACGGTGTGGTTCAAAACTCCAAGTGGGTTTCCGATGGCTACGATAGGGTCACCAGCTTTAATGGAGCGACTGTCACCTAATTTGAGCGTAGGAAACATTTTTCCTTTCGCATCAATTCGAATCAGCGCAAGGTCGCGAGAATGGTCGACAGCTTCTACGGATACAACGGCATGCTCTGTTCCATCATGAAGTCTCACAACAACATCAGCCGCCCCATGAATGACGTGGAGGTTGGTAGCCAGAACTCCCGACTCGTGTACGAAAAAGCCAGTGCCGACACCATCACCAAGCGGAGATGACGTTTCTACCCGCACAATCGCGGCCGTACTGTTGGAAGTGATATCCCGTGTCGACAACTCTTTGGCAGTCTCCGCTTTAGTGCTTTGACCGCTTGCACAGCTAGATAACAAAAAGCCGGAAACGACCACCGACACAATCCCCATAACACGCCCCATCACCCGAGTGTAACAATCTTCGGCCCGCGGATGAAAGAAGAAAACCCAGTCGCACCGAAGAAATGTGAACTTTTTTCACTTTTTGGTAGGCGGTAGTAAGCATAAGGATCACAGGTCCTTACGATGTCGTTCGCCGCTTTAAGAACAACTACTGCCAATTGCCGTATATCGTGCTAAGAAACGGGAATGAAGTTCTGTATATTGTTACTTGGTCTCTCGGGCTGCGCGATGCTAACGCCACAAACTTCTAATAACGGCGCCCAACCTAAAAAGGTTCAAACGCAACAACCCAAAAAGCATTCTAATCAAGGACAACAGCGAGCGGTCCGCACTTCGCATCCTGTCAACGAACTCAGCGAAAATATTATCGCGATTCCTAACCGTAAAAAGGAAATGCAACTAGGCATCAAGGATGGTCATCTGACCAATGCACTTAGCCTAGTTTCCTTTAACAAGAGAGAGTTGTGCTTTGCGCTAATGTTTCGCGATATTGTAGGTCCCAAGGAATCAACCCCTCGTCATCTCAAAGTAAAGTCCTGGAAGAAAGCGTTTTTCGCTGACGGACAACCAGTAGCCAAGGCGAAAATGCGGACGAGCCAGAAGCGCATGGTACGCAAAAAGCGCAAGGCAAACTGGACCAAGAAGATAAAGACTGGCTTTGACGCTGTTTGCGTGGAAGGTGAAGATTCTCATGGAGACTGCATCAACGATAAGGTCGAGTTCAAAGGCCGTTACGCCAATGTAGCCACCAAGCAAAAAGTCACCTATGTGCAGTCCCCGGGAGAAGTTTGCGTCCGTAATCACGGAGTTACTGCACAAACAAAGAGTATTACACTAACGCTTGTGGGTACCAAACGACACGACTTTACCTGGCAGTTCGAGGACAAGATGACTACTAGTTCAGGACAGTAACATAAGATTCCAAAGGAAAAGGTGCTCCTACGAGCACCTTTTTTTTTGGCCCAACAGCCTAGTTGTTTCTTATCGACGGTCTGGCAGGAAAGATTGAACCATAGCGCCGACACTTCTGAGACGTCGCAGCGGGCCCTTCGGTCACATATTTTTATCCGCCGACTTTTGCCTATTCCGGAAACCCAATCAGTGCAGAATTCGAGCTACGCCCTGTGCTGACCTTTCTATTCGGCGAGCTCTCGCTTCCGAAGGAAGGCCGCCGAGCCCGCAAACCACCAAGCACTCGCCTTGGTAACGAAAGCGCTTAAACCGTAAGTTTCGGGGCTTTCCACCAACTGGAATTTGTCCTTGATAGAATGGCACGCGACGAGCGAGCGTACTGCAGCTGGCTGCAACCTCAGGTCCTAACTCTCCAGAACTGGCGAGGCACAATCCATCTAAGTCAAAAAGTACCATTTCGTCCACCACCGAGCCTTTGCTACACGACTCTAGCCAGTATTCGAGGGCTTTCTTCGTGTTTTGAGTCCGATTAAGACGGCGATCGCTACTACTTCGCTCCATTCCTACATTATCAGACAGCTACCTACATCGGGCAAGTTTTTGACTAAGCAATTTTTCTCAATCTGTGGCAGAAAGAGACCGTGTCTCGCGCATTCGAACTTGTCGCTCCGTTCTCGCCAACAGGCGACCAGCCAGAAGCCATTCGACAACTGGTAGAAGGTGTGAAGCGCGGCGATCCCCATCAGACGCTGCTAGGAATCACGGGTTCAGGTAAAACGTTTACCATTGCCAATTTAATCAATGAAACTCAGCGTCCCACATTGATTATGGCGCCCAACAAAACCCTGGCCGCGCAGTTGTACGGGGAATTCAAAGAACTGTTTCCAAACAATGCAGTGCACTACTTCGTCAGCTACTACGATTACTACCAACCAGAAGCTTACGTTGCCAACACAGATACGTTCATCGAAAAAGATTCTCTGATTAACGACGAAATCGATCGCATGCGTCATGCAGCCACCTACGCCCTGCTTTCTAGAAAAGATGTCATTATTGTCGCGTCCGTCTCGTGCATCTACGGCATTGGAGCTCAAGACACTTACGGAAGCATGACTTGTGAGTTGAAAGTAGACCAAACGATAGATCGCGACACCATTTTAGGTCGTCTTGTGGAGCTGCAGTACGAACGAAACGACTATGACTTCCATCGTGGAACCTTTCGGGTAAGGGGAGACTCGTTGGAGATTTTCCCCCCCTACGAGTCAGACACTGCAATTCGTATCGAATGGTTTGGCGATGAAATAGAGGCCATCAACACAATTGATCCATTGCGCGGAAAGACGCTTGATAATTTCGACAGCATTCGTATCTTGCCGGCCTCCCATTACGCTACTCCCAAAGAAACGCTGCACAGGGCCATTGAAACCATCCGTGTGGAGTTACAACAGCGGCTTACCGTGCTTACCGAGAAAGAATTACTCTTGGAACGCCAAAGACTTGAGCAACGAACCATGTACGATTTGGAGTGCATTGAAGAAATGGGATATTGCAACGGTATCGAAAATTATTCCCGACACCTAACTGGAGCTAAGGCGGGCGAACCACCTCCAACACTAATGGACTACTTTCCAGATGACTACCTACTAATCATCGACGAATCCCATCAAACGGTGCCGCAAGTGCAAGCAATGTTCAGGGGGGACCGCGCACGCAAAACTAACTTAGTAGATTACGGTTTCAGGTTACCTAGTGCACTGGATAATCGTCCTCTTAAGTTTAACGAATGGCAACAGCGGGCCAAACAAGTCGTATACGTGTCAGCCACTCCCGCAGAATACGAACTAGAGAAAAGCGACGGGGTAGTCATCACCCAGATCATTCGTCCGACAGGCCTCTTGGACCCTCCTATCGAAGTTCGCCCGGTAGGGCACCAAGTAGATGACCTACTCAAAGAAATAAAGGCCACAGTAAAGAAAAAGGAAAGAGTACTCGTAACCACCTTAACCAAGCGAATGGCGGAAGATCTCACAGACTATTTATCCGATGCCGGCGTCAAAGTGCGTTACCTTCACTCAGAAGTTGACACGCTGGATCGCATCCGCATCCTTAGAGATCTCCGTATGGGTGAGTTCGATGTCTTGGTGGGAATTAACCTTTTGCGAGAGGGCCTAGACATTCCTGAAGTATCACTAGTAGCGATTCTCGATGCAGACAAAGAGGGTTTTCTTCGTTCTGCACGGTCACTTATTCAAACCGTCGGACGAGCGGCACGAAATCTCAATGGCCGAGTCATTTTTTACGCCGACCGCATCACCAAATCGATGAAAGAGGCAATTGACACAACGGAAGCGCGACGCAAGATTCAGATGGAGCACAACAACAAACACGGAGTCACTCCACGTTCTGCATCTCGTAATATCAAAAAGATTAAGGAAGCACAGCCGCTTCCAAAAAAGAGTAGTAAGAAAGCCAAGCCTATCCTGGCGCAGAAGCCAAACCTATCATCACCTAAAGCCCTCGCCGCGCAAGTTACGCAGCTCCGAGATGAAATGAAAAAGGCTGCTAAAGAGCTAGACTTTGAAACCGCTGCCCAGCTCAGGGACAAAGCCTTAGAGCTAGAGCAGCTGCAAATTCTTATGGGCTGAGCTGACTTTCATTTGATATCTTTCAAACGATTGAGAGTATCTACGCCGGCAAATCAACCACGTAACGAAGTGCGGCTCGATTGTCCATCCATGCTTGATGAGGTGACATAAAGGGAATTTCAAGCGTGATAACTTCACAGTCTTGGTCTACACCGTACTTACTACCGAAGGAGCCCGGAGTGGGATACCCCATACTTGCCACCAACTCGTATCCATTGAGGTCCGACATTGCCTGGGCTAACAATTCACCGGTTCCGTCCCAATTCACCATCCGATAGGGTGAATGCAGAGCCACTAACCTTGTAGCCTTTGTACTTTCAATAAGCTTTTCTAACGCTAGAATCTCTGGTTCTGACCCAGGACTACTCCCGGGAAAGTAGCCTGGTTTGTGCTCTTTCACCCAATTGCTTGCTGCGAAGTTTCTGTTTAGGTCGACGTCTCGCGAATTGTTTTTCGTTCCTGCAGCCAACCCATCAATGTTCAGCGCAAATACAATCCATGTCTCTCGTCCGGGTGGTCGCGCATCTAGTTCCTTTGCAAGTTCTACAAGGCACTGGACGCCTAACGGTTCATCACCATGAATCGCGCCAAAAAGGACTGCTGGTGGTTTAGGCTTGGCATAGCTTGGCGGATCAAAGCGCGCGGCAATGATTGGATGACCTAAAACGGTGGTCCCGATTGTGTGTTCGCTACGAATGTTTAATTCCTTTTCCGATAATGGAAGCTAGTCCATACACAACTAAAGATGTCCATGCGACAATCGCAAGTGGTAGTAGAATAGCAGTGCCTAAAGATTCAAGTGAAAGAGAATCGTTAGTCGAGATCCTGATGATGGCTACAATTAGTGGCGTAAGAATCCAGAACCAAGCAATGCTAGCAGCTCCGGCGTCTCCTTGCTTAGGCCGCCACACGAAGAGGGTTAACGCCGCAAGAAGCAATTGCAAAAGACCTATTCCAACCTCCACCGAAGCTTCAATGGTCTCGGCTGCCTTGACGGCTTCTAAAATCGTCGAAAATACAGAAGGTGCGTCTCCTCTTGGAGAAAAGAATATTGCAGCCACAGCTACAATGGCAGCGGTAGCGAAAACTCGAGCAAAAAGAGAGGAGAAATACCTCGATCGGACAACCAACGCAGTGGCAGCGCATACCGCCGAAACCTGCAGGACAATCCCAGCGCCGTCTGTCGCATGGTAAAAGTAGTACGCTAACCCCGGAAGTGCCAAGACAAGGTACCAAACACCACGCATTGCGGTAGTAGTTGGCATTGCCGCGACTAGAAATGTAAAAATACAACTTACACCAATCATCGCCACGGTAGCTTGATGGTTAAAAGGTTGACTAGCGAAGTCAGTAAAAGCAAAAACAGTTCCCGCATCAGAAATTTTCCAGGGAACAAAAAAGGAAACGAGAAGTAGTAATCCTGCGGTAACTCCCAGGATTCTGATGCTGTAGAGCCATGGGTCACTCAACGTTGGTACAGCCTGTGTTCTTTCCAACTTCGCCTTGTCAATCATCTGTGGCGAGACCGTTACCATTGGCTTGCCATTGGGAGCCATGGCCCCTCCACGCGAAACGGGATTGCTTGGCCGGCTGTGTTCTCTGAGATGTACTGGCGTTGGATTGGCGGAAGCCGCAGGCGGAGGGCGAAAAGCTGCTGGCCCAGTCGAACTAATCGTTGCTGGCGGCATCATTACGGGAGGTGGCGGTCCTCCAAGAGGTGGTGGTCCTCCCACTGGAGGCAGTTGAGAGGAAAGCATGGTGGGACCTTGTCCATCCTGCTTACCAGCGATCATGGTCGTATTTTGATGTTTTGGGCTTCGTTCGACGTCCGCAGTGGACGTGTATCCAATCATAGTCGGCCCTGCAACGTCTTCAGGTTGTGCTGTCCCGCAAAAACTACACTCGCTCGCTACCACTGGCAGGTCGTACCCGCATGCCACACATGACTTCACCCAGGGCCCACTTTACTAAACCCCAGCGTGGATTGGTATTGGCTGAGGACGCTATTTACAAGCGGCGCCGGATCGCAACCATTGGGAGCAGTAGCCACAGGATAGATGATGAACCACTTTGACAACTAGCTACCGCCAGTGAATCCGCATTGAAGAAGTTGTCATCGCGTTCCACACATTGACTATCAAAGTCGATAACTGGTGCCGATGGCGGAAGGTTTTCGAGTAACGAGTGCATTAGTTCAATATCAGAGGCGATATCTGGATCGGCCGGAACGCTGTTCCAAAACTCGGCCCTCTCAATGACCCGAGATAGCGTCTCGTTGGCGCAAGCCGGGTCAAACTGGGCAAAGTACGTAGCCAGAGACAATCCTCGATACACGTTGTACATTGCGAAATGTTTGCCCATGGCAGTTTCTGAAAAATAGGGGTTGGTATCAACCGCTGGTGGTCTAGCGACGAACAATCGTTCCATTTGTTCCGTGCTGTCCGCACTCTTGACATAGTCAAGTGCCACGCTTGCCACCGGTTCGTTAGAGAATTCACCTGGTTCAAAGTCGATAAACAGCGAACTTCCCCCACCGCGACGACCACCAGGATCCGGTTCGGCACTTTTCCGCCGAGAAAAGAACACTGCTCCAAGTTCTAGTTTCCCGCCGTTATTAGAACTGGTCCACTGATTGGAACCTACCACTCGATTCAGGGTTGAGTCGGGCGAAAGCTGGATCGCAAGCTCCACATTGGTCGCAAGAGGTGCAAAGAAATAGTCAAGCTCATCCGTAAAAACAGAAGTCACCGCCATCTCATCTTCAAGGAAATATTGGTTTCCGCTGCCAATCTCCGCCAAACGCCGCATCAGTTCAAAGTTAAAGTCACTTCCCACCCCGATGGTCGTAAGAGCAATTCCGTCTGCAAATAGTGGTTCCACGTTTTCTAAAATCGCTTGGGTATTCGTTTGGCCAACGGTAGGCCGGCCATCCGACAAGAAAATTACTCTA
The DNA here is from genome assembly GCA_020630875.1 of Deltaproteobacteria bacterium. GTDB lineage: Bacteria > Myxococcota_A > Polyangia > Haliangiales > Haliangiaceae > JAHDIH01. Next base: position 106,783 of record JAHDIH010000002.1, on the reverse strand, counting down.
TCTTCCGTTTCCGATGACGCACTTTGAAGAGCCAAAGACAATGCTGTTTGCAAAGCGGCATCGATGTTGGTGGCTCCTGTCGGCGTCAGTCCATCCACTGTCGCGTGAAGAAACGACGGCATGAGCGATTCATCGTCTTCTAGCTCGTTATGTACGGTCACCGAACTGTTGTATTCGACGATGGAGAGCTTATCACCAGACTCTAGATTGTCGATCATGGCATGAAGGCCCTGTCGTACGTACTCAATTCTATTGTCAGTGCTCATCGAGCCTGAGGTATCGACGATCACAGTGATGTTTTTGGGCAGTACTGGAAAGTCATCTAAGGTTGCGGGCGTCGTAAGCGCCAGTTGAACAAGTGACTGCGGCTGGTTGTAGATCCAATCTCTTGCTACCGACACCATGTTCGGAAGGCAAAGTGCTTGGCCACAATCAGCATTTGGCAACTCGACATAGTGCTCGTTAAAAAATCCGTTAGCGTCTAATGAGCCAAACTCGGGCACCCGGCCCTCAGCTACTGCTTGCCGAAAATACCCGATGTCAGCGGCACCACCAAAGCTGACATTTCCGCCTTCGCCCGGGGCATCGGCGGTGGAGCTATCTGCAGCACCTCCTGCGCAGCCGGCGACAACAATCGCTAGTAATGCTAATCCAATCCTCATTGTATATCTGTATTGCAATACCCGTACCTAGGCCACATTTCAAGTACTTATAGTGCTTAGTGCGCCAAGCGCCTGACATCCTTGTCGCTAAATTTGGCAACGATTGCACCAGTATGTGCTTCGTCCTGCGACGGGCGCACTGTGAATCGTTCCTCGACAAGCAGCTCTGGGGCATGAATCACCTTGTCGACCGTAAACCTTAAGGTATGGCGCATTGCCCCCCTCTTGCCCATCTGCAGCAACAAAATCTTTTAGACTTGTTCCTCCCTTATCTAGCGCTACTTCTAAAGAGCGCGCCACGGCTTTGTTTAACGCACGCACTTGAGAGGGCTGCAAGTCGCAGGCAGGAGTTTCAGGTAAGATTTTCGCACGCCATAGCGCTTCGCTTGCGTAGATATTTCCCACTCCTGCCAATACTTTCTGGTCAAGAAGTACGGTCTTTATTTTTGCCTTTCGATTCTTCAACGAATCCCCGAGGGAAACCCCATCGAGCAGAGGGTCCGGTCCGAGCTTTTCTAGTGCGGGACAAACTTCTTGCGCCTTAAAGAACTCAAATTGTCCGAATCTTCTGGGCGCTCTAAAAACCAATCGCTTTTCTTGCCTCCCTTTGCTGACAAGAAACCAGACATGACAGTGTTGATCCAACTCCGTGCGAACATCTTGGATTCGTAAACGACCACTCATGCCTAAATGAACCACCGCGTAGCTAGTTCCGATATGCAGCGTTAAATACTTTCCCCGCCGCCTAATTTTCGAAATCTTTTGTCCTACGAAGTGATTTTTCATCGCTCTAATTTTGACGGGCTTTTGACGTAACGTTTTCCCGCTACCGCCCACCTTGGTAACTGTAGAGTTCAAAATAGGAGTAAGCGTCAATCGAACTGTTTCCACTTCCGGGAGCTCAGGCACATATTGATTTATCGCAAATTGTGCCGTCGGTACACGACTTTCTAATATCATCTGCACAACGATTATTTCGACATTTGGCGCAGAACGAAAATTACTCCCACTTCATGCCCAAACAAAAACTCCCCCTCATGCTCTAGAACATAAAAGGATCCACCTACCTCGCTGACATTATCAAGCGCGGGATGCTCAGCAACAAATAGATTTAACTAGCTACCGACAGCTCCGTGCTGCTTGGTTCATAAATCATCAGCAAGGTGATCGCGCCCACACAAACACCTGATATTATTCACAATATTCGGTTTGTTGAATTATCTGCGCGCCAAGCTAGTCTATCTAGTAGTTCCCTTTGAAACGAAAGGCCTCCAGGTTATGACTACTATCATGTCTCTATTTACAACGTTCTTCTCTTTGGCATTCTCAACCATGCCCGCTCCAGCGTTAAATGAAGCCCCTCAAGTAGCGGTTGCAACGCCGGCACCAGCCGGTGCTACCAACGTGATAGCACCGGAAACGATAATAACCACCATCGACGACCCAGGTGCGATCGGTATGTCGCTGACAACGACCTCATCACTACCAGTAGCCTTGCAAACCAAAATTACTGCGGATGCGATAGTTGCCAAAGTTCAAGGTGTCTACAAGTCGACCAAGCAATTAACAGCCAACTTTGAACAAAACTACACCAACGTCGCTTTTGGTTCCAAGAAGAAGAGTACGGGGAAACTATACGTTAAAAAGCCTGGCAAGATGCGCTGGGATTATGCAGCCAAAAAGGGTTCCGGTATGAAAGTTCGAAAGAGCTTTTTGTCGGACGGAACAACCTTTTGGGCGGTAGAGCATCACAACAAACAGGTTTTCAAAAAATCATTGAAAGATGATGTCATGCCGGTCATTGTATCCTTTTTGCTTGGACAAGGTGACTTGAGAAAAGAATACATCGCAACCTTAGAAACTTCCAAAAAGTACGGCGGAGCAAGTGACATAGTCCTTAAGCTCACACCGAAAAAGAAATCAACCGTTTATAAGAATTTGTTTTTGGTGATTGATAGCGCCACGTCTCATGTCAAGGAATCAGTAGTTATCGAATATTCTAACAACGTCAATCATGTAAAGTTCATTGGCTCCAATACCACTAAAGAGGTTAGTGACAAGTGGTTCTCATTTGATGAAAAGACTGCCAAAGCTAAACAATACAAAATCATTAGAAAGTAGCTTGATAGCAAAGAGAATCGACCCCTTACGGTGGTCGATTCTTTTTTAGCCTTTTAATTCTTTCTCTAGGGCTTGGTAAGCCAAGCTGACTTTCATAGACAGCTCATGGGCTGCCTTTTCTTTTTTCGGATTTCCGCCATGCCGATCCGGATGATATTTCCGCATCAACCTTCGATATGCCTTTTTTATTTCAGAAAATTCTGCGCCAACAGAGACTTCCAGAGTTTTGTAATGGGCTGCCATATCATCGACGGGAGAACTTCGTCGCGTGGATGATGACGTTCTCCCCGAAGAAGAAGTACGTGACTGACTTCGAGCTGAGTTTGCAGCTTGACGCTGACGCTGCTCTCTCATGAACTCATCACGCATTGCTTGAGCTCTCGACGCAGCTTTTTGACGCGCCTCCCGGACCTCGCGTTGTCTCTCTGCTGCCATTTCTTTTCTTCGCTTCGCAGCAGGCGAATTAGCCGCTACCAACTTTCCGAATCTGTTTTTACGTGCATCAGCCCGAGCCCCGTAAGCCGCTTGACGCTCTGCCGTTTCAGCGAAAATCTCGGCTCCTATTTCTTCTGTACCGTCAAAATCCTTTGACAGTTGCTTCAAAAATGCCCGTACTTTGTCAGTCGCAGCATCTACCTGTTTGCGCGCAAAACTCACACATCATTTATACCACATGTTGCGCCTTCGAGCGGCTATTCTGGGCGGGCCTCCGTTTTAGACGCTGACTTACGGGGGGTTCGTTTCACGGCTGGCTTCTTGGTGGATTTGCGCGCTGCTTCCGCCGTTTTTCGCCGTTTTTGCTGTCAGCCTTCTTTTCTTTTACGGAATTAGAACTTCGTGAACCAGCGCTTTTGGCCTGTGACTTTTTGGGTGATGGTTTTGATGCACTCTTCGAGTTGGGTTGAATCACTGACTTGCCACTGCGAACCGCTTTTTCACTTTCGATCTTGAAGTTCCCATCCTTTACTTCAATGCCCTTTTGATAAGTAGTAGCGAGAAATTGCAGGTAGCTGCGTTCTTGTTTTTCGATAAACTGTCGTTGGCCTCTTGGAACCGAAAGCACTAGCATTTTGTCGCTCGTTTTGGATGCTTTCTCTCGCAACTTCCGAAGCGATCCGTAGGCGAGCGTTTCAATCGTGGGGACACTGCCAAGGCCTGCACAAGTGGGACAAGTTTCATTCAATAGCTGAGAGATCGACTCGCGATTTCTCTTGCGCGTCATTTCAACAAGCCCCAGCTCACTTATTCTCGTGATGTTGGTCTTGGTATTGTCTTTTTCAAGAGCTTTATGAAAAGCGTCCCATACTTTTTCTCTATTTTCTCTGTCGTCCATGTCAACGAAGTCAACGACAATAATTCCGCCGATGTTTCTTAAGCGCAGTTGCCTTGCAACTTCTTCACACGCCTCCAGATTGTTGGCAGTTACCGTATCTTCAAGAGACGCACTCTTTTTGCCGATGAAACTCTTGGTATTGACATCAATAGAAGTTAGGGCCTCTCCCGTGTCGATAACCAAAGCTCCACCACTTTTTAGAGAAACCTCTCGCTTGGCAATGTTGTTAACGTCACTAGCAACTTTGTATTGAAGAAAAATCGGAACGTCACTTTCGTAAAGTTCTATTTTTTTGACGAACCTTGGTAGAAACTCTTGAGCGAAAGCAACCACTTCATCAAATTGCTCTTTGCTATCCACCATTATTTTGTCGACATCATCTCTGAGCATGTCCCGAACGATTCTTTTGGGCAGGTCCAAATCCTCGTAGACGACCCCAGGGGCCTTTTGACTTTTGCTCTTCTTGCTTACTTGCTGCCAAACTTTAACAAGATACGAAAGGTCGTCACGGATTTCTTCTTCAGATGCCTTCTCTGCGGCGGTGCGCACGATTACCCCGGTTCCCTCCGGACGATACTCATCAATCCATCCTCGCATCTTTTTCCTCAGTCCTTCTGAGGTGATCCTTTTGGAAACTCCAATATGGTCGCTAAACGGCAGGAATACGGAAAGTCTGCCAGGCAGCGCCACCTGTTCGGTCACGCGAGCTCCCTTGTCACCAATGGGCCCCTTGGCGACTTGAACCGTCACCCACTGACCAGCCTTAAGCGCTTTATCGATCTTGATTGACGGGTCGTCCTGAGCTCCTAAGAGGTCACTGACATGAATGTATCCAGACCGAGCCACACTCTTGCCTAGGTCCAAAAACGCCGCCTGCATGCCAGGTAAGACCCTCAGGACTTTGGCTCGATAGATGTTTCCCACGATTCCCCGGCTACCGGGGCGTTCAATATGATATTCAATCGCCCGACCGCGACTGGTGAGGACCGCTCGCACTTCGGGTGTGCTTGCATTAAGCAATATTTTCAAAGACATAACTATTCTTTTTCTGAGTCAGACCAACCGGTCTGAAGGTAAAAATTTTGGCAACGTATGACATCGATGTCACAGTGACGTCGATTCTGGTTGGAGCCTATACCTTGGTGTAACACGCAAACATCTGAAAAACAAAGGGTTTAGGGTTTTGCCAAGATTTTGGCACCCTGCTTGCATCTAGAGATATCGTACTCCACTAACTTAGTTAGCTTTTTTATATTTTTTTGATTACCCAGTTTATTCGTGGAGTTGGGGAGAACGGTCGCTTAGGCGGCCGTTCTATTTTTTCGGAGGCTCTGCAACGACGGTAAATCTTTTCACTTCCGCAACTAATTTGGGCCACAGGTCATCCAGTGATTTTGCACTCTTTTTTGCGAAGTGTTTTACAATACCTCGACAACCCAACCACCCCAAGCCCAACCCGACCGGCGCAATGGCCACAAATGGTAGCGCCACGGTTCCAGCCAGCCCCGCGCCCATGATTATCGACCAGGCGCCGACGTTTCCCCCTACGCCTCCAAACACGCCTCCTGCAAGACCATCAAAGTTTTTGAACGCCTTTATCTGCGTCTCATTGTGAAAAGATTGAACAACCACCTCAATAGGGATGTTTTTAGGCTTCATAGCCCATCGAAAAAAGCCTACCGAACTTTCCATGGTCCCGCGACTGCTTGTTTCCATCTCCAAAAAAATCACCAAAGGACGATGGCCTTCCTGTGCAAATGCACCAGGAATCGTAGTGACTTTTTTGTACTTTCTTTTGATTCCAGTGAAACGCTCTACTTTAGTATCCGACTTCTGGCTTACCACAATGTCGGTAGCCCCTGTTTTTTTAGCTAAGGCAGCACTCTCATTAACTTGCAATTTTGCTTCTAGTTCGGCAATGCGGGACTGTGCCGCGTGTAGTTCGTCACGATAGCTCAATGCGTTGCCTCTTTAACATAAGGATAAACACGCTCAAACCCTAGATTAGATCTGGCAACCAACACCAAATAATGAAACCCGCTTAATGCGGGCAATTAAAGCTTTGCTCGCGCTAACACCACTTCTGACAACCAATCAATTTTCCGTAGTATGTGTCAAGCTCTCTTTAGTACCCGGAGTGGGCGTAAAACTAGAAAAGCTCCCCTAAAAAGGAGAGCTTTTGTTCACATAAATGCGCTTACTTCATTGATACGTTTTTGATGCACTCTGTTGCTTCTAGAATCAGCTTCTTGTTCGCTTCTGTTTCAGATACGCCCTTGATGGCCTCCGTCATTTCGTTGCTTACTTCAAGAACGCATGCGGCATCTTTGCACGCGCAAGCTTTGTCTTTCCATGCTTCTAGTTTGGCGTCTCCACCACAGCCTGCTGCTGAAATAATAAGTCCGAGGGTTCCAATCGCCATTGCAATGTTTTTCATTCACAGTGATTAGCATCGAAGTTTCCTAAGGCAACAAGAAAAGCAAAAAACATTACAATTGGAGTGCCTGGGCTCCCAGCCGTCCAAATACCTGCGGCGGTGCCGTATGCGATGGCTTTGGACCAAAAGATGAAGACGCACAAAAAAAGACGCTCCCTAAAGAGCGTCTTTGATAGGTTCCTTGAGGAAATTATTTTGTAGGAAGTCCTGCTCCAACTGCCTTTGAAAGACAGGTCATGCCTTCCATTGCGATTTTTTGGATTTTTTCGCTTGGCTCTTTTCCGAAATCCTTTTCGAAACCGGCAAGTTCTTTTCCAAGAGCCTCAGCACACTTTGCATCTTTGCAAGCACAGGCTTTGTCTTTCCATTCTTTAAGTTTACCTTCAGCACCACCACAAGCAGCTAGAGAAAGTACAAATCCAAGGGTCCCGATTACAGAAGTAAATTTTTTCATTGGCGTCTACTTAACACGAGGCAATCTCCACGCAAACGGAAAAACTAGCGTTTCACGCAACGCAACGCGTTACATGTAGTAGTGCACACCGAAGGCTATGCTTACAGGGAGTCTAAAACTGCGATCGGTACCTGATAACAGAAACTCACCAGCCACCGCCCCCTCGAAAAATACATCGATCGGCAAGGCCTTAAAGTCAAAAGACGTTCCAATCACAGCGCGTGGACCGCTTCTGAGTGATTCGTTAGGTACCGAAAGACTTCTGAGTTGCACCCCTGCGCCGATGTATACAGGCATCACGTAAATTTCATTGTTGGATATGATTAAAGGTTGAACTAGATAGTCCAAGCTGCCTACGTAACCATCTCCCACCATCGACGCACCAACTTGCCCTTGAATGGCATGCGTATCGTTGAAGAAATACTTTGCGGTGATTCCTGTTGGTTTGCCAATAATGGCTCCCACCCCAAAAGCTCCTTTTTCGACAGTCGTCATTGTAGTAGAGGAATTGAGGTCCGAGAGGCTTGCCGTCTTACTACCTACATCGAATGCGGCTTGCTTCGGCTCCTCAGCCACTGCAGACAGAGAGAATAAAATCGAAAAAAAGACCAAAAAGCGACGCATGAGGCAATGTATCAAGACCCATGCAGACGACCCAGTTTTTCGCTGTTTTTTGGCTATTCGTTACGTATTCCGAGAGCCTTCATCTTTTTGTAGAGATGAGAACGTTCAAGTCCTAGTTCTTTTGCCGTATTTGACACATGGCCGTCGTTCGCGAGCAAGGCAGCGGTGACCAATTCTCTTTCTGCGGCAGCCACCAGTTCTTTTAGCGGGGTATTCCGAACAAATTCAGCAGAGAAATGTTTCCCTGGGAGCATAGACTGCAAGTCGGAAGACGACAGTTCTTGTTTACCACCAGTTAGAATCACCGCTCGCTCTACCACGTTCTTTAGCTCACGAACGTTTCCAGGCCAACTGTAGCCAGACAAGGCTGCAATCGCGGAGTCATCGATCACTTTCAGCTTGAGCCCATTTTCTTCGCACGCAATGGTAACAAAATGGCTAACCAACAGTTTAATATCTAGCTTACGTTCCCTGAGTGGCGGAAGATGAATCGGCACCACGTTCAGCCGATAGTACAAATCCTCACGAAACGTACCTTTAGATATTTCGTCAGGCAAAACTTTGTTGGTAGCTGCGATTACCCGCGCGTCTACTTTAATGGTTTCCGATCCACCGACTCGTTCTAGTTCGTTTTCCTGCAGAACCCGAAGTACTTTAGCCTGAGCTTCTAGAGTCATGTCCCCAATCTCATCCAAGAACAACGTGCCCCCGTTGGCCAATTCGAATTTTCCACGTTTCTGCGTTTGAGCTCCTGTAAAAGCGCCCTTTTCATGACCAAAGAGCTCGCTTTCGATCAACTCAGAAGGAATCGCTGCGCAATTCACTCGCACGAACGGGCCGTCTGCCCTTTTGGAACCATAATGGATCGCTTTGGCTACCAGCTCCTTACCAGTGCCATTTTCCCCTGTGATAAGTACTCGCCCCTTCGTTGGAGCGGCTCGCTCAATGGTGGTAAACACTTGCGCCATCGCTTCGCTATTGCCTAAAAAGGCCACTTCTGGATGCTCCGCAGCGCGAAGCTTTGCATTCTGGTCGCGCAACTTATCCAAAGCCAAAGCGTTAGATACCGTGATCAGCAACTTTTCAGTCGACAGAGGTTTTTCGATAAAGTCCGTCGCTCCGAGCTTAGTTGCTTGCACAGCTGTCTCTACCGTAGCGTTCCCACTCATCATCACCACGACAACTTCAGGAAATCGCTCTCTTGCTATTTCTACAAACTCAAGGCCGCTCATTTCGGGCATCATGACGTCAACAAGAACCAGATCCACGGAGTTGGCGGCAAGCTTTTCAAGTGCAATCGCTCCTGAGCCCGCAACTTCCGTGCGAAAAGACTCTAGCTCTAAAGCCCTTCGGACCGAACTCAAGATGTTTGGTTCGTCATCCACAACAAGAATTGTCGCGCGGGTCATTCTCCTTATTTAACACGGAATATCGCGAAATATTCCGCTGGGAGCTTCATTCTTCCGGGGGAACCGACAGCGGGGCCGTCGGCGCTCGCATCATCTCCTCTTCTTCAGTGGTCGCGCGGGCAAGTCTTCGAGAAGAGACTTGATACCCTCCTCGGGTAATCCGCAAAGGCCGCCTCGGCACCTGTAAGGTAAGAGCTCGTGATATACTGTCCACACCTTGGTATCAAGCAAGTGCCATGCCAATCCTGGTTTCGGACACTTAGGTGGTTATCTTTAAGGAAAAGTGGGATTTCCTCCCCTAGTTTGGGAGGAAATTCCTCAGCCACCTATTTTAGCGACAGCAAAAACTCTTGCGCTTCCGCATACTCCGGGTCTTCTCGAAGGGCCTTCTTTGCCCATAACTCTGCTTTGGAGTTGTTCCCTCGCGCAAATTCAATTTTCGCTTCCCATAGTAGTGCCATGACGCGAGTGATTGGCTCCGGATTGTCCATGAGTGTAATCGCCCGGAGTGGTTTAAGTGCTAAGTCGTAGTCTCCAGTTTCCGTAGCAAGCTGAGCGAGCTCCGCCGCAATTTCACCGCTCCGACGATCCACTTCAAACGCTTTCTTGAGCCACGATAGTTGTGACTCGGAATCCCCTTGGGCTGCGGAAAGTCGCGCCATTCGCTGTTGCAACATACCTAAGGCAGGCGATCGACGCTTATGAAGCGCTATCTTTTCTTCCAACAACGTTGTGGCATCTTCCAACTTGCCACTCTCAATCAGTACATCGGCGTAAAGCACGGTAACATCATGATCTTCAGGAGAAATTTCCAAAGCTTTGCTTGCCGCAACCATCGCCTTTTCCGCTTGACCCAATTTTTGCAGATAAATTTCAGCGGCGCGTTTGAAGTTTAAGAATGCGTCTCGTTCTTTGCTTGCGTGCTCGCCATCAGACATAAGGATTGTCGCAAGCTTTGCAAAGTTACTTGAAGACTCATAGATTTGCTTGAGTCGAAGACGTATCTCTCCTGCATCGGGTTGCGCCTCGTATACGTGTTCTAGTCCTGACACAGCAATATCTGGAAGCTCTGCTTTCTCTGCGGCAGTGGCCAGTTGAACAGCGGTTTCGATTTGCTCCGTTCCTTCCTGCAAGTTCACGAGGTGGGAACACGCCACTGCGACGTTTTTCCAATCCGCAGACGTTAGAGAAATCTCTCTTAGCTGCAAAAGCGCTTCTTTGTCTTTTTGGTTGTCGCTACACCACTCGGTTAGAACTTCACGAGCTTCGTCCAAACGCTTGTCGTAGATAGCGAGAGATACCCTTCTCAATACAGTCGCACGTACGTCTTCATGAGAACCACTCTCTTTCGCGATCTTCGCTGCAACGACAAGGGCGTCTTCAAAAGCTTCTCTACTTTTATCCGGCGAAATTTCCCAAGCACTTTCGAAGTCCTCTAGCGCGGCAGAGGCCTTCTTTTTGCCTAGTCGTATCTCCCCCCTCTTAAGAAGCGAAGCAACTCGACTGTCTCCCTCAAGGTAGTTTTCAAGTCCTGTGTTTAAAACCTCTTCTGCTTCACTTAGCTTTTCTAGCGATGCCATCGAGTCTACCAACCGTAGTAACAACGACTCAGATGTAGGCTCAGCTTCCCACGCTTTCTGATAACAGATCATTGCTTTGGTTGGTTGCTCTAACGAATCCTCATACACTTTTGCAGCCTCAAGGTACAAAGACACGCTTTCCTTTTTCTCAGCCGCACCAGCAAGTTTTAGTTTCAGCTTACAAAGAGAGTCGTGATTTTCGGTGTTTCTGTAGACCGCTTCGAGACGCTTTTGAACCACTTGATTGTCGAAATCGTGCGCCCATCCTTTCTCGAGACAGACTTGCATTGATTGCAAATCCTCAACAGCTGAGTATTCATCCGCTAAAGACAACGACACCGATGCTGCCGAAGCTCCCTGCGAAACTTCCAACATTTTTTCCAGGACCTCAGCGCGATCGTTGTTGCGTGTTTTATCCAAAGAACTGAGCAAGCCGCCAAGCAAAGAAACATCCTCAGGTGCAACGCCCAGAGCCTGACGATAAATACGCTCACGCCTTTCAAGATCCTTACTGTCAACCAACTGCATTAACCGATGAGTCGCATCTGCAACAATATCGGGATTCCCAGTTTCCACAACGACACTGTAACGCTTTTCTGAAAACTCAAGTCGCTCCTCGAATCGCTTTTCTGAAACCAGAATATTCTCAAGTACGCCAGCAGCCTCATCACATCCAATGTCATCATCTAACACTTGATAAAGTTGAGTCAGCGCAGCGTCAGCGTCACCAGAACTTTCGTACAGGCCACTTGCGTACGCCACTCGGAGTTCATTCCGTTCTTCCAACGAAGTAATTGCTGGTAGAGAACGTTCGAGTAGTTCCGCAAACCCGTCGAATTTTTTGGTTGACCGCAAAAGCCATGACAGTGGCTGCCAAGCCTGACGAAGACCAGGCTCCACTTCGTTGATAAGCTGGTAGTAGCCAACCGCGTATTCGTAATTCTTTTCATCGACGCTAGCTTCCGCGCCAGCTTTCAAACAAAGCTCACGAATCTCTTCGTCGTACGAGTCCTCGACGAGACCAGTCAGTAACTCCAAAGCTCCGTCAAATGCGCCGCGCTCTACTTTACATAAGGCTAAGTCCCGACGTACCCAGTCTTGTTCGTCTCCAATCTCCAGAGCGGAAGTCAAAAGTGACTCTGCTTTGTCGAACTTACCGATACTTTTAGCTAGAGATACGGCCTCTCTCACTTCCGCAACATCTGCTAAACCATTTTGAACTTTGTAGCTAAGCGCCATTAGTAGCATTTTTTTGTCTGCAGAACGACGAGCTACGCGTTCGTACATCATGATAGCGTCTTCGTTGCTTACATCCTGCTTCAAAAACTTTGCCAGTACTGTACCCGCTTGGGCATACCTCGGCTCAGTGGCAAATGCTTCTTTCAACAGGGTGAGACCAGCGTTTGCATCGATCCCGTTAATCATCAATTCGGCGAGACGATACGATGCATCCACGCGACTTTGCTCGTCTACTTGTTCATCTTCTCCTCTTGCCACGACCAACAGCTTCTCAACTGCACGATCTCGTTCTTTTTCATCCCCTTGCGCTTGCGAAACACGCGCTATGGAAAATAGAGCGTCGACTTCTCTGATCCCTGTTCTCTCCACTCGGCAGTATAAGTCGCAGGCGCCAGGGTAGTCTTTCACATCCATTTCGAGTGCTTCACCGGCAAGCATCAGTAGCGCTGCAATGATCGGTGGGTCTTCCTTTCGACGAAGACGTTCCGCTGCAGCCACACCGACTTTAACGTAATCTTTAGTGTTTCCGGACTTTCGTGCCACTCCTCGGGTGACTTCGTGCGCACGAACGTGATCCGGCGTACCAGCGATAGCTTCGATAGCCACGTCGTAAGCTCTGTCGTATTGTTCTAGCTCGTCCAGTATTTCCGCTAACTGCAATCGCGTGTCCGTTATCGCCTTTGGGGTTTCCAAGGTCGCAATACGCATTTCGAATGCCTTGATTACCTCTTTGTCCTTGCCATGTTTAAGCAATGCTCTACTGAACAGTCCGAGTTCGTGATCCGAGACCGCCGAGGCATCAAAAGCGGATGCCAAGAGATCCTCGGCTTGGCCCTTGTCCCCATTTGCTGTGGCAATTTGAGATAGTTCAAACAGGACTTCACTTGCGCCAACCGCCATCTTTTGTTCGTCTGATTTGCGACGAATCATGACTAACAGCCCTCGGTACGTTTTCTCTGCAAGCTTAGTGTCGCCTTTTAGTTTTGCAAATTGCGCAAGCGAGATTTGAATGTCAGCATTTTTAGGATCCATTGCCGCCGCTTGCCGCAATTCATCGAGAGCACTATCGGCCTCCCCTTGAGAATGCAGAATTCGAGCGCGCTCCAGTTGCATCTCCGCTCGCTCTGGACTTCGTCGACGCCCATATCCCTCAATGATTTCATCTACCTGAACTTTGGCTTCGTCAAGACGACCAGAGGCGCGCAAAGCTCGCGCATATTGCGAGCGTAAGACTACGTCACCTTCAGATTGCTCGATGGCTTTTTCAAGGGCTGGTAGTGCTCGCGATGGTTTCTTGATTTTTTCGCAAAGAAGCGTCGCAGCTTCACGAGCGAATTCACCAGCTCGCTTTTCATTGCCTGACTCTAGACTATCGAGAAGCAGATCGGCCAAAGGCTCATGCATATTTCTCTCTCGATAGATTTCTGCTAAACGGTCGACCGCCTGGTCTTTGTTTTCTTCCGTCTCAATAAAGTCTTCGAGCACCTGAATGGCTTTTGAAGTCTTTCCGCACTCCACTTGAGCTTTGACTAACAGTAGCAAATTGTTTTGACGCACAGCTTCGTCAGAAACACCGACCAAACTTTCGAGCCATGGGATTGCCGACTGCCAACGGCCTTCGCTCACGTAAACGTTAGAAAGGAGCGTCAAAGCCTCTGCAGTAGGATAAAGCTCGATTCCTTTTCGGAAATCTCGTACCGAACGTTCCACATCGTTTAAGTGGTTTTGTGAAACCTTCGCGCCTTTGGTCAAAAGTTCTGCAGCAAACTCAGGGTCGGCGTCAGCAACGACTTCCGATTGAGTTTCGTAGAGCGACACGAGTTCTTCGTATTTGGTTCGGCTAAGAAGCGCCGATGCTAAGGCTGATATGGTTGGTTCATGCCCTGGCATGTCTTCGAGACTTCGCTCAAGTAGCGAAACTCTATCTTGGTTTTGCTCTAAGAATGTCGCAAGCCTATTGATTTCAAGCCTTATCTCAACTCGCTTCGTAGGATCCTTTTCTTGGTCAAGTCCGAGATGTCGAAGAGAGAACAATTCATGGTACCGCTGGCTTTGCTCGTACAGCTCGCATAGCGTTTGAGCGGCGTCTTTATCCTGCGGATCCACTTCTAGTAAATCTCGAAACAACTCCATGGCTCTGGAATTGTCATTGGATTCAAGAGCATTACTCGCAGCACGACGTAGGTAGCCAGCTTTAGAAGTACTGTCAACATCGCACCTAGATGCCCTAACCAAAACTGCAGTCGCCTCCTTGGCGTCGCCTTCTGACATGTAGCACTTGTAAAGATCATCACAAGTGGACTTCAGCTGAGAGGCCAACTTCTCGTTTACCCCGCGTATCCTGATGGTTCTTTCGATTTCTGAAATCAAAGATCCACCGGCTCGTTTGAGCGTTGCAGCATCTCCGGTTCGTTTAGACTCTTCGATAGCGCGAGCAAGAAATGGAATGCCATCAGATTCAAACTCAGCAAGTTCAAGAAGCTGACGGGACAGCCCTGCGCTCTCATTTTTTTCCTGGACCACGATTAGCTGTTTTCTAATTTCGACGTTGCGAGGTTCGCGTTCCACTGCACGAAGTAACACCTTCTCTGCTTCTTCCGTTTCTCCCGCGTTGCTAAAGAGCTCTCCCGACAGCGTCAACAGCTCTAGACCTGCACGACGAGATAAGCCTTGTTCTGCCTGATCTGCCAACTCTTTGGCTAGCGTGACTAGATTCTCTGGGGTTTCTTCCGTACAAAGCTCTTCTTTTACGAGTGATGGTAGTTTACCGAGAGCTCGCGCATTGCTCGAAACCAACACGCACAGTTCTCCGTAAGACTGAAGTTCTAGTCCAGTGCGAACAGCTCCGACCGTTGCCGAAGTATTTTCAGGATCGATTTCTACGACTCGAGCGTAGCTGGCAAAAGATTTGGCGGGATCGCCTATTTCACTATCGCAGACGACCGCCAAACGAAACCGTATTTCGGCTTCGCGTCTGGGATCTTCGGTCGATGCGGCGGCCGATTCGAGGGACCGAACGGCCACGTCAAATTTGCCTTCTGCACTGGACAACTCCAAAAGCCATTGTTGCAACGATCGATCTTGAGGACAAAGTGGAAATACTTTAGCTACAAAACCTAACGCCACGTCATTTTTGTTGAGTTCACGTGCCGCCAATCTGGCAGCGGACAAAAGAACGTCGACTTGTTGTTTTTGATCTTCCGCCAAAGTAGCTGCAGAATCGGCTAAATCTACAAAGGCCTGAGCATCCCCTGTGCGCTGAAACGCCAGCATCAACGTATCAATAGCTTGTTTCGCGGCAGCCGGGTCGTCTACGAGTTGCTTGGCTCCTTCTAGTGCACCTTTGTCCGCGGGAGAAATCGCTAGAGCAGTGCCATAGGCTTCGGCAGCTTTTTGAGGTGATGAAAGATGAACGCGCTGCGCGTCAGCCAACGTCACCAACCGCTTCGTAACGTCTTGGGCATCACGGAAGCTGTGGTTTTCAAGCAAGTCCACGAGATCGGACCATCGCTCTTCGGCTGTTAACAATTTTACCAGGCTGCTGATGGTTTCGGTATCCGCTCCGCACTGTTCTTGCACGCGGTACCACGCTTCAATCGCTGACTCAGTTTTGTTGAGATTGTCCGCGCAAATTTTTGCGATTTTTACCAAGTCTGTTCTTCGCTGCGTGTCTGAACCCGACCGTTTAACCCGCTCTCCGAGGGATAGAATGAGCCCATCCCATCTTTCGTTCACGCTCTGTAAGTCGATTAGGGCGTTCAGAGCCCACAAATCGCTATTATCAATCTCTAAACGTTTGCGCCAAAGTTCTTCGGCTCTGTCCAGTTTTCCAAGCGACCCAGCAACTCTTGCCATCTCGCCGATAATGGCCCGCCTTGATGAATCCGACGTTTCTAGTGTTTCCAGACGTTCCAAAACGTGAAGTCGTTCCTCTTGCTTATCCCCCGCAATGTACAGCTCGTTGAGACGGTTGGCAGCCATCCGAGCATCACGTGAACTAAGACTTTCATCAGAAAGAAGTTCTTCCAATAGACCAATTGCTTTTTCGTCGTTGGACAGTTTTTCTGCAAACGTGCGAGCTGCCTCCATTTTTAAGTAGACGGCTCTTTGCCGGCTTGCATTTTTGGATGCTACGACGAGTGCACCTGCGTATTTTTCATATCCATTTGAGCGCGTTACGATTTCGCGCAATCTATTTAACGTTCGTTCATCCTCTGGGTCAGACGCCATGAGAGATGCGTAGTGGTCCATGGCAGCATCATCATCGTTTTGGTCTAGTAGCTGCGCTCCCAACTCACGCTTAAGCTCCGAAGAAAATTCGCCATCGGCCACCTCAACGGCTTGCTTTAGGATCGCCAGATATTCGGTTGGTTTATTCTCTAGATTGTTACGCAGCAAGTCCATTGCAGACCGACGAGTACCGGTGTCGGTTTCCTCAGCGAAAAGCACAGCGCGTAACATCGATACGGCTTGTTGATTGGAGGGATCCACAGCGAGTAATTCCTGTGCGGGTTCTACCGTCTTACTAGGACGAGCAAGTTTTGAAAGCCACGTGTCTCCGATTTTTTCTAACAGTTGAATCTTCTCTTCATCGTCTGCACCTTCGAGACGTGACTCCCACAAAGCGATTAGCTCTACCCACTTTTCCGACCGTTCAAGAAGTCGCTCTAAGGAGGAAGAAACGCGTTGATCGTTTGCCTTGATCACCAACAATTTTTGAAGGTACGTGATTGCTCTCTCAGGACTCGAGGCTACGTCTCTGGCGACTTCCGCCGCTTCAGAAAGTAATTCTGGTTTGGCTGAGTCGTCTGAAATTTCAATCGCGCGATCGTACGTGTCGAGTAGTTTGGTCCACTTTTGATGGGTCGTGTAAAGACCGATCATTCTTTCTAGAGCCCAACTTTCATCGGATGTGTTATTCAACACCGTTTCTAGTATTCGCTCCATGACGTCAGGGTCGGTGCCAGACCATTGCTCGTAGAAACTCCATGCGCGCTCACCAAGCCAAGTGATCAAACCGCCGTCACCTTCTGCAGCTTTGATCTCAGTGTCGTAAGCGCCGATCACATCGTCCGGCAGTTCATTTTCAGAACCAACGCGCTCTAATACGTCCCACTTTTCTTCGCTCTTAGGTTCTGCACCTACTGCTTCTATCGCTTCTAGAATCTGTTTTTCTTCGCTCACCGTAACCCCCCATGGATCCAAAGACCGTCTACGAGCATACCACTCATGAGAGAATTTTGATCGCTTTGGCGCCACTTTCTGAATGCCCTACAGTGTAGTGTTTGTGGGGCTAGAGGCTCCTAGAGGCGACTTTAGGGTTTGCCAGTGGTACGCAAACTGCTGGTGAAAACCTACACTACCGCAGACAAACCACGCGTCCCGTTTTTGTAAGCCCTTGAGTTTGTTGTCGACCAACTCCTGCATTCACGGTAGTTTCCGCGCATGAAACCTGACACCTCAGACCCGTTTGACGCTTCATGGCGTGAGCGGGTTTTGGTGATGGGGGCCGTACTATTTATTGTTCTTTCCGCCCTAGTCTACGGGCTGCTCTACCAACCAAGTAAAACTTTAGAACTTATTGGCATCATTCCCGCTTCAGTTTTTCTTGTGGGAAAGTTTTTGCCCATGTGGGGAGCGAGCGGAGAAAGCAACTTTTCACCTTGGCAACTTGGTCTTGTTATCTGGATTCTGGATACGTTTACCGTGTTAGTGATTGTCTATGGTTTAGAAGCCTTTTATCGGTTCAAACGATTGAAACAAAAACTAGAAACGATCCAAAGCAACGCGCAATTGGTGCTCCGTGCCTATCCAAAAATGAAACGTGGAGCCATTGTCGCGGTGATTCTTTTTGTTCTCTTTCCTCTTGCTGGCACCGGGGCAATGGTTGGTAGCTTCCTTGGAATTCTTTTGGGACTGCACCGCTACGTTTTAATTGGCGCCGTTTCTTTGGGAGGACTACTTGGAGGCATGGCAATGGCCTATGCCGCAACCCATTTTGGTAGCGCCGTGGTGGCATTGCGAACCGCCCAACAAAATCTCCCCGTCAAGGTTGCGATTATTACCGCAGTGGCCTGCGTGATAGCGGCAATCTTCATTTGGGGAAACCGCCTTTACAAGCGAGCGTTACAAGATGCAGCGACCGATTCAGGTCATTCTCGCTAACGCATAACTCCGAAACGACAAACGGAGCCGACCAGCGACTCCGTCAAATAAGATCGTGAGAAGGAACGGACTACTTGGGGTCCGCCGGTTTTCCGCCGCCTTTTCCGTTGCCTTCGCCACCGCCAGTTTTTGGGCCAGCCTTGGTGCCGGAGGCTTTGGTAGCCAGTCCATCCCCATGCCCCATGGCTTTCTGATCACCACCGCCGCCGCCTTCGCCTTTTTGCGAACCGTGTTGATGTACTCCTTTGCCCATTTCTAACGCTGCGATTCTTTCACCCACGGTTTTCTGGAGTTCGGCAAGTTTAGCCCCTTCTGCAGGTTTCATCGTGACGATGGCGCCTTTATCATTGTTCGTTACTTCAGTAACAACGCCTGCCACAGAGGTCGGACAGCGTCCTCCAGCTGAAGTGTTGGCCCTTTTGCCGTTGTGGGCAGCAGTACCAGCAGGTTTTTGAGTAAGGTATTTTGCTTTAGCTTGGATTGCTTTGATTGATGCCGCATCAGTCGCTGCCACGGTTACCAGTACGGTTTCCTTGGTAATGCCCAAAGTAGTTTTTGCTCCTTTTACGGCGCTTGGACAGTTCACCAGTTTTCCACGGAGTTGTTTTTCAACCACCGGGGGTGGCGTGGGCTCGGGAGCAACAGAAGATTTAACCGCTACCTCTGGATGGATTTGCGTAGCTGGAGGTGTTTTGTCCTCTTTCTTCTTACAGCCTAAAACTAACGTGAGGGTGACTACTATTATACTAAATTGTTTCATTTGGACTCTCCTGCCAAGGACCCTATCAAAGGATTAATGGTCTCGATACCTCTCTTGATACTTGTTGCATCCCCACATCGTTGTAGGTACATTCAGGAGTGCCGAAGTTGTGGCAATCTCCTCGTTTTCTATTTCTGTTCTGCGTGGCCCTAAGCGTAGGAATCGCTATTTTGCCGTACGGAAGGCAAATCGGCTACCCACTCATGCTGCTGTTCACGCTGGTTCACGAAGCGGGTCATGGTGTGGCGGCCTTACTAGTCGGCGGCAGCTGGAGTGAGTTTCACATGTTTTCCGATGGGTCGGGATACGCTTCCGTTCGCTATAGTGGAAAATTAGCTTCAGCAATCACCTCCGCCGGTGGCCTTGTAGGACCAGCAATAGCGTCTATGTTTGGCTTTGCATTTTCTATCAAACCGCGTGCCAGTCGCCTTTGGCTTGGCTTTTTGGCGATCTTTTTTCTGTGGTTGCTCATTTTCAAAGCCTCCATCGACAGCAGCGGATCCGCCACCGACATTACCCACATTTTCGTTGGTACGGTGGTCGCGTTGTGTGGGCTGTCGGCATTCAAAGCCAACGCTTTGTGGTGCCAACTCCTGACGCTTTTCTTGTCGATTCAATTGGGAATGAGCGTATTTTCTAGAGGCGACTATTTGTTTACGCCCACAGCAAATACTTCGGTAGGAACCTCGCCATCGGATGTAGGCCACATGGCAGAAGCCCTTGGCGGCCCCTCTTGGCTATGGGGCGCTGTTTGCGCGGCAATTTCAGTCGCTGCGTTATGTTTTGGACTTTATATCGTACTCCGCTATGGGGGAAATGACGAAGCGCCAACAACAGCGACAGACGAAATTGCCGCGAAAATCAAAAGCTAACGGCGAGTAAACGTTATGGCTTCCGACGTGAAGTCTGTTGGGCGAGGATCGGCAAACTCAAGCTTCAATTGATTTCCGGTAACGTTACCAATACCAGTTTGAAGCTCATCGAATGGGGGACCGTCTACTTGATCGCCAAAAGCCGTAATGTCC
Source organism: Deltaproteobacteria bacterium (assembly GCA_020630875.1). Taxonomy (GTDB): domain Bacteria; phylum Myxococcota_A; class Polyangia; order Haliangiales; family Haliangiaceae; genus JAHDIH01. The sequence continues at coordinate 86,974 of JAHDIH010000002.1, read as the reverse complement.
TTTTCAACCCCTGCAGCCCAATCTGTAAACCCGAAAGCCATATCGTCGTTGGCTTCCATTGCAGATTCTTCTGTTATTGCCAAAGCGAACACCTTATTGAAAAGAGCTTCTACCTCAAAGACCTCGTCTTCAAGTGCAATTCCTCCAGTCCGTGGTCCTTCCCAACGAAGTCTGGCAGCTTCCCCTCCAGCGCAATCGTTGGCCGCAAACGCTACTTGCGAGAGAATGAAGGTTGTTGCGGTGACTTCTAGCTCGCTTCTTCCGTCATCACCAGCCGCGCAAGGTCCTTGCCATTGTCCCAACATCAGATCCACCTCAGAACCTTCGCCGTCGTTGTCGGCTCCACATGCCAAAAGACAAGATAGAAATACACTTGTTACTATTTTCATTGCAACAGATTAAGTACTGACTTTTTGCCGGTCAAGTATATCGACATTTTCCAGTCGTTAGTGTGGTTCGGGTTACACGAGTGCCACCAACAAGTTTGTAGTACTTGCTTGCGCCACACCAGCGATAGCTCGGAACTGAGATAGTCTCAAGCAGCTATCTCAGCGTTTCATTGTCCGAGTGTCAGCTATCGGCCAATGCACTAATGTCTACAAGGCCTTCGTTTGCAAAATGCTTGAACAAAAACTGCATCGGCATGGCGCCTGCTTCCAGAAAGGTTCTGTGAAACACCCTATCTAGTTCAAAGCCAGACAGCTTTGCGTGCGCAGCTACCGATCGCTTTAACTGCCAAACAGCCCGATTCCCTGCCAAATAACATAAGGGATATCCACGCTCCTGAGAGTACCAATTTAGTTCTGCTTGCACGCGACCAGGAACGAAGCCAGTGACCGTTTGCAATAGGTGCCCCGCTTTTTCAAAAGGATCATCTGAGTCAAGCACTCCAATTCCACCAACCTGCAAATAGGCATCGTTGCCAGTCATGAAAAAGAGATCGATAGCTACTCTTGCGCCGATTCTCGAAATGTCCCGCTTGGCGCAAAACCTAGCCTCGCTGGTGAGTTCTCCAAGATAGCCCTGATCAAGCACGTAGTCTTCCAACATTGTGGTCCAACCTTCCGCTTGGTCGTTCGCACTAATGTGCTTTCGAACCAAGGATTTATGGAGTGCAGCATGAGTAAGTTGAAGATGGTGCCCCGGAATTCCCTCATGGATCATCATATTGGGAATGCTCAATTCCGTATGTTCATCAAGCAGTGCCTCAGAAAGCGTCAGATAGACCAAGCTCAAACAGTTTTCATTCCTAAACGACTCTGGCGCGACCATCGCTCCCGCAGGAATGCTAGGCTCCAAGAACTTGGGAGTACGCATGATGATCATCTCTTGATTTTCAGGTATTGGGAACAGTTCACGCGAGCCTAAGAACTCGAGTAATCTTTCATGCTCACTTTTGTAGCGTTCGACCACCCCGTCCATGTCATCTGCAACCACTTTGAATTTCTTGTTTAAGAACAGCTGTAAATCTGGAGCACTTGTATTCGGTGAAAGCCCGTACTTGCTACAAAGTTCTTTACGCAACGTTTCGATTTGCGCTTGGGTGCTTGTTAGAAATTCGTCGGCAATTGCTTTTAACTCTAAAAGCGAATAAGGAATTCCTCTCAACCTTACAAGCTTGCTGGCTTCTTTCTCCCCAAGATGAAAGTTGGCAGTGGTAGACTTGGAATTTAGTTCCTCCTTATAATCGGCGAACGACTTCAGCGCCGTAGCTACCGCTGTTTCAAGACGGGGAGCATTAGGACTCTTTATACTGGCCGCCCAACTCACGACGGTAGAAAAGAGTTCCGACAATCCGTCTATTTTTTCTAGCTCCATGGAGCGCCACCTTGAAAGTGGACTAGAGATCAGTGTCGCGGTTTCACTAAGGTATCTGGGGATGTCTTCTATTCTCGACATAATTTCACCTAGTCGAATTTCATCCGCTCGTGGGTCTTTAACGAACGTCATGAAAATACTTTCGCCGATCTCATCGGCTGCTCGTGGCATCTGCGTAACGGCTCTCTGACCGCCGGAGGTAACCAGCGACAGATCGTGAATTTGCCGTCTCAGCCAGAGCTCTGCGAGCTCTCGATCGAGCGCCTCATCGTTGCCTTGTGAAGCCGCAAGCGTATCTAATGACGCTAAGAGTTTTCGAGCTTTAGCAATTGTGGCGTCGAAATGCTCAAGCGTAGCTGTCGGTAGAACGTGGTTGTCTTCATCGATCCCCAAATGGACTCTAGTGTTTGGATTCGACTTAAAATGACTATGAAACTTATCAACAAATTCGGTCCACATGGCGGCAAGCTTAGTTCAGACGAAACCCGATTTCATCAAGCAACCAATCTTATTGCACAAGACATCCCCTTCGGGTTACCCACCTAAAATGTTCAAAGTGTCGCTTAGCATAGTTACCCTCTCATTAGTCGTTGGCTGCAAGTCGAAAAATTCGAGCCAAGCGAGAACGAATGCAGCTCCGCAAACCGTATGCAAAAGCGACAAGCTACCGAATAATTTGGAGATTGGTAGTGCCGCCACCGCGTTGGAAGTCGATATCGATGGAAATGGACGCCTGGATCGAATCTTAAGCGTGGCCCCTAACAATAAGGACGGTCTATCAAGTGCTCGGCTGCTAATAGTTCAATATCAAAACAACGCGGGATGTTACAAAAACGGAGACGTCACCTCATCTATTGAAGAAGGTGCGAATTTCGAAGTCGAAAAGATCGACTCGCCCGAAGGATTGCCAATCGTCGGAATCACAAAGTCGACTAAGACGTCATCCAGTCAACTTAAGTACCGATACGATGGAACTCAGTTGATGCGGATTGGACACGTCGAGTTAAGCTCCGACCATATTGGGCCGGAAGGAGATGAAGGGCTCTATCCTACAATGGAAACCCGAGTCGATTATCTAAGCGGCACTCTGACTGTCAGCAACTACACAAGCCACGAGGCTAAGTCCAAAACAACAAAAAAGAGCACCATTGACGCTCCCACCACACCATTGTCGGACTTGACGTTCGAATCTTTCTTCGCTCCGATGAATCCAGAGCAAACGCTTTCCAATGCCTGTGAACCGTTAAGTTGCGCTGATGAGTTTGACATCGACGGCATCATGAATCCGATCGTAAATTCGAAGAATGTTAAGTCTAGTGACGATGACGGAATGAAATACATAGCAAAAGAGGATTGCGTAGCGTTACTTAATTCGGTAGTCGCTAAGGCCAAAAGCGACAATAAATGCAAACGTGAAATTGACACCTACCTGCAGTGTCTTGCGACTATCGAATGCCCAAGAATCGAGTGCACACCGCTTAAGAAAGAATGCGTGGCGCTGTTTTAACACTGCCAGCCGTTTATAGCGTTTTTGTTAGACTAGCATTCGACCTAGAGTGCGCACGACAAAGTCGAATTGTGTGACGCTAAGCGGCTGGTCAAATATTCAGGAGCGAAGTTGATAGAGCTAGAAGGCATCAATCACGTACTTAAGCCCGCCCCAAAAGAACGATGGCCAAATATGGCAACCTACAATGACCCTAAGTTGGCCATTAGGCAAGACGCCATAAATGAAGTAGCTAAGTTTGTTCTAGAGAACCATTAGAACGGTTGGATCCCATATCATTCATTTCGTCCAGGCCACTTTGGGCCCTAACTACATCGGTAGATTCTCTAGAGACCAGCATGCAGTTTTTGTGCTCTTCTTCTGAAATAAAGTTAACCATTTCTTGAAATACTCGTCCTTCTATCTCGAATCTTGATTGTCTCGTCTCCGAGGAAACACGCCCCGAAGGGAAGTTCGAGCCCTCGAATTCAAAGTCGTTCCAGCTATTGAATGATCGGATTTTCACCTGGACGCAACTTTTATCAAAACTGTCGTCCAGGGTTACATAACTATCTAACCTGTAGGTTTGTGCATCGTGCTTCACAAAAGTAAGGACGATTTTCTGAAAGAGGCGCGTCATCATTGGTTCGTCTCTAATGGGTAAACTCAGTGGTCTTCCCATCCAAAGGGTCTCTTGGACACGCGCACCGTCATTTAGGACTTGAATTTTTCCATTGACCCACTAATAAACCGTTTGCACTTTGGATTGCGAGGTGGCCTCGAACTGGTAGCTGTGTGCCCCTCGTAATAGAGTGCTTTGGTGTTAGTAGTTGCCATGATCAACGCTTGCCGGCAATTTCCGCCGACACACTAACTTGTTCTTCGTAGACATCGTTGTAGATGAGCGCACCTTCCGCGGTCCTGCCAAGTTCCGCCGCATTCGCTTCGTCGGTATCAATGTGCATTTCCAACTTGTAGCTCGACTTCACGCGAACCAACACATCACCGAAAGTTAAGTCTCTGACGCCACCACGAATGGCAACTTCTACTTCGTCGCCATCGCTAACTCCGTAATGTTCGGCGTCTTCAGGGGTCATGTGGATGTGTCGCCTTGCACAGATTAGCCCTTCCTCTAAGTTGATTTTTCCTTTTGGTCCTTCCAGCGTTATTGGTGCTGACCCTTTTACTTTACCAGAACGGCGAACCGGCGCATCCACTCCAAGGGCAAACTCATCTGTGCGACTTATCTCCACCTGACACCCGGGACGAGTGGGTCCAAGAATGCGAACGCCATCGATTCGACTTCGCGGTCCGATGATAGAAACTTTCTCCTCGCAAGCGTATTGTCCTGGTTGTGAAAGCGGCTTGTATGGTGTGAGCTCGTGGCCTTCCCCAAAGAGAATCGCCAAAGCTTCGGGAGTTACATGAACATGGCGTGCGGAAACAGCGATGGGAATAGGTCGTCGCCCGGTATCCGTGACGGCGGCACCAATAGCTCTGTTAGTTTCCTTGGCTATTTGCAACGCCTCATTCGTCGCAACAACCAATACCTCAACTTTGGAAGAAGAAATTCTCGCCACGGGATTAGACTCGGAGACTCTTGCATCAATGTTTTTATCTTCGTCGATTCGAATCCCCAAAAACTCGAGCCGCTGCAATATTCGCTGACGCATGTTGGCGCTGTTTTCACCAATCCCACCTGTTAAGACCACGGCATCGATGCCCCCCATCGAGGTTGCCAATGCTCCTATGTATTTGCGAACGCGATGAGCGAACACGTTGATCGCCAGTCGGCTGCCATCATGACCGTCAGCTGCAAGTTGCTCCAAATCGCGAAGGTCGGACGCCTTGCCACTGATTCCCAAAAGCCCTGATTTGCGATTGAGTAAATTGTCGGTTTCTTCTACTCCGAGCTTTTTGGCTAATTGCAACACGACGCCGGCGTCGACATCTCCACTTCGAGTCCCCATTACCAGTCCTTCAAGTGGCGTGAGACCCATGGTCGTATCAACGGAACGACCAAATTCTATTGCGGCTCCAGAACAACCGTTGCCCAAGTGCAGGGTAACAATTCGCAGATCTTCAACGGCACGACCTAAAAATGCCGCGGCCCTTTGAGCTACAAACTCATGAGACGTGCCATGAAATCCGTAGCGCTTGATATTGTGGGCTTTGGCAACATCACCAGGAATGGCATAAGTGCTCGCACGTCTTGGCATCCTGCCGTGAAATGCGGTGTCAAATACTGCGACGTGGGGTACGTCAGGCAAAGCTTTTTGAGCGCAACGTATTCCTGTAATGTTAGCTGGATTGTGCAGAGGGGCCAGGGGAACGCACGACTCGATGGCTTGCATGACCTCATCGTCAATCACCGTTGCTTTCGTAAAATGGGCTCCTCCATGAACTACTCGATGTCCCACAGCGTGTATTTGATGACTTCCAAGTTCTGAAATGATTTTTGTAATCGATTCTTCGTAGTTGTTTTCAGTAATTCGTTCTTGTTTTCCTGATTCTATCGTTTGACCGGAAGACGCATCTATCAACGAGAATTTGATACTTGAAGAACCACAGTTTATTACAAGAACAGCCATCTTTCTCAAGATACGACAAAAGCGTTGAGAGGGTGAACTGGGGTTACTACATTTATACAAATGATCTGTGCTAATGAGATCGTATGACGATTCGCAAAGCGGCAGCAATAATTTTGGTTCGGCAAGCGACATCCGATATCGAGGTTCTACTTGCGGGAAGAAATCGCTCCAGTAGCTTTATGTCTCGGGCTTACGTGTTTCCTGGTGGAGCGGCAGAAGTAGGGGAGGACCTGAGAAACACCGCCATACGAGAGCTTTATGAAGAAGTTGGGATACTCTTAACCAAACCACCAGTGGCTCAAGAAGTCCTCGGTGTGGTCAGCCGGGGAAAAAACTATGCTCGTGATCTTACCAAATTCACACTCACCCCTGACGTAAACTCGGTACACTACTATTCACGTTGGATCACTCCCTCGATCGAATCGAGAAGGTTTGACGCAACCTTTTTTGTCGCAAGCTGCCCTGAGATGCAGTGGGCCAGAGCAGACGATGCAGAAGTCGTAGATGCCATTTGGATTTCTCCGGATGCCGCTTTGAAGGACCGCAAGAAGCTACGACTTCCTCCTCCACAAATTCGGACCCTCCATGAACTGTCTCAATACAAAACCACCGGTGATTTGTTTGCAGCGGCGACAAAGTTTGCAGACTCTTCCCCAATCATGCCCAAGGCGATTGCGCACGAAAATGGTAGAGCACTAGCGCTTCCCTGGGACAAAGACTATGAAGATGGAAATGGGGAGGGGCTGGAGGTTGCTGACGACCACCCCCATGCTTGGGGACCATCAAGATTCATCCTTACCGACAACGGTTGGAAACACGAATAATGGTCAATAAAATCATATGCTTAGGGAGTCGTTTTGGATATCTTCGAAACGGCAAATAATCAGTTGCGCAACGCTGGACTTTGGAGAGATCGGACAACCGTCTCCACGCCGCCATCCCGTTGGATCGTTAAAGATGGACGTAAGCTGCTAAACTTTGCATCCAACAATTACCTGGGTCTGGCGACGGAGACTTACGACCATAAACTGGCTACTGGTAGTGGTGGTTCCCGATTGATCTGTGGCACCTCGGTTGAAGCGGACGAACTTGAAGCCGCCATTGCCGACTACGCTGGCATGAGTAGTTCGTTGGTATTTTCAAGTGGCTATCAATGCAACGTGGGAATCCTTCAAGCAATCGGTGCATTGGATGTAGAAATTTTCAGTGACGCTCTGAACCATGCCAGTTTGATTGATGGCTGTCGGCTCGCTAAATCTTCCGTAACAGTATTTCCGCACTTGGACTATCAAGCACTAGAAGCCATGCTTAGATCTTGCACCAGGCAACCCGTAATCGTTTCTGAGAGCCTGTTTTCCATGGATGGTGATAGGGCAGGGCTGACCAAGCTATTCCAACTAAGGCGCGATTACAACGCGCTACTGGTTCTTGATGAAGCGCACGCCTTAGGTCTATTCGACGGTCTTGGCTTATCGAGCTCTCTTGGTCTGAAGCCAGACATCTTTCTGGGAACGCTGAGTAAAGCGGCCGGATGGAGTGGGGGATTCGTAGCTGGAACCACCGCAGCGATCGAATATTTTCGAAACGCTTCCAGGAGTTTTATTTTTTCAACCGCCCCCAGTCCCCAATGGTTTCACAGAGCCACTGTTGGCATTAGAGAATTGCGAGATAGCGACCACCTTCGAAAGAAGCTGTGGGAGAACTGTGAATATTTTGGGGAGAAGATGTTGGCTCCTGTGAAAGGTCCCATTTTTCCCATTCCAACAACTGACCCTGTTGAGAACGCGGCGGTGTTTCGTGAGGCCGGTGTCTGGGTCCAGCCCATCCGTTACCCCACTGTTCCACGTGGAACAGAACGACTTAGAATAACGTTGTCAGCAACTCATGAAAGAGCTGACTTGGACCTATTGGTTTCACTGCTCCGCTCTTGATGTTCCACGTGGAACTTAATCCACAATTGTCCACAACGATGAAAGTCCAGTTGTTACAAGACCAGTATTCCTCGAAAGCTCCACCTACGGAGAAGATTTGGCATTTTCCGGATGCTGTGAATAGTGTGGATAACTTTACGCTTCGACGAATTTTCTGATCTGTTCGAAAGAACTGGTCCGAGGCAAATCCTTCGGGAGCACAGATAGAAACGATTGTCCGTAACTTCGTTTCAGCAGCCTAGAATCAAAGACGCACAGCACTCCGAAACTACGCTCTGAGCGTATCAACCTACCGAGTCCTTGCCTCAATTTTAGTACCGCCAAAGGCAATTGAAAATCAAGGAAGTCTCGTTCGTCAGGAGGAAGAAACGGTAGGCGATCCACCAAAACAAACCCGAGATCATCACCAAGATCCGCCCCGTTCCAAAAGCTTCCCGTTGCTAGTAATACTGTGTTGTCCAGGTCGAAGAACTCACTAGCGAGCCCCGACTGATCCGGCTCTTGAGCGATCAGGTCTATGTACGGACTGAGTCTTTTCGAGACCCCGTCAAGTCGATTGTAACTGGAAAACAATACCAATCCTTTGCCACAGAGCTCATGCAACTCACCAATTACGGAACTTAGATTGTCTAAGTTGTCTTCGATGTTCTGCGGCAGATATAGGTAAGCTTGGCTACCGTAGTCATGAACCGTATCAGCAATGTAATCTGTCTGCACCGTTAGTCCAAGAAGCTCAGAGAAACTTTCGAACCCATCGTAGGAACGCAAAGTGCCCGATACAAATATCGAAGATGCAACTTCTTTTGATAACATTTTCCCCAGAGCAGAAATGTCAAAGCTGTTTCTCTTCTGACTTTGCCAGAAACGCGACACAAGCTTATCATCGAATCTTAGTAACTCCGCTTTGAGCTCTCCACGATCAAGCCCTTGGATGAACCTGGAGTGTACCTTCAACAATGCGTTCCGTTGTTCCTTCGACAGCAAGGCGTCACGATCTGCCAATTCAAGAAATACAGAAAAATTCCTAGTCAAGTTGGCGGTGGAGTCCGTGTTTCGCGACGAGAGCAGATTGTGGGCCTCATCAAACAATATCGCGTCTACTTTACCAAAGTAGTTTTCGAACTGATTGGTACGTAATGCAGATAGGAGCAACGCATGGTTCACTATAACCACCTGAGATGATTGGGCTTTTCTCCGATCCTCCATGTAAAAACAAGACGCTGCCTCAGAACAATCGAAAGTTTCACAATAGGTTGCGGAAATAGAACCGCTCTCGGTCCGCAAACAAGGGTAGTTTGAGACTCCGTTGAGTTGGGAGAATGACAGCTCCACTCCGAACTCTTGTAACAGCGAAATTTCTCGCAACAATTGTTTCTGTAGAAGCTTCGTACTAGTTGCAATCACGCATCGTCGGTTAGTAGCGGCCAGTACAACTAAGTAAGCGATACTTTTTCCGATTCCTGTCTCCGCTTCGAACAGTGAGGTACCACCATCCTCGAGACTGTTTCTAAGCGCGTGTGCGAGGTCTAACTGACTTTGTCGAAACGTGAAGCCTTGAGAAACCAGCGGGCTCTCAGGGCCGAGTAGGGCATCTACAAGCTCACTCCCTCGAGCGTTTTTCGTCATGACCACTTATGCCAAATCGTTTCAAAAGCTGCATTGCAACATCCTCAATAGACAAGCTGCGGTGGGCCAGACCGACCATGCAATGGAACAAGATATCCGCGCACTCTGAGGCCACTCGGTCGTCACTTTCATCTTTGAGCGCTTCGACAAATTCTTGCGATTCCTCAATCACCTTCTCTGATATCTTGTGCACACCTTTGGATAGTAAAGATTTGGTGTAACTGGCATTTGAGTCGCTACGCTTCCTATCTTCAATCTCTTCCGTCAGGGCATGGAGTATAGGGGACTTCAACGCTCCATGGAGTGGTTCGAAAAAGCAGCTTTGCACCCCTGTATGGCACGTTGGCCCTTCAGGTAGGGCTAAACAAACCAACGCGTCACGATCGCAATCGGTACGGAGTGACACCACCGATAATGTGTGACCGGAAGTTTCTCCCTTTTTCCACATCTTGTTGCGGGAGCGTGACCAAAAGTGAACAAAGCCAGTCGTCATGCTCAACTCAAGCGAAGATTGATTCATGTGGCCGATCATTAACAGCCGACCGGTTAATGCGTTTTGAACCGCACAAGGGGCTAATCCATCTGGACCCCAATTGACTTCCACCATTTTTGCAAACTACAGAGAAAACGGTAAAAGCTCAACTCGCGTTCTCACAAACCAAAAAAGGGCCACCGAAGTGGCCCTTTACGCTTAGACTTAGTTTCTATTTACCGCCGAGCTTTTTGTAAAGCTCTAGCCCGTCGGATTTGAGCTCGTATTTAGGACGAAGGTTACTGTGGCAGGACTTACAGTTCAGGCCCGACTGTTTCGCTTTTGCCGCTTTGGTGAACTTCTTCATGGCTTTCTTCGCTGCCTTCTGTCCGCCTTTCTTGCAAGCTTCTGCAATTGCCACGGTTTTAAAGTCAGTTCTAACGCATGGTTTGGGATCTCCGGCCTCAGCCTGAGGGGCTGCCAATAAAACGATGCTTGTGATGCCTGCTGCTACTACGCTTACTACAAATTTTTTCATATTCACTCCATACGACGGACGCCGCCTTCAATATGTTAATTCAAAAATTGGGATGGGAGAACTATTTATCTCGATCTATCCGCGCAATATATTCCGAAGTGGAATGTTAACCCCGACCGTCACAAAGATTCTCTTTTGCCTGAAAAAGGGGGTTAACGGAAATTTTGCCGGGATAATCGACAAATTATACGTTGGGAAACCCAAAAAGACCTAGCGTCACCGGATCTAAAGTGCGCTACTGTGATCTTGGTTGCGTAGCGAGAAAAGCTCGAAGCAGAACTGTTTGTTTTTACTTCACCAAGGAGCTCCCGTGTCCTCTCTTCGCCTTTGCTACGAAACCTTTGAATTTGCAGACATAGATATTCACGTTCGTAGACTACGAAATAGGCAAGAATACCAAGACGATGACGGGGAAGCGGAAGCACTCGGTATTTCGACAAGTAACTGGTCGCTGTTTGGCGTGGTCTGGGAATCGAGCATACTATTGGCACGACTCGCCTATAGTTTCGAACTTAAAGAGCGTCGCATTCTAGAAGTAGGCTGTGGTCTAGGGCTTCCAAGTTTGATGCTTAGTCTCCGTGGCGCTGACATCTCCGCCACCGACTACCACCCGGAGGTTGAAAGTTTTATGAAAGCTAATGTTTTGCTCAATGACTGTAAAAACATTCCATTCTTTCTCGCCGACTGGAATGCTGACCAAAAGATAGCTTACCCAGACTTTGGTACTTTTGATCTCATCATCGCCAGCGACTTGATGTACGAGCGCGGCCATGCGGAACTTCTCGCAAGCTTTATTGATAGCCATGCAAAACCAGTTTGTGAAGTCATTATTGCCGATCCGGGACGGGGCCAACTAGGTCGCTTTGGCCGATTGATGGCCGAACGCGGATACACCTCGGCAGCGATTGCGCCTACGTCCGCGGTACTCCTACCCGGGCCTGACTTCTCCGGCGGTGCCGAACGTTTCGTTCGTGGATGATTCATGCGAAAAACTTCTATCGGATAAATGAGTCTGCCAGCTTTCGTTCGCCAGGAATGGTAAATTCGTATCCCGAGGATCGTTTGTTCATCCTACCGCGTATCAGATAGGTGAGACTAATTTGTCTATTATCTATATCTCTTGTTGGTGGTTGCAATGCGACATCTCAGGGAACTCCGTGCGAACAGAGCAAATGTGCTAATGGTGATCATCTAAGTTGCGAGGCTGGTGCGGTTCGAATAATAACATGCGACACCGCCTGCGATGCGGAACTGGGCTGCGTCACCTGCGTACCAGGAGATGCGTATTGCGATGGTGACAAATCGATGGTTTGTGCAGCAGATGGAACGGGTTATCAAGCCACCCACTGCGACGCCGTGATGGATGTGTCCTGCGGCGACTCAGGCCTATGCGAAGGCGAATGCAGTCCGCAGTTCCTCGGTGAAAAATCGTACATTGGGTGTGAGTACTTCCCTACGATCACCCCGAATCGAGTCGACTACAAATTCTTACCAGCGGTAGTCCTCGCAAATGCGTCCACAGATGTAGCGCGCGTCCAAATCGACGGCGGCATGCTTTCCACACCAATTGTTTTAGAGATTGCTCCCGGCGGATCCGAAGTGCAGGAATTACCTTGGGACCCACAACTGCGAGGGTGCGGGGAATTTTGCAATCCAATAGATCCTAGCTCTGTCGCGGTGTCTGGCGGCGCCTATCACATTCGTTCCAACAGACCCATCACCGCTTATCAGTTTAGCCCACTCAACCACACCGACGGCGATGACCACTCCTATTCCAATGACGCTTCCGTCTTGCTGCCTTCCAACACATGGGGAACGAACTACACCATTGCCGGATGGGGTCATTGGTACAGTAACCCTGGCGCAATCGTCATTACCGCCAAAGAAAACGATACAAAAATTACACTGGACGCTAGCGCAGCGGTGGATCAATCCGTGGACGTCAACGCCATCACCCTGCAATCCGGCGATGTAGTGGTGGTCAAGAGTTACGAAAACACCAACTCTGAAAGAGATGGTGCCGACCTCACCGGCTCGTCCGTTTCATCCAACAAGCCGATTCAAGTAATCTCCGCGCATTCTTGCACGCAAATTCCAACGGATACTGCAGCGTGCGATCATCTCGAAGAAACAATGCTTCCCAACCAAGCTCTCGGTAAAAAGTACGTAGTCACTTACCCAACGATAGATCCATTACAGGGAGACCGCGATCGCCTTGTGCGGATCGTCGCGGTGGAAGACAACACAGAAATTACAAGCGTTCCTGCCGGAGTGGTAAATGCAACCCTCGCCAACGCTGGAGACTTCATCGAACTCGCTACCTCGAAAGATGTAGAATTAAACACCACGAAAAAAGTGGTTGTTGCGCAATACATGAAAGGCATCGGCCACGAACAAACCGAATTTGGGGATCCTGCAATGACCGTAGCAGTACCGGTAGTCCAGTACCGCAACGCCTATCGCTTTTTAGCCCCTGACAACTACGACGTCAGCTATGTGAATATCGTAGCGCGACTTGGGACGTCGGTTACGTTGGATGGCATGCCCGTAACTGATTTCATACCGATTGTTGGATCGGAGTGGGGCAGCAAACATGTGGAACTGCAAAGTACAGCGGGCGGCCATCATCAAATAGATGGAACCGACGACTTTGGAATTTCAGTCTATGGTTACGCCAGAAGAACGAGCTATTGGTACCCAGGTGGACTCAACGTGGTCAGCATTGATTGAGAGCTGCATTCCTCAAAAATTAAAAACCAACGCGCCATTACGTTGCGCCTGTTCACTGCGTACCTTCAAAGAGAAACTTCCAAGGAATAACAAACGGCAATCCAACGACCCAAAGCAGAAAAAAATGGTCATCCCACGTGGATGCATTTGGTTGCTCAACGCTGCAGGCAATGCCGAGAAAAGTAGCCAGGACCCTTTGTAAATCAATTGAAACAACAGCACCACACACATTTTCTGTGGGAAAAAAATTCCCAGCAGTGACAATATGAATATCGCAAACCACAAGGCGCTAACCAGTCTAATGGTCTCTGAATATACGAAACATTCTTCGAAGACACTAGAATGGGCACTCTCCGGAAACCAAAGACTCGTTATGCTTATCCAACCGGCTACCAACACGTTTAAGAAGTAGAATAGTTTCATTCCTGGTATCCCAAAATCGCCATGATTGTGAGCCAGCGATGCGTTGTTTGCAAACAACGACCTATCTATTATTGGGTTGCTGCAAACGCTTCTTTGTACGTAAAGTTTCCCGCAAGCAAGGCTCGTCCGACGACCACTTCATCCGCCCCGGTTTTCGTTAGCTCGCTCAGATGTTTTAGTGTTCCCACACCGCCAGAGGCAATGACTAACGCCTTTCCAACCTGCTTTTTCAAATTCATAGTTCGCTCGATATTGGGTCCAACTTCAACGCCGTCACGATCAATATCAGTGTACAGCACTCCCAACGCTCCGGCACTAATGGAACGAACCGATAACTCTCGGGTAGTAAGCTCTGAAGTTTCTTGCCAAGCCTTGGTAGCCACTTGTTCACCGTAGGAATCTACGGCGACTACGATTTTACTTGGATATTTAGCTGCAGCCGCTTCTACGAACATGGGATCCGTGACGGCTTTAGTACCAATGACAACTCGTGACACACCAATATCAAAATAACGATCAATGTCGGCCATTTCCCTAATACCACCACCCACCTGCATTGCTACCCCGCAAGCAATCATCCGCTCAATAATGGGTAGAGATGATACTTTATCCCCAAAGGCTCCGGTCAGATCCACGACGTGAAGCATTGTTGCGCCACTATCAAAATACTGTTGTGCCAGTTCCCAAGGTTTATCGCTGAAAACGGTTACCGCGTCTTTCTTCCCTTTTACGAGACGCACTGCTTTTCCTTCTAGTAAATCTATTGCGGGTAGAATCTTCATTTTAAGTAATGCCCTAACACAGCGAGTCCAGCTTCTTGGCTTTTTTCTGGATGAAACTGACAGGCAAATAGATTTTCCCTTTGAATTGCTGCCGTAAAATCTACCCCATACTTGGCGGTCATTATTTGATCTTCTTTTCCATCAACAAAGTACGAATGAACGAAATAGTAATGTTTGCCCGACAACTCGGAGGGACCACCATCAACGTGATTCCAACCCATATGAGGAACGCGTAAATCAGAGTGTGTAAACTTTTTGACGTGTCCGCTGTAAACCCCAAGTCCAATAGCCCCCGGTGACTCATCACTCGATTGATAGAGAGCCTGCAGTCCAAGGCAAATTCCAAGATATGGTTTGCCGTCGCGAATATGCTTAACCAGGGGCTGCCGCATTCCTAATGAATCAATACTGTTCATAAAAGGCCCAAAAGCACCCTGTCCTGGAAAAACTACTCGCTCGGCTGATGCCAGCGCTTCGGCTGTGCGAATAAGATATACGTCACCACCCACACGCCTAATGGCACTTTCCACAGAATGGAGATTTCCCATTCCGACATCCACAATTCCTACGCGCATTACTTGCTGAGCGTTCCTTTGGTAGAAGGAACCTGACCCGCGATTCTGGAATCGATTCGTGTTGCCATGTCCATTGCGCGAGCCGTAGCCTTAAAGAGCGACTCGATCACATGATGCGCGTTGCCGCCGTAGTGCAACACCATGTGTAAGTTGCACTTTGCTTCCATTGCGAACGCCGCAAAAAATTCCTTTGCCAGCTCGCAATCAAACGATCCTACACGCTTTCGCTCAAGCCCATCGACCTTCCACACAAAAGCAGGCCGATTACAGAAATCAACAGCTACGGTCACAAGGGTATCGTCCATCGGTAACGTCATGTGTCCGTAGCGAACTAACCCAGCTCCGTCGCCAAGCGCGGATTTCATTGCTTGCCCAAGCACGAGCCCCACATCCTCGACCGTGTGGTGATCATCGATATCGACATCACCATTGGCGGTCACCGATAAATCAAACTTTCCATGACGAGCAAATGCGTCAAGCATGTGATTGAGAAACGGGACAGGCCCGTTCACATTCGCGTTTCCTACGCCATTCACGTCCAACTCAAGACAAACGGAGGTTTCTTTGGTGACGCGCTCAATTTTAGCTTGCACGACCGCAGTCTAGCCATATTTCGATATTTTGCGAGCAACAACCCTAAAAATGGCAGTTAGACACAATTTCCACATGTTACCCACATGTGATCAGATATCCTACATGTCTGCGGTCACGGCGCCTGATTCTACGTTCCAGAGCTTTCTATCCGCATTGATACGCACATATTCCGGATTTGTAGTGCTTACAAAACACTGACCACTTTGCCGTTCGATGAGAGAAAACAGTTTTTCGTTTTTTTCTGCGTCGAGCTCAGAACTAACGTCATCAAGTAACAATATCGGCAGTCGGCCAAGGGTTTGATTCAAAAGCTGCATCTCTGCACTTTTCCACGCCAAAACCATCGCGCGAGTTTGCCCCTGAGACGCGAAACTTGAAGCCATTTGCCCATCGATAGAAAAGAGCAAATCATCCCGATGCGGACCGACAGAAGTTGTTCCTCTTGCCATGTCTTTACTTCTGCTGCTCACGAGTGACTCTGCCAAATTTTCGAAACTCGGCTCGTATTCCACCGAAGCTGTGATCCCCGAAATGATACTTGAGAACGCTTCCTCATACATCGGCTTTAGCTGCTTGAGGTAGCTAACTCTGGAGTTGAAAAGTTCGTTTCCGCTCTCCACAAGTTGTCCATCGTAAACTTCTAACAAATCTAAAGAAAGGCTTCCTGTCTCCCTGCCCTTTTTTAAAAGTGCGTTGCGATTTTTCACCACCTTTTCGTAGTTCTGAACAATGGCAAGATGATCAGGATGAGCGCCAAAAACCGAGCGATCTAAAAACTTGCGCTTACTCGAAGGTGAATCCCTAGGAATGCGTAGGTCTTCAGGACTAAAAAGAACCACGTTGAAATTTCCGAAGTAATTGCGAAGTGGACGAACTGCTTTTCCGTTAAGACGAATCTTACGTGACCTGACTCCTTGCATAAGTTCGTACGTAGATTCGGTGGAACCGTGAGCTACAATTGCTTTTACGTGCGCTTGCTCTTCTCCCAGCGCAATAACCTCTTTTGCTTTTGCAGTCCTAAATGACCTTAGGGCGCAGGCACAATATATTGCTTCCAACAGATTGGTTTTTCCCTGACCGTTATCTCCCCATATCACGTTGAATCTAGGATGAGGTTCAAGCGCAAGGGTCTTAAGATTGCGAAACCCTTTGGCCCTAAGTTCGAGTAACCTCACCTCAGATACGCATAGGCATAATAACGCCTAAGTAATTTTCTTCTGATACAGGCCTAAGTAATCCTGGATCTAATTCTCCATTCAACTCTAGAGCAACTTGGTTGCTGTCGATGTGATTCAGCAAATCAACGACGTATTTAGGGTCAAAGCCGATATGTACTTCATCTCCTGAGTATTCAGCTTCTACTTCTTCTTTTACATCACCTAGATCAGGATTATCACTCGAAATCGTTAAAACACTATTACTAAGCGCGAACTTAACGCCTCTTGTTTCAGAAGACATAAGTTGTGCACGTTTCACGGCTGCGATCAACTCCCCCTTATCGAGCAACGCACGCTTGTCGTGTTTTTTGGGAATCACTTGTTCGTAAGGCGGGAATTGCGAATCAATCAATTTAATCGCCATCACGATACCGTTGTTCTTAGCAAAAATAAAAGGAGTCTTTACTGCTATCTCGCACTCATCTCCTGAATCCAGGAGTTTCTTAAGTTCCATCACTCCCTTCTTCGGAATGATTACTCCTGCGGAAAGTTTTGGTAATCCATCAATGGCACGTTCTACTTTAGACAACCTGTGCCCATCGGTAGAAACCATCCGAGCACCATCATCTCCCACTTCGAATAGAACACCATTAAGGTGAAATCTTGTCTCATCATTACAGATTGAAAACATTGTTTTGTCGACCATGTCTCTGATGGTGGACGTCTTTACCTTTGATAGTTCAATTTCTCGATGATCCGGAATCTTAGGGAAGTCTCGGTCCGGTAAACCAACCAGCTTGTATTTGACCCGGCCTGCTCGAATCTCAGCCCAGTTGTTGTCCATTCGCTCTATTTCAACCGTAGCTCCTGGAAGGTTGGCTACAATATCGTGCAAATGTTTTGCCCTTACGGTTAAACCGCCCGCCGCTTGGGTTTCGCATTCAAGTTCTGCTGACAAAGAAACGGTCAAATCCGTCGCAGCGAGAAGCAACTGTTTCTTTCCGCTTGTCTTAAGAAGCACGTTAGCGAGCATAGGCATGGTGCTTTTCCTATCGGCTATGCTCTGAGCTAATTTTAGCCCTCTAAGGAATTCTGACTTTGTAATCGTGAACTTCATGTTGTTGCGCTTTCTTACTGACAGCTCTCTATACTATATATTTTAAAGATTTAATAATTTAGTAGTATTAGAAGTAGGACCATTGGATATGTGGATGAATGGTCTTTATGTGAGTGATCTCAAGATGATCCTCTTCTTCGATCAGGTTATTAACATTTGGATTGATCAGCGGATCGCTGAGTGCAGATCGTGGACGACTAGTCTTCAGGAACTAAAGCCCACATTTGCTCCGAAGTTGGAGCACAGTAACCCACAGGTGTGACCACAAGTTTTCATGAGGCGTGAGGGCAACTTAGTCTGACCGACGTGTTAGTTTTTGCGCGCGTTATGAAGTTTTTTATAGATACAGCAGAAATCGAAGATATTAAAGAAGCAGCCTCAATGGGGATACTGGATGGGGTAACGACGAACCCCTCTTTAATCGCTAAGTCGGGAAAAAAGTTTCGCGACGTCCTGTTGGAAATATGCGACGTAGTAAGTGGTCCGGTTTCTGCTGAAGTCGTCGGCACTGATGCCACAGAGATGATGAAAGAAGCCAAAGAGCTGGCAGCGCTACGAGATAATATTGTGGTCAAAATTCCAATGACAGTGGAAGGACTAAAAGCCACGAAACAATGTACCGATTTAGGTATCAAAACTAACGTGACCCTTTGTTTCTCTGCCACGCAAGCTTTGCTCGCAGCTAAGGCAGGTGCGACTTACATCTCTCCGTTCGTGGGACGGTTAGATGACATCTCCGGTACCGGGATGGAGTTAATCCATGAAATTGTCCAAATTTACGACAATTACGGCTACCCCACAGAAGTTCTCGTAGCTTCGGTGCGTCACCCTATGCACGTCTTGGAAGCCGCACAGATTGGAGCGCAAGTCGCGACCTGTCCGCTTAAAGTTTTCAAGCAACTCGCTAAGCACCCTCTTACAGATATTGGGCTTGCCAAATTTTTAGCGGATTGGGAAAAAGTTCCTAAGTAAATTGTGGCATCGGCGAAATCGTCGCTCGGTTTTTTCCGCTTCGCTTGCTACTTTTTAGTGCTTTTTGCGTACTAAGGATCAAAGCTTCTATTGTGGTTACTGCATCGCCTTCCAGTAATGCGGCCCCAATACTGACGGAAACCGACCCAGCGCCGTTATCCCATCGGAATGGCAGTTTTTCCGTTGCTTGTTGAATCCTTTGACAGGCATCCATAAGATGCTTTTCAGAATCGTGATTGAATAGCACGACAAACTCGTCTCCGCCGATTCTAGCGATTACGTCCGAACTTCGTACGTTGGCTCGCAATAGATTGGCAATTTCTTGCAAGACCCTGTCGCCTCCCGCCCAACCAAGCTTGTCGTTGATGGTTTTGAAATTGTCGCAGTCGATTAAGGCTGCAGCAAACTTCGGAGACTCGGAAAAGAAACTCAATCGGTTCTGCAACCCGTGACGATTGAACGCCTGAGTGAGCTGATCTTTTTCAGCAGTTTCTTCTAATGTAGCGACTCTGGCATGAATGGTACTGACGTCCTTAAAGACGACCAACCATTCCCCATTTGAACTTTTACGTGCCGTAGTTTGAAAGTGTTTGCCACCAAACGTTCCTTCTGAAAATTCTTCGTTCTTTTTTAGTTGGCTCTTGCAATGAAGTATCGCTTTATCAAACCAAATCCTCTCGGCTGGAAAACCAGATCCGGTATGAAAATCCGTTAGTTCTAACTGGTCGTTAAAGCAAAGAATGATATCGCTTGATACGCCTAGTAATACGTTGACGCGTTCTTCTCTTGCCTGCACTGAAGAGACAAGGTTGTGCAAATGGGTAACATCTGAAATGTGTCCCATTACCAACTGCGTTCCCATATTCTCCGCAATACTTGAGGATTCGCGAATAACGCGACCACTATTCTTAAGGCGGTACTCGACATTGGCTGCCTCTACAAGACAAAGGTCGTTGAAGCTCCGCACCATCTCTAAGTCTTCTTCCGCGCATACCTTCAACCGCCAGTCTTTTACGTCTCGGATTACATCGGTAGCGTCGGCATCGGTGATATCGCTGAAAGATGCGGAAACCATGATAATACGTCCTTCAGAAAGGTCGTAAGCCCAAAGTGCACCTGGTACAGCCTCAGCTATCAACTGAAAGTATTGCTGGATTCGTTCCGACACCATTGAATCATACCCAACATTGCGGACCTACCGAACCGGACATAGCCCCACCAACACGGAGCTTGTAATTCAATTGAATAGATGTAGGATGCCGTGTGTTGAGAGCGAAAATATGCCTATTCGGCGCATCTGGAGTGGGTAAGACCAGTCTGGTGAAACGATACATTCATGGCATTTTTTCCGAATCTTACGCTACGACCATCGGGGTTAATATCTCTCGTAGAACCACGGAAATTGATAAAAAATCAGTGGAACTTTTGGTGTGGGACATCGAAGGAGGTACCGACGTAAAAAAATATTTGGGTGGGATCAAAGGAGCTCTACTTGTCTATGATGGGAGTCGATCCGACACTTACGAAACGCTCACAAAGGTCAGAGAACAATTACCCGAAGGGTTGCCAATTGTAGAACTCGCCAACAAAAAAGACCTGGAAGACTTCGCTCTGCAGAATCCCGAAGGAGCGTCCTGCTTTGCCACCAGTGCTAAGTCCGGTGAAAACGTTGAAAAAGCATTCGAGCTAATCGCTAAAAACATTGTGGTCAAACAGAAGTAATTGTAGAGAACCTCTCTTAATGCCCTTCTATGTGGGCATATTTCGACATTCGCAAATTACAGTCACTCGCATTATTCGTGATACTGTCGTGACATGGGGGATAATAAAATTACCAAATCTGCACGAACCAACGGCGTGAATGCCAATGACGGCATTGAACAAATCCGTGAAATCATTGCGGGCAGGTTTGCGCAGGAGCTTCAGCGCGAACTTGAAAAAGTAAAAAAGCTAAATCAACAACAGCTTGAGACGAGAACCGAACGCACCGACTCTCGAATGGATTCACTAGAGAGCTATCTCAACCAAGAGATACAATCGATGTCGAAAAAACTGTCGCAGCTCTCCAATTTGGTGACCGAAAGATTGCAAACGGTAACAAGCGACCTAGAAAAAATTCAGGCTACGTACAATAGCAAAATGCGTGAGGTTGATGAGCGTATGAACCAACTGCACGATGAGCAACGACGCTTTATCAGAGATCAAGTGAAGAGCATTGAGAACCAGAGCAAGAGAGCTCGTAAAGAAACCGAAGACAATTTCCGAGCTGAGATTGAAGAACTCTCTGTGACGAAGGCCAGTCGAAGCCAGCTTTCTGTAGCACTGCGCGAGATTGCCCACAGCATCGAAACGAATACAGCTAGCGGACTTGGGGATGATAGTGAGCAAAACTCTAACTGATTCCAGTGAATTATCCGCGCCGAGTCGTGCGCCACTAATCACAGAAAACGTTACGGGTCGTCTGCGAATGGGCCGAGGCACTAACGCTGAAGCCGTTGAGTCGGACAGGGAACTTGATCTGTTACGACAAATTATTGTCGGTAAAGACCACGAGCTTGTCGCGAGTGCCATTGATAGAACCCACACGCTTGCGCAAAAAAGAGAGCTAGTCATTGAAGTACTATCGGAGACGGCTCCAGGACAGCACCTTGAACTCGACGCTGCTATACGGCCTTGGATTCATGAAGGCGTGTTCCAAGCCGTGATGGAACAGCCAGACGAGTTTGGCAAAGCTATCGGGCCTTCAATGGGACCTGCGCTACGCGCCACAGTTAAAGAGACTATGGCAACCTTCGTCAGGCAAATCGATAATGCCATCCAGTATAGCGTTTCTCCTAAGGGGCTTCTCTGGCGCATGCAAGCTGCTCGAAGTGGTATTCCTTTCTCAGAAATGATCATCCGCAAAACTCTTGAGTTTGCCGTTCGCGATGTATTTCTTATCGAGAGGGAATCCGGCGTACTGCTCACAAGTGTGCATCGAGATAGCGAGCAAGCTGATAAAGCCTCGCTTGTTGCTTCCATGATGACGGTGCTCGAAAGTTTCGCAGAAGATGCTTTCAACTCAAAACAATCCGAAGGGGTTAAGTCTTTCGAAATTGGTGACTTGACAGCATTTTCGGATTTTCGAGCAGCCACCATTTTAGTGGTGGTGGTTTCAGGAAATGCCGCGGACTCGTTAAGGGAGCGGACGAGAACACTTCACGAACAAATATACCTTCGGCACGGCAAACTTATTTCAAAATTTGATGGAGATACGGAAAGCGTAGCACCTATTACAGAGACAATGACTTCCGGACTAGTCGACGCAAAGATTAAGTCGGCGAACTCTAAGAGCTTCAATTGGAAAGCTTTGGGCGTCGCGTTACTTTTGGTATTCTGTGGTTTGTTCTTTTATTCGTCGGTACTAGCGGGGAAAAAGCAAACAGAGTCTAGAGCAAAACGTTGGAACTCGTTTGTTAATGCTTGCGAAGCAGAACCGGGAATCATTATCTCCAAGTCAGAGTTTAAGGAAGACGGAAAATCGACGCTGTATTTGATGAGAGATAGTTTATCACCCTCTGTAAAAACATTGTCCGTCCGATACGAAGTTGATCTCGAACACGTTGTGGTCCGAGAGACTCCCTATTTTTCAACTGAGCCGACGCTCGGTTTGAAGCGTCTTGAGAAAATCACTCCAGATTCGGTAACTACTACAGTGAGTGGTAGCGAAGCGTTCATGGTTGGCAGAGTTTCCCCAGAGGAAAAACTAAGCCTTAGTAGTTTAGTCCCCTCGCTCTTTGGCGTAACTCATATCAACACTGAAGGCTTGATCCAGACAAACTAACTTCGCGGATTGTTTTTGCGCAGCGCTTCAGAAAGTTTCCCTAGTTGTTTGGGGGGCAACGTTTCTCCACGAACCCCACCCTCAATAGAAGCATCGTGGAGTGATTGATCTACATGGTCGTCAGCAAAGACTTGACGCAAGGAGTTCCTGAGGGTCTTGCGGCGATGTCCCAATGCGGCATGGACCGTCTTGCGAAACCATTCGTCGTCGGCTTCCCAAAGCTCTGTTTTAGGGATGAGCTGAACTGCAGTGGAATGAACTCTCGGTGCGGGAACAAAGCAGTTAGGGCCTGCTTTCACCACTGACGTGATGTTGTAGTACGCACTTATTATCACGCCGAGTGGGCCGTAGGCTTTGGTACCAGGGGAGGCAAGGAGACGGTCTGCCATCTCCTTCTGAATCAAGAATACGCATCTCGTGATCCATGAGCGGTTTCTTTTTGCTGTCAATGCAATCATGATTTGGGAGGCGATGTTGTAAGGGAGATTTCCACATACGGACACGGGTCGACCTTGCCACTTTGCGATTCCCGTGACGTCGAACTTCATCGCATCACCTTCGTGAATCTGTACGTTGTCGTACTGGGAGAGCTCGCCGTTCAGAATAGTCAGCATATCTCTTTCGCGCTCCACCGCAACAACTAGACCTTCCGGCACTCTCTCCGAGAGACGAGCCGTAAGCGTGCCCACTCCGGCGCCGAACTCAATGACCACATCATCAATTTCTTGAACCACAGCATCAACAATGCCTCGAAATACCCGCTCACTAATCAGAAAGTTTTGTCCAAAAGATTTCTTCGGAGTTATGTCGTACTTCTTCATAAGCGCAAAGGCGCTAGGATAGACTTCACTCATAGAGTATCCAGAGGAAAGTTGGCCTGCGGTGACAAACTCATCGGACTTTGTCCTGAGATGGCAAATCTGCGATGCGCCGCAGCGGCTATCATGGCTCCATTGTCAGTACACAGTGCTGGCTTCGCGATGTGAACAGAGAACCCATGTTCGGCTCCCGCGGCTCTCATAGCCGTCCGAAGCCCTGAATTACATGCCACGCCCCCACATACTTGGACGGCTGGAACGTTGTACATTTTGACGGCGCTTGTTGTTTTTCTAACCAAGACTTCGACTACCGTATGCTGAAAACTGGCGCACAGATCGTTGACGCCTTGTTCGTCCAGTGACGGATTGTCAATCAAGTAGTTGCGAACGGCTGTTTTTAGGCCACTGAATGAAAAGTCGAGGCCGGACTTCTTCAAGGTCATAATCGGGCGAAAAGGAACCGCAGTGGGGTTGCCCAGTTTGGCACGTTCGTCTACGTAACGTCCTCCCGGATAACCTAGTCCAAGAATCTTAGCGACTTTGTCGAACGCTTCTCCTGCTGCGTCATCTCTTGTGCCCCCTACCAGTTTGTAACGGCCGAACTTCTCCGCGAGAATAATTTGCGAATGTCCTCCGGAAACGACCAGTGCTAAATGTGGAAAAACTACTGGGTCGTCGGTAAGAAAAGTCGCCGACAAATGACCTTCTAGGTGATGTACACCAAGAAAGGGAACGCCAGATCCAAGAGCAAGACCTTTGGCAGCTTGCATTCCTACCAACAGTCCGCCGACAAGACCGGGTGCGTGGGTCGCTGCTATCAAATCGAGCTGGCCAAGGGATTTATCTGAAACAGACAAAGCTTCCTTAATGACAGAATCAATGGCGACGACATGTTGTCGGGAAGCCAACTCGGGCACTACGCCACCAAATTTCTTGTGAATGGTTTGACTCGCGACAACGTTGGCTAGGATTTTGTCTCCATCCAGAATCGCAACCGATGTGTCGTCACATGAGCTTTCAATTCCAAGGGTTAGCATTATGGGATACCTGTTAGTGCCCTAATTTGTTCAGCTCGATTGCCAGTGGGCTCAAGCTCCAAATATTTTTGGTACGCCTGTTTCGCGCTTGCGCGTTTTCCGCTTCTCCAAAGTAGAGTACCTTTTCTCGCCCAAGCCGTTGCGTAACTTGGGTTGCGCTTTAAAAGTTTGTCAACGTCCCGCAATGCTCTATCTTTTTGGCCAAGTTCTGATAGAAGCTCAACTCTTAGTAATTCAGTAGACCTACGTCGCGAGACGGCTAAAGCCTTTTCTACTTCCAAAAGTGCCTCACCATATCTGCCTTGGTCTTTTAGACGTTTGGCCCTTCTTACCATGCGTTTAGAGTCTGGTTTGGATGACTTGTTTGACTTAGAATTGCTTTTTGATTTCTTAACGCTGCTCGACTTGAGTGCGGTCTTTGATACTGAGGTTGAGCCCGTGCTAGAGGCATCGGCTTCTTCGTCTGTGATTTCGAGTTCGGACGCAGCTGATGAGCTCGGTTGCATTAATGCTGCTGTGCTGCTACCTACCGCGGGCTTTGACTTCTTAGAATAAGTTGCGGATGAGTCGTTAGCGCGAAAAGCAAAAAATAGCGCAGCGACACCAACGAGCCCCATAATGACCGGGACACGCCAGGACTTTTTGGGGGCCGCCACGATGATGTCTGCCACGTCCGACGCTTCGGCAGACCTTCGCGTTTCCGGCTGGTCGACTTTTTGAGGAAGTGGAGTTGCATCTGGATGAGCCGGAGAGCTCGTTCTCAATACGACGTTAGAGATGAGTTCGCCGGTAGCTGTGGCGCGAGCTTCTCCGTCAGAACTTTTGGTTCGTAGCTTCGGTCGTTCTGTGATTGGGTCTGTTGGTTGGTCGCCGTCGGCTATCGGCTCAGGGTTGGTTGGCTGCTCTAACTCGTCATCAAGAAGCGCCGTTTTTGCTTTGGCTTCCAAGTTGGCAATAGGAGTCGACGCTCTGGATTCCGTAGGGCTCGTGGTGGCCCCTGCAAATAATTCACTGGCAGGAACCGGGTTGACCGTCCCAAGAGCCTTACTATCTACCAACCAATGGGCTGCAAGAAGTCCTGATTCCTGATGGGGAGCCTTTTTTACGGATGCTACTTCGACAAGAATGCCGTCAAAGTAAAGTTTCGCTAAGCAGTCTAAAGTTTCCAGTCCGCTGTAGGGAGAATCATCGATGACGTCCATTAGTGAGGTTTGCCCGCTGACGTTTTTAAGAATTCCGTTGAACTTATCTGGTAGCGTTGCAAGCTGTTGATGCAGTGCCAGGATGTCTACAGCACAATTGGCGTCCAAAGAGGGAAGTTGCTCCGCCAAACGATCCCACTCGTCGAGTTGTCTCATTCCTTCCATCAAGAGTCCGTGGTTTGTGGTCTCTATTCTGGTTTTTCGGCGCACGTTTTGAAACACCACTTCAAACTCACCGTTCTGCCAAGTCAGAAGGCGATAGACCGCTTCTTCTCCTACCAGCTTTCCGCAATCGGCATCGATCACTTTTCCATCGCGAAAGAATACGGCGCCTTCTTTACCTACTGCGTGCGAAAGGCGGATGACACCTGACTTTCTACTCACGCCGATGGTTTGAAAAAGATCTACGACCCCCAAGTCAGAAAGGGCACCTTGAAAGGTGGTGTTGGAGTTTTTCTTTGGCGCGAGCTTCGATTGCTCTTTTCGTTGAAGCATCATCCTAACCCGGGTCAAAATTTCTTTGATGTAGATAGGTTTAGTTAGGTATTCGTCGACACCAAGTTCCAGTCCCTTAATTTTTTCTTCAATCGCTGTTTCACTCGTAAGGAATATAAATGGCAGGTCCTGCCATTCCTCGTTCATCTTCACGTCTTTGCAAAAGGAGTAGCCATCCCCATCAGCCAGCTGTGTGTCGGAGATGATCAAATCCGGTATGCCACTAGAAATCGTTGCCAATGCCTCACTACCACTCATCACGGCGGTAACACCGAAACCCGCTTTACGGAGGGCCATCTCTAGGACGCCTAAACTGCGGGCATCTCCGTCAACAAGTAAAAGAGTAGGACGATGCATTGCCAGAACATAGCGGATTGACGCGTCGCATACCAGCGATTTGTACCCGTTTGAGTACAGCTCATGTTGCGATAGATTTATGCCGTGCTAATAGGCACCATGTCCCTTTTCAACCGAGCCATCAGTCGCGACAAATTTGCCAAACTGTTTTTGTCTGAGGTCTCACGCATGCAACCAAATATCTCTTCTAGCTACGACCCAGACCAATTTATCGTGAAATTTGAATCCGGTCAGACCTTTCTGGGGAATGTGTATCAAGAATACAATCGCGCGCCTCGCAAATTCAAAAAAGAGGTTCTCCAAAGGTTTGCAGCAACTGCGATATCCATGGGGGAGGAGCCGCAGGCATTTGCTGACGTGGCGGGAAATATCTTGCCAGTAGTCCGTCCACGTTCTGTGCGCGAATCGCTGCGCATCAAGGCATTGACTGGAACGATCATGGGTGGAGACGCGGAGACGCTGAGAAGTCCATCTACGATCGCTGGTATTTTTAACGTCGATTTAGCCATCGACTCTGAAGAGGCAATTCGATCACTTTCTCTCAGCAAATTGCAGGAGTGGGACGTATCACTTGAGAGTGCCATGCAAATCGCATCGGCAAACCTAAGAAATATGTCAGGTGGAAAATGGCAGGAGCCACTTCCAGGTCTTTACGTTTCTTCTTGGTCTGACTGTTATGATGTTTCAAGAATTACAACCAAAGACATTATCGAGAAGCTGCAGGTTAAGGGCAATCCAGTAGCGTTATGTGCTACCCGCTCGCAAATTTTGGTCACAGGGTCGCAAGATCCTCAGGGTTTACTTGCTGCGATGATACTTGGCAAAAGTGCTCAAGAGAATGACCGTCCGATTTCCCTAATACCAATTGTATTAGAAGATGATGCGTGGCGGGTATTCTATCCCGAAAAGGAACTCGAGGTGGTGTTTTCCGATGCGGGTGAGCAGGAACATCCGTTGGCTTGTTATCGAAATGAGAGAATCATAGAACGCTCGGTGGAATACGGAGAGCAAAAGGAACTATTGGAGGAGTACTTTGAGCAAGAAGGCATCGATTTGTTCGTGGCAACCCATAGTGTTTACGGCGCAGAGACAGAGGATGGCTGGGACGTCTCCGCAGAAACCGCAACATGGACCAAAGGAGTTTTCACGCTTCTGCCAGAAGTAGAAACGTACATGTTGCTCGACCCGGAAAATCAAAAGGTATGGATGATTCCGTTTGAGCTGGCAATGACGCATTTTGGGGAACGGTTGGGAGCCACGGAGTATTACCCAAAGCGATATGAAGTGAGGAGCTTTCCCACTGATTCAGAGCTGGCAGCGACTGGGGTTACTCCAGACGTCATGACTTAAACTAAACCTTGCTTTATTGAGGAAAAGAAGCCACGTTTCTGGTCTCGTGGAAGTCCCCTTTGCGAATATCGAGCGAGAAGTCAGCTCGATGCGTGATGTTATCGATTCAGCCATCAAAGTTGTAATCGACCATGGTCAGTTTGTTTCTATTGCAAAGTTGGTTCCGTTTGAAACGAAACTTGCCGAATATCATGGGGCCCGTCATGCTATTGCGGTTTCTTCTGGAACTGACGCACTAGTTGTTTCTTTGACCAGTTTGGGCATTGGACCAGGAGACGAAGTGATTACTACTCCGTTTACCTTTGTGGCCACGTTTGAAGCGATTGCAAGACTTGGTGCTACTGCCGTTTTTGTCGACATTGATCCTGTTACATGGAATTTGGATGAGCGAGAAGTCAAGCGCGCCATTACCCACAAGACAAAATGCGTTTTGACTGTAGGTTTGTTTGGCGAACCCAGTCTTGTTTCTGCGGCGGGAATTCCAGTAATTTTTGATAATGCACAAAGCTTTGGCGCTAAACACGCAGGGCTTGCCACAACACTATCATTTTTTCCGAGTAAGGTTCTCGGTGCGTTCGGTGATGGCGGTGCGATACTCACCAATGAGGATGAGCTGGCAGAAAAAATGCGTCAGCTACGCCAACACGGAAGATCAAGCAGCGGCGAGTTTTCGATCTTGGGAGGTAACTTCCGAATGGACGTACTGCAAGCCAAAGTGCTGGAAGAGAAGATGAACTTTGTCGACCAATGGATTCTTCGGCGACGAGAAATCGCCTCATTCTACGACACAGCCCTAGCGCCGCTAGCAAACGTTTCAGCCCCCAAACGCTCCAATGACCATGTCTGCAATTACTATGTGGTGCGGACCAAGCAAAGAGATGACTTGAAAGTTCATTTAGCCAAGGCAAGTATTGACAGTCGAATCTACTATCCTCAGCTAATACCGAATATGGGCTGTGCGATGGTGGGCGGTCATCGAGTATTCGGCGAGTTGTCTAACGCTGTGGTGGCAAGTAAGGAATTGTTGGCAATACCACTTTATCCTCAGCTAACAGACGCAGAACTACAGCATGTAGCGGACGCTTTGAGCACGTTTTTCTCATAGCGCTTGATTGTCGCTTCTACAGTCGGCTAACGTCCTAATGTGAAAATCCCATCTATTGTTCTCCTACCTTTCGCACTAACCGTAAGCGCGGTAGCAGAGCCCCCACCGGTAGAGGAAATTCCCTCGGATTCTTCCGCGGAAGTTCCGCCTGTAGGGATTGAGCCGATCGCACCGCCCAAAAACCTACCTGCTGTGGAAGAACCGGAGCCAACGATTGAAAGCCCGACCAAAAACACCACATCGGACACGGCCGCAGCGGAGGAAAACAAACCTGAAACCGTTGAGAAGATGGAACCGGAGCATGGCATCTACATTGTTAATTCGGACTCTTGGACTGCACAGCTTTCTGGTTACGTGCGAACACTAGGACGGTGGACCCAGAATGATAGTGGGACAGCTTTTGTCGGAAGAACCGACGGCTTCGCGTTGCAAAATGCTAGATTGGGCGTTCAAGCAAATTACAAAGACAAAGTCACGGTCGTCTTGTCGATAGAGGGCGCAGCAGATGAAAGAACTGGCGCAAACGATTTGACCGGGCAATTGGCATTTGGCCTTCGTGACGCCTACGTTGATTACAAGTTGGGCGACAATGTTGAGCTTAGAGCCGGGCACTTCAAGCCGCTTTTTGATGGAGAGGAAAATGCATCCAATGAGTCACGGCACTTCGTAAACAGAGCACTTTCTAGTAGGGGGGTTGCCATTGGCGAAGGCTTTCCGCTAATCGGGTTGGGAATCAACAGGGATATTGGAGTGGCGATTCGTTCAGAGCCGGCGACCACAGGAAATTTCTCGTTGGGGTGGGAAGTTGCGGTGCAAAACGGTAACGGTCCTAATGAGGCAGCCGCAGATAACGACCAACCTGCAGTGTCGGGGGCGCTGGTCGGCCAAACCGACGCTTTGCGCGTGTGGTTGACGGCGCGCTTTAGCAAGGACAGTGACGGAGAATTCCCAATGAGACTCGATAGCACGCGTTTGTCTGGAGCGTTCGGTTTTCACTACGCTGCTGAAAAGTTTAAAGTCGGGGCTCAGGCTTTGGTCCGTCGTTCCACTTTTGAAACCTCAGGCGGCGGAGATGAGCTAGCCATTGGGGTCCATGGGGAGCTTCACGGAAGAATCTCTGAAAGACTATGGGCAGGATATCGTTACTCGATGCTTGATCCTAGCGATCTTCTAAAAATTGACCGATTGCAAGAGCACACCTTAGGAGTGGTATATTCTCCCAATTGGTACAGTAAATTTTTGTTGAACTACACACTTCCCCTGGAGCAAAGCGGGCGAAAGCTTGACAATCAAAGAGTCGAACTACTGCTGCACGTTGGCTTTTAAGTTTGACTTATGCAACAGGTGCCGTTGAAAGAGTTGGCGGAAGTATTTATTCAATCGCTTCCTGAAAGCCACGAACTCCGAGTCCGCCGCGTCCCAAGACTTCAAGTAGTTGGTAGCGACCCACGAAATCACCAGCTTCTATTTGCGCAAGAGCGCTGTTAGTTCCGTAGGTTAGTGTTGCCGCTGCAAGGCTTGCGTGGCTTTCGACATTCTTTGCAAGTTCAGCTATTAAGTCGCGACATCTACTGCATTCTAGTAGATGTTCTGACCTTTGCGAGGTCCCTGTCAGAACTGCAAGAGCTTCATCTTCTGTAAGATGGGGCGAAACCGACACGAAATCTTTTAACCCATCTGGATTTTGATCAAAAGACAATACTTGGGCGGGCATCAGCGTACATCCATCCTTGACCAAAACTTCGTCCTTTGGGAGGTTGCTGCAATGAAGGATAAAGCGATAGTGCTTCTTTCTGGAGGGCTTGATTCGACCACCGTACTTTCGATTGCTGCGAAGCGTCACGATGAGGTTCATGCGTTGACCATCGCTTACGGACAACTGCACCGGTGTGAACTACAAGCCGCAGAAATTGCCGCGAAGCGATTTAAGGTTGCCAGCCACAAAGTCTTTGAGTTTGATTTTGCAACACTGGCGGCATCTGCGTTGACTCGACCGGATATTGACGTGCCAAAAGATCGGGACTCGGAAACCATCGCCAAAGAAGGAATTCCATCGACCTACGTTCCGGCCAGAAATACGGTATTTCTATCGCTGGCAACCGCGTGGGCGGAAACCATTGGATCGCGAGACATCTACATCGGAGTCAACGTACTCGATGCTAGTGGGTATCCTGATTGTGGGAAAGAATACATTAGAGCGTTCGAAACTGCGGCAAATCTAGGAACCACGGCGTCTGTTGGCGGTAAGCGTCTCAGGTTTCACATGCCTCTCGTAGACATGACCAAGGCGGAAATTATTCTTGTGGGCATGCAAAATGGCGTCGACTACAGCGAAACGCACTCATGTTACAGTCCTATTGAATCTAAAGCATGCGGTCGGTGCGACGCTTGTACATTAAGAATCAAGGGATTCGAAGAAGCCCAGATAGAAGATCCAACCCTCTACGGATGATACTTAGTGTTCCGCTTCTTCATCTGCAATTTTTTGCATAGAATCGGAGGCTGAAACAGCAAGTTCGGTAACTTCACTGAGCAGCTCGTCGTCTAACGTTTTTTCAGAATGGATGTAAATAAAACCAATGACTTCTCCGTTGATTAAGATTGGAAGAATCATTACTTGTACAGGCGTGTCCAGATCTAGTGCTCGCCAGAGTCTGGCTTCCATCGCGTCAGAGGCTAGCTTCCCTAGAAATGGGAGTTTCTGTGCTGCAGCAAAACCAAAACCAGAGTCTCCGGAAATTGGCAACGCCAGACTCATTAGGTAGTCTAGTGATTTATTGATTTCTCCGTCTTGATAGAGCCGCCAACCTACCGCCGAGTCCTCGTGTTTGCTGAAAAGTGCCATCATAGAAAAGCGACCGGAAGCAAATCTAATTAGAGTGTCGGCCACTGAAGCTCTACTTCTCGCTTGCCGAAGCAATGCTACGGCATCAATATATCGCATGGGAGGAACGCCATGTACTTCCGCGCGTTTCGGTGGCACTGGTAAATTTTCTGTTGTTGTAGTTGAGGCGGGAAATCGATACCTTCTTCTTTCACCGGATGGTCCCCGTTGAAATGTAGACGCTGGCCGCAAAAAACGCTCTCCCCTAGGCCTTTGGTATACTTTTTCCAAATAGTACAAAATACGAAGTTGAGGAGCTACAAAGAGTTGAATCGGCCCTAGCTTACGGGTCAAGGCGACGATGACGGTGTCGTCTTTGGGATCGACTACCGCTACCAATGTTTTATCTCCGTCTTTAGCAAATGGTATGGCCAAATAGTTGGCGGCTTCATTGGGCGACAAAAGTTGAGAGGCATTGATGTCGATAGCCTCTAGCATCAAAGCGGTAGCCTCGGGAACGCCACGCAGCTTTGCCAAATATTTTGATAGTGTTTCAACCTTAAGAAAGCCCAATTCCACCAAGTTGGTGCCAAGTCGACCTCCATAAAGTACTTGGGCTTTGACGCCTTGCTGAAGTTGCGTTAAAGAAATAACTCCATCTCGCAACAGCAATGTCCCTAGTTTCAACCCCATACCCCCACGCAATAGTAATCTTGCTGATAGCTTTTGTCAGCTGTGGTGGTAAAAAGACGCAAAATAGACATTTGCCAAAAGAGCCACCAAGCCAAGGATCGGTCGCCGTGGTGACGGTCGCATCGGAAATACGTGCTCGAGACATCTTGTTTACCGCTTTTCGCGACGCTGGAATGGTGCCTATTGATGATTTCTTGCTGGAAGCGCCAGGTCTTAACGTGACGTTAGATGGGTACGACCCCGAACGAAAGCTTGGCTTTGAATACGTTGCGGTAGATGAAGAACTGACGGATATCACGGCAACAGAGCTTAAGTTATTGAAAAGATACAGTGACGCAAGAATCTTGGTCGTGGCCGCAACACAAGAGTCTGAAATTATTGAACAAGCGCAAGCTTTCCTCGCAAATTGACGCAAGCGCTTTGGTTTAAAATCGTTTTCCGTTACGATTCCCCGTGGACGTTTGTGCGATTTTACCTATTGGAAACGATGAGGATACTATCGGGGAAATCATCACAGAAATTTGGGAGCGCTGGTCCGCGCGAAGGCTAACATTTGAAGTGATTTGCGTTGATGTCGGGTCGGGAGACAATACTCACGCAATACTGGCCATGCTGAGAGAAAACCGACCAAACCTCAGAGTTCTTGAGCGACAATCTCACGGCATCGAACGGGCACTGCTTGAATCCAGAGCGCAGTGGCTTTGGGTTACCAATCTAGTGAAACAACCAGCAGCCCTCACGACGTTTTCACAGCATTGGCGTCTTGCCAGAGAAAATGCATCGGACCTCGTTTGCGAGGATGCATCAAGTTTGCTCATCAGACGCATGCCCGCGCTATCAATGAAAAAGCATTTCCGAGGAAATGTGCAGCAAATAATACCTGCAGTTTGCCGCGCGAGCTATCGACGTAAAATTCCTGCACAAGGAACGTTAGCCAATGCTCCAACCTTTTTATCGATGTGCAAAGAAGTGTTGAGAGAGTATCAATCTCCCACTAGGGGGTAACTTTCTCGAATTGAATCTTGAGTCCCCCTTGCGAGAGTTGAAAGGACTTTTTGTCCTTGGCAAAGTCGATTACAATTCCCGCTTGCTTAAACTCAAATGAGGTCGGGCTGGTTGGGGTCAACTCAACCTTGGGTTGCCCTTTAGGCTTGCCAAAAAGTGATGTCTCTGTAGACGTAATAATAATTTCGCCAATCGGATCGATTTGTTCCGGTGCAAGGCCCAGGGTAGAAAGTGTTTTCTTACTCTCTTCTGTTATTCGGTAGGTACCCTCATGGGCCATTAGTTCGTCTTTGTTCATGGCAAATACAGACATCTTCGTAACCAAAGGAATCTTCTTTCCCACCAGCCCTTTGTAGGCAGCTTTGGAAATTTCTCCCGCATCGAAGTTTTCTTTGTTGCTCAATACTACGATGGAGGCGTTTAGATCCGGCACGAACATCAGTGTAGAAGAAAAACCATCGATTCCTCCGCCGTGAAAAAATACTTTGTAGCCTTCTGCCTCGGCTTGCATCCAACCATAAGAGTAATTTTGCTTGTCCGCGGTTAACATTTTCTCAAGTGATTCTTTGGAGATTATCTTTCTGTTCCAAATAGCATTTGTCCACTTGGCCATGTCAGCCGCGCTGGAATATACATTCCCGGCCGCGTGGGGAATGGTCATGCTAATTGGAGCGGCCTCAGCAACTTGGTTTCCCTCTGTCGAGTATCCTATTGCTACATTTTCGCTTGCAGGTGCAGCAGCCGATGAGTTTGTGAGCTCCACGCTTGAGAATAAGTTGTTCGTAAAATCTACGATGGTGTTACCTGATACTTTCTCAATGATGGCTCCAAGAACAGCATATCCGGAATTTGAGTATCTAAATTCTGTTCCTGGGATGAACTCTAGCGGTTTACTGGAAAAGGTTGCCAGAAGTTGTACGGTGGACAAGTCTTTGTTTCGGTTTTCCATCACTTTAGGATCAGCAGTGTAACTAGGGATGCCCGAAGTGTGGGTTAGCAGCTGATGTATCGTAACGTCTCTTCCTACTTCGGGATAACTTTTCAGGTGATCGCCGAGTTTGTCCGTAAGACTGAGCTTGCCAGCTTCTACCAGCTTAAGAATGCCAACTGCCGTTATTTGTTTGGTAACGGAGCCAATTCTAAAAGCTGTGTTTGCGGTTGGTATCGATTTGCTTTCGAAGTTAGCACAGCAAAATCCCATGGAATATTCGACTTTGTTATTCCTTGTAACAAGAACAAACCCCGAGAATGCCCCTGGATGATGTCCGCTCGATTCATAGCTTTTGATGTGGGCCGTGAGCTCGTCTTTGGGATAGCTCGTTTCCGTTGGCGCGACTTTTGCCGCTGGTGAGCTTACTTGTGGTTTCGAAGCGCACGAAAATAGAATAGCGAATAGAAAAATCCGAATAAGCATGCCCATTGGTACATCTGAAGTACCCGTGGCGCAAACGCCTAATTGTTCGAAGTTGCTAAAACATTTCTGACAGACGAGACCACACGCGCGTAATCATTTTAGGCTTGGCATTGGTCGCCGACCGGGCTTGTGTAATTAGATCGCCCTCTGCGCCGTGATGAATGAGACCGACCACGGTAGCAAACTCTGGTGCTTTGACGACATCTGCCAATCCGCCTACTCCAGATGGTGAACCGGCTCTAGTTGGCATTCCTGTTACGTACTCAGCTAGTTCCGCGATTCCATCTAAGTTGGTGGTTCCACCTGTCAGTACAATACCCGCAGCAAGTCGGTCGCCGAAGCCCGCTTTAACTAGCTCATCTCGAATGTGTACAAAAATTTCTTCGACGCGCGGTTGGATAATCTTAACAAGTATCTGCCGGGCCAAAATTCGCGGAGCTCTTCCGCCGACCGATGGCACTTCCATGGTCTCTTCTGGTGCTACAAGGGTGGGAAGTGCGCAACCATAGCGGCGCTTTAGTTTTTCAGCAGAGTCGATGGGCGTTCTGAGACCAATAGCAATATCATTGGTAATGTGACTGCCGCCTAGTGGGATTACCACGGTGTGGACGATGGCGCCTTCCGAGAATACGGCTATGTCGCACGTTCCGCCTCCTATATCAACGACAGCTACTCCAAGTTCTTTTTCGTCGTCGTCTATCACGGCAGCAGCAGATGCCAAGGGTTCAAGAACGATTTCGTCCACCTCCAGGTCGCAACGGCTGGTGCACTTGATGACGTTTTGAGCTGCAGACACTGAAGCCGTTACGATATGTACCTTAGACTCGAGTCTCACCCCTGCCATCCCAATTGGTTCTCGAATGCCATCTTGTTCATCGATCACGTATTGCTGTGGGAGCACATGGATAATTTCCCGGTCCATGGGAACCGGGACTGCTTTAGCCGCATCGGTAACGCGAAGAATGTCTCCGGCGCTGACTTCTTTGTCTTTGACGGCAACGATTCCGTGAGAATTCAATCCTTGAATATGACCGCCAGAAATTGTTGCGAGTACCGCACCAACATCACATCCGGCCATATTCTCGGCTTCTTGTATAGCTTGACGAATGCCTTTGACGGTGGAGTCAATATTCACCACTACGCCGCGCCTAAGACCACGAGAAGGAGCCGTGCCAATACCGATTACGTCGATACCTTCGTCGGTCACCTCACCGATAATAGCTGCGATTTTTGTTGTTCCAATGTCAAGGCCAACGATGATTTCGTCATGTTTTGTTTTCGCCACGTTCTATACCTCTGTCTTTGACAAGACTATTTTTTCAGGCTGCTTGTTGCCTTCAATAAATATTTCATTTACCTGAAACCGCTGACTTTCATCGAGTGATTGCCAGGTTTGCTCCGCTTGCTTGATTGCTAAACCCAGTGAAGATTCCTGAAGTTTGCGCGCCACGTGCAAAGTAGGTCCTCGCTTTGTCCATACCGTCAATCCACCGCCCCACAATTGAATGGTGTCAATCTCCGGTAGCTTCCCGCGGTATTGCTCGAAGGTTCTGAGCATATTTCCCACCAGCCGAAGCTCTTCCGAGTTTGTTTGCATTCCCGTACCGACCACCACAGGAAGTCCTCTAGCTTCACCTTGGGCTATGCTTGCTTCTTTGAAAACGTTTCCATGATGGTCCACCAACCAAAAACGCTTAGCTTCGTAGATAAGAAAGAATGGGTCCGCCTCGAAAATTTCTATGTTGAGTGTGTTGGGAAAGCTTCGGGTAACCTTAGCTTGAGAGATCCACGGCTTCGATGCCAATCTTTTTTCTACTTCAGAGGTGCTCAGTGTAAAGAGGCTTTCGCCCAAAACTTCGTCAAGCTTTAGATCAGCTTCGGCCAGAGTTTCAAGTCCGGTGATCTCGAAGTGGGTAATATCGAATCGTCCTGATTCGATCACCACAACAAAGGCAGCCGCAACGGAACTTAGAGCCGCAAGGCACAGTAACGGTACCTTCGCTTTTCGAAGACGGCTCCAATTACTGCGCTTGAACTTTGCGCCTTTTTTGGACCTTCGGCTATTTGTAGATTTTCGGGGCACCTATAATAAATGAATAGGACTAATGAGAGGAATGGGCAATTTTTTTGACAAAATCAAAAAAAATCAAAACACGTGTTCAGGTAGGTGTTTGTGCTAATTCCAAAATCCGGCTGCAAAGCTGTGAATAGCTAATTCCAGCGTGTTTTGCGATCTTCGGCATTAAGCTGGATGCCGTCATTCCTGGCAAGGTATTCACCTCGAGAACGTAGGGAAGACCATCCTCGTCGATTCTAATATCGACTCGACTGTAGCTATGGATTCCCATGACCTGACAAGCACGAAGCGCATGTTTACTTGCTCTCTCTACAATGGCTTTGTCAAGAGAGGGCGGGCAAAGGTATTCGGTGTCATTTCTCTGATACTTGGCTTCGTAATCGTAAAATTCAGTCGCTGGCTTTACTTGTACGGAGCCAATGATTTTGTTGTCTAAAATTCCAACGAATATCTCTGTACCAGGGATGTAGTGCTCAACGATTGGTTCACCTTGAAATTGTTTGGTGGCTTCAATGACGCCAGCAAGTTCCGCTTCGTTTCGTACGATAGAAACGCCAACCGAGGAACCTTCGGCAGATGGTTTAACTACTAGGCCATCGGAAGGAAAGACCAATGACTCACCCAGCGCGGGTCTGCACCATGCGGGGCTTGGAATTGCAAAATGTTCAAAGAGGACTTTGGAAGTTACTTTGTTCATGGCAATCGCACTGGATTCGATATTCGCCCCGGTGTAAGGGATGTTTAGGCATGTTAGTAAGCCCTGAATGGCTCCGTCCTCCCCGCAGGTGCCATGTAAGGCAATCCAGACAGCGCCAGCGCCAGCCAATTTTTGAGCAATATTGTCGCCAACGTCCCAAACAATTGGGTACGCGTTGATCCCTGCATCGAGAAGACCCTTTAGTACGCCTTCACCGGTTTCTAGCGAAACGCTTCTTTCCGAAGATGGTCCCCCCATCAAAACCCCCACCTTCTCTTTTGTTAGATCAATCATTGCCTACTACTTTTACCTCGAGAACTAGTTTTACGCCGTGAAATTCGAGTACTTTTGTTCTTACCTGCTCAATAAGTTGAATCATATCTTTTGCTGTGGCTCCACCTGTATTCACCAACCAATTGGCGTGCTTTGGCGAACATTCGGCTTTCCCGACGCGCATACCTTTGCATCCTGCCGTTTCGATAAGTCGTCCAGCGTAGTCTCCTTCTGGATTTTTAAAAGTAGAGCCCGAGTTGTGAACGCCACTGGGCTCTCGCTCTTTTCGTCTTTGACGGAGGCCTGCCACGTCTTTCTTTATGTCTTCTAAGTCACGCGGCTCTAAGTCTAATCGCGCGCGCAGGACGAATTCGGAGCGGGGAATATCGGAACCTCTGTAGACGAACCCGCATTGCTCATTGGTACGTTTCCCTAGCTTGCCCGTCATCAAATCTATGGTTTCGACCCAGGTCGTGACGTCTTTAAATTCTCCCAGGTAGGTGCCAGCGTTCATAATCATTCCACCGCCAATTGTTCCAGGGACTCCTCCTAGAAACTCTACCCCGCCCAAAGAGTGTTTCATCGCCATTTTTAGTACCTTGCCAGTACTTGCACCGGACTCTACCGTGATTGTTTTTCCATCGACTTCAATACCCCTGTATTGCCTCGAGCAAAGTACCACCCCAGCTATTCCTCCATCACGTACTAATAAGTTTGATCCTCCGCCGAGCGCAAATATTGGTGCGCCATGTTGTAGCGCGAGCTGAACAATCTGTACGACTTCATCAGTTGTTTTTGGTGCGATAAGGACTTCTGCGGGACCACCGATTTTAAGAGTGGTGCGGCGCGATAATGGGAAGTCGAAACTGCATATTTCCTCGTGCTCCTTTTTGAGGGCTGCGGTCAGCTCACTAGATAACGACAAGGTTTTTCACTTTGGCGACGTTCCCTCTCTTTTCAAGTGCATCGATGAGTTCGTTGCACGTAAGCTGGATGTTGCCTGCTCCGAGTGTAATGACGATATCGCCTTCTTGCACCTTGCTGTCAATCCAACCCGCGACGTCGGCACGTTTGGCAACGTAATTAACATTTCCGTGGCCGCGACTTCGGATCAAGTCGACAAGTTTAGGTGAGTCTGCGCCATCAATAGGTTGCTCGCCGGCAGCGAATACGTCGCACAAGCAAACCATGTCGGCGTCGTAGAATGAGTTGGCGAATTCGGAAAATTGGTCACGAGTTCTCGTATACCGGTGAGGTTGAAATGCAGCCACAATTCTTCTTCCAGGGAAAGCAGCTCGCGCGCCGGCAAGGGTGGTTCTAATTTCTGCAGGGTGGTGTGCAAAATCGTCAACGATTGTGACACCGCCAACTTCTCCTCGAACGGTGAAACGTCTCTGAATGCCATCGAATTTGGCAAGTCCGGCTTTAATGGTTTCAAAAGACAGCCCAAGAGTGTCGCAAATTGCCAAGACGGCCAAAGAATTGAGCACGTTGTGTTGGCCTGGCATTGGTAATTCGATTTCACCAAGTTCTTTTGCCCGGTTCCAAGCGACGTATTTAGTGATAAGTCCGTCGTATCTCACGTTGCGTGCGCGATAAGTTGCTTGCGGAGACAAGCCGTAGGTTACAAATCGTTTACGCAAGTCTGGCAACAACGACTGTACGCCACTGTTGTCTACGCACAGTGCTGCCATTCCATAAAACGGTATACGGTTAACGAAATTGACAAAGGCTTCTCGTATTTTTTCAACCGTTCCGTAGTGGTCAAGATGTTCGGCGTCCATGTTGGTAACCACGGCCCATGTCGGGGCTAAGGTCAAAAATGATCCATCTGATTCGTCAGCTTCCGCGACTAAATATTCAGACGTGCCGAGGCGAGCGTTGGCAAGTCCCAATGCATTTACTCTTCCGCCGATGATTGCCGTTGGATCTTTGCCTGCCTCCATGAGTACGCTTGCAAGCATGGTGGTGGTGGTGGTTTTTCCGTGGGAGCCGGCTACGGCTACAGCCCGTTTCATCCTCATTAGTTCACCCAACATTTCAGCACGCGGAATGACGGGGATTAGTCTGGCTCTTGCTGCCTCTACCTCCGGATTGTAACCTTTGATAGCGGATGAAACGACCACCACGTCAACTTCGGTAAGGTTGTCGGCGCTATGCCCTTGATAAACTTTGCAACCTTTACTGATCAGGTGCTTGGTGATGTCTGTTTCAGCGATGTCTGAACCACTAACGCGGTAGCCCATGTTCACCAGGACTTCTGCAAGCCCACACATACCCATTCCGCCAATACCCACAAAGTGTACTTTGGTTTTAGTCTTATCAAACATGTTGGCCATGCATACCAGATTTACAGCGTTGCGATCCAAGTTTCTACATCCGTTAACGGGCAAAGAGCGCCCATATTCCGTGAGCTAAGTGTCTGAATTTTAATAGTCGAACGCGCAAAACTTGATGTTGTGATCCGCTGCGATAGGATGTCTCATGGATGGGCGTCTATCACCAGTGCACGATGCTGGATTGTGGGTAAGTGCAGAGCAGGCAATGGCCACTCACAATTACCCGCAAGCTATCGCCCGGCTGCGTAAGTTACTCGAAGACGATCCCACCAACTCTCAGGCATTGGCGATGGTGGGGTGGGCCAAGTACGAACTGTCTCGGCGTTCGCGCGCTGGCGCTCAAGCTGGCTTAGTCGAGCTTGGCAAAAGTTTGCGATCAGATCCTGCGGAGTTTCTGGCGCATCAGTACATGGGGATCATTCTCTATGGCGTTGGCGACGATCATTTCTCCGCAATGACGTACCTGGAAAATGCGGTTGAGCTGAATCCCGTCGGGGTGTCATCCGAAGTGTTAGACATCTTGGAAGGTCATTTTTTGCGAGTCGATCCAGGAAAATGGGAACGATTGCTTCACTACATTCGCAAAGCGATACCTCAAAGCGAAGCCAAGAAAGAGAAGGAGTGTTGGAGAAGGCTGCATATTCTTTATCGAACACTTCACGATCACGCGAATGCGGATCTCGCCTGGCGAATGATGGTAGGGCATTCTTCCGACCGAAAAGAGAATACATCGGTCGCCATCGAATGGGCTACCTCTCCAGGGGATCCCGTTCTTGGAGATAAGCTTTGGGTTGAGGCGGTTTCGAGCAAAGACTCAGACTATCGATTTCGTGTATCTCAACTTTTGGCGGCAATCGGCAGCGAAGAATTACGCAGACTGCAAAGTAAGCGCTTTGCCAAAGCTCCGTCACGGGCCAACCGTCCGCTGACTGCCAGGATGTGGAACATAATACGAGATCCTGACGACTACGTCTTACTTGACGCAGTCGCTGGTATCGTCGGGCCGGAAGTTAAGCGCGTGGCTGGCTTCACTGCAGAAGATCTTGGAATTGACGGTGCGATGGAAGTGCCGCCTGAGGATTTGCCGCAAAGCTTTTCTGATTGTCTTCGCTACGTCGGGTACATGTTGTCGTTGCCACAACCGGCCGTGGTGGTGGAACCCATGCTTGGATACGAAGCATGCCTTGGGGCGTTGCGAGATCCCATTATTTTGGCGGGTGACGACTTATTGCGCTATCCGAGGCCTAATGATGTGGTTTACTGGCTGACGTCTTGTCTCAGTTACTACTCACCAGGGCGATTACTAGCATCCTCTTGGCCTGAATCATTTATGGCGCGTCTTTTCAATGGCGATGCAACCGAACTAATGAAAGCATTACCTAAGGCGCGCGCGGAAAAGTTAGTGGGATTGCTAAAGCGAATCAAAGAGACGCATGGCGAAGTCTCCCTTTCAACATGGCGAAAAGGACTCGCGAAGACTGCCGCTAGGGCAGGCTGCGTGTTAGCTGGTGATGTAAGCATTCCGCTGCGCGACGGCTTCAATCCCGAAAAACACACGTCGTTGATACTTTTCTGGCTGTCGCGATCTCATGGAGAAATACGTCGAGAACTCGGGCTGTGCCATCAAGTTGGTATCAGCTAGCGATAAGTAGTGTCCTGGGCACCCGCGTAATTCGCTACCGTTGCTCCCTTCCGGGCCTGGCGGAGTTCACTCATCGTGCGCCACCCAGGACAACCTCGGTTTAACACGTATGTTGGTTATTTCAACTCTGGCATTCAATAAAAAGCAGTATTTACAGTCTGAAGGTATTTGGGCGCAAATTCATACATTTAAATTGGCGCTGCCTCTAGTAAAATTGGGGGATGGGGTTGCTTCGTCTGTTGGTTATTTCTTTGTTTTTGTTCGGTTGCAATACCGGAGAAGAGGGGCCAGAGCAATGCGAAGGGGCGGACTGTCCGTGCGTTGGCAACGACTGCCAAGCTAGCTGCGAAGCCGAATCTTGTGAGGCGGGATTTCAATGTTTGACCGGCAATGTTTGCTGTCCTGAGTCTCAAGTGAATGGCGAGCAGTGCTGCGAGGAGGGGAGCATAGCCTTCGCGGGGCGTTGTGTGGCGCCGCAAGGAGATTGTTTGGATGGCGCGGATTGCAGCTCTGGTTCGTATTGCG
This sequence comes from Deltaproteobacteria bacterium, assembly GCA_020630875.1. GTDB lineage: Bacteria > Myxococcota_A > Polyangia > Haliangiales > Haliangiaceae > JAHDIH01. Next base: position 44,486 of record JAHDIH010000002.1, on the reverse strand, counting down.
AACCCGCTCTTGGAGCGGCTCCTGCGGCAGGAAGCGATCAGTGCAGCTCTGTCACAGTTGGCAAGTGCGTGGCATTGCCAGAAGCTTGCTCGGTAAATGATGGACCTGGCTGCATCAAGGATACCTGCGAAGTGACACGGGAAATCGGTCACCTGGATACCGCGCTTGAATGGAAATGGCCAGCCAGTGGGCAAGCTGATGAGTTTCCCGATTATCTCGACATTTGGAACACTCCGGTCGTCGGGCGCTTAGCTGACACTAATTGCGATGGTGTAGTGAATCTTTTAGACCCTCCTTCTATTGTAACCATGACAGGCCAACAAAACTTTACGCAATGCGCAGCCAGTAGAACTTGTAAATCTACGATTTTGCGAGTCATCAACGGAAAGACAGGGGAAGAGGTTTGGTCAAAGCGCTCTCCAGAAGATCCTGTAGGAGCCGACGGAAACGATACGAACGGAGAAGGACTATTACCTGATGGAACGGTTTGCACTACAGAAGCAGACTGTCGTCTGGATGCAGATGAGGCTGGAACCTGGACCGGAGTGTCACCTGCCATCGGAGATGTAGACCACAACGGAACCATGGAAATTCTAGCGGTGGACGACCAGAGTCATGTGGTTTTGGTTGATCATGAGGGGACGACTCTTGCGACAAGTGACTTACCAATCCCAAGTCATACCAGCACTGGTGGTGGCTGGGGAGGAGGTTTGGCTCTCGCGGATATGAACGGCGACGGAAACGTCGAAGTGGCTTTTGGTGCCAATGTATTTGAAATCACTAAAACTAACGGAACCTTTTCGATTAACTTGAGATTCCGAGGGACAACGACAAAGTGGGGGGGAGCTAACCAAAACTCTGCGTTGAGTTACTTTGCTAATATTGATGCCGACCCAGATCTTGAATTGATTGCCGGCACGGTCTTTTATAATTACGAATGTGGCAGCGAAAACATGACCTGCGCAGGAATGAATACGTCGGTAATCCTTGACGGATATACCGCGCTTGCGAATCTGGACAACGATCCTAGGCCTGAGTTGGTAATGGTCCGAAAGGACGCGACCTTGGGGCAATCCGTCAGTATCTATAACATCGATGACAACGGCGTATTGGCTTTAGCTGCTGGTCCCATGGCAGGGGTTACTCCGGGGGGCAACAAGTTTGGAGGACCGCCGACCATTGCGAATTTTTCTAACAAAGATTTGGCTGGAAACCCAACAGGCGACAAGCTGCCAGAAATAGGGGTTGCCTTCTACGGGCACTATGAAGTGTTTCGTCCCGCGCTTGATGGAAGTGGTGACGTTGTGGGTATCGATCGGTTGTGGGCCACACCATCGCATGATCTTTCGAGCAGTGTGACTGGCTCTACCGTCTTCGACTTTGAAGGAGATGGTGTGGCTGAAGTTGTCTACAACGATGAGTGTTACCTCTGGGTATACGATGGCGAGGATGGTAGCTGGCGGTATGCTACTCAAACCACTAGCTTTACTGGAACCGAAGCCTCCCTGGTAGTAGATGTCGATAGCGATGGTTCAGCGGAAATAGTAATGATTGGTAATGACGCTAACCCAAGTACATGGGGCTGCAACAATATAAAAGCAGGAACCGACTGGAGGCTCGATGAAGTAGATCCGAAGGGCACGTACGTCAGGCCTGGTTGGGTTGACCCGGATGGCAACCTAACAGGGACCTATCGCGGGCTTTGGGTGTGGCGTTCGGCCAATAACAGTTGGGTCGGTACGAGATCACTTTGGAATCAACACTCTTACTCCGTTTCCAATGTATGCGGTGACGAAGGAGAATCTTGCCCTGCTGGCTCGACTTACGGCGACATACCATCGAGGCGTTTGGACAACTGGGAGGTGCCTTACCTCAACAACGCACGGCAAAATATCCAGGGAGAGGGGGTGCTTGATGCTCCAGATCCTACGGTAGGAGTAAGTTTCCGGTGCGGCAGTACTTTAGAAGCTGTGGTCGGTCTAAAAAATGTGGGACGCAATCCTCTCCCCGTTGGAGCCGAAGTAGCACTGTACGGCCGGGATGCCGCTGGTACTGTGACGCAAATAGGTACAATTAAGAGTAATGAGTCGGTAGTTTATCCTGGCGGTGCTGTGGAACTGGTGTACGAGTTACCGCCGGAAGCCCTGGATGAAAGTTACGTGGTTTACGCTGAGCTAGTTGGCGATGAGACGACCTATCGATTTGTAGAATGCGACGCGTCAAACAATCGTTCTTCTGAAGTCTCTGTGGTATGCGGTGTAGTAATCGACTAACTGCGCAGCGCGCTTGAGATAGTATTCTGCTAGACTTGAGCGCATGCGCTTCATTGCAATTTCTGCTCTCGTTTTTTCCACTGCGTGCACTCAAAAGCAAGCCGCCGCTCCTGTCTACCCGCAAGTTGACGAGACGGCCGAGTTGAAACGCAGGGTGGCTGCACTCGAAACAGAGAATCACGCCATGAAAGAACGTCTTACCGAGATAGAAGGCGTGGTTGAAACGCAAACCTCACTGCTACGTAACGCTATCGCGAACAATCGAGCCAATCAAGGAAACCGTCCTCCGGCTGCCCGCATGCCGAGAAGGAGGAGGGGGCCTCAGCAAGGAGTTCGTTATTCGATCGCCATAAAAGATGCGCCCTACATAGGTAGCAAAAATGCACCCATTGTGATTGTAAAAGCTCACGAGTACGCGTGCCCTGCGTGCTATCACGCTCAAAGCTTCGACAAACAGATTTTGGCGGAATTTGGTAAGCGCGTACAAATTGTCTACAAGGACTTCGTAGTTCATCCAACCAGAGCTTGGCAACAAGCTTTTGCAGTATGTGCCGCCAACAAACAAGGCCGCTTTAAGGCTTATCAAAACGAAGTTTGGGAGAAAGGTTTCAAACAACGAAGGTTTGATCAGGCGCACTACGAAAAATTGGCAAAAGACATGGGACTAAATATGAGACGATTTGTTCGCGACCGCGATGGGGTATGCACAAAAATTACTCGAAGCAGTCATGCAGAGATGCAGGCTATAAATGTTGCCGGCACGCCAACCTACTTCATCAACGGAAAGATTCTAAATCGACGTAGTCTTTCAGAAGTGAAGCGAATCTTAAAAGAAGAAGAAGCTCTCTACAGAAAGAATCGTGGAAAAAGACGCGGTCGAAACTACTACAGAAAACACGTCGTTTTAGATGGAAAGAAAGTCACTCGTGGCCCTTTGCCAGTCGTTCCAGCGAACGTACCGCAGAATCCGTAGCTACTGAGCTAGCGCCTGCAAGAGTAGTCCTGCCGTGCTGATTCCGAGGCAGAGAGGCACAAAAATTTTGGTATCTGCTTTCGCGAAATCGGAATTCTTTACCTTCTTGAAAAGGCCCACGTACTTAAAATCGCCGATCGCGCGTAGCGCAAAGACTACAGGAACGCTCCAATAGAAAACGCTAGGCAGATGTGAAATCCATCCTAGTACTCGGTTTAGATAGAGAAACCCAACAGCCATCAGGCCTAGTGCCACAATCAAAGTTGCGAATTTAGGAACCACAAAAGTCTTTTCTCCGTGTTCCTTCGCGGGGATGACTTGCTGCAGTCCCCAGTTGCCACCTCCCAACCAATAGAAGTGGAAGGTTCCCAGTATAAAAAAGGTAGCGCACAATAGCAGAGCAAGAGCGGTCGTCATCAAGGTGCCTAGAGTACTGGGACGACGTTGCCTGCACTTCTGTCACCGGTACGTTTCGACCTTTCGACAATGATGTCTTTCATTTCTGTGTCAAGCATATGAAAGTTGTAGATAGGCTTTTCGTTGTCGTCGAAATGAAGGTCGCCGGTCAAATCGATGATCATTTGGTCCACTACTTTTTTGATTTTCTTTGGTTTGAGAATTTCCTCTTGTTTCCGTTTTTCATTGGCGATAGCTGTAAGCTGCTCAAGAGAAAACATTTCTTGGTCTTCTTGAAATACCGTTCGCATGATCCTTCTGCGGATGTTGTCAACGTGTTGTTCTACATTCTTTCGTCTTACCCATCCCCATCGAAGTAGTGGGAGTAAGAAAAACGAAACAGAGAATACGAAAGGGAACCACGCTAAAAGAAACCAACCTCCGCCGGACGAGGCGACCGGAAGTAGATCATCGAACGCGCCAAACAAAAATCCAGCTGACATTGCTAAGTTGAAAGAGTTCATGAAAATGATACCGGCGTTTCTTCCGCCTAGGTTTCCTGTAAGTTCAAACTCAGGAACGTATTCATTCCAAAACTCGACAATAGGCGTTTTGCTGTCATCTGTTCCACGAATAAGAGAGTCGAACTCAGCGACCAGAGTGCCATTTTCGGTGATGTACGAGTCGCCATCAAAATCAACGATCGCCGACGTTAAGAACTGCCCGGCTTCTTCTCTGCTCCAGCCGGCAAGCATTTGGACTTCTGAAATGCAGGTAATCCCTTTGTTCTGACGCAGGAAGCTGGCGAGTTCTTGTTTGTTGTGCAGAGGGTCTATCGGTACGCGTGGAGGCCCTAGCGCAAAGTCATATACGGATGCGGCAAAACTTTTTTTGGTAAGTTTCTCTTCTTTCTCGGTTTTGAACTGTCGCTTTCGTTTTGGCCAATGGGTTTCTCGAGGCTCGTAATGCCTGTAGTCGTAGCCCCATGGATCAACAGGATTGTACGTGGAGGGATGATGCGTCCCAAAAATGAAAATTGATCGGAAGATTCCGCCGATGAGTTCTCCTATGCCTCCACCGACGCTGTCGTCTTCTGACGCAGCCATCGCAGCCATCATAAGCGCCACAAGCAGCACCACAAAAATGACAAAGTAGACAACCATAATCACACTAATAATCACTTTGTAAAACGTGGAAAAGAACTTCCACGCAATGGCCCCGAATGCCGCCAAACGTTCCCCCAAAGTAACTTTGGTTCTTCGGTAGAGCTTTTTGCCAAAGTCGTAGAGCAACTCGCCTTGATCGGTAGCCTCCAAAGAGCAGCGATACTTTTTCATGAGCTCGGCGACTTCATCTTTTAATTCATGAACCGCGGCACCGGTGGCAGATGCTAGATCTCCAAGGGTGAACGGCTCCTTTTTGCCTTCAATGTAGTCCTCTAACTTTTTGGTTTGCATGGCAGTTTGGGTGTAACAAATCCCAACAAACATTTCTTCTTATTTCGGGGCCACGGCCCTCAATTTCTATCGATTTGACTGACTTGGGCGCAATTTGGGTGGAAAAGTTCGTTTTGTGGACTGTTCCGTCGTGAGCTTAGTTGAGCTGCCAAATGGTGAAATTGAGATAGGAAGCGAATGACACCCATAGTGCGTAGGGCACAAGCAACCAAGCGGCTAATGTGGAGTCCCGTTTGAACGCCGCAATCGTTAAGAGAATGAACACAAATAATATCAAAATCTCTAAAAACGCTAGGTCGGGTCTGTGCAGGTAGAAAAAGAAAAATGACCAACCAATGTTTAGTGCTAATTGGATCCCGAATAGCACCACCGAACTTCGCGGCGCTTTGGTCTTTAGAATAAGCCACAGGGAAATCCCCATAAGAACGTACAGTGTGCTCCATACTGGCGCAAATACCCAGCTTGGGGGATTCCAAGAAGGACGATTGATAGTTTGGTACCAAGTCTCTACGCCTTCTGTTGTGAGGAAACCGCCAACGGCTCCCGCACCTAGGCAAAGTAAGATGCAAAGTGGTAGTAAAACTTTTTCCTTGGTAGTCACGCCTTCACTATAGTGATTTCTCGTACAAGCGATAGGGCAAGTTCAAGAAGTCTTCTTCACATGGTGCAGTAGGTAGTTTTTTCCATCAACTTCATATTCTCGAGAGAAGTCTGATCCGTTGATTGCGCGAGTTTGGCCTTCGAGAGCGAGTGTGGTTCCGCCTGCACTCAAAAGTCTTTGAGACCTTTTGACCCATTCAACTGCAGGCCAAGTGGCTCTTGATACCGCAACGTCAAAAGTCTGAAATTGGTCGCTTTCCGTGTAGTCGTCATCCGTGCCGACAAATACAGAGAAGTTGTCGAGCTCGAGCAGATGTTTCATGCGGTTCATAAACGAACATTTCTTTTGTATGGGCTCGACCGCTGTCACCTGCAAGTCTGGGAACACGATAGCCAAAATGATGGAAGGCAATCCGGCGCCGGCTCCCACATCGACAAGTGACGACGGTCCCAGCGACTGAACTTCTTTTGCTACCTCCAGCCCATCAGCTACGTGACATCTAATAAACTGCTCTTCATTGCGGCTGCCCGTAATGCGGACCGATTTGTTCCACTTTATCGCTTGCTCGGAGAATCGCGCGAGAAGTGAGGATTGCCGTCTTGAGAGAGCAAATGAAACAGCCTTCGCAATTTCGGCAACGGTCATTGGGAGTAGGCTTTGCGAGCTACGTAGGTTCTGTAAAATAGAAACAATCCGAACATAAAGCCCGCGAGCGCTAACCCACCGCCGACTAACAATGGTTTTGAAATTCCGGTACCAATGGCAATGACAAAAGGTACGTCAGATTTATCAGCGTTACAAAGAATCGTGACCGGGCCCGAATCGGTAACGTTCAGAGTGAAGACCGACTCACCCGCAAAATCATGAAACTCGTAAGACTGACTTGACGATGATTTTTCGATCTCAGAACCAGTAGTTTTAGTTGAGCAGACGATGTTTGCGATCTTACCTTGCGGTGATTGGACGTTAAACGGCTGGTTGTCGATCACTGACTTTCTTTCGAAGAATATGTAATACTTGCCAGACTCAAGTGTTGAGGTGAACTCTCGTGGCATTTCCGATCTAGGCATGTCTTCGACTACGTGGTGGGCCCATACCAATGCACCTCCACATCCTCCCCCGCAGGCGAGTACGATGATGATCGATGCGAGAATATAAGAACTTGCACTGGGCTTAGTGGCCATGACCAAACCATACATTAAATCTTCACCTTTGTTCTGGCAAAATAGAAGATCCTACGCTAAGCGTATTCAAATGCGTGTGGCGTCATTACTTGCCTTTTGGCTCATTGGTTGCGCGAGCAGCTCAAGCGATAGCTCTTGGCCTGCTACATCGAAACAACCTGCGTTTCCGTCGCCGTCGGCCGCTATTTCTCGAGGCCAAAAGCTCGAAGAAATGGGCAAGGTTCAGGAAGCAATCGCACTTTACAGAGGGGCCAAACCCACGAACGAAATACGAACAAGACTTCAAGTTCTAGAAAGTGTTGATAAGTATCAAGACGTGAAAGTGAACTTCAGTGGGCTAGCTGGTTACAAAAAGCTCCAGCGAAATTTGAACGGGCTTGGTTTTAAGGCCGGTCTTTGGCTGGGAGATGGCGAAAGCTTGCCAAACGATAACACTGAGGATGGCACGTTTGGTGAGGGCGCGGATGGAAGCTTGTTGACGCTAAAAGCGCATGAAGCGATTTGGATCGGTTGTAATCTTGGCCCCGAAGTCGTATTTGCCACAATTGTTGTTAGTGTCCGGCATTGGCCGCATCTAAAATACATCGATTCAACCTGTAACGGCCAAATGGACGACTACGTTTATGTCGGAGGAGCCACCTCCACAGCAATAGAAGACGAGTTGGTTCCATGGACGAATTTTAAAGACCTAAGTCCTGCGATGTCTAAAGAACAATTCCACGAGACACTAAAGAAGCATAACAATTTCAAGTGAAAAGTTGGTTAGAACATCACGCGAATTGGTTGCGATGACGTTTCATGATTCGGGCAGCTGCAGTTTGCCCAACGGCATAACTGGCGGTGACGCCGTGACCACCTAGGCCTGCAACCCAAAAAAGGTTTTCTACGTCACGGTCCCACTCAATCAAAAATTCCCGATTGGGAGTGAAGGTCCTTAGTCCTGCCCAGTGCGCTTTTATTTTCTTTTCGGTCAGTGGTTTGGAAGATTTAAACTTTTCCGCCAGTAGAGCTTTAGCATCAGAGGCAGGACGAACATCGCAAGGCGGCATTTCAAGCTCATCGCACGGACAAAGAAGTAGTCCCGTTCCTTCATCGCGCAGGTAATATTCATTTTCCCCAACGTTCCAGACAAAAGGACGTGTGGGGGCCGCTCCCTTAGACGAAACAAAAAGATGGCGCCTTCTAGGGATTAGCCGACGTTCTTTGTTAGCCAGGGTGCCCGCCCAAGGGCCTGCCGCGTTGACAATCGTGGTTGCTTCTATGACCGTGCGATCCGCTAGCTGCAGTCGTGTTTCGTCGATCGATGCCACTTCGGTATTGTATCGAACGGTCACATTTTTGCTGATAGCTTCTTGAAGGTAGAATTGAAGCAGCCCGTGTACGTCGATGACTCCATCTCCTGGAACAAAAACGACATCGCTTAGTGGCAGCCCTCTAAGTTCTTCCCAGTGCTCGTATACCGTAGCTTCTGAGACGCCTCTCGCTTCCACTCCAAATCGGTCAGCTGCTTGCAGCATTTTCGAAGCGGACTCGCTGCTTCCGGTAGGGTAGTAGGCACCCGTTACGTTAAGTAGGTCGGTGCTATGAGCGAGCCAAGACAATCCACGGACCGTGAACTCTGTAGTTAAATGCGAACTTGTAATTTGCCGACCAAGCGCTGCATTTCTCCCTGAGGCATGCACCCCAGCGACTTTTTCTTTTTCTAAAACGAGAATACGAAGGGATTGGTCCGTTGAAAGATGGAACGCGGTGCTAGCACCTGCAAATCCGGCACCTACAATCACTATGTCAAAATGCTCAGGCAACTCAAGAGAGTGCTATCTTGCTTCGGGCTAGTTGGCAAGAACCATCGGCCGTTCAGTCTGGGAACCTTGTTGGAGAAAGTCCCACCATGAGATAGGGTGACCTCATGTCGGCAGCTAAATCAATCCTCATTATCGCAGGACTTGATCCCAGCGGTGGAGCAGGGATTATTGCGGATGCAAAAACGGTGTCCGACCACGGTTTTAGAGCAAGTGGAGTTTGCAGTTGCCTCACCGTTCAGACCACTGTAGCGTGCCACCAAATCGAACCGGTAGAGAGCTTGCTTTTTGAACGCCAATTGGAAAAACTGATGGCTGACATCCCATTCGAAGGGGTAAAAATAGGGATGCTTCCCACTGTGGCGCATGCTCAGGTCGTTCGAAAGTACCTACCAAGTGACGTCGTCGTGGTGGTGGATCCCATTTCGTCGCCAGCAAGAGGGGAGGTTTCTGCTCTACCCATTGACCAATTGATTGCAGCCCTAGCTGGGGCTGATGTGGTAATCACACCAAATAGCAAAGAACTTTCGCAATTGGGCGAAAACGCGGCAGTGGTGAGGCAAAAGTTTGGCTTAAAGGCATGCATCACCACACCAGGAATGGACGAAAGTAGCGATTCTCCGCGAATTGAGATTGCCACCGAAGATGGCCAATCATGGCTACCGGTACCATTGACTGGCAATCTCGATGTACACGGTACAGGTTGTGCGTTCTCTACTGCACTCTGCTGTGAGTTAGCGAAAGGGACGGCCATAACCCCGGCGTTAATGGACGCAATGGACTACGTCGCCGATAAGTGTGCGTTTCCCGCCTGTCCGGGCAAAGGACGTCCGCAAGTTCACTGAGTAAAGGCTAACCGCTTGCGGAATCCCATGAGCAGTTGTGCTACTGTTTCCAGGTGTATATTGCAGGCGCTTTAGTGGCTTTGAGCCTCATTATTATCGTGCACGAGGCCGGTCACTTTTTCATGGCCCGACTGTTTAAGATCAAGGTCGACAAATTCAGTCTTGGAATAGGGCCTGCCCTCTTCAAGTGGAAATGGTTTGGCACTCAGTTTCAAATTAGCCCATTTTTGTTCGGTGGCTTCGTGATGATGCCTGGCATGCTGCCTGGGGATGAAGTTGACTCTAGCGATCCTGACCTGTACCCCAACAAACCCGCATGGCAACGGTTCCTTGTTATTTTTGCAGGACCCGCCACCAATATTGCGATCGCAATGATCCTCGGAGTTATCTATTTTTCTACTTGGGGAGCAACCCAAAGGCCAGTGATCACAAAAACAGTAGAAGGTTCTCCGGCAGATGGTCTTTTTCTACCGGGAGATATCATTCGGGCCCACAATGGTACTCCTGTCTTTTACATGTACGAAGGGTGGCGACCACAAACGTCTCTAATCGATATGGTGACAAAAACGGGGCCGATTCCTCAAAGTGTGCTTGTGGAACGTGATGGCGCCCTGAAAGTAGTTACCGTGACACCCAAACCAGACGTCGTGAAAGATGATGCTGGCGTAGAACATCCAGTCTTGCGTATGGGGATCGTCTTTGCAGATACAGCTAACGATAGTGATTGGCGGGCTAACGTAAAGACAGCGATAGCGTACCCCTTTCAAAGCAGCAAGATGACGCTTCGGCTGTTGTGGGACAAGATTAGCAATTTTCAAAAGCCTCCATTGGAGGGGCCGCCAAAGATGATTGATAGGCTACAGAAAAGTATCAAGAACGGTTGGCAAACCACGTTGCAACTTTTGATCATGCTCAACATTGCTATTGGCTTGTTCAATCTTTTGCCAGTTCCAGCCCTAGACGGCGGACGTTTGTCATTTTTGACCTACGAGTTAATAACGAGAAAGCGTCCAAACCAAAGAATTGAAATGTACGTTCACATGGTTGGCTTTGTATTTTTGATTGCCCTGGTTATTAGTGTTTCCATCGGCGATTGCCGCGCTATATTCAATTAGATGTTTTCGCCAGAGGCAGACTTCTTTAAGCAGATTCCGACCGATCCTGGCGTCTACATTATGAAGGGCGCGAAAGAGAAGGTTATCTACGTTGGAAAAGCAAACAATCTAAGGCAACGGGTCCGGCAGTATTTCTCCAAGGGAGGTGACGAGAGGTATTTTGTTGCCTCCGGACTTCTGGCCAAAAAGTTAAAGTCCATTGATACGGTGGTGGTGGCAAATGAGAAGGAGGCACTTCTTCTTGAAAATCATCTGATAAAGGAACACCAACCAAAGTTCAACGTAAACTTAAGAGACGACAAGCAATACTTAGTGCTTCGAATCGATACCAAGAAAAAGTATCCTCGTCTGCAGGCTGTACGAAACATCAGAAAGGATGGCGCGAAATACTTTGGTCCCTATCATTCTGCTTCCAGTTGTCGTGAGACGATGCGAACCATCAATAAACATTTTCAGCTAAGAACTTGTACCGACCACGTTCTGGCGACCCGAAAACGAGTGTGCCTGCAATATCAGATCGGGCGTTGCTGTGGCCCTTGTGTTCATGACGTTCCTGCTGCGGAGTATCAAGAAGAGATTTCTGCTGTTTCAGATTTTTTGCGGGGCAATCAAAAAGCTTTGCAAAAAACACTTTCCGCGCGAATGAAGAAATTGTCAGAAGAGGAGGCATTTGAAAGTGCCGCAAAAGTAAGAGACTCTCTTCAGGCGCTTGAGCGAGTGCTTGACAAACAAATGGTCGTGCAGGCTAACGCTATTGATCAAGACATCTTTGCGTACCATAGGATAGGAGCCTCGATTCATCTTGCCGTCCTTTTCGTTAGGAATGGAAAGTTAATGGGAAGACGAGTCGTCCATCACAAAAACGACGAATTTGATGACAAAGAAATTCTCGGCGACTTTCTCACTCGACACTATGATAGTGGCGCTTTCGTCCCCAAAGAAATTCTACTTACCCACAAGCTTAGCAATGCTGAGTCTATTCAAGAGTGGTTGACCGAGATCTCAAAGCGAAAAGTGGCTCTCTTAGTCCCAGAGCGCGGTGACAAGGTCAGACTTTTGGAAATGGCACAGCAAAATGCGAAGTCGGCCGCAAGCACGCACGTGAGCGACAGAAGCGATACCGAAACAAAACTAGAACAGATTCGTGATCGGTTGTCGCTGTCTCGAATTCCTCGCTTGATTGAATGTTTTGATATCGCTCATGTTCAAGGAACCGATACGGTGGCATCTCGCGTCGTGTTTCGTGATGGAAAGCCAGATAAAAAGAGGTACAAACGCTACAATATAAAAAACGATCAAAATGACGACTATGCGTCTATGTACGAAGTCATCACGCGGCGAATGACCAGAGCTCTCAACGCGGAAGAGGGAAGCGATTGGGAAATGCCAGACTTACTTATCGTTGATGGTGGAAAAGGGCAGCTGGGGTCGGCTATTGCGGCGCTCGACGATCTGGGGATCGATCACGAATCCGAGTCTGGAACTAATGTGGTAGCATTGGCGAAAGAAAGAAAGAACCGGCATGCTCCTGAGCGGGTCTTTCGCCCTAAGGTAAAGGATGCTTACGTCCTCCGCAAAAACAGTCATGAGTTGCACTTGCTAACCCATTTGCGCGATGAAGCGCATCGATTTGCAAATAGTTTTCACGGAAGTAAGCGTCGCAAACGTGCACTTAAGTCCGAGCTAGATTCTATTGCGGGAGTGGGACCAACAAGGAAACGAAATTTGCTCCTTAAATTCGGAAGCGTAGAAGGGATAAGAAACGCTTCGGTTGTGGAGGTAGCCAGTACACCCGGGGTGCCGTTAGCTATTGCGCAACTAGTAGTAGAAACATTGAACAAACAATCTTCTTAATCGCTTTCTTCGAAATCGAACTCTAGTTGGGCGGGAACATCCCGCAGTAAGCCTGAAACACTGACTCCGAGGAGACGTACTTCTGGGAATGCCTCTATGTTGTTATCCAGAAGTGACATGACGACTTGGTTCATTTCCTCTAAACTACTAATTTCACGGCCAAGTGTTTTACTTCGAGTGTACTGAACAAAGTCGGGTGTTTTCGCTTTAAGAGTAATGGTTCTTCCAAAGTTTTCGCTCTTTTCCATATGGTCGTACACGCGTTTACCAATATCCAAAAGTTTCTCCAGCATCTGATTTTTGTCTGTGAGATCTTCGGCAAAAGTTCTCTCCGCTCCAATGGATTTACGAACCCGGTTGGGGTTTACCATCCTGTTATCAACACCTCTGGCGATGTTAAAAAAGTAAGAGCCAGACTTTCCGAATTTCTTGGTTAGATCCTGCTCTGAGTATTTTTTCAAGTCCGCCCCGATACGGATGCCATAACGATGCATTTTGTCGGCGGTGACTTTTCCTACCCCAAAAAACTTCTTCACTGGCAATTTGTCAATAAAGGACTGGGAATCTACGGGGCGAATGACGCACATTCCATTGGGCTTGTTTTCATCAGAAGCAATCTTTGCCAAAAACTTATTGAAAGAGACGCCCGCTGACGCGGTGAGGCCGGTCGTGGAGAAAATTCTTTTTCGAATCTCCGCTGCAATAATCGTTGCAGATGGGTTTCCCTGTTTGTTGCGCGTGACATCTAAAAATGCTTCGTCGAGAGAAAGCGGTTCTACTAGGTCGGTATATTCGAAAAAGATGGCTCTGATTTGTAATGATATTTCTTTGTAGATCTCAAATCTAGCGGGTGCAAAAATGAGTTGAGGACATCTACGCTTTGCGATCACGGAAGGCATAGCAGAGTGGATTCCAAAATTTCTAGCCTCGTAGCTCGCGGACGCTACTACCCCGCGTTTTGCGTTTCCGCCCACGACTAATGGTTTGTTTTTCCACTCAGGGTGATCTCGTTGTTCAACGGAGGCATAGAATGCGTCCATGTCAACGTGGATAATCTTCCGTACAAGATTAGTCATCGTTTTTTGGTAAGGAGCTTACAGGTGAAGCCGATGCCGGATTGTCTGTCCCTAGCCACTCTTCGTCAGTTTCCTCAATTTCTTCGATGTTGTCTTCAATTTCTTCAGCTGGTTCTTCGTCTTCTTGTTTCAAATTGTTGGGATCAACAAACTCACTTGGTTGTTCGCAGTTCACACAACGCAGTTCCCACAGCTGGAGTAGAGACCGCTTTGCTACGGCATTGTCGTGCATCGGGAGAAAATACGTGAATCCTCGATAGAATAAGAACGTAAGCAAAATTATGGTAATCAGTCCTGCGGAAACTAATTTTCTTCTCACTTCTGTGATGGGTTTTGATGCCACAAATTCTATGCGGGAAAGCATGATTCCAAATAGCAAAAAGCTCAACAGAAGGGGAATGAAGTAGTGGTAGAGGTACATCACGCGATCAATCCGCGCCATTCCAATCATGTAGCCGATATAGAGACCAAAGATAATGTAGTGCCCGCTAAACCAGTTAATTTTTTGTGGTTTAAATAATGCGAGGAAGCAGACTGAAAATGAATAGAGTAGCCCTATCAGTCCGAGTCCCCAAACTACGGGGTTCGGTACCAGGTAAACGTATTTATAGACCTTTTCACTTACTTGTTGCCACTTGTAAGAAATCGTCCGCCCGCCGAACGGCCAGGTAAACCAAGGACTTCCGTTTTCATCAGCTTTGCTTAAGTCTAGTCTTGGTACACCTTTCTCGTAGTGGTCGGCAAATGCGATAGAGTCTCTCAGGTGCGTGGGAAAATTGCTTAGTTGCCCTATGGTTCTGGCGTCGACTTCACTCTTAATCACTTCTGAAGCTTTATAATAGCCATTGTCAGGAAGTTCGGTTTGGACCTTGGTTCCAAGGGAAAAATGAATTTGCCAAACTGCGCAAAATGAAAGTACCGCCACTGCAAAGCTCAGCAAGTAGACCGACGCCATGTTTTTCCAGCGTTTCCACATGAATGTAGGAATTACAATCCACAGACAGATTAGTACAAGGCTAGAATACTTGGTGGCCATCGCTAGCCCGAAACAAAGACCCAACATGGCACTTGAGCAATAGAGATGTTTTTTCGTTTGAAAACGAAGCCTCAGCCAAAAGAAGCAAAGTATTGTTGCGACGATAAAGAATATTTGAATGCTTTCGAGCATGGCGCCTCTGCCGTGGACGACGATGGCATTGTCGAAAATCAGCATGCTACTGACGACAGAGGCTACCCATCGTTTTAACGTTAGAAGGTACGCGAGCATCCATAGAAGGGGGATGGTCCACCAAAGAAAAAGTACCGGAAAGATTCGGTACCCTCCTAGGTCAAAGGAGTCGGGAGGGTCTTTGGCATAATCCGTAGCGATAAATTCGCTGTCGCTACCAGGATTGTAATTTACCATTCCTTCACCTGCTGCAATAAGAAGCTTGCCCAACGGTGGGTGTGGCTCCATGAAGTAGACGTCGTTGAGGTACTTTTGCGCCGAGGCCACATGATAGTTCTCATCCCAAAAAAAGCCGCCCGGCGCGTTATAGTTGGCAAGGATCGTGACGATTCCCAAAAGCATAGCGATAGCGATATGTTTTGCAGATGCGGTGGAAAACAAACCTTCATCGGCTATGCGGTCAGTGGCCACAACTCAGTCTATTCCTCCTGTAGTGGAAGCTCAACTGTAGAAGTGCCGAACATTAGGAGAACTAGTTTCCACGAACTACGGCTTCGTACATTGAATTCCCCGCCAACGACAGATAGGGATCGACTGGGCCGGGGGCGCACTTTCGAAGCCAAGGGATGGATACGGAGAAACTTCCATCATCTTTCATGTCGCAATCGTAACCTGAATGAAGAGTACCCATTAACTTGACGTTGATGTCTCCACAAGTTCTAAAGAAGACGTCGGAAAACTCTTCGGCATCTTTGTGACGAATGTCTTTGTACTGCTGGCAATGTTCGTTCACCGCGACAATTTGTGATGCTATCAGTTCTGCTTCTTCAGCTGTAGCGTTTTCTACCCGAACGTTCACCTCATGACCTGCCGAAGTCGTTACGTTCACTTGGTAGGTTCGGCGGTCTTTGGAGCTTAGTTGCAGATAGAGTATGGTGTCGGCGAAACCTTGATAGGAAGAAGCGTTGTCTTGTGCTTTCTTATTACTCAAGGTTCCGATGTCGATGTACGCGTGGTCGTCTGTTTGACAGTAGAGGTGACTCATCTCGTGAATGATCCAACCAGCCAGAACCTCGGGGGCCATGTCTAATATCGTCGGGCAAAGATGAATGTCAGAAGGCATCCCTTGGTACACATAGCCTGCTTTTTGAGGCTTACAGCGGTCTTCGTATTCTATCGGAATGGTCTTAGTATCAATTTTCTTTAGAAGTGTTTGGTAGTCTGTTTTCGCGGCGTCAGGACTGCGATGCCCGAAGAAATGTTCTTCTTCGTTGGGGTAGGCCGAGGTATCAATAGCTTCAATCGAGGCGGCGATCATCGGGCGAATAAATGGTAATGCTGCTGTTAATGCCGCAATCACCTGACGATCTGCGTTTTGAACACGGAGCTTAGTACCGCCGCCTTCGATATACTCACAGCGTCTTTCGGCGGCCCAAACAGGGCAATGACCGCTGGTTTGGGTACTTTCTACTGAGTCTCTATGACTCGACGCATCAAATCGGCGCATGGCCATTGTACCGCCGGTCTTATCGATTGCTCCCCTAAAACCCCAAGGTTTGTTGGTCTGACTTATTTTACCTTCAGCCTAGCGCGCTGCTTGGTGATTTGCCCGTCCCCTGAAACAACCACAATGCTTATGAATTTGTTGTTCAGATTCGATGCCTTACCAAAGGGGAAGCAGCCATTGATTCCACAATTTTTGTTCGAAAAATTGAGCAGCCGCTGTTGGTTCTTGAAGACTAAGTCTGGCGAGTTATTTCGCGCGTCCATCTGAACAAATACATATTGCGGCCCGCCAGATGCGACTTTGCCCTGCAGTGAAACGGTTTTCTTGGTTTGATCGACTTCCACCGCTGTTATTGAGCCACTTGTTTTACTCTTCTTTTGTTGATGCCTGGGCACGGGTCTCATCACTAGAAAGCTGCCAATAGTCTTGCCCTTTGAGTCTTTTACCGTTGCGGAATCTTTCTTGAATTCTTTGTTATCGATCAACAAACGGAATGGCTCGCTGAGTCGTTGCCCGCTGAGGCTGGGCGACAGCTTTACGGCTAGGGTTTGTTTTCCCAATGAGACTTGGATGGTTTCTCGTTTGAAACCGGTAACAAGAAGAACATGTTGTTTGGCTGTAGCGGATGTGACCGGCCTAACCACGGTAGCTCCTAGCTTAGGTTGCTGGCCTAACTTTTCGTAGTTTTCAGTGTCGCCGGCGGAATGATGGCTGGCGTTGGTATAGCGATACCTATGGAGTACTCCGCTGGGCAGGTAATGATTTGGTCCGGCGAATGTAATCGTAGTGCCAATCTTTTTTTCGCACGCCTTGTTTGCCGTATGGCCGTTGTATCGCTCTGTCGCGGCAACAACTTCCGTTACGGTTCCTCCTCTATTCGCTTTTACAACTTTTACCAAGAGGTCGCATTCCCATACGTAAGAAGCGTTTGCCGTCAGTGGCAACAACAGAAGAATTCCCAAGATAATTTTCATAGCATTATTCACGCATCGCCCTCCAGATGGATCTTAAATCCGGTCACAGGATAACCCATTTTCCAGATAATCAGAATCCTTCCTAATGCAGCAATCAATGGAGGCGATGTGGTTGCGACTCTTACGTCCAGGGGTCGTAATAATTTGGATCCATTCTGACATTGATCCGTTATAATTGCTCATGCTTCCTAGGACTCTCCTCGTACTTTTAGCTTTCTCTTTTGGGGGGCCAGCGGAAGCAACAGAATGCTATCGCGGAGAAATGTTACTCCAATCTGGCATGAGAATTCCGAAAACCTCGCGTCATATCTACAAGGGACCCGACGTTAGTGAAGTGAAAGTAACGGGAGGTTTAGTGATCAGGAAAATGGCCTTGGGAGGCGAAAGTACAGAGCTCATCGTCGAAGCAACAGACGACAAGCTAATCATTGTTGCTGGCCTGAAAACGTGGAAATACGTGGTTAAACGTGACTGGCAGCGAAACACGGAGAAAGCAGTATTTCAAAGGAGAACCAGAAGAGACAGCCCTCTGGGGAAACACGAATTTTATCATTTTACAGGTACCGAATTCCAATATTTAGCTGTTAGCTATGGTCGGCACAAAGAATACTTTTCAGGGTCTCGCTTCTATCTCGGAGACTTTGGCCCATGCCGTCGGCGTTCAAAGTTGATAGGGAGTGCGTCCTTTACAGTCCAAACGTTCGATGTGCAAGCAGACTCAAAACCCCAAAACATACCAATACCCAAATCAAAGAAAAAATTTGGTAAAGAAACAAGAAAGTTGTGCGGTCAAGTGCGTCATCGGAGTAAAAAGTGGCGTTTGTACAACCCTTGTAACAAAAGCGGAAGCGTTGGAGTCGAACGTAGTAACGGGCAGCACAGAGATTGCCTACGATAGGAGAAGCGACAATGCGAAACTTACTTGCCTTGTGTCTCGGTGTTGGATTATCGACCACAGTCATAGCCAAACCAATCACTTTCAAGAGCGAGGTTACTCTCACACCATTGATTGAGCTCTACAGCTCACAGGGCTGCAGCAGTTGTCCTCCTGCGGAGCGGTGGTTGTCCTCTCTGAAGAATCACAAGCGATTGTGGAAAGATTTTGTTCCTGTTGAATTTCATGTCGCCTACTGGAACTACCTAGGATGGACGGATTCATTTTCTCAAAAACAGTTCGAAAAGAGACAACGAGCGTACAGTGCTGAATGGGGAAGTTCACGGATTTATACCCCTGGCTTCGTTTTGGCTGGGAACGAATGGAGAGACCGCTTTAGGACAATTCCTAAAAAGAGCATGGCAAAAGTAGGTGTGCTTGAGGCAACGCACCAAGGAGGCGGTAAGTTCAACATTTCTTTTTCACCTACCACGGTGGGCAACGACAAATTCATAGTCTACGCCGCACTGCTTGGCAATGGCATCAAAACTGACGTAACAAAAGGTGAAAACGCAGGAGAGACACTGCGCCATGAGTTTGTGGTTTTGAACCTTAGTAAAGCCCAAACAACCCGAAAGGGGGCTCGACACACTACCACTATCCGATTGCCTTTGAAGAGCAAGGCGAAGACCAGCTCCAAGAGTGTTGCCTTCTGGGTAACAAAGTCAAACCGTATTGCACCACTGCAAGCTGTTGGTGGGCATC
Source organism: Deltaproteobacteria bacterium (assembly GCA_020630875.1). GTDB lineage: Bacteria > Myxococcota_A > Polyangia > Haliangiales > Haliangiaceae > JAHDIH01. Next base: position 25,622 of record JAHDIH010000002.1, on the reverse strand, counting down.
TTTCATCGACGTACTAGTCATTTCTATCTACAAACTGAAAAGCGCGACCATTGTGGTCGCGCTTTTGGCATTCGATAAGAAGCTTTCTACATCGTAAGTCCGCCATCAACGTCAATGCACCTTCCATTGAAGTAGTCGCATTCGATGATAAATTGAACGGCTTGCCAGATGTCCTCTGGAACTCCTACGCGTCCTACTGGAATCATTTTGATGAGACCTTCGCGTGCTTTTGGATTCATCCCTTGCGTCATTGGTGTTTCAATCATTCCTGGAGCAATTGCCCCAACGCGAATTCCAAAGCGTTTGAATTCTCGCGCCCAAGTCACCGTGTTGGCAGCCAGAGCGGCTTTGGCCGACACATAGTTGCTTTGTCCGCGGTTACCGTAGCGAGCAAGAGACGACATGTTGATGATAACGCCAGGTTTGCTGCCTGTCTCTGCCATCTTTGCAACTACGTCGCGAACCATAAAAGTGGCACCGGTAAGATTTACGCCGATTACTAAGTCCCATTGTTTGGCGCCCATTTTCTTGATTTCACCAGTTTCCCGGTCCTTTTTTACTAAAAGGCCATCACGTAGAACTCCAGCATTGTTTACAAGTCCATTGAGCCCGCCCATTTCTTTGTGGGACCACTCGACGAATTCACCAATGCTAGCTTCGTCCGATACATCAAGACGCTTACCGACGATCGTTCCGCTCAAGTCTTTTGACGAAGCAACGACCTCAGCGAGCTTGTCTTCTGCAACGTCACCGATGGCTACAGAGCCTCCTGCTTCTGCAATTCGTTTCGCGAAGTGGGCGCCCATGCCTTGAGCACCACCAGTAACAATGATTTTGAGGTCGCTTAGTTTCATGCAGCGATCGAACACGCCCACTGGAGATTCGTCAAGGCTCAGTCCTGCGGAAGTGAAATAAAAGTTGCTATTCTAACTGACTGGGATTTCTGCCAACCCCAACGAAAGGGAAGTTAACGTCGATGTGATAGCGTTGCGCAATGACCGATGCCGTTCTGATCGACACGAAGGACTTCATTACTACGATTACGCTCAATCGCGGCGACAATCGCAACTCTATGACCCCAGAAATCCTAAATGGATTTTCCAAGGCAATTGATCTGATTCCGGAAGAATCGAGGGTTGTAGTGGTTACAGGGAATGGCCGTTGCTTTTCTGCTGGAGCGGATTTTAACTCACAGATTCAAGCTGGCAGCGAAACGCTGCAAGCACACGAACGTTCTTACGAAATGTACCGTTCCTTTCTGAAACTTCTGGACGTGCAAGTTCCAGTTATTGGAGCTTTAAATGGCCATGCGGTTGGCGGAGGTTTCGGACTATCGCTTTTGTGCGATTTGCGGGTGGGAAACAAAGACGCAAAGTACGGTGCAAACTTTGTTCGTTTGGGGCTGCATCCGGGCCTAGGTATCTCTTACACGCTTCCAAGAACGATTGGCCACCAAAAAGCCGCAGAATTACTGCTCACCGGTCGGTTGTTTTTGGGAAGTGAAGGACGGGAGAACGGGTACCTACTTGAAGCCGTAGCGGCAAACCAGGTGCTGGGCAAAGCCATGGACATCGCCAAACAGGTGGCAACTGCGGCACCGGCGGCTGTCCGAATGACCAAGAAAACCTTTCGAAAGTTTCAAGCCTGGGACGTTCATCAAGCGGCCCATGATGAAGCTTTTGCACAGGCCGCCAGTGTCAACACTGCCGATTTTAAAGAAGGAGTCAGCGCGTTGCTTGAAAAGCGTGAGCCCAAATTCACCGGAAGCTAGAACGTTTTCTTTGAGTCCATTAGGATGGTGACGGGGCCGTCGTTGCAAATGTCTAGTTGCATGTCCGCACCGAAAGTTCCCGTGCCGACTGGGACTTGATTGGCTACCAATCTGACAACTACTTCAAAGAGTCGATTTGCTTCATCCGGCTTCATCGCTTTGTTGAATGACGGACGTTTTCCCTTTCGGACGTCCCCTAATAGAGTAAATTGGGAAACCAATAACGCGCTTCCACCAGCATCGATGAGAGACAAGTTCATTTTTCCCTGGGCGTCTTCAAAGATTCGCAAGTCTACTATCTTCTTAGCAATGTACTCTGCGTCACTTTCGTCATCACCATCGGCGACACCTACTAGCACGCATACTCCGGCTGCAATTTCTCCGGTGGTTTTACCGCTGACACTCACTCGGCACTTCTTAACACGCTGCACAACCGCTCTCATTAGCGCAGTCTAATTCAATTAGACGTTGTTAATCTGGTTTTCGTGTTCAATCTATTCATGTTTTTGTTATGAATTGTTAGTCAAATTGTGACGAAGCGTCTTTTCCTTAATGATACCGAAAAAGCCTTTTGCATCAGTAAGACTTACCTCTATAGTTCCGCAGCTTATGCGACTTTATACATTACTGCTCATCTCAATGTTTAGTTCTTCCGCCAGTGCGCTGGTGGACACCTCGGGATACGACAATCACGTGCATCTGAGTGATGGACAGAATGCTAGGATAGTCCGAGGAACTTCCTTTTCAACACCAAAGTCGGTGAAGCAATCGTGGCAAGCGTTTACTGCCGCCAACGGATCCAACTGGAAGGCACTTTGGGATGTAGAAACGAAGATGCCGTTGCGGATTTTTGGGCAAGGAGTCGAAGTACCTGGCTCTAATGGTGATGGGGCGATCGCGCTGACGGTTTCTCGAGAGTTTTTGACCCGCCATCGTTCGCTTCTAGCACCGGGCAATTCGTCTTTTGTTGAAGTAGTGAATCAGAAGTTTGGGACGCTTCGCATCGTGTCTTTGCAAGAAGTGGTTGCAGGGTTCCCTGTGGAAGACTCCCATGTCGCTTTCTACTTTAAGAACGATCGGCTCTTTGTGATTAGCTCTACGATTGTCCCGGGAGCAGGTAACGTCAACGACTTTTCTAGCATTGGGGATGCACCAACCATTGCAAGAGAGCATATCGCAGAGGAAACCCGAGGCGCGATAACATCTTCTGTCGCAAACGATGCAATGATTTTGCCGATTGTAATGAAAGGCGGAGCTTCTAGCCATCACTTGGTGACTCCTGTGGAGGTTGTGGTGGAATCTCCAGCTAGTCGCTGGACCACATACATTGAAAACGCTACCGGCAAAGTCTTGGCCAAAAAGCAAACGTATCATTTCCTGGAGACCGTAAATTACACAGTACCGGAGAGATGGCCTGGAGGCGGTTCTTTGGATTACCCCGCGGCATTCGCTAACGTGGCGAGCAGCTCAGGCGCGCAGATCACTGACGCTCAAGGTCAAGTAACACTAATGGGACCATTTCCTGAATCGTTAACAATGAATTCTTCCGGCAACTTTGTAGAAGTGCGGTCGGACGTGAGTGTGAATGCTTCCACCACCATACCTGTTACTGCGGCCGGAGAAACCGTTACGTGGACTACTGCCGATGAGTTGGAAAACGCTCAAATGTCCGCTTTCATTCATACGAATATCGCAAAAGAGTACGGCAAGACGTTAACCCCTAATCTCAACTGGTTAGGACTTCGGATGCAGGTGGAAACAAACATCGACGATCAATGCAACGCCTTTTCAACTGGTGACTCAATCCACTTTTTCCAATCCTCGTCTAACTGTTCCAACACAGCTCAATTAGCCGATGTGGTTTACCACGAGTTTGGACACTCCTATCACAGTCAATTGGTTATCTCTGGGGTCGGTGACTTTGATAGTGCTTTCTCTGAAGGTATTTCCGATTACATCTCGGCGACCATTACAGAAGACCCCGCCATGGGCCGAGGATTCAGGCGAAATAATTCTCCGCTAAGGCACATCAATCCAGTGAACGGTGAAGCAATTTGGCCACGGGACGTGGATGGTGACGTTCACGTCACCGGACTAATCATTGCCGGTGCAATGTGGGATTTGCGAGAAGCGATGATAGCCGAGTACGGGCAAGCAGCTGGTAAAGAAAAAACAGATCTGATCATGGTCGAGCTCATGCAACGCACTACGGATATCCCAAGTAGCTATGTAGAAGCGTTGGTTGCCGATGATGATGATGGTGATTTGAGCAACGGAACCCCAAATCAGTGCATCATTGACGAAGCGTTTGGCCGCCACGGATTAAGTGATGCGTCCACCATTGGCGGACAATTCGCGTTTCCCCAACATAACGGCCTAGAGATAAAAATGCCGAAGATCGAGTCCAATCCGTTATGTCCTCCGCCAGCTTTGACTTCTGCGACGCTTCGGTATCGCGTAAAAGACAGTGGCAACGCATTCACAGAGTTAGCCATGGTGGACAGCAATGACAGTCTGTCGGCGACAATTCCTTCGCAAGGAAATGGCGTTGCGCTTCAGTACGACATTGCCTTGTCTTTCGATAACAATACTCAAACCACGCTCCCTGTAAATCCGGCGTCTCGCTACTACGAGAGTTATGTCGGAGATACCGTACCGTTGTACTGTTCAAGTTTCGAAACCAGCAATCCGTTTCAAGACGGATGGAGTCATGGGCTCACAAGTGGTTCTACCGGGCCGGGAGCTGACGATTGGCAGTGGGGCATACCGTCCGGAGCTTCAACCGACCCTAACGCTGCGCATGACGGCCAGTTTGTGATTGGCAATGATTTAGGGCAAGACGACTTCAATGGAGAATATCAAGGAGACGTCACCAACTTTCTCTTGTCTCCAGTAGTCGATACTCAGGGCTATCCTGTCGTGCGGTTGCAGTACTACCGCTGGCTCAGTGTGGAAGACGGGATCTTCGACATGGCTAATATTTACGCAAACAATGCTCTAATCTGGCGCAATGCTCAATCACAAGGCGAGTTGCACCATCAAGATGCTGAGTGGCGATTCCAAGACTTGGATATTAGTAATCAAATCACTGAGACTGAGCAAGTGCAGGTCAAGTTCGAACTCGTCTCTGACGGTGGCTTTGAAATTGGTGGTTGGAACATCGACAGTTTCTGCATTGTAGGTACCGGAGAAGACGGCAAATGTGCGGGAGCAAGTTGTCAAAATGAGCAAGATTTTCTTGTCGGTGGTGGCGGATGTCGATCGTCAAATCCCTCATGGCCAATTTTGTTTATGTTACTAATTCTTGTTTGCTCAGGTCGAAGACTCAATAAAGCGTAAACGCGAGAATCTCTATTCCAAATAAAAAGAAGGCGCTTAAGGCGCCTTCTTTAGTTTCGAGCTCTATAATATTGCGCGCTGTGGTCACGATTCGATACAGGATGTAACCCGAAGGGGATTCTTATCACGGGTATTGCCGTATTTAGCGTACAAGCCTAGAGGAGGCCGCCAAAACTACTTGACTCTTGGCATGTGATGGACTTTAAATAGCCTCGCTAAGCGGAAGTGGCGGAATTGGTAGACGCGCGGGTTTTAGGTACCCGTGCCAATTGGTGTGGGGGTTCGAGTCCCCCCTTCCGCACTAGCTAACCTAACTAAAGTAGCTCGTCTGAACAAACGATGGTATTGAAATCACCACCAAGTGCTGGGTAACGAAGCAGTCCCGCAAAACACATTTCTTCGCCTGAGGAGTCACCGAACCCCACATCGTTTTGAGTGTTGTTGTTGTAGGTACATTCAACTCTTACTTTGGTACCTTGCGCTAACTCCAGCGGGGTATCGAGAGTGAAGATTTTTTGTTCAAAGAAGTCGTAGGCGTTATCGTGAATCACGATATCACCGTTTGGATCTTCGATGACTACTTTCATGTGGGTACCCATTTGGTGCATATGCGGAGCGACGCTCAAAAGCGTTACGTCACCGTTCATTGTACAATGACCAACACTGGTGGAAACTTGTTCGGCTGGAATGGTGAGATTTAGCGCTCCCGCTAAAATTCCTTCGGCTAAGTCACCGACTTCTGCTTCGGGTACTTCTTTGATTTCAATCCCGGATGTACCACTTAGTGCTTCAGCATCGTTAGTATTGAACAGGTGCAAGTTCAAAAGAAGTTGTTGACCAGCTTCTATTTTCACCGCAACACCGTCGGGCAGTTGGATTGGATTGGTATCCACGCCCGAGCCGTAGATCATCATAGATTCATTGGTTAAGCCGTTACAAACGGTAACGCCATCTGGGCCGTTGGGAGTTCCTGCCGTCAGTACGGTATGGTGCGTTCCGAGGGGGGAGATGGCTCTAAACGAAGATAAGTACATGTCTTTGTCCACAGTCTTTCTTACGCAGTAATACTCTTCTTCTCCTGCGGGGATTGTCCATTCGTGATCCACAAGCCCCTGCCACTCGCCTGTTTGAGTCATGGCTGGCTCATTGTTACTTCCACCACACGAACATACCGCTACAAGTAAAAGACCTAAGATTTTATTAAGCATACTAGGACTCTAACTGATAACTTTTTATCACGCCAATTGGCGAACCTTTAGAGCCGCTACGATGTTGAAAGTATTAGTGATTGTGTCCCGCGTGAGGATCTTCTTCTGCGGATTCCGTTGCCTTATCTCCTGGTAGCCCAAGCGCTAAGCGAAGTTCTTCTCGGACGCTCCATAGAATGTTTGTCAGTGGTTTTTCACTGCATGCAAGCGAGTCAGACTCGCCCACTGAAACAACGATGGCCACATAGTTCAATGCTCTAATGATTCCTTGAGCCACGTACTTACCTTCCGGGCTCGTTCGAATCGTGGTTTTTATGGAAGCTCCAGGCGTAACATCTTCCCGTGTTACCTTTCGAGCGAGGTGTACGTTATCGTATCGTCTCAGCGTCACCCGTACCGTATTACTCTGGGAGGTTACTTCTGCCGCGCAGACTGCACCTTGCGGCGTTGTAATAGAAGCGACATCTCCTGAGATTTTACAACTGGAACTTAATACGTCTGCTCGGAGCAAAGCCTTACAGTCCACAGCCACATCTACGGCTTGTTCTTTCTTTGCAGATTTACGTGTTACCGGAGAGGTTATCTTGTCACTGCCAAGTGGTCGAAGAATCGCTCCCTCGGACGCTTCGATCGCGTGAAGGGCTCTAGCTTTTGATTGTTCCGGGCTTTCGCAACCAATTGATGTTGAAAACAGCAGCGCGATTAATGGTAGTTTCATTTTTTTGTACGTTTCTTTTTTGCAATGCACTCGGAATCATATACCGACTGAAGGGATAATAGCTCTTTTCCTTTGGCTTTGCTTATGCGTTGCCTTAGATCGTCGCACCTACTCAACTTTTGTTGTTTTGGGGGAGACTTCTTTTTCTGCTCTTCCTTTTTGTCAGCAGCAAAGAGGCCCTCATCAAGGGTAACTGCAGGCGCGCGTTTCGAGCGTGAATTCATTTTTCCTTTCGCGCGTTGTTTCAATTTATTGGTATTCTTTGGTGCGGCTCGTTTTCGAAGTCCACTAGCAGCTTTGGTTTGCGAATTTGGAACCACGGTGGATATTCCTCCTCCGCGACTGGCGCTTCCGTTGAGGCCATCTGCGACTTCATCATCATCCAGTTCTTTAGAACCGAGGCTGTCTTCTAAGAACCCGTTGTCTAGTCGTTCACTCTTTTCTTCCGCGGCCGCAGCTGCCGGTACGTCCCCCATGGGAACTGCTTTTTCATGAACCTTTTGACCGTCCACTTGCCAAATCACAATAAAGATTGCTGCAGCACCTATGGCTGAAACGAATGCAGGATGAAAGAACATTTTCCACCAAGGCGTTTTCACCTGCCCGGCGGCTTCCGCTAGTATTTGCGCTCGAATGCCAGGACTCGGCGTTTCGTCGTAAGACTGCCTTGTTACCTTTAAAAGACTGGCAAACTCACTTCTTTCGGTCTGTTCTTCTACTCCAAGCTCTATAGAGTCGTCGTAAAGCGCATCGATCACTTTGTTGTTGGCTTCGCTCATCCGCTTGTCCTCGTTGCTTCTTCTTTGTAATCGTCCAACTCTAATCTCAGCTTCTCTAGTGCATACCGCATTCGACTTTTGATCGTATTCTCGGAAGTTCCCACGATATCCGCGATTGCCCGAAATGACAGGCCTTGGAACTCACGAAGCAAGAATACTTCACGTTGTTCCTCTGACAATGTTTGAATTGCAGTGTCCACTCTCTCTTTTATACGTTTGGCAGCTGCATTTCGATCTGGAGTAAGTTCGGAAGCGGCTACTCTGTCTTGAAGTACTTGATTTCCTTCACTTCCTCCCACAGGAGCATCAAGAGAACGGTGCCGCCGGTGCTTTTGCCGTCGGGAGTGGTCAATGGTGAGGTTTCTCGCGATCGTATACAGCCAAGTGGTGAATTTGGCGGTCTGTTTGTACTTTTTGATGTTTTTGATCACCCGTAAGAACGTCTCCTGCAGTAATTCCTCAGCAGTGGCGCGATTTCCGACGTAGCGGAGCAGGTAATTGAATATTGGTCGTTCGTGGCGTCCGAGAAGTATTTCGAACGCGCGTGTGTCGCCACCTTGGTAGCGAGAAACTAGTATTTCATCAGTGAGCTCGTCAAACGACATATAGCTTGGACCCAAAGTACCGCGGCCGGTTGCACTTCTCAACCAACTTCAAAGATTCTTGCACTTTCCTTTGGCGCGCCGTAGTTTGTCCGCCATCGACGCGGCTTTCGATTTTTTTGACGAACGTGGGTAACGTTTTACCAAGATTGTAAAATAGGCCCGTGCTTCTGAGCACTTACCTAACTTTTGCGCCGCTGTGCCTGATTGAAACATCGCTTCATCGGCATAGGGACTCTTAGGCATGTCACTGGTCAATTTTTGGTATTCGCTAATGGCGTAGTCGTATTTGCCCTGCGCCAAGAAGGATTGCCCGCGGTGAAAACGAGCATCGTCGGTACGTTCGCTACCGGGGTATTGATCGAGTAGTTGCTTAAAACTTATTCTCGCGTCTCTGTGTCTGCCATTGGCAAGGGCTGCCTGTCCTTCTTGGAAGAGCGTTTCAGCAGTTTTTGTTTTTCGGTTTTCGATTGAACTCAATCGAGCTTCGATTGCAGTGAGCCGACTTACTACCTGTGGTTGGTTATCGGTGGAAACCGCCCTGCGTAACTCGGTAACCTCTCCTCGCAATTGCCGAATCTGTTTTTGTAATACGGCGACATCGGCGCCTAAATCTGCATTGTTTCTTCGTACGACACGTGTCGCTTTATCTAAAACAGCTTCTAGTGCAGCTACTTTCGAGGTCATGTCTTTATCGACCTTGGCTTGCAGGATATCGATGTCTTGCCTCATCAATTTTCCTTCTTCTTTGGTGGTCGCGAACAAGCACCCACTGGTCAACGTGAGAATGCAAAGGAAAGAAAGCGTCTGCATGACTTGTGATACCAAAACTCGACCTCAAGCGCGAATTATTGATGTCACTTCCAATCCAGTACGGCGCGTCGGTCTTTCGCCGAATCACTGGTGGTCATGGTTTCTCCTCGTGGAAGAACGTTGAGACGGCTCTCTAGAATACCGAGTCGGATAAGATAACGCTTGACTACGCTTGCTCGTTGTTCGGAAAGCGCGATGTTGTACTCCTCGGTTCCTTGTTCATCGGTATGCCCCTCCACCACCACGGCGTTTTCCATCGTAGATTCCATGCACATGGCGGCATCTGCCAATGACTGCCGTGCTTCCTGAGTTAGCGACGACTCATCAAATCCAAAATATAGAGTTGGCAACTGACAGGAAACGTTTGGTGCAGAAGATTGAGCCCATGGCTTTTTGCAAAGTCCGGCAAGGCAGTCTTCATCATCGGCACAGTCCGTATCAAGCTTGCATGGTCTTTCCGCAACGCATTCGCCTTGGTGGCAAAACTGGTCGCCACAATGAGAAGCCAAGCTGCAGGGTTGGCAGGTCCCGTTCACGCAGCCCACGCCTCCACAGTCGGTGTTGGACTTACATGCTGATGCTACGCATCCTCCGTTACGACACTCTTTGCCGGCGCCGCACTCGCTGGATTCCAAGCAGCTAACGCAACGGCCTTGGTAGCAATCTTCTCCGCTTTGGCACTGATTTTTGCTTTTGCAAAAAGGATACTCGGGAGTTCCTGTGCAGGAAATTACTACGAAAACCAGTGCGTAAATCACTCTTACCATTGCTGGCGGACACTACTGGTAAGCCAGCCGCTAGGCAAGATGGAAATTCAGTCACAGCCCTATCCCAATTGAGGCTGATTTAGCGTATAATTGAGACATGGGACGGGGAGTTTTAGGGGTTATTTTATGTCTGTTTTTGGTATGGCCTTCGGCGGTATTTGCTGCTGATTTGGGTTGTACCGACGATCCAAATGGTGATTGCTGCTTGCCTTGTGCAAACGATTGCGACTGCGATGGCATTTTAGATAGTTCCGACCCGGACGCAGACAACGACGGCCGCTGCGACGCGGCGACGCCGGGGTCCAATTGCAAAGTTTTGGTAGAAAATGGGGTGAGCCTGCCGGATCCAAATCCCCGGCATCCGCTAATTTGCGGCAACGCAGACGGCGATGAAGAAGAGCAAGGCGTGGGGCCGGAATGCGACGATTGTTCTCGCGGGAACAAGTGTTTTTGGAATTATAACGATATTCCCAACGCCACTACCGATGCGGATTACCTAGCGTGCATCGCTAGTATTCCGGACACTGGTGGGCAAGGCCTTACCGTCGGCCAAGACGGTTTTGGTCCGGCGGCCAATTTCAATACCAAAGACGATGGCGCATGGTTTGGCGTCAATGATGGAGAGTGCAAGAAAGACACGGACAAAGATGGGGTTCCTGATCAATTCGAGCCTAGCACCGCCAACGACCCCACCATGTGCGGCGATACGGACCAAGATGGCTGCGATGACTGTTCCAATCAAGTCGACGGCTCAGGAGCGTTGGAGGACTTTGTCCGTGATACGCAGCCCAACAAAATTCATTGCCTTGCGCAAGATCCTTCCTCAGGAGCGAACTGCCTCGTCTTCAGAAATGATGGACCGGATGCAGACAATGATGGTTTTTGCGATGCCGGAGACAACGATAGAGATGGCGACGGAGGGCTAAACGAAACGGACCCATTTCCTGACGACCCCTCTGCCTGTGGGGATATTGTCGACGAAGATGGCACGGTAGATAACGATTTGTGCGATGACTGCACTAATGGACCGTTTTTCCAAGCAGGAAGTGGGCGAGAAAACGATACGCTGCTAACGTCCGACGGAAACTTTTGCAAAGACCACGATAAAGAAGGGGCGAACGGAGAAGGCGACGGTCACGCTTGTCGCCAAAGTTCCGGTTGTGTAGATGGTATGGACTGCCGCGACAGACCAAGCCTTTGTCTTGACAACTGTCCAGACACCGTCAATCCCGATCAAGCAGATTCCAATGGTAATGGCATTGGCGATGCTTGCGAGCCCAACGCCAAAACCGGCGAGGTGCCGCTGTATGGCTGCAGTAACTACCGAGGTTGGGGATTTGGTTTGCTTCTCTTCGTAGTTGCTGCGTCTGGTCGAAAACGCAAAACACTAAGCGCGAACTAATCTTGTCGACGTAACTCTTCGGTATTATTGTCCGGCAACTGGTGGGCGCACGCCCTACAAAGGCTCACAATAACCACTAGTTACGATATGTTGGGCAGAACGTGGCGCCGGAAGCTCAGCTTGGGTACAATTAGACGTCATGTCAAAAAAGCAAAAAGTCTCAATCGCGTCGTTAATAGTCTTTGCTTTGGGGCTTTGCTATTTCGCTTTCCAAAACAAAGAATCATCACAGGCGACCGCTGCAGCGAGTGACGCACAATATTTAGATGTAGACCCAGACGACATTCTTGTAGACTTTCAAGATGATATTTCGCAAGCGCGGGTCGCTGAGATCGGCCGTCAACTTGGCGTTCGACTCGAACTTGTTTCTCCAGAGAGTCTAGACGAAAAGTTCTATCGAGCCCACGTCGATCCCAACCGACAACGTGGACTTGTAAACACTCTCGAGCGAATGCCAGAAGTGGAGCTGGCAGAGCCAGATGCTTACGTCACTTTGATTCACGGTGGTTCGTATACCAATCAAGATTCAATGTGGGCACCACAAGAAGTAACGCCTCCTGGACCGAACCACAAAGGTTTCCCGAACGACCCGCTGTACAAACAGCAGTGGCACCTAGATCAAATCGACATGCCTTCTGCTTGGAAGCTGGCGGACGGTAAGGGCGTGGTAGTGGCCGTGCTTGATACTGGGGTTGCGTTCAAAAACAAAGGAAAGAAGTTTCATGTCGCTCCAGATCTGGATGGCGTGAAATTCGTGAAACCATTCAACTTTGTAGACGGAAACAAGGACGCGATGGACGATCACGGTCATGGAACTCATGTCGCGGGAACGATCGGACAAGTGACCAATAATGGTGTGGGAGTTGCTGGAGTTGGGCGTAACGTGACCATCATGCCTCTCAAAGTGCTTAGCGGATCGGGCAGCGGTTCCGTTGGTGGGATTGTTGATGCCATTCGATTTGCCGCCGACAACGGCGCGCACGTCATTAACATGAGTCTCGGCGGACGGTTCCCATCAAAAGCGATGGAGAAGGCAGTGGCCTATGCGCATAAGAAAGGCGTGACCGTCATCTGCGCTGCTGGAAATGAGAGTTCAAAGAAGGTTGGGTATCCTGCGGGGTATCGTTACGCAATTGCAGTTTCTTCTACGAATCACAAAGAAGGTAAAGCGTTCTACTCCAACTACGGTAAAGACATTGACATCGCAGCTCCGGGAGGAGACACGAGACAAAAAGATAGGGACGGCAATCCACTAGGCGTGCTGCAAAATACAATAGAAATTCAGAACCCTGCTAAGTCCGGTTACTATGCCTATATGGGAACCTCCATGGCAGCTCCGCATCTCGCGGGTGTCGCAGCATTGGTCGTGGGCGAAGGAGTTACCGACCCGGCGGCAGTGGAAGCAATCTTGAAGAAAACCGCACGCAAGCCTAAGAACAATCAATACAAAAAAGAACATCACGGTGCAGGAATCGTCGATGCCAAACAAGCGGTACTTTCAGCTCGAAAGAAAGACGGTCCAGAGAAACTATTTCTGGGTGGACTACTTCTTCTTGCACTAGGCGGTTCACTTACGATGAAAGAGAAAGTTCTTGCCGGCGCGACGACCCTGATGTCTGCGACCGGGCTATTCTTTTTGCCTAGCCTCTTCCCTTCACTTTCGTCTACGACTGGAATTGAGTGGTTGACTCGAGGACTGTCCTCTGCAGACATGGCCATCTTAGGTATCTCTGGGCACGGAAGTCTGATTTTCTTCAGCGCTCTCATTCCACTAGCCGCAGTATTGCTACTACTTAATCTACGCGGAATGACTGGTATATTAAGTGGTCTATGCGCTGGATTTGCCGCAAACTTGGCCTATCACGGAGTGGTTCGCTCTATGGATATTCAGTATTTTGGGGATTGCGGCGACGCGTTATGGCTCGTTGCTAATGCTGTAGTTTGCGTTGCATTAGCCTTTCTTGTGGTAAGAAAAGGCAAGTGACCTACTGGCTAGAACTATCCCGCGAAGATTTCAAATTTTCATGCGCTCATATGACCATCTTTCCCGATGGGAGTAAGGAGCGTTTGCATGGACACAATTACCAGGTGTCCTTGCGCGTTGGGCTGAAAGACGTAAGCTTTCAAAATTTAGTCCCATTTTCTGACATCAAGAAAGCGGTTCGTAACTTCTGTTTGGACTTTAAGGAGTACTTACTAATCCAGGAGAAGAATCCTTTGGTAGATATCGTATCTGATGATGGGAAAGTCTTAGAAGTCCACGTTTGCGGAGTTCGCTATGTGTTGCCTCGAAATGAAGTAAAGTTACTTCCCCTAGACAACATCACGGTAGAGTGCCTTGCAAGCTACGTGGCTGAAATGCTTTTGGCAAAACTAGGGGATAAAGCAAAAGTGCTTACGGACTTGCAGGTAAGCGTGCATGAGAGTCCCGGCCAGGGTGCAACCTTTAGCACGCAATGCAACTAGTCAATCTCACGTATAAAGCCACCTAAGGATTTCTCTACAAATCGTGCAGCTTGCATCACAAGCAAGTCTGAACCTGGGCGCCCGACAATTTGAACGCCTATTCCAGTGCCGTTATCGTCTAGCCCGCAAGGTACGGTCATTGCCGGTTGCCCGCCAACGTTGAAAATCGCTGTAAATGCGCCATACCCTAGCACACTATCAAACGTTTCTTCAGGCGTTGGTTTTTGCCAGTCGTCTGCGCTTCCTGGTTGTGTCGCGAGAGTCGGTGATATCCAAATGTCGCTCAAACCGAACCAGTCTTTTACTTGATTCTCCATTTCGATTCTTTTGGCGGTGGCATCATCCTTAGGAATCGTTTTTCCCGTTTGGTTTAGCCAGCGCGTGACGGGTTGCATCTTTTCTGGCCGGAAAACGGGAACGTTCCCCATAAGTCTTTGCCAGATGCACATAAAGTCTTCCACTTTTGCTTCAAACCAGGGCGAATCAACCAGCGTGGCCCCTGCGGATTCAAATAGTTTTCCTACCCGCTCTGCAGCAGCCGCGTATTCGTGATGGGTGTCGGTCATGAAATTAGAAGTAGAAACCGCAACACGCAGTCCGGTTCCCAGGTCTCTATCCAGGTGGCGTCGGTAGTTCGTTGGAAACTGAGTGAACATTTCCAGGAATCCAGCAACGTCTTCGACGCTTCTTGCTAGGGGGCCCATGGCGGTCATTCCGAGCTCTTTGTCTACTCGTTCTCTAAATACGATTGCGCCACGTGACGCTTTGATTCCAACAAGATGATTGATAGCCGCAGGAATTCTAATGGAACCACCTCCATCCGTTCCGTGCGCGATAGGAATCATACCAGCAGCCACCGCAGCGCCAGAGCCTCCACTGGACCCGCCAGCAGTAATGGAGAGATTATGGGGGCAGCGGGTCGGCGGATGTATGTCAGGGGAGGTAATTGGCATGGCTCCGAACTCAGACGTCGCTAACTTGCCAACCACAATAGAGCCAGTCTTCCGAATCATCTTTGCGATTTCATCATCGATGGGAGAGACAATCTTTGGTACAGCAGCACTACCAAACCGTACGGGCATGCCTCTGTAAAGCGCTAGATCTTTTACCCCCATCGGAATTCCAGCGAGAAAGCTAGGATTATCCAGCCAGTGTTTTCTTTTCCTGTCCCAGTTTTTGGCTGCCTTTAAAGCTTTGGCCTCAGCGATATAAGTAAACGCATTGAGTTCGTTGTTTCTGTCGTTCGTTTCTTTAAGGAAGAATTTCGTTAGTTCTTCGCAAGACACCGCTCCCGAATCAAGTTTCTGGCGTAGCTCGGCAACAGTAGAGAATCGGTGAGACATGCAACGCACTATAACACACCGTGAAACTCACTTACCGACAGAGTCGTCAATAGCGCATCCCATATTCAGCAATTCAAGACGCTGCTCCATGCACTTGCTTGCAAATCGGTTGATTTGGTTGTCTGCGTTGTCTCTCATGTCTTGAGTAGCGTCTGAGCTGTAATACATTTCGTGATGGATTTTTACCGCGTCTCGGAGGACTGTAGAATCGCTACAAACTTTCTTGGCACCTGGAATCGTGCACTGACAAGCAATGTTGTTTAGAGCGTCGCAAGCTGCCCAACCTCTTTCCTTGATTTGAGTGAGTGCAGTATTCTCAGGTATTTCTTGGGGTTCTTCTTTGCTACTGCAGCTTACCAAAAGCAAAAGAATCAAAAGGCGCATAGAGTTAGCCTAGCATTCACTCAAGATAATGTCATTTGTCAGTTATCTCGGAACTGGTTTTGAATGTAGGAAACTGAATTCTCGAATCGTATTATTACGAATTAGTTTTTTACTACGCGAGCAACGATTACAGAGATGTTGTCGGCTCCACCTTCCTCGTTTGCAGCCGCAATTAGTTGTCGTGACGCTTCATCTACATCCGAAGACTTAGCTATGTGAGCTATTTGGTCATCGGTTAATTCTCCGCATAATCCGTCACTGCACATCACATAAGTATCGCCTGGCTTCGGAGTTTCGGAAATGATGTCTACCTGAACGCTCGCTTTCATTCCTAAGGCACGAACGATGACGTTTTTGTGTGGCCAACTCTCTGCTTCTTCGGCAGTGACTCGCTTCATTTTGATATAGTCGTTGATAAGGGAGTGGTCCTCGGTCAATTGCGTAATCTCTCCGTTGCGGATTCGATAGACACGACTGTCGCCTACATGACCAATCACCATGGTGTCGTCCAAGAAATAAGCAGCGACCACGGTGGTTCCCATGCCCTTTTTGCCTTTCTCTCGTCGTGAAAGTTCAAAAATTTCGATATTGGCAAGCATCACCGCTTGAGTCATTCGATTGATCTCAGCGCGTGCATCACGGTCTACCTTGTAGGGCCACGTGAGTACTTGTTCTTCAGAAGTCTTTCTGAAGTACTCCAATACTCGCTCGACCGCCATTGCACTGGCTACTTCGCCAGAGGCATGACCGCCCATTCCGTCAGCAACAATTGCAAGACGCAGTTTCTCCGGCAAATGAATGGAGTCTTCATTGTGCTTACGTTTGCGACCAACGTCGGTTTCCCCCGCGAATCGCACTGTCATTCCATCCAATGGAAATGCAATACTCATCGACTTTAGTTTAACACTAGGCCCACTGGATGTGAGGCATCCGTACCAATAATTCATCGTTTTTAACTGCCAACAGTCTTTGGATTGGCCGGCAACGCGCGTTAAAATCTCCGCGATGGGACAAAATCATACGTTGGAGCACATTGCTCGCGCCTTTGCGCTTTGCGCAAACTCCTCGTTCAAAGGGGTTCTAAGGGTGGAAAAAGGGGGCAAACAAGTTTCCGTAGCGTTTTCTGAAGGAAGCGTTGTTGCGGCCAGTTCTCAGGAGCCTTCCGACTCGCCTTTGCGGATGGCTAAGGTCTTGGGAATTTTGTCTCCCAGTCAGCTGTCTTCTTTGGTTGGTAAAGTCAAAGGGAAGACCTCAGTGGAGGTTGCACAGCTTGCTTGTGAAGTGATTGGAGAGGATAAATCACCCGAATTTCTTGCGAAATGCGTACAGCGATCGGCTACTCGTATTTTTGCCTATGGTGGTGGAACGATTTCACTAACTCCCGGCGAAAGTCGAGATTTGATCCAATCAACTATTCCTGCGCTTCCGCTTTTGGTCTCCGGACTGCGAAGCGCCGCTCCGGCTACTGACTTGCATCAAGCAATTAATGCCGACGGCGGGCCTTTTCAGTTGTCTCGGGAGTCTTTAACGAAACTTAGCGAATTTGGATTTGAAGAGAGCGATAAAGTTTTGTTGGCAACGCTACGAGACTATGCCGTTACTCCAAATCAAATATTCACCGCACTAACAAAGCATGGGATAAAAGTTCAACATGCAACTTCAGTTGTATTGGCACTCTCGGTATGTGGCATGCTAACCAAGGAGCCGAAGAACGCAGACCTCCCTGAATTTGCTGAAATTTCTTCTGCGCCATCAATGCCAACGCCATCAACTCCGCAAGCCGCTACTGCTGCGAAAACGCCGGCAGTCTCCCAAACAAGATCTACAGCTGCAAAAGTTGCTCCGGAGAAGAAAAAGAAGAAAAGGAGTCGACTTAGCAAAGAAGAGCGGGCGGAAAAGCTTTCAAAGATGATCGCAGAAAAGTTCGAAATCATTCAAACCGATGGCGATTACTTTGCGCTTTTAGGGGTAACTCGGGAAACGTCTAATGACGAGATGCAAAAAGCCTACTTTTTGTTGGCCAGAGACTTACACCCCGACAAAATAAAAGCACTAGGCCTTGATGATACAGACCGTCGAGCTCACAAGGTCTTTTCTCAGGTGAACAAAGCTTTCGCCGTACTGACGGATAAAGAGAAACGCGCTCACTATCAGGAAGTATTGAAAGCTGGCGGAGAAAAAGCCTACAAAGAGCAATTAGAGAAAGCCGAGTCCGAGGCTATGGCTATGTTTGAGGCAGAGGATCAACATCAACAAGGCGAAATGTGGATTCGCAAGGGACGCATGATGGAAGCTGGAAAGTTTTTTAAGAAGGCCGTAGAGCTAAATCCAACAGAAGGTGAGCACTTGATTATGTATCTTTGGACGGAGTTTCGGCTTGCAAGAGATGCCGTCGCTTCGTTTGAAGAGCTCGATCCCCAGGCTCAAAAGGCTATCGAAATGTCGCCGAACAGTCCCGATTGTCACCTCTACAGAGGAAGAATGGCAAAAGAAGCTAGAAAAGACGCGATTGCACGAGCGTGTTTTAACAAGGTGTTGGAGCTAGAGCCCGGCCATCAGTCTGCGACTCAAGAATTGCGTTTGCTGTGACGTTATCTCTTCCAGCCAACGGGTAATTCGCCAGGTGTGTGAAAAATCCGTAAACGCAGAACCTGTTTGGCAAAATTGATGAAAAGCTTGCAGCTGGTTTTCTAAAGGAGACTGAGACCCCTCAGCAGAGGCAATAACTCGATCGTTGAGAAGTAGTCGAGAGTTAGATTCTTCAATGGTCAAGGTACCATTTTCGCCTCTGATGGTAGTTTGACGGAGACTTTTCGACTGTCCTCGTCCACCACGCAGCATGATGGCAATGCCCCTACAACTTGCATCTACCTCATAGTATTTCGAATCACTTAACGCCTTTGGATTTTCTATGATGAGATTCGGAAGTAACCGGTCGAGTATGGAAAGGTCATGGCACGCCAGATTCCAAAGCGGTCCTTCTTGCCTCGCTACAGGATTTTGAGTGAACCTTTCACATTCAATCTCCACAACGGATCCAATTTCAGGCATCGTTTTTAGAGCGAGCAAGGTTAGCTCGTCGTAGGTCAACAGATGCCCTGCGAATACCAGTTCGGCATACGGCTTTAGACCGCGAAGTGAGGCTAATGACGTGGCTACTGGCTTTTCAATGAGCGTTGGCCAACCCATGCGTAAGGTTTGTCCCGCCAGGAGCACGTGCTGTGGCGTTGGCGCAGCGATAATGGCAGCTTCGGCGTCAACTTCCGACAGCGGTCGAAAGTTTGCTTGGGTCGGATCAATAACGCTGGTTAGTTCAAATGAACAGCTCTTGCTTAAAAGCCTACGATAGTTGCTTCCCCAACGACCGCAGCCGATAAGGCAAACCTTAAGAGTACCCATTGTCTCTAGTATGACATAGCAACGCCAGCAATCAGATCGATACGCGAGAAACTTGGGTCATCACCCTGCGCTAGATAATTGGTTGCTACGTTGCTGTAGTTAAGTCGTGCACTAACCGCCATCCAGTCTCGGACGATGTAGTGAACTCGTAAGGTTCCGCCCAAAATGACGTCATCCCGTGATGGAGCACCAATCTGGGGAAGAATCCCGCTGTAGTTTCTAAATATGAAAGAACCATTCGCATCGATAACTACGCGCTCTATTTGTTGGCGTAGGGTTGCAGAAATATTGTGATCGACATGAAGGTCGGCATTTACGGAATCTTCGAATCCGTAGTTGTAGCTTAGGCTCAAGGCGCCAGTTTCAGTGTATCGGTACTTGGCAGAGACCCCACCAAGGATTCCGTTGAAGGAGGAACCGCCACCGTCGTATTGTACCCGTCCGTATCCTACGTAACCACCAAGCGCAAAGCTCTCCGTCAATGGCGCTTGAATTCCAAGGCGTACGCGCAGGGGCTGATTGTTACGCTTCTGGCTGAAACTTCCTAGGCCAGAGTAAAAGCCGTACGTGGCATCCAAGAAGACGGTTGAAAAGGGAAGAAACTCCCAGTCTACTCTCGCTCCAAGGCCGTGCTGTATTCGACTGGCGAAGTCGCTGTTGGTACTGACAAAATCATCGATCACGTTTTGGTATCCCACGGCGAAAGAAAGTGGCCCCTGGTTTGGTCGGTATCTGAGTCTTGCACCAAGCGCATTTTGATGCCTGGCTAAAGAGGTTCCTGACACGAAGTTGGTCGGTGATGCGTTCCGCGCGTAGTTCTCTTGCAGAACTAAAGAAAGGTCTGACTTCGGGAACAAAACAAGGCCCACGTTTCCGTTAATAGAAATATCGCTCTGGTCTCGAGCGAATTGATTGCTTGTTAAGTATTGATCCCATGCAGCTTGAAGCCCGGCTCTGAGTTTGTAGTTTTCCGGGCCACTGTCGTTGTCACCGTTTTGGTCGGGGGTTGCTAGTTCGAGGGCGACCATCGCGCGGACAATTCCAGCGCCAACTTCGTCTCTGTCTTGAAAGAAGACGTTAGAAGTGTATCCGCCTTCGAGAGCGAACTTTGGGTTTAAAACCAAACTATCCGACAGACGAAGTCCGTCGTTGGTAATTTCGCTGTGACCACCGGTGGTTCGCAGTTGGTCATCAGAGATTGGTTTCGTCGATGAAGCGTCTTGTGCGAACGATATTGTGGCGCTGCAAAGTACAGCTATTATTCCGACCAGTTTCATTGGTGCCCCTTCTTACGTCATGTCCCCCAACACGTCAACCAAACCTAGAAGAATGGACTGGCGTATCCTGGCCGGGTGAAGGGTACGACTGTAGGCACCAGCGGGTCAATCGGCTCAACCACAATTGAGGGGCCCTCTACGGTAACATCGCCATCGCCCACAAACATTAGTTCGTCCCCGATGCAGGCTTCCGCATCCGCGCTGGTTTGAAGGGCTCTAGCGAGAATCATGTCAATTTTGGCTGCTGCGTGGCTTTGTTCTTGCGTATCGCCTGCTGAGATGTCTTCGAGCAGGTCATTTCGGGTTTTTTCGGCCAAAGAAAGAATCTTTTTGAAACTGATAAGATTGTCGTTCACACAGTTTTGCTTGATTAAATCGCGACTTTTGGTGGCTGACGCCTTCAACTCGAGAATGCGAGGCATCATTCCATCGATTTCTTTGAGTTTCTTTTCAACATAAGCCTGTCGCTCTTCAGGGCTCATTTTTAAGTACTGCTCATCCGCTTGCTCACCGTCGTTTGCTTCTTCGGCTTGCGTGGTAAGTGCACTTAGGCAGAAAGCTATCAAGGTGGCGGTAGTAATGTTACGAATGGTTTTGGTCATTTTAGCTCCGTACTGGCGAACTGCTGATGTATCCTACCTTATTAGTCGGATAATTTCGACATCAAATCAAGCCACTTGTGAGCCAGCCCGCTGAAATTCTTGCGAGTGGATAGTTCTTCAGCAGCAGCAAATGTCAAAAATGCCGTCTTTTGTCTAAAACCTTGGGTTAGGGCGAGTTTCTGGGGAATTCTTGAGGCCAAGCTAGGCACGGGTTGGGATCCGTGGAACTTTCCTGACTTAAAGGCGGCCAATCGGTCCATCGCCGCATTGAACATCGGTTCCATTCGCCACTTGTGCAGACGCCTTTTCATGTCCAGTTGACGCTGATTTTCTGTGATCTTTGCCGCTATTAGCATCAAGTCGACTAGGTTGATTGCGGGGACAAGCATATCTTGCCGCGCCATGTGCGCCACGTGAATCAGTGCGAGATCGACGATGTCCAGCTCTGAGCGATTGGCACGCTGCCAGATTTCCGTCATGGACATTCTCGTTCTTCCCGGCTGAATAATGTGCCGGTGCAAATCAATGGCTACACCGTTCCGTTTGAAAGTTTGTGCGTGATGGAGCGCAGAGTTACCGCGACTACTGTCAATAGCTGAAAAATCCTCGCTTCTGAGTATTTCTTCTGCCGTAGCGAAATGACTTTTGGGGACCAATAGATCGATGTCGGACATCGGGCGAAGCGCCAAATCCCCATAGAATTCTCTGTAGGCGAATCCTTTAATCGGTGCGACTCTGATTCCCGCATCATCGAACTTAAGTTTTATTTCGTTGTAAATTTTTAGTCGAATTTCTACCAAGAGTTCACTTGCAAGGTATTCTCTGTCGAAGTCCTTATCTCCAAGATGGGCTCGGAGTGGTCCAAGCATCTGGTCGCTGACCGATCGTTTGGGGACACCGACAATGACTTTCGCGATTGCCGCCGGTATGTGGTTTTCGGAACTAATTACTTTCTCCGCTCGACAAATACTTCCGTAGGTTGGTCAAAGCAGTTACGTCCATCTCTGGCTGTTTCCATACCACGAATGTAGAGCTTTTCGATCTCGCGCGTAGAACGAACTTGCTGACGCTTGTTGTCGACCACGATATGTTCGCCAAGATGCCTCTGTCGCGTTTCTGCAGATGAAAGAATCGTCTTGAGCATGATTGACTGATCTTGAATGCAATTGCGATTAATCAAATCCGCACCTTTTTCAAGTTCTGTCATTTCAGGAACAAGCGATTCGAGCTTAGCGATTCGATCTCCTGCATGCTTCTGTCTTTCTTTGGTAGACATTGCAATCACTTGCTCTTCTGTCACCATCACGTGCGCTTTTGGTGCCTCTGACTTCCCTTTGCCGCACGCTGCGGTGGCCAATACAATTGTAAAAATTATCCCCCTCATGTGATTATTTTACCTTCGTTATGCTGCTTGCGCTAGATGCTCATTTTCACGCTATGTGATCAAAAGTCTGCGGTGTAGGACAACTCCTTATCAACAACCAATTAGCAAGTGTGGTAAAAATAGTTGTGGGTTTTACAAAACGCTTTGAAGTTCGCTGGGATGACCTTGATCCGAACCGTCACGTAGCGAACATTGCCTATTCAAAATGGATGACACATGTACGTTTTGCACTTCTAACCGAAAACGGTTTCAGTCAAAGAAAGTTTCAAGAGTTGGGGTTTGGTCCGGTCATCTTGAGTGAAACCTTTTACTATCAGGCTGAAGTGGTTAGTGGGGAAACCGTAACTGTCGACGTTCAACTCCTTGGAATGTCGGCTGACAGGCGATTCTATGCGTTTGCGCAAAACGTTTACAAAGAAAGTGGAGACGTTGCCGCTGTAGGTGTTCCGTCCTTTGGATGGTTGAGCTTAGAAACTCGCAAAATGATTTCCCCCCCGAGCGAAATTCTAGATATCATTACTAAGTTGGAGCGGCACAAAAAATTTTATGAAATCGGTCCTGAGCACCTCAAGAAGTTGAGGCCTCAGTTCTAGTGCGGCGTGCATTCTCAGTGGCAGTGTTTGCATGTCACGCAGGAAAAACCTTGGTCATAAAGCACAAGCGCTTGGGTACCTGGTTGCCCATTGGCGGAGAGATGGAACAAGGTGAGACTCCTTTGGAAGCTGCGAAAAGAGAGTTAAGGGAAGAAACCGGCTTTCTGGGAAAGTGGGACGACCTTCCCGCTGCGTTTGACGGCGTGCCAGCCGGATATATAGGTTACGAGGAACATCAGGCCGGCAGCAAAGGGATGCATATGAACTTCGTGTTTGCGACCCGAATAGACGATCCCAATACAATTCAGCCTAACGAAGAATATACTGAATTTGACTGGGTTGATGAGGAAGGTCTTAGAAAGCTTACTTGCCCGAAGAACGTCAAAGAATTTGGCACCCTTGCGCTGGAGGTGATTGCGTCATGAGAAGTATTGTAACAACAGTTTTGGTTCTTGCCGTTGGGTGCGGAAGTGGCAGCTCCACTGAGGAGGAAATGAAACCCGACGCACAAGTCCGCGACATTGGTACTGTAAGTTTAACCGGTGAGATCGCAGGAATTTCTCTCTCGGAGACGATGAAGTCAGCCTATGCGTTTAAAGATGGTGACCAAACTGTGGTGATCGTATCTGATATTGAAAATTATTGCAGAGGAATCCAACTTTCGGGCGGATGCCTAGGGATTACCCATAAGAAACTCATGATTCGCGGCACAGAGCTGGGGGAAAATCAATTTGATCTTAATTTACCGCTCTATCAACAAGACAGCGAAGTCTGTAGTACTCAGACTACCATTTTGCCAACAGGGGGCACCGCCGCATGGCAAAAGATGGAACCAAGCATTGGTGGTGTTTCAGAACTTACGTTTGAAGCAACAACAGATGATGGCATGATTTCTGGAACGATCAGAGCTCCGTATTGCGCAATGTAGTTGCCGTATCAAGTAGTCGATAGCCTCATAGAAACTAAGTCTTTCTTTTGTCCAGAAAGTATCCCTGTTTGGCGGCTCCAAGCCGTTAGATTTGGTAGGGTCGGAATGTGAGATTCTTCATTCTGATTGCTTTTCTGGTCGGCTGTACCGCGCCACCAAACAAGCGTTGCAAAGAAATCTGTGACCAACAGTTTGCCTGCGTTGATGATCGCGGCGAGCAGTACTTTGATCGTGGAGACTGCGTGTCTCGCTGTGATGCTTTAGCAAAGTCGGAACAAGGGAAGACTCTTGTGGAGGGTATTGCAGAATGCGGCAAGAAGTATGCCTCCGACTGTGTGGCGTTACTCAATTGTTCAAACGACCACGTGTTGCCTCCCGTCAGTACGGCATGTCGAACCCTGTGCACCAAAAAGACAACTCAATGCGGCAAAGGAACGCCAGGTTTGATGGAGCAATGCATGGGCAAGTGCGTGGATCGAGCGCAGAACCACGCTGACCGAGTACTTCTTCGAAAAGATTTCGAGTGTTCTCTTGAGTCCGACTGTAAGTCGTTTGGCGAGTGCCTCGAGAAAAGAGGAAAAGTCCAATGAGCCGTTTGATTCTCGTTATCTTTACCGTCGTTGCCTGTAAGAAGACGTCATCGATGGAGCTTGCAGGTGACGCAGCCGGGTTACTAACCCAATGCGATGGCGACAGCGCAATCTCGGGACAGGCTTGTTATGAGTTAGCAAAGAAATACCGACAAGGAGAGTCTTTCTCAGCGGCGAAAGCCGCGAAACGTATGGCTAAAGCCTGCATCAAAAAGACTTGGTTGGCATGCCCACAAGCGGCGTTGTACGCGAGAATGGGGATCGGCGACGAGCGAGATGTTGAGAAGGCGCTTTCGTTTCTTGACAGTGCATGCGTCGCGGGAAATCCGGAGGCGTGTTTTGATGAAGCGAACTATCGCTTCTCGGATGGGCGATATCACGAAAAGAAAAAGATAAAGTCGCTGTACGAGAATGCAGTCAAAAGGTTTGATAAGGAATGCACCGACGGTAATGCGGACTACTGCTCGAATCTAGGTTTTATGTACGACACAGGTTTGGGTGTTCCTAAGAATGTAGCTCTTTCCAAAGGCTATTGGGAGAATGGATGCAAGCGAGGCTCAAAAATGTCTTGTTTCAGTGTTCATGCAGATGCGGTTCAATCAACGGACGTGAGTGAAGATATTGCTGAAAGTCATTGGAAAGAACTAGAAGCCTTGTGTGGTGAAGGTTTGGATGACGCCTGCGGTATCATTTTAACGTTTCACGCGCGGGAACTTAGAAGTAGCTGGAGTAAAGAAAAGCAAATGACGGTAGCCAAAGCTTCTTGCGACCGAGGTTATGCCGCCAATTGTATGCTCCTTTGGGTCTTAAATCAGGACACGTCCTATCTGGAAAAAGCTTGTCTGTTAGGTAGTCCCGACACGTGCCTCAACTATGCCGGTGGTATTGAAGACATTACAAAACGAACCGAGTATCTCAACTACGCTTGTTACGGTGCAGTCGAAAGTGCCTGTCAAACGGCACAACGAGTGACCAAGGCAACCGACATGCGATACGTCATCGAGTCCTGTTCTTATGGGTCCCCGCTCGCTTGCGCGGCATTGGTTGCTGATGGGGGGAAACTTCCGCTTACTAAGCACAGCAATCAAACGATGAAAGATTTCGTTTGCCAACAAGCGATTAGCGATGAGCGGCTGACCTCGCTTTGTACCAACTGGCCGTCGATATGAGGTCGTGCAGCTAAGTTACTGGGAATGGTTAAAAACCTTTAGGTATTGTGTGATCAACCTACACAAGCGTGCGGTTTTGATTGCACCA
>JAHDIH010000004.1:307499-463347 GCA_020630875.1 Deltaproteobacteria bacterium | reverse complement strand
CAGATGATGATGGGCAACCAGATGCAGACGAAGCGGGAGACAGCGACCTGTCAACGCCACCGGCAGACGCTGATGGCAACGGAATTCCTGACTTTCAAGAGGGCGATGGCGCAGGTGAAAACAACTTCGCAGTAGCTGGCGGTGGTTGCCAATCTACGGCTTGGCCTTCCAGTCTACTCGTTGGAATGTTTATGTTCACACTGGCCATTCGGCGTAAACGAAGTCTTTGATCGAAAGGGGGCGCTGCTCGTGGAGTAGCGCACCTCCGTAGATTTAAGCGCAATTGACTTCCCCACACCTACCTAAAACGCTGAAATCGTTCAATTTTGACAAGCAGCTTGAATAGGATTGCCGCACATTGTCATACATGATACTCCTTGGTGTATGCGATTCATTTTGTTGCTAGCGTTGCTCGGATGCAGTCAGTCTTCTTCTTCTTATGTGGAGGAGCCGAAGGAGCTACAACGGGAAAAAAGGGCCTCTGAGATATCCCAGGAGTCCAGTCGAGCGATTCGTATGGTTGCGCGCGCCGATGCCGCTTGTCCCGCTAAGCCTTCGTGTGAGCGGCTGTTGGAAAGGGCGTCAACGTTACTGTCGCACGTGCCAAATCGAGACTTGGGAACTTCAGCGATTGTTGGGGCCAAGCACGATTATGCGAGAATCTACAGCAAAGTTAATACTAGCAGCTCTGAAGTTGCGGCAGCTGGTACCGATCAAGTTTCTGCAGAATACAAAGCATTCGTGCTTAACGGATACAGCGAAAAGTATATCGGCGGTTCACTTGCGATTCTAATGGATGCTGCAGACGGAAAAATTTCAGGTTTCCTAAATCCTAGCAACTTCAAGACACCGAAGAGTTTAGATGTACTAAATACACAAAGTCGTCGATTCGAATATCAAATGAAAGGAATGGAAGATTTTGTCGCTCGGTGTGATGAGTTTGAGAAAATGTCTACTTCGGTGTCCATTGGGCAAAAGAATCGCAACACCGCAGAAACGTGTGCCGTTGCTCGAAATAGAGCAAGACACTACGAAAACTACAAAAGGCTTGCAGTCGATGCGATGTTACGCAAACAAGAAAAAGCTTGGAGAAAAGATATTGCCCGCTATGCTAAGTCAGGAAAAATTTCACAGTCGGCTCTAAGGACACTCACTAGTCGGGGAAAAATAAGAGCTGAATTGTCGAATGAGGTAAAAGGACTTGCGCAATTCGCAGGAAGAAATATCACCCGAAAGCTCAATAAGACAGTAGATAGACTCCACTCTGAGTTTAGATACGCTCATCTTCGATGGTCTGACAAATACAAATGGAATCGAAAGCGACATCGACGAGACCGGAAGTTTAGAAAGAGATTGCGAAAAGCCATCAAAAGCAGTACTCGAACGCGGCTTCTAAAGTATGCGCATAACAGTGACTGGGCAAAGGCGGCATCTAACGACGGTCGGCTCACTCACGCAAAGAGAGTGGTCGCACTCACGAAGCACCGCGGGGAGTCGTTTTGTAGAAAATACAGACTGCGGCTAATTAGGAAGTCCGATGTCAGAGGAAACTTTGGCCCCATGGCAGTGGACTCCGAGACCCTTCAGACGTTTGAAGTCTCAGCCTGTCGCCCCTAAGGCGACGAGGTCCAGGCCAATAGAGACTTTTCAATTTCCCACTTGACCCACGTGACGGTCTCCCGACTTCGTTGAAGGCGGAGCTTTTGTTCGGTTTCTTGGTCGTACTCGCCATCGGCTAACGCCCTGGCCACTTCCGCACGGACGTCCGGTAGAGGATGAGAAATGAGCTGATCAAAGTAGCCTTGCTGCGCACCACGACTTGCTATTGCTTCGATTGCGGCTCGCAAGTAGAGAACGTCAACTCCACCTATCGCGGAATTGTATTGTTCGATGGTTTGCTTGAGAGTCTTCATTGAGTACTCGTCGGAAAGACTACCGAGTGCTCGGTACGCCCGGATTCTTACCCCCGGATCTCCATTCTGCGCTAGTGTCGAAATTTCTTCTGATGCATTGTCACCAAACCCCAGGAGCAGATCTGTTTCGCTAGGCACGTAATCCACTCCACCGAGTGTGTCGCCAGCTGAAAGCTTCCCTAGATAGCTTGTTGCCGCACTAGCAAGAGAAATCGAAAGAATAACCAAGAGCACCATTCTCATTTTGATGCTCCTGGAAAACTGGTGAGCATTTCAATCTGGGTGGGACTTACGTTGGTACCGCCATTTTCACCAAAATGAAGTAAGTTGGTGACGCTATCCGTGGTGTCAGCGATATTGTCCTCAATCCCTTCCGGATTTACGTTGTGAGGAACACCCATGTACCTCGCGATTTGATGCGCAGTGGCTCGGGCTAACCGGTGAGGATTTCGATAGCAGAGGGTATCCATTGAAACGGCCACTCCGGTACTTTTGTCTAATGTCGGTGGCAATCCCGGGTACCTCATTGTCATGGCTTGTACCCCCGAGGGCAGAAGGCTTCGGACTAGTACTATTGGAAACAGTCCCTTGTCAGCGTTAGCGTTGGAGAATAAGGCTTCCAGTCGCGTGTGGCCTACGGAAGCCAAGTGATCTCTACTCAAGAGTTCGGTGCTCTTTACCAAATTAAGTTCGACACCTGCGTTACTCATTATCGATTTGAGTGCAAGCCAATACGTTGCGAGCGTTTGGTTTCTCAACGGATGGAGGGTGTCAATCTGCCCGGGAATGCACGGATGAGCTTCCAGGTCGGCCACAGAAAGCTGTACGTCTACGGTGGCGCTGGTACCAAATTTGAACACCGCGGAAACTTTCGAACGCTGCGAAACTCTTCCGCTGTAAGTTCCCATGTTGGGCTTTAAAACAGAGATGATACCGCTCGCCCCTTTGAGCGCGTCGGGATGTGCAAACTGAGGTATCTCTACAATATTTGAATTGTTTTGGGCGGCGAGTACCATACCCGTCGATTGATCAGGAACTGAAACTGAGAATTCATTGTTCTCACTTAGTGGCAACTTTTGAACTCGAGTTCCATTTACTGGTACGCATGTGGAAACACCTTCCCAGGCGGTGCACTGGTTGACCTGCGCACAGTCCATTTTCGTTTCACAAAGAAGTGAACAAGTACCCATCGCACAGATACCTTGGTTGCAGTCGGCATCAACGCTGCACTCCGAGCCGTTGGGCATGACTTGCCAGTTTGCCTTTACACAAAGCGTTTCATTTTCTACCCGGCTGCAAGTAAGTCCAGTCGCGCATTGGAACTCTCCAGTACAAGAGTCCCCGAGTTGTCTAATGGCAAGGGCACAACTACTGTCTTCGCATCGGAAACCGTCACCGCAACTTTGATGATCGGTGCAGGCGAGTTGACAAGTATTTTGAAAGCACTGAAAGCCATCGCCACAATCTGAAGCCGCCCGACACTGACTACCTACGCCCGCTAAATTTCCGCAACCAATAGCAGCCAAGCTCAATGCAAACGCGATGAGCGTATTACGGACTGATGAGGAAATGTAGTAGTGCGGCGCCAATGTATGCAGTATAGTCGAGGCCGAACCGAGAGGATAGAGTCATGGTAAAACGTTCCCAATTCGCAGTTATCTTATTAGTATTGTTTGTTTTAATTCCTAACACGTTCGCTCAAACTGCGGATACTGCCGACATTCCCGTAAGTGAATCAACATCACCAGATGTTGAAACAGCGCCGCTGGCGGAACCAGATCCGTCCCCTTTTGCTGAAGACGATGAGCAGTCCGCGGCACCGGTAAAAAAAGTAGTGGCCAAAAAGTCCGTTTGGTATGGACTCAGACTTAGTGGCAGAGGTGTATTTTTACCGCAGTCGACAATCGAATGGTTTGTCGAACGAGCAAGTTCTGGAGTGTCAGAGTTAGGCTATGGCGTTGAACTATATCGCCGAACCAACGAATTTGAACTTGCCCTTGGTCTTGGGTTCGATGGACTGAGCCCAGACGATGGTATCTGGATTGAAAAAGGGCAATCCATCCCGGTAGACCAACCCGACCTTGTAGAATTTGAAGACTTTTCCTGGTTTTCTGTGGATCTCAAAATTACGTGGAGAACGGAGCTAGGAGACATGTTGGCGTTACGCTACGGAGTCGGACTTGGACTTGGAATTATGCTGGGCGATATTTACCGAAGCGATTTTATTTGTGCGAACGAATCCCCCTCGTCTTGCGGACAATTACCAGGAGGAAAAGTGAGAGAAAAGGAAGATGGAATTCCTCCTGTGCTTCCAATTCTCCATGCCAACGTGGGGCTGGAAATCAGACCAGTCCCTAACTTTCATGTAATTATTGAAGGAGGCTTGCGCACCATTCCTTTTCTTGGCGCAAGCGTCGGATACGAGTTTTGATCAATGGCTATTACAGCATCGTTAACGCGGACCAGATAAGTATTGCTGAATCAATTCTGGTCGCTGGTGCTACCAAAATTGTACAGCTACGACAAAAGACTTCGGTTGGTGACGCAAAACTACTAAGCTCGGCAGTTCGTTTGCGCGCATTGTGCCGAGAAAACAATGCCTTGTTTATTGTTAACGATCGGGCCGATATCGCCATGTTGGCAAACGCCGATGGACTGCATCTCGGGCAAAAAGATTTAGCGATCGAGGATGCACGGAGGCTTGTTGGCGATATGATGATTGGCGTTTCAACTCATTCCTTCTTACAGGCCACCGAGGCCTGTGCAAGAGGCGCAAACTACATTGGTTTTGGTCCCGTGTTTCCTACCAGTACTAAAGAAAATCCTGACCCGGTCGTTGGCATCTCGCAGTTGACGCAAGTTTGCATGGCGTCGAGCGTTCCGGTTGTCGCCATTGGCGGGATTGATGAAAATAACGTCACCGCGGTCTATGCCGCCGGGGCAAATGCCGTTTGCGCGATTTCTGCCGTTTCTAAAAGTGCAGACCCTGCGTTGCAAGCTGCTAAGTTCGCTAAGTCTTAACTTGGTCCTGGCACCACTGCAGAACCTGTGTTGACGCATCGGGTTTCGCGTGAGCAGCCATAGCCTTGGCCATTGCGAGGTAGGTCGCAGGTTCGGATATTTTTGCAAGTGCGGCAGTTAGAGTTTCCGTAGTTAGTTCGGATTGTTTAATGACTACCACCGCGCCGCGTTCTTCAAGTTCCTTTGCGTTGTACGTTTGATGGTCATCGGCTGCGTGTGGATAAGGAATCAAAATCGCAGGTTTTCCAACCAGTTCTAGTTCGGCCACCGTCGTTGCGCCAGCCCTTGATACAATGACGTCACACCATTGATATTTTTCAGCCATGTCATCAACAAAGGCGAGGCAGTCTACAGAAGCATTAGCTTCTTCATACAATGCTTTGGTTTGTTCGTAGTCCGTCTTTCCCGTTTGATGAAAAATCGTGTAGTCATTGGCAATTAGTTCACCTGCAGATTTTGCGACCACATGATTGATGGCGCGCGCTCCGAGCGAGCCACCGAACACGAACAGATTTTTGCCAGGGGCGGCTGTTGCCGGGGGAAGCGCACGGATGGCGGGCCTTATTGGATTTCCTATCAAAGAAGTCTTTTTATCGGAAAAGTAATCTCTCGTTTTGTCGAAGGCTATAAAAATCTTGCGGCAAAATTTTCCTAGCGTTTTATTTGTAAATCCGGGAATGGAGTTTTGCTCCAATATGGCGGTCGGCCTACGGGTCAAACTAGCGACCAGCACGCAAGGGCCGGATGCGTAACCTCCAACCCCAATAACCACGTCAGGTTTAAACCGGCGAAGAATTTTCCAAGATTGCCACATCGCTCTTGGGACAGAAAAAAGCCCCTTGACCCGACGAATAAGCTTTCCAGTTTTGATTCCGCTTACCGTGATCAACGCCAAATCCCAACCTTTTTCCGGAAGTACTCTGGCTTCTATTCCTCGCTCAGTCCCAACGAAAAGAACGCTGCTATTAGGAACATTGGCTTTCACCGCTTCTGCGATGGCAATGCCAGGAAATAAGTGTCCACCGGTACCTCCGCCAGCTATTATGATTCGCATACTACTACTGCTCGTTGTTTTCTTTTGTTGGCCAATGCTTTTTTCTTATGGGTAGACCGTACCTTTGGTGGCGCGGACTTACTTATGTTTAGCAGTAGACCAATGAGGTAACAAGCAAGTAGTAGTGAAGATCCGCCGTACGATACAAGCGGAAGTGTAAGTCCCTTATTCGGTAGTAGACCTAGCACAACCCCTAGATTTACAAGTGCTTGAATTGCAAAAGCAATGGATATTCCTAGTGCAAGGTAACACCCAAAAGTATCACTGGCATTTCTGGCAGCCCAAACCCCACGAATAACGATTAGTGCAAAAAGCAGTACCACTGCCGCAAAACCGATAAAACCTAACTCCTCACCTATGCAGGCCATTATGAAGTCGTTGTGCCCTTCGATCATGTACCCTAATTGTTGTTTTCCCTGACCTAACCCTACTCCGGTAAGGCCCCCCACTCCCAATGCAATCTTGGCCTGGATGAGTTGATAAGCGACACCATCTGCGTACGCTTCGGGATTAAAGAACGCAAGGAACCGTCGAAGTCTCCAGGGCGTGCCGACGATAAGATGATAGGCCAGGGGGGCCGTCATTAGAACTACCCCGAGAATATAGGATATGCGTGCCCCAGCGACAAAGAGAAGTACGATAGTGGTAGCGCCGATGATGACGGCTGAGCCATAGTCTGGTTGTACTAAAAGCAGCACCATCATTAGGCCAGCAACTACAAGATGAGGCACAAAGCCTATAGTGAAAGTCTTAATCCGTTCGTTTTTTCTACTCAAACTATCGGCGAGGTAGATGGTGAGCGCGAGTTTTGCAAACTCACTGGGCTGAAACGATATTGGGCCAATGAAAATCCAGCGCTTGGCTGAATTGATCGTCGAACCAATAAGTAACACGGCACCGAGTAACGCAAGAGACGTTAGTAGAAATTTGTAAGAGTGTTTTCTAAAGAAGCGATAGTCGGTGCGAGCTCCGCAATACATCGCAAAACCTCCTACGCAAAGCCACACCATGTGGCGGGTTAGAAAGTAAGAAGCATTTCCATGTTTGTCGTAGGCGTATTGTCCACTAGAACTTGCAATCGCAATTGTCCCTAAGCACAGAAGGGCCAATGCCGCTCCGAACATCCACAAATCGATTGAGTTGTCCTTTTTTCTACTCACCAGTAACAACTATAGGGTCGGTTGGGATCTGGCCC
This sequence comes from Deltaproteobacteria bacterium, assembly GCA_020630875.1. GTDB lineage: Bacteria > Myxococcota_A > Polyangia > Haliangiales > Haliangiaceae > JAHDIH01. The sequence continues at coordinate 456,164 of JAHDIH010000004.1, read as the reverse complement.
TAGTTTTTGGCAAAACTGAATAATCGACCGGGTCACCCGTTAAAATGGTGTAGGAAACTGGAGATCACATGTGGACCAATGTAGTATAGAATCCTACCAGTAGGATATTGTATGGCACCAAAGGTAAATAAGCGTAAAAAAACAACAAAAAAGACGGGACCGGCTAAAAAGCCAGTGACCAAGCGAAAGAAGCCAGTTCAAAAATCAAAGACAATGTCTAGATTGAAGCTTGGTTCGCACGAAATCTGGAGAGAAATCTCTGGTGTGATGTCGCTTGCCGTTGCCGTATTTTTTGCGGGCTCTGCGCTGTCTTTGGTTGCTGGGACAGATTCTATAATGGGTCCCTTCGGTCACGCGGTGGCCTCGTTTTTCTATGGCCTTCTAGGCCTTGGTCTACTTTCACTTTCTATGGTGATGGCCTACGCGGCAATTGGCATGATTACGAAAAGACAACCGTTAATCAGTAACGACAAATTATTTGCGATTGTGCTTTCTTCTCTCAGTGTTATGGTACTGGCTCATTTGTCTATCGGATTCTGGCGCATCGATGGAGTGAGCCCTGGTGGTGCGTTGGGAGAAGGTCTGGGGGAGGTCTTTCGTTCCACGGTATCGACCGCAGGGACCACACTTCTCGCGCTGTTAGGACTAGTGGTAGCTCTCATTGTCGCAACGCCGCTGAGAATGAGCCAAGTGGTATCTGGCGTTGGCAGTGTAGTTAAATCATGCGGAAGGTTTATCAAGCGCTCTGCTGCAAAGTTCGCTGAGTTCTGCAGTGAAGTTTGGCACGCGATTATTCCTGATAGGAACGCTGATCTGTACGAAGACCTAGACTGGGATCATGATGCACCGCCGATTGTTGTTTCAGAAGGTTCTTCTTCCGTTGTGATGATGGATGGAGATACTGAAAAGCTCGACGCCTTTGAGATCGAAAGAAGAATTCTGGAACTGGATGATGTAAAACAGGCATCGGACAACAAGCGCGTGGCAACTGCGATAAATAGTGCTCTAGACGTTTCTGACCCTGAACCCGTGGTTCATCCTGTGGCGGAAGCACAAATCGTCAAGCCGGCGGCGAAAGCAAGCAAAAAGAAACCGACAAAGAAAAAGGAAAGTGACGCGGTTCCTACACCTGTCAAAGCTGAAAAGAACCTAGTCGCCACTCCAGGCGAGCCAGACCGGGTCGAGCCTAAAATCGTCGAGTCCAAACATAAAAAGAAAGGAGACCAGCAGCTAGATTTCCTTCCTCTTGAAAAAGGCGACTACAAGCTTCCTCCTATCGACTTACTGCATTCAGAAGATGTCAAAGATGACGATCTCAACAAAGATGAAATGTTGGAGTTGTCCGCACGACTAACTCAGACGCTTGGGCATTACGGGATCAAGGGAGAAGTCGTTGCCATCCGCCCTGGACCTGTAGTCACGATGTATGAATTTTCTCCAGCCCCCGGTACGCGACTAAGCAAAATTGTAAACTTGCAAGACGACTTGGCCATGTCGCTTGAAGCTCTCAAAGTTCGAATTGTCGCACCAATTCCAGGAAAAGCGGCGGTTGGTATCGAGGTGCCGAACAAGAGCAAAGAGACCGTATTTCTTAAAGAGATTATTGCGACTAAAACGTTTCAAGATCCCAAACTCTCGCTGCCCATGTGCCTTGGCAAGGATATTGAAGGAGGCCCTGCTGTCGTCGACTTGGCTAAGATGCCCCATCTCCTTGTTGCCGGTACCACAGGGTCCGGTAAGTCAGTTTCAGTGAACTCAATGATCACGAGTCTTTTGTACAGCTGTACACCAGATCAAGTACGCATGATCATGGTCGATCCAAAAATGCTAGAGCTGTCCATCTACGACGGCGTTCCTCATCTGCTTCTACCAGTGGTGACAGATCCAAAGAAAGCAAATCTGGCTCTTCGTTGGGGGGTGGAAGAAATGGAACGTCGCTACGACTTGTTAGCCAATGCTGGCGTGCGAGATGTGAAAAGCTACAACAAGAAAATCGAGAAGCAGTTGGCGGAAGGTCCCAAAAAATCTGCGGTAGACGCTTGGGCAAATGAAAGTGACAATTGGGATGACTCTGAGAAGGCGGAGGAGCCACCTACAACACTTCCGTACATTGTCATTATTATTGATGAGTTTGCAGACTTGATGATGTGCGCTGCAAAAGAGGTAGAAACTTCGGTTGCCAGAATCGCTCAAAAGGCTAGAGCTGCAGGAATTCATCTCATTCTCGCTACTCAACGTCCCAGTGTTGATGTGATTACCGGACTTATCAAGGCCAACTTTCCTTCTCGAGCTGCTTTCCGAGTCACCTCAAAAGTAGATTCGAGAACGATTTTAGATCAGTCTGGAGCGGAAGCTTTGCTGGGGGCAGGAGATATGCTGTTTTCAGATAGAGGCATGTCGCCTTCTCGGTATCACGGTTGCTACGTCGGAGAAGAAGAGATTCACGAAGTAGTGGAGTTCTTAAAGACGCAAGGAGAGCCCGTTTACAACTTAGATATTATCAAGCCGAGAGCCGACAGTGGTTCTGGAAAAGGAAAAGACGATGACGTGGATGAGATGTACGATCGCGCGGTGCAAATCGTGACAGATTCGGGAAAGGCTTCTATCTCTATGGTTCAACGCAAGTTGCGAGTTGGCTACAATCGTGCAGCACGAATGGTCGAGCAAATGGAAGAAGAAGGAATTGTCGGAGCGCCCAACCATAAAAATCAACGAGAGGTCTTGGTTTCCGCAGCAGTCGCCTAGTAAATTCAGACTACCAATGAGTGTGACCACTTAGGCAATTTTTGTGATGTCGTTCGGTGTGGATAGCGCTGAGGTTTGGGATCGCGTACGCTTGCCCAATGAATTGTTGGATCGCTACGTTCGCATTGTTGTTGGTTTCGTGCACGCAAAGCACCGATGATCCAAGTCCACCAGATGCATCATCTATTGACGAGGGCGTCGAACTGCTTGGGGCTAATTGGACGCTGGCGCCTGGGTCTGAAACCTATCGATGCGCGCGCTGGACCTTGTCCGAAGATACTTATATTTCCAAATTTATTGTCAACGCTTCCGAAGGTACCCACCATACTGTGCTGACTCGGTCCGCTACCCAAATGGGACCTGATGGCGATTACCCATGTGACGCCGCTGCGTTGGGACACAACATGCTTTTCTCTTCTGGCGTTGGGACCAACGATATGGAGTTTCCAGCTGGAGTTGCAGTAAAAATCCCTGCCGGGACGCAGCTTAACCTCAATATCCATCTCTTCAACACTAGCGATACAGAGCTAAAAGGTCGTTCGGCAATCGAGGTGGTTCTTGCTGAGGCAAGCGAAGTCCAACATGAGGCGGAAATGATTTTCGCAGGAACTCAGAACATCTCCTTGTCCAGCGGCAATACCGAGCAAACAGTATCCGGCGGTTGCAATGCTCCCGAAGATACAACCATTGTCGCTTTGTGGCCACACATGCACCAATGGGGTACTCGCATGGGAATCGAGCTTTCTCGAGACGGCCAATCTATTGCTAGCTTTGACCAACCTTTTAGTTTCTATGAACAAAAAAGCTATATCGAAACGTGGGATGTAAAGGCTGGCGATCGTATTCAAGTATCCTGTTCTTATATCAACCAGTCGGGGCGAAGGGTGTTCTTCGGAGATAGCTCAGAGAGCGAGATGTGTTTTGCCGGATTTTATCGCTATCCAGCAACAGGTGCCAACTTGTTCTCGTGCGTAGATCAATAGTTTACCGTTTCTTTTCGAAAACGAATGGCCACCACTGCATTGCGCGAGTGGTGACCAAAGAGAGGGGATACAGCAATAAGACGCTGCTTTCACCAGGTCGGTTGCCTGGGCAATGTATTTTTGTACATATTCGTCTTTGAGTACTCAAAAACATGGTACGAGAGCCTATGCGAGTCTTTTTGACAGTATTTCTTCTAGTGCTTACCAGCTGTTATGGCGGGCGTCTCAACGCAGTGGAAACAGAGCTTGCGGCGCAAAAGGAACTCACCAGAGATGTTAACGTTCGATTGCAATTTATCGAGAAACTTTTGCAAAACTTGTCGGGCGCGCCAGCGAAACGACAATACGTCGCCACGAACGGAAAACCATCATGGGGGGCCTCTAATCCTAAGGTCACAATTATCAAGGCTTTTGAGTTTGCGTGCGGGTATTGCTACGAGGTGCGAGATAGCTTACGGCAAATCGTTAAAGAGTATCCCAACGACGTGAGAGTTGTGTTCATGCAGTACCTAGTGCATCCGAAGATCGCGGAGGCTCCAGCAAAAGCAGCATGTGCTGCGGACCGACAAGGCAAATACACAGAGATGTTTGACGCCATTTGGGATAAGGGATTTAGGCAGCAGAACTTGGATCCACAGCACCTTCGCAGTATCGCCGCTGCGGTTGGACTAGACATGACGACCTACGAAAACAATCTCACCTCTTGCGCTGGCTTGGTGCGGGCAGACCATAAGGCATTGGCTAATGCGGGGATCAGGGCTACTCCTTCGTTTCTAATTAACGGGAATAAAGTGGAAGGAGCGGTTCCCTACGATTCGTTGAAAGAGATCGTGGAAGAAGAGTTAAAACGTGCCAATGAGATCATAGCCTCGCAAGGTGATTCGGAAAATCGCCATCAATTGCTGAGTCAAGAGCAGGAATAGCGTACTCTTAAACCATGCATATTGTCGTAACCGGTACCGCAGGATTTATTGGTTCGCATACCGCAATAGAGCTTTCACGACGTGGACATAAAGTTACAGGGATCGATAGCTTTGATGACTTTCTGTATTCAGCTGAGATAAAAAAGAAGAATCATCAACAAGTTCAGGAATCAATCGGTGACTCTTACCAATTTCACACGGCAGACATTACAGATGCTACTGCGATGGAATCGATTATATCATCGGACGTTGACGTCGTTATTCACCTAGCGGCGCTTGCGGGAGTTCGCCCTTCACTCACCGATCCATCGCGCTACATCTCAACAAATTTACGGGGGACAACCAATATTCTTGAAGCAATGCGGAAGAATGGGGTCAAAAGACTAGCCTGCGCTTCCTCTTCCTCTGTGTACGGATCAAAAGGAACGAGCGGAGCGTTGGGAGACGTCCAAGCGTTCAGAGAGGACGACCCGTGTTTAACACCTGCCTCCCCCTATGCTGCGACGAAACGTAGTGCCGAACTAATTTGTTCGTCTTATCGTGACCTCTTTGGTATTGGGATTTCAAATCTTCGTTTCTTTACCGTCTACGGTCCTCGGCAAAGACCCGACATGGCCATCAATAAATTCTTTCGGTGGATAGAAGCAGGGCAACCTCTTACTATGTTTGGAGATGGATCAAGCAGACGAGACTATACGTACATTGATGACATTGTAGCGGGAACCGTGGCGAGTGCCGAAAGAGTGAGACCAGGAAGTTTCAATACTTACAACCTTGGCGGTACCCAAACTACCGGGCTTAAAGAGCTCATCGAAAAAATTGAAAAAGTAATGGGGAAGCAGGCCATTATCAAAAAAATGCCAATGCAACCTGGTGACGTACCAATTACCTTCGCAGACATCACCAACGCAAAGCGTGACCTAGACTATATGCCAACAACACCAATTGATGACGGGCTAGAAAAGTATTGGCAGTGGGTTAACGGTTCAGTCTCGGCTTAGTGATGACATGCTTAGAATAGTGTTCGATCATTTCGTTGATCTCCCCCTGAGCGACAACTTCTCCATTTTCTAACACAAGCGCTCGTTGACAGACCTCTCGCATTAATCGCATGTTGTGAGATGTTACTATTACTGTCTTTGTATCTTTGAGGATCGACTTGATTCGAGCCTGAGATTTCTCTTTGAATTCGGCGTCGCCAACTGCAAAAACTTCATCGATAAGCAAGATATCGGGACTCATCGTCGAAGCCACAGAAAATCCTAGCCTCGCTCGCATTCCGCTAGAATAGGTACGTAGAGGTTCATCAAAGAAGTTTCCTAGCCCGGAAAAATCAATTATCTCAGGAAGAGACTCTGCAATCGCTTCATGAGCAATTCCAAGAATACTTCCGTACAGGTATGCATTTTCTCTTCCTGTGAGGTTCACATTGAAACCCACAGATAGCCCCGCAAGAAGAAGAACATTGCCGGAGACCATGGCAGTCCCCCTGTCGGGGCGATAGATGCCAGCTATTACTCGCAAAAGCGTACTCTTTCCTGCTCCATTACGGCCAAGCAAGCCGACGACTTCGCCAGCGGATACGTCTAGCGAGACATCTGAGAGAGCAATATAGTCTCCTTTGTCTTTGGGATCTTTGCCAAGGAGTTTCATGATGGAACGATGGACCGGTGTCATGGATATTTTTCGCCGAGGAAAACTAACAGTAGCCTTGTTAATCGAAATCGTTGTGGTCATAGTTTTTTTACGGCTTCTGCTTCTTTTAGACGGAAGCGGCTGACACCTAGAAAGTAGAGAATGAAAGTGATCACTACTGCCGAGAAAATGAATCTTGTTTGAATTTGAACGGTCCCCGTTACCGCGGAACGCACCAGAGACATCACAGTTGCCATAGGATTGTACAGCAACGGAGACTCTGGACTTCTGTCGACAGTCCAAAGTACGGGAGAAACATACATACCAGCCCTGGTAACAAATTTGAAAAGATGTTGAATATCTCTACTCACGACGTTGGCTGAAGCGAACAGAAGTCCTAGTCCAAGAGAAAAGAACAACGTAAGAATGAGTGCGGGAAAAACTAATAGAATATTCCACGTCGGTGGCAATCCCAACCAAATCATATACGGTACCGCAACTAGAAGACTTAGTCCGTTCATCACTAGTTGCGAGCAGCCAGTTGAAACAGAAAAAACTTCTCTTGGGAAATACACCTGTTTGATCATTCCTGAATTGCCAGTCAGGCAAGTCACTGAAGAGGTCAGGGATCTTGAAAAAAATGACCAAAGAATAACGCCAATAACTACTAACAAGGGATACTCTGGCCCGATTTCACGCTCAGAGATTATCAAATATAGAATCACATAGATGAAAGAGAGGAGCAACGGTTCTAGTAGTGACCAGAAGTATCCCAGAGCAGAGTCTCTGTACTGAAGGCGGACATCACGGCTTACCATCCTGGACACAAGAGAACGTTTTCGCCAAATGTTCTTATGGAAGGTTATGAACCCTCCTATCATTCCCTGCTTCGGGTTTACCTCACGCAGACGTGCCATACTGTTGTTTAGTATTGATTTCACACATAATCTAGAGGACGTCACCGCAATTGCTGTGAAGTGAGTTCACGGTAAGTTTTCTTGATGTATTTTGCATTAATTTCCCAACTTCTGTGCTCCTGCGACCAACTGAGTCCATTATCGGCGATTGTTTGTCTCAAGATATCGTCACCCAGAATATTGGTTAGAGCCTTTACCAAATCATCGAGATTGTCTTTTTCAAACACGATGCCTGTAGTGTTATTTTCAACACACTCTGCAAGTGCTCTAGCACTTGACACCAAAACGCACTTGTTTGCCGCCATAGCGTCGAATGGTTTCAAAGGAGGAATCATTTCACTTACGGGGGATGCTTTGCGAGGAATTACGACGAGATCAAGCAGATTGTAATATTTGGGTACATCAGCAGGTGATACTCTGCCGACAAAATGAACGACGTCGTTTACCTTTTCTGTCATGGAAAGATTTTCTAGGAACTTCTTTTCTGGGCCATCTCCAACGATGACTACCCCTATGTTGCCACCTCTTCGATTGATGATAGCGACAGCTCGGATAAGTAAATCCAAGCCTTCGTAACTTTTTAATGAGCCAACGTATCCCACTATTTTACTTGATCGTTTCTTTATCTCCTGGCATTTACGGCAATCAGGTAAGGATTGAGTATCCCGATACATTCTTGGAGCTGCGTTTGGCAGGACAGATACTTTTCCAGCATCGATTCCCCTTTTTATTACGTACTCTCTGAGTGCATCAGATATTGTGAAAACGTGGTCGGCACTTTCTGCAGCTTGAATTTCTAGCTTATCAATCATTCTATAGTGATCAGAGTCTAAGTAATTTGGGACTTGAGCCGTTTTTGTCAAATGCCACAATCCTCGCATCTCGTAGATGAAAGGGACGTTTAGAGATTTTGCGACCGCGCCTCCAACTAAACCAGTACTAAAATTTGTTGCGGCATGAATTAATCTTGGTTTGAAACGTGCCAATTGCTTGTAAAGTACTTGAGCCGCCTGATTGTGGTGTTTCTGAATTTTGTAGTGCCAGCTGAAAAACTTTCTTGCTGGTTTGAAATGATAACGAATTCCCTCAATTTGGTGGGTGTCACTCGCAAGCCTTTTATTCAGATAGTCTCGTCTAGAATTTGGATATCCAAATCTTGTGAATACTTCAATGTCCACTCCGACCTTATTCAGGGCACTGACGATTGCATGAGTTCTTATTGCATATCCGCTACTATGATATGGAAAGGACTGGCTTGCGATGTAAGCTACCTTCGAACTCAATGATGGTAGTATTGGTAGTCCACTACTGTACAGATCTATGCCTCGCTCAGCTATTTTCAATTGTCTGAGTATGTGGCGCTCTAAAAGCTTTCCGTGTCTCTTTTGCGGTAGTCTTGAGAGCAGACTTCTGCGTTCACCACATCTATATTCAGCCAATAAACTGAGCCAGCTTTCGTCCGCATTGTCCAATACTAATTCCAACGCGTCTTGGTCCAAGCCTTGCGACCATAATTTTAGGAGTTGCCTGGATATCGATAGTTGACTTTTCAAGATGCAAAACTATCACAGTTATTCAACTCTTTCTGCTTTACGAAACCTTTGCGACAAAATTTGATGTTGGGTCTGTTGAGTTGTGTATAGTAACCCTAAATTTTAGTTCGAATTAGGGTTTGAAAGGTCCAGGATAGAGATTAATGTCAGTAGTGAGATTTTTCGCGAAGAAGATTAGGAAAGTAAAGGTATCGAAAAGGCGACTTCCTGTCCCGTTAGTCGACCACCGCTTGTTAGGTTTGGTCGAACAAGCTTCCGTCCGTCCCACTTCGATAGCTAAGGTGAAAGAAAAAGTACTTGAGTTTGAGCCGGACTTAGAATTTGCTGATGAACTTCAAAAGGTCATTCTAATATTGCATAGTAAGTTTTTGTGGAGGGTTGATGCTAGGAATCTATTTGTCGGCAGCCTCAGAGCTTTCCAACAAGTGTCACCAGAACTCGCAATACAGTTTGGGGAAACAAATATCGGAGTGATAAAAGATCAACGAGCAATCGTTACCCTAATAAATATGCACATCGATGCACGCAATATCTCCCGCGCGCGAACGCTTCTAAAAAGAATAAGTCGTAAAAATCGAGGAAAACTTCGTAGACGCATCCGTGGTTTCGATTCGTCAATATTGAACAACTTCAGGAATGCCTATCAAGAAACCATTGGTTTGAAGGCGCTTATTGAAAACGATATCCCAAGAGTTCTGCTTTTTGCTGATGTCGACATGAACATTATTGATGGATCATCGATCTGGTGCGCTTCTGTTGCTGAGGTACTAGCTAAGTCCGGATTTCAAGTTCATCTTCTGTTGAAAAAAAATATAGAAAGAGAACATTTGATTGCGAGGCTTCGTCGATTCGAAGAGATTATGCTCGTCGAGCCTTCCCAATTTAGGGAAAAAAAACTCGAGGCAAGCTCTGCGGCTATTGCAGCGGAAGCGTTGGATCAATTGCACGGTGGATATTCCAAAATTGTGGTGAGAGGACTCAACGCCTGCTACCTGTTCTCAAGTAAAAAAGCGTTTCATAAACGTGTTTGTGCCTATGTCACAGATTTTTACGGATACGATCTTGAAACAAATAAGGTTAAGCCAAAAAGTGATGCTTTAGCTGTTTTTCCCGAAATGATAGTCAATGCTGATAGCTTTGCTGTACAAACTCCAGCTATTGAAGCGTACCTCGCCAAAAACTTCGGTGTTCCCCAAAAAATGATGGTCAGCCTTCCGCCTTCGTTACCAGATGAGTTCTTTGAATTGAAGAAAGCGAATGCATCAACCGCTCTCAAGATCGTTTATGCTGGGAAAGTTGCTCCTAAGTGGGGAGTTCTTGAGCTAATTGATTTCGCGAAGACTTCCAAGTATGAGGTGCATATCATTGGCGATAAGATTCACAATTCCAAAGAAGTACCGGGATTTTTGCATATGGCACGAGAGGCTCTCAGAAGTGATTGGATAAAATGGCACAAAGGACTTCCACGTGATGAAGTCTTGGAGAATGTTAGAACTGCCGACTTGGCTTGGTGTTATAGAGACCCACTACTCGAAAAAAATACTTTGGAACTAAGTACAAAGCTTCTAGAATGTTTAGCTGTTGGTACCCCACCATTGGTTACCAGAAGTGAAACTAACGAAGCTCTATTAGGGGCAGATTATCCGCTGATGATTGACTTCCTTGAACAAGCACCTGAAGCGATCGAGTCATTTTTAGATTCTCCCATTTCAGTGCCAACTGCGCACCAGCAGCAACAGTTAGAAAAACATAAGTTCTCTGTTCTGAGAGAAACTTTTACAAAGAATCACATAGGTCATGGGTTAAGTAAGCGTAAAGGAAAAAAGATTGTCTTAGCTGGGCATGCACTAAAATTTATCCACGAATTTGCATCCTATCTCGTACGACAAGGGCATACAGTCCGCATCGATGAATGGACATGGCGTGCACCTTACTCACTAGAGAGGAGTAAAGCGCTCGCTAAGTGGGCAGATTACGTTTTTTGTGAGTGGGCTTTGGCCAGCGCCGTTTGGTATACTAACCACATCGACGCTTCTACGAAGTTAGTTGTGCGAATCCATCAACAAGAAGTAATCAAACAAGCCCAGCAGTTTCCACCTCTGATGGATATGTCTCGAGTTAAGTCGGTGATTTTCGTAGCCGATCACATGCGCGAGCTTGCTCAGGAAAAATTTAACTGGAAAAGCCACCGATTGGTGACGATTCCGAATTTTGTAAATACAAATAATTTCTGGCACCCCAAAAATCAAGTAGCATCGAAACAAATCGCGATAGTTGGTGTTGTTCCTTACCTCCATAAGCGTATCGATAGGGCTTTAAATGTAGTTGAAAAATTAAGGAAGGAAGATCGAGAATTTCGACTGATAGTTAAGGGGAAACTTCCCAAAGACATTCCTTGGATGAAAACGCATGAAAAAGAATTGGTGCTTTACGAAAAGCAATTCGAAAGAATTCGCAATGAAGAGTTACTAAGAGATGGCGTGATATTTAGCGAGCATGGTCCCTTGTCGCAATGGTATCGAGATGTTGGAGCAATTTTGTCTCCGAGTAATTTTGAAACGTTTCATTACTCAGTGGCAGAAGGGGCAAGTTCAGGAGCTTTACCGGTGGTCTGGGACTGGGAAGGAGCACGGCAGTTCTATCCAGAAGAGTGGTTCGTACAAAGCGAAGATGAAGCTGTGGAAAGAATTTTGAAAACACTGGGAACCTCATTTTCAAGCTATGACAAAACGGCAGTCGCTAACAAAGACTATATCGAAGAAAACTTTGGTCTGGTAACCATATTCCAGAAACTAGAAAAAGAATTGTTGGAAAATTAGATGACAAAATTAGTTCTAGAGGTCCACGACCACAAGACTCTTTCCTTAGACGTGCCTGATACCAACTTCGTTGGAGAGCGTCTTTCAAAAGGTGGATTAGCGAAATACGAACCCGAGAACGTTGCAACGTGGTGTGCGCTTTGTGATATTTCTGAAGGAACAGTTTATGATATTGGCGCAAATATTGGGTTGTTTTCCTATTTGGCGGCAGTAAAGCAACAAGAAGTAGTTTGTTGTGAACCGACACCTTCCTTGGTTGAGTTAATCAACGCGCACTGTGAATCGAATGGTTTTGAGGTGGATGTACATGCAGTCGCTTTAGGGGAAGCAGGTGGTACTGCCGAATTAGTGATTTCCGATGTTAGCGATTGTTCTAATACATTGAATTCGGATTTTCGTAACGGTGAGACGATAACCGTGCCTTTGATGACTTTAGATTCAATCGTAAAAGAAAAGGCCGGAAGTATTGGAGTTATGAAGATCGATACCGAAACTACGGAGCCCGCAGTGCTCAGAGGTGGATTGGAAAGTATTTCAAGAGATCGACCATGGATCATCTGCGAAGTTTTGGCAGAATCACAAGCGAATGAGATTGCTGCCTTTTTCGAAAAGGTCGGCGGCTATGAATACCGAGAGATTGGTGAGTCTTTGAACTACAACTTAAAGAAAAGTATTGTTGGGAATGGAGACCATCGATTCGCAAACTGGTTATTTGTGCCTTCTGAAAAGTCAGGCATGGTTGGTCTGCTTTCTGAAAAATCTAAAGAGTATATACATGCTTTTCAAAACGGAAAACCAGGTTTGAAATTTTGTTTAAAACAACCGCCTAGTTTCTCCGCAAAAGGACTGCTTTCCAGGGCGATGCATTGGAATCTCCCTGAGACCAGTGTGGTGGACGATTCACGTGTCGAATGGGAATTTTCGTTGGGGACAAAGAACTGCAAAGTAGCGAATAATGGCAAACAAAACTCTTATGCAAGTCCTCCAAGTAAGGGCGCTTCGTGGCTTATTGAATCCGAACGAGCATATACAGTTACGACTAAGATCAAGCGTTCGAAAAATGTGGGAATCAGGATTGAGATTCTACAATATGATGAAAAAAGTTTATTGCACCAGGAACATCAGTATTTGGACAATGGCCCAAACTGGATTTCATTTACATCTCAACCTGGCGCAAAGCACGTAAGATTTATTTTTCGTATTACCGGAGAAGGTTGTTTAGAGATAGACAATCTGGAAGCTTACTACGGTTGTTGAATTTTTAGATTTTCAAGAGTTGCAGCAATACGGATTGCGGCTTTTCCATCCCACATTTTGGGTCTCTTCTCACTTACTTCGGATTTGATTGATTTCGCAAAGGCCGACTTGATTGCAGCCGGAGCAATTCCAACGAGTTTATTGGTACCATCCGTAATCGTTGATGGTCGTTCTGTGGTCGTTCTTAGCGTAAGGCAGCGGACGCCTAGCATCGTTGTTTCTTCTTGAATTCCACCAGAGTCCGTTAATACAATCTTTGCATCTTTCATCAACGCCACAAAATCTAGATATCCCGCAGGTGGTATAAAATGCCAATTGCCTCTAGGTTTAAATCCTAGCTCGCTAATTTTTTTTTGCGTTCTGGGATGCATTGGGAAAACTAGCTCGAGTGATTCCGCAATCTCATCAATTGCTTGGAGCAAATCCAAAAACGCAGATTGCTCATCAACGTTACTTGGCCTATGAAGTGTGACAACACCATATTTTTGACTGGTAAGTCCTAGGGAAGAAACAAACGCACCTTTTACGATCTTTTCTTGTGCTTTAAATAATGAGTCGATCATTACATTGCCGACGAAATGAATTTTTTTTGGCTCTATTCCCTCTGCTATGAGATTTTTCGTTCCTGAAGATTCTGATGTCAGTAGCAAGTCGGAGATAACATCAGTTATTAGCCGATTTATTTCTTCTGGCATCGCTCTGTCACCACTACGTAGGCCGGCTTCGACATGAGCAACGAGTGGGCGAGTTCTAGACTTTTCTTCGCTCCACGAAAAACTTTGGTTCAATTTGAACTTGCTTGCTGCCATTGCGCACGCGACAGTAGAATTGACATCGCCTACAACTAAAACGAGGTGGGGCTGTATCTTCGTTAGTACAGGTTCGAACTTTTCCAGGAGGTCTGCAGTCTGGCTTGCATGCGACCCAGAGCCTACTTTCAAAAACATATCAGGTTCTCTAATTTCTAGTTCATCGAAAAATACTTGGGACAATTTCGCGTCATAGTGTTGTCCGGTATGAACTAGAGTGACTTCAAACCTGTCTGCAGATAGCGCGGCCATGATGGGCGCGATTTTTACGAAATTTGGTCTAGCGCCTGCAACGCAAACAACTCTTGGCTTGGTCATGCGGAAACTCTAGTACTTACAAGAGGCGTTGTATAGAATGGTTGTTTCTAAAACGTAAAGTCTTCGGCACCGATTCCCATAAGCATTGGCCCGTCTGCCAGCGTTTCAGACCATCCGATTGATTCCAGGTTGATGTATTCTGGAGCTTGAAATGTTTCTACCGTTCCATTTTTGTTAAACTTATAGATTTCTGTTTTCGAGCTGCCAAATCCTTGAAAGTTGAACATCGAATAGAGCGAGTCTTCGTCGTATCTTGCAGGCGCTAAGAATGGACCGTTGACTAAAGTTAGGGTGGCACTTTCTGAAGCCACCGCAGCGAATGAATGACCGCCGTCGTCGGAGCGGTAAATCCATTTACCAGGTCGTCCTGCATCAGACTCTTCGATATCGAGCAGCATGGCCCATACAATGTTTGGGTTGGTTGGATGATAGACTAGATTAAAGACATTGCTTGGCGTTGGTATGCCGCTGGCAGACTGCCAATTGCTCCCGCCGTCTTCGCTAAACAGAACGCCTTGCAATTGAGTTCCCAGTAGTACGTCGTCGAGGCTGGTAGGAGAGAATGCAGCTCTGTAAACGAAGGTTTCGGGGGGAGGGCGGGTTCCTATTCGGTATTGCAGGCTTCCCGTGTCTGTTGATTTCGTGACAGAACCTTGTTGGTTTACCACTGAGATTTGCTGGGGATTGCTGGGATTAATTCCTAAACCCATCAAATTGTTACGCTCGATCGCAGGAGCTACCATGGTGCCGTCAATTTTGTAGATGTGTTCACGGTCCCATGCATACGCTATGGCGCCGCTCTTGGTCAGAGCAAGAGGATGTGAAGTCTCCACGGTATCCAAGGTCTGGAACGTGCAGCCATGGTCTGTGGAAAGAACAATGTCACCATTGGAAGTTGCCAGTACGTTGGCGTCCCAAGCGACAACTCCTGAGGTATAGATTACGCCTGAGTTTGCAGATGGCGTGGGCGCTAAGGTTAATCCTTCATCGAACGACCAGGTGATTACGGAGCTTCCCGATGCATCGCACGGGTAAGCTGCGGGGGCGGCATCAGGAGTAAGTGCAGGCGCATCTACCTCTGGTGACGCGTCTGCTTGAGGTTCTTGTGACGTATTTCCACCACCACACGAAATAAGGGAGAGTACCAAGAGAAAACGCATACAGGTCGTCATATCATTGTTTTGAATTAACTTCAATGTCCGAACATCCGTTCGCTTATCAATAATATCAATAGCTTGTAGTAACGAAAAAAGCTGGCCATGAAGGCCAGCCTTTGAGTTTCATACGTACAGCCGGTTTAAAACGGTGGCTCGCCTGGGCAAAGCCCTGCGTTATCTCGTTGGGCGTTGTCGCAAAACGAGATTGAGTCGAAGATAAAGATGTTGCTGTTTTGCGCACCGCCTTCGATAGTTTCGACTTCACCAGCACCAATTTCCCAACCTGCGCCGACGACCAAGTCATCGCTTGGTCCGAGAGAAGGATTCGCTTCTGGAACTACCGCATCGTACAGGCGCATGGAAGAATCACCTTTTTGTCCTGCACCGATCAAATTGGTTAACATGTAGCCCGCATCGCATGCGGCTCCATCAAATGAGTCAGGCGTGTTGCTGTCTAAGGTGCTAACGAAATACATTTTATCAGGGGCTACAGTGAGGCTGACGTTGTCTTGCAACTGCGCGCAGCTAATTTCGGTAGCTCCATCCGTGAAGCCCCAAGAGACTTCAACGTAACCCGCATTGGTCGGTACCGTCTCGGTTGTTTGAAGTGTGACAGGACCATTGGTTACTTCTATTTGTTGCCCTACGGATCTGGAACGCGCTTGGCTTTCACTTTCGTGAATCAATTTGACGCGAACGGTGTAGGTGTCCGGTGATAGTGGATCGGAATCCAGAATTCCCGTCGATGCACAATCGAACGGCTCCGTGATAATGGGAACGCCGGCAGAGTTTATGATTTCAAGTTCTAGAAGCTCTCCATCTGCGCAAGGAGCCACTGAGGTGACTCTGTTTTGACCGTTGATCGAGTCAAGCTGAAGGAGTTGGAATTGGACGCTAATCGAGCCCACTTCGTCGTTTCCTGAAGAGATGATGCAACCGGAAGATGCGATTGCCATAGTGCCTAGTAATAATAGTGATTTCATAGTGATGCTCTACTTTCGTGTTGTTCTATTTGCCTCGCTACCGAGCGAGTATCTAATGTTGCGACGTAAGTCTGCAAGTCCCCAAGGGGGCAAATCAAAGGCAGCTTGAGATGGCTGGGCACGTGGCTTGAGGACCTGCTTGCGGCTCGACTTCGATCAAGAGTGTACGTAACGATACTACCTGTCCTAGTGTGACGGCCCGCACAATGGGAGCCGGCGCTTGGTAGCTCCCTGCGGGACCCGGCGTTCCATCGCAACAGACCGGCTGCGTTGAAAACGCCACCTGGCCGTCGGGAATCTCGAAAGGAGTGGTGCCTTGCCCATCGACGCACGGAAATTGGCTGAATCCGGTGCCGAGTCCTTCTTGATGGACCCAGACGATTCTCACGTCTTTGACTCCTGGCATTTCGCAACGTTCCGTCTGGTCGCCAATGTTCTCTCCATTGAACCCGCGGAGCGTCCAATTGAGCTCGACCGCTCCCCCATTGATTTCTACGCATCCGCTCCATAGTGCTGCCATCAAGACGAGTATGTGTTTGAGAGTATTCATTTGCGATTTGAGCAAGAACAGGATTGATAGAACGTTACCACCATGATACCGCGTAAGCAGTGGAATTACCGATGTTTATTCATTCTTTGGCCGACCAAACAAGTGTGATTTCGATCATAAGTGAGGCCCATTGGGTGGTTAAAGTGGTTATGGCGCTACTTCTATTAATGAGTATCGGCTGTTGGTACATTATTGTCGCCAAATACCTCACGCTCGCCAGAGTAGCTCGGCAAACTACGCAGTTTAATGAGGCGTTTTGGCGTTCGAGGAATATCGAGGACATTTACTCTAGCGCACAAGAGTTACGTGAAAGTCCGCTGTCTGCGATGTTTTTGGCTGGTTACACCGAACTTGCGAAATTAACCAAAGATGGTAGGCCTGGTGACAGAGACGGCGATTTGGAAAACGTCACCCGCGCCCTGTCTCGCGCAGAAACTTCTCAGGTGACCGAGCTGGAGTCGAAGGTTCCTTTTTTGGCCACCACCGGATCTTCCGCTCCTTTCATCGGACTGTTCGGCACGGTTTGGGGAATCATGTTTACGATTCGCGGCATGGGAAATCCTGAGCAAGCGCAAATTTCCGTGATTGCACCAGAGATTGCGGAAGCATTGTTGGCTACAGCCGTAGGATTGGTTGCCGCGATTCCTGCCGTGATGGCCTATAACTATTTTCAAAGACGCATCCGTGTGCTGCGTTCGCAAATGGAGTCTTTTGAAAAGGATTACCTCAATATCGTGAGGCGCCACTTTCTAAAGTAATTGTATGGGCATGCAGCTAAATCAAGGGGACGACCTCAACAGTGAAATCAACATCACACCTTTTGTAGATGTAGTGTTGGTGTTACTTGTCATCTTCATGGTTACTACGCCACTAATGCAAAAAGCGGCCGAGCTTGAGCTACCAAAAACCACGTTGACCAAAGCAGTCGATGGCACCGAGCAAATGCTAACCATTGATGAATATGGTCACTTGAAACTTGGAAGCAAGACGGTTCGTTACGTAGATTTGCTAGAGACGTTAAAGAACGACAAACGTGCGCAGGATGGCGGAGTGATCAACATAGCCGCTCATAGTTCACTGCCTTACGTTTACGTTTTTAGGGCGATGGAAGCCGCGCAGAATGCAGGCATTTCAAGAGTTCTGTTGGCTGGACAAGACGGGGACGTGAAAGATTTGAAGACTCTTGATTCGGAAGCTGATAAACGAAGAAAGTAATCTGCGCCGATGCGATGAGCCAAGAAGTTTGTCTATAATCAGAGTGTGGCTAAAGATGACAAGGATACTAAAAGTGAAATTGCTCTTTGTGTATTCGTGTTGGGAATAATCGTTTCAGTTTCGTTTGCGAGCTTTGTAAAGTTCTATCAAGAACCACGATTCGAAAAATTTAGAAAAGAAGGCCAAGCCGTTAGCGCTACGGTCATGATCAAACGGAAAAAATCATCCGGAAAATCCTACAATTACTACTTCGACATTATGTTTTTTACTAAAGCAGAAACTACGCGCGAAACCATCGATTTGGGGATGGGCGAAGTCGAATGGCCAGTCCACTCCATAGGTGAGTCGACTTCTGCGGAAGTCGAAGTTGGAAAAGATCGATACGATGCAGCGAGTACTGGAGATCGAATTGGGGTTACCTACCTAAAAAACGAACGGACGGATGTAAAGTTGACGTCGGTAGTGGAAAATGCGGACTTTTCCAATGCGTACGTATTTTCAGGGCTGATCTTTTTGTTGGCTGTTTTCAGCGGCGTGTATTGGTTTCGTCGACGCAAGCTCAACGAGCCGACTCCAGTAATTGTGAAAAGTTGATTGGCTTTTTACTCTCGCTTCATTTCCTCTCTGTTATGTAGGTCTAACAACTTCATTGTGGATTGGTCATAGGGCGGTAAAATCGCTAAGTGAGATCGCTAGGGGGAGTCACCACTTTAATCTTATTGTTGGCGAGTGCATGTAGCGAACCAGGCAACGGTGAACCGTTATCATTAGATTCAGGGAGCAATCCAACAGGGCAAGACGGAGGTCCGCAAAAATCTTGTGGTGAATTGACCGCCATCTTTCGTGATTTTGAAGAAAGTCATGTCAACATGGAGATGACGCCTTTCTCATCTGCTTTGGGTATTGTGAAAGATGACCTTGGTCCGGATAAGTTACCCGTGTTCAATCAGGCCAGCCCCATAGTGGTAGCAGGCGGCGAAGCCAGCTTTGACCAATGGTATCGAGATGTCGATGGCGTTAACATTCGAGTAGAACAAGAACTCGAGTTGACGGAAACGACACCTGGGAACTTTGTGTTCGATAGCGCTTCGTTCTTTCCGCTTAATGGTTTGGGATTCAACGTAGGGGTTAACGGAAATAACTATCACTTCACCACGGAGATTCATGGAGTGTTCGACTACCGTGGAGGAGAGGTTTTTACTTTTACTGGAGACGATGACGTATTTGTTTTTATCAACGGAAAGTTAGCGATTGATCTAGGAGGAGTTCATCCCGCCAAAAGCGCTACCATCGACATGGATGCAGAAGCCACGGCACTGGGATTAGCTATTGGTGGCTCGTACGATATCGATTTTTTTCATGCAGAACGTCATCGAGTGCAGTCGAACTTCCGTATGGAAACGACGATCGAGTGTCTGAACGTCGTAATCGATTAGACTACTGTAAGGTAGTTACAATTCCTTTTAACGACTTCTTTTCGATTTCTACTGAAAGTTCGCCGCTTACGTATGGTGCGATTTCGTAGGTGTTGTAATGAAACAAGAATGTGCTTTTAGTTAGGCCAATGTTTTTGCTTATTGGAAAAGGAGTCCCCTCTTCATGATTGATAACGTTTTGTTCAAACTGGTCTTTGTACTTCTTTTGCATTTCGGTATGAAGTAGTTCTGACAACTTACTTCTATCCTTAATGAGTTCTGAGTTTTCAATTCTCTTGCCAGTTTTAACATCTACGATCACAAATGCTGATTCGTTGTTAGGATGCGCGCCACCACCGTAGGACTCACTTCCGCAGCTAAAACTGAGCGCGGTCTTGGACTGGTATTGGACTTCGCACCCGCTATTGCTGTAAGGCATCTCAGAGTTTTCATCTAAATCAACTGCGGCACTTTTTACAAACGACTCCCCCGCTGCTTGTAAAGAGAGACCATTGTTTTCACCATCGATAAATTTTTTGAGCACACTCTCAAGTGCGACGTTGATATTCTTGTCAACACTCGTGTTGCCTTGAGCTTTGGGGTAGGTAACAGAAGCGGCAACGCACTGCTCTTCCTTGCAAGATGGATTGAAGTTTATCGTTGTCTCTTTAAATTGAATCTTCGACGAAGCGTTGATAGAACTTGCGCGGTTGTCCTTAATGTTGCGGCTTGGTTTGGTGGCATCGGTTGCGGTCTCCGATTTTTTGCATGAAATGAGGCCGGTAATGATCAGTAGACTAATTATTTTCACGACGCGTTAACTCATATCTTGAAAACAAGATCAACCATAAGACATGACGCGAAGCGCAATGCTGGTATGACCACTGCCGACCTAGAATGGGATTTCTTTGTGAAATCAGCTTTGCATAGAGTTTGCATTTGAGAAGCAGTTAATCGACATTTGTCAGATGTACTCAGCGAAAAATATATTGCTCTCCCTCGCGCTTACTTTAGTTTCCTGTGGCCCGACAAATACTTCAGGTAGTAAAACCGCAGATGCCGGAACGCAAAACGATGGGGCGCCACCACCAATCGATGCCCTGCCAAGAATTGGTAGCGCCACGTACTATGGAATCGAAGGTAACGAAAACTCACACGCGATGTACGTCGCTCCCAATGGCGAAATTGTTGCTGGAACATTCGTGAACACTTCGGGATACCAAGGAACTACCAACGGGACTCAACCGCAATTTGTAGGTGGTCAAGGAGGAGACTATCTGATTGCAAGATTCAGCGAAGATCTATCTCGGATTGAGAATGCAACCTACTTCGGCGGTAGCACTCGCGAGATTCTTAGAACCATCACTCACGGTCGCGACGATGGCTCTCCCATTGTCGCTAACTGGTCTGGGGGCGGATGGCCTACAACCGCTGGGGCAGCGTTTACCACTCATAGTGGAGCTGATGATTTTGCAGTTGCCAGAATTTCGCCGAACTTGACTTCGACTATCGGCGCCAGTTACTGGGGCGGAACCGCCGATGAGCAACTCGGCGGGGCTTGTACGAGTCCTGCTAACGGAGACATCTACTTAGTCGGTGAACATCTTCTTGGGGCTGATCCTACTTTCGCGGTTCCGGGCCACGACCAAACTAAGGGCGGAGGAACGGATGCGATTGCGTTACGATTTAATGCAGACCTAACATCCCTTCTTAGTGCTACCCTGAAAGGGCTCGGCTCGGAAGCAAACTCAGGACGCAGCGGAGAACCAGGGGAAGAGGCTTTCGCTGGTTGCATTGTGGAGCCAAGCGGAGACGCCGTGTTTATTTTTGGACGTCCTCGAGGAACGCTAGGTGACAAATCCTTAGCTACCGCCGGCGCGTATCAAACGATTCCAGCCAATACTAACGATCCTGTAATTTGCAAATACAATGCGCAGCTGACTCAAGAGCTTGCATGTACCCATCTAGGTATTTCCAACCCACACAGTACTTTCAGCCAATATTGGAAGCCGAACGCGATGCTTGTGCATCCTAATGGCGACCTTTACGTCGTTCAAACACTCAATGCTGGTGTTGATTGGATTCATCCCACAAGCGGTGCTTACTCCGAAGTTCGAGGCGGAGGACAAGATATTGCGATAACCCGCTTCTCTGCAGACCTCTCACAAGTTGTAGCTTCTACATTTATCGGCGACGCTGGAGACGAAACTGCCAGCGAAATCACTCTTCGGGCAGACGGTAACATTATCATTGGTGGAAGTAGTACGGGACCATTCCCAACGACTAGCAATGCTCTTTATCCTAATGCGAGTGGCGCAGGACAAGAAGGTATTCTTTTTGTAATGAACCCAGAACTGACCGATATCACAGACGCCACTTACTTTGGACCTGGCAGCACTAACGTCCGTCACGTGGCAATTCATCCTAACGGATTTCTCTACGTTGCAGGGACTGGTGTTGATGGACTTCCTGCGACCGACAATGGCGCCCAACCAATTTATGGTGGAGGTACAAGCGACATGTACATCGCTCGAATTTCTCCATTCTTAGACGCAGTAGATATCGACTAGCAAACTTAGTGAAGTGCTGGTGGCTCGCCTGAGTCATCGACCTCCAACAACACGACCTACTCCAACAATGCGAGTAGGTCGTCACGAGTAAGCGAGGCTGCTTGATGCGCATCACCTAGTGCCGCATCGGCGATCTCTCGTTTCTTTTCTTGCAGCTTTAGAATCCGCTCTTCAACGGTTCCCTCTGTAACCAATCGATAAACCATCACAGGCTTATCTTGGCCAATCCTATGAGCCCGGTCAGCAGCTTGGTCTTCGACGGCTGGGTTCCACCATGGGTCTACAAGGTATACGTGGTCAGCCGCGGTAAGGTTCAATCCTGTACCTCCGGCCTTTAGCGAAACGAGCATTACTCCTGGGCCGTCTTTGGCTTGGAACTTGTCGACAATGCCTTTGCGGTTTCTACTGGAACCGTCGAGTCTAATGTAGGAAAGGTCGCGGCCTTGCAGTTCTGGCTCGATTTTGTCGAGTAGGGACGTCCATTGCGAAAAGACAAGGGCTTTGTGCCCTTCCGAGCGAGCCTTCTGAAGACTTTCTCCAAGCGTCCGTACTTTGGAAGATTGTTCCAACTCTTGCCCGGGGATGAGGCCCGCATGACATGCAGCTTGCCTTAGTCTGAGTAGCGCTTCCAACGCTTGCAGCACGTTGCCACCATCTTTTAGTTTCTCAACAATTTCTTTTCTTGTTGCTACGCGAATCGCGTCGTAGATGTTGCGCTCTTTTTCATCCAAAGTGCAATGAAGAATCATGTCGGTACGCGGTGGAAGCTCTGGCGCTACTTCCTTCTTTACTCTGCGAAGTACGAAGGGACGAATCCTGTTGCGCAGTCGCTTGGCAGCGCCTGGTTCTCCACGGAGAATCGGACGTGAGTAGCGATCTCTAAAGTCGTTGCGACCACCAAGAAGTCCGCGATTAACAAAATGGAATTGACTCCACAGTTCTTCAAGTCGATTTTCAACCGGAGTACCAGACAGTGCCACTCTAAATTCAGCCTTCATTTTGAACGCCGACCTTGCTACCTGGCTGTCCGGATTCTTTATCGCCTGAGCTTCATCGAGAATCAGTGTGTCCCATCGAATGTTCGATAGTTTTTCATTGTCGATGCGCATGAGCGCGTAGGTGGTGAGTGTTACGTCATCTTGATCTGAAATTTTTCGCTTTGGTCCGTGATAGATCGTTGCGGTTAAGTCAGGACGGAACTTTTCAATTTCTGACTTCCAGTTGTGAAGTACACTACGCGGGCAAACTACAAGAGCTCTACCTTTGATGGCACACAAGGCTTGCAGTGTTTTTCCGAGTCCCATGTCGTCAGCGAGGACGGCTCCAAGCTTTGCTTCTCGCAAAAACGACAACCAATTGACTCCCACGGTTTGGTATTCACGCAAATCCGCCGTTAGATCTTTGGGAAGCTCAGCGGCAGGAAGTTCAGTAAACTCATGAATCAGCGGTGCCAAACGATTCAGCCCTGGTGGACGAGGTTTGTCTAAGTCGTCGCACAGTTTAGCTAGGTCAGGCATCGCAAAAGTTCGAACTTTGCCTTCTTCATCTCGAGCTGCGAGCAAGTCTGCCACTCGATGTCCGTGTTCTGCAAGCCAGTTTGCCGGTAGGGGAGCCCATCCGCCACCTTGCAAAGGCACCATGCTTAATCCATCTTTCCAAGCACTAATTACAGTTGATGCTTCAACTCGTTGGCCTTTAGCTCGTTTGTTAAATTTACCTTCGAAAGCCGGAGCTTCGAATTCAATGACGAACTCGTCGCCATTGATATCTAGTATCGGAAGCAGTTCTGGCTCGTTTGCAATGCCATCTAGTGGATGCCTCTTGCCGCCGGCTTCCCATTCTTGAAGCCTTTTGGCGAACTTCAGTGCTTCAGACTTTTCGAACTCTACTAGTCTTCCTGGCATTAGGTTGAGTTCATCACGCAGCTGCATCACGAGTTGCTTTTCCATTGGGATATCGCGGACGGGTATCGGTCCGTTTAAATGAACCAACTTACCCATGTCGATCCTTGCACGGGGTGGATCCCCGTAAACCAACATGGGCATTACAGAGAGTCTGTGTTGGCCGTGATTTACGTCCATTACAATTCGTGGCTTTAGCTTTTCCTCTAACCCTGGAAGTCTCTTGCTTTTTACATCTACGGCGATTTGTTGCTGTATGTCAGGAAGAATCGTTGAAACTAAATCTCCGATTCTAGATCCAAAGGACAGTTCTACGGGAAGATTCTCTAGTCGTCGTCCTGTGATTTCCGTCTGAGACATTGGATGAAGACGGTCTGCACAACGAACGACGCCAGCCGACACGATTTCATCAACCATGGGATTGACGGCAATTTTTAAAACTACGTCGTCTTTGACATCCAATACCGCGGCAACCGGTCCGATGGGGTCGGGGTCGCATTCTACCCACAGGTCGCCAAAGTAACAGGGAGCGCCGCTACCTTCTAAAAGTCGAAACAGCTCAGGAACCTTATCCGAGGGAATTCGGCCTTTATTGTTCGCACCAAGGAGGTGGTCAATCTGTAAATCGATTTGTTCTGGTAGAATCTTCGGACCCAAAGCGCGGCCAGATAATATGGCACCTAAACTGGCATTTAATTTCTCTTCTCCCCCCTCATCGTCGAGCACAAAACGGTCGACCATCAGAGCTTGTTGACGCTTTTGAAATCTGTAGCAAATTCTCCCAGACTCAGGCTCTGCCGCCATATCGGGGTCTTGCTTAAGCGCAATGATTGCAGCGGCGGTATGCGAACAAACTTTGGACCTCGACGTACAAGAGCATTCCCACTCTTGTTCTTGCGGGTAGAGTACTACTGTGAACGGAATCGGTTTGGGGGCAGCGAGAACCTTGATGACTACATCTTCGTTCTCCTTATGTGCGTTCTTTACGGCGTTGTTCTTGAATAGCTTCACGCCTTGAGACCAGGTTCGGTCGGTGCAGAGCTCTTGAATAGTTTCGTGTAGTGAAGGCGCAGTCATTACGGGTGCCGATTATACTCCTATTTCAGAGAATTGCACCAACTTATGACGCGTTACAGCAAATCATTTGATTTCATATATTTAGTAGAGTTGACAAATTCGCTGCATGCTTCCTTTTGCTCCGTTCAGCCAGGTCTTTGATCCCAACCAGGCATTGATACGTCGAATGGATTACAATCTACGTACCGAAGTGTGGCGAAAGGAGAGGGGATGGCGACGAAACTGAATATCAACGAAATTTTGTCCGCGATCGTTCCATTCTTTCTCGTCGTTGATGAAAGTCTGACCGTGCATAGTTGCGGACCTTCTTTGAAAAAGATTTGGCCGCACGCAGCGAAAGATGGAACGCTACTCAAGCTGCGTAACGGACAACGAATTGTGGAGCTGTCACTAACTTCTCTTGTTGGTAGAAAGTTGTTGGTACAAGCGGCTAACTCAAAAGAAACCTTGTCGATGATGTTGATTCCCTTTGGTGATTTATTTCTTCTTTGTGGAACACTTTATGCTCCAGACGCTAATGGATTCTGGGAGCTTGGACTTACGGAAGCCGACTTCGCGCTCTTTGATCCCATTCCAGAAGTTGCCTATATGGCTCGTTCAAGAGACCAACTGCAACAGGCTCATAACAAAGACAAAGAAAAGTTACGATGGGCTAACAGGCAACTTGGTACAGAGTTTGTGGTAAGCGAAGCTTTGAAAGACAGTCCGAGTTTTTCTATTGCGGCGGAAGGAGTAGCTCACTGTCTTCATGAGGCCCTAGCAATCCCGCGAGTAGAAATGTGGTATTCGAGCAAGGCTGACGGAAAACGAGAACTCAAACACGTTTGCGGGGACGTCATTGAAGCAGACCAGGTTTATTCCTTCGTTGTGGATCTGGATTTGCCAGACCGTCTTCGCGGGCGCATTGTTTGCAAATCGACCTCCAAGGAAGATTTGGAGCGCGTCGAATCGACGGTCCACCATGTTGGAAGCCGTCTGGAGTCTTTTGCATTCGATCGCGCAAGACGCACAAAACGAAGTTAGTAGAGTTATTCCGCTAGTCGAACGACATGGCTAAAGCTGCTTGGAAGCTGTTTTGAGCGGATGAATCGCTGAGTATTTTACGTCTTAGACTTAGCGAAGTTTCTACATGTAGAAAAATACCTCCATGTTTATTGATGCATTGTCCTTGCCTGTTTTTAGTTGCACCAGGCGGCCAATCTCGTTGGGGTAGACGCTCGTTGTACCCAGCAAAGACAATTGGAATTTTGACTTTAGTACGTGCACTGGCGCATCCTCATTTTTACCGCCACTAAGTATAATGTGTGGATCTGACTTCCCTTTTTTGAATCCATGAAGCTGAATGATCACGTCTTTTTCTCTAGCGTGGTGACACGTAGTCCATTGAAAAGGGTGACTCTCGTTTTTGGTTAGTTCGTTGATTCGATTCTTGCCATGTTTGCGATGCGCGGTGTTGGTAAACAGCGCTTGAAACTCACGTCGGTACCTGCCAGAAAAAAACATTTGGGCGGCGATTTCTCCGGTGTTAAGGTCGTGAAAAGCATGAGGCGCTTGAAGTATCCTGGTCTTCTTTGAATTAATTCGAAATATGTAGTTTCCTGCGTTGCCATAGCCTAAAAAGGCAATAAACTTTTCGCCATCGACAGTCCATATTTCCCGCTTCGCGTACTTTGAACCCACCAAAGACATTTCTAGCCTGTCGCTCCATTCCACTCGGTCTATGGGAAAAGGCTCCATCTGACTAATTCTGGTGACCCTTTCAGCTGCTTTTTCTGGTGTTAAGGTGCGATGCTCGCTGCTTAACGTTAGCGTTACGAGGACGTTGATTATCGATATGTACACGCCTTGAGTACTTCAATTTTCGTGCCCATTTTTGCACCTGTTTTACAGTGAAAATTTGTTTCATTTGCGGAATCCTGTCGCGATTTGAGATCATATATCGAGATGGATCGTGATACCGACGAGAACCGTAGACACCGCTTCGTTAGGATTGAACAAAAGCACGCTTCCTTCTGAATTAAGTGACACAGCGCGGTTTAACCTGTGGGCAACGCTCGCGGACAAGGTTCCTCGCCAATTGGATTGTTCCAAAGGAGCTGATGCAGTGGTCATAACTAGCCAAGACTTAGATTCCGAAATGAGTCTGACAACTGCGTACTTATCGAGTCCCTCTATGGTGGAGCCTGCTCCTACAGCGAGATTGAGTTTCTTTAAAACCTGATGATCGAGTACTAGGGACAACCGAGTGGCGTCTCCGCTGGCTCTCAGAGCTGAAATTCCTAGGCCGAGAGAGGACAACTTGGTGCTGTATCCCGCCCTGACTCCCCAATCGTTGTTGTATTTTCCTGCCTCAATTGAAAGTAGGTTCCTCCCGCTTTTATGAGATACGCCAAAAGTCGTTGTGTAGTTTTGCCCACGCACATCATTTAGGTTTCTTTCGCCAACATTCAGGAACCACGTCCATTTTTGACTGTGTTTGTACTGTGCGGCGACTGAAAATTGTAGGTCTTCGCCATCACCACCAAATTTATTGGTTATCTGGAGCCGGCGGTCATTCTCAATCTGTTTTCGAAACCTCGTGGCTTCGTCGCGTAAAGGTGAAGAAGATGGAATCTTTTCTAGCAGTCTTCTTGCTCGTTTCGGATTTCCGAGAATGGACTCTCTCTGTGCAAGTAGCAGTAGCGCATCGGGTCTGTGTTTCAAAGGGGTCAGAATCGCTTGTACCTTATCTAATTTTCCCTTCCAAAGTAGGACGCGCGCCATGTCCACTTTTATGGAGTGATCGTCTGAGTTTTCCGATAAACTACGGTAGATATCGATAGAGCGATCGTATTGTCCATCCCAGGAAAGCGTAACAGCTAGTTCACGCTTGATAGAGACGTTACCTTTTTCTCCCTGCAAAAGCTTTTCAAGAACTAAAATCGCTGGCTCGATTTTACCTTCTGATCGGAGTTCGAGCGCTTTTTCCATGGTGTCGCCTAGAGCGGACAAAGAGAAGACTAGTGAACAAGTTGCTACCAACCTAAGCATTTAGAGCAGCCTTCAATTGAAGACCGTAGTCGTAAACACCTATTGTGCTGCACTTATGGCTGTCAGTACTATAAATTATCGTACAACCCGAAAGCATGAAGGTTTTGACCGTTTCCAGAGTGGGGCAACGCCAACGTTCATCTATTTCAATTTGTGCGTTTGATGCGCAGACTTCTTTAGCCATTTTTGCCAAAAGTGATTTTGGAATGTCTTTCTCTGTTAACCCTATTTTCGGAAGGATACTAAAGGGGTGTGCGATAACTACGCGGTCGTATTTGTTAAGTGCATTTATGTAAGATTCCACCAACATTTCGATCGCTGATGACTTTTTCAGCAAGCCAGAGTTGATTTGCTTTCTGATCTCGGTGGGCTTAACAGGGCCATCACAAGAAGGAAACTGATGATCTGCGACGTACAAGTAGTCCACCACTTCGAAGTCCGGAGGAACGTCAAGTAATCCATTGGTATTTAGAAGCTTAGTTTCAGCCCCTGAAAATATCGAAATGGGAAAAAGCGAACGTAAATTCTCAATATGAGAAACAAACGCCGATAACCACTCCGTATCTCTGCGTACGTGATCTACGAGGCAAATGCGCTCTAGACCCACTTTTTGAGCAGTTAGGATGTTCTCTACCAAAGAACCTTTGCCGTCGGAGTAGGAAGAATGAATATGCATGTCCTCTTTGATTTTGTACATACCTGTAAACTGACCGTACATGCTGCCAAGCTTCGTAAAGTCAACGGCGCACTATTGGGGCCGACACGCAGGGTACATTCCTTGTGAACCTCTAGAAGTTTTGAAGAAATCCAAATAGAGGCTGACTATAAGTCGTTTTGTCTCTTACATTGGTCCTTGAAACACTACGGATTGCTATTCGAAACTATCGGAATGAAATTGATTGCAACAGTTGTTTTAGTGATTCTGTGCTCGTGTAGTGGAGACAATTCCTCGGCGGCGCTTGTCGATGCACCGACCGACTCACCAGATGCTGGTGGGGACGCACCTGTTGAACCCCCGCCGCTTCTGGGAGAGTTGCCAACAGCTTTCAAAAAGTTTCCAATTCTTGAGAATCTCAGAGGGACGTGGTCTGGCTATGATCCCGACGCTAACAGGGCTCTTGATGCGGTCACGGTTTTGGCTCAGGACTATCATCTTCTGAGCCTCTACAATGGTAGTGATTCGTTATCCAGCGACGCCGTAGACAGCAGAGTGAGTTATCTTAATAGCAACGTCTACCCCAGTTTCTATCTCAACGGTGAGCTACAAATTCGAGACGAGTTAACTAGTGCGTTGGAGGCCGAGCTAGCAAAGATTCCCCAGTGTGGACTTGCCATCGACGCCAGGGATGCATCAGCAGTCACTGTCTCTGTATCGTGTCCCACGGTGCCTCAATCAGACCTCTCTCTTTCTTTGTGGGTAGTCGAATCTGAAGCAATAGCAGACCAACGCAACTATTTGAATACTCAGTCAGACCACCCCTATTTTGGGGCCGGTGATCCCATCGTCGACTTCGTTCACAAGTCTGTAGTTCGTGGCTTTGCAAGCAATGGAGCTGGTGGTGAAGTCATAGATGTTTCGGCGGGTAACGTGGTTGAGACGACTTTCAGTGTTGATTTGACACTTTGCGATGATGCCTCGGAATGTAATCTCGTTGCATTTGTTTCAGAAAAAAATGCAAGCGATAAATTCTTTTTAAATGACAATGCTCGAGCCGTAAAAGTAGGAGAAGTTGCGGGATGGGTTGCTGCTCCGTAAGTAACAAACCAATTTTAGGCACCACAAAGCCACGAGAGCTACAAGAACGAAACACCAGAAGTGCATCAAGATCGAAGACCCACTCGTTGCGCGCTGTGTCAAAGTGAGTTGAGCATCACAACTTAGTCATGCTTAGCGATTATTTGTGGTGAAAATACAAAGCATGGTGTTTAATGCGCCTCCTATGATTAGACTGCTAGCGTTTTTTGTGTGTTTTAGTTTTCTCGGATGCGATGTCCCTAGCTCCGGTGATTACGAAACGAAAGACTTACGAGCATTTGCGACAGTGACCAATTCGAACGATGGCGTGCACGTCCGTGTACACTTTACGGCGCAGCCACTAGAAGGCGACAAAGCCGCTCGTGAGTATGTTGAACTTACTGGTGGAGACTGGACCGCAGTTGCTCACAACGACAAACTGCATCAAATGAGTGAATTAACTGCGCTTGAGAAATCAGTCACGTATCAAGCTAACATTCGCGCCGCTGCCGGAGACGATCTTTCCGTTATTCTCAAACGTACCGAGGCCGATTACGACATCGGTAACATCGAAGTTCTACCTACCTCACTTCTCGCCAGTAATGGAAACCAAGTTAACTGGACTCCCATTACCAATGCTCAAGCGAAACTGACCATCGCGGGAGAATGTATCGAAACTTTTGAGTCAGAATATACCCCTGACCAAGGGGGCTACGTTTTCCCAAGTTCCGCACTAGCCGGGGCTGGTTGTGAGGTCACCGTCTCCCTGGTTCAAAAACTAAAGGTTGCGGCAAAGAATGACGTGGCGTTTGAGAGCAGTGAGCTTTCGAGCAAAGTAATTTCTACCCTTCAGTTTTTACTGTAGTCGTTAGTTCTTGAAACGCGTGACCAGAACCGTAAGGCACGTGATGAAAACAGCCAATGCGGAAACGTCGATGGCTAGCGGCCAGAACCATTGACCGACAAGCGAGATAAGCCCAAGCACCGCGGCTACAGCAAGTGCCATGCGCGACCACGAATTTTTGGCGTCTACTCCGGTGGCTATAATTAGTACTGTTGCGGAAAGTAATGCAAACTTGATACTGGCAGAAATATACACGAACTTTGACAGCGATTGGGTGATTCCTCCTGGATCGGATACGGCCCATAGAAGTCCTACGTTTTCTGTTGCGTCGCAAATGCCAGCACTGACGGCGGTGAATAAGGCCAGCCGGCGAGTACTTGTCTTGCTTACAAAAGTGATTGCGCCAACGCAGAGGAGCCCGCAATATCCGACAAGAAATCCAAAGTCCGACAAAAGAGAGCCCTTCCAAGTCTTTAAGAGATTTTCAGGTGCAGTAATCAGTTGTTGCAAATGTTCTGCGGAAGCGGGCAATTCAGCGCAAAGAATCATTTCTACGTGACTGCAAGGCACACCATCTGGTTTTACGAGATGAAAAAAGAACTGAATGGCAACCCCAGATAGGATCGTGAGGGTCGCGAAGAATCTTGCTGCTGGCATTTTATTTAATTGGCGAGTACCACAGTAAGGCGCTCTAGTACTACAGCCGCGTCTGTAAGATGATGCTCAATAGAGAGATTTTTTGCTTCTAGCAATTAATCGATAACTACGACATTGCTCAGGATTTCTACCCATGAACTGCGCGTTGGCAGGTCCACGACCCACGTGCCGTGAACAAACGAGCCGCCAACACTTTCCGCATTGGCAAAGAAACCGTACGCACCTACAAAAGGAATCTCATCACCTATCAACGCGCTGTGGGTCCAACCATCAGGCGTCTTTGTCGCTAGTCGTATTTCATGAGTCGTAGCATCTTGGTAGCTGATAGCAATTGTAGATTGAGATTGCATGATTTGATTGTCGGCTCCGACCGCATGAAATACTGGGATGTCCAGACCGTTGTCAGTGGTACCTTCCGTGCGGAAACCATCATCAACAACACTCGCTTCTGAGTCGCTACCGTAGCCTAGTGAACGAGATAGAACATTGTAAAATGCAAAATGAAGCTTACCGGTATCGTCAACAGTTAGACTAGGATAGTCGAGAGGGCCAACGGCTACATTCTCTGGCGTCTCGAAAGCGCCACCATCGAGTCGCGAGAGAAACAGTCCCGTGGACGCGTCAGAGAACAAAACCATGGGGTTGCCAGTTTGATCGCGTTGGAAATCTACTAGTACTCGCTCACTGGCGATACCACTGGCTACCTCGAGATGTAACCAATCACTTGCAGACTTTGGTTCTTTGCTCGTAGCTGAAGCAAACATTACAGAGGAGGTAGCTGAGGACGCATCCCACACCGTGTAAACGACCGTCGGTCGTTGGGTCGCATCATTGATTCGCAGCTTTGAGTGAATGCCGCTGATTGCAGTATCGCTACCAGTTGCGAGTGTCGATACATTCCAGATGCCGTTTATGAAAGAGGCAAACTTTAGCGAACCATTGGTTGTGTCGTGATAACTCACGTAGACGTTACTCCTGTTGGCAGCGCCAATGCTGGGATTCCTGCCAACGTCCACACCTTCTTCGAAAATTCCCGAACGTATTTTCGAGTGAGGGAACACGATGGGGCCTTCCGGAACGCCATCGATGAAATCCCATTGCTCAAGGGGGACTTTTCCAGCACCTGCGGGGTTTGCAACCATCAGGTCTCCGTGGGTTGCATTGTAACTTGCGATCCAAATGCTTCCGTCTTTGGCCACGTCCATGGCTAGGTCTTGACCTACCACACCATTTTCAACGTCTTTAGAACAAAGGCAGGTGTCTTCAAAGCACGTGCCGATTTCACCTTCGCCACCACAAATCTCGCTGCAGTCCTCGCTTAACTTACATTGAGGGTTGGAGCCTCCACATGAGGCACCGAACGCCAACAAGACCACTAAAGCGCTCTTGCGAATGGTTAGCAGCGGTAAGACTAGTAGCAGCAACATTATTGTCGAGCTTCCCGCGCCGCAGCCAGCCGTCTTGGCATTGCCGACTTCTTCACGAGTCGTTGCCAACGTGCGTGGTTGCCCGACGACTCTATGACGCCATTCGATGTCGGCTTCGTTGGCAAGTTTGGGGATAACTACGGTTCCTGCATTTTCGAAGCTACTCCAGCTGCCGTTGCCAATGCGATAAGACCACTGAAGAGAATCCCCGTGCTGATTTACTCGTGGTGTAGTAGCAACCTGCTTTTCATTATTTCTACCGTAAGACACCTTACCGGCAGAAGCGTAGTTCGACGCAATAACCTCGGGAAGTTGCTCGCTAATTACGGGGTATTGTTGTGCCAGCTTTGCCAAGTTGGAACCGGCTGCTAGTTCCCCTTGAATGACCAAAAAGTCATCTTGACTTCCTGCGTGTTTGTAGACGTTAACGGCATCTAATGAGAAACCAGCTACTGAAGGAAGAGCAATGGGACCAATTGCGCCAGTGAGACTCGGTAATGCTAAGTCAATTAAGTCGGGAATGATTTCTTCCAGCACTTTTGGATCTTCTCGAATGAATTCTCCGTTGGTCGCTGTAATGGTAATACTTGAAGAATCAAGACCTACGATTGTTGGTTCGATGGCCAAGTCCGCTCCTTGTGGCACTACATCTAAGTTCAAGCCGATATTCATGGTCGCTCCAATTGTGAAGAGTCTGACTTCGCGCTCCCAAAGATTGGCATAGAAGTCGATTTGCAAATCTTTCAAGGCTACTCCTACGTGTGGAGATGCCGCGTCTCCATCGCCGAGGTTGAAACCTAACGGATACAGCGGGCGTACGACCAGTCGTATTGTCCCTCCGTTGGGATCCTTTAGTTCTCCCAGCGACGGCAGGAACGCCGTGAGGGTACTGATGGAGAGTTGTTCCGTTGAAAATTCAATGCAAAGCCCGCCGGAGGCGACAAGGTGATGACCAAGTAAGTCAAAGGTGGTTTGAGAGATGCCCATTAGGAAATCGGTGTCCGCTGGGTCCGCTGCTCCATCGAAGAGGCTGTCGGTGTTGAGCATAGAACGACCACGACTGGACACCGCTAAGTTCCAGGGGGCCGCAAGAAGGTTAGGTACGTCGTGGGCAGGAACGCATCGGGATGGCTCGCTTGCGTTGGTAGCATCTCGCGTGGAAGGGTCACTATCAGCGTTTAGCCCCACAATTCCACCAAGAGATATTCCGCCTTCGGCAAAGTTGGCGTAGCCACCAATGAGCACAGAGGTTTCCATTCCTGAGTCGTGAGTGCCTCCTAGCGACTGTCCGACAAACATCTTTTGCTCAAAGCCCAAAGGATCAGGAAGTAAGTCTGCCACCATTGATGACAGTAGTGGCTCTACAAGCCCAACTACAAAGTTCGAAATCGCACTGTCAAAGAAGCCACTCACGAATCCGAAGATTCCGTTTACAACGTCCCCCAAGAAACCGCAGCCGTCGATGCGCACGTTAATATTACCTAAGTCGACGTTGTCTACGCCAACCGTTAGTTCACCCGTTTGTGGGTCAACACCGATAATGATATCCGTTTCGATTTGTACGTTTGAAACCGAAACGTCGAATGTGCAGTCACCCAGAATTCCCGCATCAGCATTCACATCAGTTTCAGCGTCAAATTGAGCGCTCATCCGCATTGCGGAATCCGAAACGATATCCAAAGAAAGGTAATCCAAATTGAGGGCTACATCGCATCCCTGGTTGCAACTTCCATGGTTTGTCTCGCAGAAGTCGACCCCTAATGCCCTCCTCTTGGGCATACAGAAACTTGCGTTCGAAATAGCATCACGAACTACTGGTTCTATGAGGCCGATAATTTTTTCGGTTCCCGATTCGGTAACTCGTAGCTGCAGACCACTTTCAAGAATCTGGTCATCTGGGATGGATACGGTTAACGGCTCACCAGCTCCGCAACCTCCTCCCCCGCCGAGGCTTCCGCAACCGGTGAGTGCAATGAGGATGGTCAAACAGTTAGTGATTGTGATTGGTTTGCTTTTCATAGAATTTCCTACCGAGTGCAATAGGGAATTGTAGGCATAAGTGCGGGGGTGGGTGAAGTTCTTAAACGAGCCTAAGTCATTGAGGAAATTGAAGAAAATGAAATTCATGTAGGTGATTGAGCGATGATCTCCTCCACTTGTTTACGTCTTGTTTAGATTGGAATGCTGCGTCAATTTTGCAAGTGTCCGGAAATCCCTACAAAAATATGAGCAATTGGTCAGCTTGGAATTTCCACTGATTTTCGCGGTTAGGGGCAAGGAGCAATGAAGCCACCCAATAACACCAAACTTTTTTATCGGCAGGACTGGTGAGTTCTCCTCAATTGAGGTTGCTCAGGTGATGGCTTGACTTTATCGGACTTAAAATGAGACAAGACGTGCTCCGAATGGGTGCGTAGCTCAGCTGGATAGAGCGCCGGGCTTCGAACCCGTAGGTCGCAGGTTCGAGTCCTGCCGCGCTCACCATTCGGTTAAGGTTTGCAACAATGAAAGTTTTACTTCTAGTTCTAACGGTAAGCATTGGGTGCAACAGTCAAAGCGTTGGCTTTCCCAAAGTAGCCACCGCCACCAATGACTCAGATAGTTCTCATCCCAACCAATGGCTGATCGTGCCGGGAACAAACGTAGGGCTGATCGATGCGACTAGTACTAAAGTCAGCTTAGAGGCTGCCTATGGAAGCGACAACGTTAAGCATTTGCAGCTTGATGGGCCAGAGGGGACTACGCTTTCAGGAACCGTGATTTTTCCTGGAACCTCCAACGAGATTGAAGTCGTTTGGACCGAAGACGATAAACTCGAATCCGTTCGGATTAAGAATTCGGGACAATGGAGAACGAAGGAAGGCGTGAGAGTCGGCATTTCGTTAGCCGAGCTAAATGACATCAACGGTAAACCATTTTTCTTCTTGGGGTTCGATTGGGATATGGGTGGTGGACTCGATAATTGGAACCACGGAGCGCTTCCAGGGGCCCTGCGAGTCGTTTTAGAAACCAAGAAAGATACGTCAAAGATTTCCGGGGATACCAGCTTCAGATCTGACTCCCCGGATGCTTTGGAAGCCGAGATTTACGTCGCAGAAATACACAACGTGTTGATGGTTGATTAGATATTATTAGTGATGACAGCTTTAATATTAGTGGTTTTGGCGTAGGATTGCGAAGATGAGAATTTTAGCCCTAGCGCTCTTGGTTGCAGGTTGCGGAGATCCGAAACCGAGTAAGTACCCCTCGGAGCCTGTTTCCATCCAAGATTTTACGCTTGCGGCAGGTGATAAATTCGAGGTCCGCGTTTACAAACACGAAAAGCTCTCTGGTGAATATCGTGTATCCTCGGAGGGAACTATTTCGTTTCCATATTTGGGGGTTGTTAAAGTGATTGGCATGAGCCCACAACAAGTAGAACAAACGATCAAGACGCAATTAGCGGATGGGTACCTCGTAGATCCTTACGTTTCTGTTTTGGTAAAAGAGTACGCTTCCAAGAAGGTCACCGTGTTTGGATTCGTTCAAAAACCAGGAACGCTGTCTTTTGCGGAGGGAATGACCATTGTCGAGGCAATCTCACAAGCTGGTGGTTTTGGTGCCCGTGCCCATCAAAACGCGACTAGAGTTACTCGAGAGTCAGACGGTGAATCCAAGAATTATACGATCCCTGTCGAATCTATTGGCCAAGGAAAAGCTGATAACTTTTACGTTCGCCCTGGCGACGTAATTTACGTGCCGAAGAAACCTTGGCTGTAGACCACAAAAAAGTAGGGCATTGGATTTGCCTCGCGGTGCTCATCATTGCGCCCTTGGTCATTGCAAGTGTGCACCGGCAGACTGCGGCGGTTCTGTGCCTGGCAATTTGTTTGTCAGCGTTGTTACTTTCGCGATCGAGCCGAAAGCTTACCGTGCTTCCTGCGGTGGTCCAGTTGCCAATGGCTGCGTCGCTGGCTTCCCTTTTTCAGCTGCTTCCGCTACCTAGGCAGCTTGTTGCGATTCTCTCTCCTGAACGATTTGATATTGCCGTCGCGAATGCCAGTGCACTCGCGGAATCGGCTCCGTCTTTCATTTGTCTTACCTACGATCGTGCGTTGACGTTGCATGTTGGATTTAACTATGCCTGCCTGGCTCTTCTGGCGTACTGCGTACTGCGAGTTAGTTATCACAATCGCGGGGGCCGCACGCGAGTACTTCAGTATGTGGCGATTAGTGCGAGTCTTATTTGTTGCGTTGCAGTACTGCATACGTTCCTTGGAATCGAAAAAGTATTTGGCGTTTATCAGCCAAGTTCAACCGTTCAAGCTATCAAAGGTCCCATCGTCAACGCGAACCATCTAGCAACCGTTGCAATCTTAGGCTGTTTTCTTTCAATCGGTTTTGTCAGAAGTACCATCGCTTCCGGTCCTAAAGTAGCTTGGGGGAGCGCTGCGCTAGTTTGTGGCAGCGTTTTAATTTGGACCGGTTCCCGTGGGGCGGCAGTAAGCGTTGCTGTGGTGGGAGTGTTGGCTGGAGCGTGGTTTGCAGCCAAAAGCCCGAGAAAGGTTGGAGAAAAAGCGGTGTTGTCGCTTCTCATGATGATTGCGGCGGTGGCACTTGTGTTTGCGGCGTCGCAGGCGAAGAGCGGAGAAACAACAGATTTCGGAAAAGTCGCAGTTTGGAAAATGTCTCTGACGATCGCGAAAGAACATCCATTCGTTGGTAGCGGTGCAGGGGCGTTTGAACCAGCAACGACGCCACTACTTTCAAGTCACGTACTTTCCTACTCTCACGCTGAAAGTCAATTGATGCAATGGGGGGCTACATTTGGCACTCCCTTATTGCTCATTTTTATGGTGTTGCTATGGAGAGCTGGCCGGGATATTTGGCGTAGACCAAGTGGAAAAGATCAGTTTGCAAAGATTGCCATTGCTGCAGCCATGCTTCATTGCATGGTTGAGTTTTCGTTTTCGCTTTTAGGCATTGCCATATTGTTGATCGCTACCGCTGCAGCCCTTACGACACCACGTTTCGAGCGTACCACCGACAAAAGACAGTGGATGGTTTCTCTAGGAATCGTATTGGTGGCAATACTCTCTACTGTGCTTTTTACGGATAACGCTCTGTCCCCGCGAGAAGACGAGAGCCGAACTTTCGAAGAGCCAATCGAGGTTTGGCGTCGCCATCCCGCTGATTATGTAATTGCAGGCTACACTGCTGAATCGCTAATACGAAGTCGCCACCCCGCAGCGCTAAAAGTTGCGGTTCGAGCTATGGATTTTCATCCTACCAACCCTTATTTGAAAATGACGCTAGGCAGACTTTTTGTGGAAAGTGGACGAGTTGCGCAAGGCGTATTGTGGTACCGGCAGGCAATAGAGTTACTACCAAGACTGGCTAACGAGGCTTGCGTAAAAATTACAGACGATCAGCGTCTCGCGAATGCCATGCCGCCTCAAAGCCCTGAAATTTTCGTGGACCGATTGCACCGATGCAAAAGGGTCGCTGCAGCAGCAATCTATGCAAGGCAAGTGCATGACGACTTGCCAAACTCAGAAACGGCGTACTGGGCAGCGTTTGCAGAAAATCGTGCCGGTAACTATCAAGCGGCGCTTTCCTTTCTTAAGAAAACCACCCAGTCCGGTAAACGATTACAAAAGGCGTTGGCGCACCAGGGGCTGAATACTTGGTCAGGAGTCAAAATGGTCGCCGAAGATGCTTTGGCTAACCTTCCCGCGCATAACGAAGAACGTATCGAGATTTTGAGGGTCGTCACGGCTGAAGCTGTGAAGAATCGAAACATGAGCATGGCTCGCAAATATGGGCGTATCTTGTTGAAAGAGGCCGCGGCTTCCAAAGAGATTGTTTCTGAGGTGGAGACGCAGTTGAAGCGACTTGAGTTGTCCATCACGGCACCACCAAGAACCGCGCCATAAGTCGCAACTTATTTGATTTACTAGGCAAAAGAGTCCCCGATCTTTGTCTCGAACATGCCATAATGCCGCCAGTGCAAGTGGTTAAGAATACTGCTCCGGCAGCCCAAGAACGACCCTCTGTCGTGTTTCATTACCTGGGAATTATCAGACAAAGGCTGTGGGTCTTTCTCGCAGTCGTACTCCTGGGTCTGATTCTTGCGTATTTCTACACCATCACGCGCCAGAAAGTATACGAAGCCACTGCGAGTTTGATCATTAATCCTGAAGAGATTCGAGTCCTTGGAAACAAAGCTGATGACGTATCCTTCTTGGGCGCAGGAAACTATTGGTCCAATCAGGAATACTTCAACACTCAATTGAGCGAGCTCGTGAGCTTTGAGCTTTTGACCAGGACGGTTAAGGCTCCTGCGCAAGACTCGATTGCCAATCCTCCGAATCTCGAACCGATATTTAAACGACTCGTTCCTGATGATGGTCTCGAGGAGCAACAGCGCATTCGCGAGGCCACAGAGTTATTGGAAAAGTCGGTCATGGTCAGTCAAGATCCAGAAAGTCGAGTGTTCTTTGTCCGGGTCAGTCATCCGAACAAAGTTCTGGCTGCTGACATCGCCAACCGCCATGTTGCAACCTACAACCAGTTCATGCGCGGGGTGAAGACTGAGGGAAGCGGCAACCTCCAAGAGTTTTTGGCCGCAGAGCTTGAGTCGCTCGATGAGCTTATCGGCAAGACCAATGCGGAACAATACAATTACCGAAAAGAGAACGGGCTACTCGAATTCGAGCTACAAGAAAAGAAAAGTCATCTTGCAGATCGAATTGGATATTACTCTGACGCTCTAAGTAAAGCGGAGGCTAAGCGTAAAGAACTTGCAACGCTTCGCGCGCAGGTACGTCAACTTGAAAAGCGAGATGTCATTAGTTCTCCAATCTTCGGACTACTTGAAAGGACGAGTATTGCAAACAACCTCAAAGAGCAATACTTCGAAGAGAAACGCAAACTTGTCGAACTAAGTCAAGAGTTTGGGCCTAAGTCTCACGAGATGAAAGAGCAGACAAAAAAAGTTTCCGAAGTAAAGCGTATGCTGACCACGGAAGCGAAGCTTCTCTCCAATGAAGTGGATCAGCGCTACAAACTGGCTGCGGCCAACGTACGAAAGTTTTCCGACGAGCTTGCATCACTTCGCAAAGAAGAAATCGACTTTGATCGTAAGCGCGTGGGGTACGTCGTGCTGGAGCAAAAACGCAAAAACTTAATCGAAAACAAGACACTTTTGCTTTCTCGAATCAGCACCACTGGAATCTCAGGACGAAATACAAGAACGAACATAAAGCCCCACAACCGTGCTCGTGTTGCCGTACAAGTCTATCCGCGTCCCGTGGTAAACATGTTCCTTGCACTCTTTTTGTTTAGTGGCATTGGGTTTGGCGTCGCGTTGCTCTTAGACTTCCTTGATCGTCGGGTAAAATCTGCTGAGGATTTAGAACAAGCAACAGGAGTCGCCCTTCTTGGAGTTGTTCCCGGTATCGGAGACATTGACGCGGACGAACAACAACTCGGACAGCGTGACCTGTACGTCCACGAGAACCCTGCGTCTCATATTGCAGAGTGCTGCCGAGCAATTAGAACCAATCTGTTGTTTAGTGCTACGGACAAAAAACTTCAGGTGCTTGCGGTTTCCAGTGCTCGTCCTCGCGAGGGCAAGACTACCATGTCCATTTACCTCTCTACGATCATGGCGCAGAGCGGTCAGAGGGTCCTTATTATCGACTCTGATATGAGACGTCCGAGACTTCATCGTTCTCTTTCGGTGGACCGAAAATTGGGCCTTTCCACGTTGCTGGTCGGTAGCTCTACTTTAGAAGAGTCCATTAAGGCGTCTGGGGTACCCAATTTAGATGTGTTACCTTGCGGCCCTCAGCCGCCGAATCCCGCAGAACTGCTTTTGTCAAAACGATTTAACGAACTACTCGCTCAGTTGCGCAAAAGATACGACACAATCATCTTAGACACACCTCCGGTGCTACCGGTTACAGACGCGGTGATCATAAGTAAATCGTCAGATGGCGTACTTCTTGTTGCTCAAGCCGGCAACAGTATTATCAACGAAATTGGTCAAGCGGCCAAAGCGCTTAAAGACGTTGATGCGAGAATCGTCGGCACCGTGCTCAATAAAATCGACGTAAACAAAAAACGTTACGGATACTACTACTATCAATACGGGTATGGTTCCGACGAAGAGACACCAAAGAACAAGGCAGCATAAAAGATGACTTCCAAGAATCGCGCTAGGCCCCTCGGCCGAAGCACCATGGTATTTATTGACTTCTTCATTGCTTGTGCCGCACTCATGGCAGCGTACATCGCACGATTTGAGGGTGGTATTCCTGGGCAACACTTCCGGCAGCTTCTGGTTTTGTTGCCGGCGATTGCAATTATCCGAGTGATGGTTAATTGGCGACTTGGCCTCTACCGTGTTGTATGGCGCTATATGGCGCTTAGGGATGCACTGCAGGTTTTGATATCAATCGGCGCGGTGTCGCTGGTATTGGCCCTTGTCAGGTTTACGCTCTATCAAGCGGCCGACTTCCTGATGATGTCTTTCGGTATCATCTTCATCGACATGTGCCTTTGTGCGTTCGGGATGGTAGCCGTAAGATTTCTGCCTCGAATTATAGAAGAACGTCGTGCCCACAAAGTGAGGGGCGGCGAGCTGGCGCTAATTATCGGGGCTACTGATACGGGAACCACAATCGCTCGAGAAGCATTGAAAAACGATGAGCTTGAAATAAACCCTATTGGTTTCATTGACGACAATCCTGAGCGAAGGGACATGAAAGTTCACGGAATACCTATTTTAGGAACCCGAGGAAATCTTGTCGATGTGATTCGGAAGATGGGAGCTACTGAAGTAATCGTAGCCGACTCGGCGCTTTCTTCGAAAGAAGTTTGGGAGGTACTAGACAAATGCAGCGAGACAGGCGCTAGGGTCAGAACCGCAGCGCAACCGTTCCAGCTACGTTCGAAACGTTCTACCGGCGGACAACAATCAAAAACGTCCCTACGCGAAATCCGAATCGAAGACATCTTAAATCGTCAGCCGATACCGCCTTCTCTTACAATGGATGACTTAGCAGACGTTTATCGTGGTGATTGCATTATGGTAACCGGCGCAGGAGGCTCCATCGGCTCCGAGCTTTGCCGTCAACTGGCACAGCTTGAACCATCGCAGCTGATTTTAGTCGAACGAGATGAAACCAATCTCTTTGAAATTGGAAGAGAACTGTCCAAATCCTTCGGTCCCATCGTCGTTCAAATGCTCGCAGACATTACTGACGAAGAGCATATGGATGCGATATTCAAAAAGCACAAACCGGATTCGGTGTTTCATGCAGCAGCCTACAAACACGTCCCGCTGATGGAAAAGTTTCCGATGCACGCGGTCCACAACAACATTGGCGGAACAAGAAATGTCGCTATGTTAGCTGACAAGTATCAAAGTAAACGTTTCGTGTTGGTGTCAACCGATAAGGCGGTTCGACCCACTAGTATCATGGGGGCTACCAAACGAATTGCAGAAATGACGGTGCGTGAGTTGGCAAGCAAAAGCGACGTAGACTTTTCGTGCGTCCGGTTTGGCAACGTGTTGGGGAGCCGCGGCAGTGTGGTAGGAATTTTTCGTGACCAGATTCGCAAAGGTGGACCGGTTACGGTTACTCACCGGGACGCTACCCGGTATTTCATGACAATACCAGAAGCAGCCAACTTAGTTATTCAGGCCGGCACGCTCGGCGGAAACGGTGACGTGTTTATGTTAGACATGGGAGCGCCCGTACGTATTCTCGACTTGGCCAAGCAAATGATTAGATTGTCTGGAGCCTCAGAAGATACGGTTGAAATTAAGATTACGGGCATTCGTCCTGGAGAAAAACTGTTCGAGGAACTTCAAGCCGACAATGAAACTATGGCAAACACTAAGTTACGTAAAGTTATGCACGCCAAAGTTGATACGTCACCATTCGACGTAGAACAGTTTTTAGAAAAGCTTGTGTTCGTAAAAAACAACAATCCCAAAGGACTTCGTGACGCAATCAAAGACCTACAAATTGGATACCATTCCGGACCAGGCGAAGGAGCCGGAGCGGATCTTAAAGTTTAGCTAGCTGGCTTTTGAGCAACGCATACGGTTTGCCATCTTGATCGGGCCCACGCGTAAATGACCTTTGCACCTTTGTGTAGAGGCCCCATTTTTTCAAGTGGGGCCAAGTAGCGAGAGGCGCCACCATCAGCGACGTAAGCGTCTTCGAGATTGAATCCTGCCACGACCAGCAAGTTCCCCATCGTGCGCGGATTCCAGGAGTAAAGATGTTGCTCAATATTTTCTTGCCAGTCTTTGCAGCCAGCAGCTCGCGGTTCTTCTGCCGGCACGACAACTACAAATTTTCCGCCGGGTTTGAGTACGCGGTGAACTTCTTTAAGAATTGAGAAAGGTTCGACCACGTGCTCGATCGCATGATGGGTCATCGCGGCATCCACGCTGTTGTCAGCGACGTTGCGAATGTCGGTATGCATTTCTATACCTTTACTACTAGCTTCAGCGCTCGCGGACTCGTTGATCTCGATTCCGATACGCTTATTGCAGGGAATAAGCGAGATAATTCCACCGGTACCACATCCAAAGTCTAGGACGGTGTCGTGGCCCTTTAAGTACGGAATTAGAAGCTGGGCAGAGTCCCTTTGTGCGTAGCTGCTTCTGCAGTGAGTACGTTGCGAAAAGTATTCTGCGCCGGCATTTTTAGTATAGTGCGAATCTTCGGACATCACCGGGATGATGATTGTTTGGCAAGGTACTGTCAATTATCTAATTGCGTAACCGCAGGATAGTGTGGGGCAATTGTCTCTCGTTTACGGATGGCAGCGATTATCGCAATGGGGATGGCTGCTTTTGTGACCAGTAGAAACAAGGTGTTATCGACGTCGTTGGCCAAAGCGGAGATCATGGCAATGGTAATGACAGGGGCTAGAAGAAGCCTTAGGTCTTTGGGATGAAAGGACAGGAAAAGTTTTCGAATGAACCTAAGGAGAAGCCCATAGACAATAAAAAGAGGAATGATTCCCCACTTTCCGAAGTTTAGGATTGATTCTCCAAGAAGGCCGTAAATCCTCGTTGGGCAAATGCTGCGAGACTTTGTACCGTACAGAAGTTCGCCCCCGGCAACGGATTTCTCCATACACTTTCCGTAGTCGAAAATAGACTTCGGAAGCAGTACCGCAAGGGCGCTGTTGGCGTAGGTTTTGCCCCAGCGTTTTTCGTATTCCATTTTGTCTGCGCGCCAAAGAAGTATGGCTTGCACGTCGGTTCTACTCATATCTCCGATGAGGACGTGTTTGAAATTTCTCTTTGAGTTGCTAGATAGATCGTCAACGCTGTAGCCCTGTTGGTATCGCAAGACAACATCGCTTCCGTAATGTTTGTAAAAACCATATAGATAGAGGAAAAGAAATGCTGGCACGAGCATGTAGAGAAAATAGCGGTTAGGAATTGGACGCCAGAAAAAGTGCACACCGCCCAATAAAAGAAATACTGAATAGAGAAAAGAAGATCTTGATCCGCGGAGGCCGTCGATAAAGAAACTTAGAAGGGACAGTACGACAATGATCGCAAAAGCAGAGGTTCGAGATCGACCTTCATCGCTGCGGTTCAAGTTCAGCACGAGAAGAAGTCCGATGAAAGGTGTTAGCGATCCAAACATCTGAAATATATAGCTGGAACCTAGTCCTTGAACGCGCTCAATGGTGGTTAGGCCGCCGGACAGTCTCCACACCGCAACTTGTGACACGAGCGAAAGTCCAAAAGCTACCATGAGAATGGGAACGGCTCTTTTGGTGGCAAACGTCCATCTTATTGTCGACTTGGTAGGAGTAGAAATATGAGAAAGTTTGTGAACAATGAATAGGCCAATGGCGTTGAAGAACGCCAGCTCGCCGATCCATGGTTTCCAGTCGGGTGGGGCCAATCGGTGATCTTGAACGTAGTCACCTGACACAACCAAAAGTGGTGCTATGACAAACAAGTGCAGGCCAAGAAAAGCAACCAAGCCTTTTGGGTCGAAAATACTAAAGTCTCCGCGGAACCAAGAAACAAACTCGGCACCAACTACGAGCGCGCAAGCGTACAAAGCGAGAGTCGACCAATGAAAAAGCTCATTGTTTCTTGCTATCAGCACCCAAAATATCGAGGTAGCCAGAAAAAAATATACGAGATATTCTTTCTTGTTGAGGGTGGAATTCATAAGAGTAACTTCCAGCGAAATGTACATTCA
Source organism: Deltaproteobacteria bacterium (assembly GCA_020630875.1). Classification (GTDB taxonomy): domain Bacteria; phylum Myxococcota_A; class Polyangia; order Haliangiales; family Haliangiaceae; genus JAHDIH01. The sequence goes on along the minus strand of JAHDIH010000004.1, from coordinate 411,408 downwards.
GGGATGGCAACGGTGCAAGCAGCGAATTTAGAGATTCGAAACTCGACGGTGCAGCAACCCAAAACCGACGATAGTATGTACAACTCCATTGATAGCAATGACTTGCAGAGCTCCTATCACCTCATAGCGAGGGACCAACAGCACGCAGGACGCGGTAGTGACCGCGCAAAGCAGTAAGTATATGAATAATTGGCTGTTAAACGCTTTCGCGGCAAGCAGCCCGTAGTTGCCAGTGGTTGCGAGATTGGCTACGCCCAAACCGATACAAACCCAAAGGAGTTCTTGGGTGTAGGGCCGAAGGTTAGCACCATAGAGCAGTTCCAAAAATGGTCCTCCCACTACTATTGAAAACGCTATAGCGAGCAGGCCGGTTACTATCGCAAATAAGGCGAATTTGTAAACACTGCGCAGGAAACCACTTTTCGATTCAACGAGAGTGGCTGCAAGTCTCGGTGACAGTGCTTGCCCAATGGCATTAAATATCGTGGTGACACCAATAGCCAAGTAAAACAGTAGTCCATAAACTCCAACCACGTCGTCGGAGTAGTAAAACTCTAGGAAATAGACAGGTATGTTTACGGCCAAAGCTCCTACTGACTTTGAGCCTCCAAGCGCAATAGTGTTTTTTAATAGTTCGCGCGATTTTTCGCTCTTGGCTTCGGCGATGAATTGCTTTGCTTGGCGTCTATCCCATAGAAACAACACCACGACCCACCAGGCAGCAAGAGCGAAAAGTCCGACTGGTAGCGAACGGCTGTAGTATAATGACAGCGCCAAAATCAAGATGCCGCCAACACCTCGGAGAATCATAGACTTCGCTACAATGTCCAATCTTTCATTTTTCTGAAGTACGCCGTAAAAAAGGTCAGAAAGAGACTCTATGATTTTCGCTAATAGAACTGCGAGCGTGGTCAATAGGTAAGTAGCGGTTGAGCTGACCATTAGCAGGATGGGAAGTGCGACAATGGTTGCGAATCCCAAGCTTTGCAATCTTAGTTTTCGGAAGTCGGCAAAGGCCCAGTTGTTCTCCACATCTACCGCTTGCACAGAGCGCAACTGCAAATTTGTAAACATCAAAATGGGAGAGACTACTGCTAATGCGACCGTGTATTGTCCGGCTGCAGATAAGTTCAGGATCGCCTCAAGCGCTTTTAGGATCAGCCATTGAGATGCCGCGTAGCAAATCATTCCGAAGGTGTTCCAGAGCATGTTACTCCGTAAGTTGAGCGTCCTTGAGGTCATTTGCAGTCCGATTTACCGCAAAATTCTCGTAAAAAGTAAGGCTGGCTCGAGGATCGGCTCATCTCGAACACTATAGACTGCGTAAGTAGGGATAATCTATGGTATGATTGAAAATTGTCGGTCTTGCAAAAGTCCGATACAGGGATATAAGGGAGTTTGTTTCGTCTGACATACTAATAGAAGACTTGATCGATAGCCGGATAGGCGTCCACGACAGCAAGCACTTTGAAGTGAAATTGGACTACGCCATTCGCTCTGGTGAGACGAACCGCTATAGAGTTGAAAGTTATTTCTTTATTCCAAGCTCTCTTGGAATAAACAGTTCTACCTACTCCTCAAGTCATTTTTACCGCGATGTGCAGGCGTACATTCGATTTAAGACTCCTTCTTCTGCACTCCGAAATTTGTCCAGTTTGGAAGATGGTCCTTTAGCAAGCATTGAAAAACTTGTCCGCAGTTTCGCTAGCGGAAAGATCGGGAATGAGAAAGTCGATGAATTTAGCCGTGAGGCACGGATGTTTGCTTGCATCTATCGATCGCAACTCAGAGATCACGTCGTACATATGCAAGAAAGTTTCGAATCTATCAAAGCATCAGGCGCGATAGAAAGTGCGCGTGATTTGACGGAGCAACTCGGAAAGTTTGTAGAAGCGGTTCGTGCATTCCTCGAAAACTTCAGGAGTATGCGAAGTGAGGCAAACGGTCGTAGAGTGCCGGCGACCGTTCGCGACACTTATCAGTATATTGACGAGTTCATATCTGTAACTACCGAACTGAAGATCGCGTCTCTTCTTGAAGTAATGGACGAACATGGAATTGATAACCAGCTTGCCAAAGAGCGCGTGAAAGTCGTTGATCTCTTGATTGGCGAACGAGAGTATCGAGAAAACGTATCCTATCTTAGCGAGCGATACGTTGACCCGGACGATGAGTATTTTCTTTACCGGATTGGGAAATTAAAGAAGTTTGTAACCAGCGTTCTGTGGCTCGAAATTAAGAAAGAAAAAGAAGGGGCGGGGTTGCAAGATGTTGGCGCCGCAATTGCAGCAGGTATTGCGATGCTATTTACTGTACTTGCTACAATTTGGAGCAGCCGATGGTACGTGACAAACACCGCAGCATTCGTGGTGGCTGCCATTGTCATCTATATGCTGAAAGATCGCATTAAGGACTGGCTGAAACGTCTTTGGGCCAAGAAACTTACAAAGGTGCTATTCGATCACAGCGTGAAAATTAGAGATCCTATTTCAGGAAAAAATTTGGGTTTGTGCAGAGAGGCGATGAACTACGTCAAACACAGCAGCCTTCCAGCCGATGTTTTAGAGGCACGGCGTGGCGACACGGACAACACGGTAGAAGACGAAGCAAAGCCGGAGCAGATCATTCGCTATGAAAAGGAAATTCGACTTTCTGGAGATGAGACCATTGACCGTCTAAAAACAGACCAACATGAAATCAATGATATCATCCGTTTTTCACTCGCTCGAATGTTGGAGCACGCAGACGATCCAAAGACTAAGCTTCCTTACTTCGATGAATCGCAAGACAAGATAATCCGAAAAAAATACCGAAAGGTTTATCATATCAATTTGGTCATGGTTTTTAGGCACGCTAAAGAATCAGTGGCTCCCATGATCAAGCGAGTGCGAGTGGTGTTTGATCGCTCAGAGATCATTCGACTCGAAGAAATCAACTCGCGATGACTTGCTCTGGAAGGTCTGTCGCTAGCGTTTGCCTAAAGTGTTGACGTAGAGCGTCCACGAAAAGTTTAACCGCAGGAGCAATGGGGTTATGCCGATAGACAATGTAAAGAGAAAACGAAGCTATGTCCTCTGTATTAATTCTCTTTAAAGAGCCCGTTGCAACTTCTGGCTCAGCAATGAGTTTTGGTAGCACCGCGAGGTAGCGACCTGTCTTACAATAAGAAAGTCCCATTTCCATCATATCGGTGGTGACGCGAATTTTCCTTTTAAGGTGTGGTGGCCAACCATCGGCCGCATTTCCATTTTTGTCTCTCGGAGGGCCCACAAACTCATAATCCGTCAAATCGCTTAAGCTGTGGGGCCCCTCTGCGGCGTAGAGTGGGTGAGACTTTCCGCAGTAAAGATTACTCGGTAGTGAGCCTGCCAGTTCACAACCTAGTTGGTCGTGACGATAGGGGATGAGGGATAGCGCGATATCAAACTCGCCTTGCAACAAGCGCTCTGCCGTATCCTGTCCGCGTAAGGTTTGGCAGCCCACGTTGAGTGTCGGGTTGTTCGCCAGAACCGAGTCAATGACCGGAATCAGTACGACTCTCGTTAGCGCACTATTAGCAGCGATTGAAAGTTGTCTGAGGTACGCTTCGTTCCGAATCGCCACGTAAGATTCATCTACCGTACGCATTGCATCTCTCACGGAGCTAAGAAGAAGTTCACCCTTTTTGTTTAGGTAAATGTTTCTGCCTCTTCGATCGAACAGCTCATGGCCGAAGGATTCTTCTAATAGTTTCACTGAGCGAGAAATCGCCGATGCACTAATGTTTAGGCTGGTTGCAGCCGTCGGTAAGTGCTGAGTTTCAGCAACAACTCGGAATACCGGCAACCAACTCCAGTAGTCTGCTACTCGTATGGAAGGACGTGATGCCATCGCGCGGACCATGTCATTGATCGTTTCGCTAGGCAAGATGATTTGTTTCGTCTGTCCAGTTTTCAAAAAGAATGCCCCACCCGAGCTATTTCGGGTAGGGCAAAGTTCTTTTAGTAGCTAACGTTTATTTGGCTGCTGGTGGCTTAGGGATAGTTGGTAGCGGTGCTTTTGCAGGCTTAGTGCCTTTAGCAATCACGTGTTTCGCATAGAATTCTGAGCCACTCTTGGCGCCAGATGCTTTGTATGCTTTCAACTCTTCTGCTACCAGTTTTTTAACTTCGTCAACAGAACGTCTCTCTAGTACTTTTCCGTTTACAAAGAACGTCGGAGTTCCTGCTACGCCAACCCCTTGCATTTCAGCGTGGGACTCGCGAGTAAGCTTGTTGCAAATGCCGTCGTAGTCCTTCTTGAACTTGGCCATGTTAAGACCCATTTCTTTAGCAAGACCTTCGTAGTGAGCTCTGTCAAATTTACGTGCTTTGAAGCCTTTTTCCCAAATAGCTTCTTTCATCTCTTTGAATTTACCTTGTTGGTTAGCAGCACATGCAGTGAATGCCTGGTCCCAAGCTCTTGTGGGGTGAACCACAAAATCTTTGGTTACAAGTTTAACGTCGTTTCCAAATTCTTTAAGGACTTGCTTGGTGAACGTTTGAGCGTGGTAGCAAGCAGGGCAAGCGTATTCTTGCGCCTTCACAATCACGACAGGGGCGTTTGCGTTTCCTTCAAACGGCATTCCGTCTACGTTGATGGCATATCGTGTACCTGGCTGCGGCCCGCGACGTCTTTGTGGAGGACGTTGTCCTTGTTGTCCGCCTCGAGCTGCTCCTGCGCCAGACTTTAGTAGTTTGTTGGTTTCTTGTTGAGCTGCGACCATTTTGTCCATCTTCTCAAGAATTTTGTCTTGAGATGCGTTTTGGCATCCTCCGACGGCGATAATTGCTAATGCTGCTAAATATTTCATTGTTCTCTTTCCTCTACTCGCTTTAATTTGTAACTGGGTTACTTGTAGTGATTATTCCCAAACCAGGGAAAAATTTATTGCTCACCTGGTGAAGGGTCAAAATCGCCAAGCTTGTCCTCTTGCGTGGCAGCTTCATCTGCGCCTTCAAGTGGCTCTTTTTGTTCGGTAATATTCGGCCAAACGGCCAAGCTGTGCTCTGTTAGTTTTTGAGGCCATCCGGCGGAGTCGGCATCATCTTTTGTTTTGGCTCCTGAAAGAACCGCGTTAAGTTCGATGTAGGCGTTCCACTTCTCAGGTAAGTCACCCTCTTCGAAGATTGCCGTGGTGGGGCATTCCGGTTCGCACGCACCACAATCTATGCATTCATCAGGATTAATAACTAGTGAGTTGGCTCCTTCGTAGAAACAATCTACAGGGCACACTGTGACGCAGTCGGTGTATTTACATTTGACGCATGGGTCGGCGACGATATAGGCCATGTTTTTTCTCCTAACCGCAAGAGGCGGTAATTGCGAGCTGAACGATATCACAACCTATGTAAAAGGATAGTTTAGCCAGCGAAAATGAGAGGGCTTTTGGTATTCTTTGGAATGAATTTAATACGGGATCGTGGCCTGTCTAGGAATCACCCTCATATTGGATTCGCCCGAAAAGAAGAAGAGCGAGTCGTGAGACCCGCTCTTCGTCGTTTTTCCTTTTGTGATTACGATGCTTTGGAAATTTTGTGATGGGTCTCTGGTGTAGGAAGACCTAGTTTTCCAAGTTCTTCACGGATTACTTTGTTGGTTGCAAAGTAAACGTCCCAGTAGTGGTCGTTATGACAGTACGGGCGTACGCAAAGTACAGGGCCTGCAAGAGTGAAGTCGACAATATGAACGTCTGGTGTGTTCACAGTGTTGGGAATTGCAGCCAGCTTTGTCTTGAGAGTATCGATAGCAGCATTGTGGTCGGCACCGTGAGCAAGTTGCGCTTTGAGGTCTACGCGACGGTGTGGGTTGGTTGTGAAGTTTTGAATCTTCTCAGAAAACACCTTGTTGTTACCGATGTAGGTTCGAACGTTGTCTAGCGTATCAATGGCAGTTACAAACAGCCCTACTTCTACTACGGTCCCAACGTCGCCGTTGGCACTGATGAGGTCGCCGACTTTGAAAGGCTTAAGAATGAGAAGGAAAATTCCGGCAGCGAAGTTCGCCAAAAGACCAGACCATGCCATCCCGATCGCAACACCAGCGGCTGCTAGAATTGCTGCGAAGCTCGTGGTTTGAACGCCGAAGATACCGAGAACCGCCATAATCAGGACGATCTTGAGTAGAATTCCCACAAGAGAATCCGCAAATCGGGACACTGTAGGATCCATAGTTCCGGACTTGTTAATCGCTTTGGAGACCAACTTGCGGACGAACTTGATGATCATTCCACCGATGATCCATACGGCAATCGCGCCGATGATTTTGATTCCGAACTCCATTCCTCGAGTGGAGAGGAATTCAATCGCGGTGTCCGCGATAGAGGTTGCTTGACTCGCCGTTTCCCCGGCGGCATTGGTTGCTTGGTTTACTACTGTTTCTTGCATGACCCCCGGACGAATCGGTGTTGTGATTAGTCACACATTCGGTGACATTTCCGCATAAAACCATGTGAGCAGTATTCATCAGTTCGTGACTACTAATTCCGGTCTTTTTCTCCGCAACGCGCAAAATGTCAAATAGCCGTGGGTGGTTCACGTAAAACGTCATACCCTAGCGGTGAACTTGAACTTGGTCCGTGAAATATGAGGAGCGTCTTTCGCTTGTGTCGCTCGTCCGCGTTGTTTTCGCTCATCTTTGCCAGCTACCTTTGGCAGATCGCATTGTGCAAACTTTTTGGTAGCCGTTTCCAAAGCCGCTGGGAAGTTGTCCATCAACGTAACGCACGACGCTTGGCCACAGGCTTCACTAATCTGCGAGGCATCTACATTAAACTCGGACAAGTGCTGTCCGTCATGGGGACGTTTCTGCCCAACGCCTATGCCGATGAGCTTGAAGTGCTTCAAGACCAAGTCCCCCCCCGGCCAGTCAAGAAGATTCGAAACGCCATCGTTAAATCGCTAGGCAAATCCATTGATGAAATTTTCGATAGTTTCGATGATCAAGCTGTCGCTGCCGCATCACTCGGACAAGTCCACCGAGCCGTAATCGGCGGACAAGACGTCGCCGTCAAAGTTCTTTACCCTGGAATCAGAAAAACAATTGCAATTGATTTGCGAGTGCTAAAGTGGACGTTGTGGTTCTATAAGCGATTCGTTCCGGCTAAAAGACTTGGACGTATTCATGAGCAGATCGGTGACTTGATGAAACGAGAAACCAATTTGTTGCACGAAGCGGATTGTCTGAAAAAGATGACTGCTAATTTTAGTGGTGATGAGCGAGTTGCTTTTCCTTCACTTGCTGCTGACTGGCCGGTTTCAGAAGATGTGCTCGTAATGAGTTTCGAAGCGGGTGTAAAGATTAACGACATGGCCTCATACGAACGATTGGGATTGGATGCTAAAGAAGTCGCAACCCTTCTCGCGGATCTATTTTCTCACCAATTCTACGGTCATCGATTTTTTCACGCCGATCCCCATCCTGGTAACATTCTAGTGAGGCCAGGCACCGACGGACCTTGCATTGTATTTTTAGATTTGGGGTCCGCAACGGTGATGCCCGAGCACTTTGCTCACGGGATGGCGTATCTTATCCGCGGGGTAATGTCCGAGAATGATGAAGACGTTCTGAAAGCCATCACGACAATCGGTTTTGCTGGAGACGATAACGAGGTAGTGCGAGTGCAGGTCACCAAATACTTCAGAGCGTTGGTTGGTCTTGAAGCGGCTAGCCAAAAAGAACTAACTAATGAAGTTAAGACAAGGTTAGAGGCTGGTGGCATGTCGAGAAAGTCCATTCGCGAATTGATGAAGAATGTGGAGTACCCCAACGACTGGCTTTACGTGGAACGCTCGGTGATTATCCTCTTCGGCTTGCTGATGAACTTGTCCCCAGGGTTAAACTTTTTCCAGCTAGGTGCCAAACATGTATTTCCCTTACTCGCCGAAATTCAAAACAAGAAAGTGGCTTAGCGCAAATCAGCTGGCTTGCATAAACTCGATGCTGGTACCATCAACAATTTTACCACTGTAAACGATGAAGTCTTCGCCCCATTGCTCAGCGATGATGGTGTCGCCTTCAATGTTTCCGTAGAGCCAGTAGCGGCAACGGCCGCTGGTGTTACCTCCACGTGCAGCGTTTCCTCGCATTCGAACCGTAGCCGTTCCTTTTTTGGACAGCTCAACGGGGTTGTTTTCAACAAGTAACGTCGTCGGAGGATAGGGGGCGACATCGATCTTTACAGGGCGGGTAAGACGAAATTTTGGTTTTCCGGCTCGAGAAATCCCAATGGTAAGAAATTGCTCATTGGTGCCGTCGGAAATTTGTGCTGTTTTCCACGAATGGCCATCTTCTTCGAATTCGAATAACCCAACGACCACAAAGTCAATAAGGTCTATTTCTATCACGTCGTTGATTCGCAGTTGCTCTACCGTTCTTGGCCCGATATCTGGCTGGTCGTCTGGTTCGGGGGGAGGCAGCTGTTTTTGCGACGAGCTTACTCGATACAGCGTAGCTGCGCTGGCAGCGACGATGATTGCAGCAATTAGTGCGGAAAACACGATGCTGATGTATCATTTCATGCAGAAAACTCCAATTCTGAAGGTAAAAGAGCGTTTTAGAAGGAAGGTTTTTTACCAACACAGACGCTCATTCATTCGGTAGACTGCGAGCGTTTTGAGGATTGTCTTATCATTATCAATCGTCCTAGCCGCTGGATGTGGCACCACCGAGTCTCTTGGTGGATGCCCAGAAATCGAAACGGGCCAACTAATTATCACAGAAGTTCATGGCGATGGGGCGGAATGGATTGAGATTTTCTCAACCCAGGCGCTCGATATCACCGGTCTCACTGTGTCTTGGGAGCAGTTGACTGGAAAAAACATCAGGCAAGCTCTCGTCCGCGATGAAGTTAAAGTTGCACAGGGCTACTTCTTGATCGCAAAGGGCGAATTTCCAGACTCAGTGTTTGATTTTGGTGAGGATCTGCCTTCCAAGATGTGGTCTTCGGCGGCGGTGACGCTTTCGAGTTGTGGAAAAAAAATCGACCAGGTCATCTACCGGTCGCTTCCAGACGAGGCTTCGCTGCAGTTTGGAAATCCTCCGGATGCGACAGGAAACGATGACGAAGCTAGTTGGTGCAGCAGCACTGACATCCCCGGAAGTCCCGGAGAGGAGAACCCACCATGTTTATAAGAACTCTGTTAGTCTTTGCTCTGCTTGCCTCTTGCGCTCCAACGGAGCGATACAGCAGAAAGAAAGGTCAAGTAGAACTAAAGCGATTGGAACACGAAGGTTTCGTTGTTGGTCGGTTTAAGCTTGGTTCAGATGCTGTAGTCGATGGTGATACCATTCGCGTTCAAGGGGTCAAGACGACCCTGCGGCTGCTTGGCATAGACACCGAGGAAACCTACAAGAATAATGCCGATAAGGTTGCAGCAACGGCGGACTTTCAAGCGTACTTGAAAGCCAAGCGTGGGGATTCGATAAAGCCAGTGAAAATGGGAACCCCTATCGGTGAGGAAGCGAAAGACTGGGCATCAGCATTTTTTAAGGGCGTCAAAGAGGTTCGTTTGGAACGAGACCGGCCCAAAGAAATTCGTGGACGATACGGCAGGTATCTTGTTTACGTTTTCGCCACGAAGAACGGTAAAGAACTAAATTACAACGTGGAGTCGGTGAGAGCCGGAATGTCTCCCTACTTCATGAAGTACGGATACTCTAGTCGCTTTCACAACGAGTTTGTGCAGGCTGAGCAAGAGGCCCGTGCAGCCAAGGTTGGTATCTGGAACGAAAACTCGCTAGGGTACAAAGATTATCCAGAGCGTATCGTTTGGTGGGAATCACGGGCTAAATTTATCAAAGACTTTGAAGACAACTATCCGGGGTCAGGCATCATTTTGACCAACTGGGATTCTCTGCATCGTCTTGAGAAAGCGAAAGTTTCCAAACAGGAAGTTTCTGTTCTTGGAACTGTCTCGTCGATTAAGCTTGGGGATAAAGGCCCGACGCGAGTGATGCTCGGACGCAAAAGGGGCGACGATTTTCCATTGATATTTTTCGACAAAGATTTGTTTGGCTCGTTAGGTCTTGCGGATCACAGAAGCGAGCACGTTATCGCTACAGGAGTGGTCACAGAATACAAGCATCCCCGCGCATCAAGACCTCAACTGCAAATCGAAATTACTCGGCCAAGTCAGATTATTCTTGCGCCAGTGCCTTACAAGAAACAGAAAGAAGAATCACAATGAGAATACTTACAGTAATATTGGCGATTGTTGCCGTTGGTTGTGATGGAGATCCTAAAGAGGATGAGTTGGTTCCGTGCGTTGGAGCGTTTGGGACAGGAGAGCTAGTCATTTCAGAATTCCTTGCCAACCCTAGTGGAGCTGACGAAGGGCTAGAATGGGTAGAGATTCATAATGCCTCTGAAAATGTAGTCGAGCTTGAAGGAGTAAGGATCGAATTTAGCAAAAGCGACTTGGAGGGAGTTAAGTCCTTTCAATTGCCAGCTTTCCAAGCAGAGTCTGAAAGTTATACGGTACTTGGCGATGTCGCGACGGAATTTGCACCTGCGCATATCGATATTGGCTACGGTTTTGAACTCGGTAGCATGAAAAACAGTGACGGGCGTATCGCTCTTTATTGTGACGATAGGTTGGTAGATGAAGTGATCTATAGTTCCGTGCCAGATGGAAAATCTGAGGCGTTCAATGGGCAACAAGTTCCCGACGCGGAACAAAACGATGTGGAAGAGCTTTGGTGCGTTGGCGAGGGGGACTACGATGCGACAGACAATGAAGGTACCCCGGGAGCGGAAAACAACACCTGCCCTCTGGTCCTGCCGGGTAAATGCAACGATCCGCTTGGCAATAGTCGGGACATCATCCATGCAACTGCTGGTGACTTAGTGATTACAGAAGTCATGCCCAACCCAGCGGCTGTTAGTGATTCAGCAGGCGAGTGGTTCGAGATAAAGGCCATCAGTACTGTTGACTTAAATGAGATGAAATTAGGAACTGAGGCCGCTGCCCCCAAGCAAACCTTACTTTTAGAAGACTGCGTGAGCGTTTCCCCTGGGGAATATGTGGTCGTGGCAAGAAATGACCTAAGTGAAGAAAACGGCGGTTTGGGATCCGTTGTTGCCAAATTTTCATTCTCACTAACCAACAGTAACGGGTCACTTTCGCTGATTGACCACGAAGGTAACGAAATTGATAGCGTGACGTGGGCATCTAGCAGCAGCGGAAAGTCTCGTTCTTTGGATGCTTCCGCTCAAAATGCCGCGGACAATGATGATGAGAACAATTGGTGCAACAGTGAAAATCCATGGGTTCATCCCGACCCGCTACTTACCACCGACTCTGGAACGCCAGCGGCTGCAAACGAAGTTTGCGAAATTCCTCTTCCGGCTGGACAATGTTTGGACGGCGGGATCATGCGACCGATTGTTCCCCCAGCGCTCAATGAATTGACTGTCACTGAACTTATGGCCAATCCGGATGGAACAGATGGAGGTTTCGAGTGGTTTGAGTTGAGAGCCGAAGCAACCTTTGACCTAAATGAGTTAGGCTTTGGTCGTGATGGAACGACGATGACGCAAGAAGAAACGTTGACAGTAGGCAACGACTGCAAGCGAGTTAACTCGGGAGATTACATTCTGTTCGCTCAAGGGGCTGATACAGCTACCAACGGTGGACTTCCCGTGGTCGACGGTACGTTTACGAGCGCCTTAAGGAATACCTCGGGAGAGCGAAACATTATTATCTTCTCCGCAGGAGCGGTAGTCGCAAGTTACGACTATGGGGTCTCTGGAAGTGCTACCAGTGGGAACTCGTGGTCTTTTGATGATACCATTTGGTGTTCGAACTCAACGGACTTTTACGGAGCTGCAGCTAACAGCAACTATGGAACGCCTAAGCAAATTAATCCTACTTGCCCTTAGTGTGCAGGGTTGCGCGCCACAAGATGACGCGTGTGGCCCAGCAACCGGCGTGGTAAGTAGAGTGATCGATGGTGATACCATAGACCTCGAATCAGGAGAGCGTGTTCGCTACTTGTTGATTAACACCCCCGAGTTGGATGAGTGTTTTTTCGATGAGGCGACGATGCGAAATGAAGAATTAGTGCAACAAAAAACGATAAGTCTCGAATACGACAATGAACAATGCACCGATCAATTTGGTCGGTTGCTAGCTCTTATTTCGGTCGATGGCGTTGGTGTGAACGAGTCGCTTGTCGATGATGGTTACGCTTGTGCTTTGTATATTCCCCCCGCGGGAACGTCGCGTAGAGAAGAATTTGTGTCTCGCCAAACTACGGCGCAATCACAAGGAAAAGGAATGTGGTCTCAATGTCCCTCAATAACATGCAACTAAGAGTTATCGCGTTCGTCTTGACCGTGGCCTTTGCGGCTTACGGTGAACAGTTCGAAACGTTTGTAGAAGTAGAAGATGAAGAAGACCTGTTAGAGCTTTTGACTACCGAGCAAATTTCCCAGGAGTCCTACGACACCTTGATAGACTTGTTGCTCCGCGGGGTGGATATCAATACAGCTACTCGACGCGAGCTGTTTGCTCTTCCCAATCTAACGTTGGCAGATGTTGACGCAATATTGCAACTAAGAGCAGCCAACGGTAAGTTTTCAGATCCTGGTCAGTTGATCGCGTACTCCGCCATCTCGGAGAGGAAGTTTTTGTCGATTGCTCCCTTCTTGTCTATTTCTCGAAAACGTATTGGTGGCATGAAAGGTTGGGTAGACTTTCAAACTGTTTCCACTGGTCGTCGAGAAGGACAACTTCCGCCAGCGGCTTTGCGTGCTCGCGCCAAGGGGAAAAACCTAACCGTGGGCTTGGCTGGTACCTTTGCGAGAGAAGGAATCAAAGGCATTGCCTACGATCCACTCAGAGATGAGCTCTCAGCACTACCGGCGGGAGAACGCGTGGAGTTCGGGAAAGCTTATGCCTTGTGGGAGTCTGACAATTTTGAAGCGATAGTAGGAACTTATCGGATTGGTTTTGGCCAACGGTTGGTGATGGACAATACCGGTCAGACGCTACCTAACGGCTTTCGATTAGACGACACTGTTTTTAGGTCAACTGACTTGGCGCGATCGTGCACCCAAGCTGCGGGAGAGCTTAGTGTCGGACCATGCGATGACAAACGCAACGACTATTGGGCTCCCGACTTCCGCGTTCGCCAGGGCTTTTTAGGTGGAGCGGTGGGGGTACCGAAGTTAAAAATGGGCAGTGGATGGCTTAAGCTCTACGCCTTCGGTTCCTATCAGTCGAAAGATATTTATCAGTACGAGCTGTACGACCGGGGACGTTGTTCTGACCCAGACAATGATAACGACCCACAATGTGCTGCTCCTCAGATCTTCAATCGTGAAAATGGCCAGCTTGCGCAATCAAGCCGCTTTAGTTTTGAAACGCTGCAAGACATCTATGTTGAAACCGTGGCAGGGGGACATGTGGCGTATTACGCCAACGACAGAACCCACGTTGGCGCTACCGGATACCTGTCCGGAATCTCGTGGCGTCCTGAAGGGATCGATTTAGACTTTCAAGAGTGGTCGGCACTGCCGTACGGCGGAAACTTTGGAGCTGTGGGAGTCGACATCGCCCATGGAATCGGACTTTGGGATATTGGGCTTGAAGCAGCCAAATCCTTTGACAATACCCCAACAGAAGGTGGGTTTGGTGTTGTGGCTCGAGCGATTCGAACCAATAAGAAAAATACGACGGAAATAACCGCCCGTTTCTACGACCAAGATTTTAGTAACCCGTACGGTAGACCAATCGCTGCACCTGATGAGTACTTTGGAAATCGTGCTCGTGACGAAGCTGGAGTAAGAGCCCGCTACATCAACCAACAAAAGCGACACAGCTATCGGCTGACACTCGATACTTGGGTGCAGCCATCAGTCGAAGCGCCAAAGCTACTTGCAGAAGTATACGGAAGTTACAAAGTTCGTGATGATTGGCAATTGGCTGGATGGCTGCAATATCAGAACAAAGACTTAAGGAATGGGGGAAAAGACGAGTGTTTCTCGGTTACGTTCGATATCAATGATGAAACCGGCGAAACCATCCCGTGTCGTGGGCAAAAACTTAGAACGATCCTCCGCGCTCGCTACAGTCCTTCCAAGCGTATTGCAGTGGCACTGCAAGCACAGCATTCAGCGCAAGACGACGAGTCGAGCATGACGAAGCTAAGGCAAGATGTGATCGGTATCGCATCGCTTATTGTGCGTCCGAGCGACGTCTTTCGTTTTAGAGGAAGACTTCGTTACAAGCGTGAAGCCATTGATGATAACCAACGGTTAGCGGAGAATATTTGGAGTTTTATGGAGGGCGTGTATCAGCCAAGCAAAGCCCATACTCTGTCTTTCCGCTATGATACGGTACTTCATCTTGACGAACGGGCGGCAACTATTTTGCGAGAGCCATCCCCTGAGCATCGCTTTAGGCTGGCGTATCGTTGGAAATTTTAAGGGATTTACCGTCTCGATTTTTCTAGTGCGCCGGACTCGCTTCAATGCTAACAAGCGCCCATGTTTCGAGTTGCGTTATTAGTTTTGGTATTTACTGCATGTTCTGCTGGAGTTGGCGAAACGGATAAACAGGAAGCCTGTGTGGCTTGTCAAACTACCTGTAAGCGCATGTGCAACGATAATGCAACTCCAGAACAATGCAGAGAGTATTTCGATTGTAGAGTGGATGGAGGCACGACGGAAGAGTGTGCTGTCGAGCCCGCGGACCCCACAGAGGGTCCCATAGACGTATCAGAAATTACCGATTGTTTGGACGGTTGTACTTCCAATTGCGGCGGTAACAAATCAAGTTGCCTAGAAGCAACGACTGCCATATGCACTAGTGCGTTGGGATGTCGAGCTGCAGGTGATTTGCTTAAGGTTTTAGGCATTGGAGAGTTTGAGTCGGAAGAGCAATGCAATGAGAAATTGCTTGGTCGGTGTAAAGATCCAAACGATACCTGCATCATGGACATACCTACCGTTCCTTGCAGTACCGACCCGTTAACTGGTGAGTTGTTGGGCTACGACATGCCTCAGACTTGTCAGTCCTCGTACTAGTTTTCGTTATTCGATTACGGATAGAACCAGTTCCGGAGGGCGCCCCACGGCAGCCTTGTTGCCGCAGATTACGATAGGACGCTCAATGACTTTTGGGTTTTCCGCCATGAGTCCTACAATTTCCGTCTTCGTCATGTCTTCGTCGGAGAGTCCCAGTTCGCGATACTTATCTTCCCGCTTGCGAAGAATCTCTCGCGGTGAAACCGCGAGCAGTTTCAATACTCTATTGATTTCTCGTCTTGAAGGTGGGTTGTCCAGGTAAAGAACAATTTCAACTTCCGCTTCGGTTGCTTCAAGGAGCGCGAGTGCTTGTCGGGACTTTGAGCATCGCGGATTGTGCCAAATGGTAACTTTCGACATGAACCGCCATAGAATCAAAAAAGAATGATTCAGTAAAGAGCTTCGTAGCTCGTTACGAAAGTAATGGCGCTCGTTAGTTGGTGTTATCCACGGGAGCTACCCTCCATTCCCAATCTATATTTCTCGCTTGCAATGTTTCAAGTTCGATGTTGAATTCAAGCCATGAAAAAAATTACTTTGGTAGCAGTTCTAGTTTTTATTCCGCTAACATCGTCAGCACAAGACAGACGCTAAAATGTAAGCGTTACCATTTCTCCGATTCACGGCCTCATTAGTACGTTGGAATTAACTGGTGAATTTGCTGTCTCAGAGCAAGCATCGTTTGCCGCGATTGGTGGAATAGGCAAGTTCAACGGATTCACCGTGTTGGAAGCAGGCGGTCAGTTTCGATATTACTTCTCGGGGAACTTTCATCGGGATGGAATTTAGGAGCGGAGGCTTTGTGGGCGGAAGTAAGTACGGAAAATTCTGATATTCAAGTGGTGGCGAATGGTTTATCTGTCGCGCCATTTTTAGGGTTCAAAAAGATCTGGCCGTCGGGCTTCACCTTCGATGCTCAGCTTGGTGTGTCCTATTCGGTGTTCGCCGCGGAGGCTGACTCAGGAGAGAGTGCAGAAGGTAGTAACCTGGGGGCGTTGGTGAATCTGAATATTGGTTGGTCGTTTTAAGGTGAGCGCTGTTCACTTTTCTCTTGTAAAGCCTTGTTACGAGCTGTCTTGATCCATTTCGCTGGTCATGATATCCACGCGCGCACAACGTCTCACGCTGTTGGAGATAGGAATTCCGTGCCTTAACTGGTGTTTTTCTGTCGATGAAGATTGCGGAGGTTTAACGGAGGAAAAAAATGGAAACACTAGAAAAAACTGAAAACCCTATTGGCCTGCGCGCCCTTCTCGATGCTGGAGTTCACTTCGGCCACAACACTGGTCGCTGGAACCCGCGAATGAAGCCCTACATCTTTGGTGCTCGTAACGGGGTACACATCATCGATTTGCAACAAACCGTCACCATGTTCGGTTCTGCGTTCCAAGCTGTCATTGATGTAGTGGCACGAGGCGAGAAAGTTCTTTTTGTTGGTACTAAAAAACAAGCGGCTGATGTCATTGCTGCGGAAGCCGATCGGGCTGGGCAGTACTACGTAACGGAGCGTTGGCTCGGAGGAACCCTGACCAACTTCAAAACCGTTCGTCAGTCCCTGGACCGCTTACGAGATCTCGAAAAAAGAGAAACAGATGGCTCTCTGCTAGGGCTCAGTAAAAAAGAACAACTGTCGCTTAGCCGTCAAAAAGAGAAGCTGTTGAAGTCTCTCGGTGGTATTAAAAACATGAGCAAACTTCCTGGTTTGATGTTTATCGTCGATCCAAGTAAGGAACACATTGCGCTTTTTGAAGCAAACAAGTTGGAAATCCCTGTAGTAGCGGTAACCGACACCAACTGCGATCCTACAAGAGTCGACTACGTCATTCCTGGTAACGACGATGCGATTCGCTCGATCAAGCTGTTCGCTAGCCGGATTGCTGACGCTTGCGTTATTGGTCAACGACTAGCTAAAGAGCGCGGTGCTCAAAAAGCTAAGAATTCTTCGGGACCACGAGAGCAGGTCATTCACGTAAGCGGCGGAGCCGATGGTGGACCAAAAGTTGAGCTTGCTAGTGGCGGAAGTCGTCTGGTACCAGAAGCTTCTGCAGCGCCAGAGCCAGAAGCAGTGGAAGTCAAAGAAGCTCCAGCTGAAACAGCTGCAACGGAAACAGTAGAAACTCAAGGATAGATACGATGTCAAAAATTACAGCAACAATGATTAAGGACCTTCGTGAGCGGACCGGCTCGGGAATGTCAGATTGTAAGAAAGCTCTAGTTGAGAACGGCGGAGACGTAGAAAAGGCAATCGAGTTTTTGCGTACCAAAGGCCTAGCAAAAGCCGCCAAGAAAGCTGGTCGTGTGGCAACGGAGGGGGCTGTGTTCTCTTACGTTCACGGCGGACGAGTTGGCGTGCTACTAGAAGTAAACTGTGAAACGGACTTCGTGGCTAGAAACGAAGACTTTGTAGGATTTCTCAAAGACATTGCAATGCAAATCGCAGCAATGAATCCTCAGTACGTCACGATGGATGAAATTCCTCCTGAAGTGATTGCTAAGGAAAAGGCGATTCGTCTTGAGACTGCCAAAGAAAGCGGCAAACCAGCTGCTGTCCTTGATAAGATTGTGGACGGTCAGATTAAGAAGTGGTCACGAGAGCTTGCACTACTTGAGCAACCTTTTGTGAAGGACGACAAAAAGACAATCTCGCAAATCAATCAAGAGCTAGTTGCGAAGCTTGGTGAAAACATTAAGATTCGTCGCTTTGTGAGGTTTGAACTCGGTGAAGGTCTACAAAAGAAAGAGGAAGACTTTGCAGCGGAAGTTGCAAAGGCGGTTTCAGGATAGTGAACCCTCCTTCCGGAAAGAGACGCGTCTTACTGAAGTTGTCCGGCGAAGCACTGGTCGGGAGCGCCTCTTTCGGTATTGATTCTGATGTGTTGGGGTACGTGGCTGACGAAGTCGCGAAAGCCAAAGAGTTAGATGTAGAAATTGCCATCGTCGTCGGCGGTGGCAATATCTTTAGAGGTCTCTCTGAGTCTGCAAACGGCATGGACCGATCGACGGCCGACTACGTTGGGATGCTTGCCACAGTGATGAATGCAGTCTCCCTTCAAGACGCAATGGAAAAGCGCGGGATGGTCACGCGCGTGATGTCTGCCATAGAAATGTCGCAGCTCGCGGAACCTTACATCAGGCGGAGAGCTATTCGACACCTTGAAAAAGGTAGAGTAGTCATTTTCGCCGCGGGCACCGGAAATCCATTTTTTACTACGGATACAGCGGCAGCACTACGCGCGATGGAAATTGGTGCTGATGCGCTTCTTAAAGGGACGAAGGTAAGAGGTGTTTACGATTGCGACCCATCGAAAAATCCTGAAGCTAAACTCTATCGGCAAGTGAGTTTTCAGGATGCGATTGAAAAACGGCTCAAGGTCATGGATGCGACTGCTTTTGCACTTTGCAGAGACAATAAACTACCAATTGTGGTGTTTGAAATGGCCAAACCAGGAAATATTAGGGCCGCAGTTTCAGGTGAATTAATTGGTACCTTGATCGTCAATGACGATAGCGAAACGAAATTTGCGGAAGAATAAACAATGACTGATGAAGCTAAAGAAGTTGCACAAGAAGGAATGACCAAGTGTATCGAGGCGTTCAAGCGAGAGCTCGCCAAGGTAAGAACCGGTCGCGCCAACCTTTCAATGCTAGATGGTGTTAAAGTTGATTACTACGGAACTCCTACTCCGATATCGCAAGTGGCGAGCTGTAATGTGGCTGAGGCTAGGTTGATCACCATTAAGCCATGGGAAAAAAACCTGTTAGCGGATATCGAAAAAGCGATCATTAAATCTGACTTGGGGCTTAATCCCGTGGTGGATTCAGATCTTATTCGTCTTCCCATCCCGGCACTAACTGAAGAACGTCGTAAAGAACTTGTTAAGATTATCAAAAAGATGACGGAAGAAGCACGCGTTAAAGTTCGGGGCGCCCGCCGAGATGCGAACGAAATGATAAAGTCTGCAGAGAAAGCTAAAGAGATTTCTGAAGATGACTCCAAGAAGGGGCAAAAAGTGATTCAGGATGTCACAGATAAGTTTATCGCTCAGGTAGATGCGCTTGGAGAAGCCAAGGAAAAAGAAACGCTCGAGCTCTAGTTCTTCGCTTGATTTCATAGTTGCATGCAAGTGACCGTCAAATGATTGGCAATTGTACGGCTATAGTTGATATAAACAAGTAATGCGCGCTCCAGGAAAGCCAGGGACGTTAACAGGCCTTCATTTGGGACAATGCCAATTGCTTTCTTTGATAGCTGTTGGCGGCACTGCCGAGATATACCTTGCTCGTATCACGGGGCTGGCTAGCTTTAGAACCTACGTGGTAGTCAAAATTCTTCACGACCATCTTGTCCACGACAAAGAAAACACTTCCATGTTTGTGGAAGAAGCGAAACTTGGAGCAATCCTTCATCACCCAAATGTAGCCAAAGTGATCGATTTAGGATTTCACGAGGGTACTCCATTTCTTGTGATGGAACACGTTCCGGGTTTTTCCGTAACAGAGCTGACGAACAAACTCACGAAACGTTCAGAACAATTGCCGACTAATATTGCGGTAGCGATTGTAAAGCAAGCGTGCCTTGGTCTCACTCACGCCCATACTCGAATGCAAAATGGAAAACCCTTGGGAATCATTCACCGAGACGTTTCTCCTCAAAACTTGATGATCAGCTTTAATGGACTGATCAAGCTAGTAGATTTTGGAATCGCAAAGTCGGCAAATACGAAAGTTCACACCAAGGCAGGAACGGTCAAAGGTAAATTTGCGTACATGTCGCCAGAGCAGTGCCGAGGGGCAGGTGGGGTGGACCACCGTTCTGACATTTTTTCGCTCGGTACGGTTTTGTACGAGCTGACTACATCGACCAGATTGTTCAAGCGTGAAAGTGCCTATGACACTTACCAAGCGATATTGGAGGGGAACGTAGATTCTCCAGAAGCGAAATTTGGAATTCCTCGTGAACTATCTGACATCATCATGACGGCGCTCTCGTATTCTCCTGACAAAAGAATACAACAAGCTTCTATCTTCGCAGAAGCGCTTACAGGGTTTGCCGACCGAGCTAACATTGACATTTCTAGAGCGGCGCTGGAGTCGTATGTGGAAAGACAGCATGCGGATTCAATCTTATCGATGCAGCAGTTATTCAAAGCTGTTACTCAGCAATATCCTGTCGTTCATGTTGAGCCGCCAATTGAGTATTCAAACCCTCCACGTGCCGCTCACAACGTCACTACATCAAGCAACATCAGAAATACAAGCGCGCCTCCCACCGACCCACTAAGAGCGAGGCGAGTGAGTGCGCCTGAAACTGCACCTGAACGACCTCGTGCGAGTTCCATACAACCAACAACACCTTTAGTAGATACTCAACCTGAGGGACCTGACACTGAACCGGAACGACCATCCGTCCCAGGACCTCCTCCCAGTCCCGACGCGAAGCGAACGATGATGATGACTTCCGCTTCTGCTCATGAGGCTGAAACCATTCGACCAGGGGAAGGGTTATCCACTGCGGAAATCCTGCAAAAGTACGGAGCTCCTGCGGCGGCTACCGCCCAAGCGAATACACAGTTTATGCAACCTCCGGTAGTGAGTAATTCAGAGGCCAACACCCAGTTCATGCAAGCGCCTGTGGTTTCAGCATCCAATGCCGAAAACGCCACCCAGTTCATGCAACAGCCGTCGGTCAACCAGGCGAGTACTCAATACATGCAACCTCCTTCTGGAGACAATTCTACAAGAATCTTGCAATCTGAGAGCCCCACTGCAAAAGAACTCGTATTAGTTCAAAGTGCTCCACATTTCGCAGTTGAAGAAAAGTCGCAAGTAGGAGCAGCTCTTCTCACATTTTTTGTGAGTTCGGTGGTTTCGTTCATCGTAGCTTTTGCTATTGGACGGTTTCTCTAGTTACTGACGATACCAAGGAGCTTGTCCATAGATCGTTCATCTGCCGGAGGAAAGTCATAATCACTCATGTCCTCTGAGCCAACCCAGCGGATATCTTCTACACCGATTGCTTGTGGTACTTGACCTTCTGGTAGCAGGCACTCGAACATGATCATTTCCACCAGGTAATTGGAGTACTCGTGGTGGTTGGTGCCGATGATGTCAACTACTTCTAGGGTTACACCCAGTCGACTGCGAATGTTGCGGATGAGCGCTGCGCTCGGGGCTTCGTTTTCTTCCACTCGACCGCCTGGGAACTCCCACAGAAGAGGAAGTACTGCATGGGCTCGTCGTTGCGTGAGCAGGTATCGTCCCTGGTGCCCGACTACTGCGGCGACAACTTTTATGGTTGGTTTAGCCATAGCGTGCCTATATTAAACATCAAATGACCAATTTTGACTAGTGAATGGGGGACAGCGATAGTTTTACGGTAATCTAGACGCGTGGAATACCGGAACGTAGGAACTAGTGGGCTAAAAGTATCTTCACTTTGTCTCGGCACCATGACCTTCGGCGAAGCTGACGAAAGCTCATTCATGCACAACGTCGGCGCAACGGAAGCTACCTCGTTTAAGGTAATGGAGCGGGCGCTGGAATTGGGAATTACCTTTTGGGATACCGCAAATATTTACGGTCAAGATGGCTTGAGCGAAAAGATCATCGGTAATTGGTTTGCGTCTTCGGGAAAACGCGACGAGGTAATCTTGGCGACTAAGTTTCGTTTTCGTATGCACGATGGTCCGAATGGTGCTGGAGCGTCACGAGGGCACATTATGAATGCTATCGAGGGCTCACTTCGAAGACTGCAAACCGACCGCATCGACTTATATCAAATTCACATGCAAGACAGCTCAGTGGCAGAAGAGGAAACCTTGCGAGCGCTTGATGATTTGGTGAAGCAAGGCAAGGTTCGCTACATCGGCCTGAGTAACTATACCGCCTATCGCATGGTAGAATCGCTTTGGACCAGCAAGAGTTTGTCTTTGGAACCGTTTGTCGCGGCTCAAATGCAATACAGTCTGCTGTGCAGAGACATTGAACGAGAACACATACCGTATGCGAAGAAATGTGGCCTTGGTATCTTGCCCTGGTCTCCCCTGGCTTCGGGATTTCTGAGTGGTAAGTACCGGGAAAATGACGAGCCACCAGCTGGTTCTCGACTGGCCACTTGGAGTGACAGGCGAAAAGCTTTTGACACGTCTCAAAATTGGGCAATCATCGAGGTGGTTCGTGCGGTCGCAAAAGAGATCGATGCCACACCGAGTGCGGTTGCTTTGGCATGGCTTTTGAGTAAGCCCATCGTAAGTTCTGTAATTATTGGAGCGAGAACCATTGCTCAACTAGAAGAAAACGCAGCTGCCGTAACACTAACAATTCCTGATGCATTACTGCAACGTTTGGAGGAAGTCTCTAAGCCTCACATTGGATACCCCTACGATTTCATAGCGCGAGTGGAAGGCTAGTGTGGTAAGAGCGTGCTAGATGGTTCATAGGCAGCAAGCACTTATTAGACTCTGCCGCGAGTGCGAGAGAAAAGCCGGGGCCATCGATTGCAATAAGTGCGGTATTCCATTGTGTGAGTATCATCGCAAAGGAAAATATTGCGTTTCGTGCCGCAAGACGTACGACAAAGCATTGCGCGAGCTAAAAAAAGTAGAAGAAGAAATAGTAGAAGAAAAAGAAGGGCTAAAGAATTGGTTGGTTGCAACCACGCCTTTGTTCTTTCTCCCCTTTTTTATTTTTGACAGTGTCGTTGTCGCCGCCCTAATCTGTGTCGTAGGGGTTGTTCCGTTTCTCTATAAACTCGACTCTATTCGAGGCGCCAAAATTGGTGCGAAGCGCTATCGAAGGAAAACACTTGATAACTTTGATAAGCGAAAAAATCGTTGGTTAGACAGCTAGCTCATGGGGATTAACAAGCGGCAATCTAGGGAATGCGGTCGTTTTTCAACGGACAGGCTGTAGTAAACGATTAAGCTATTTAACTCGCTTTCCCTTTCGATACCCGTTGTCATACGAGCCGTGCACCTGTATTCACCATTGGATGTTGCAACACATCCTAGCGTCTTCAATTCAGCAATATTCGACGATACATGGCTGTAAATCGTATCGTTGGCTGCGCATGTTGTCGAGTTGCGCATTTTGTGCAACGCGACGAGCTCGCTATTGGACACTCCCTTTTGTGGCGACAGCTTGGGATTTCCAAAATGTTTTGACTGTGGTAAGTCATGGCATTGCAGCGAATCCTCCGTGATCGTTGCCAACTTTGTTTCGAAGCGGATGCTATCACCGTAGGGCGCCCACAATAGAAGTTCACACGTACCCTCAGTGCATAACCAGTCAGCTAAGTCTAGTTTGTGCATGCAGTACGAGTATCCTGCCGCATTTTTGAGATTGCTCCTTGTTATCGGTTCGGGACCTTCTTTGCTGCGTTGCGTTGATGGTTGAGGAACAGAATGACTGTTTTCCTTTTGGCAGCTAGCGAGAAGAATCAGCATGACGAGTCGAATCATCTTTGAAAGCTAGCATGGTGCGATTGAAACGCCATGCACTTTTAAAAAGCACGATGGAAAGGAACGAGAAGCGTTGGCCAATAGTATACAATGCGGACGTGGATGAGTTGCGTCTTCAGCCCTATGCGGCACAAATCTCGTACATCGAAAAGCAAGTAGCAAGCGGAAGTTTGCCCCTTGTTCTTTTAAAAACGCTCGCCACATTTTCTGATTATCAGCCTCTTGCTTATGCCGTAGCAGAACTAGCGAAAAGGGGGACACTACCTGATGGAGCCGCGAGTATTGCGTTTAATCTGCCAAATACCGGGCTTCGGCTGGTGTTGAAAGAGTTGAATGGGTTAGCTACAGAGTCGTTTTGTCGAGGGTTGAGTCGGGCTTCCATTGAATGTGGCGTGCAGCGCATCGCCGCGCTTGCAATGGTTGATCGCTTTTTGAAGCACAATGCACCGATGGTCCGAGACGAGCTAGTGAGTAAGTGCTTTTCGATGTGCGTTGACCACATCAAATCTAATTCGATTTACAATTTAAACGAAGCCTACCTAGCCGTACTACCGGGCGAGAAGATGCGAGAGCTTGGCTTTGTAGCAAAAGAAAGTGACTGCCACGATGCTTGGAAAGAAAAAACGGAAGTCGTAGCCCAGCAAGTCGTTGCGGCGCTGCAAAACCTTCCCAAGTCAGTGAGCCAAGCGAACGCAGAAGAGCTGCTTGCCAAACAAGTCTACTCCGACCCAGGGCATTTTCTTATCGAACTACTCCAGAACGCCGCAGATGCAGGAGCTACAACCTGGAACGTTCACGTTTACGAAGACCGCTTAGAAGTTGAGCACGATGGGCTTCCTTTTACTGCCTGCGATGTGGTGGGGGTCCTGTCTATCGGACAAACTACCAAAACCAAGGAGCAAATCGGCTTCTTTGGCGTAGGGTTTAAGTCGGTATATGAAGTGTGCGAACGACCGAGGATTTACTCCGGTGGGTACGCTTTTGAGATTGCCAATGTTTCTATGCCGCGGGCAATTGCCAAAAGAACTGAAGTCGTCGGTGAGCGAACCATACTGATACTTCCGTACCGAAGTGATATAGCGCTAACGGCTCGGCAACTGTACGAGCATTTGCTGGCGATTCCATCTGAAGTACTGATTACACTTACGAGTCTTAGAGCCCTCAATTTCTCTTACGAAAAACTTACGCGAAAGGTCGAGCTGACCAGCGAACAAAGTCCTGTGGTTGTTCTCAAAGACAACGAGGTCACAAGAAGAATGTGGCTTAAGTCTGGCGACTACGCTTACGACAAGAAGCGAGAGTATAGAAGGAGTAAATCAACAAAAGTAACGGTGGGTATTGAGTTGGGAGTAGATGGTCTACCGATTCCGATTGTTGGGCGTCCAACGATCTATAGTTTTCTTCCTACCGCAGAAAAAGCAGGTGTGAACTTTTTTTTACAAGCTAGGTTCGATGTGCCGGTAGACCGAGAACGCATTATACTTAGCTCTGAATGGAACCGTTGGGTTTTAGCTCGCGGTGGCGAGTTGCTTGCACAACTTGCAGAAGAAATGGTGCAGTCACAAGAAGGCATGATTGCACGGATTGCGAAGGTAATACCGCTTGTCGGCGAATTGTATGCTCGAGAGTATCGACAACTTCTTTCGGCATTGCCGGAGGCTATGATTTTTCCTTCCGCCTTGGGAGGTAAAGCACGCGCTAGTGAATCGATTGTGACAGGTGATCGACGCTTATCACGTGGGCTTGGAAAGCTTAGTATCGATGGGCTGAACCTTCTTGATATCGAAGACGAACGTGTTTTCGAACTAGCAAAGCAGTCCGGTGCTAGCAGCTGTGGGGCTCAAGAAATGGTTTCAGCCTGGGCCCATGCACTCTCTTGTGGGTTAGACGTTTTAGAAAAAGATAGGCTGCCCGAAGTACTTATGGCGCTTCATGAAGCTAACGCGGATGTAACCTTGTTAGCTGATAAAGCGTTTATCTCGGACCGAGAAGGAAAGGTAGTCGCTGCCAAGGAGCTCACGATGGCACCAGCTGAATTAGAATACGTATTGCAGTATTCTCATAGGCTGCTACCGGACGAGTTAAAAGATTTAGCGCCAGCGATTTTGCAACAACTTGGTATTAACACCTCCGATGGGATGGACTTTGTCTTGACCCTGACAGATCAGCGGATGGCGAAACAGTTAGTTAGAGAGTACGGCTCGGAGAGAATTTTGGAGACACTCTCGACTTTACCCGCTTCTCACATAGAGGCCGCTATTGAATCATTCTTGTTGCTTCACAAGGAGGTCCCTGTCGCCACTGGTGACGTCTACGTGTCGTTACAGGAGGATATCTTATCATTTTTAGAAGAGATTGATGTGACGCCGCCGCTCGTACCAATATCTATTGCAAAAAAGTATCGCGACGTACTGGAAAAGGCGGGAGCTACACAGTTGACACTTAGCTCTTTGATCTCCTGTTTAGAGTCAGGGGCAGTCCAGCTGCCGTATGAAAGAGCAATAGAGTTTCACGAGTTATTGAATCGCAGGCAGGATGAGATGACTCGCTCGATGTGTAAGAGGCTAGAGCGGCTCCGTGTATTTCCTTCGACAGGTGGACAGTTATGCACTGCGGAGGAAATGTCCGTCGCTTCGGACCCGGAGATTCTCGAACTTCTTCCAAAGACGCGATGGCTTGACGCGTCGGTCGCGTCACTAAGCTACACGGTAATGCTCGACACCAAGGTGGTGGAGGTGTGGGATGTAGCATCTGCCCTTCGCTTGCAAATTCCCATGACGTTGAGAACTAAGATTCTCCATTTTCTATCACGCAATATCGATCGAATGAGTCGAAACCACGTGCGTCAGCTGACAGAAAGCCCTTCGTGGCCAGGACCGGATGGAGAGCTGCATCCACTTAATCACCTTCGTCTCAGAGGGGACAACAAGGTAATTAACGAATTTTACGATCAGACGAAATGCCATCCAGTTCTCTTTCAACATAGTGAGTGTTATAGAGCGATTATCGGTTTTGTGGAACGTGCCGGAGTCAATGACGCTCTCACTTCAATGTCAGAGGAGCAAGTCGTTAGGGACTTGCTTAGTAACTATGAGCAAGGATCGGAGATGTGGAATTCCGTGTTGCAGAATCCTTCGCTGTGCAACCTTGTTTTTTCGGCAGAAATTTCAAAACAAGACGCCTTGGGCTTATTAGCCCTTCCTATGTTTCTTTGTACAGATGGTGCGCGCAGACCTGTGGCCACGTTAGCGGAAGCCGACCATTCCAAAGGGCATTACATCGAGCGAAGTCTTCAGCCGTTTCTTTTGGAGGCTGGATATCCTTGCCTCGATGTCTCCACTCCAATGGAGCGTTTTCTCTACCGGGCAGAGATGGAAAAAGAGGGTGCGTTAGCGATTGTATCCACCTTGGCCGACGGACACCACGAGATATCGAAAACACAAGCCTCTGTGTTGAGAAGCTCTCTTGTCAAAACACTTGGCGAAATAGAGGCTAATGAGGCGTTAATAAGCATTCTAGCAAATCTTAAGCTTTGGCCTAGTGGAGGAGATCTACTGCCGGCCAAAGAGTTAGCCAAAGTTAGCGCCACATCAGATTGGCAACCTTTTTTGGCCTTGTGCGAGATTCGTATGATTGACCCAGAGGCCAGAGAGGAGGCAATCCAAGTAGAAGACGTACTTCCTTTTGTCTGTCCGTTACAGTTACTCGTGGCTCGCCTAGCCGAGTTTGCGAAAGTGGATCATCCCATTGCGACGCAACCCGAACCGTTAAACAGTCAAGAATACGTTTTATGGTTGGGACAACAAATTCTTGCAAGCGAGTTCCGTGATGAGTTCTGGAAACTTCCTCTTGGAATTGACCACAAGCATCTTTTAACTTCGAAAGAGCTATTTTACATTCCAGATGAGTTAGAGGCCTGGATGCCTTTGTTGCCCCTTGGAGAAGCTCAAGCTGATCGAAGTTGGGCACTAGAACTGAATCATGTGGGACTCAAGGACATAAACATCCGAAGGATTCTAAGTGAAGTACTTACTGAATGTGCAAAGAGCCAATCTGCAAGTAACTTTCCTCCACTCGCTACCAGAGAAAAAAGAGAAAAATTTTACGCGTGGTTGGTCGACTGTAAAGACCAGATTTCGCGAGATGTTAACGCGCTAGGTGTGTTGGGCTCGTGTCACGTGTTGCATACCTCTTTAGGGAATTTGTGTCGTCCAAAAGACTTGCTGTTTGACAAAGACTTACCAGATCTTGGTATTGATTGGCTTCCGTCTGACGACGTTCCCAACTCTTTGCAGAGATGGTGCAAAGAGAGTTATCAAACCGACTCGAAGCGACTACGCAAGTTAATGGAACACTTGACTGATGCAATCGGCGTCGCCGCACAAGCGAAAGATGGACCGCAGCTAGTTTTACTTGTAACCCATGTCGCAAGAGTAATCGGTTCTGACGATGACGAAGAATTACAAGCACAAGTAAAGAAGTTTGGATTGCGTAAAACGATGAGAGTGCGGACTTCCGACGGAACGTTTAAGCGGCCGCGATCGGTCTTGCTTTCCAGCGGAGCCTTGGCAGCGGAACTTGGCGAAACAACCGCATATATTGCGTCTGAGTATCTAAAGCCGGAAGTAACCAAACTCTTGCTGGCCTGTGGAGCGTCTCGCTCACTATCAGATCAACATATAAGTCGTCTGTTGGACACCGACCTTTCGGTTGAAAAACGTTTGGCGTTGGCGCGATATTTATTCGAAAACTCCACGGAGCATAGAGCTGTTGACTTGCATAGTAAAAGTTGGGTTCCCACCGCCGGCGGAGCCTTTGTCAAACCTGGCTTGGCCTATTGGCCCACCGAAAAATTTTGCGAAATGCTAGGCGAAGAATATCCCGGGTTAGTTCACCCCGACGTGGTTTCGACGACGATGCCTTCTTTTAGCTTCAATACTTCCCTTGATCTAAAATATGTCTCGCAAAACGTCAGGACCAATTCCGATAGAGGAATAGCGATTTCGCCGGTCGTATTAGACTGGCTTGAAAGTCAGCTCAAATCGAAGAAGGTATCAAAGCGAGCTGTGGTTGCGCAGTTGCAGGCCGTTGCTTGCGTGAGGGATAGCAGCGGGATTTTACGCCCCTTGAACAAACTAGTGCAAAGTAACGCTCGTAAGTTCTTAGGAGACACTTATGGAGATTGGCCAGCGGCTGTTGAGTGGCCCACGCTGTCAAAGGTATTTGGTATTTCCAGTTCTCCGACGTTAGAACACATAGTCGAATTTCTGAGAGACGTGGTGTATCTCCATAAAGATGGTGAATACAGAGAGGGATGGCATAACGCGCTGCCAAACTGTTTGGGGTTTTTAGTGGTGCGAGATAGCGCGAAACTTTCTGAGTTACCAGTCTCTTGCGTTGATGCTTCGGGCGATCTGAAAGTTTTGTTGTTCCCTTCTGATAGACGTGATATCGCGCTGCCCGCGGAGCCTCATCGTCGGTTTACATTAAGATTTGATCCTTTAGTTGCCCCGGAAGATGTTTCTTCCTACCTGATGGAATACGTCGATACTCCGACGGCGCCGGTTTCAAGAACGTCGCCGAAACCAAAACACAAGGTAGAGCCAGTGGCGGTTGAAGAATCGCACAAAATTGAGTCTAAAGAGAAAAGAGGTTTTTGGTCGCGGGTCGGTGACTGGTTTCGGGGAGATGACGCTCAGGAGCCCAAAGACGTATTCCCCCGCTCATCGATCGACAAAGATCTAGAGGAAAAGTGTCGCACTGAAAAATTTGCCGCAGAGCGTGAAGCTAGACGTTTGTTAGAAGAATTACGACGGGGGAGTAGGCATGATCATTGGTTCAGACCGAGTCCGTCGCTTGGTCCTCAGATGGGAGCAAACCACAGCATCGAAAAAAACAAGCAAGGGGACGTTCCTGAATTTGGATTTGCTCATCGTCCCAAATGCTTGCCAGTTCCCTACCTCTATGCCTCTCAAAATATCTTTGGTGCTTTGAATCGTAGGTCGCAGGTATGGCGACCTTTGAAATATCCTGTGGAATGGGGACGAGGTAGTGTGCGGCAAGGTGTGGTGAACATTAGTGGTGCTTTACCAAAGGGGCGAAGTGTGTTGCCCGTACCAATGTTCGGTGAAGTCACAGAGGTAATGACAGAAGGAAAGCTTCTTCGATTGATGACTGGAGGACGGCACGTTCATATGCCGGCAGCAGGGGCAGTTAAATTTGCGGTGGAACTTAGAGATCCCGAAATTGACGATTCGATTTTGGACTGGCGAGATATTGCGCCTCGGGAGATTCGGCTCCAAACTTGCGACGATCTAGATTTACCATCAGAAGTGCATGATTTGGTTGCGACGTATATGGGAGAGCCCGCAGTTAATACCATTTATGCAGTTCGTGACTTCGTGAGAAAAAGGTACGTATACGATCCTACTTACTTGGAAGACTCTGCGGTTTCTAATTGGCTGAGGATTCGCTCTCACGGAAAAGCTAATGCTCATATCTCCGCGTTACATCTTGGTGCGGATAGTCGTCATTTGGGAAGAGGGGTTTGCTACGAGCTCAACACCCTTGTTTGTGAAATACTACGAAGGCTAAAGATTCCATCGGCCGTAGCGACGGGGTGGACTTTCGATCGAGGAGTAATCGATGAACCCGACCACCTCTGGGCTGTGGCCTTGGTCGCTGGCAAAAATGGCCCCAAGTGGGTTCCGGTTGATGCGGCGAGCACCGAGACAGGACGTCCCTTGAGAGGTGGTCGTAGGCCACCTGGACGATGGACCGCCCCTAAAGACATAGGGCAGGCCCCGACTAGTCCTTCGTGGCATAATCGAATGCCATCGTCGGCACCGGTGAGTAGACAACACATGCCAAAGCGTGAATTTGCTCGTTTGGTGGAATATTTAGGACGTACTACGGGCAAACCAATCGATTCAGTAGACAAACTTATTGAGAGCTGTGAGACCTACCTTGCCGACGAAGACAACGTAGAAGAACTACTCGAATTACTCCGTAGAAGGCTCTAGTAAACGAACTTTTTATAGGTGATGCGGGAATTAGTCCAATGGTTTTGAAGCGTGAGAATACTTTCAAAACTATTGAAGTGGGTCAGTAGTTGCTCCCTCGTTTGAATCGCATGTTGATTTTTGATGCACCAATTTCCAACTTTGAAAATTCGCAGAAGACGTCCATGTTCGTTTTTCCGATGAAGTTGACCAGATCGGCACCGATTAAGTGATGACCTCTTAATGCGTCATCGTTTTCCGAATAACGATTAGCTTTCCAGCATTACTTGGGAAGTGTCTCACTTAACTTGAGCATTCGCTCGATAGGAATCAAAGCTTTCACCCTTGTGGATTCTGGCACATCCACTTCCGGTCCGAGATCTTTGAGGCACATGTAGAGTTTTTCCAGAGTGTTGAGCCGCATGAAAGGACATTCGCTACAAGAGCAAGATTCGTCTTCTGGCGGTGCAGGAATGAGCAGCTTGCCCGGAGCTTCTTTTTGCATTTTGTGCAGAATTCCAGCTTCTGTAGCAATGATGAATTCTTTGGCATCGCTATTCTTCACAAACTTGATTAGTCCCGATGTTGAAGCAATGTGATCGGCATGCTTCAAAATTGATTCTTCACACTCGGGGTGCGCTGCAATTTTTGCATCAGGATGCTGCAGCTTTAGCGCTATTAGTTTTTTTTCTGAAAACGTCTCGTGAACAATGCATGCGCCCTGCCACAAAACAATGTCGTCACGACCGCTTTGTTTTGATACGTAGCGACCCAGATGTCTGTCAGGAGCGAAGACGATCTTTTCATCTCCCATCGACTTAACGATGTGCGCTGCGTTGGAAGAGGTACAAATGACATCAGAGAGCGCTTTTACATCTGCCGAACAGTTGATGTAACTAATCACCTTGTGATCAGGATACTTCTTGAGCCATTCCTCAAATTTTGGCGCAGGACATCCATCGGCCAGAGAGCAGCCCGCACGCAAATCTGGAATGACGACTTTTTTGGTTGGGTTCAATATTTTCGCGGTCTCGGCCATGAAATGCACGCCGCAAAATACGATGACGTCCGCTTCGGTTTTCTTAGCCATCTGGGATAGCTGAAGTGAGTCACCTACAAAGTCTGCCAGATCTTGTATCTCTGCTTCTTGGTAGTAGTGTGCGAGAATCACCGCGTTTTTCTCTTTGCGTAACCTGTTTATCTCTGCTTCCAGCTCTTCGGGAAGCATATTTAGTCCTAAGTCTTCGTTTTCAAATGTGGGAAGTTTGCTGGCCATGATTTCTCCTAAGGTGACGGGAGTATAGGATGCGCGTCACCCACTACAAAGACGCAGCAAATCAAATAACCGTCAAAATAAAATGAAAAGTCTTTGCTATGCAGGTGAATTGTATTCGGATCGCTGCTCGTTGGATTGAAACCAGCTATTTTAATTTGGGAATCGTGGGTGTATGGTCCCATTGCGCCAGCAAGGGGAGCCTTCGGGCTGAGAGGCAATTTTGCGACCCTTGAACCTGACACGGTTAGTACCGGCGGAGGAATGCAAGGTGAAAAATGACTAAGAAAAATCTACCAATTACAGACTCAAATTCTCTTCCTGCGGAACCACACGGCTTCCCCAATTCACAGAAAGCGTACATTCAACAAGACGGTCTTTCAGTACCGGTTCGGCGAATCGAACTTTCCGGAGATAATCCACCGGTTGACGTATACGACACCTCTGGACCAGTTCACTCAGACTACGTGAAAGGGTTGCCTCGCAATCGCCAACCGTGGATCGACGAGCGAGCGAAAACCGATGATGGTAACGTCACTCAGATGCACTATGCCCGCAAAGGCATCATCACTAACGAGATGAAATTCGTTGCCATTCGTGAAGGTTGCGAAGCTGAATTCGTTCGCAGTGAGATTGCTCGTGGACGAGCCATCATTCCGAGCAACATCAATCATCCAGAGTCTGAGCCCATGATTATTGGTCGTAACTTTAAAGTTAAGATCAACGGAAACATTGGAAACTCTGCCGTTTCGTCTTCCATAGAAGAAGAAGTAGAAAAGCTACGATGGGCGACTAAGTGGGGTTCTGACACCATAATGGATCTTTCTACTGGCGACAACATTCATGAAACACGCGAATGGATCATTAGAAACTCGCCGGTACCAGTTGGTAC
Organism: Deltaproteobacteria bacterium; assembly: GCA_020630875.1. Taxonomy (GTDB): domain Bacteria; phylum Myxococcota_A; class Polyangia; order Haliangiales; family Haliangiaceae; genus JAHDIH01. The sequence continues at coordinate 378,734 of JAHDIH010000004.1, read as the reverse complement.
GGTTCCGATTTATCAGTGCCTTGAAAAAGTAAACGGCGATCCAGAAAAGCTCAATATCGATTTGTTCTTGGAGACCCTTGAGGAACAAGCGGAACAAGGCGTTGATTATTTCACGATTCATGCCGGAGTACTTCTTCGATACATTCCTCATACCGCGAATCGCGTCACTGGAATCGTTTCTCGTGGTGGCTCCATCATGGCAAAGTGGTGCTTGTCGCATCACAAAGAAAACTTTCTTTACACAGAGTTCGAACGGATTTGCGAACTGATGAAGAAGTACGATGTGGCTTTCAGCCTAGGCGACGGTTTGCGTCCAGGCAGTATCGCCGATGCCAACGACCACGCGCAGTTTGGAGAGCTCGAAACTCTCGGTGAGTTAACCAAAGTAGCATGGGAGCACGACGTTCAGGTTATGATCGAAGGTCCTGGTCACGTGCCAATGAACAAGATCAAAGAGAACATGGACAAACAGTTAGAGCTTTGCCATGAAGCACCGTTTTACACACTGGGACCGCTAACTACTGATATTGCTCCTGGGTACGACCACATCACATCGGCAATTGGTGCTGCAATGATCGGTTGGTACGGAACCAGCATGCTTTGTTACGTGACGCCTAAAGAACATCTCGGATTACCAAACCGCCAAGACGTGAAAGACGGGGTTATTGCGTACAAGATTGCGGCCCACGCGGCGGACTTAGCAAAAGGGCATGCGGGAGCTCAGGTTCGCGACGACGCGTTATCGAAAGCTCGATTCGAATTCCGCTGGGACGACCAATTCAATCTGTCCTTGGATCCCGACACGGCACGCGAATACCACGACGAAACCCTTCCAGCTCCTGCCGCTAAAGGTGCTCACTTTTGTTCCATGTGCGGCCCCAAGTTCTGCTCTATGAAAATTACACAAGACGTTAGAGACTACGCAGAGAAACATGGATTAGACAGTGAAGAAGCATTGAATGCCGGGATGACGCAAAAAGCGGCAGAGTTTCAAGACGTCAAGGACATCCATCTCCCTCAAGAGTAATCACTCGCTAGAATCACTCGGTAGTTTGTTCGATCGCGGCGTTACGCTCGGGCTCGTGACCGCCAGGTCACGTCGCCTGCCTGGGTTTCACCCAGCTCGCAAGCCTTGCGCTCGAAACCATCTACCGTCGCTCCGCTTGTTTTTGCTCGCTGACCTTGTCACGTCAGCGAGCCCCTGCTCGTCTCTCATGCATGCTAGGATCTCGCTATGTCTGAGTCTTGGAAGGTATCGCTTCATGGCGGCCACAGTGGGCAGTTTTGCAAACACGCCAAAGGTACGCTTGAAGAGACGGTGCTTGCTGCAATTGAAGCCGGAATGAAGATTTACGGCCTTAGCGAACATGCGCCGAGGTACTTTGATAGAGATGTCTATGACGATGAAAAAGCTAAAGGGATTGGGGTCTCAGAATTAGCTGACGACTTTAGCGCGTTTTGCGCGGAGTCTCGCCGCTTACAAAAAAAGTATGCCGACCAAATCGAAATTCTTTGCGGGTTTGAGACCGAGTTTATCGATTCGGAGACGAACTCCAACATCCTCAATCTTATTGATTCAGAGGATTTTGACTATGTGATCGGTTCCGTTCACCATGTCCGAGAAATCGCGGTGGACGAGACGCAAGAAAAGTTTGACGCTCTAGTGAAGCTTTGCGGAAGCAAAGAAGCCGTAACTCTCGAGTATTACAAACAGGTTGCGCAGATGGTGCAGCAATACAAACCAGATGTAGTTGGTCATATCGACCTCACATCAAAGTTCGGCTCAAGTCTTCGCAGCGCCGCGGTTCATCGACAAATGGATGAAACCCTACAAGTAATCGCGGAAGCTGGAAGTATCTTAGACTTAAACGTTTATCCGCTTCGTAAGGGCAAAAAAGATCCTTACCCAGCACCATGGATTGTAGTGATGGCCCACGCTCGCGGCATTCCTTTTTGTTTCGGCGATGACAGTCATTCTCCAAATACTGTCGGCGAAGGACTTGAGGTGGGACGAAATTATTTGTTGCGCTTAGGCATCCAAGACGTCGCTGTTCCGACTGCTACCGGAAAGAGAGTGATTGCTCTCCGCTAGCCAGCGTCGCTGAGCGCAAAATAGCTTGGCGTTGGAATGTAGGTCAACGGAGTGGAAAGCCACATCCGTCCAAGCAGTAGCCCAGGTTGTACTTCTTTGATGACGTCGTAGGTTCGCCTGGCCGGATTGATTAGAGAGTTTTTTGGGTGGCGGTAGTCAAGAACGATTCCTGGGTCATTCGTCTTTGGCACCCGGCCCGGATAGACGTTGAAATATCCCCAATCTGTTTCGGGTTTCATTTGCCATGGAGCGTCCAAAGCGTTTTGCTTCATCTTTACGTTCCAACCCCAAATGCAATTGTTTGATTTTGAGAATACCTTGCCAAATTTTATCCAAGTGAGATTTTCTATGATCTTTGGTAGGCCAAGGCTTATTCCATCGAAACGTTTGCCAATTAGTGACTCTGGCGAAAAGTTTTTGGCTTGCTGGAAGACTGTAGAAAGATCTTGTTTCGTGATGCGCGAAAAATCATCGGGAAAATTCATAGCGTGCGTTCTTCTTTTTTATCGATTCGTTAATCGTTCTGGGTTGCTGACTGCACCAATGCAGAAATGCCCGAAAGGAAATGTCGGGATCGGTAGAAGTCTTTGCGGTTTCGTTTAGATGGCGCTCTATTTCATCTTTCAATCGTGCATGATATTGGTCGTATACTACGAGGTCTTTTACTAACGCGGCATCTGGGTGGTTTCCGGATAGCACGTCAATAACGAGTTGGTGGAGAGTCGTGAGTGCCTCTGGATAGCAAGACAAAATTTCAAGGTCGTATTGAAACTGGTCGCCATCATGATGGGTACCAATCAAATGTTTCATCATTTTTTCAGGAGAAGACAAAAGTCCTGTGAGATCCCATGGCGCAATGCTGCCGTATTTTAGCAAGAAGGGAATGCGAATCGGACGGTACTTCAGCAATCGAGCACGTAGCGTCATTCTTTGAGGGTCGGTGTTGCTCAATCCCACCGTCTCAGAATGAAAGACGATACGATGCCACATTCGTAGAACACCTTGAGCAAGTTGCCATTCCGTTGGAATTTGCAGCGTTGGGTCTTTAACTTTCATTAGTCGAAAGTTTTTCTCTATAGCGGATGGTCTGAGTAGAATCGATTTTGCCAAGAGATTCATGCTGCGAGTCTTTCTTTTAGATCGAGCAACGTGTCTGCGTCAGTGGCTTCCATTAGGGAGATAACAACTCCGACTTCACGTGTCTCACTTTGTCCCCAAAGAAGCAGGTTCTGGTAAGCGAAAACATTTTGCTTTGGGGCACGATAGAGCGATTGAACCAATTCAGGAAAGTACTCCAAACAGTTGAAAAGAGGGTTGATGAAAAGGGATAACGCGAGACTCTTGGTTTCGCAGATAAGTTTTCTAAGAACGGCGATATCTGCTGCTGCGATTTCTTCAACGGTGCCGCCCATGGTGGCAAGACGCTGCAGTTCAGCAATCGCAAGTAGTACGTCGGAGCTCCAGTCCGCTGATGACGGAAGGTTTTCCATGATCGTTCTCGCTAAGTTTCGCCTAACGTGAAGTACGTCTTTGGCGATGCTTATCTTTTGCTGGTTGTCGGCATCACGTAAAAGAGAATGCAGTACTTTGGGACCTGCATGTTCGAACGCATTTTTGACGATGTTTCCACTGCCTTGTTTGTTTTCTACTAGTCCTCTTGAAACCAGGCAGGCAATCGCTGCGCGAACCGTAACGCGATTTACGGAATACTGACTCGCTAGATTTCTTTCTGCAGGCAAACGACTACCAGCTGGAAAGCGGTTGGTAATGATGTCTTGCTCGATAGCCTTTTCAATTTGAAATGGTGTCATCGTTGACATTTTGGACTAACCTATCTTCTAGTTCAAGGAATATTGGTGGGGCCAATTTTTTCGGGTAAAATTCCAAAATAAACAGGGAGTTAGAACGTGAAATAGCGATTGCTACCTGCAATGGGATTAGTTTTCACCGCGATTTAACAAGTTTTGAAGTGCGAGAGTAAGTCGTTTGCTATCAAAGATTACGGTGGAGATTTAAGGATTTTGGCAGGCAAGACTAAGTATTAGGTGAGCAGTTTTGCCGCGATGAGTTACGTTATTGGCAACCACGTTTTCGCGGTGGATAAGTCTTTAGGTGAGCAATTTTGCCGCGATGAGTTACGTCATTGGGCAACCACGTTTTCGCGGTGGATAATTGTTTAGTTAAACTACGGACATTCCCCCAAGCACCTGGCCCAACAATTTGCCGCGGTGAGTTAAGTCCGTCGGAGTTCGGCACCAGCCCGTTCACACATATAATGATACGAAAAGGTACTGAACGGTTTGAGATTGATATCCGCCCTTTTGCGCCCCTTTAGTATTTTTTGCAGCCAATAACTTAACGCTTCGAAAACGAGTTGCTATGTTTAGCAAAATTTTGGGGGACTCGATGAGTAAGTTTACAGTAGTTTTGGGGGCTTTTGTTTTCGCTGCGTGCAGTGGTGATAAGAAACAAGAGCGAGTAAGTAGTAAAGAACAAGCAATGACTTGTTCCGTTAGCGCGGACAGTTCCGGTATCGGAGGCTCGTGCAGTAACCCGATGGATATCGAAGGCGCGCCAGATGGAGCCTTCACTAATTGTGGAGGTACTGGCTCGATTACCGTTCCTTTCACTGGAGTGATTCCCGCCGGAGATACCCTGTCACTATTTGGTGGCCGCGCGAACGGCACAATTAACTATCAGCTTTTCGATGCTGCCTGCGCTGTCCCCACAGGGCAAGGCGGAACCTGGGATCCAGCGGGTGCGGCAATTGAACAACATGATGTAGTTTTAACAGCCGCCGCGGGATGCATCCGCATCGGCGGCGGTCCTGGCGACGACTACCTCTACGATGCATTTGTCTCCCAAGACTGCATCGGTGGTGGCGGAACGGGAACTTGCTTTAACGCAACCTCAGTCTGGGATCAAAACCAAGTGTTCGACCCGAACGATTCGCTTGGAGATGCTGACGGAGCTGGCGCTACTATCGATGCTGGTGGAAGTGGACTATTGTGGCTTGCGCTTGGAGGGACGGTTAATGCTGGTGACAGCGTCGACGTCACGTTATCTTGTGCTTCGATTGGCTATTCCGATTTACAAATCGCCGGTGCGACTAACTCCAATGACGTGGAAGGTTTCTTCTACACGTCCTCTATCGCAGGAAACAACACTACATTTGAAACCATCACCCTGAACGCTACCGCGACGTGGGATCATATCTTCTTTCAAAATAACGGATCGGCTCGCTGCTATATTGATAGCGTTCAGTGGTGTACTGCAGGTGGTTCTGGAACTTGCAACGGTGTCGTCAATGGGCAGATCATAACGCCGACGGTTACCACTCCCGCAGCTGGTGAAGGCGCGCCCGACGGAGCCACTACGACTCTATCGACCCTCGGATCAAGATGGGCAGCAGACGCAGACACGACTCCATGGCCACAGGGCGTGACAGGAACGGTTCATTTCCGTTGTCCCAATGTTGGCGATCAAATCGGATATCGTATCGTTGCCGCAATCGGTGGTGGTACTACTCACACCTCGGGGCAGGTGACAGCAACTACTGCTGGCACGCTAGAGACGGCGTCTATCGTGGTATCTGGAGGAACCATGGGGACGGTGGTCTTTGATGCCCAGAATGCTGGCTGCGAGATTGATGCGTTCCATGAGGGCGGACCAACCGCCTGCACTAGTGGCGGCGGTGCCTCTTGCGGGTCTGTAGGATTCGACATCATCGCGACTCAATGTACCAACACATCGGAAGCTTTAGGTCAGCCTGATAATACTTCCGCGTCCTGTCCAGCCAACCGGTTTGCGTCGATGCAAATTGACCCACCGTTAGCTGCGGGGGATACTCTTTCGACATTCACGCAAAACGTAGACGGGGCACTAGGAAATAACCGAATGCGCCTTCACGACAATGCGACTTGTTCCAATCCTGTAGCGACCGTGAACTGGAATCCGAATGGAAGTACCCTTGAGCAGTACGACCACCTACTGACCACTGCGGTGGCGTGCGTGGAAATTGGGTCTACAACGAGTAATCTGGAAGTTGATGCTATCGGCGGAACTTGTAGTGCTGCTGGCGGGGGCGACTGCGCTACGGCCGATGGAATGCAAGTGATCGATGACACTTGCAACCCAATGCAAGATGCTTTGGGATCGCCCGACGGAACGGGTTCTCTATTTGAAACCAGTTGCGGAACGGAGGCAATAAATGCAGCTCCTCTACCAGGTGGTACACTTAGGGCCTACTTTAGCTGTCAATCAGTTGGAGATTCTATTGATATTGCCATTTGGAACAGTACGTCGCCAGGTGGACCAGCGCAGACGACGGCGAGTCTCGTTGCAACGCAGGCAGGAGACTCGACTACATTTGAGTATGTGGATTTCCCATCCTCTGATGTTTTTGCTTACGGTCAAATCTCTACGACTTCCAATGCTGGAAGATGTTGGCTTGACGCGATCGTTGATGCCGCGACTTGTACTGGGATTACTGACGTTTGTGGAGACGGGAACGTAACTGGATCGGAAATTTGCGATGATGGAAACACGGCAGCCGGCGACGGTTGCGATGCAAGTTGCGCGATTGAGTCAGGTTTCGTTTGCGCCTTTGGGCCTGCAGCAGGTCCTTGCACAAGTGGCGGACCTAGCTCGGTGGTGATGAACGGCGTGGTTTGTTCCGGAGTAAGTACAGCGACTCAGCGTGTACCAACGGTAAATAACGCAGCTAATGCAGAAGGTGGCCCAGACGGAGCTACCGCCGTTTTCCTAAATAACAACGCGTCGATTGAGGGAACAGTGTCTCCCGCGTGGCCTCAGGGGGGAACTGCTACCTTGCATTTCCGTTGCGGAACTGCTGGAGCAGGGTTTGCCGGTCGATTGTCGGGTGATGGCGGGGCGACCAGCCATTCCAACTGGTCGGCAACGGCAACAACTCCTGGTGTGATGGAGACGGCCACGATTTCGTTGGCTGCTGGAGATGTCAACTACACGTACTTTGAGTCCCAGTCCAACGATTGTGAAATCGACGCACTAGTTCACTGTTCGGTACCAGTAACAGACGTATGCGGTGATGGCGTGGTAACTGGCGCGGAGCTTTGCGATGATGGAAACACGGCAGCTGGTGATGGTTGCGATGCAACCTGTGCATTAGAGGCTGGTTTTGTTTGTGCCTCAGGTCCCGCAGCTGGTCCTTGCACAAGTGGCGGACCTGGCTCGGTGATCATGGGCGGCGGCGGAACATCTTGCAACGCCTATGCCGCAATTGCTACCGCGACAGGAGGTACTTGTACGAACATCGCGAACATGTACCAAAATCCGGACAATGCCACTGCTACCTGCACAGGTACAGCAGACATTACTGCAGAGCCTAACATACCGTGGCCCGCGGGGACGGTTAGTATGTGGGGGCAACTCACTGCTGGCGATTCCATCAAAGCCGCTTTCTACGCGGATACTGGCTGCACCAACTTGGTTGGACAGGTAGCGTTTGTACCACCTGTTTCTGGAGCTTACGGCGAGATGACGGCGACGCTTCCTGCGGCAGCCAAGTGTGTGGCCTTTAAGTCTGACAACAACGCAACGATTAACATTGATGCCATTGTTGGAGATTGTGGAGCTGCTGACGTGTGCGGTGACGGAATGGTGACGGGAACAGAAATTTGCGACGACGGAAACACTGCCAATGGTGATGGTTGTCGCGACAATTGCGTGCTTGAGTTTGGTTGGGAATGCGACGCAGGTCCAGCCGCGGGTCCTTGTACCAGCGGAGGCGCTGGCAGCGTGGTCGAGGTTTGCGGAAACGGCGCTACCTCCACCAATGAAACCTGCGATGATGGCAACACTCTCAACGGTGACGGTTGCAGTTCCACTTGCGCGTGGGAGCCGGGGTACTCATGTACTGGCAACCCGAGCATTTGTACGTCAACATGCGGCGACGGCGTGGTAGCGGTTGGCCAAGAAATTTGCGACGACGGAAATACGGCAGCCGGAGACGGTTGCGATGCGAGCTGCGCACTGGAAACGGGATACGTCTGTACTTCTGGTCCAGCTGCTGGCCCTTGCGGATTCGGCGGGCCGGGCAGCGTTGCTACGGTTTGTGGTGACGGCATCCCCGCGGGAGCAGAAGCGTGCGACGATATGAATACGGCAGCCGGCGACGGTTGTAGTGCGAGCTGTACCGTAGAATCAGGTTGGTCCTGTACGGGAGCGCCAAGCACGTGCACCATGCTCGCGGCCTGTGGCGACGGTAACGTAGATAGTGGCGAAACGTGCGATGATGGCAACACGGCAGCGGGTGACGGTTGCGATGCCTCGTGCGGATTGGAAACTGGCTACGTATGCAACGCTGGCCCAGCGGCCGGTCCATGTACTAGTGGCGGTCCAGGAAGTGTTGTAACAAGTTGCGGAGACGGAGTGGTTGCAGGAGCGGAAATTTGCGACGACGCAAACACGGCAGCCGGCGATGGTTGCGATGCTACCTGCGCACTTGAGAGTGGTTTTGTATGTACCGTTGGCCCAGCAGCAGGCCCATGCGGAAGCGGCGGCCCAGGAAGTACGTCAGCGGTGTGCGGCGATGGAATCATCGCAGGAGCAGAAGCGTGCGACGATATGAATACGGCAGCCGGCGACGGTTGTAGTGCGAGCTGTACCGTAGAATCAGGTTGGTCCTGTACGGGAGCGCCAAGCACGTGCACCATGCTCGCGGCCTGTGGCGACGGTAACGTAGATAGTGGCGAAACGTGCGATGATGGCAACACGGCAGCGGGTGACGGTTGCGATGCCTCGTGCGGATTGGAAACTGGCTACGTATGCAACGCTGGCCCAGCGGCCGGTCCATGTACTAGTGGCGGTCCAGGAAGTGTTGTAACAAGTTGCGGAGACGGAGTGGTTGCAGGAGCGGAAATTTGCGACGACGCAAACACGGCAGCCGGCGATGGTTGCGATGCTACCTGCGCACTTGAGAGTGGTTTTGTATGTACCGTTGGCCCAGCAGCAGGCCCATGCGGAAGCGGCGGCCCAGGAAGTACGTCAGCGGTGTGCGGCGATGGAATCATCGCAGGAGCAGAAGCGTGCGACGATATGAATACGGCAGCCGGCGACGGTTGTAGTGCAAGTTGTGCTGTAGAAACCGGTTGGACTTGTACGGGGGCGCCAAGCGTTTGCGTTCAAGACTGCGGTGACGGAGATGTGGACAGCGGAGAAACGTGCGATGACGGAAACCTAATTGCCAACGATGGTTGCGATGCGAGCTGCGGACTTGAGCCTGGGTACCAGTGCGTCAGTGGCCCACCGACGGGTGCTTGCACCACCGGCGGACCGAACAGCGTAGCTGAAATCTGCGGCGATGGCCAAGTAGTGGGAACGGAACAATGCGACGACGGAAATACGACGTCAGGCGACGGTTGCGACGCCACTTGTGAAACAGAGAACGGTTACACTTGCATGGGTGCACCGAGCATCTGTACCGCTACCTGCGGCGATGGCGTAGTAGCCGGAACCGAAACGTGCGATGACAACAACATTGCTAACGGTGACGGTTGCGATTCGAGCTGCGCACTGGAGAGCGGTTACGCATGTAACGTCGGCCCAGTCGCTGGTCCATGCGGAAGCGGCGGTCCAGGCAGCGTAGTAACAGTTTGTGGCGATGGCGTAGTTGCTGGTGCCGAAATTTGCGACGATGCGAACGTTGCAGCCGGTGACGGATGCGATGCGACCTGCGCGCTCGAAAATGGCTTCCAGTGTACGGTTGGCCCTGCGGCTGGCCCATGCGGAAGCGGTGGCCCGGGTAGTACGTCCGCAGTATGTGGCGACGGTATGATTCTCGGCACAGAGCAATGCGACGATATGAATACGGCAGCTGGCGATGGATGCGATGCAACTTGCATGCAAGAAGCTGGTTGGGCATGTACCGGAGCTCCAAGCGTTTGTTCCATGCTCGCCTCATGTGGCGACGGAAACGTGGACTCTGGTGAGTTCTGCGATGACGGAAATATGGCGTCAGGCGATGGTTGCGACGCGAGCTGTGCCATCGAAACCGGGTACCAATGCGCGATGGGGCCAGCAGCTGGTCCATGTACAAGTGGCGGCGCAGGAAGTGTCATCACGGTATGCGGCGACGGAGCCGTTGGCGGCACCGAGGTGTGCGATGATGGCAACACGGCGGCGGGAGATGGTTGTGATGCCACCTGCGCCATCGAGCCAGGATTCCAATGTACGGTAGGTCCTGCAGCGGGTGCATGCGGCAGTGGCGGCCCTGGAAGTACTTCTGCAATTTGCGGAGATGGCCAGACCCTGGGAGCCGAAACCTGCGATGATGGAAATACGACAGCTGGTGACGGTTGCGATGCGACCTGCGAGGTAGAGACCGGGTTCGTTTGTACGGGAGCACCAAGTAGCTGTAGTGGTATCTGCGGCGACTCGACCATCGTAGGCGCAGAGCTTTGCGATGATGGAAACGTGGCGGCTGGCGACGGCTGCGATGCGACTTGTGCAATTGAAAGTGGCTACGTTTGCACCACCGGCCCAGCGGCAGGCCCATGCGGCAGCACGGGTGCTGGCAGCGTTGTTGCGGACTGCGGCGACGGTATCGTGACGGGCGCAGAGCTTTGCGATGATGGAAATACTGCAGGCGGAGATGGTTGTGATGCAACTTGCGCCATCGAGACTGGATTCCAATGTACGGTAGGTCCAGCAGCTGGTCCATGCGCAAGCGGCGGTCCTGGAAGCACTTCTCCAATTTGCGGAGACGGAGCTATTGTAGGAACCGAAACCTGCGATGACATGAATACGGCAACTGGAGACGGTTGTGATGCGACTTGCATGATCGAAGCGGGTTGGTCTTGCTCGGGAGCGCCAAGCGTCTGTACGATGCTTGCTTCCTGCGGGGACGGAACCGTGGACTCTGGCGAGTTCTGTGATGACGGCAATACCGCAGCTGGCGATGGTTGCGACGCAAGTTGCGGGATCGAAAGTGGCTACGTCTGTAACGTGGGACCGGCCGCAGGTCCATGCGGCAGCGGCGGAGCAGGCAGCGTTGTGGAAAGTTGTGGAGACGGCGTCATTACGATGAGCGAAGTTTGCGACGACGGAAACACCGCAGCTGGCGATGGTTGTGATGCGACCTGTGCACTGGAATCCGGATTCCAATGCGTAAGTGGACCTCCGGCAGGTCAATGTACGACTACCGGTCCAGGAAGTGTGGCTCCGACCTGTGGCGACGGCGTAATCGTGGGAACTGAAACCTGTGATGACATGAACACCGCAGCTGGCGACGGTTGTGATGCGACCTGCATGACAGAAGCGGGGTGGAACTGCACGGGAGCACCAAGCGTTTGCACGATGGTCACTTCTTGCGGAGACGGAACCGTCGACATGGGAGAAACCTGCGACGACGGAAATACGACGTCAGGTGACGGTTGCGATGCAAGCTGCGCGCTAGAGACCGGCTACCAATGTACGACTGGTCCTGCTACAGGTCCTTGTGGAAACGGCGGCCCTGGAAGTGTGGCTCCGATTTGTGGAGACGGAATGCTTCTTGGAACCGAGACCTGCGACGACATGAACACGGCAACAGGGGATGGTTGCGATGCGACTTGCATGATTGAGGCAGGCTGGACTTGTTCTGGAACGCCAAGCGTTTGCGTGATGCTGGCCAATTGTGGTGACGGGGCCGTGGACGCCCTTGAAACGTGCGACGATGGAAACACGACGGTAGGAGACGGTTGCGATGCGAGCTGCGCTCTTGAGCCTGGTTACCAATGCGCAACTGGTCCATTTGCGGGGCCATGCGGAAGCGGCGGACCTGGAAGTGTTGTCGAAGCTTGCGGTGACGGAGTCATCACTGGCAGCGAAACTTGTGACGACGGCAACGCACTGTCAGGAGACGGTTGCGATGCGCTATGCGAGCTAGAATCTGGTTACCAATGCACAACTGGCCCGGCTGCGGGTCCATGCGGAAGCGGCGGCCCAGGAAGCACCTCTGAAATCTGCGGAGACGGCTTGCTCGTGGGGATGGAGTCTTGCGACGACGGAAACATGACCATTGGAGACGGTTGCGACGATACATGCCTCACTGAGGCAGGATGGACTTGCACCGGCGCTCCAAGCACTTGCACGATGCTAGCGTCTTGCGGTGATGGTACCGTAGACATGGGTGAATTCTGCGACGATGGAAACAACACGGCGGGCGACGGTTGCGATGCAAGCTGCGTCGTAGAAGCCGGTTACCAATGCCTCACTGGTCCTCTTGCAGGACCATGCGGAAGCGGTGGACCTGGAAGTGTGGTGACTACTTGCGGAGATGGCGTAGTAGCAGGAACTGAAACCTGTGACGATGGCAACACGACAAGTGGTGATGGTTGCGATGTATCTTGCGACTTGGAAGTTGGTTACCAATGCGCGACAGGCCCAGCAGCCGGACCATGTGGAAGTGGCGGACCTGGAAGCGTGGCTGGAATCTGCGGAGACGGACAAATTGTTGGTGCCGAGACCTGCGACGATGGAAATACCACCACAGGGGATGGCTGTGATGCGACTTGCATGACAGAACCTGGTTGGACTTGTACGGGAGCTCCGAGCGTCTGTACTGCTCTAGCATCTTGTGGAGACGGAGTCGTTGATGCCGGTGAGTTCTGCGACGACGGCAACACCGCGGTTGGGGATGGTTGCGATGCAAGTTGCGTCGTAGAAACTGGATTCCAATGCGCGACAGGCCCAGCAGCTGGTCCATGCGGAAGCGGCGGACCTGGCAGCGTGGTCAACGTCTGCGGCGATGGAATCGTGACCGTGGGTGAAACCTGTGATGATGGAAACACCACTGCGGGTGACGGTTGCGATGCGACTTGTCTTCTAGAGACAGGATGGCAGTGCGTGACAGGACCTGCAGCAGGCCCATGCGGAACTGGTGGACCTGGATCGGTAACTGGAATCTGCGGCGATGGCATGATTCTAGGAGCAGAGACCTGTGATGATGCCAACACGGTGGGCGGCGATGGTTGTGATGTCACATGTACGGTTGAGCCGGCATGGACTTGCACTGGCATGCCAAGTGTTTGTCAACAACTACTGTCTTGCGGTGATGGAGTTATTGACGCGCTCGAAACGTGCGACGATGGCAATACCTTTGTCGGTGATGGTTGCGATGCAAGTTGTGCAATAGAAACTGGCTACCAATGCGCGATGGGACCAGCTGCGGGTCCATGCGGAAGCGGTGGACCTGGAAGTGTGGCTGCGACTTGTGGTGACGGCCTCGTGGTAAGCAACGAAACTTGCGACGATGGAAACACCACAGGTGGAGATGGCTGCGACATGGTCTGCATGACTGAGCCGGGTTGGACGTGCGTCGGAACGCCTAGCGTGTGCACCCAGCCAAGCATGTGTGGAGATGGAGCCTTAGACATCGGGGAAACCTGCGACGATGGCAACGGAACCGACGGAGACGGTTGCGACTCAAGCTGCGCGGTCGAAAGTGGTTGGGTCTGCATCGGGGCTCCGAGCGTCTGCTACATTGATACTGACAATGATGGCATACCGGACAATACCGATCCTTGTCCTACGGATCCAACAAACACTTGCAACGATTGGGTTGTAGCAGGTGGTGGTTGCGATAGCTCGAACCCAATGCCATGGATGTTCGGACTCTTTGGAGTCGCAATCCTTGGTCGACGTAGAAGACGACTCGTCAGACGCTAGAGCAAGTTGAAAGAAAGAATGAAAGGAGGGCCTCTTTGGCCCTCCTTTTTGCGATGAATCGATCGCATGTCAGAAAAGAACGTAACAAAATTTATATCATGAGATTACTAATGATATTGGTTGTTGGTATTAGTGCCTGTAAAAATACTTCGAATAAAGCACAGAAAGCGCCAGCGCCGGATACAGATAAGCGTCTGGAGGCGAAAGCGCCACCAGCAAAAGCAACTATCAAAAAAACGAAGCTGAGTTCGAAGTTCGAAGCGGTATTTTCTGGTGGCTCGTGGACTCTTAAGAACGTTGAAGAGACGGGTCTTCCGGTCAACGTGATAGCCAAAGTAGTCCCTGTACCTGTAGATTTGAAAAGCAAAGTCAAAAACATGGTTTCTCTTAGTTGGGAAGTAGAAGGTAAAAAGCGAGACTTTGGAGTTGGTGCGCTTCTTGAACTCAATACTGGAGAAATAGCGGTTGTCGAAGGTTCTGCCAACGAACAGAATGTGAAAGATAAACTGGGAGACTCTGACAGGGTATTCAAAGTTCCCAGTAAAGACGCTGAAAAGGTAACTGTCGTTGAAACAGGAGAAACTGGTTATTGTATGGGAGAAGAACGGGACAATGACAGAATGAAATCCTGCGATGAGCTAGTTTGCGATCAATGGATCTGTCTTTCTGCGGCAGGGGGCATTCTAGAAGTATCGGGGCGATGGGCCGAGGATGGGCACTATTCCAGTAAGAAATTGAAAAGACACTACGACGAATAAAAGCGTTAAAGTGTGCCAGTAATACTGTCGGTAGGAATGCATTGAGACATAGTTATGACGAATTTCTTTGATGACAAGATATCCTACTACTACACTTGAGTTGCGCAAACCAAAGCGTTGTTTGCGCAATAAGTGCTCCTTTACTTCTTCGGCAATTGTATTGCGCATTAAAGTTTGGGACATTCCTGGAATGAGAATCTTAATCGGGCTGATTACGTTACTAGTATCTTGTAACTCGAATAAAAACAGTGGCTCTGAACCGGAATCTACTACAACTAGCGCGTCGGCTAGAAAATCTAATCTTCCGTCGGTTTTTAATGGAGGGACCTGGGTCTTAACAGATAGATTCAATGGAAATCATCCGTCTCTCAAAGTTACCACTGAAGCTATTCCCGTATTATCGGGATATAATGATAGCTTGATAGGCATAGCTAAAGTTAGCTGGGAGCTTGATGGAAAAAGACAGGACTTGCCAGTTCAAATGTTACTGGAGCTGGAAAGTAATGAATTTATAGTAGTTGAAGGTTCGTCAGACGTAAACAAGATAAACGAAATACTGGCTGACGCTGAAATCAAAAAGTACTACATCCCATCCGCACCTGACGACGACCCGGATGTCACTGAGCTATTTAAGATGAAATACATTGGTGATGGAAAGCATTCTCAAGAAGTTGTCGCCAAAGACGGAAAAAAGTCCTATTGTATCGGAGCTGCGGAACCCGGCGAACTTGCTACCGATTGCCACGGTATTTGTGACCAACGCATTTGTTTATCGCCCGAAGACGGAGTCACCGAAGTGATGGGCCTTTGGGCAATCAAAGGCTCAGTTTACGTTGCAGAGAAATACGTCTCTGGTTGGGGTATGTAGTTGTTATAGAGCTACAGGTTGCCCACAACACCGTAATGGTCAGAGTAGGCTGTGTTGATAGAATCCTCGCCAGAACTAACGGTAATCTGGTCGGTTAGAACTCGCTGTGATTCTGAAACCGTGATGCCCTTAGTGAGAATGTGATCGATTACCACGCTGGAATTTCCATTTATTAGTGGGTTACTCCCGCAGAAGGTACAGTCTCCATCGTTTGCAACATAATCGTTGGCATAGCCTGCATCGACAAACAATTGGTAGTTGTCTGGAAGCTCAGCGGTAGCATTGCCACTGGCCGGCCCCGTGTTGAAGTCTCCAAGTATGATAGATGCCTCACCGCCGGCTTTCTCTCCTACGTAGGTAAGTAGTTCGCTTATCTGTGCGGTTTGCTCGTCCTGCCAACCCATATCGCCATTGGGATGCGGCACAGAACTTAGTACTGCAGAAAGGTGAGTACAGAATACATGCAGTGGTGCTCCATCTTGTTCTATTTCAGCGTAGAGCACGCCTCTACGAATAAGATGCGACTCAAATGTTTTTGCGTCCGTGGTAACAAAAGGCTTTTCAGAGTAAAGACCTATGCCAAACGAGCCACCGTACACGTATTTGCCAATGTCATCGCCGACGCATTGAGCTGTGATCAATGCTAAATCATTGGAAGCAATATTGGCAGCAAGACAACTTACACAAGGGGTACCTAGTTCTCCAATTTGATCGTTGCAATTAGCGAATGCGCATTCTTGTAAGTTTTCGGCACCATCGCAAAACTCCATCACGCATGCGGCCAGTGGCGTGATTTCTTCTTGACTGCATCCCTCCCCACCATTTTCTTGGGCTGGTGGAATTGATAGAGCGTGTGACACGGAGTTGGCTGCCACAAGCGTATCCCAGTTGGCACCATTCCAGATTTCTTGACCGCAGAAAAGGCCGGCTTTTAGACCTGCCGCAGCTGCTATTGTTTGATCGGTTCGTTCTGTCGCGTAACTTACGAATCCTTGGGCAAGCCCCGCATTGTAAGTAGCTACGGTGTTGTTTAGCGATTTGTCTTTTCCATCCGTACATGCGACAAGGACAAATGATAGTGCTGCTATGAATCTCATGGCGCAGACACTACAGATTGCCGGCATCGAAGTCGACCCGATTAAGTGGCAAGTAGCGGTATTCATTCAATGAAGCAGCAGAATTGCGAAATTATCGCAATATTTTGGGGAGCTAGGGTATAATTGAAGAGGTGCGAGAAACGAAACACGGTCTTAGCGAGCATGAGGCCAGCAATTCAGCCTCGGATTCAAGCTCGGGAGACGCCTATACACGCCTTAGTGCAGGTGACGACTACAATCCTGTAAAGATGTTTCGGCAGCCTTCCACTGTCTCGGTCGTTTCAGCTCCTGAGGCTTGGTCGGCGAGTAAACTACCTTTTGGTAGTTACGTGATATCACTAAAGGGTGAGCACCATCCGGCATGGGATCATCGCCCTGTCCGCGAAGGAAAGCTTGGCCTGGAGCTTAAATTCTATCATTCGGCAAATCAGACAACCATAGATTGTGGGGTCAAGGCCAACGATAAAAGTATTGTAGGTAACCTTACTTCCGAAGAGTTGACTGAGATGGAGGCTATCGCCAAACAGGCGAATAAACCTGCATACACATTGCTCGTGAAGTTGCTGCGAGCAATGCACAGTAGTGTCCATACAGACAAAAAGTCCGATCGCGAAGTTAAGTTGAAGTATGATTCAACAAAAGCGGCACAAGCCGCAGCCATGTTGACAAGCGCGTTGCCACCTGGAGAGCAACCCAATCGAAGCGAGAAACTTAGTAATTTGTTAATGTTTGTTCTGCGAAATAGGGGACAAGCTCCCACGATTGAAGAGGCAGCAAAGGCTAGCGTTGCCGGTACCATCCCACAAGGAATAGGCGCAAGTGCAGGTTACTATGATGACGTAGAAAAGAATTTAGAACAGTTGAAGGCTATGGTGAAACTCGCACAAGATTCGGCAGCATCTAAAGATCGGGGATATTCTACTGCTGCTCGGGAAGAATTGTTGGCGCTCTCATTTGGGCTACCAGGTCCTTATGAGGCCATCACTGTCAGTCCGTATGGTCCTTCGGTCTCCTCTTCAACTGATACGAACTACTTTTGGTTTAGGGATCTACCTGTTCGTGCGTACAAAGAATGGGTGAAGAATTACTTGGACCGCTACAAAATGCTCGAGATGTCAACGCGTAAAGAATTATGGAGCGCAAATAAGACTATTCGCAATAGAGCCAAGCTTAACGTCAAACGTAATAGAGATTTTACCAAACATCAAAGTCCTAGGTTGGTGAATGGTACTGATATTACACCTGAGTCGGTTCTGGCAAAAACGGGACCGACGATGTCGATGGGAACGTACAAGATGACAGGTCGCTATGATCAACAGGGGCGATTCTACATTAGCGTTTACGATAAGTGGGACGTCGTTCCAGTATTACCCGCAGGCGCGGCCCAAGTGATAAGTAGTTTGAAAGATAATATTCCACCATCTCCAGAAATCTACTTTAGAATCTACTGCGATCCTGAAACGGGAGAGCTGGAGCCTGGACCGGGCTGGGACATAGAATAAAAAAGAGCCACCCGAAGGTGGCTCTTTCGTTTTACCTTTAGAAAAAGGAATCTAGTCTTTTTCAGGGGCCGATACGTGTACTGGTTGTCCACCGCCACCCGTTGGCTTTGTCCAGAATACGTTGTTTTTACGTGTGTCGATGAAGCTTTTTGCGGCGTCACGTCCACCTAATCCAAACGCTAGAGCTGCAGCGAGGCAGCCACTTGCAAGGATGATGGTGAATGCAGTCATCGTAAGCGTGGAAGCGATTCCCATTTCTTCACTTGCAGCAATGGCGAAGATTGCAATCACAGCGATTTGTGCGATGCGCGCCCAGAACTTGTTTTCTTGGCTAAGCTTGTCGGTTAGTTGGCTACGTACCCATCCAGCTACCATGAATCCAACCACAACGATTGCTCCTCCAAGAAGAAGGTTTGGCAAGAAGTTAAGTGCTCGAATGGCGAAGTCGCGAATCGAGTGAAGTTGTGCAGCTTCTGCTCCTTGAACGACTGCAAGAAGCAGTACAAAACCAAAGACTACTTTTCCAAGGATGTTAGAAGCGCTGTACTCGGTATTCTTTTGAAACAAGTGTTTGTTTGCATACTCGTCTGCTCCGACTTTGTTCAAGAATCGTTGAACGATAATTCCTGCGAACTTCGCTACGATGTACCCAAAAGCAATTACTATTGTTGCAGCAACAATTGCAGGAATGTAGTTGGTGATTCTTTCAACCATTCCTACTAGAGGTGCACTTAACTGTGGCATTCCCAAAGCACCAAATATTGATGGTGCGGCAAGAACGAATGTTCCGAAGAAAGCAACGGCACCAGCAACATCGGCAACTGCTTGACCGTTGTGTCCTACAGCTTCTTCTTGTCCTTCAAGAGAACTTAGCTTTTCGTCTATCGGAAGTTTGTTGATTCCTTTATTAACGGCATAGCGAAGTACGCTACCGAGAACCCAAGCAAACATACCGATGAGAAATGCTTTGGCAACTCCCGGAACGGCAGCGAGAAAGCTTCCCACAAGACCTTGGAATGGCCCACCAGCTTCACCAATGCCTAAGCTGTCGAATGCAGCGGCCCATACCATAAGCATGACAACCCAGTAGGTTACCTTTGCTACGACACCAGAGAGTTGTTTAGCGTCTATTCCGTTTTTGCTAGCAAACGGATTGTACATAACATTAGATATGTTCAATCGTTTATCGACGAGCATTACCAGCTTACGAACAATCCCGCTGACGACTCGGGCTACAATCCAGCCAACGACGACGGCCAGAATAAAAGCCAACATCTTAGCCGGCCAAACGCCCAGGAATTCCTGGGTGGTGTTCCACATATTATCTACTAGTTCCATGCCGAAGAGACGTGGTGAACTTGAATGTGGTCACATCCGACTACAACGCCTGAGATGTCGCACCGATCACAAGAGCGTAATAGCTGGGTAAAAGGACTAAAATACGTTTGATTCCTGTCTGAATGCGATTTATCCGTCCATCGATTTTTTCACATTGTTTTCGACGACCGCTCTAACCGATCGTTTGGTTTCAGCTCCAGTTGATGTAAGCATTTGCTATGGCAGAGGGCGGTGATAGCGTCTCTCCCATGATTTCGAAGCTACTTGTCTTATTTATTGTGGTGTCGGCCGTACCAACATTCGCCGTACCTATTGGTGATTTATGGATTACGGGCGTCGATGCTGCAGGTTCCCAGCAAAACGAAGGCGACTACGATCCGCATTACGAAACGCGCATCGACAACGGTGCGTGGGAACAGGCGTTCGTACAAAAAACGAATTTCTGTCCTTCATGCGGAGGAATTTGGCTTTGGCATCCGACAGCGAATCCGGATGTAGGTCGTCCCATTTCTAATGATGCGGGACGACAAATCACCAACGTCACTCACTCTTACAGGACCACGTTCACCATTCCTGCGGGGACCGATCCTGCAACTGCCACGATTAGCTACAATCTGGGGTTCGATGATAACTCTCTCAATGCGGCGAGTAATGCAACCATCCCGTCTGGGCATATCGCTTGGCTTAACGGAACGCCGCTGAATGTGCAGCCGTGCGTTGCTGGTAATCAGTACTCTTCTCAGTGCAGCGGCAACATCCCTGTGAACACCGCAGCTTTTCAGTCGGGAACCAACATTCTTGAGTGGAGAATTTATAACGCGAGTACCGCGTATGGTTTTCGAATTACATCGATTTCTGGCACCGTTCAATGCTTGGCAGATACGGATGGAGACGGACTTTGCGACGCTACGGATCCGGACGCTGACAACGATGGTATCTTAAACGGCCCAGACACCAGCGATTTAGATCCTGACGTTTGTGGCGACTCCGATATGGATGGTTGCGAAGATTGCAGCGTCGGAACCGACAACTTCGGTTCGATGGTAGATTCCCTGCCTAATAATGATGGTACGGATACGGACGGAGATGGAATTTGCAACATTGGCGACGCAGACAGCGACAACGATGGTATAGCGGACGGTTCTGATCCTCAACCAACGAACCCTAATGTTTGCGGCGACTCCGATGGTGATAGTTGTGACGATTGCAGTATTGGAACCGATGGCTTAGGTCCGCTTAGCGATGCATTACCGAATAACGATGGGACAGATACCGATGGAGACGGACTCTGTGATGCGGGAGATCCTGATGCAGACAATGATGGCGTTCTCAATGGTCCCGACACCAACGATCTAAACCCCAATATTTGCGGCGACTCCGACATGGATGGCTGCGAAGACTGTAGTGTGGGTACGGACAACTTTGGACCGTTAAGCGATTCGCTAACCGCCGACGATGGATTGGATACCGACGGAGACGGACTTTGCGATGTTGGCGACCCTGATGATGACAACGATGGCGTGATTGATGGAAACGATCCGATGACCACCAACCCAGATATTTGTGGAGATTCCGACATGGACACCTGCGACGACTGTTCGGTAGGAACGGACAATCTCGGTGCGCTGAGCGATGCCATTCCTGGAAACGATGGGACCGACACGGATAGCGATGGACTGTGTGATGCGGGAGATCCCGACGCGGATAACGACGGGGTGCTCAATGGTCCCGACACCAACGACCTAGATCCTGACATTTGTGGAGACGTGGACATGGATACCTGCGACGACTGTTCTATTGGTACCGATGATTTTGGTCCGATGAGTGATAGCAACGTATTGAATGACGGTGTTGACACCGATGGTGATGGACTGTGCGATCTAGGCGATAGTTGTGCGTCGAATGGGGGAGACACGGACGTTGATGGAGTCTGCAACGACGTTGATCCAGACGATGACAATGACGGCGTCCCTGACGCCAGCGACAGCAACCCGCTAAACCCGGATTTGTGCGGAGATACCGATGGTGATAACTGCGACGATTGTGGCATTGGAACCGATGGTTTTGGCCCGTTGAGCGACAGCCTTCCCAATAATGACGGCGGTGATACCGACAGCGATGGGCTTTGCGACCTTGGCGACCCAGATGACGATAACGACGGAGTGATTGATGCAAGTGATACCGCTCCCTTGAATCCAAACGTTTGCGCAGACGCAGACATGGATACGTGTGACGACTGCGCTATCGGAGTTGATGGTTTTGGCCCATTGAGTGACAACGACACCAACAATGATGGGCTAGACACCAACAATGATGGGATTTGCGACGGGGGAGCTACTGGCAGCGATTGGGACAACGACGGAATCGATGATTCTATCGACCTCGACGACGACAATGATGGCATTCCAGATGTTGTGGAAGGAGACGGAACTATCGATACCGACGGTGATGGCGTGTTTGATTCGTTCGACCTTGACTCTGACAACGATGGGATTTTGGACGTGGTGGAAGCAGGGCATGATGAGTTGGATACTAGTGGCGATGGTCGTGCCAACTGCACCAGCGTGGGAATGAATGGATTGTGCGATGAGCTCGAAACAGCGGCAGACTCTGGAGTCACCGACTACGACAGCGACAGCGCAGGTCCGGACAGTCCTGTGAATACCGATGGTGATGGCGTTGCCGATTGGCGCGATTTGGACAGTGACAATGATGGAATTCCCGATGCGGTAGAAGGTAGCGGGTGTGCCGATACCAATCCTACCAACAGCGTTTGCGATGGGCCTGTGGATGCGGACGGCGTTGCTCCGAGTGCGGTAGTTGGCCAGCCGTCTTCTTCTGACGGTGATGGAATTCCCGACTACTTAGATTTGGATAGTGATAATGACGGTGTGTTGGATCTGGTGGAGGGCGGCAGCGGATGCGTCGATGGAAACATGAACGGCGTGTGCGACGGACCCGATGTGGACAATGATGGCATTGCCGATAGCATTGACGACGATAGCGCAGACTTTGGAGATCCAAACCCAACGATTCCGCAAGACACGGATGGGATGGGCTTGCCAGATTATTTGGACTTGGACGCTGATGGTGATGGGACGCTAGATGTTGATGGCGTTGCCGCTTGCGCCGATGCCGCACCGCAGGATGGCGAATGCGACGGTTCGGACTCTGATGGTGATGGTGCGGTAGATGCCATTGATGGTTATAACGGCTTTGGCGTTACTCCTCCTAATGACGTAGATGGCGATGGCATTCCTAATGCGGTTGACATAGATGATGATAACGACGGAATCCTCGATGTCGATGAAGGAGATACTTTAGTCGATACCGACAACGACGGAGTTCCCGATTCCTACGATTTAGATTCTGATGGAGATGGTATCAGTGATGCCGTAGAAGCGGGGCATGGTCTTGGCGGCAGTGATGGGCTGGCCAATTGCACGGCCGTGGGAACCAACGGTTTTTGCGACGACTTGGAAAACAATGAAGACGGAGTTGCCAACTACACCATTGAAAATACCGACAACGATGGGCCAGGGGACTGGAGAGACCTGGACTCTGACAACGACACCATCTCGGATCTGGAAGAAGGTGGGATGGGGTGCATTGATGCTGATGCGGATCAACTATGTGATGGACCCGATAGCGATGGAGACGGAATTGCCGACGATATTGATAACATGAATGGCCACGGGGCCAGCGGGCAACCGGATCCGACCAACACGGATGGAGATGCGCTTCCTGACTACCGCGATTTGGACAGCGATGACGATGGATTATCTGATGAAGAAGAAGCAGGAGATACTGATTTATCTACTCCACCACAAGATACCGATGCTGATGGCCTGCCCGATTACCAAAGTCCCAACAACGGCCAGGGGAGCTGGGGAGTGTCTGGTGGAGCAGGATGCAATTCCCAAGTAGCTAGCAGCACGTTGCCAACCTTGTTTTGGCTCGGCGTGTGTTTCTCTCTCGGTGTTAGGCGCCGGAAAATAGTCAAGTAAGGAGACCCCATGACACGTTCACTACCAATTATTGCAGGCAATCGACCCCTCGGTGTATCTCTCACCGAAGGGGAAGAGTATTACTTTTGCACATGTGGAAGATCAAAAAATCAGCCGTTTTGCGACGGCTCTCATTCCACCACTACTTTTGTTCCTCAAGCTTTTACCGCGGAGAAAGATGGGATGGCCTATCTCTGCAGCTGTAAGCATTCTTTGAACCAACCCTTTTGCGATGGATCTCATAAACCTTTTGCAGCCGAGCAAATAGGCACGGAGGGCCCAGGAGTCGAAAGCGATTAGCCGTCGGAAGGTGTTAAGCCTTTAAGGAAGTCGTCGACATCTTGTTGCGCTTTTTCTTCTTTGGTTACAGGGGCTGGCTCGGGTTCCGGCTCCATAGGTTCCGGCTCCATAGGTGCAGGTTCTGTAGGTTGCAGAGCTGGTTCTATGGTAATGGTTCCGGTACTTTCTGTGGCTGCCGGCTCCAGAATAGACACTGCACCTCCAGCTTTAGCCAACCCTTTCTTGGCCCTTGAGTAAGAGCTACGTATCGCCAGGGCTTTTGTAAACGACTGACGGGCTGCCTCCTTCTTGCCCAGTCCCAGTTGGGCTTCTCCCAAAATGGTATAGGCTTTCGCTGATTTTCTTCGCTTCAGAGACTGGTTTGCGAGGGAAATACTTTTGTTGTTGCTTCCTCTGGCAAGCGCTATTTCTGCTTGGCCGAGAAGTGCGTCAGCATTACCTGGCTTGAGTTTTAGTGCTTCTTTAAAATGCTCACTAGCTTCACCTAGAGAACCACTACGTATTCCTGCATTTCCTAATCCCACTAGCGCATTGGCCTTTTGAGACGATGTGTCATCATCTGTTGCGGCAACTGCAGAAACGTCTTTGTTAGTTTTGCTGCGGGTGGACTTTTTACGTCGCCTTTTCGCCTTTTTTTTCTTTTGAGAAGTTAACGACTCAGCAGAGGAAGAAGCTTTCTCGTCTGTTGGCTTGTCCTTAGTTTCTGCATTGACAGCTAAGGTGTCAGCATCCGGTGTCTTGGTCTCGTTCTTTCCACCACGAGATGCAATGAGGGCGATTGCGATGGCTGTTAGAGCTAATATTGCAACTGCGGCAACAAGTCGTTTGGAGTGACGTTTTTTCTTTGGGTTGTAATCGAAGAGAGAGTCGCCTTGCCATGAATCTTTCGAGCCGTTTTCCAAATTATTGCCATCGGCATACCATGCTTGGCTTTCGGTTTTGGAAAGAGGCGCATAGGGAATTGCCACAGGCGTTACGTTAGGTGCTGCCTTCGAGGGATTTGTTGACTCGACTCTCGCTTGCGCTTGTGGGGGAGCGTCACGATTGCTTCCGTGTTGTTTCAAGATTTTCAACGATACCTCTGAAGACTGCGGCCGTCCGCTTGGTGTCTTCGCGAGCATGACGTTAATCAAGTCAGAAAAGTCTTGCGACGTAGCTGGCGCAACCTGGCGAACCTGTTGTGGCGTTTCCGCCACGTGCTTTTTGATGACGTCGAATAGCTCGGTTCCCACAAACGGTGGTCGACCCGTCAAACATTCGTAGGCGACGCAACCTAACGAATAAATGTCGGTGGTTTGGTTGAGCGTGCCTCCGCGCGCCTGCTCTGGAGACATGTATTCAGGCTTCCCAAAAGTCATTCCAAGCTGCGTAGATGCTGCTCCCGTCTTAGATTCTATGAGCTTTGCCAAACCAAAGTTCATTATTTTCGTTTGCAGTCCAGACTTTCCTTCGCTGATAAACAGGTTGTCAGGGCAAATATCGCGGTGAACTAATCCCACCTCATGAGCATCGACCAGTCCTTCTAAAACCTGTTGGACGATTAACTTTGTTTCGTCTTCGCTGATGGTTTTTTGTCGGTTCAGGCGCGCCCTTAAGGTCTCCCCTTCGAGGCGTTCCATTGCGAGGTAAAGTCTTCCATCCTCCATACGACCAAAGTCATGAATTTGCACCAGCCGCGCACTGTTCACGGCTGCGACGGAAGTGGCTTCCCTGCGAAAACGTTCTAGTGCCAACTCATTTTCCGCCAAATTAGGGTGCAGTACTTTAACTATTACTGGCTTACGCAGTCGAACGTGGGTGGCGGCGTAGATTTGGCTTGAATCGCTCACTTCGATATGGCTGTCGATTCGATATCGGTCATCAATCGTTTGTCCGACCAGAACCTGCGGAGACAACGCATTTTCAAGTTTGACCCCACAGGCTGAGCAAAATTTTGCTTCAGACGACACTCGATGTTGGCAGCTTTGGCAGGTCGTTGATTGCTCGGTTGCGAGGTTGGTCATCATTGGAATATAGACGTTTGAAGCGTAGAACGAGTCAGTTTTCTTGAAATTAATTCTGTGTCTAATGATTTCAGTGGTTTAACTGCTACTTGGGACGTGACTCCGATCAAAATTTTCAGTGTCAAATTGGAGTCCTAGGAGAGGTTTGATCAAACATCTTTGTTGCACTCCGTCATAGGAGTAGGTAGTGTCGCAACTATTCGTTTTCACAGACTGAACTGGAAAAATAGATGACAACGCAAACGGTAGAAAAAGTAGTCATTCGCTTCGCTGGAGATTCCGGCGATGGCATGCAGCTCACCGGAACTGAGTTTACCAAAGCAGCGGCGGTAGCTGGCAATGACATTGCTACGTTTCCCGATTTCCCCGCTGAGATTCGCGCACCTGCGGGGAGTCTGTTTGGTGTCTCAGGATTCCAACTGCATTTCTCTTCAACAGAAATTCATACACCAGGCGATGCGCCCGACGTATTGGTGGTGATGAATCCTGCGGCTCTAAAGACTAACGTTCCCGACCTCACGGTAGGCGGAACATTAATCGTCAACAGCGGCGCATTCACCGAGGCCAATCTTAAAAAGGCAGGTTACACAGAAAACCCGCTCGAGAATGATTCTCTAAAAGATTACCGGATGCATGAGATTGATATTACCGGCCTCACGCTGGCTTCTCTAAGTGAGACTAAGTTGACCAATAAAGAGAAGGGACGCTCGAAAAACTATTTCGCGCTCGGACTTCTCTATTGGATGTATTCCCGGGATCCGAAGCAGCAACTTCTCAACATCGACAAGAAGTTTGCAAAAAAGCCAGAGATTGCGGAAGCCAACAAGAAGGTTTTCAAAACTGGTTATCACTACGGGGAGACCGCAGAAGTATTCCAAGGTGTTTACAGCGTTAAGCCCGCTAGTTTTGCACCAGGACTGTATCGAAACATAACCGGTAACGAAGCTTGCGCTTTGGGACTGGTTGCAGCTGGTCAACTGTCCGGTAAACAGCTTTTTTATTCTGGGTATCCGATTACACCTGCTTCGAATATTCTGCACATGATTTCCAAGTATAAAAACTTTGGAGCCGTTACGTTTCAAGCGGAAGATGAGATTGCCGCAGCTGGAGCAGCAATTGGTGCAGCCTATGGCGGCTCACTTGCTGTGACCGCGTCTTCCGGGCCAGGAATCGCGCTAAAAGGCGAAGCCATTGGTTTGGCGGTGATTACGGAGCTACCGATGGTCATTGTTAGTGTTCAACGTGGAGGCCCATCTACCGGGCTACCTACAAAGACGGAACAAGCCGATTTGTATCAGTCGGTGTTTGGACGAAATGGAGACGCTCCACTTCCGGTCATTTCTCCGAAGACACCTGGAGACAATTTCTATTGTGCGATCGAAGCAGCTCGCATTGCGATGAAATACATGTGTCCGGTAATTCTTTTGACTGATGGTTATCTAGCTAACGGCGCTGAGCCATGGCCGGTACCGGACGTAAGTACGCTTAAACCATTTCCTGTGACTCACCGCACCGACCCAGAAGGCTATCAAGTATACGCTCGAGACGAAAAGACTCTAGCGCGGGATTGGGCACTTCCTGGTACCGCAGGACTTGAACATCGAATCGGTGGACTAGAAAAAGATTCGGTCACTGGTAACGTGTCATACGATCCCACGAACCATCAGAAGATGTCTTGCGTTCGTCGCGATAAGATCAATGGCATCACTCAAGAAATGGGCGAACTAGATTTGTTCGGACCGGATAAAGGTGACGTGCTGTTGGTTTCCTGGGGCGGTACGTACGGTGCAGTAAGGCAAACGACCAAAAAACTGGCAGCCCAAGGCAAGTCAGTTTCTCATGTGCATCTAAAGTGGATTTGGCCACTTAATCCGAAGCTTCCTGCGTTACTCAAGAATTTCAAAAGAGTCATTGTAGCTGAGCTCAACATGGGACAATTAAGAAGCCTACTTCGTTCTGAGTTCCTAGTTCCTGCGATTGGACTCAACAAGGTGCAAGGAAAACCATTCTTTGTGCGTGAAGTAGAAGCAGCCACACTTAACGTTTTGGAGTATCCGGAAGGCAAACAACCGCCTCACATGATTCCAGGGCAGGAGGTCTCGTAATGTCAAAAGAATTAGTAAAGCTTAAGAAAAAGGACTTTGAAACCGACCAAGACGTACGCTGGTGTCCGGGATGCGGTGATTACGCAATTCTCGCCACGGTGCAGCGATCGCTTGCCACCATGGGCGTTCCCAAAGAGAAGCAAGTTTTCATCTCAGGGATTGGTTGCTCTAGTCGTTTTCCTTATTACGTGAGCACTTTTGGTTTTCACAGTATCCATGGTCGGGCTCCTGCGATTGCGTCCGGACTCAAAACTGCAAGGCCAGATCTTACCGTTTGGGTAATTACAGGAGACGGAGACTCTCTTTCCATCGGTGGCAACCACTTGCTTCACGTATTGCGAAGAAATGTTAACGTCAAAATTCTACTGTTCAACAATCAAATCTATGGGTTGACCAAAGGACAGTATTCACCAACCTCGCAAGTTGGCACTAAGGCGCCTTCCACTCCCTATGGAAGTATCGACGAGCCTGTAAATCCTATTGCATTTGCTCTTGGAGCTAACGCTTCATTTGTAGCGCGGGTTGGAGACACGGATGCGAAGCTTCTCGGTACGTTGCTGCAACAAGCACACGAACACCAAGGCACCGCGCTCATAGAAATCATGCAAAATTGTCCGGTTTTCAACGACGGAGTTTGGGCCGAAGTTTCAGATAAGAAGACCCGTGCCGACAAACAAATTGTTTTGCAAGATGGGCAGCCATTGCTCTTTGGCAAAGACAAGAATCGGGGCATTCGCTTGAAGGATCCGTTTACGCCCGAGGTGTTTGATGTGACAGACGACAACAAGGATCAAGTGCTTACGCATCAAGCGGGAGGACCGCTTGCCTACGGGCAACTTCTTGCGAGCCTTTCTCATCCCGAGTTTCCAGTCCCCGTCGGAGTACTTCGTCAGGTCCAAAGAACTGTTTACGATCAAGCGGCTAACGCCCAGGTTCAGCAGCAAGTAGAAGTCAAAGGCAAAGGGAAACTAGAGGAGCTCTTGGCCTCTGGTATGACCTGGACCGTAGACTAGGCAATCGTGACTAAACAAAGACCAGTCCAAATCGCCAACAGGCGAGACGGCAGCCTCTACTATTGGCTGGGCAAGCTACTGGTCTTTATGTTTGCGGTATTGACCTGCATTGGCCTTGTCAGTTCATTTTTACTTTTTCGCTACGTTAGAGACTATACGCCCAAAGTTGATGATTTTTCTGCGTACCGCGAGAATCGTCAAAGTCGAGGGGCCATCAAGGCATCAGACGGTACCGTACTAGGTGAATTTGCCAGCGAATGGCGAGAATTCGTAGCCTTCGAGGACATTCCCAAACCGCTGATCAATGCTTTTTTGGCTGCGGAGGACCATGAATTTTTTGAGCATCATGGCATTTACTACACCGGGATTATACGAGCGGCTATTGCAGTGATTTCTTCTGGGGATGCTGTACAAGGGGGGTCGACCATTTCGCAGCAGGTCGCCAAGATGTACCTGTCGCGTGACAAAAGTTTTTGGCGAAAAGCCAGGGAAGCGCTTTTGGCGCGGAGGCTTGAGCGAACCTATAGTAAGAAGGCGATACTGACGGTATACCTCAACGAGATATACTTAGGGAGTGGCGCGTATGGAGTTAAAGCTGCAGCCAAGCGGTACTTCTCCAAAGAGTTGGGCGAACTTTCTGTAGGAGAAATGGCGCTACTGGCGGGACTTGCAAGACGCCCCGCATCTGACTCTCCGATAGCGTCGTTGCAACGTGCGAACGCTCGCAAGAATCAAGTACTAAAAAAGATGGTGCGGTATGGTTTTCTAAAAGACGCAGCTGCGAAACAACAAGCCAGTTCGCCCATAGTCGTAAATAGCGGCAAGAAATCGTTTTCTGCCACGAGTCCCTACTTTGCGGAACATATTCGACGCGAAATCGGTAAGACGGTAGGTCCGCGCGCGCTGACAGATGATCGGATCTCAGTTGAGACTACGGTAGATCCCGTAGTGGATGCTGCAACTTATGAAAACGTAAGGTTTGGGATCCGTAAGCAAGACAAAAGACAAGGCTGGCGTGGCCCGGTAAAACACTTGTCCGTTGATGACGAGATCAACTTGTTCTTGGAAAGACAACTTGAGCTCTATGGTGATTCTCCGCTTATGCCAAACCGAAGGTATTTGGCCTTGGTAGATAGTGTCACGGCAAATTCAGCCGAGGTAATCGTGGGGGGCAACACGTATCAGCTACCTTTAGAGCATGCCCGGTGGGCGTCACGTTGGAAGATCAAGAATCCGGTAAATCAGCAACGCATCTCATCATTGAAGCGCGCCCTTTCGAAGGGGGATGTGGTTTGGGTGAAACGTCTTCCCGAGAGTAGAGAAGAGTTCGAAGACTGGACACTAGATGGCTCTAACCCACGATGGCTTTCATCAAAGACGTTTGAAAGAGCAGAAAATGTCGTAGCTTTGGAACAAACACCTCATCCACAAGCGGCGATCTTTACTGGAGACCACCGAACCGGGTACGTGGAAGGAATGGTCGGAGGCGAAGATTTTTCGCGTTCCGTTTACAATAGAACGACGCAATCTTGCAGATCTCCTGGTTCAACCTACAAACCTATCTACTATTCCGCGGCACTTGAAGAGGGCTATGGTTTTGACACGATTTTGAAAGATAAGCCGCATGAGGTCGCGACGGTTAATGAAACGACTGGCGAGGTTTGGACTCCTGAGAACTTTGGTGGTTCCGTCGATGATGAAGTTTCAATGGAGTACTCGCTTGTCTTCTCAAAAAACGCTTCATCTGTTGATATCTTTCAACGAATCGGCGCCAAGAACGTGGAAGCTTGGGCGAGAAAGCTTGGTTTTACTACAGAAATTATCGCCGATAGGGCCTTGGCGCTTGGTGCAAGTTGCACAATTTTGTCGGAGCTGACAGGAGCGTTTGGAGTGTTTGCTCAAAATGGAAAGAGGGTGCCATGGCGTTACATTAAGAGCATCCGTAACGCTGATGGTGAAATCATTAGCGACAACGCTGTATATGAAGATCCTTGGCTATTTGGCGAAAGACGCGTTTCGAGATTTTTAGGTGATGGAAGTCGGGGGCCTCAAGTGATGTCTCCGCGAGCTGCCTTCCTAACCTCAAAGTTACTTCATAAAGTCGTCACTCACGGTTTTTCATCGATACTTCGCAAGATAGAAATTCCAGCAGCTGGTAAAACGGGAACGTCTAGCGACACCATGGATATGGCTTTTGTTGGTTTTACATCCCGTCGCGTAATATCTGCTTTGTACCTAGACGACAGAAGAATTCGGCCGTTGGGACTAAAGGATGCAGCTTATAAGACGGTTCTTCCACTATGGTCGCGTTACGTTCATGACATCGAAAGTGACTATCCTCATCCCAAAAATCCTTGGGTAGTTCCCGAAGGGATTAAGGAAGGAGATCGCGGGGCACACAAGAAAGGAAAACGTTTTTCTGAAAGGATGAGTTTGACGTACCGCAAGAAGGTGAAGCTCCCTGATGATGCTGAGATAATCGATGGTAAAGTGGTTCTTCCTGGAGCTGCACCCGCGCCACAATAAGTTTGAGTCAGAATGGCAATGGTGTATTGCCAGTTCGACCACTAACTAAGTGATAGCGACCTGCCTTTTTAACCGAGATATCGCGTAGCCCTTGCTTCAATGCATGGACGCACAAATCGTTAACACGGGCATTTGAGATTAGAATAACAGTAGCATCCGTTGGGCGAATATCAGGTATCGAATCGAAAGTAACGAAGTAGCGACTGCCTTTGTCGTTTTCTAAGAGCGTTTCTATTTTTTCAGGTAGCGTGAGATACGTAACTTGCGCTCCTCCAGAAATCTCATCGATAGAGGACTTAATTTTTTTTGCGGTGCTGTTCAGCATAATCTAATGGCCAATGTAAGGGACGGTCTTCGAATCTCAGATAGTCGCATTTGGGCTCTGAAACTCGAGGTGATATCCAGTTACCCGCCCACATTTGCTTTAGTAGGTACCTGAAGTTGGAGTATCTCACAACGAAAAAGTCAATTTTCCTTTTTTTGATACCACCACCTGTGTCATCAGCTCTCACGCAACCATCGTGAATATTTCCGGAAGGAAGTTTGGCTCCGTCTAACTCTGGAATGTAGATAGGTTCGCCAATTTCTATTACGCTGCGATCCACAGCTACACTACGAAACGGTACAAGAGGTCTTCGTTTGGCACCTCTGCCGAACGGGTATCGATTTACATCCAATATGTCGAAACAGGTACCTACTCCCCACCTGCATTTACCCGCGTAGTTGATTACTCTGTTGTCTTCAAGTAGCCCAGAGCCTTCGAGAATCAGCGTTCTGACGAATCTGGTAGAGAAAATACCAAGGAATACTCCGGCTGGTGAGTAGATGGCATCAGTGCCTTCCTCAAATTGATTGTGCTTGCTTTGTTCTGCGAGCCAGTAATATCTGAGTGCAAAACCCCTATTAGGTGCGAGGGGGTATCCGCAACAGCGCTTATCTTTCCCTTTAGGCCATGAGCGGCGTAGGTCGAGACCTCTTTCCATTGAAATCTTACTTGTGTCGGCGAAACTACTTGCGGAAAGAAGCAGCACCATTACCATGAAACCGTTACGCATGAAGACAACCGACGATAACACAGACCATCTGCGTCCGTTAGATGAGCTTGCAGATGCAGACGAAAATCTCTTCGGTACGAAAGCGGTAATGCTCGCGAAACTTCGCCGACTGGGGGTAAAGACGCCTCAGGGAGTTGCGGTAAGGTTTGATAGTTCGTTGGATTTCGAACTTCCGCTAAAAGGACGAATTTGCGTAAGGTCTTCGTCTACCTTAGAAGACCGAAATCCTCGATTTGCTGGGGCGTTTGATTCGTTTGTAAATGTCGATGCCTCTGATTGGAAGGAATACGCCGAGCGTGTTCGCGTTAGCGCTCTTTCGAGCAAAGTGAGGTGGGCAAGTCCAGACCCAATCAAGATGGGGCTACTGATTCATGAGTTTGTCAAAGGGCCCCAGGGGAAGTGTCGAGTTTATCCTAATGCTATCGTTTTGGAGTGCGAAGACGAATGGCTTGTAGCGGCAGATGGTCTTGAAAGTCGCAGTGATCAGTGGAGAATGGATCCATTGGCAATTTTGAAGCAAGTACGTGATGTTGCGAACGCGCTGTCATTCTCTTCTGCGGAGTTGGAGTGGACCATTCACCAAGAACAACTATATTTTTTGCAGATAAAGCCAATTGAGAATGCTCCCCTCTCTCGTGGCGAGAAGTGGGTTGGGCCTGAGGGCTACGATTTGGCAGCTCGTCACTTTCCGGCACAGGTTAGTCCCATGCAAGCATCGATACTCATGAAACGCTGTTTAGAAAGACAGTTGCCTTATGATGTGAAGGTTGTTAACGGTTACGTGTTTTCGAAACAATTGCATAAGGAAAGTGCATCAGAAATTTCTTTAGAAGAAGCGGAAGTGGTTTGGCGATCAATGTTCGCTGACTGGGAACTTGATGAGCAAACAGAGTTTCCAGAAAGGTTAGTGAAGTCGGTCAACCGGTACTTTGACTTTTGCGACATTTACGACCGGCGAACCATCGATCCTGACAGCGCAGGAAATACTCTAATGACGGTAATACTGGGTAAAGCGGCCATTTCTCTTGAAGCTGTTTTGGAAGACTTTGGGCATGTCGCGAACAGTTGGGATATTGCCAGTCCCCCACTAGTCGAAGATGAAGTAATGCAACAATTAGTGATGGATAATGCGGTAATTAACGATTCAGACACGGTGGCTGAATTTGAAAGAGATGACTGGTGGTATTTTAAGGCCCAGGCTCAGCTAAGAAGCGATGTGATAGCGGCAGCGAAGCAGTTGGGAATTGCTACGTCAGAGTGCTTTGACTATTCAATAGACAACCTAGTTAAAGGAAGTGTCGATACAGAACGTTCTTTTGGAACGTGGGAGGCCTACAGAGATAATCCTCCAACGCTTGTCTTGGATGAAGTTTCGCATTGGCAGGGGCGAGGCTCCGGCGGGGCAACAACAGGTATCGCCAAATTATTTGTTGCCCCTTATGCGCCGGTGCGGGGGCAGATAGTAGTAGCTAAAGCGCTGCTACCCTCTCATGGGCTATTGCTTACTCGTGCTGCGGCTATTGTGACCGAAGCTAACAGAGAACTAGACCATGCCGTGGCCGTCGCGAGAGATTTGGGCATTCCCTGCGTCGTAGGATGCGTAGGGATAACATCAGCAATAGTAGATGGTGACGTCCTCAAAGTTGATGGAGCGACAGGAAGAGTGGCTGTTAGCCGCTCGCAGATTCGGAATCTACTGCGGCCGGACGAGGGTTGACGTAATTATTGACCCGTTCGCGCAACTCTTTTCCCACCTTGAAAAATGGAAGTCTTTTTTCACCAACCTGCACGGTGTCACCGGTACGAGGATTTCTCCCCTCATAGGAACGGTATTCCCTCACCGTGAAGCTGCCGAACCCACGGATTTCAATTCCACGCCCTTCACGTAGTGCGTGAACCATGGAATCGAATATACAATTTACGATTTGCTCTGCTTTTCCCGCCGGAAGGTTTAACTGCTCCGACAGTCGCTCGATTAATTCTGATTTAGTCACTTCCCGTAACCCCCCGTAATTCCTCTATACACTATCTCAAAACGAATCCCGAAACGCAAGTGAGTTTTGTTCTAAGCTGTGAATAAACCCCAGCTTACATTTCAGCGACCCCCTACAATGCTATAGAATGATGGGGTGGGGGACGATTCTACTACTGGATCTGATAAATGGGTCTATCTGGCGATCACCGTAGGAATGTTAGTGGCATCCGGAATCATCGCCAAGTATCGCTTCTATGGAGTGCAAGAACTACCTCCCAAACCGGGGGCACCATCGGTCGACACCATAACGGCCGAAGACCTTCATGTGAGCAATGTAGGCAACAGCGAAGCATTCCTGAAGATTCTGGCAAACGATTTAGATGAGTTTGGGATTATGCAGTCGAATACTCGAAATCGGTTAAAGAAAGTATTTGAGTATCAATCCTGGGACGAAGGTAAGGTACTGAAACCCGGAAAGAGACTTGAGGCGGCAGGTCTGAAGATCTCAATGAAAAAAGGCCGTCACGGTGGCCGCTATTCGTCAATGGACTTAATAATTGAAAATACCACTAAACATTTTTTGGCGTACCGCATCATGGGACAACCGAATAGGGCCAAAGCCGTTTGTGGAAAAAAAGAACCGCTCGCTCACAATGCGATGGTAATCCGACCAAGGCAGAAAATCCGAAGAGTGGAGTGTGTGTATAAGAGTGGTTGGCAATTAAACTTGGAATCAGTGGAGACACTAAAGGTTCCTGAGTTGTCCGCTGTTTACATTAGCCAACTGCCTCCACTCTCAGCGGGAGTGGAGCCGAGAATTGCTCAAGATCATTTTCATACGCACAAAAAAATGTGTGGGGGAGAACTACTTAAACAGACAACTCCCCATCTTCGAGCGAAGAGGACGACGTGGCGCGATGTCATAGATTACTTTGGGCGTCATAATTGCTTTCACTATGAGTTTGTTGAAAATTACAAGGCTTTCGAAAAATATGGTCAGTACGAATTGCCAGTGGTTGGTAGTTGAACCTGTCTCTTCTCTAAAAATAATTCGGACCTTGACGCCTACATGGGCAATGATCGAAAATCTATGTGCATGAAGGGGTTAGTGTTGTTGTCTGCAGTTGTTTTGTTCTCAAGCGCTGAGGCGAAAACGAAAAAGGCATCAGCACCCAAGTATTTTCTTGAGATAAGTAGTGGGAATAGCGGGGGGCAGGCCATGGCGCGTTGGGCGACGGCCGTAGGGATTGCACACTTATCAACTGCATTAGAAAAACACCGATTCACGGATAGCAAAACGCAAGCCAAAAAGTTTGGGCTCGATAAATATACCGCGCACTTTACCGTTACAAAGATGGAACAAACTACCCATGGTGCCTCCCAAAGGGTCCGTTGCGCCTACAGCATGGCGCTAACCGATCCTGGAGGTCGGATTCTAACTCTTTTGGAGGGGAACTCTGATGTTTCAATGCCTACAGCGGACGCAATGCCACACGATATGCCAGAGGCTTGGGAGCTGGCGCTGTCGTCTGCGGTCACAAAAGCGGCTAATGACATCAGTCAATTCATGAGCGACCGCAGCAACAAACGCCTGCGGCGCCGCTAGGCGGCTATTGAAAGCTTATCGTCTCCATTCAGCTTCTGATTAATTGCAGAGAGTAGTTTGGCGTCTTCCCTCAGCTTTGCGATGGTTTTTTCCCTACCTTGACCTAACTTTTGATCTCCAAAAGAGTACCAGGCGCCGCTGCGAACGATGACCTCTTTGTTCTCGGCCAGGGTTAATACTTCTGCATGCCGATCGATTCCACGACCGTAATAGAGTTCCACCAAAGCGTCTCTAAAAGGGGCGCACAGCTTGTTTTTTACTACCTTAATCTGAACCATTGAACCTACGAGATCGCCGGCAACTTTAATCGCTTGTCTGCGGCGAATGTCCAATCGAACGGAGGCATAGAACTTAAGCGCATTACCCCCGGTAGTGACTTCTGGGTTGCCGTAAACCACACCAATCTTTTGCCTAAGTTGGTTGATAAATACGACGACGGTTTTGGTCTTTGAGATTACTCCTGTTAGTTTTCTTAGGGCCTGACTCATTAATCTTGCCTGCAATCCCATATGAGAATCACCCATCTCGCCTTCGATCTCAGCACGAGGCACAAGAGCCGCTACCGAGTCGATCACGATTAAGTCGAGGGTTCCCGTGCGAACTAACGTATCCACAATTTCTAGCGCTTGTTCACCACAATCGGGCTGTGAGACTAGCAAGTCTTTTGTCTTAACACCCAAATTTTCAGCGTAGGACCTGTCGAAAGCGTGCTCGGCATCAATAAATGCGCAAAGACCACCAGCTTTTTGTGCTTCCGCAATGGCATGTAACGTCACGGTAGTTTTTCCGGACGACTCTGGACCGTATACTTCGACAATTCTACCTCTGGGTAAGCCACCTACGCCCAAGGCCTTATTGATCAATAAAGAGCCAGTAGAAATGACATCAACTTCGGGAGCTTTATCGTCGAGTCGCATGATGGCACCTAGTCCATGTTGTTTTCTTATGGATGCCAATGCATCTTGCAGCGCTTTCGATTTTTTCTTTTCAATATTCATACGTTCCCTCAAAGCAACTTACGTGCCACTGCTAAGTTGTTGCATTTAGGTGGATACGCAGTGCAATACGTCCGGAACTTGTAACTATAGTTGTTTTTCGTATTTTGCCATTAGCTCTTGGTACGATGAACTAGTGGCGAGGAGTTCTTGGTGTGGCCCAACTGCCGCTATTTCACCATTGATAATGAATACGCTCTCATCCATTAGTTCTACGATACTTGGCCTGTGCGATATCGCAATTATTGTTGCGTCTGGAATTAGCTCGCGCAGGGCTTGAGATACGTTTCTCTCGTTTACCTGGTCGAGATGACTTGTGGCTTCGTCAAGAATTACAACTTTGGGACGTTTTAACATAGCTCTGGCGATGGCGACGCGTTGCCTTTGGCCTCCCGATAGTTGGACGCCTCGTTCGCCTACCAGCGTTTCTAGTTTGTCGGGAAGCGTGTTCGTGAATTTTGCGACCTGACAAAGCTCTACCGTCCGCTGGAGTGCTTTTTCATCTGTCCTGCTTCCGAATAAGATATTATCGCGTATCGTTCCAGAAAAAAGAATAGGCTCCTGTTCCACCAAGGCAATGTTATCGCGAAGATAGGACAGTGCTACGTCTTGCACGTTTTCTTTGCCGAACAAGACAATCCCACTTTGCGATTCGTAGAAACGAAGAATGAGTTTCGCGACGGTAGACTTTCCCGTGCCAGACTCTCCTACTACAGCATAGCGCTTTCCTGGCAGGAACTGGTGAGATACCGAGCGAAGGATAGGCACGTCTTTCCTGCTGGGGTAGGAGAAGGAAACGTTTCTTAATTCGATGGTCGGATCTTCAGGACGTTTGTCACCAGTATCAACAATGGAAGATTGACTGTCGAGTATGTCAAAGAGTCGTTCTGTCGCTCCCTTAGCTTTTTGAATTCCTCCCCAAAGCGAGGCCATTTCCCCCATAGCACCAGCAATCATGAATGTGTAAATTAGGAAGGCGGTTAGTTCTCCTGGCTTGAGAGATCCTTCAATTACCCTTTTCCCACCCAGAAAAATGATAATGCCAACTCCAATATATCCCGCGATTGCCATTGCGGAAAAAAACGTGGACCGCCAAGCGATAAGTTTTTTGGCTGTGGTGAAATACGTTTCGATGCCATTTTGGTAGTTGTTTGCAAACCTTGGCTCTTGTACAAAAGATTGCACGGTGGTGATCGCGCTAATCGCTTCTTGTATTTCGGCATTGGTATTGGCAAGGTCATCTTGAAGTCGCTTACTTAGTTTCCTGAGTAGCTTTCCAAAGAATATAGCGGAGAAAACCACAGGTGGAACAATTGCCAGCATAATGACAGTGAGCTGCCAGTCCTTGATAAGGAGAGCAATGAACGCTCCGATAAACATTACAATATTCCGAAGTCCCAAAGAGAGCTGACTGCCAACAAGATTTTCGATTACGGTCACATCTGCGGCGAGTCGCCCTACCAACTCCCCACTTCGTCTACTCGCAAACCAATCAACATCAAGTGGTAACATATTTTTGACTACGGAAACTCTTAGATCGGCTACCACACGCTCTCCAAGCCAGCTCATGAGGTAGTGCCGGATCCAAACCAGTCCTGCGTGTACCACTACGAGTACCACGAAAAGCCACCCAATCTCCGTCAAACGATCTGTCGCTTGTTGCGATATTGCGCTGTCGATTCCAGATTCAACGACTTGTGGGTAGAGAAGAGAGGCTGCGGATGCTGCTAGTAGCGCTATGATACTAACGGTGACTCGGATGGGGTACTTAGCCACCATAGAAAGTAGGCGACCAATTTGTCCTTTTGCCATTTCTAACTCTTAAACTCTCGAAGGAAAAACGTAGCAAGTTCTTCCTCTCGCTTTTTTGCATCTTGGTAGCCCAGGTCTATTAGCTGCGCGGCATAGGTCCCATCAAATAGAAGGTAGGATAGTAAGTCTGTTTCTTCACTTGCTTCTCCGCCTGCAAGAAAGTTTAACAGCATACTTGCAGTTTTACTCTGCAGCTTTGCTTTTCCCGAACGTACAAAGTCTGATGCAATTTTTGCAATATCTTGAGACGGGGCTATATGGCAATGGTCGATGAAGCTTACCTTGTTCTCTCCGCTGCGAGCTTGGTCTTCGTTTAATTTGTCCATGAACTCTTGACCGAAGTGTTTTACACCCGAGCGCAGTATTTTGTTGATTTGGTTTAGTCGTTCGAGATCGGCGATGGGGCTGTCTAGAAGTAACGCATTCAACGCTTTTCCGAGAAGAAACATTGGCTTGGGAAATGAAACTTCGTTAGTCGTCACATCAATTGGATCTACTTTTTTGGGACGATGGCGCAAACTAATAAGAAGAATCTTTTGCGCACCCAACCTAATGGCTGGTGACATCGGGGTGTTTTGCCTCAAGCCGCCATCTGTGTAGTAGTTTTTTCCAATTCGAACTGCTGGAAATAGTACAGGAATGGAAGCTGAAGCCATCACGTGTCTAGGGCCTATGGCGCACGCCTTATGTCTGACGAAAGGATCCTTACTCCAGGTTTTAGGAAGTGTCGCTTTGGTTTGAGTAAACATCATGGTGTGCCCGGTGCCCACGTGGGTTGCGGTTACGCACAAAGCTTTGAGATGTCCACGGTTAATTGACTGACCAATGCCTTTCCAAGGAACGAAACCGACCACAAACTGCTCTAGTCCCGCGGTGTTAAGTATTCCTCCATGTCGGTATTGTCCTGGTTTGTTCTTTTCATTCGAAAAGAAAAACTTTCGCACGGCACCTAAGGTGTCAGAGAAGCCGAGCTTCATGAGGCCTTCGACCGTTAGTGAACGCCAACCATCAGCTAGCCCATTGCCCTGCGTTTCCGGAGAATGTGCCGTCGCCGCAAGGTAGGCGCCATTAATGGCACCCACACTTGTCCCGGAGATAAT
Source organism: Deltaproteobacteria bacterium (assembly GCA_020630875.1). Lineage (GTDB taxonomy): Bacteria > Myxococcota_A > Polyangia > Haliangiales > Haliangiaceae > JAHDIH01. The sequence continues at coordinate 338,894 of JAHDIH010000004.1, read as the reverse complement.
GTCGAACTTCACTTGGAACCCAATCCGTTGGGCAAGTTCGTTTCGAATGTATTGCATGACTCCGGCTTCGTACGCTCCTCGTGAACCACCACCGGAAAGAACGAGAGCTAATGTAGGACGCTTTGCCACCACTCATTTTCTTATCCGGAACCCACTTTGGCAACTCTTAGGACCTACTTTAGGAGGCTAGTTTGCATTCTAGCTCCTCGACCCATCCGATTCGGTAAATGAGAGCCTCAAGAATCGTACTTCGGGAGATAGCCTGTTCGTCTCGGAGGTCTGCAATCGTCTGCGCTACCCTGATGATTCTATGAGCACTTCGAGCACTGCCGATTCTATGCTTGTATTTCGGGTTGGTAAGTAAGTCCACTGCACCACTTTTGAGCTTACATAGCGTTCGAATTTCGCTCGCTGAAAGTTGCGCGTTACAATTCGCTCGAGCCGCTTTAAGTCGTCTTATTTGTTTTGCTCGAGCTTCAATCACCCTGTTGCGCACCGTTGCGGACGCTTCTGCCTTTGGCTCGTGTAGCAAAGTAGTAAGACTTGGCTCTCTCAATGCAATTCGGATGTCTATTCTATCCAGCAGCGGCCCACTGAGCTTCGCACCGTATCGTTTTAGAGCACGGGGACTGCACCCACAAAACTTTTCGCCATTTCCTGCATTTCCACAAGGACAAGGATTGGCAGTTGCTACCATTTGGAAATTTGCTGGGATTGTCGACTGACCGGAATTACGATTTATGGTTATTGCCCCGCTCTCGAGCGGTTGGCGAAGCGTTTCAAGAACGTACTTTGGGAACTCTGGAATCTCATCTAAAAATAGTACTCCTCCATGGGCCATTGAAATCTGACCAGGCGTTATGGGGTTGCCACCTCCTACCATTCCGACGTTAGAAATAGTGTGATGGGGACTGACGAACGGTCTGTTGTTGTTTAGTCGAGTAACAGGCACACCTCTTGCGGAACGAATAAGAGTTGATTCGAGTTGTTCTTGGTTACTTAACGGCGGAAGTATTCCTGGAAGGGATTGAGCGAGCATAGTTTTACCGACCCCAGGTGGTCCCGTCATGAGTAAGTTATGCCCCCCAGCAGCTGCGACTTCCAATGCGCATTTCGCAAACTCCTGTCCTGCAATGTCTCGGAGGTCTACCAAAGGAGCGGATCTCAGAACCTCTGGGCGCTTCACCGGATCACTTAACGCTAGTGACCCGCGTAGGTAGTCTATCGCCTCCCCTAAGTGACTAACGACTAACGACTTTTGCGAATTAATTAAAGCTGCTTGGCTCGCAGCCTGGGGGCCGAGAAGGAGACAGCAATCCGCTTCTTTATTGGCAGCCATAGCTACAGATAATGCTCCTTTCCAACCTCTGAGCGCACCATCAAGGCCAAGCTCGCCCCAGAAGATACGTTGGTTGGCGGACGACTGAGGAATTTTCTTGTTAGCGATTAGCAACGCGATGGCTATGGGAAAGTCCAAACAGGGCTCATCCTTCCGAATATCTCCAGGAGCTAAGTTTATTGTTATTCTTGCCGCAGGAAGTGCATGACCCGCATTACGAAGTGCCGCTCGAATTCTGCTAGCGCCTTCCTTGACCGCGATGGAGGGCAGTCCGACAACTTGATAACTTGGCAAGCCTGGGGAAATGTCTACTTCTATGGAAACAGGAGTCGCCTGTATTCCCTGAACCGCGAAAGAGGATGTTTGGCCGATCATCATTAGCAGTAATGCAATGCGCGAGCCAAATACGATTGGTAATAATACGAGGACTTAGGAATGCCTTCTCATTTTAAAGTCACGATATTCGGCAGCCCATTCGAAATCCGTCTCTCCTAACTACTCGAATAATGGAAGTCGTGTGAAATACAGCCACACTCCGTATTCCTTCATATCCCAAGGTTGTGGTTAGAAAGCTGACGTTTAGGGCAATTCTACGGAACTTACGGGCGCTAAGTCACATCAAGGGATCCCCCCTGAATCTTCGTCCGTAAGATAAAGCATGATGACGAACAAAAACATCTCCCCCCTAATCCTTACTACTCTCATTTCATTTTCCGCGGCATGCGGTAGCGGTGAGTTGCCCGACGAAGGAGACTACACTCTTAATAGCCTCATTGATGAGGGCTGCGATGGAAATCTCGCCGCGATTGAGTCTCAGTTTGATGTCGTAAACATCGAATTGTCTGTGGTTGATGAAAAAGAGGTCGTCACTGCAACGTTCACCGATCTGTCCCAAGATGGAGAAACTAGTATCAAAATACTCAAAGAAACATCCGATGGTAACTTTTACAGAAAAGATGTCTTTGGTTTGGATTTACCGAAAGAGCATTCGAAGTGTAACTATAATGACCCTTCAGAGTGTTGTGACGTTTGGATTACGGAAACATTTCTGAAAGTCGATGATGGGGATGTTTCTATGGAGTCTTCAATTCGCAACGAGACGATTTATGGGTCGTGTGAACGGCACAATGGGAATAGCTTCCTGGAACCAGGCAACTTCGCGGAGCTGAAAGAAAATTCGATATGCTCATCTGTGACCTATGTGGAACTGGAGCCAGTCGCCACTGAAGAGTGATCTTCAGTAGGGTTGTGGAAAACATCGCGTCTGACTTTTGTCGGCGCGATGTTCTATTTTCGGGGCGTGAGTTATTCTACACGCCGGTTCTAGCGGAGGTACATCTCTGATTCGAAGACCGCAAGCTCCGAAGCCAGTTTGGCGTTGTTGATAGCAAGGTTAAAATTGGCGGTTACTAGATTGTGATGTTCCCCGAGCTTTTTGAGAATAAAGGGACTTTTGCCTTTGCCCGTCGCGGATGACTCGATACTCGCCAGTAGGTGTTCAACTTCTCGTTTCTCTATGCTGAATTTATGAGGGACGGGATTTAGAATAACTAAAGAGCGCATTAGTTTTCTTTGTGCTCTCGCTATCTCGACTACTTCTGACAATGTAGAGGCTGTATGCTCTAACCCAAATTCGCTTTCTCTGGAGTAGAAGAGTGGGAACTTGTCGCACTGATAACCGACGACGCAAATACCCAACGTCTCAAGCCGCTCGATGCTTCGTTCGATGTCTAAGAATGATTTTATTCCCGAGCAAACGATAGCGCACGGCTTGGTAGCGAGAGCGTGAAAGTCGCTAGATACATCACCACCATCGTCTCTGTGAACTCCTCCAAGGCCCCCTGTAGCAAACCACGTAAGTCCTGCCGCGGCTCCAATTTCCAACGTAGCGCTAACGGTCGTTGCGGCATTACGTTTGCGCCCCATATACACCGCAAGGTCTGCGATATTGGTCTTTGCGAAGTCTTCCATGCAGATTTTGCGGAGGTAAGTTTCACCGCAGTCAATGGTTGCCTCTCCTTCAACCACGGAAATCGTGGAAGGAGTAGCAGCGTGGGAAAGAACTTCCTTTTCTATGGCTATTGCGAGCTCTAGATTCTTCGGCCGCAGGAACCCATGGGCAAGAATGGTAGACTCCAGCCCTACAGTGGTTTTGGTTGCCAATGCATTGGCAACCTGTGTGCCTATTTTCATTTGGCAGTAAGATTTGGCAACTCAGACAAGTCTGGCACCAATACAATCTCAATTCGACGATTGAGGGCGCGGTTTTCTTTGGTGTCATTGTTAGCGACTGGTGAGAACTCACCATAGCCAGCAGCCCCAAGGTTTTTGGATGGGAATCCCGCACCGACCATATAGTGTACGACGCTGACGGCACGAGCTGTAGAAAGCTCCCAGTTATCTTTGAAACGCTTGCTGCGAATAGGAATGTTGTCGGTGTGGCCAGCGATCAGAAATCTGCGGTCTTTGTAAGCCATTAGTACGTTTAGAACTTCCTGCAATGCCACCGAGCCACTTTTGCTTAGTTTTCCTTTTCCGGAAGCAAAAAGCACGCCCGACGGTAGCTTGAGTGTCATTTGACCGTTGCGGAAGGTTACTTCAAGCTTTCCGGTGTTCACGAGAGACTGAAAACGGGCATTCAGATCTCTAAATGCTTGTACGCGTTTCTCGCTTTCCGCGCGTTGTTTACGAAGCTCTTCGAGCTCTTCTTCCGTAGCTTGCATTTCTTGCGCAAGCGCTTGGTTTCGCTTTTTGTTGGCATCTCGATCTTTCTGGGTGACTTCCAGCTTTCCACCGAGCCTACGATTGTCTTTTTGAAAACGAGCCAGGTCCTTCTTTGTGGCAGCCAGTTCGCCAGTTAACACCTCTACTTGATTGAGAGCTTTGGCGTGTTCAGCTTTTTTTACGCCGCAACCAACCGATGCAACCAGAAGAAAAGAAATAATGTATCTCATGGCGCTAGGCTATGATTTGGCGTCGGTACCTTCAAGCTACTTTAGCCATAAAGTGGTGCTTTGCATCAGATCTTGAAGCTTGCTTTCCAAGCTTGTAGTTTGTCGAGGTATTGTTTGAAAAAATCGATCGTTTTTTCGTCCTGGAGTTTTCCGTCCGCAAACTTTTTGTGACAAGCGCCTACAATAAATTCCGGATTGGGAAAAACATGAGCTCGCACCCCAAACAGTACTTGCCTGAGGTGGGCTTGAGCACGAGCGGTACCAACAACACTCATTGCGGCTCCTATAATCCCAATGGGCTTCTCCGCCCAGACGGAATTGTAGGTAGGCATGGAGGTCCAATCGATAGCATTTTTAAGTACCCCAGGGATGCTGTAGTTGTACTCAGGAGTAGAAACTAATACGACATCAGCACTACGTATTGCCTCTTCGAGTTGGGTAGCTGCGGCTGGTTTTTCGATGTCCGAGTTGAACAGAGGCATCTCTATTGCTGCAAACGATACTTCGTGACCAAAACGCGCGGCTTCTTTTAGAAGCGCCGTGTTGTAGGATTCTTTTCTGAGGCTTCCAGAAATGGCGCAAATTTTCATTGGGTCACTGTACAGGTGACCTTACTGGTGCGCTAGTGGTTGGACCTACTGTCGTTTGGTAAGTTTCACTTTTATTCCGGACTTAGGCCTCAACGTGACGCTGGGGTCGCATTGAATGTCTTGCCCTGGAGAAAGAGCGAAGGTGAAACGCGAAAGTATGGTGGCGAGCACAATCATCAGCTCGGTCATTGCAAAGTGTTCTCCAATACATTTTCGCACTCCTACTAGAAACGGCCAATAACTTCCTCTGACTTCTGGTGGTACGCCATGTTTGAAACGATCAGGCTCAAAGTCATTGGGGTTTGGCCAGAACTCGGCACGTCGGTGCAGTACGTACGGACTCATCAGAACGATCGCGCCTTTGGGGATCCTCTTCCCCAGAATTCGGTCCTCTCTTTCCGCTCGTCTGCTAATGGTCCAGGCAGGAGGAAAGAGTCGCAATGACTCGAGTATTACTTGCCTGAGGTAGTTCATGGAAGTAATGGTCTTGATGGTTGGCGTACTCTCTCCCATAGTCGCGTTGAGCTCGTCGACAATTCGTTGGGCTACCGTCTTATGAGTTGCGACGTGATAAAGTGTCCAAACCAGAGCATTGGCCGAGGTTTCATGTCCGGCAAGTAGCATCGTTAGAACCTCATCTCTTAGTTGCAGGTCGCTCATCCCGCTGCCATCTTCGTCCTTGGCATCCATGAACATTCGGAGCAGAGTGCTCTTGGTTACGTTAGCATTACGCTCCTTTTCGATGATGTCGTACACCACTCGATCCAATTCTTCTATTTTCCTCTTCAATCGAAGGTTTTCCGGTAGCGGCAGCTTGTAGGTGAAACTTGCGAAAGTTGAGGTCATCAGTGATTGAAAGCTGTCCATCATGTGATCGACGGTCTTGCTTACCTCTGAACTACTATCGGATAAATCCACATCAAAGAGAGTTTCTCCAGCGATTCGTAAGGCTAAAGAGTTCATTGCCTTTGACAAGTCGATGGTCTGCCCGTCACCCCACTGCGCCACCGTCTCGCTTGCGGCTACGGTCATGATTTCGGCTAGCTCAGCGATGTTGTTTTTTCGAAATGCGGGCTGGGCGATTCTTCGTTGTCTGCGCCACATATCTCCTTCACTGGTGAGAAGTCCTTGTCCAAGAGCTCTCGATAACAGGCGGTAGCCTGCCGTGTTTTTGCTGTAGTACTTTTGTTTTTCTACGAGAATCGCGTAGACCTCGGCCGGAGCAGAGAGATTGTGAATCCAAAAGGGACCGAACCGCATCCTGGATAAGTCTCCATAGTGCTTCTGCGAGTTAATAAGGAATGATAGTGGCTCATCTTGAAAAGCGTTCTTATGCCCTGAGAGATATTTGCTTGGCAGCGGCACAGCGAGATTAGGAGCCTTCTTTGGTAGAACGATTCCTTCAAAGTAATTCACGGACCAATTGTAGATGTTGCGGGAGCTCGTAGCTAATGATTTTAGTTGTGATAACAATGAATCATGTCGAAAGTGTCTGTGAGAAAAGCTTCAGTAGAAGATCTCGATACGATTATGTCCTTCAACGTAGCTTTGGCTCGCGAAAGCGAAGGCTTGGAGCTAGATCAAGCGATACTGCGTCAAGGTGTCCAAAGTCTTCTACTTGACTCAAGCAAAGGGCAATATTTTCTTGCGGAGAGTGAAGGCCAACTTGTTGGGCAAATGATGTACACGAGCGAGTGGAGTGATTGGCGCAATGGCAACTGGATGTGGATTCAAAGCGTCTATATCAATCCTTCGTTCAGAAAACAGGGACTGTTTCGAATCCTCCTCGCGACGTTGCAGGACATCGCTGATCGTTCACCAGATGTTGTTGGACTTCGTTTGTACGTGGACAAAGACAACCAATCAGCTATGCGTTGCTACGAGCGCTGCGATTTTGACTACGCAAGCTACCAAATAATGTACAAGAGTTAGCTCGTCGTCCGCTGGCCGTAGGAATTAATTTGTGTTTCTTTCGTTATGTGAGAATGAACAAATGGTATCCCGCGTTGGTTGTGACATTTATGGTTTCTTGTGCAGAAAGAAAAGAATCAAAGGAGCCGTGTCAGGAAACTCAAGCGAAAGTAATCGCCGTCGAGTGCGACAAGGTGAATTGCGGCACTAAAGGTCAGACTCTGACTACGTTGGGGGATGACGCCGCGCTGCTCACTAAAGTTTCTTTTAGTTCTCTTCCCGATTGGGAACTAGACGACCATCTGGCTGCTGCTAAAGCATTTAAAAGATCTTGCGACAAAGAAATGAGCAGAGGCGACAGTGAGCTAATGGGGGCCGCTTCGTATGCCGGGACAATCGCTGATTGGCGACCCGCGTGTTCGGCTCTAAGTAAGGTCAAAGTTAAGAAGCAAGCCAAGGAATTTTTTGAGACGATGTTTCATCCGTATTCAACCTTTGGTACAGGAGTGAAAAAAGGAAAGTTTACCGGGTATTACGTACAAGACTTGCGCGTCTCCAAGACCAAGCAGGGGCGATACGTTTTTCCTTTGCTGAAGCGACCTTCCGACTTAATTGAAACGCAGTTGGATCATTTTATATCGGATGGTCGCTCGCGCAGGATTTGGGGACGTACCGACGAAACGGGTCGGCTTCAGCGTTATCCGGTGAGAGAGGAATTGTACCGTAACCTCAAAGAAAGCGATGTCCTCGCATGGACCGACGAACCTACCGACGCCATCGGGATTCAAATAGAAGGCTCGGGAATTGCTCACTTGCAAGGGAGCGATGAAAAAATATGGATTCACTTTGATGGTAAGAACGGCAGACGTGGCGGTCGCAATGGCGCCGTGATGAGGGCGATGAGAAAAATGAAAAAGGAGAATGGTGGCAAACCTTGGACCTCTAAAGAAATCGATACCTTTTATGCCATATCGAATACTAAGGTAAGCGAAGTGTTTTTCAAGTTTGAAGAGCGCAAGGGCGCCATTGGTACCCAAGACGTAATTTTGACACCGCAGCGTTCGGTTGCGGTTGACCGAGCGATTGTTCCCATGTCTACACCTGTTTGGATTGATACGCTGGCACCACCGCCACAAGGAGGTAAGCATCGTCCCTACAGGCGGCTGATGATTGCTCAAGATACCGGTGGCAACATTTTAGGGACCGTGCGCGTGGACATCTATTTTGGCCACGACGATGTTGCTTACCGCATTGGGGGAAAAGTCAATCATCCTGGCAAGGTGTGGCTTCTGCTACCAAAGACCATTGCAGTCTCACCGCTTGCTAACTAGATATTCAGCGACGGCGGTGTCTGGTATAATAAGGTGTGGGAAAGGGGCGGCAGCAATGGAACAAAGGAGCCACAAAGACTAATCAGTCCGACGTTTCTGCTGATACCACCGGGGTCGTTTCTATATCGCGAGATGGGTGCCGTAACCCCGATGGTGAGGTAGAAGTACACCCGATTCATGGTGGTTCCGTTATCATGACTGAAGCGAGTGCAAGTCTTGCAAGTCGCGACGCGGGGGAAAAACATAGTTTTTCAATCACTGATATCGAACAAGGAGAACTTTATTCGTGCTTCTGGCTTTCTACTATTGGCGCTGTTGTGCGGAAGAACCCTGCGTTTGTTCAATCACTATTTACTCCTACAAAAGACAGTGAAGGACGAGATGCTTACTCAATTACATTGCATGCTCGCAATGGGAAGTTCAGTGCGACGCCTTACTGCTACGTGGTAAACCAAAACTTGCCGAGCCGGCGTAATGGAGAGAGTTATTATGCTTGGGCAGGAGAAGAACTTTGGGTGGCTCTTTTGGAGAAAGCCCTTGGCGCCGCTTTTGGTGGCTATCAGGGAATTCACATCGGTTCGGCCGTCGAAGCGTTTGGATTTTTAACTGGAACTCTGGGCACGGAGCACGCAATAGACCAAATGGCTGATCCTATAAGAGCTTAGAGGACTATGCTCTCTCGCGCACCAGTTGTGGCGGGAACCTTAAGCTTTCCGTTCGCATCACCGTCAAAATATGGAGATAACTTGGAAGAAGATCACGTTTACGTGGTGGAGTCTGTGGGAGACCGAGAGGTAACATTGTACAATCCGTACGGTTACCAATTGGTTGTAAGTCATCGCGAGTTCAAGACGTTCTTCAGTTATCTGGTGGAGGGAAGCTAAATGACGAATACTATCAAAACTTTGAAATGTCCGAACTGTGGCGGAAGTCTCCCCTTGGAGGTCGCGGACCGTCAGCGATTCAAGTGCGATTATTGTGGGGTCACTGTTGCGAGCGAAGCAACGCCTCTGGATCCCATTGGGCAAGTACAGCAGATGTACCTTAGAAAGGAAAAGGTAAATCATCAAATGGATGCGTTGATGGAGCATTACGTTGAGCTTCTGTCTAATGGCGATCAAGCCAAAGCATTGCTGTACATGGAAGCCTTTACTTATTTGACGTTGTGGACCAGCTACAATGCGGAAACGTTGTGGCAACTGGAAAGAGCGGCTACTCCAGCTGTGCGCGAAAGTGCCAGGCAGCTTGGAATAAACTACGTTACGCCCCGGCAGCGGGGAGAGGTAATCAGTTGGGATTCTATTGGTGAGCTTTTGAAGCGAACTCGCACCCCGATTTAGGGTGTTAGAACGTTAGTACTACGTTCCCTTTTTTTCTCCCAGACTCAACGTACTTGTGAGCGGTGATAATTTCTTCAACGGGGTAGGTCCTATCGATTACAGCATGGTACTTGCCTTCTTCGAACCATTTTCCGATAGTCTCCAAGTCGGACGAGTACTCTTTGGCAACATCTAATCCATCGACTGTGCAAAAACGTCCATCGTGCGGCAGTAGATGTTTTACGTCGCGTTTCCTAATTTTTCCGACAGCATCATAGACTATGTCATAGCGTTTCTCCGAGGCTTTCCAGTCGGAGCTTTCGTAATTGAACTTTTTATCAACACCCAATTCCTCCACGAGATTCATGCCGCTTGGGCAGCAAATCGCATCAACGCTTGCACCAATAGCATTGCAAATCTGCAACGCTGCCGTTCCGCAGGCACCAGTAGCTCCGTAGACCAAGACGTTCTTACCTCGTGACAGTCCGGCTTTTCGCAAAAAGTACAGAGAAGAACTTCCTCCAAAGGGAAGGGCGGCTGCTTGCACGAAGGTTGCGTTTGAAGGTTTCTTCGCTGTAGCTCGTTTTTCCGGTAGCGCACAGTACTCTGCATGTCCTCCGAAGCTTAGACCTGTAAGAGCAAAAATCTCGTCTCCTACTTTGTGCTTAGTGACTTTTGATCCCACCTTGGCAACAATCCCGCTTACGGCACTGCCCAAAATATTTCTGCGTGGACCTCTTACGCCAATCACCACGCTAATCCCTAGTTTGGCGACAAGACCAAAAAGCCCGCCGCCTGTGTCCCGTCCCCTTATTCTAACATCGCTGGTGTTAACGGCTGCAGCTTTCACTTGTATTAGAATTTCATCGTCTCTGGGGACTGGTCTGGCAACTTGTTTTAGCTTAAGCAGTTCGGCGGAGCCGTATCGATCGCAAACCACGGCTTTCATCATTGAAGGAGACATTTCGACTAGAGCTTTTCTGGAAGTGGATAACTTACGGGAGGCTCATCATCTTTGCCTAAGTCACTTAATGGTTGCAAGTTTCTTTGTCGGTCTACAAACCAAGCAGACTGAACTTCTCCATCGTACAGGTCTACGGCTCTAAAGTAGAGTTGGGTTAAGTTTTTGGCGGCCAGTTGGAGTCTGATATCGCTACTGAGTCCTGGTTGCTTCGCTGGTTCGAAAATGAAGTCTTCGCTGAAATTGTGGTGTCCCGGTCTGTAGCTTTGCGATAGCTGGCTCGTTAACGTGATTGGGGCATCGGTTAGCCCTTCAATTGTTGTTTGAACGAACTTGAGAGCCGGAGCCGTATAACCCGCGGTTACGCCGGTAGGAGCCGGAGGCCAATAGAATTCAGTGGTAATCGTGATGCCATCTGCTTCGAATTGCCGGGTTTGTAGTAGCGCGCCATTTAGGTCCACATCTTCCGGGCAAATCCCTAGTTTGGTCTCATCTGCATTTCTTTCTCCTATACCGTTCCAGTCGTAGAACGGCAGCTTCAGGTGGTAATCCACCTCAAGTTTTTGATTTAGCTCTTCAAGAACCACCACCGGCAACTCATCTTTGCGTTTGTTGTAAGGATGAATGGTTTCTATCGCGTAGCTGACTTTTGGCGGGAGTACCGGTACGGCTCTTTCTTGCGCGGAAAACCTTTCTTGCTGCGCTTGAATGATAAGGCCGCCCACATCAAATCCGAAGACGAACCTATCCGATTCGTTTCTGAAAAAGGAGTTGTTAAGTCGGCTTGGATCTCCACGAAATGTAGAAGAGGCGCTGTTGGTTCGATAACCTTCAATATAGGAAATCGGATTGGAGGATAAAGAGCCCATGTGAGTTGCATCTGCACTCATTACGTATTTGTTTTTGCTGCGGTGAATTGCGAAGACGTCGGATTGCTCACCCTGAAACGGACATTTTTGACTACTGACCCCTGCCAAATACGGCACGACAGTCTTGGCGTTGTCTACCTGAGGAATCTCTCTCACTTGTTTTATGATGATTCCTTGGCTTGTTTTTTTGTATTCTAGGTCTAACTTAAAGTGCGTCTTTCCAATATCTGCACCGTATACGTCGGAGACATCTTTAATCAGAATCGCCAACTGCTCGTATTCGTCATCAGAGAGAACCGCCTGACCGAACGGAAGAAGTGACGAATATTGGACAACGTCACTCCAAATAATATCCAACCCTGGGTAGTAATGGACTTTAGTAAGCTCTGGGGAAACGTTTTCATCTGGGTTCGCCACCGAGGCCGCCCCAGGTTGCGAAACGACCGTAAGTGCAATAGAGGACCCTATATCAACAGTGATAACCCCGTTGGCGACTTCGTCGCTGTCGGGAAATGAGTAGTGGGCCAGGATCGCCATGCCGACTTGGCTCATCGGAACGCTTAGTCTGAGTCTTTCGAGGTGAGCGTTGTCGTTGTAATAGCTGGCAAAAACCTTACGCATCGCGCGAAAGACGCCTCTTTCATTTGGCTTACTTGGATCGCAGTGACTGGGACCAGTATCATCTGCGTCTAAATCATCGGCAAGACAGCCACTATAGCTGTCGTACAGTCCTGCGCCCGTAAAGGATTCAGTGTCTTCCAGATTTGTTGAGCTTCTAAATCTAATTTTTTGGTTTGGATCTAAATCGGAGAGAGAGTTGATGATGGCTGTTTTCATTGCAGGTGTAAATTCACCATCTTTAATCATGTCTCTGATATCGCTAAGGTCATCATAGAGGGCTGCAATATCAGAAGGGGGAAACGTTTGGTGGGGCGAGAGTGCATTTTGGATTCTTTGGTTCATTGGGGTTCCAGAAACATCTTGGCTCATAAACGAGTCCCACAAGTCAAAACTGTAGGCTCGTGCTTCTTGCGGTACGTTGCTCGGAATGGAGGCGAGGAGGTAGCCAAAGTTGGATGACTTACCTCCGACAAACTTTGCGTCGGCTCTGGTAAGTCCATTGCAAGGCCTCACCAAGGTGCCGTCGGACTCTTTAGCGGGGAAGTTTAGCGGTTCTGGCTGAAGTCGATGTTCCAAATCTTGGTATTGCGCTGAAGTTAGTGAATCTTCTAAGTCTACCGCTCGAACGCTGCAAGAGTAGCCGCTATTCACTTCCAGTCCGATTCGCCTCCCCACCATGGAAGTGAGGTCTTGTTGCAAGCCGAGCTGATTGGCGTAGGCGAACGGAATGCCGAATGTTTGGGCCAGTATGGCAACATGACTGTTGGGGGTGGCTGGCTCGGTAGAAACAACGCCTCGAAGTGGGGGCAGCTCCGCGGGAATGTCATCAGTTAACAGAATGTCAGTTGAAGTAAGTTGTCCGGAGGCGTAGGCACTCTCTACTTCTTCAGCTGAGAAGTACTTTAACTCGCCAACGCCCCAACCTTGCGAGTAGCATTGATTGGCGGAGACCCAGCGAGAAAAACTATCCACGTCCACGCCATTGTCTTCCAAGAAGGTGAGGTGGTAGTTGGTGCATTCCGTTTGCTCGTACGTTGGAAAGTAAAAGAGATCCAGAGACGCATCGGCAGCCACGTTGATGTGAGAGAGAACGGTGTCGTGTAGTTGCCGGACCATTTCAGGGTGGTATTCGTCTTGGCCAACGAATTGTATCGCGGCTTCTGTAGGAGGCCCACCGTATTCGCTTGTGGCCGGAAATACCAACGCTCCAAGGATGACCTCTTGGTTGGATTCGAAGAGCGTTACTTGGTCGAAGTCCTCTCGAGAAATTCCTAGATAGGGATCCAAGTGTGCCTGGGCGAAGTCGTAGTGGAAAGGATACGTCTTGCTGTTTTGAAAGTAGACGACCTCTGGATCGGAGACGAATATGGAGAACTTGATGTAAACGAATCCGCCTTGCCCTGCGGTGCCACCAACGGAATAGCTACGAAAGCTATCACCAGGAAAGTTAACGTTGTGTTTCCAACTGGCATCGGAAGTGATGGAAACAGTAGATGGGGGAACGGGCCAACTAAAGCTGGTGGCGTCAGGAGGACATCCTGCGAGAGCTTCTCCTGACGTCTGGATTGTTTCGCTGGAGCTACAAGCCAAAACGCAAAACATCAAAGGAAGAATTCGATTCATTCGCCATGAGTATCATGCCCCTCGTGACGTCTCAATCACTAAAAGCTTCCCTATTGTAAGTGAAATTATGCACTTAGCGTTGTAGAAAATATTGCATAAAATTAGGCGGTTGCTACTCTCAAAATTGATGACAAAGCACAATGTACGACTGATAGCCGCAAGCATTATATTGAGTGGAGCGATGATCGGGTGTGCGATCAACGAGAACTCTCCGGTAATTCTCGGCATTCCACTTGGTTTGGTAATCGGCGTGCTCGCCTGGCGTGGTCAATAGTAATGCTCTGATTGAGGGAAACTTTCTTCTAAATTTGGACCTTATCTTGTGTTATTCGACCTCATGAGCAGTCCAAGAACACAGCCAGATCATGACAACAAGGGATGGCCATCTGGTATTCCCTTTATTGTAGGAAACGAAGCAGCTGAACGATTCAGCTACTACGGGATGGCAACGATACTTTTTTTCTATCTCGAGTATTTGTTTCAACAGAGTGGGGCGTCTGCCAAAGAGGCAACCGATGGTGCAACCACTCTACAACACATGTTTTTTGCCGGAGTCTACGCGACTCCCATTTTAGGGGCGGTATTGGCCGATAGGCTTTTGGGAAAATACAAAACCATTCTTTACCTTTCTTTGTTCTATTGTCTTGGCCACGCACTAATGTCTATTGGAGAAGACTCTTTGGGCATGTCAGCTGCTGGCCTAATATGCATCGCTATCGGGGCCGGTGGGATCAAGCCATGCGTTGGGGCTCACCTTGGTGATCAATTTGGAAAAAGTAATTGGCCCAGGTTGGCTCGCATTTATCAAATATTCTACCTGAGCATCAACCTTGGCGCTTTCGCTAGTACCCTGTTGATTCCTTGGGTCAGAGACACCTGGGGGTACTCTGTTGCGTTTTTGATTCCGGGAATTCTGATGGGAGTTGCTACGTTACTATTTTGGTTGGGCCGTCATCGTTTCGTTCATATTCCAGCTAGTCCAGGCGGAAAACTCGGTGCGCTAGACGTTTTGAGTGGGTGGCTAATATTTCTTGCACCTGTCTCTCTTTTGTTTTTTGGACAGATGTCTTGGTACGAATCGATTAATACTCTGGGGAAGGTCCTCATTAGTTTAGGGCTTTTCGCCTCAGGAGTCTTGGTATTCTCTCTTCGACAAAGTCTTAAAGCGGACACGGGATTTCTAGCGGTATTGTTTTATTCTCTGCGATCTGTTTTTTCTAACGATGAGAAACCGGCACTCGCTGGTGTTACTCCTGGAAGCTTCGATGGCTTTTGGGGACCAGCAAGTCGGAGGTTCGGTGATGACAAAGTTCGGGGTCCCAAAGCGGTTCTCGCAATAGCGTCGCTATTCTCGGTAATTAGTGTGTTTTGGGCGTTGTTTGACCAAACTCATACGACATGGACCGCTCAGGCAAAATACATGCATCGCGCCTACGAGGTATTTGGCTGGCAATTTACCATTGCGCCAGATCAGTTCCAGGCAGCGAACCCGCTAATGATTCTCGGTTTAGTACCACTGCTGTCTTTGGTAATTTTTCCCTTTGTGCGGCGGGCTACCGGTTGGGAAATTCGTCCGTTAACGCAAATGAGGGTGGGGATGTTTCTTACGGTGACGTCATTTGTCGCCATCGCGCTTATTCAACAGCAGATCGATTCTGGAGCAGAAGTTGATATTTGGTGGCAGCTAGTTGGCTATCTATTAATCACCACGGCAGAAGTGATGGTATCCATTACCGGACTCGAGTTTGCTTATAGTCAGGCGCCATCTTCGATGAAGTCAGTGCTTATGGGACTGTGGTACCTCAGTGTTTCTATCGGAAACTTATTGGTTGCTGGCATTACTGGTTTGGACAGTGTCATCGCGGGCTGGTGGAATGCCGCGCCGCTCAACGGAGAAGAAGCGACACTGTCAGATGCCCAACGTTTCTGGCTCTACGCGGGACTCATGTTTGTAGCCGCAACGATCTTTTTGATTATGTCGAGGCTCTACAAGTACAGAGATTATGCACCTGACGGTACAGAAATAGTTAGCTAAACAAAAAAAGGCCGGCATTTATGCCGGCCTTAATGCTGTTTGTATTGGACTTGACTAGTCGATAGTTACAGGACCATCAACGGACTCTGCGAGCCACCTGAAATTGTCAAGAATAGCGATTGAGTCGTAGATGTCGTCACCTTCGTCAAAGATAGTGAAATCAATGGTAATCGCAGACCCTGGAACTACAGGAGCGACCGTTTTCAACCATCCCGTACCGCCGCCTTCACCGGAAAAGTTGATGCCGTTTAGCTCTGCATCACCCATACATTGAGGAAAGGTTGCGCTAACGGGGCACACGTCAAAGAATCCGGCGTTGATCGTTGCTGGGTTACCATTTTCGTCAAAAGAAATATTTTGCTTCCCTGTTTGGTCGGTGAGTATCGCTAGGAACGTGTCATCAAATTCGGTGCAAACGAAAGATGGGAACTCAGCGGTAAAGAAGGAAAAGTCAAAAGCGATTGCTTGCGCATTAAAGGGCACTTTGAGATTCACGCGAAAAGAAACAAGGTCTGATACTGATGTTGGGTCCGCCGAACCACAGTTATCTTGCGGGTCTCCTTGAGGGAGTGGGTGAGACGAAGAGCTACCCCAACCGCCGGAGAAAATCTTTTCCGACCCTGGAGCAGATCCGCCAGTGGACAATACCGCAAGGTGTTGACCTTCTCGTGCGGTGTTGTTGGTGCCGTAAGATGTGGCGATGTCGGTAGAACTATTGGATGGTCTAGTAAGCGATGCGGAGACTAGCGAACTGTCGCAAAGGCCAATCGCGCCAGCGTAACCTGTGCCGTCATCGGAAAAGTTCGAACCGCAGTCTGGTTGTTCATCGACCAAGCCGTTGCAGTTGTTGTCTGAACCCTCGGGATTACCTTCTAAGTTTTCAACAATTTCTACAGCATCTGGTCCTACAAGCTCGTTATTGTCGTTACAATCGCCTTCGTTTTCCGTGTAACCATCACCATCGTCATCTACGTCAGGTGAGTTTGGTGCAGGTTGGTCAGGATCAAATTTGTCTACGGTGGACGTTGGACCGCAAGCCATCAAAAGAATTAACAATGATAAACGCATGTTGAGGACACTAGAAGATCACTGTGGAAATATCAAACTCGAAAATTTTTTATTCTCACCTGCAAGATAACACAAAGATATTGTTTAACCATATGCGGTAGATTGGTGTTCAGGCGCAACGGAGCTAGATGTTGCGAAGTGTTAAGGTTGAAGATAGTGAGTCGTATTTGATCTATAATAAGCGGTGTGACCCATTCTGGTGTAATCAAGGTTCTGCTAGTAGAAGATGACGTTCGGTTAGCGGCTTTGACTTCCGATTACCTGCAGGGACACGGTCTTCTTGTGGTCCACTCTGAAAACGGCCCGAAAGCTCTCCACGAACTGTCTAGTCGGCAGTTCGATGTCATTCTACTGGATCTAAACCTTCCTGGTATTGATGGAGTGGAGGTCTGCCGACGTATTCGTGAAAAAAGCTCCGTTCCGATCATTATGCTTACCGCAAGAGACGAGCTACCAGATAGGGTCGTTGGTTTAGATGCGGGCGCGGATGATTACGTTACTAAACCGTTTCATAGTAGAGAGTTACTTTCAAGAATCCGCTCTGCAGTAAGAAGAGCTCGGGGGGAAGTTGGTCCCGAGTTAGATGAGGTTTGCGTAGGGAACTTGCGTTTGTTGCCTGCCCAGTTGGCCGTATTCCTAGCGGGAAATGCTATTGAGATTACGGCACATGAATTCGCGATTCTTTACGCTTTGGCGAAAAACAGGGGTAAAGTACTTAGTCGGGAACAGCTACTGGATTTAGTTAAAGGCAATGCCGATGAATCTTTCGACCGATCTGTTGATGTGCATATTTCTCGGTTGCGTCAAAAGTTGGGTGATGATGCGCGTCGGCCTACAATTTTGAAAACCGTACGAGGAGTTGGCTACATGCTGGCTATGAACGCATGAAAGCGCCGGGACCAATTGCTAGATTGGTTTACATTTACACAGCAGTTTGTGTGATTGGAGCAGTAGTAATTTTTATCTTGCTGGCGGCATGGCATCGGATGAGTACTGCACCAACTCATCACAATAGAAGGCAAGAACTCAGGCATAGCGAACAACGACCACCAAGGCATGAGGGACGACCGCCACGGCATGAGGGACGACCGCCGCGGCATGAGAGACGGCCAAGGCACGACGAAGAACGCCCGGCAAGCCATGGTGAACGGCGGCCCCGACGTGGCCCGCCAGGGGTAACACCGCCAAACGAATTGCTGCTCTGGGCTGGTATGGCAATCTTATTTCTTGTTTCTGTTGCCTCATTCTTTTTTTCTCGTCGACTTGTCATGCCGTTGCGCAAGCTGGAGTCAACGGCAAGCGCTTTCGGAGCTGGGGAATACTCGGTTCGCATTGGAAACACTACCAAAGACGAAATAGGGGCGGCTAGTAGAGCGTTTGACGAGATGGCAGATCGAACTAGCGTACTTATTCAGTCGCAGAGAGAACTTATCGCTAACGTGTCTCATGAGTTTCGAACGCCACTTGCTCGAATGAGGGTGGCTTTAGATTTGGCTGAAGAACGCAATCAGGCCAAACCCGAGATACTGCAGTCACTTCAGTTAGACATTACAGAACTGCAAGGTCTAGTGGGTAATGTTCTAGAACTCTTACGGGTCGCAATGACTGAAGGGCTAGAAAAGTCAGAACGCATCAACCTAACTAAGATGCTCGAAGCATTGGTGGTACGCTTTCAAGAGTATTATCCCGGTCGAAACATTGAATTGACGGTACCGAAGGATTTGTATTGTTTTGGTGAACCGCTGCTATTGAGTAGAGCTATGGGGAACCTTCTTGACAATGCGTTGAAGTACTCCAAAGAAGACGTCTTTGTTTCTGTTGATTCAACGCCAGATACGATTCAGGTTGAGTTTCGTGATTGTGGTCAAGGAATAGCTGCCGATGATCTTCAACAAGTATTCACGCCATTCTTTCGGGCAGATAGAAGTAGGCATCGGGCGAGTGGTGGTATTGGGCTTGGACTAAGTTTGGTGCAACGAATCATTGAGGCTCATCATGGCCGGGTGGTTTTGGAAAGTCAGCACGGTGTAGGAACCACCGCTAGCATAACGCTGCCTGTTGAAAATACGATCGCTTAATACTTCGCAACAATGCTGCTATCATGCGCCAACATTGCTTTTCCATACTTGGATGCTGTGCGAAGTAGAATTGCAAAGATGAAGTCTTCACTTTTGGCGGGCTTCAGGTCTGAGATCGTAAATTCGCAAGAAGTAGTTGAGCTCTTCGATTTAGACGTCAGAGACGCTCGTAGGCTTGGCACTCAAAATGAACTCCAAAAACGGGTTTCAAAAACTTTAGGACAAACGGACAAGTCTGACGTCCATTGTCTAGTGCTATGTGAGGTTGGAACTTCCGTACCAGTTTGTGAAGAGTCGTTAGCCGCATCGCTAAGGGGACTAGAAGGTGAAGGTAAGGTTCATGCCTTAGGACAGCAGGGGAATGCCTTCTGCCTCTTGTTGGAAATTTGTTCTCTGGCTCAAGCCGAGTTGTTGATGTTGAAATTGCAAGCCGGTTCAGGAGTATCAGGCGCTTCGATTTTGGCCGGAATGGTGTAGTGCCACAAGCGGTCAAAATCGAGAAATCTTCTCGAAATATCGACCGTACTGCTTGATAGGGCTAGGAACCATCGTCAGCAAAAATTCTATGATCGTCGCTCAGTCGTACGTCCCACTTATTGCTCGTTAACACTTCGTAACATTGAAGAAAGATACAAGTAGTTTACCAAGTTTAACGTTACAGAATGATTCGAACAACACTACTAGTTGCCCTGATCGGTTGCAGTCTGACATGGACAACTGTTCAAGCTCGTCCTCACAAAAAGAAGCGGCCGCCTAAGGAGGCAATTACAGCATGCCAGAACAAGTCATCTGGTGATATTTGTTCCTTTCAGCACAGGGACAGGAGCTTTGAGGGAACTTGTTTTACCCCAGCTGAAGACAAGCCGCTTGCGTGCCGTCCTTCCAAAGGTCGAAGATAATGCTCGGCGTAATTAGCAGCGAGAGAATGAGTCGTAAGGTGCCATCTACGTACAGAAAAATTGCCGCTATTTTTCTTGTGTTTGGATGTTTGTCGTGTGGTGGTTCAAGTGAACCAGGCGAAGACGAGCAAGATAATGTTGAGAGACCTGAAGGTTGGCAAGACGCTACCCATAGCAAGAGTGCCGATCCTAACTACGACTTACTGTTTGATGACGAAAACATCGAAGATATGAAGGTTCATAGAATCGATCTGGTAATATCCGATGCCGTTTACCAAGAAACAATGGCGGATCTCGAAAGCATCTTTGGTTCTGCTTGTGGCAGTGGAGGTGGTGGACCTGGGGGCGGCGGAGGTACTGGGGAGGATCCCACGTGGGTGCCAATAAAGGTAGAGCATAACGGTACGGTATGGAATCACGTCGGAATGCGCTACAAAGGCAACTCGTCACTTTCGGGAGCTTGGCGATCGTGCATTAAGAAGTTTGCATTTCGCTTAGACTTTGATCAGTTTGAAGAGGAGTATCCGACTATCAAAGATCAGCGTTTTCACGGATTCAAGAAGATGACGTTTAGTAATGCTTACAAAGATGACTCTCTGATTAGAGACAAGTTGGGCGCGGACATTTTTCGTAGAGCAGGAATCCCCACTGCGCGTGGTGCCTTTACTCAAGTCTACGCGACAATTGGTACTGCCCCGCCAGTATACTTAGGCCTGTACACGATGATAGAGGACCCCTCAAACAAGATGTTAGATACACAGTTTGAGGACGATAGCGGCAACCTTTATAAGCCGGAGGCGCAATGGAGTAACGATACTTCAGCAAACACGTTAGCAGCAGAGTTCGAAAAAAAGACGAATGAAGAAGAGGGGGACTGGAGCGATATTGTCGGTGCGATAAATGCGTTGCACAGTAGTAGCCGAGTGAGTGCACCAGCGTCATGGCGTAGTGAACTAGAGCAATACTTTGATGTTAGTGGATTTATCAAGTGGCTCGCTTTAAACCAGGCTATGGTAAATTGGGATACGTATGGTTGCATTGCTCATAATTACTACGTTTATGCAGATCCAACGGATGCTACAGCTTCAGCACCAAACGGCAGACTGACTTGGTTCCCTTGGGACCTCAACGAATCAATGTTAGAGGGTGGACGCTGTGCACAGCAGGCTCAGAGAGTCTTTCCATCGTTAGGTAATGAATGGCCACTAGTCAGCTATCTACTTGATGATAATGTGTACCTTGAACAGTATAAAAATGAATTAGCTAACGTTATCTCTACCGGCAATGGGTTTGATGCCGCATGGGTGAAAACAAGAATCTCGGGCTATCACGACCTAATCTCTGAGTACGTAGTTGGACCTACTGCCACCGAGTCCAACGGATACTCATTTTTATCCAGCACGGGAGCATTCGGATCGTCAGTGGCTGAGCTTCAAAGTCATTTAGACGAGCGTGTTGTAGCGGTAGAGAACGCTCTTGATTGAGGCTGTCACAACAACCAATATAAGGAAGTCTGAGAGAGAAGTCGCCTCTAGGCTAAGTACGTTTGAAAAGGCGGATTCTACTTTGTTAAGCAAGAGAAAACTATTGCGCCGTACCGACAGCAAGTTTCTGATGTCGGAACGCGATGTTCCTAGTTTGCTGGGGAACTTAAAGCCAAATTACTCTGTTCTGCTGGCGTCCGAGCAAACGATCGCGTCGTACCGAACGCTTTACTTTGATACACGAGATTTCCGATGCTTTCATGATCATCGTCGTGGAAAACGCCCTAGGTATAAGACCCGGATTCGGCACTACGACGACAGAAAAGTTAGCTACCTTGAGATAAAAAAGAAGAACAGTGCCAACGTTACAGTGAAAAGTAGAATGGAAATTCCATTTGATACGAGCTGTCTGGATACTTCCGAAGCGATAGAGTTTATTGGTGCTCACACTCCCATCAAAGGGAGAGAATTTCACCCAGTCTTGTGGACGAATTTTTCCAGGCTGACGCTGCTCAACGACAGGCATAATGAAAGAGTTACTATTGATATCAATCTATCTTTTATCTCTGACGAACAAGTAGTCGCTATGACCGGTGTAGCTATCTTGGAAGTGAAGCAGCCTTCCTTTTCCATGCAGACGCCTATCATGCGTGATCTTGCGAAAAGAAGGATAAGGCGAAAGTCAGCGAGCAAGTACTGCGCGGCCCTAAACGCTACTAGAAAACAGCTAGCGAACAACCGATTATTGCCCAGCTTCAGGGCGATGGAAAGACTTCGAGTATGAGTGACTACATTATAGGGGCCAATCACTTTGTAGAGATGGATGACCTGGTTAAATTTCTAGCAAGGCTGCTCATTAATTTGTTCTTCGCAGTAGTGGTGATTCGTTTAGTATATTTTAGGGTGCACCGTGACAGAGGGTATGTGTTTACCTTTTTTGCTTTCAATATAATTACGTTTTGCATGTGCTTGATGTTGCGCAAGGTGCCAGTCGAACTAGGATTCGCGCTTGGATTGTTTGCGGTGTTCGGTATCCTCCGGTATCGAACCGAAGCAATACGAACAACTGATTTGACCTATTTGTTCATCGTTATAGGGCTGGGTATTTTGAACGGTGTTGCCAACAAGAAAATTAGTGTAGTAGAACTCTTGGTCGTAAACGCAGTAATCGCTTCTGTTCCTCTGATTCTAGAGAAAGGTTGGCGAGGGCAGCGAGAACTATCTCGGGTGGTATTCTACGACAACGTTAGCTTGCTGCGTCCCGGCAATGAAAAAGAATTGCATGAAGATTTGCATAACAGAATGGGGGGAAATATTGTTCGTGTGGATATTGGGAGGATGGATTTTCTACGGGATTCTGCAGAAATTACCGTGACCTATAAGGAAACCGAATGCGTATAGCTATAGCGTTTGTAGTACTTGTAAGTGCTAATACGTCGGTTGCTCAAACAGACGCAGAACTTTGGGCTTCCGCTAGTTTACAATACAAACTCTCTAAGTCGCTAAAGTTAAAGTTTCGGCAACATCTGAGACTCCAGGACAATATGTCAGAGCTTAAGTCCGTGATGCCGGAACTTAGTATCGCCGTTAAGTTCGAGAAGAACTTTAAGCTGGCTGCAGGATACCGGTATGTTTATAAACGTACCGGAAGTGGGGACTTTGATACGCGTCACCGCTTGCAGGCCGACGGTCTCGCTTTTCACGCTTGGGGACAATTCAAACTGCAATACCGAGTCAGACTTCAAAGTCTCTTTAAGGAAGATGAAACTAAGACTGTACTTAGAAACAGGCTGAAAGGGCAGTTCGGTTTGAGCGACAAATGGGAAGGGGCGGTCGCTATTGAAATTTTTCATTTGCTGGATCAAGGGCTTGAAACGTTACGTCTTACCGTGGGAGCAGAACGTGAGGTCGGCAATCATGAATGGGAAGTCTTTTATCGTTACGAGACAGCGCTTGATGACAATGATGAGCAATTGCACATACTAGGTGTTGGAGTACTTTTCGACCTCTAAGCTTTAGTCGTTAGGTTAAATGAATGGGCGTGATTCATACACGTTTACGACAGAGTAACATTACGTTTGTATAAGCTGAAGACGCGTATTCAGCTGGGAGTGGGCGAGAAATCATTTCGATCTGAAAGCCGACCGACTTCCATACGTCAAGCCATTCCTTTTCCGCAAAAAGACCAAACGTATGTCGGTCGTGAATGGGACGCACTTCGCCATTTTCACGAAGTAAAAACGCAAAGTCGGTAATATGAGTTGAATCAGTTGGGTCCGGATCGTAGGACCACGAGATGCAGCGTAAACTCCTGCGTTCATCGTCTGCGGCATGGTCCTCGTAATAATCGCAAAAGCTTTCCTTTGTGCAGTCTGGTACGACGAGTGCCACTCCATTTGATTTTAAGTGATGAAACGCGGTTTCCGCTACCCTTGTCAGGTCATCAATCGATTGCATGTAGGAGATTGCGTCGTGGATAAATACGCAGTCGAATCGTTCAGAAAGTCGGAGGTCGCGCATATCTCCAAGAAGATGCTTACAGCTTGAGTTGATAGACTTGGAAAGCGCAAGCATTGGCTTTGAAATATCAGTAAGCGTCAGTTCATTAAAGTAAGACTTCATGTAATAGGCGCTATGTCCAGCTCCGGCACCAAGCTCCAATAGCGTTGGACGATTACTAGAAATGGCTGACAGCAAAACTTCCGCGAATTCTTGTCCTTCGTCTTTATGATCTTCTAACGGATTTAGTAGATGATAAAAGTTTACAAGTTCTGTATAGAGGATAGGGAGCATTTGTCCACAGCTTAAGTGAGCCACAGATTACACTTCCATTAAAAGTTGTAGTGCTGCGGTAATCTTTAGGCTCGATTTAAAGATAGCAAAGAGGGATGAAAAAGAAAAGTGAGCCACAGATTACACTTAAACTTATGCCCGAAGGCGATAAGAACCAATTATGGTGCTGCGGTAATCTTTCGGCTCAAATTTTCAAGTTAAATCGATATCATCTTTAGTACTTCTTGGTCCAGCGCTTTTAGCATTGCAGCATGAGGCGTGGAGTCTTTAGATATAGCTTTTCCACCACTTGCTTTAGACGATGTTTCCACTTCTTCTCCTAACAGATTAGAAATGATCGCTCCGTCGAACCCTCCGAGCATTACTACGCCTTCGTCATCTAGTTGGTTTGGAAAGTCCTCTGCTCGTCCTGTGACCCACCACCAAACGATTCGTATGGGAGGTAGACCAACGTCCTTTAGTTTTTTTATTGCGGTTTCGTAGTTGGTTTTTGAGTCTTCAGTTGGATTGAATTGCATGTCCGAAACAACAATTAGGGTGGATGGATAATCGCTGATTGGTATGTCCCGGTTGGAATTTCTTACTCTTACGATCTCATCGATGACCGATTGAAAGTTGGTAGTTCCCCATGCCGTAGTTGCCGACAACAATTGCAACGCTTTGTCAGAAAATGAGCCGGAAAGTTTCATCAGTTTCGATTCTTTGTCGAACATAATGACATGGTCGCGAAATGCACCCTCATTGAGGGTTGAAAAGTAAATTCCGAGTCCTAGGCAGATTTCGAAGGCCGAGGTGTTGGCAACTCGAGCTTGCATAGATCCTGAGGTGTCTAATGCACACCAAATGTTTTCTGTAATCTTCTTGTCTTTGGTCGCTAGTTCTAGAACCCCTTCGAATTGTTTGTCGATTGTGTACTTTTGGGCAAGTGTGAGATTTCGGTTTACCCCCTTCATTAACTCGTGAACGTAACCTGTAAATTTGGCAGTTGGCTGTGCCTTAATCCACTCGATGTAGCGAGACTCTTGATTATGTCGTTCCAAAGTCGTCTTTTGGTCCATTCCACGATTGTTGGCGAACTGAAACAGAGCTTTGCCGGAAATCGATCCAAAGTTGATTTCGTCCCACTGGTTTGCACACATCTTCCGTTGAAAATCATGCGCACTACCAGAAGATTTGAACTGGCGATACTCTTTTGGTGACCAGCCCAAGTACTTGATTAGCCCATAGGCAAATTGGTTAGTTTGCAGGTGGCGTTCGTTGAACGTGTTTGCCCTAGAACGGATTCTGGGCAAATACTTGGCAATTAGTCCGCGATTGTAGTCACTTTCCACTCCCTTTTTTACCAACGCATAGACTTCGTCGGTCTTTAGGTCATTGATCAAGTCTGCATGCCAAAGGTCTTTCCATGTCCCCACCAAAGGCACCAACCAAAGATTTTTGTACAGAGTTTCTGGTTGGAAACGAGCAAGCCACACTAGACACTTGCGGAACTCACTACGATTTCCTTGTCCTTTTTGTACCGTCTCTGTTTCAAGGTCGCCTTTGGCCATTCGTGAAATCATTCGATTGTAAAAGACGATTTGCAACGCAATTTTAGGAGATTCATTCCACAGCTTTCCCATGTCGGCAAAGACATGCGTTAGCTCGCGATTACGAAACGTCGCAGATTTGGCGAAGTAGTCGAGTAATTTGCTGCCAGTTGTCGAGTGTGAAACAGCGCCGTTTTCAGTGTAGGTGTCGTATTTAGAAACGGCTTCTAAGAATGCGTTAGACATGACAAGCATTATACCATGCCTGATCTTATTGACCCTACAAAATTGGGCTAACAACCATCAACGGAGCATGAACTTCCGATGTCACTTTTGGTGTCGTTGGTAGCGAACTCTAGGGCTCGCAGAATTTCCTCAGTTGGTTGTGCGCCTTGCAGTGCTAGCTTTTTGTTAACGACGAAGAAAGGTACCCCGGATATTCCATTTTGCGACGCCGCAATTTTGTCCGCCATCACTTCGTCATGCCACTCTTGCGACATCACCACTAGTTCAGCTTCTGCGGCATCTAAACCCACCTCCACTGCGGCGTTGATCAAAGTGGTTGGATCGTTTATCACTAACCCCTCATTAAAGTTGGCTTTGAAAAGTCGTTCTTTGAGTTGGTGTTGCAGACCTTTGGTTTTCGCCCAGGTAAGCAGTCTGTGCGCGTTGAAGGTGTTAGTAGGTTTGATCTTGTCGAATCGAAATTCCAGTCCTTTTTCTTTCCCAGTGGAAACCATACGGTCAATGGCTGCTTGCGACTGTTCGCGAGACATCCCGTACTTTTTCGCCAACCTCCCGCAATAGTCCACCGGCTCTTGCGGCGATGGGGGAGCCGAAGGATTGAGCTGGAACGCATGCCACGTTACTTCTACCTCACCATCGAAGGACTCAATGGCATCATCTAAGTTCTTTTTACCTACCCAGCACCACGGGCACGCAATATCGGACCAAACATCAATCTGTACTTTTTTCATAGTAATTCTTTCAAGCAAGTTGCACATACGACGCAGTAACCGCTGGTATCGTTATATGGTACTTCCAGAAGGATTTGAACCTTCCACTCAGCATTCGTAGTGCCAAGACCTTTCCTAAGGTGGAAGCATGGTGCCTATGGACGGATTCGAACCGACGTGACATGGCTGAAAACCACGCATCCTTGGCCAACTAGATGACATAGGCATGTTGATAGAACTTTTCTGGGGTGATAGACGCTGTACAACCATGCGCTTACTTCTGATTCTCGTTGTTACTTCTTGTTCGTCAGTGCCGGAAAAGGTCGCCGCTCCGATAGCGGAACCTTCCGCGAAGAAAGAGAAGACGGTGCGCGAGATTCTCGAGGAATCGTCTGCGGAAGTACTAGAGGTTATGAACAACGTCCCCAAAGAGCAGCAGCCTCTGTGCAAAGAGCAGGTCTGCACGTTCAGAACGCAAGGTTCGTGGGCTGGTTGGGACTATGTAGAGTATAGAAAGAATGCTACTGGAGCTGTCGACAGTACTACTATCCAAGTCGGACATCATAACGAACAACGTCGTCGCTATCAGGAAAAACCAGCGGATACGAATGTTCTCTGGCAAGGGAAGCATCCTACTAAGGATGGTACTGTAACTGTAGCCAAACATTTCGCCATGGATGAGCTCAAGGAGAAAGGAGACAACACGAGAAGCTTGCTACTTTATCAAACGATCAATCGAAACTCTGTAGAGATTCGGAGAGCTAGAAATACGGTAGAAATTCCTGGGTACTGTAACGACTCAGCGGAACCTGTTGAAGGACGTTGGCTGAAGTATAAAGGTCGCTACTTTCTCTCCGTGAAAGTTCCAAGTCTTGACAATATGGGATGCGGATTTGTGGAGCATCTTTTTTGGGGGATTCGTTTCCCTGTGTTTCCCGTTAAATCGAGTGTTGATAGCGTTTATTTTCCTAGCAAAGAGAATAAGTTTCGATGGGAATCTCAAGGAGGAAATTTGTTGCACACGCAAGACGTATGCACGGGCGGACGCATCACTGAAGTTCGTCGCAAGTTTATTCTTAACCGAACGACACTTGTAGAAATTGGAACTAAAGAAGTTCGTACCAAAAGGAAGTGTTCGCTTCCTGCATAATCATCTCTCGAATTGGTGCCCCTGGCGGGATTCGAACCCGCGCCATGCGAGACAAAGAAATCGTCAGGAAACGCGCTTCCCTGCAATACTTCACGCATTGCCCGGTGCATCCACAACCTTGATTGCACGCCACACCTCTTCTTGGCATTCAGTGACTCAAGTCCTGTCCGCGTTCCGAGTAGCAGCTTCTCGCCCACCTATTACGGTCCCATTCCTAATACGTTTTTCGGGTGCCCTTCCTCGGGCAGGGGCGAATTGTGAAATATGATATTGTTTGTTCAATGGGGCCCAAAGTCGATATTGGTAGACTTACGTTCAACAAAGACGCATGGCCAACGGGAATACCTTGTATTTTTGTAATGCCCAACGATTACTCGACTGTCTTTTTTCGCGAGGTGCTTGAAACCGTAAATACGGTGACGCCACTTACCTGGAACCCCGAGGATGCCGCTGCTGGACTGGATCTGTTTTTTATAAAGGTTTCGTTCAGCAAAGAAAATATCTCAGCGACTCTTGATATGGATAATTGGTTTTGCGCTTTTACGTTCGAAGATGAGGTTTCCTGTGCCCGAGCTTGGAGATTGTTGAATCCCTAAAACGATGAGGGGCGTGTTGAAATCATTCGGCAGGAGAGTTATCCCTCCATTGCATGTCTATTAAATTTAGAAGACTTAACCATATTCAACTTTGTATCCCAAAAGGGAAAGAGTCCGAAGCCAAGGCATTCTACTGCGATATTCTTGGCCTTAAAGAAATAGACAAGCCGCAAGACCTCAAAAAGAATGGTGGTTTCTGGCTCATCATTGCCGACATTGAATTGCATATCGGCACCGAAGACCTGGTTAACCAATCTAAGAGGCATCCTGCGTTTGAAGTGAGCGGTCTAGAGGAAATCAAAAAGCGGCTGATAGAGCATGGCGTGAGAGTAAAGGAAGCTGATCCTTTGCCTACGTTCAATCGGTTTTCGTTTTACGATCCATTCAACAACCGGATAGAATTGCTAGAAGAGATTTGAGGAAGGAGGGGGATTCGAACCCCCGCGTCCAATGGACCCACGGTTTTCAAGACCGGTGCAATAAGCCAAACTCTGCCATCCTTCCTAGGTGCTCGCCAGAATGTCCGTTGGCGGCGTTATGCTCGGCCTCGTGGCCAGCTAGGCCACGTCGGCACGTCAGATTTTCATCTGACCTCGCATGCCTTGCCAACTAACATTCTGGCTTCGCACTTGTTTCGTTGTTTCGCTTACTGCCTAGCGGCGTGTAAGCACTGTTTTTTTCTTACAAGCACTTATTGTTTCGCATCTTCCTATCTGCTTGTAAGCACTGGCTTTGTTGTTTCGATGCGGCATGCAAGCGGAGCCTCAAGTCGGAATCGAACCGCCTAAACTGATTACAAAACAGGTGTCTTCCCAGATGACTACAAGAGGCTTAAGGTTTATTGGAGGAAGGTATTGGAATCGAACCAAACGCTTGTGGCGCGCGACCGTTAGCAACGGAGCTTTGACCCAGTCAAAGTTACCTTCCAGGGGCGCTCGTAGAAAGGACGGTTGGCGGCGTTGCGCTCGGCTTTGTGTACTGGAGTACACGTCAGCAATGCGGAGGCCGCATCTCGCGCGTCTTGGCAGCCGCCCTTTCTACTTCGCTCAGGAGTTAGCGGGTTTGCTGCTGTTGGCAGCGTATCCGGCTAGAGTTTTTCTTGTTCGAAGAAGTAGTCGCGGGCGATTTTGGAGACTTCGGAGCTGATGTCTTTATAGGTTAGGTTGGCAGCTTCGATTAGGTCGTTGTCTTCTTCAATGATGTCTTGGTTCACTTTTCTAAGGTAGGGACCAAGGTGTTTTCTGTCGATGTCTTTTCCCATAGAAGTGACGTCGTTGAACATTTGCGCAAGTCTCCAGGTGGGGGTAACTTGGTCTGCGACCTTTTGCAAAAGGCTCAGTCTTTCTGGGGAGACTTTTAGCTTTTCTTTGGTTTTCGACTTGCCCGCATGCTTTTCTCCTTTGGACTTGAACCTCAGTAGGTCACCAGTTTTTTCTCCCGTGAACGTTTCGACAAACACAATTCCTTCTCCGACTCCTTCTTCTCCAAGAGCTGCGGAGATGGGACAAACGGTTTCTACTTCGCTGGTCCATCTAAGCAGTGTCTCTTGTACAGCCTTAGGGTTCCCAAAGTCGATGTCGATTGAGAATGTTTTAAAATCCTTGGTGTTTTGGATAGGAGACGTTTCAGGAAAAGAAGTGTCTAAGTTGATCCAGGTGCTTTCTTCAGGGGAAGACGCATCGAAAAACCTCGCTGAGAATAGAAAGAACGTCTTGTTTAGTTTCGAAACCGCAACCTTCTTTTGAATTCCTTTGCCAGCCCATTCGCCATAGATCACAAGGTCTTTGTCTTTATGTGCTTGGTGCAATTCATAAGTTTTATCAAATAGCTCTTTTACCTGAGCTAAGTTGTTCTTTACGAATCCGAGAAAGCCGTAGTGGGTCCCTTCTTCTGCTGAAAGAGGAAACGACTCGTTGCGAGACTGTACGCGAAACGTTTGCTCAGATTGACTGTACTGAATCCCGGCGTTAGTTCCATGCAATTTTACTGTGCCGACAAACGAAATGGTGGGTTTAGGACGTGTTTCATCGTAGATGGCGTCTCCCTTGTCATCAAGTCCTGCGAACTGGGACGTTCTGTTGATCTCAGCTACTAGATTTCTGAATTGACCAATCTTTGGGAATTTCTTCATTGTCTTTGTCCTTTCTAATATTTTTTTCTTTGGTCGGGTAACTGTTTTTATATTCTATGTTTTGTACGTGGTGATCGCAGAGAGATTCGAACTCTCACTGTGCAGGGTTTAAGCCTGGTGCCTCTGCCATTGGGCTATGCGATCTTTGGGTTCTTGGTAGTCGTGGAGAGATTCGAACTCTCACTTGCCAGGTTCTAAGCCTGGTGCCTCTGCCATTGGGCTACACGACTATGGCGCTCGGGATAATTCGCGATTGCGGCGTTATGCTCGGCCTCGTGGCCGGCTAGGCCACGTCGGCACGTCAGATTTTCATCTGACCTCGCATGCCTTGCACTCACGAATTCTTCCGTCGCTTGTTTTGTTCGTCGCTATCGCGACCGGTTTGTTCGTTTTGTGCTTCGTCGCTATCGCGACCGGTTTGTTCGTTTTGTGCTTCGTCGCTGTCGCGACAGGTTTGCTTGTTTTGTTCGTCGCTATCGCGATAGGTTTGTTCGTCGATGTCGCGAAATATTTGCCGGTTGGTGGTTACGGAGGGAGTCGAACCCACACTTGCTGGCATCTCATGCCAGTGCCTCTGCCAATTGGGCTACGTAACCTTGTGCAGACTATGGGACGAAAGCCCATACCGCCGGGGTGGAAACTCAACACGCTGCCATTACGCCAAGTCTGCAATTGGGGGCGGTTAGGGAGGATCGAACTCTCCATCTCTCGGGTCACAGCCGAGTGCTCTGCCATTGAGCTACAACCACCATAGTGTCGCTGTCGCTCGATAGAATTTTCGACTGCGGCGTTAGGCGAGGTCTCTTGACCACCAGGTCAGGTCGACGGTCTTGGGTTTCGCCCAAACTCGCCTGCCTTGCATTCGAAGAACTCTATCGTCGCTCCTTTGGTCGTCGCGTTCCCGCGACCTGGGAGAATTCGTTGCGTGGAGTCTCGCTCCGTTGGTCGTCGCGTTCCCGCGACCGAAACGAAGAAGCGCCACCATTTTGAAAATGACGACGCTTCCGTGGAAAGTTATGGGTTGGTTTTATTGGGCTTGACGAGCTTGTTTTTGTTGCTTCTTGTTTACTCGACGAACTTGTTTGCGTTGCTTGCGGTTCGCTCTGCGCACTTTTCGCTTCTCCATACGATTCGCTTTGCCAAGCTGTCTTTTCTGCT